>CBIHRA010000010.1:0-150556 GCA_966212325.1 uncultured Burkholderiaceae bacterium | reverse complement strand
TTTACTTCGGCGAATCGTCGAAAAGTGGGTCAGATTTAAATCGGCGTTGACACCTATGTCCCCTACGATCGTCTTTCCGAGGTCGATCAGGGGGCGGTGATCGAGCACAAGCGTCTGAATCATGCTTTGCAGGTGGCGCAGACGCTGCAGGCGCAGCGCGACGATCGGCGCGCTTCGGGTTCGCCCTCGCGCACCAATCACGGTGTGCCGGTGCGAAGCAAGGAACGGCTGCCGGGCACGAAGAAGCAGCGCGAATTCACGCAAACGGATCTGAACGAGGTCATCGTGCAGTTGAGCCCCGCCCAACCTTCAAAACCAGGGCGTCGGTCCGCACGGCTCATCCCTTGAGGCGTCAGCGCCCTGCCCGTTCAGGCGTTTTTCTTCTACGCTCTTTGCCTTTGAAACCGAAAGAGATACAACCTTAAAACCGGACATTTCTATTTAGCCCGCACCCGGACATTTGAAGCTGGGTTTGACAAAATCGTGTAGCGGCTATATGCAAATGTCGTGTTCTAGCTAGATAGAAATGTCGGGTTTTGACCTCGGTATGCTTGGCGGTTCCCCGCAGGACGACGGAGCCGGCCATGCATTCGACTGCACTGGTGACATTGAACATGCGAGAACTCGACCGTCTGAAGGTGGTCCAGGCCGTCGATTTCCGGTAAGTGTTAAAAGCACGAGCTCAAGGTGATTCAAGCGGTCGTCGAGGGCCCGCGTCACTCCGTACACGCCACCGAGGGCGAAGCGATCGGCAGTCGAGCTCGGGGATATGCACGAATCTGCTAGACGCAGTCTGCACCTGCCGTACCGTTATCGTTGGCCGACTCCGAGCCACTGGGACCCTCTCCCCCACCCTCCGGCACTTTGCACGCCCGCACGAGGACGTTTGCCACGAACGTGTTGCAGTTATAGTGGCCATCAATGCCGCTACCGTAGACATACTGATTCTTCCGAATAAATCTGATCTCGTTCGCGATGGCGCGATCGAACCTCTGTTTAACCGTATGTTTGTCCGATGCTGTCCGTATTTTGTAGGTGAGTCCATGTTCGAGGAAAATTCCTGGCTTTTTATCACGCGTCTCGTCGAGATTCAACGCCATCTGATATTTATCATTAAAGCCTATCAAATTACACAGGGACGACGCCTCTCTCATCTCAACTCTCGCGAACTCGAAATCATCGGTTGATTTTTTCTCGACAAATAAAAATGCGGTATGAATTACCAGATCATCGTGCCCGGATCGATTCAATGTTCTTGCATCGGATGGGATTTTTGACATCCTGATCAATACATCGCCCTCCCCTAGCGAATCCATGCTTTCTACCTTGTGAGACAGCGTCGAATCGTTCAAAATCATGGACATCCGCTGGTACGAGGACTGCGGTTTCGCCAAATACTCATTCTCGCGTGCGAAATTTGGATCGTCCGCCGAAAGAGCTTCGTCAGAGAGCTCGGGCTTTAGACGGTCGGGCAACCCAATAGGCGCGATGGAGAGTCCAAGCTTAGGACGCCCGGCAAGCCCATTACGCCGTGGCATCCTACGCATTGGCGGAACCGGCGGCGCGGGAGCCGCCGGCGAACAAGAGCTATCCTCAGCACGAGAAGTCTCTTTCTCAGCACTTGCTGCGCGTGTAAGTTTTCTTTCTAATGCGGCGACGTATTCTCCCGGCATAAAGCAAGTCCTTGGCTTATTAGAGAACTCTTGGTTGAACCTATCGCGTCGAATACGAAGACTGTATCCTTCGTTCGTTAGACACAAGCCTTGCACTACCTGCGACGTTTATACAAAGCACTCTACAACCATTATCAGCAATCTTTGCTTTCGGCAATGAGAAATACCTGCGGGAAAGCGAGACGAGCCCACTATATCGGCCCCAAGCGACGAGCGTCCAACGAAACCGACGGACGGGTCAAGCGATACGGCAATGTGCATGCGCAGAACGAAACCGCAAGATTCGGCACGTCGATGCAAGCCCATAAGGCCACGCTATCCATACCGACCTCACGACAACGGCCCCCTCGATGCCAGCCGACACCGCGCAGAAAACCTCCCCCGCCCCCCTCCCGCCAACGTTCCATCGACTCGCTTGGTCGAATCTCGCCGCGCAGTCGGCCGAACAGATTGGCCTCGCCGCAACGCCGATCGTCGCCGTCTTTGCCCTAGGCGCCGGCGCCGGACAGACAGGCTGGCTCCAAACCGCGCAAACCATGCCGTTTTTGATTTTGTCGATGTTGCTCGGCGTTTGGGCCGATCAAGCGTCGCGACAGAAGCTCATGGCTCGCGCCGAAGGCGTTCGCTGCGTCGCCCTCCTCGTCGTTCTGGCCGCCCTCGTTTCCGGACGCCTCTCATTGCCGTTGTTAGCCGTCTGCGGATTCGTCGGCGCCTGCGGCACCGTTGCTTACAACGTCGCCGCGCCCTCGCTAATCGCGGCGTTGGTCGAGCGCCGCGCCTGGGCCACTGCGAACGGGCGAACCGAACTGGCGCGCAGCGTGGCCTATTCGGCCGGGCCCGCGCTCGGCGGCTTGCTCGTCGGCGCCATCGGCGCATATGCAGCCTTCCTCGTCGCAGCCGGCCTTTCCGCCATCGCTGCGCTCCTGCTCGCGGGTATCAAGGAGCCGAAACGTACGCCCGTAGCCCGCCGTCAATTCATTTCCGACCTGCGAGAGGGCGCCGCATTCGTCGGCGGCAACGCCCTTTTACGTGCGATCGTGCTGACGGCGGTCTTTTTCAACGTCGGCTTCTTCGTCATTCAAGCCGTATACGTTCCCTACGCGAGCCGGTATCTCGGGCTGTCGCCAGGAGGCGTAGGCGCGACACTCGCCGCGTACGGCGCGGGCATGATCGTCGGCGCACTCGCGGCCCGGCGCATCACGGCCGCGCTGCGTTTCGGTCAGGTCATCGTCATCGGGCCGCTTTGCGGACTCACCGCGTCATTGACACTGTGCGCCACGCTCATCGTTCCCTCTCCTTGGCTAGCGGCCGCCGCATACTTCCAGCTCGGCGTCGGCCCTATCCTCTGGGTCATCGGTTCAACGACGCTACGCCAAGCCATCACACCCGAATCGATGCTCGGAAGAGTCTCCGCCCTAATCAGCACCGCAACCTACGGCGCCAGGCCGCTCGGCGCCTTGATCGGAGCCATGCTCGGCGGGGCAGCCGGGGCCAAACCCTGCCTTCTCATTGCCGTGCTCGCATTCGCTGCGCAGGCCATCGTTATCTTCCGCTCCTCCGCGTCCAGACTAGTCGGTCTTCCCGAAACCGTGACTTGACTCGCGGCGGCCGAACGATGCGACCGTTCCTCATGCATCGCGAGCGGTCATGCCATAGCCATCGTTGACATCGCAGAGCGAAGGCAAGACCATTCGTCGCTGAAATCGGACGTCATCCGTCGGCGCCCCGCATCGCGATGGCGCGCCGGCTCGACATCTCGGAGCTCGATCGATGGACTTGGCACGCGCCGGATGGCGCCGCCCGTTTCGCTTCCTAGCTGCCTGCACGCTCGCCATCGTCGGGATAGGCGCGCTCGTCGTGCTCGCTGCCTTGGGCGTGGTCGCACTCAGCTTGCCGGCGCTCGACGGCTCAAGGACCGAGAGCGGACTGCGAGCCACTGTCGAAATTGCGCGCGACGCACAAGATGTCCCGACGGTCTCCGGCGCTACTCGCGAAGACGTTGCATTTGCAACGGGCTTCCTTCACGCGCAAGAGCGGTTCTTCCAAATGGATCTACTCAGACGGTCCGCATCCGGTACGTTAGCAGCGCTGACCGGCTCCTCTGCCGTGCCGATCGATCGGCAGCGACGCATGTACGGTTTCGACGCGCTCGCCGACAAAACCATCACGACGCTTCCCGCAGCCGATCTGAATATCCTCGAACGCTATGCGGAGGGCGTCAACGCGGGCCTCGCTGCCCTTCGCATGCGGCCGTTCGAGTACATCGTCCTGCGAACGACCCCCTTACGTTGGCAAGCTCGGGACAGCCTCCTAGTCATTTGGGCGATGTACTTCGAACTGCAAGGCAATGTGCTGCACCGCGAGTTCGCGCGAGGCTGGTTGAGCAACCACACGCAACGGCAAGCATTGAAAGCCCTTCTCCCGGAATGCAGCGAATGGGACGCGCCGCTCGACGCGCCATCCATCACATGCAACGGCGAGCGCATACAAGGTCCAGGCCCCTCGTGGCTAGGCAAAGCGCCCTTGCAAGCAATCGCGCAGTTGCCGTTCGGCACCGCAATCGGCAGCAACGCCTGGGCGATATCCGGAAAGCGGGCCTCGGGCGGCAGCGCCATCGTCGCCAACGATATGCACCTGAGCCTGCGCCTGCCGAACATCTGGTATCGCGCGGTCCTACGCTATCCGTCTGCATCGGGTGCCGAACGGCGGATCGTCGGCGTCACGCTGCCCGGCACGCCCGCCATCGTCGTCGGCAGCAACGGCGCCGTTGCATGGGGGCTGACGAACAGCTATGGCGACTACCTCGATCTCGTGGAATTGCAATTCGCTCCCAACCGCGCCGACCGATATCGCACACGCGCCGGCTGGGCGCCGGTGCGCTTTCGCGACGAGGTGCTGCAAGTCAACGGCGGCTCAGACGAGACGATCCGCGTCGGCGAAACGGCGCTCGGTCCCGTATGGGATGTCGGCACCAAGCATTACGCCGTACGCTGGGTCGCAAACGAAGTGGGTTCCGTGAACATGGATCTGCTTCACATGGAGGGCGCCGAGAGCGTGCCGCAAGCGCTGGCCGTCGCGCATTCGGCGGGCATCCCCGCGCAAAACCTCTTGGCAGGCGATGTGGCCGGCAACATCGGATGGACTGTCGCCGGCGCCATGCCGAATCGGCGTCCTGCGTGGGCCGACACTTTTCCGTATCGATCCGACGCCGATATCGACACCTGGGGCTCGCTGCTTCCCGCTGCAGATCATCCGCAAATCGTCAATCCGGCATCCGGCCAACTCTGGTCGGCCAACGCGCGGCAACTGGCCGGCACGGGATACGCCGTGATCGGCGATGGCGGCGCAGATCTCGGCGCGCGAGCCCGGCAGATTCGCGACGACTTGACAGCCGGCGGCGCCTTCGACGAACCAAGCGCCTATGCCCCAAGCCTCGATGACCGCGCGTTGTTCATGTCGTCATGGCGGGACCGTGCACTGCGTGTATTGGATGAACGAGCCACGGCCGGCCATCCGGAACGCCAGGAATTCAGAAGACTGCTGCGCGAAAGCTGGAACGGCTGCGCCTGCGTCGACTCGGTCGCCTATCGCTTGGCCCGTGCGTTCCTGTTCAGTTTGTACGGCCAATTGTTCGGCCGCGCCGACGCGCAGATGCGCGAACTCGATCCTTATGCGAGCTTCGCGCAAGCGACGTCGCGTTGGCCGGTCGTCCTGGCGCGGCTTGTCGATCAGCAGCCGCCCGGTTGGCTGCCTGCGAATCAGCAGACCTGGGCAGACGTGGAACTTGCTGCCGTCGACGACGCCATCGCCGACTTCGCGCGGCATTCGATCGCGCTGAAGGACGCCAGGTGGGGACGGAGAAATGTCGCGTCGATCGCGCATCCGTTCGTTGCGGGCTTTCCGATGTTGTCCCGATGGCTGGCAGTGCCGAAGGACGAACTCGCCGGAGACGGCAACATGCCGCGCGTCGCGACACCCGCGTTCGGGCAATCGGAACGGATGGTCGTATCTCCAGGACATGAGGAACGCGGCATCTTCAATATGCCCGGGGGACAAAGCGGGAATCCGCTCAGCACCTCTTTCAAAGATGAGCACGCTGCGTGGGTCTTCGGCAAAGCAACGCCCCTGCTCCCGGGGCCGAGGGCCCATCTTCTCGTGTTGAAGCCCTCTGCGCCCGACCGCTTGGCGGCGCCGAATACACTGGACGGCGCCCGGTGAAGGCTCGTCAGCTCGGCGGCCATTTCAGGCGTCGAACCGATCGCCAGGACCTGGCCATGCATGCACGATGCTTGCTCCAGTTCGGTTGAAGCCGATGACGCTTTCGCGCCGTCGGAACATTTGAAAGGGAGTCGAATCATGGCAAACAAGCAATCACCGAATCAACCGTCCGGCAACGAACAGCAATCGAACGCCACGCCCGCCGAGCAAGGCAAGACCGAGGGCACGTTCACGACGGACGTGTCGGAAACCGACGATGAAGGCACGACAGTGCGCCAGGCCGAAGTGCGCGAGGACGATCTGAGCGAAGTCGACAAGGGTAAGGAAAAGGGCCACCAATAGATGGCGGAGGGCCCCGTGCGACGGCGCAACGCACGGACGTTGCGTCACCGCGTCGGTGCCCTTACCGGCGTTCTATCCGCGCCGAGGAAAGGCCCGCACTCGTTCGTCGCTCCCGTCCGTCCCCCGTATCAACGCTTCATAGACGCCCACGTAATCGCGAGCCATGCGATCGCTGGTAAAACGGGCTTCGAACGCTGCACGGCACCGTCGCCGGTCGATACCGTCGATGCGCGCCACCGCATCGACGGCCTCATCGATGCCATCCACGATAAAGCCGCTCACGCCCTGATCGAGCACTTCGAGCACCGCCCCGCTTCGATACGCAATGGTCGGCGTACCGCACGCCATCGCCTCGATCATGACCATCCCGAACGGTTCGGCCCATTCGATCGGAAACACGAGTGCACGCGCTCGCGCGAGCAATTCCATACGCGCGGCGCCGCCTACTTCGCCCAAATAGTCGACGAAATCGCGGTGCTGTTCGATCAGCGGCGCAATTGCTTCGCTGAAATACTGCTTCTCTCCGGGATGAATCTTCGCGGCCATCTTCAAACGAGCTCCGGAACGCCGCGCAATTTCGATGGCCAGATCGGGGCGCTTCTCCGGCATCATTCGGCCGATGAATAATAAGTAGTCCTCATGATCGTCCGCCGCCGCGAACGCATCGGTCGGCAACCCGTGGTGGATCGTCGCTTGCCAATTCGCCCAAGGGATCGGCTTGCGTTGGCTGTCGGAAATCGATACTAGCGGGGCCTCGGAGAATTCGCGCAGCAACGGACCGTGATCGTGCGGAAGCAGCCGCCCATGAACGGTCGTCACGTGCGCGCACGGCAAACGGCGCGCCATCGGAAAGTACAGCGGATCGGTATGAAAATGAACCACATCGAAGCGTCCGGCGCGCTGCGTCACAGCCTCGACTTCGCGAACATGATGCGTCAATGTGTCCCAGACGGCGTCGTCGCGCCATAAACCGCGATCGCATATCGGCACGAGCTCCGCGCTCGTCGTCGAATCCCCCGTTGCGAACAGCGTGACGTGATGTCCCATCTGAACGAGCGCTTCGGTCAGATAATGAACGACGCGTTCCGTCGCGCCATAGGCATACGGCGGGACTGATTCATACAATGGTGCAACTTGCGCAATGCGCATCGGTCGGCCTCCGAACGAGACATAGACAGGCGAGTGTGCGGCACGCCGGTGGGCAGTGCGCCGCAAGCGCTTCAGCATCGCGCGTGCCCATGCCGAGGGGCCCTCTCCGGCGGCCTGTGCGGGATGGCTGTTAAGATGCCCACAGCACAGACACGTGTGACGGCTTCACATAAAGGGACGCAGTTCGTGACTCATCTTGTATTTTTTTGCGGGCATTCCGGTACGGGCAAGACCACCGTCGCCAAGCGCCTGGTCGGGCCGCTCATGCGCGAAACCGGCGAGGCTTTTTGCCTGCTCGACAAAGACACACTGTATGGCCGCTACAGCGCGGCAGCCATGGGTGCGCTGACGGGCGACCCGAACGATCGAGACAGTCCGCTGTACCTTCAACACTTACGGGAGCCGGAATACCAGGGGCTCATCGATACGGCGCGCGAAAACCTCGAACTGGGAGTGAGCGTGATCGTCGTGGGGCCGCTTTCACGTGAAGTGCGCGAGCGCAAACTGTTCGATCATGCTTGGCTCGGCGTCGCCGGCGACGTCACGATTCGAATCGTCTGGGTCCATACTTCCGAAGAAACGGCGCACGCGCGCATCATCGCGCGCCATAACCCGAATGACGCCTACAAACTCGCCCATTGGGACGAATATCGCCAAAGGCGTTTCGTGCCGAGCGGCGCTGCGCGCGACGGCCTGATCATGTTCGACAATACGGCTCCGACGACCGCGCACTTCGACGGCTTATTACGCGACATCTTGAATAACGACGGGAAATAATCGACTAATGAGGGGCAGGAGGTTCGCCACGCATGCATGGTTCGCATGCGTGGCTGCCCTCTTCTTTCGCGGCTTCTCGAGGCCCTGCTCAGTGCCGCTCTCATCGTGACGCGTCGTACGACGCGCCATTTCTCTCAGGCTGCCCTTGCCCGGCGTTGCGCTGCCGGATCGTTAGCGGCTGTCGCACCGATACGCCGCAGCTATACCGGGCGCCGACGTCGGCGTCGGCAGGGTGCATCACGCGGTCGCCATCTCGTCGAGCGTCGCGCCTTCGTACAGCCGGCCGAATCGATTGGCGAGGAAATCGCGCAGCGAAACCTGCTCTTGCCGCACGAACCCGCTTTGCGGCAGCTTGCCCTCGCGGAACAGATCGAGCACGGCGCACATGGCGCCCGCCGTGGTGATCTGGATCGCGCTCATTGGCATGCCGCAGACGGTCTTCGCGAAGATCTTGCGCGTGAAAACGTCCTGCACGAGTTGTCCTTCGCGCATGCCCGTCACCGTCACGAAAATGAGCACGACGTCCTGCGACGTCGAAGGCACGGCGCGGCGCATGATCGTCTTGAGCGTGTCGCGATCGCTCGACAGCCGCAGGTCTTCGAGCAGGAACTTGACGAGATCGCGATGCCCCGGATAGCGGACCGACTTGTAGTCGAGCGATTCGACGCGGCCCGACAACGTCTCGCAAAGCGTACCCAGGCCGCCGGACGTATTGAAGGCCTCGTACTCGGTGCCGTCGAGCGAGAAATGCTCCAACCCCTCGAGCGGCTGCACCCACTGGGTGCGTGCGTCGCGAATCGCTTCGCAGGGTTGGCAATACTCGTTGATGAGGCCGTCCACGCTCCACGTCAGGTTGTATTTGAGCGCGTTCGTCGGGAATTCCGGCAGCGCGCCGACGCGCATCTTCACTTCGCGGATTTCGGAGAAGCGATTGGCCAACTCATGGGCAGCGATGCCGATGAAACCCGGCGCGAGACCGCACTGCGGCATGAACGCCTGCGATGCGCCTTCGGCCAAGGAGCGAATCGCATGCGTCGCACGCACGTCTTCGGTCAAATCGAAATAGTGCACGCCCGCGGCCTTTGCCGCGGCTGCGACATTCACCGCGAGGTAATACGGCAGTGCGTTGACCAACGCATCGAATCCGTGAATGGCGGCCCGAATCGCGTTGGAATCGGCCGAATCGACTCGCGCGGTGGCGATGCCTTCTCTGGCCAGCTTTTCGAGTGCGTGCGCATCGCGATCGAATGCGACGACTTCGTAGTCGCCGGTTTCGCGCAGCATATGAGCGATGGTATGACCGATCAGCCCTGCACCGACGATGGCTACTTTCATGCGCTTCTCCATGGTGTTGTCGTTTCGAGTTGTCGTGCTCGGCAAATTGCCGTGCACCGTTCGAAACAGTGTAGAGACGCGCAAAAACGGAAAAAAGATGAAAAGTGCAGCGTTTAGACGCCGGTTTTCGCCGAAGTGACGAACCGAGCATACATTTCGTCGGCATCGTTCAAGCAAAAAGGCGGAGCCGGCGGGGATCAGCCCGCGCGCGGGATCACGCGCCGAACGAACCCCTGTCGATCTTGCGCGCGAGAATGATCGAAGTCGTGGTCCGTTCGACGCCTTCGAGCGCGCCGATCTGGTCGAGCAGTTCGTTGAGCCGATCCGGCGACGCCGCACGCAGCCACGCGACGTAGTCGTATTCGCCGCTCACCGCGCACAACAACTGCACTTCGGGCATTTTCTCGAGCCGCTTGAGCGTGCTGGGGCCGAACTTGGGCGCGAGGATGATTCCGACATAAGCGTTCAGACTCGCGTCGAGCACATCCTGTCCGAGCCGCACACCGTAGCCGGCGATGACTTGCATCCGTTCGAGCCGCTCGATTCGGGCAACGACCGTCGTGCGCGCGACCCCAAGCTGGCGCGCCAAATTCGCGACGCTCTCGCGCGCGTTGGCTTGCAGCAGCGTCAAAAGGTTGCGGTCGAGGTCGTCGAGCTGGTCCAAACGCGGAGGTCTCATCGGTTCGCGGCGAATGTCGGGAGAGGGAGGCTCGGATTATCGCGCATGCCGTGCTTCGCAGGCTTCGAATGTCGTCGTCGCGCACGATCGACCTCTCATGCACAGGACGAAAGCGAGATGCCGCGCCGGCTTCGCTTCCATTACGTTTCAGATGTAAGCGTATGTCTCGCGCGCCCACCGCGACCGCATGCAGTGGTAAAACTGGCGCCTGACCGGCCGATGAGGCAAGCCGGACCGGTTCGGCTGACCGGCGGCATTCGCCGGCTCCGATGTTCACCACACGACTGCAGGAGTTTCGATGAAACGAACAATGATGATTCTCGCGTGCTCGCTCGCCGCGGGTTTAAGCATTGGTGCGGGCAGCGCGCTCGCGCAAACGCCGGCATCCGGCGCCAAGCCTCAAGCGCAGACGAGCGCGGCGCCCGTCAATTCGGCCAGCGTACCAGCGGACGCGCGCGCCGCCAAGCACGAAGCGCGTGTCGACGAACGCATCGCCTATCTGCACGCCCAATTGAAAATCACGCCCGCGCAAGAGCCTCAATGGAAGGCTTTCGCCGACGTCATGCGCGCGAACGGCCAGAACATGGGCCGGCTCTACCGCCAGCGCACGCAAGCCGAGCAGTCGCAATCGGCGCTCGACAACATGAAGCAGTACGCCGAACTCGCGCAAGCGCACGCCGACGACATGAAGCAGCTCGTCGACGCATTCGAGCCGCTGTACAACAGCATGTCGCCGGAACAAAAGAAGGTGGCCGATACGACCTTCCGCGAACGTCCGCACGAGCGCGGTGGGCGCACGGGTGCGAAACCGGATGCGAAACCGGATGCGAAACCGGGTGCGACGAGCAAGCCCTGATAGTGGCGCTTACGGAGATTCGTCCTAGGCCGAACGAAAGGCGTGCGCGTCGCGCGGTTTCCCGCTACGCTCACGCCTTGTCGACGTTTGGCTCTGTTCCCATGATTGAATTGAAAGACATCGACCTGCGCGCCGATCCGGCCGCGGGACCGTACGTGAAAGACGAAATCGTCCTCGTCGAATTCGCGCATGCAAACGGCGAATTGATGAGCCTCGAAGGCGCGAATCGCTATGAACCGGGCGACGCGCTGATCACCGGTACGGGCGGCGCCCGCTGGGTCGTCGAGCGCGTGCGCTTCGACGACAAATACGAGCCGGCCGACCCCGCCCTCGCCCACGGTTACCCGGGACGTTATCGGAACCGGCCCTCGATCGTGCTCGCCAAACGTATGGATGTACCGTTTTGCATCGCGCGCCGCGCGGCAGGCGACATCCTGACCGGCGCAGCCGGCGATTGGGTCCTGCAATATTCGCCCGGCGATTACGGGGTGGTGCGCGCCGATCGATTCGCACAGGTGTACCGCAGCGCCGAAGCGCAATAGTGCGGGCCGCCTCTAAGCGAATTCGTCGCCGAGGTCGATATCCATCTCGCGCGGTACGGTTACACCGGCAGCATGCTGCTCCTCGAGCGACCCCACCGCCGCTTCGACGTAGGCGTGCAGAACGGCATAGCTGCGCGCCCGTGCCCGCGGCGGCATCGCCCGGTATCGAGCGAACGGGGCCGCTGCGAAGCGAACGGTCAGTGTCATTCGCCTTGCGGCCGTGCCGAATCGCATCGCCACCCACTGAATGACGAGCTGCGGCGTACCATCGTCTGCCGCTCGCTCGGACAACACCGTTTGCTCCGGGAAGAGATCGCTGACGACGCGCGCAAGCGCTTCGACGTCGGCATTCGGGCATTCGAATCGGTAAGGTTCCATCGTGAGGCTCAATGCATGTCTCATGCGGGCCAGCCGGCTTCGCGTATTCGCGCTGGCGGCGGCGGCGCCCGCGTCAGTCGTCGTCACGCCAGACGGTCGAACGGCGGACGACGAGTTCGCCGGGCAAAATGGCTTCTCGGGCGGGGTCCACGCCCCCTTCGATTCGCTCGTGCAAGAACTCGACGGCGCGATAGCCGATCGCGTAAGTCGGCTGGCGAATCGTCGTTACGCCAATCAGCTCGGCCCATTCCGAATCGTCGATCGACATCAACGCCACGCGCTCCTGCCAATGCGAGCCGTATCGCGCGTGCAGATGCAGCGCCAGCGAGAGCGCGACGGGGCCATTGGCGGCGAAATAGGCGATCCGCCTGCCCCCGGCGCCCGCCGCCGCGTCCAAATGCCGGTCCAGCGCTTCGTACACGCCGGCGGTCGCGTCGGCATCGCCCAAGTCGAGCACGGTCGTTTCGCCACGAAGCGCAGGCGCCGTTGCCGGCCGCGTAGCGCTCGCTTCGTCGAGCGCGGCCCGAAATGCTGCCTCGCGCAGGCGCCGCGAACTCACGTGCGCGTACGGCTGCACGACGAAACGAATATCGTCGAATCCTTGATCGAGCAAGTGCCGCATGCCGATTTTGACGGCCTGCGCGTTGTCGAGCCCGACCATGTCGGCCGAGAGGCCGTCGATCGAGCGGTCGACGAGCACGGCAGGCGTGCCGCCTTCCCCGACGGGACGCAGCGTTTCTTCCTGAACGCCGAGCGCGTTGACGATCACGCCCTCCACGCGATACGTCGTCATCAGTTGCAGATAGCGCCGCTCCATCTCGACTTCGTTCGCCGCGTTGCAAACGAGCGGCATCAGGCCGAGCGCATGGCACGCAGCCTCGATGCCGCGAAGGACACCTACCGTATAGGGGTTCGTCAAATCGGCCACGAGCAAGCCGACGAGGCGGTTGCGTCCGCGCTTCAGGCCGCGCGCCATTTGGTTCGGCCGATAATCGAGCCGCTTGATGGCCGCCTCGATGCGCGCGCGCAAGTCCGACGAGAGAACGTTCGTTTCGCCGTTCAAATAGCGCGACACGCTCGTCTTGCCGGTACCGGCTTCGCGTGCGACGTCACTGATCGTGGCGCGGCGTACCGCTCCGATGGGCCCTATGCTCATTGGGCAGCGGCGCGCCGCGCGCGCATCTCGTAGGGGGCTTGAATCAACGGAGATCTCCTTGTCGAAGGCAAGCGGGCAGCCGCCCCGCCGGCGTTGCGCATAGACAAAAGCGCGCCGTGGCGCGCTTTGCGATTCTTGCAGTGGCGGCATCATAACGCACGGCGACACGCCGCACCACTCGTGCAAGTGCGCAGGAGTCTCGTTCGACGAATTCTAGTAGAAGCGCGGCATTTATCCGGCAAGCACCTGCGGGTTGGCGACATTGCGCACGAGCCTGCCCGCCAGCGCATCGACGAGATTTTCGGCTGCACAGCGAGCCATCGCGTGACGCGTTTCATGTGTCGCCGAGCCGATATGCGGCAGAGCGACCACGTTGCGCATGGACAGCAAAGGGGAATCCATCGAGAGCGGCTCGTGCTCGAAGACGTCGAGCCCTGCGCCCGCGATGGTGCCGTCGGCGAGCGCCGCGATCAAGGCGGCCTCGTCGACGACAGCGCCGCGCGAAGCGTTGATGAGAATGGCGCTGCGCTTCATCGCGCGAAACTCGGCGGCGCCGATCAAATGCCTCGTCTGCGGCGTCAGCGGCGTTTGCAGGCAAACGAAGTCCGATTGCGCAAGCAGTTCGCCCAGTTCCACACGCCGAGCGCCGTATGCTTGCTCGGCCGCCTCGTTCCGGTGCCGGTTCGTGTAGAGCACGCGCATGTCGAAGCCCAGCGCGGCACGCTTGGCGAGCGCGCCGCCGATGCGGCCGAGCCCGACGATGCCGATCGTCTTGCCGTGCACGTCGACGCCGTATTGCGCGGGCCCGATACTCGAGCGCCACTGTCCGGCCTTGACCCAGTCCGCGAGGTCGACCACGCGGCGCGCCGTGGAAAGCACGAGCGCGAACACGGTGTCCGCCGTCGATTCGGTCAGCACGTCGGGCGTATGCGCCAGCACGATGCCGCGGCGAGTCAAGTCGTCGAGATCGAAGTGGTCCGTTCCGACCGAGATCGTCGAAATCGCCTTGAGCCGGGTCGCCCGCTCGAGCATTGCCGGCGTCACCTTGACGCTGGCACCGACCGCACCGTCGGCATCGACGAGCGCCTCGCCGAGCGGCTCCGCCAGCGTGGCCTGCGAACGGCCCGGAGCCGGCTCGAGCACGGTCACCTGCGCGTGCCCGCGCAAGTAGTCGAGCACATCTTCGGGCACGGCCTTATAGACGACGATCTTCACTGATATTGCCCTTTATTTTCCGTGTGCGTGCGCTTGCGCGCGGCCCATTATCGCCGCGCTCGCCGGCTGCGCCTTGACGGACAGCGTCAGGACGACGGCAGCGAGCAGCGCCGCGCTCATGAACGCGTAAGACGCGGCCGGCGAGCCGGTCGTCCCGTTCAAGTAACCGACGACATACGAGCCGACGAACGAGCCCAGCGCACCCATGCTGTTGATGAGCGCCATCGCCCCGCCGGCGACGTTCCTCGGCAGCAATTCCGGCACGATCGCAAAAAACGGCCCATACGGTGCGTACATCGCAGCCCCGGCCACGACGAGCAGCGCATACGACCACCAAAAATGCGTCGATCCCAGCGCATACGATCCCGCGAACGCCGCGGCGCCTACCAGCAGGAACGGCCAGACGAACGCCTTGCGCGCGTCGAGCTTATCGGACGCCCAGGACGCGACGAGCATTGCGATCGTCGCCATCAGGTACGGCAGTGCGGAAAGCCACCCCGTCGCGACCATGCCGAGCGTCGAGCCGTTCTTGAGAATGGACGGGAGCCACAACACGAATCCATAGACACCGATGCTCCAGCAAAAATACTGTGCGCACAGCTTGACGACAGCGGGCGAGCGGAACGCCTCGGCGTAGTTGCGCACCGGCTTGATGGCCGCCTGCTCGGCGGCGAGCGCCGCCGCGAGCGAATCTTTGTCGTCGGCCGAAAGCCACTGCACGTCAGTAGGCTTGTCTCGCGCGGCGAACCACCAGCAGAACGCCCAGACGATCGCCGGCAGTCCTTCCGCGATGAACATCTCGCGCCAGCCGAACGAATGAACGAGGTAACCCGAGACGACCGACATCCACAGCACGGTGACGGGATTGCCCAGAATCAGGAACGTATTGGCGCGCGAGCGTTCTTTCTTCGTGAACCAGTTGCTGATGAAGATCAGCATCGCCGGCATGACCGCGGCCTCCACGACGCCGAGCAAGAACCGGATGGCGATCAGCGAAGCGACGTTGCTGACGACGCCGGTCAATGCCGCGCATCCGCCCCACAGCACGAGGCTGACGAAGACGAGTCGACGCACGCTGCGTCGTTCGGCATAGACAGCGCCAGGAATCTGAAAGAAGAAGTAGCCGAGAAAGAACAGTGCGCCGATCAGCGACGCGAGGCCGGGGCTGATGCCGAGGTCTTTGTTGATGCCGGCCGCCGACGCGAAGCCGAAGTTTGCGCGGTCGAGATAGGCGAGGCTGTAAGTGATGAAGACGATCGGCATGATCGTCCACCAGCGGCGAGGCGCGAGTGTTGCGGGCATGGTGTCTCCTCCATGTGCCGGGTTTTAAGGGACTTCAGACGGCTGCTGCTGAATTTTCTAGTCGATCCAGTTCCGCGCGCAGGGGCAATCCTTCGGAATCGCCGATGACTTGAATCGCCAGCGCACCGATCCGGTTGCCGCGGGCGACGGCCGTGCGCAAGTCGCGCCCTTCCAACAGCGCACTGACGACGCCGACGGCAAATCCGTCGCCTGCACCGACCGTATCGACGACGCTCGCCACCGGCTGAGCCGCGACATAGCCGGACTGCTCCGCCGTGCGGAAGTACGCGCCCTGGGCACCGAGCTTGACGACGACGCCTCGGGCGCCCGAGTCGAGATAGAACTGGGCGATGTCCTCCGGCGTTTCATAACCGGTGAGCGCCAGTCCTTCGCCTAGGCCGGGCAAGACCCAGTCGCTCAATGCGGCGAGCGCGTTGAGCGACGCGGCCATCGTCTCGCGCGACGGCCACAGCGTCGGGCGCAGATTCGGGTCGAACGAAATCGTCTTGCCGCTGGCCTTCATCGACTCGGCCAAACGAAACGCCAACTCGCGGGACGTGGCGGAAATCGCGGGCGCCACGCCCGTCAGATGCAAATGACGCGCGGCGCCGACGTATTGCGGATCGTAATCGTCGAGCGAAAGGTGGCTTGCCGCCGAACCCTTGCGGAAGTATTCGATGGACGGATCGCGTCCGTCGATCTCTTTGCCTTTGAGTTGAAACCCGGTGGGGTAGCGCGTATCGATGCTGACGCGGCTCGCGTCGATGCCTTCTCGGGCGAGGGTATCGATCACATATCGCCCGAACGAATCCGCGCCGACGCGGCTTACGTAGCCCACGCGAAAGCCGAGCCGCGACAAGCCGATCGCCACGTTGAGATCGGCCCCGGCGATGCGTTTCGTGAAATGGCCGACCGATTCGAGCGGCCCCGTTTCGTCGGCGACGAAGAGCGCCATGGCTTCGCCGTAGGTCAACACATCGAGCGGAATAGACATCGAACACTCCTTCTTCGCATTCTCTTCGTATGCAACGGCGTGGATCGCCGTTTCTCCTTCGCCGCGCGCCCCTCCGGCGCGCGTCACGCCTTACGCATTACGGATTCATCACGCATTCGTCACGCATTCATCACGCGTTCGCCAGCCAATCGACGCGTCGGCGCGCGTCGTCTTCCGGCGCGTCGCGGTCTAGCGGAAATTCGATTCCCCGCGGCGCCGTGCGCGGAAGAATATCGAAAACGGCGGTCACCAACGGATCCCCCGGTGACGGCGCCACCGCAAACCGGCGCGCCCCCTGCCCTTCGGACGACTTGCAATGAACGTACTCGACATGGCGCGCGAGCGTTTGCGCGGCCTCGATCGGCGCTTGCCCCGTCCATTGCCAGTTGCCCATATCGAACGTCATGCCGAGCGCGCGAGGCGCCCCTTCACGCTCGAGCGCCGAAAAGAGCGCATGAAACCGAGCGATCGTGCCATCGCTGATCCGTTGGCCGTTTTCCACGACGAGCCGCGCCCGCCGGCCCGCGCTCAAGCGTTCGAGCATCGCGGCATTCGCGTGGCCGGCAAATCCGCCCAACTGCAACTTCACCCAACGCGCGCCGAGCGCGTCCGCCTCCGTGTAGGCCTGCGCGATCGCCGCAGCGTTCAACACCCCGTCGTCGGCGTAAAGCTCGGCCGGCGTCGAGTAAACCGCCCACAAGCCTCGCGCGGCAACAGCCGCGCCCAGGCTGCTCAGCGCCTCGATGGAAGCGTCGGCGTCATGCGCGAACAACTCTCGACGAACTTCGAAGCCGGCGGCACCGGAACGCGAGACCGTATCGAGGGTCGCCGCGTGTCCGCACAGGCGCACAGCCTCGGCGCCGAACGCGCTCGCCACGATCACGATCGCAGTTGCACTCTTGCCCGAAAGGCGCTCGTCATTCGACTTCGTCGACATAGCTTGGAACCGGTTCCATTCGTAAGGTAAAAAAACGAGCGAAGCGCTCGATGACTCGAATGATGCGCGTCGCAAACGGCGTCGCGCCATCGTGGTAAATCCCTAGTCGTTCACTGCCGCATCGGTGTGCGGGGCACGGCGATAAAGCAAGGGCTGGGAGCCCTGTGCTATGACGGTCGACCGATCTCCGTCGCCGCGTCGGCCTCGCACAGTTGCAGAAAGCCCGCGGCCACACGAGAAGGCGCGCCTTCGTGCGGGACGAGGATCGAGAAGTGCCGCATCAACGGCGCCGGTGCGAGTGCGAGTTGGACGAGTGCGCCGTCCTCGTGCCGCATCGCCATTGCCGAGATGAACCCAACGCCCATGCCTGCGCGCACGGCTTCTTTCACCCCTTCCACGCCTGCGACGGCCAACGCGACGCGCGTCGCGACGCCTGCCGCCTCGAAGGACTGCTCGACGAACTGGCGCACACCCGAGCCTTCCTCGCGCATGACGAGCGGGTATGCGCCGACCTCGGCCAGCGTCGGATGCGGTGCGGCGCCCGACACGCGTTCCGCCAGCGGATGATCGCGCGGCACGATGGCCACGATCTCGTCTTCGCGCCAGACGCGCACGCCGGTTCCCTCCGGCAGATCGGCGCCGACCGGCCCCTCGATCATGGCTACGTCCAGCGAGCCGAGCGAGGCCACGATGTCGCCGGTGTTGCCGCCCGCCGTTTGGACTTCGACCGACGGAAAGCGGCGCTGAAATTCGGCGATCAAATACGGCAACAGATAACTCGCGATGGTCGTGCTTGCGCCGATACGCAGCGTGCCTTGGGCTACGCCCCGCAATGCGTCGCGGTAAGCGTACGCCTGCCGGAACGTCTCGCGCAGACGCAGCGCATATTCGGCCAGTTGCGCACCGCTAGGCGTGAGCCGCACGCCCCGGCCTTCCCGCCGATACAGGGGCTCGCCGAACTCCTCCTGCAACTGGCGCAGTTGCCCCGAGACGGCGGGCTGCGATAGATGCAGGGCGACGGCCGCCCGGCTGATGTTGAGATGCTCGGCGACAGCGGCGAATGTTATCAGCTGATCGGGCGTCATATGAAAGAAGTATCGGTTGAGCGGATATATTACTTCACAAATGACGATTTTTCATATGCATATAAGGCCTTTAGCATTAAGCCATCGAAACCTGCCTTGACAGCGATACGATGTCCACCCTACACACGCTTCCCGCGCCGTCCGCAGCCGCATCGCACGGCCAACTCAACGGCATTCTGTTCGTCGGCCTCTTCGCAGCCGCGGTCACACGGCTTGCGGCCCTTCCCGCTATCGCAGGGCTAGGCGTCAGCCCGCTCATCGTCGGCATCGTCGCCGGGGCCCTCTACGGCAACACGCTGCGCGCCGGCATGCCCTCGCACTGGGCGGCCGGCGTCAATTTCTCGGCGCGCAAGCTGCTGCGCATCGCGGTCGCGTTTTTCGGGTTGCGCGTGAGCTTGCAGGAGATCGCGCAAGTCGGCCTGCCCGGCTTGACGGTTTCCGTCCTCATCGTCGCCAGCACGCTCGTCCTCGGAACGTGGCTCGGCATGAAGCTGATGAAGCTCGATCGCGACACGGCGATCCTCAACGCCGCCGGCAGCGCGATCTGCGGCGCGGCCGCGGTCCTTGCTTTCGAATCGACTTTGCAGTCGAAGCCCGAAAAAAGCGCCGTTGCGGTCGGCAGCGTGGTGTTGTTCGGCACCTTGTCGATGTTCCTCTACCCGCTGCTGTACCGCGCCGGCTGGCTTCACCTCGACACGCTGGGCGTCGGGCTCTTTTTCGGCGGTACGATTCACGAAGTAGCGCAAGTCGTCGGCGCGGCCAGCAATGTCGGCGCGGAAGCGACGCACGTCGCGACGATCGTCAAAATGACGCGCGTCATGCTGCTCGTTCCCGTACTGCTCATACTCGGCGTATGGCTCGCTCGCCGTCCCCGCCATGACGCGGCGGCCCCTGCGAGCGCCGAGCACGATCGCCGTCACGGGTCCCCCAAGCTCGCCGTGCCCTGGTTTGCGCTGGGATTCCTTGCCTGCGTGCTCGTCAATTCGCTGCACGTGCTGCCGGCCGCGGCGACCCAAGCTGTCAACGCACTGGATACCTTCGCCCTGACGATGGCCATGACGGCGCTCGGAATCGAAACGCGCATCGCCCAGGTGCGCAAGGCAGGTCCGCGTGCGCTGGCGACCGGCTTGATCCTCTATGTTTGGCTCATCGTCGGCGGCTTGGCGATCACTTGCGGCGTCGAGCGAGCATTCGGCTAGACTCGGCGGCGCGGACGGTGGGCAAGCCGTGTGCTCGGCCTACCTGGAGGTGCGGCGCCTGCCGCTTTTCCAAAGGACTGCTATGCCTTACGAACTTTATTATTGGGACGGATTGCAAGGCCGCGGCGAGTTCGTCCGCCTGGCGCTGGAAGAAGCTCGAGCGCCCTACGTCGACGTCGCTCGCAGCGAGGGCGACGACTTGGGCGAGTCCGCGATGATGGCGATGCTGAACAGCAAGACAACGCCCTTCATCCCGTTCGCGCCGCCGTTCCTGAAAGACGGCGATCTCATCGTCGCGCAGACGGCGAACATCCTGCTCTATCTCGGACCGAAGCTGGGGCTCGCGCCGGACGGCGACCTGCGTTACGTCGCGCACGGTTTGCAGTTGACGATCGCCGACATGGTGACCGAAGTGCACGACACCCACCACCCGATCGCGAGCGGCCGGTATTACGAGGAACAGAAGCGCGAGGCCAAGGCGCGCGCGAGCGACTTCCTCGCCCATCGGCTGCCCAAGTTCATGCGATATTTCGAGCGCGTGCTCGCGCAGAATCCCGATGGCGACGGCCACCTGATCGGCAACGGGCTGACGTACGTCGATCTCTCGATGTTCCAGCTCATCGAAGGCCTCCACTACGCGTTCCCGCGCGCCACCGCACGGTTCGCGTTGCACTACCCGCGCCTTGCGGCTTTGCGCAAAAGCGTCGCCGGACGGCCCAACATCGCCGCATATCTGGCTTCCGAGCGCCGCCTGCCGTTCAACGAAACGGGTATTTTTCGTCATTACCCCGAATTGGACGCCGCCCCCCATTGAACGACATACGGACTTCGAAACCGGGCACTGGCCGCTCGGATATCGGTGCGCCCGATGTGTCCGGCGCGCCGGAGCCGATGCTATGCTTGCGCTCGTCCCAATCCCCTGCGCCGTGGGCCGCCGCTTTCTCCGTGCTTTCATTTCTGCTTCGTCTGCGCACGCGCGCCCAATCGCTCTTCCGCCTGTCCGAAGCGCACACGATGCTTCTGTGGGCCGTCATCGTCGGCCTGCTCGGGGCATTCGCAACGGTAGCGTTCCGGCATGCCATCGACGTCTTTCAGTGGACATTCACGCGCCACACAGGCAGCTTCGTCGCGATGGCGCGCGCCCTTCCTTGGACGGTCCGGGTATGGCTGCCCGCCGCGGGCGGGCTCGTGGCGGGCGGCTTGCTGGTCGTCGCACGGCGCAGCGCCGACAAGCACGCCAACTCCGATTACATGGAAGCGATCTCGATCGGGGACGGCGTCGTGCCGGTATGGCAAAGCGTCTGGCGCAGCGTCTCGTCGCTGTTCACGATCGGCTGCGGCGGGTCGATCGGCCGCGAAGGGCCGATGGTCCAACTCGCAGCGCTCGCGGGCTCGGTCGTCGGCCGCTGGGTGCATTTCGATCCGCCCCGCTTGCGCTTGCTCGTCGCCTGCGGCGCCGCCGCCGGGATCACGTCGGCCTACAGCGCCCCGATCGCCGGCGCATTTTTCGTCACCGAAATCGTGCTCGGCTCGATCGCGATGGAAAACTTCGGCCCTGTGCTGGTGTCGTCGGTGGTCGCCAACATCGTCATGCGCGAGTTCTCGGGGTACAAGCCGCCTTACGAAATGCCCGTATTTCCGGCCATCGCAGGCCCCGAAGTGCTGCTTTTCGTCGCGCTCGGGTTTCTTTGCGGCGCCGTCGCCCCCCAGTTTCTGCACCTGATCGAGGCGTCCCGCGCCCGCTTCAAGCGTTTGCCGTTGCCTTTGCCGCTTCGGCTCGCGCTCGGCGGCCTGGTGGTGGGCGTCATCTCCGTCTGGACGCCGGAGGTATGGGGTAACGGCTATAGCGTCGTGAATTCGATCCTGCACTCGCCTTGGACGTGGACGGCGCTCGTCGTCGTGCTGGCCTGCAAGATCGTCGCGACGGCCGCCACGGTCGGCTCCGGTGCCGTCGGCGGCGTCTTCACCCCTACGCTATTCGTCGGCGCCACGCTCGGTTCGCTGTTCGGTCTGCTCGTCCACGGCTGGTGGCCGCACGGCACGTCGGGCGCATTCGCCTATGCGATGGTCGGGATGGGCGCATTTCTCGCCGGTGCGACGCAAGCGCCGTTGATGGCGATCTTGATGATCTTCGAGATGACGCTCAGTTATCAGGTCGTCTTGCCCTTGATGCTCTCGTGCGTCGTGGCGTATTTCGTCGCTCGGGCGATCAACAAAACGTCGATGTATGAAATCACGCTGCGCCGCCACGCCGACGAGCAGGAACGTACGAGGCTCAGGGCGGCTCAGGTGCGCGAGCTCGTCAAGCCCGCCGATACCGTCGTGCGGCTCGGCGCGAGCGTTCACGACATGACGCGCGTGTTTCTCGAATACCCCGTCAAGTACCTCTACGTCACCGACGACGCCGGCCAGTTCCGCGGCGTGGTCGCACTGAAAGACATCACCTCCGATCTGCTCGAACGCCGCGACGCCTCCGCGCGCACCGCCGCGGATTACCTGCAGCCCGAATTCGCCGTCCTCACGCCCGACATGCCGATCGGCGCCGCCCTGCAACGCTTCCTCGCCTTTCAGGGCGAGCGCTTGCCCGTCGTGGCGAGCGCCGATCAGCCTACACTCGTCGGCGCCGTCTACAAGACCACGCTGCTCGACGCCTACCGTCGGATGAATCCTGCTATTTGATGCGCCCCGGCGGGACCGGCGTCCCGTGCTTGCCGCAATGGCAAAGCGCCGCATATTTTCTACAATGAAAAGCAGGCCGCCGAGCCCGCCGCGCGCCTCGCCAGGCGCGCCGAGCGCAGCCCTTTCGATCGCTGAGTCGATCCGGAGCGAAGATGAGCGAACCGTCCCTCGATGCCGTGCGTCGTGACCACGCCGGTTGGATTTTCGTGCATATCGAAGGCGAACCGTACGATCGCGGCGAACAGCACGGGCAGTTGCTCGCCGCCGAAATTCAGAATGCAATCCGCACGGCAAAGTACCTAGCGCGCTGGGATACGGGAGAAGACTTCGAAACGTTCACGAAAGCGGCCCGCGCGCAGTTCGAATCGAAGCTCGACACCGAGTTCGCCGACGAGATCCAAGGCATCGCCGACGGCGCAAAACTGCCGTTCGACGAAGTGCTCGCGTGGAACGGCTATATGGACTTGCTGCAAAGCTGGTGGCCCGCGCAGGTCGCCGCACGGGAACCGCACACCGGCGTGAAGCCCTGGCGCGGCCGCCGCGGCCATCACTGCAGCGCCTTCATCGCCACGGGCAGCGCCACGCGCGACGGGCGCATCGTCATGGCGCACAACTCTTGGGACCGCTACGCCGCGGGCGACGCATTCAACGTCGTGTTCGACATCGTGCCCGATTCCGGCCACCGGATTCTGATGCAGGGCCTGCCCGGTTGCATTTCGAGCCTGACCGACTTTTGGCTGACATCGGCCGGCCTGATGATCACCGAGACGACGATCTCGAATTTTGCCGGCTACAACAGCGCCGGCGCACCGGAGTTCTACCGGTCGCGCCGCGCCAGTCAGTACGCGAACAGTATCGGCGACTGGTGCGAGATGTTCGCCATGTCGAACAACGGCGGCTATGCGAACAGTTGGCTGCTCGGCGACGCCAAAACGGGCGAGGTCGCGCGCTATGAGCTGGGCCTGCACTACTCGGGCTTCGAAAGCACGAAGGATGGCTTTTACAGCGGCTACAACACCGCGACCGACTTGAAGATCCGCAACCAGGAATGCATCGGCGAAGGCGAGGACTATACCGATGTGCGCAAAAACGGGGCGCGCCGGTTGCGATTCATGCAACTGGCCGAACTCCATCACGGCAAGATCGACCTAGAGTTGGCCAAGGAAATGATCGCCGATCACTACGACGTCTATTTGGATCGCGACGACAACCCGTGTTCGCGCACCATCTGCGGGCACTTGGAGCTCGACGACGCGCGTTTCGGCGCATCGGATCACGGCCCGTTCAACCCGTGGGGGGCGAACGACGGCAAGGTCGTCGATAGCGAAATGGCGCGCGATCTCTCGTTTTGGGCGCGCTGGGGGCATCCTTGCGGCAAGCCGTTCGATGCGCAGGCGTTCATGAAACGCCATCCGCAATGGAATTGGCTCAACGGTTACATGCGCGACCGGCCGTCATGGCCATGGACGCGTTTCGAGGTGTTGCGCTAGGGCCGGCGTCCCCAAGGAACGCAGGCTGGGCACGAGGCATGCTGTATCGGTTTCGGCGAAAGTCGTTGGTTCTGACCGGCTGACCCGAATTTTCGGCGGCAGGCCCTATCGAGAAGGAGGTCGAGCATGAAAATCTCGACACTGACAACCATGGCATTGCTCTCGGCTTCGTGCTTCGCGGCACCGATTCACACCACGGCGCTCGACAGTATCACCGCCCGGGCGGCGTTGGCCAAGGCTCGGGCAAACGCGGCGCCTGTGGCGCCCCCGGCGCCCGAGGTGAAAGCCGACATATCGCCCGCCCGGGCACAGTGGACGCGAATCAAGCTGCCGAAGCAACGCGAACTGGCGAACCACTTCGCGGCGCACGAGCGGAGGTCACGCACATGAGCGCACGCGGCAAGCCGGAAACGAAAACAGCCGCGGGCAAGCCGGCGAACGGCGCGGCGAAGGCCAATGCCGACGCCCATGAGCAGACCGAGCGAAGCGTCGCATCCGTGCCTGCCGAATCGATCGACTTGCAGATCGCCGACGTTCTGCATGCCGTCCGCTACCCCGCCAACAAGGACCATATCGTCGATGCCGCGCGCGACGCGGGCGCCAGCAACGAACTGCTCGCCATTCTCGAGGGCCTGCCCGAGCAGGACTATGCCGACATCGACTCGGTCACGCGGTATATCGGCAGCAACTACGGCCCGGGCCTTGGCCTTTAGCGCTTGCGGCTGCGTCTTGCGTCGGCCGCTTATTTTCCGAACATCACTTTCGTAAAGAAGCCCGCAAGCACGGCTTCGGTCAGATCGTCCGTGACGTGCTGCGGGTCGCACATGCGAAAGGCGTGCACCCCTTCGCACAAGCCGATCAGGCCGAGCGCCAGCACTTCGGCCGGCAACGGCAGCGGCGTCCCGACGCGCTCCGAAAACATGCGGATGTAACCGGTCAGGAATTCGCGTTTTTCGTGCGAGAACGCGTTGAAGCGCGCCCGGAATTTCGCATCCCGCGTGGCAAGCAGTTTCGCTTCGGCCCACAACAAGAAGCAGTCGTCTTCGCGGAAAAACTGGCTGTAGAGCGTCAACGCGCGCGCTTCCATCTCCTCGCGCGTGGCGGTGTCGTCGATGATCGAATGCAGGTCGGCCTGCATCCGTTCGTGGTCGCGCAGCAGCAGTTCCATGAGGATCTCTGCTTTGCCGCGAAAATTCGAATAGAACGCTCCTCGCGTGTAGCCCGCCGCCTCCGCGATGTCCTCGACGCTCGCGGCCACGTAGCCCTTCTTCATGAAAATCGTCTGCGCGGCATCGAGCAGACGCAGGCGCGTCTGTTCCTTGCTCTCTTCGCGGGTCAAGCGTTTGCGTTTCATAGCGCGAAGTTTAGCACTCCCGTTCGACAAAATTCGACTTTGCACTCAAATACAGACCTGTATTAGAATGCGCCGCTGTAGATCCATATGAGCCGCGGCGCCGCTTCCCGGCGTGCCGCGGCGCTCGCCCCGCAAGCGACAAGCGCTTGCCCTCGTTCGCCGTCCCTCTTCTGGTTGGGGTCATCGTGATTCGTCCGGGTCCAGGCGCACCCTTCGTGGTGCGCACGCAGTCCAGCGGCTTTTCCTTCTTCCTCGAGCGCACGGCCGTACGCCGATGCCGCGCGATCGCCGCCGCCTTCGGCGTCCTCGCTCTCGCGGCGTGTCACGAGCGCGCGCCCGTTGCGGCCGCCCCGCGGCCGGTCGTGGCCGTCGCGATCCATCCCGACGGCGTGGCGCCCGAAGCGAGTTTGCCCGGCGACATCGAGGCGCGCTACAGCACGCCGCTCTCGTTCCGAGTCGGCGGCAAAATCATCGAACGCGACGTTCGGCTCGGCGATACCGTCAAGGCCGGTCAGGTCGTCGCCCGGCTCGATCCGACCGATTTGCAGAAGAACGTCGCGAACGCGCAAGCCCAGTTCGATGCGGCGCAACACCGCTTCGTGTATGCAAAGCAGCAGCTCGAGCGCGACAGCGCCCAAGCGCACGAAAACTTGATCGCGCCTGCCCAGCTCGAGCAGACGCAAGACGCCTATGCGGCAGCCGTCGCTCAGCGCGACGGCGCGCAAGCGCAACTGTCGCTCGCGCGCAATCAGCTGGGTTATGCGGCGCTCGTCGCAGATCACGCGGGCGTCGTCACGGCAGAGCAGGCCGACACCGGGCAAAACGTCAGCGCGGGGCAAGCCGTATACGGTTTGGCGTGGAGCGGCGATCTCGACGTCGTCGCCGACGCCCCGGAAAGCGCCCTAGCCGCGCTGACGGTCGGCAGCCACGCTTCGGTCACGCTGCCGGCCCTGCCCGGCAGCCGATTCTCGGCCCGCGTGCGGGAAGTGTCCCCCGCGGCCGACCCGCAAAGCCGCACCTACCGCCTCAAGCTGACGCTCGCCGAACACGATCCGCGCGTGCGTATCGGCATGACGGCTCAAATCGCGTTTGCTTCGACTCAGGCTCACAGCGGCGCGCACCCGTTCACGCTGCCGGTCACTGCCCTTTTTCACGACGGCGCCGCGCCCGCGGTCTGGGTCGTGCGCAAAGGCGCGGACACGCTGGAGCTGCGTCGCGTGAGCGTCGGACGTTATGACGAGCGCACGATCTCTGTCACACAAGGTTTGCAGGACGGCGATCGCGTCGTCTACCAGGGCGTGCATACGGTCAGCGCAGGCGAACATGTTCGCGTGGTGGCGCCGCTGCATCCCGAGGACTTCGCGTCATGAGCGGAGCCGATCGCACAGACTCGAGCGCGCTGCCCCCGCCGACCGCCGAAGCACCGACGAGCGAGCACGACGAGGGGCGCTTCAATCTCTCGGCGTGGGCATTGCGGCATCAGGCGCTCGTCGTTTTCCTGATCGCGTTGGCGACGCTCGCGGGGATTTTGGCCTATACGCGCCTTGCGCAATCGGAAGATCCGCCCTTTACGTTTCGCGTCATGGTGATCCGCACGTTCTGGCCCGGTGCAACGGCCCGGCAGGTGCAGGAACAAGTCACCGATCGCATCGAACGCAAGCTGCAAGAGACGCCGTTCATCGATTTCCAACGCAGCTACTCGCGGCCCGGCGAATCGATGATCTTCTTTTCGATGAAGGATTCGGCGCCGGTCAAGGAAGTCCCGCAAACGTGGTACCAAGTCCGTAAGAAAGTCGGCGACATCCAAAGTACGCTGCCGCCCGGCGTCGTCGGCCCATTCTTCAACGACGAGTTCGGCGATGTCTATACGAACGTCTACACGCTCGAGGGCGACGGCTTCTCTCCCGCGCAGCTTCATGACTATGCCGACGAGCTGCGCACCGTGTTGCTGCGCGTGCCCGGCGTCGCAAAAGTCGATTATTTCGGCGATCCCGATCAACACATCTACGTCGAAATCGCGAACGCGCAGCTCACGCGGCTCGGCATTTCCCCGCAACAGCTCGCGCAAGCGATCGCATCGCAAAACGGCGTCTCGTCGTCGGGCACCGTGACGACGGCCGACGACCGCGTATTCGTTCGCCCGAGCGGACAGTTCGGCGACGTGCGCGCATTGGCCGATACGCTCATTCCCATCGGCCACCGCAGTATTCGTCTAGGCGATATTGCGACGATCAAGCGCGGCTACGACGATCCGCGGGTGACCGAGATGCGCAATCACGGCCGTGCAGTGCTCGGCATCGGCGTCACGATGCAGCCGGGCGGCGATGTCATCCGCCTGGGCAAAGCACTCGACGCGACGAGCGAGCAGTTGCGGGCGCACTTGCCGGCCGGGCTCAAGCTCGAGCAAGTATCGAGCATGCCGAAAGCGGTGGCGCATTCGGTCGACGACTTCCTTGAAGCCGTCGGCGAGGCCGTGGCGATCGTGCTCATCGTCAGCCTCGTATCTCTCGGCTTTCGCACGGGGATGGTCGTCGTCATCTCGATCCCGATCGTGCTGGCCGTCACCGCGCTCGTCATGTATCTGTTCGACATCGGCCTGCACAAGGTCTCGCTCGGCACGTTGGTGCTCGCGCTCGGGCTGCTCGTCGACGACGCGATCATCGCAGTCGAAATGATGGCCGTGAAACTCGAGCAGGGTTGGAAACGCACGCGCGCCGCCGCGTTCGCCTACACGAGCACTGCGTTTCCGATGCTGACCGGTACGCTCGTCACCGTCTCGGGCTTCTTGCCGATCGCACTCGCCAAATCGAGCACGGGCGAATACACACGATCGATTTTCGAAGTGTCGGCGATCGCGCTCATTGCATCGTGGTTCGCGGCGGTCGTATTGATCCCGCTGCTCGGCTATCACTTGCTGCCCGAGCGCAAGCGTGCCCACGGCGAAGCGCACGATCACGAGCACGACATCTACGACACGCGCTTCTACCGCCGCCTTTCCGGTTGGATCACGTGGTGCGTGGAACGCCGCTTCGTCGTGCTCGGCATCACGGTCGTGCTGTTCATCCTCTCGCTCGCCGCGTTCTCGCTCGTGCCGCAGCAGTTCTTTCCGAGCTCGGATCGTCCAGAACTGCTCATCGATATGCGGCTGCCGGAAGGCGCTTCGTTCGATGCGACGCTCAGACAAGCGCAAAGGCTCGAAAAGACGCTCGACGGCCGTCCCGAGATCGACCATTTCGTCGACTACGTCGGCTCGGGCGCGCCGCGCTTTTATCTTCCGCTCGATCAGCAACTCGAGCAGCCCAATTTCGCGCAGTTCGTCGTCACGGCGAAATCGGTCGAAGACAGAGACAAACTCGCACGCTGGCTCGACACGCGGCTCGAAAACGATTTTTCCGCCGTCCGCACGCGTCTTTCAAGGCTCGAGAACGGACCGCCGGTCGGCTATCCCGTGCAATTTCGCGTGAGCGGCGACGACATTTCGACGGTTCGCGCGATCTCCGAGAAGGTCGCGGCGACGATGCGCGCCGACGCCCGCACGCGCGGCGTCCAGTTCGATTGGGACGAGCCGGCCGAGCGCTCGATGACGTTCGAGGTCGATCAAAACAAGGCGCGTCAGCTTGGCGTGACTTCGCAAGACGTATCGAATTTCCTCGCCATGACGCTTTCGGGCTATACCGTCACGCAGTTTCGCGAGCGCGACAAGCTCATCAGCGTCGAGCTGCGCGCCCCGAAGCGCGAACGCGTCGACCCGGCCCGCCTGCTCGGCTTGGCCATGCCGACGCCGAACGGCCCCGTGCCCCTCGGCTCGCTCGGCCACGTGCGCAATTCGCTCGAGTACGGCGTCATCTGGGAACGCGACCGTCAGCCGACGATCACGGTTCAATCCGATGTGCGTGGCGATGCGCAAGGCATCGACGTGACGCACGACCTCGACCGCGCGCTAGCGCCGGTCCGGTCCGCGCTGCCGCTCGGCTATCGCATCGAGATCGGCGGATCGGTGGAGGAAAGCGCGAAAGGCCAAACGTCGATCAACGCGCAGATGCCGCTCATGGCGATCGCCGTGCTGACGCTGCTCATGATCCAGCTGCAGAGTTTCGCGCGCGTCATGATGGTCGTGCTGACCGCGCCGCTCGGGCTGATCGGCGTCGTCGCGACGCTGCTGATCTTCGGCAAGCCGTTCGGGTTCGTCGCGATGCTCGGCGTGATCGCGATGTTCGGCATCATCATGCGCAACTCGGTGATTCTCGTCGATCAGATCGAGCAAGACATCGCGGCAGGCCACCGGCGCTTCGACGCGATCGTGGGGGCGACGGTGCGCCGATTCCGCCCGATCACGCTGACCGCCGCTGCCGCCGTGCTTGCTCTGATTCCGCTGCTGCGCTCGAACTTCTTCGGGCCGATGGCGACCGCATTGATGGGCGGCATTACGAGCGCGACGGTGTTGACGCTGTTCTATCTGCCCGCGCTTTACGCCATGTCGTTCAGGGTGCGGCTCGACGAGCGCGATCCGCCGCCCGACGCTCGCGCGCATACGGGGAATTGATCATGAGCGCATCTCGCATCGTTCTTGAACGCCGGTCGCCGGCGCTCGCCGCCGCCGCGGCGTTGGCATCGACGTTGGCCCTGGCCGCTTGTTCGCTCGGGCCGACCGGCGAGCCGCCCGTCATACCCTCGCCGGCCCACTATGGACAGACGGCCTTGCCCGAGCAAACGCAGACGGCCGCGGGCGTGGCGCAGCATTTCGATGTGGGCGCCCAGCCCGCGCCGCAGTGGTGGCGCTTATATCGTTCGCCGCAACTCGATGCGCTCGTCGAAGAAGGACTGAAGAACAGCCCGACGCTGGCCGCCACCGAAAAGAACCTTGCCGGCGCGCATGAGCAATTGCGGGCGCAGATCGGTTCCACGTTGCTGCCGACGATCGATGCGAACGCGCAAGCCACGCGCGAACGCGCCCTCGGCATCCCCGAAGCGGGCCCGCCCACCGTACGCTACAACGTCTTCGTCGGGCAGATCCAAGCGCACTACACGTTCGACTTGTTCGGCGCCGTCCGTTATGCCAACGCCGCGCTCCACGCGCGCGTCGACGTGCAGGCCTTCGAATTGGAGGCCGCGCGTCGCGCGCTGGCCGCCAACGTCGTGACGACGGCGATCAACGCGGCGGCGCTCGACGACGAGATTGCCACGACCGAGCATCTGATCGCCCTGGCGCAGCAAACGGCCCAGGACGATGCACGCCGCTACGCGCTTGGCGCGGCGCCGCATGCGCAGGTGTTGGCCTCGGAGCAAACGGCGTCCGAAATCGAAGCGAGCTTGCCGGCCCTGCTTCAGCAGCGCCAAGCTGCCCGCCACGCTCTGGCGGTGCTGATCGGCCGAACGCCGAACGCCGCGCCCGAGATTCCGGCGCTCTCTAGCCTGTCGCTGCCCGAACGCGTGCCTGTCGTCGTGCCCTCGGATCTCTTGCGGGCGAGGCCCGACATCGCGGCCGCCGAGGCGGCGCTCAAAGCCGCGGCTGCCGAAGTCGGCGTCGCCACGGCGCAGTTGTTTCCCAGCTTGTCGCTGACCGCGTCGATGGGGCAAGGCGGCTTCAATTGGCCGACTGCGCTCTCGGGTGCGGGCGCGCTGTGGAGCCTCGGTGGATCGCTCACGCAGCCGCTGTTCCACGGCGGGGCGTTGCTCGCGCAGCGGCGCGCCGCGATCGACTTCTACGAGGCATCGACGCGGCAATACAAGGCGGCCGTGCTTTCCGCGTTCGAAAACGTTGCGGATACATTGGCCGCGCTGGAACACGATGCGCAAGCGGTGGCCGCTACGCAACGGCAAGCGCAATCGGCACAACAAGCGTTCGCCGAAACCGCGGCGCGCGGCCGCTTGGGCGCAGTCCCGCCCTCGAGCGTGCGGACGAGCGAGATTCAGTACGGAAATGCGAAGCTCGCCGCTATCCGTTCAACCGGGCAACGGCTGTCCGATACGGCGCTGTTGTTCCAGGCCATGGGGTCTAGAACGCCAGATATTGAAAGGTAACGTACGGTCGAAGCAACGGCCGTCGGCACACCATGCCGGCAGCCGGTAGCCAGCCCGTACAATAAGCCGCAACCTGCCCTTTCAATCGATCGACCGATGCCAAAATCGACGTCGCTTAAAAAGCATGCGTTTTCGAAAGCGGGTCGGCGAAGGACGGTATCTGCGTCTCACATTGGCGCCGCTGCCGGCCATTTCCCGTTGGCAGGGACGCGTGCGCGCGCGTTGACGTATCCGTATCACGCCGCCAGAGCGAAGTCGCACGATTTTGCGCCGGAGGCGTCATCGGTAGCGTCATCGCCGTCGCGATCGGCCCTTGCCACGCCCACGACCGTACGCGCAGCGGACCTCGACATGTCCAAAGCAGCGAAAGTGATTTCCGCCGCCCAAAAATTCATTCTCCCGATTCCGGCACTTTCGGATGGCGAGCCGCTCGTTTATCCGTCCGGAACTCAAGATAGGGACGGAAATTCGATCGAGGGAAAACCGATAACCGATTGGGAGGGCAAGCCTATCGGCGAAACCGGTGTCGTTTTCTATAACGGGAAGGATCGGTCGGTGCAGGCCGTCAAAGGAGACGATACCGGCGTCATCATCTTCAACGAAGCCACCGAAGAACAAGCCAGAACGTTGATGGGAAGAGTCGTCGAATTGGCTGGCACGCCGCAGGCCCTGAATCAGCCTGCCATTCAAGCCGTTCTCGCAACGGCCGGCGCCATCGGCCTAACCGATCGATACAACTCCGACCGGGGATTCATCCAGAGCAAAATGACGCCGATGGGCAACCTCGGCGCAGACTGCTTCGGCCTGTACAAACGCGACGACCGCGATATATGCCTCGCGGTTCGCCTGGACGGAAAAGGCGTGTTTATCGGCCCCGCAGCTACACCGCAGATCTACGACGACAACGCCGTCATCGTTCAGCAAGGCAACGACTTCCGTTTGATCCAACCCCGCGAATTCGAACGCACCTATCGGTTGGCTGACAACAGCCCGGTCAATGCCCGAACGTTGCCCTTGGGACTCGGACAATGAGCGCATCGTCGGTTCAAATAATGCCCGCCAGCCGCTTCTTCTCCGCCCGCAACATAAAGTAGTTGATCCCGATCACGCCCACTGTCACTACGCCGATGAACAGTGTCGCCAGCGCGTTCATCTCCGGGTTGAGCCCGAGCCGCACGCGCGAGAACACGACGAGCGGCAGCGTCGTCGAACCGGGCCCCGACAAGAACGCCGAAAGCACGAGATCGTCGATCGACAGCGTAAACGACAGCAGCCACCCCGCCATCAACGCTTGCGAAATCAGCGGCAAGGTAATCGCGAAGAACACCTTGAACGGGGTCGCGCCGAGATCGAGCGCCGCCTCCTCCAACGATGGATTGAGCTCTCGCACGCGCGACTGCACGATGATCGCGACGTACGACATGCACAGCATGACGTGGCCGATCCAGATCGTCGTCAGCCCGCGCCCCTCCGGCCAGCCGAGCCATTTGCCCATTTCGATGAACAGCAGCAGCAGCGAAATGCCCTGAATGACTTCGGGGATCACGAGCGGCGCATTGATCATGCCGGTGAACAGCGTGAAGCCGCGAAAGCGCCTCATGCGCGCGAGCACGAAACCGGCCCACGTGCCGATGAACACGGACGCGAACGCCGTCAACAACGCAATGCGCAGCGACAGCCAAAAGGCGGTGATGAGCTCGTCGTCCTGCGCGAGCGCCGAATACCAGCGCGTCGAGAAGCGCGTCCAAACGGTCACGAGTTGCGACTCGTTGAACGAATAGACGATCAGGCTCAGGATCGGGACGTATAAAAACGCGAAGCCGATTCCGAGGGCGGTCAGCTGCAAAGTACGGTTCGGTTTGATCATCGCCGCGCTTCGAGTTGTTTGGCCTGAAAATGCTGGAACATCGCCATCGGCACGAGCAACAGCAAGACCATCGCGCAAGTCACGGCCGACGCCATCGGCCAGTCGGCGTTGTTGAAGAACTCGTTCCACATGACGCGGCCGATCATCAACGTATTGGCCCCGCCCAGCAATTCGGGAATCACGTACTCGCCCACCGCCGGAATGAAGACGAGCAAGCACCCGGCGATGATGCCGTTCTTCGACAGCGGCAACGTGATCTGCACGAACGCCTTCCACGGCTTCGCGCCGAGATCGTAGGCCGCTTCGAGCAGCGTCAGATCCATCTTCACGAGGTGCGCATAGAGCGGCATTACGAGAAACGGCAAATACGAATACACCATCCCGATGTACACGGCCGTATTGGTTCGGTAAAGCTCGATCGGCGTATGAATGAGCCCGATCGTCATGAGGAAGTTGTTGAGCAGCCCGTTGTTCTTGAGGATGCCTACCCACGCATAAACGCGGATCAGGAACGACGTCCAGAACGGCAGCATCACAGCCATCATCAAAATGTTGCGCGAACTCGGATTCGAACGCGCGATGTAATACGCCATCGGATAGCCGAGCAGCAGGCAGAACAACGTCGTCACCGCCGCGACCACCACCGAGTTCACATAAGTGGCGAAGTAAAGGCTGTCGGTGAACAGGAATGCGTAGTGCGCGACATTCAGCGAAATTTGAACGACGCCGTCTTTGAACGCGACGAGCTCGGTATACGGCGGGATGCCGAGCTGCAGCTCGGCGAAGCTGATCTTGACGACGAGCAGGAACGGCACGAAGAAGAACAGCAACAGCCAGACGAACGGCCCGGCGACGACGGCTGTCCCTCCCGTCAGCCGCAGGCGGCGTGCGGGCCAAGTCGCAAGCGAGAGCAGGGTCGCCTTCATGCCGTCAGCACCACGCCGGCCGAGGCGCTCCATCGCACATAGATCTCGTCGCCCCACGTGGGCGAATCGATCTCCGACAGTGCAAGGCTCGACACGTTGGCGATCACGGTTTTGCCCGAATCGAGCGTCACGTGATACAGCGAGTAACCGCCCATGTAGGCGACGTTCGAGACGGACCCGCGCCCCCAGTTATAGGCGCCTTCGGGCGGTTTCCGAGTGAGCGCGATGCGTTCGGGGCGGACCGAAATCGTGACCGGCATGCCGAGCGGCCCCGTAATGCCATGATTGACGTAGAGCCGGCAAGGCAGATCGGCGGTTTCGACGAAGACGTGGTCGGGCTCGTCTTCGACCACGTGGCCGTCGAACAGATTGGTCGAGCCGATAAATTCCGCCGAGAACCGCGAGTTCGGATATTCGTAGACTTCGTGCGGCGTGCCCAATTGAACGATTTGCCCTTCGCTCATGACCGCAAGGCGATCGGCCATCGTCATGGCCTCTTCCTGATCGTGCGTGACCATGATGCAGGTGACGCCGACGCGGTCGAGAATGTTGACGAGCTCGATCTGCGTGCGTTGCCGGATCTGTTTGTCGAGCGCCGACATCGGCTCGTCGAGCAACAGCAGTTTCGGCCGTTTCACGAGCGAGCGCGCAAGCGCCACACGTTGCTGCTGCCCGCCCGACAACTGATGCGGCTTACGCTTGGCGAAGCGGCCCATTTGCACGAGCTCGAGCACGTCCTGCACGCGCGCCTTGAGCTCGGCCTTGGGCACGCCCTCCTGCTTGAGCCCGAACGCGACGTTCGATTCGACCGTCATATGCGGAAAGAGCGCATACGACTGGAACATCATGTTGACGGGGCGGCGGTACGGCGGCATCAACGCGAGGTCTTCGCCGTCGATCAAGATCTTGCCGGAGCTGACCGATTCGAGTCCGGCGAGCATCCTGAGCAGCGTGGACTTGCCGCATCCCGAACTGCCGAGCAGCGCGAACAGCTCGCCCTTGGCCACCGACAAACTGACGTTCTTGACCGCAACCGTATCCCCGAATTTCTTGACGACGTCGACGATCTGCACGAAGTTGTCGGCCGATGCTTGGTCGGCGGACGTTGAACCTGAGGGACGCGCGCCCGCGGACGGCTGTGAGCTCGACTGATCGCTCATGATCTCCTGCTTGACTCCACTCGTTTGACGTGCAAAGCCCCCGGGGATGGATCCGGGGGCTTCATGACTACATGCCTTGCTTGGCGATGACTTTATCGGCCCGACTTGAACTCGGTCCAAAGCCGGGTTTGCAGACGCTGGATCTCAGGCGGCAACGGCTTGAGCAAGAACAGGGTCTTGACCACATCGGCGGGCGGATAGACGGCCGCATCCTTGGCGATCTTCGGGTCGACGTACTTTTTCGCTTCCAGGTTCGCGCTCGGGTAATAGACGGCGTTCGTGATCGCGGCGTGAACTTGCGGCGTCTCGATATAGTTGATCCATTCCAGCGCGGCTTCCTTGTGTGCGGCATCCTTCGGAATGGCCATCACGTCGAACCAGACGGGGGCGCCGCCCTTCGGGATGTAGTACTCGATCTTGTACGACTTCTTGGCCTCGATCGCACGATGCTTGGCGATTACGACGTCGCCCGACCAGCCGTAGGCAAAGCAGATGTCGCCGCCGACCATATCGTTGATATAGCCCGACGAGTTGAATTGCGTGATATACGGGCGAATCTTCTTCATCATGTCCAGCGCGGCTCGATAGTCGGCCGGGTTCGTGCTCATCGGATCTTTGCCGATGTAATGGAGCGCCGCGGCGAACACTTGATCGGGAGCGTCGAGCACCGACACGCCGCACGCCTTCAGCTTCGAAATGTTCTCGGGCTTGAACAGGATGTCCCAGTTGTCGAGCGGCACGTTCTTGCCGAGAATTTGCTGGACCTTCGTCACGTTATAGCCGAGGCCCGTCGTGCCCCACGCCCAGGGCACCACGTACTTGTTGCCCGGATCGGCGCCGGCCACGAGCGCCATGAGCTGCGGATCGAGGTATTTGAGATTCGGCAGTTTGGCCTTGTCGAGCGGTGCAAAAATGCCGGCCGCGATCTGCTTGCCTGCGTAGTTGCTCGTGGGCACGACGACGTCATAGCCCGAATTGCCCGTCAGCAGCTTCGCTTGGAGCGTGTCGTCGCTGTCGTAGTTGTCGTACCTGACCTTGACGCCGGTCTGTTTTTCGAAATTCGGGATAGTGTCCTTGGCAATGTAATCGGACCAGTTGTAGACGTTCAGTTGCGTATCCTTGGCTGACGCCGCCCACGGCGCCGCGCACAAAAAGAGTGCGGCCAGCCCGCCCATCACCTGTTTCTTCATCCCGTTCTCCGATGCGGGCCGGTTCACCCGGCCTCATGCTCGCCATGCCGCAACGCGATGCGCGCGGCGCCTCTAAAAAACCCGAAAGCTACCATCAATCATTGGCGCGCGGCACAAAAATGCGTGAGGATCGGACGGGCTGTCGCGCAAACGGCACAACCCTTCCCTCGTCTTTCGGCCATGCGCTTGCAGCGCCTTGCACCCAACGACAAATCGGGCGCAATTTTATCGGGTTATAGCGCCGTGTCTACCGGAATAAAACCTCGTTCAGCCTTTCGGAAAGCCTGCAGGCCGGCCCATGCGCGGCCGGCGCGGCGCCCCCGCTGCGCGTAGGGGGTTCCACTACGGGCGGCGGCCCTCGGCTACCATACGGGGCGCACCTGAAATTGAGACGGTTTTTCGATGGCTTCCAATCTGCACGACCTCCCCGACAGCCCCTGCATCGGCGTCTGCTCGACGCTGTTCGACGAAGTCTGCAAAGGATGCGGCCGCACGGCCGGCGAAGTCTCGAATTGGGTCTTCATGAGCGACGAGGAAAAGCGCGCCGTCTGGGTGCGCATCGAGCGCGAAGGCACCGCGATGCGCTTCCAGCACGATAAGCGCTGAGCCGCGCGACGCGCCGAACGCGGCAGCGCAAACGCAAACGCAAAACGCAAAACGCAAACGCAAAACGCCGGACGATGCCGGCGTTCGATGGGCGACACGCCCGACCGCGCATTAAAACTTCATGCCGATCCCGAGCCCGACCACGAGCGGGTCGATGTGCAGCGTGCCGAGCGACGTGCCGCCCAGCGAGGCGCTCGTCTTCATCCAAATTTTCTTGATGTCGGCGTTCACATAAAGCCGCTTCGTAATTTGCACGTCGACGCCGGCTTGCACCGCGGGGCCGAAGCTGTGATTGTCGACCGAAATCGATTGCCCGCCCGCATGCAGCCCATTGTTATAGAAAAGCGTGTAGTTCAACCCCGCGCCGACGTACGGCCTGATGCGGCCCTGGTGGTTGAAGTGGTATTGGAGCAGCAGCGTCGGAGGCAACACGCCTACGCCGCCTAGGTTGCCGAGGGTCGAAGTCACTTGATGCCGCGAGGTGGCCAAGATCAGCTCCACGCCCAGGTAGTCGCGAATCATGTACGTGAAGTCGAGCTCGGGCACGATCGAATTATTCACGCCTACGTTCAACGCCGACAACGTGTCCGTGGTGCGCGCCGTCGGTTCGATGCTGATCGCGCGCAGGCGGACGAGCCAATCGCCGGCGTGCAGAGCACCGCTGCTCGCATCGGGCGCGGCGCCAGGGGGCGGAGCGTCGTCCGCGGCGAATGCAGCGGGGGATGCGAGCGACGCGGCTAAAAGGGATGTCGCGAAAGCCAAGCGCGCAGTTTGGGTGAAGGCGGTTTTCATCTAAGTTCCCTGTCGTCTAAACCCCTACATTCTTTGTGGGTTTACCGACAGGGAATTTGACCCCAATCAAGGCATGAGACGCGCACCGATGCGACTGCCGGTCACAGCGCCACCTGCCCCTTTTACGCGGGTTTCTCGACCTTCAACTGCATCGATTTGTACTCGAGATACTCTTCGAGGCCGTAGACGCCGTTTTCGCGTCCGTATCCCGATTGCTTGAAACCGCCGAACGGCGCTTCCATGTTCCATGCTCCGCCGTTGATGTCCACCTGCCCGGTGCGAATGCGTCGCGCGATCGCGATGGCGCGCTCGTCGGTGCCCGCCCAGACGGCACCGCCCAATCCGTAGAGCGAATCGTTGGCGATGCGGATCGCCTCTTCTTCGTCCTTGTAGGTGAGGATCGACAAGACGGGGCCGAAGATTTCCTCTTGCGCGATCGTCGCCTTCGGATGCACGCGGCCGAATACCGTCGGCTTGACGAAGAAGCCCTTCGACACGCCGTCGGGCATGTCCGCCCCGCCTGTCACGAGTTCGGCGCCCTCCGCGATGCCGCGCGCGATGTAATCGCGCACACGCGCGAGCTGCGCGGCCGACGCAAGCGGCCCGAGACGCGTCGTCTCGCTGCGAGGATCGCCGACTTTGAACGCCTCGGCGGCAGCCTTCGCAAGATCGCGCACCTCCTCGTACCGCGATTCGGGCACGATGAGCCGCGTATGCGCCGAGCACGTCTGACCGGAATTCAGGTAGCAAGCGGAGACGGTCGCTTTCACGGCCGCGGCGAAATCTGCGTCGTCGAGCACCACCGACGCAGACTTGCCGCCGAGTTCCAATGCAACGCGCTTGACGCTCGCCGCGGCCAATTCGGCCACGCGCTTCCCGGCGCGCGTCGAGCCCGTGAACGAGACCATGTCGACGAACGGATGGCTAGCGATGATTTCCCCGACGACGGGCCCATAACCGCTCACGAGGTTGAAGACGCCGGCCGGTAGCCCCGCTTCGTGAATGGCTTCGGCCAACATGAAGGCATTGAGCGGCGCGACTTCGGAGGGTTTGAGCACGACGGTGCAGCCCGCCGCGAGCGCAGCGGCGACCTTCAACGTAATTTGATTGAGCGGGTAGTTCCACGGCGTGATCGCCGCCACGACGCCGACGGGCTCTCGCGCGACCAGCGAGTTCCCCACGCGCGATTCGAACGCGAACTCGCGTGCGAGCTTGGCGTAGGCGTTCCAGTTGTAGACGGGGCTGCCGACCTGAATTGCGCGCGCGAGCTTGAGCGGCATGCCGACTTCGCCGCAAATGGCCGCGGCGAGCTCATCGGTGCGCGCCTTCAAGTTCGCGGCAATCTTCTGGAGGTAATCCGCCCGTACGGCGGCGGGCGTCGCGGCCCATGCGTCGAACGCGAGCTTCGCCGCCTCGACGGCCGCTTCGGCATCGGCAACCGAGCCCTCGGGGACTCGGCCCATGACGGCTTCGGTGCCGGAATCGATGACGTCGATCAGGGCGGCGCCTGACGGCTTCAGCCACTTGCCGCCGATATAGAGGTGATCGTAGATCTTCATGCGAGTGTTCGCCTTTCGGTTTCGACTCGCACATTCTACTCAGCGGCTCGCAACGCGTCGCCGCCCGCGTACACCGGACGAGCACCGGACGAGCATCGCACGGCCAACGAGAGAGATCGGGCCGTACGCTTGCGCGCCGCGGTGCACGAGAGTGTTACTGCACGCCCTGGCTAGAGAGGAACTCCTCGTAATTGCCGCCGAAGTCGTACAGCGTGCCGTCCGTGCGCACTTCGATGATGCGATTGGCGAGGCCGCTCACGAATTCGCGGTCGTGCGAGACGAAAATCAGCGTGCCTTCGTACTTCTCGAGCGCGATCTGCAGCGATTCGATCGACTCCATGTCCATGTGGTTCGTCGGCTCGTCCATGAGCAGCACGTTGTGGCGGCCGAGCATCAGCTTGCCCCAGATCATGCGGCCCTTCTCGCCGCCGGACAGCACCTTGACCGACTTCTTGATGTCGTCGGCGTTGAACAGCAGCCGGCCCAGCGTGCCGCGCACCATCTGATCGTCGTCGCCATCCTTGCGGTAAGCGTCGATCCAATCGGTGAGCGTGACGTCGTCGGGGAACTCCTCGTACGTGTCCTGCGGCATATAGCCGACGTTCGCGTTCTCGGCCCATTTGATCGAGCCGCCGTCGAGCGCGAGGTTGCCGTAGAGCGAGCGCAGCAGCGTCGTCTTGCCCGCGCCGTTTTCGCCGATGATCGCAATGCGCTCGCCCGGTTGCACGCTCAGATCGAAGTTCTCGAAAATCGTCCGCTCGTAACGCTTCGTGATGCGTTCGGCCACCACGGCGATGTTGTGCAGCTTCTTCTCGAACTCGAAGCGGATGAACGGGTTTTGACGCGATGAAGGCTTGAATTCCTCGATTTTGATCTTGTCGATCTGCTTCAGACGGCTGGTCGCCTGGCGAGCCTTGGATTTGTTCGCCGAGAAGCGGCGCACGAAGTCCTGTAGATCGGCGATGCGCTCCTTAGCCTTCGCGTTGGCCGCAGCCTGACGCTCGCGCGCCTGCGTGGACGCGAGCATGTAGTCGTCGTAGTTGCCGGGGTAGACCTTGAGCGTGCCGTAATCCATGTCCGCCATGTGCGTGCAGACCTGGTTCAGGAAGTGCCGATCGTGGGAGATGATGATCATCGTCGAGTTGTACTCGTTCAGAACATTCTCCAGCCAGCGGATCGAGTTGATGTCGAGGTTGTTCGTCGGCTCGTCGAGCAGCAGGACGTCGGGATTCGAAAACAGCGCCTGCGCGAGCAGCACGCGCAGCTTCCAGCCCGGTGCGACGTTGCTCATCGGGCCGTTGTGATCCTCGATTGCGATACCGATCCCGAGCAGCAGCTCGCCGGCGCGGGCCTCGGCCGTGTAGCCGCCGTACTCCGCGAACTTGGCTTCGAGCTCGGCGGCGTGCATATAGTCGTCGTCCGTTGCTTCCGGGTTCGCATAGATCGCGTCGCGCTCGGTCATCGCAGCCCACATTTCGGTGTGACCCATCATGACGACGTCGAGCACGCGCATGTCCTCGTAGGCGAATTGGTCCTGGCGCAGCTTGCCGAGGCGAACGTTCGGCTCCAGCATGACGGTGCCCGAGCTCTGCTCCAAGTCGCCGCCGAGAATCTTCATGAACGTCGACTTGCCGCAGCCGTTCGCGCCGATGAGACCGTAGCGGTTGCCTTCGCCGAACTTGACCGAGATATTCTCGAACAAGGGCTTCGGCCCGAATTGCATGGTGATATTGGCGGTAGACAGCACGGCGCGTCCCTTCGAATGGTGATCGGCGAAAAACTCGACATTTTACCAAGCTTTCGTGGACCCCACCGCGGCACGAGTCGTCGGCGACCCGCACGTCCTTTCGAAGCACATGGCTCGTACCGGCGCCGCCCTCGCCGGCGCACCGAAGCACCGAAGCACCGAAGCACCGTAGCACCGTAGCACCGTAGCACCGTAGCACCGGCGGCTCATTGCGTCGAGCGCGCCCCCGAGGGCGGCGCGTGCGGCGCGGCGCGCATCTTGGCGATCAGCGTGTCGCAGGGAGTCGGTTGCGCTCTGCTGGGGGCGATGAGCGGCACGAGCGCCGCCAGCGGATTGATGAGCCCGAGACCCAGCGCGGCGCCGGCCCGCAGCGCGACCGCCGTCTTGCTGACGCCCACGTCCGGGTTTTTGAACGTGCCTTTGACGTACAGCGGCGAGCGCAGTGTGAAAATGCGGAAGCCTTTCGTGTGCGGATGGATCGTCAGATCCATCGACTCGTCGCGTAGATTGATCTTCCCGTCCATGCCGATGACCGCATCGGCCGTATCGAGCGCGAACGTTTTCGTGTCGAGCACGCCGTCGGATGCGGCGAAGTCGGCTGCCATGCAATTGATGTCGATATCGCGCGTGCCGAACAGCTTTTCGTAGACGACGTTCGCCACGTTCAAGCCGGCCGCTTCCATGATCAAGCGGCTCACCTTGCCTTGCGTGACAAGCATCTTGGCTTCGCCGTCGAGCGTGCCCGCGAGCGCGGCCGGCGAATTGCCCGTCGCGGACAGCCGCGCGTCGCCGTTCACCTCGCCCAGCGCCGATTGCATCGTCTTTTGCTTCGGGAACAGCTGCTTGAGCTTCAAATGCCGCGCCGACAACGCCATGCGCGCACGCAACGGCTCTTTCGATCCGTCCAGATCGAGATCCGACGCCAGCGTGCCGCCCGCCACGCCGAAGCGCAACGGATGAAAACCGAGCACGCCGTCCTTGAGCACGACATGCGTGTCGAGATCGGTGATGGGCAGGTCGGCGCTCTTGATGATCCGTTGGCCCTTGAACGTCACGTCGGCGTCGATGGCCTTCCAGCGATCGGTATGAAACGGCTCGACGGGCAAAGCGCGAGAGGCCGGCTGTTTGACGGTTTCCCCGCGCCGCGTCTTGCTCGCATTGGAATCGGCGCCGATGACGGGTGCGAGATCCGAAAACTGCAGGAGTTTCGACGCTACGTGCCCTGTCAGCGAAGGCCTAGGCTGATGCGATTCGTAGGTCAACGTTCCTTCGAGATCGCTGCCGCCCACGCGGCCCGTGAAATCGCTGTAAGTGAAGACGTTTGCGCCTGTTTGCAGATGTCCGACGAGGTGCCCGTCCGTCGCGTACGGCGGTGTTTGCGGCAGCGTTACGCCGAGGATGGAATACAAATGCGACAAGCTTTCGCCCTGCAGCCACAGCCGCAAATCGAGCGCCGAGAGATGGACCGGATCGGTCAGCGTCCCGACGAGCGCGAAGCGCGTGTCGCCGATTTTGATATCGGCCTGGAGCGGAAACGGCCGGTTTGCGTCGCGCAGTGCGAGCACGCTGCCGAGTTTGCCGGTGCCGGAAATGTCGGTCTTTCGGTAGCTGCCCTTGGCTTGCCATCCGAGCGAGTAGATCAAAGCGGCTCGGCTTCGCCCTTCGGCGCTGGAGGCGGCCGATGCGCCGGCGGCCGCGGGCAGGCTTGCCTCGGGCGGCGCGCTCGCGGGCGCTGATGCTGCCGATGCAGGCGGCGCGCCGGACGAAGCATGCGCGTCCGGCGCAGCGTGATCGCCGGATGCCGCGACGGCTGCCGATGCCGCTTGCGGCCCGGACGCTGTCCGGCTTTGCGCGGCCAACTGGCGCGCACCGCGCGAGCCGACCACGGCCGCGGCCGAGCCGTGCGACGCCGTCTCTTGCTGCTTCATCACTTCGCCGATCGGCAGCGGCTTGCCGAGCGTATCGACATCCACGTGCATATCGATTTGCTTGAGTTCGTCCGATAACGCAATGTGCCCTTTCGCGAAACCGAGATCCGCCAAGCGCAACGTCCAACGCGACGGCCCTTTCGACTTCGGCAGCTCGAACGTCCAATTCTCTCGCCCATCCTTGAGCCGCTCGAGGTCCACAGTCGGACTGACGAGATCGATCGATGGAATCGAGATGACATGAGTCAATAGCGGCAGTACTTCGACGTCGAAGCTGATTCGATCGAGTTTGGCGAATGTCGGCGAACGCGCCCAAGACGGGTTGCCGATCGTCACGTCGTTGGCGGTAAATCTCGGCCATGGCACCCACGCGCGCCAACCGTGCTCGCCAGCCGGATGCTGCCAGCCGACGCGCAGGTCGCCGTTGATCGCGAATGGCCGTCCGATCGCTTGCGAAACCTTATCGTCTACCCAAGGCCTTGCGCGGTTCCAATCGAATGTCGCCACGATGACCGCCATCGCCGCGCAAAGCGCGAGCACGACGACGACGATCCAGGCGAGCGTCTTGCCGGCGGTACGAGCAACGGAGGAAGGATGCGCCATGCGAATCGCTCTTGATGTTCGTTCGTCGAAAGGGGTCGGTGCCGCGCCGCTTCGGGCGCACAGCGGGTTTCACCCTCTTTCCTTGCGGGCAAGCAATCGCCATGCCGCGAGGGCGAGCGGCGATCGCCTATCATGGCGGATCGCGTCGCGCTCATGCGCCGAGCGCTGAGCGCCTCGAGACCATCGCCCATGCGGCGGCGCACCGTTTCTTGCCCCAACGACGATCGAATTCGCCCATGACTGCTCCCTTGATCGAAGCGCGCGCACTCGCTCGTCGCGATGCCCGCACCGCCGCGCTCATCCTCGCGCCGACCGATTTCTCGCTCTGCGCAGGGGAGCGCGTCGTCATCGCGGGGCCTTCGGGCGCCGGAAAAAGCGTATTGCTGCGCGCGCTGGCGCTGCTCGATCCACTCGATGGCGGACAAGTTCTCTGGCGCGGGCGCCCGATCGAGCGCCGCACCATTCCGCTCTATCGACGCAGCGTCGCCTATCTACGGCAACGCCCCGCGTTGGTCGACGGCACGGTCGGCGACAACTTACGCTATCCCTATTCGCTGGAAATCTATCGCGATGCACGGTTCGACCGCCATCGCGCCATCGAACTCGTGCGATCGACGGGGCGCAGCGACGATTTTCTCGATAAGCGCGCGAGCGAACTATCGGGTGGCGAGGCGCAAATTGCCGCGCTGGTTCGTGTGCTGCAACTCGAACCCGAAGTCCTTCTGCTCGACGAACCGACGGCCGCGCTCGATCCCGAAGCCGTCCGAGCGATCGAAACCCTCGTTACCGCCTGGTTCGAGACCGACCGCCGCGCACGTGCAGCCGTCTGGATCTCGCATGACCGGGCGCAGGCGGCGCGTGTCGCGCACAGGCATCTTTTCATGCGGGCGGGAAAGCTCGCCGCTCGGCCGGAGGACGACGAATGACTGAGCCATTGCATCAACTCAGTCTTGCCGATGTCGGCATTGCGGCATCGCTCATCGTCGTCAACGGCCTGATCTCCGTCGCTCTCGCGCTCGGATTGGGGCGGCGGCTTGCGCTTGCGGCGGTGCGCACCGTCGTGCAACTGCTGGCGATCGGCTACGTGCTCGGCTGGGTATTCTCGGTGAATCGGTGGTACGTGGTGCTGCCGCTCATGATGCTCATGACGATCGTGGCCGGGTTTGCCGGCGCGGCCCGCGGCGCCCATACCTATGCTGGCCAACGCTTGGACAGCCTCGTGTCGATTTCGGCGAGCGCATGGCTCGTCGCCGCCGTCGGATTATTCGCCGTGATGCGCGTGCATCCGTGGTACGAGCCGCAATACGCCATCCCTATTCTCGGCATGATTCTCGGCAATACGCTGACCGGCGTCTCGCTTGCGATCGAGCGCATGACCGAAGAACTGACGGCGCGGCGCGACCGCGTCGAGATGACGCTTGCGCTGGGGGGCACGCGCTGGGAGGCGGCGCGCGCTCCCGCGCGCCAGGCGGCCCGCGCCGGCATGATCCCCACGCTGAACCAGATGGCCGTCGTCGGAGTAGTCAGCCTCCCGGGCATGATGACGGGTCAGGTGCTCGCCGGCCAGTCGCCGCTGCAGGCCGTGCGCTATCAGATCGTCATCATGTTTCTCATCGCAGCGGCTTCGGCGCTCGGCACGGTCGGCGCGGTGGTGCTCACGTATCGGCGCCTGTTCAGGGCCGACCATGTTTTTGTCGCCGAGCGGCTCCTCGAACGCGACGCGCTTCGATAACGCCCGGCGCACGGCAACGCGCGGGCCACCCTTCAGCCCGCCGGTTTCGCATGTCGTCGACCGTCGCGTGCGCCGTTATCGCTGCGCCGAAATCGTCACTTGGGAGCCGTCGCTCAGCGTAATCGTCTTCGGGTGACCGTTGGTCGGCATCGTGAAGCGAACGATTTGACTGAGCGTCGAGACCCCGGGACACTGCAGCGTCTTGCCGCCTGCCTTGACGCTCGTCTTTCCATGCGGCGCGCTGGCTTGCACGCTGAGCTGTACGTTCGCCGTGCCGTCCTCCGCCACGGTCGGTGCCACGCGAATGCGCATCTGCCGCTGCACGGTCCCGTTCGCATCGAGCGACAGCGATGCGTAGTTGGGACAGTGCTCCGCCGCCGTGACGGCGCCGCCCGGCGGCAACGTCTTCCACGTGTAGTCGTCGGTTTGGCCGGAGCGGATCGTGCGCGTTTCCTGGGCGTTGCCGTATGTCTTGGACACGACTTTGACCGTGTACTTGATCGGTCCATCCGCGGGTGTCTTCGATGTCACGGTGATAGGCGGCGCGGCCTGGGCAAGGACCGCAAAACCGCCGGCCGTACAGGCGACGACGGAAACCAATACGGCTACAGGTCTCAAACGAACCCTCATGCTCACCTCCTGGCTTGGCGTGCGCTCCGCGTCGCCTTGCTTCGCCTGTTCTTGCTCTGCTTCGCTTCGCGGGGCGCGGCCGAATGGTCAACGACGCATTGTCAGTCTAATCCGAACTCGCTCAAAAGGCTGCGCCTTGCGCCCCGGGGTTGCCCCGCTTGCGTGCGGCCGCTTTATGGGGTTGCGCGCCGCGGACATGCCGCTCACGCGCCGCACACCGTTCGCGTACCCGTTCCGAGTTTCGACGATGACCCTCGCGCGGCGGCGCCCGCAGCGGCAGCGTGCGCTATGCGACCGGCTACAATAGCCGGATTTTCCGCCCGCCGCGCCTGGCGGCACTCCTTAGCGCAACGCCCATGAACCTCGTCGTACAAAGCCCCGAGCCGATAGCGGCTGCCCACGTCAAACCGCTCGTCGCCCTTGCCCGGGGGCAGCAAGCGCAAACGATCGATGCCTGCGCGCTGCGCATCCCCGGCGCGGATCCGTCGCAGCGGCCCGACGTACAAGCCTACTGCGAGACGCACGCGCTCGATTTCGCCTATGTCGCGCCAGGCCGAGCGCTGCGCGACTTCGGCCTCGTTGCGATGGACATGGATTCGACGTTGATCACCATCGAATGCATCGACGAAATCGCCGATTTCTGCGGGCTGAAGGCCGAAGTCTCCGCGATCACGGAAGCGTCGATGAGAGGGGAAATCAAGAACTTCAACGAAAGCCTGACCGCGCGTGTCGCCTTGCTCAAAGGCCTCGATGCCTCCGCGCTCGAGCATGTCTTCACCGAACGGCTAAGGCTCTCGCCAGGCGCCGAAGCGATGCTCGCCGGCGCCAAAGCCGCAGGCCTTCGTACGCTATTGGTATCGGGCGGATTCACGTTTTTCACGGAGCGACTGAAGGCTCAGCTGGGGCTCGATTTCGCGCTCGCCAACACGCTCGAAATCGTCGACGGCAAACTGACGGGCAAAGTGACGGGCGAGATCGTCAATGCGTCCGTCAAAGCTCGGACCGTGCGCGAGACGTGCGCCAAGCTCGGCATCCCGACGTCGCAGGCCATCGCGCTCGGCGACGGCTCGAACGACTTGGAGATGATGGCCGAGGTGGGCCTTTCGGTCGCATTCCGCGCCAAGCCCGTCGTGCGGGCGGCAGCCAACGTGGCGTTCAACCACGTCGGCCTCGATGGACTGCTGCGCCTGTTCTGAGTATTGCGGAGGCGACACGCCGGCCGGCTCATGCGGCGACCGTGGCCGGCGCGCACTTGCACGCCGTCTTGCGTATGGCCGCGGGCCCCTTAGCCCTTAGCCCTTAGCCCTTAGCCGAGCGTCGCCGCCATGGCTCGCTCGATGTCGGCGCGCAGGTCCGGCTCCTCTTCGAGCCCGACATAGAACCGCACGAGGGTGCCGCGATGAGGCCATTGCGATGCACTGCGCATGGACGCCACGTCGTACGGCATGGCAAGGCTATGCGCCCCGCCCCAGCTCCAGCCGATGGCGAACAGCTCGAGCGCCTCGACGAAAGCGTCGATCTGCGCCGGGCTGAACCGTTCGTTGAATACCACCGAAAACAATCCGCCCGCACCGGTGAAGTCGCGCATGAACTGAGCATGCCCAGGGCAATCGGGCAACGCCGGATGCAGCACCGCCGAAATCTCGGGGCGCGCTTTGAGCCAATGCGCGAGTGCGAGGGCGCTGCGGTCATGCGCGTCGAAACGCGCCTTCATACTCGGCAGGCTGCGCAGGACGAGCGAGCAATCGTCGACCGAAACGCCGATCCCCATGCGCATGCGCGCCCGCTTGAGTTCGGCGTGCAGTTCGTCGTCGGCGGTGATCGTCGCGCCCATCAGGAGGTCGCTGCCGCCGGATTGATACTTCGTCAGCGCCTGCACCGAAATGTCCACGCCGTGCTCGAGCGGCCGAAAAGCGAGGCCGGCCGAATACGTGTTGTCGATCGCCGTAACGACGTTATGGGCGCGGGCGGCGGCGGCGATCGCCGGCACGTCGGGCACTTCCATCGTCACCGAACCGGGCGCTTCGATCCAAATGAGCCGCGTATTCGGGCGAATCATGTCGGCGATGCCCGCGCCGATCAACGGATCGTAGAAGCGCACCGACACCCCGAAATCGTGAGCAAGCCAGTTACCGTGCTCGCGATTCGGCGAATAGACGTTGTCGGGAATCAAGACGTCGTCGCCGGCTTTGACGATCGCGAAGTAGACGTTCGAAATGGCGGAAAGCCCCGACGGCTGCAACAGCGCGTGCTTGCCGCCCTCGATCTGCGCGAGTTGCTGCATCAGCGTCGCCGACGTGGGCGTCGCGTGCAAACCATAGCGCCATTGAGCGTCATTGCGCCAATCGGCGCCGCGAACGGCGGCCAGGTCGGGAAAGACAACCGTCGATGCGCGCATGACGGGCGTCGAAAACGAACCGAAACCGGGAGAAACTTCGACTTCGGGATGGACGATACGGGTCTGGCGCATACGCGCGGAAGAAGAATCGGTCATGGTCACGGTGTCGATGAAAGGGCTGGAAGCGGATGCAGGTCGAAGGGTTGTGGGTCGGAATCGTCGACATTCATGCGTTCTCCCGCCAGCGAGCCATCGGCGGAAAAGCGCCCCACCCAATTGCCGGTGATATCCGTACCGTCGTTCGACTCTTCGATTTCGAGAACGTCGCCTTCACGATCGCCGGCCACGAGTATGACTTGGCCGGTATCGGCGAACTGATATTCGCCGCGCACGCCCGTTGGATCGTCGGTCTTTCGGCCGAGGCGCAGCACGATCCGGCGCGCGCCGAGCATTCCTCGATAGCGGGGGAACTTCGCGAATTCGGGATTGGGCGCGAGCGGTGCCGGCGTGCGAGGCACAGCGGCATCGGCGGCGTCGGCAGACTGCTGCGCGAGGGTGTCCGCCGCGTCAGACGCCTGTTGCCCCATCGAGGCCGCGGCGTCCGTTGCTCGCTGTCCCACCCAGACCGCCGCATCCGTACGCTGGGTCCCGATCCGATCGGCCGCATCCGTACGCTGGGTCCCGACCCAACCGGCCGCGTCGTCGGCTTGTCGTGCGACTGCGTCGGCCACTCGCGTCGCTTGTTGAGCCGAGGCGGGCGTTACAGCAAATACGAACGACACGGCGACCGTCGAAATGGCCTCGACGACCCTAATCTCGGATAGCCCTCTCATCATGCGCTGCATCAGTCTAAGCAACCGCACCGTCGACCGCCCCCCATTTACCATGAGACTCGATGCGTTCCAAAACTGCACCGATGACCACCGCGAGGTCAAACCTCGCCCCAAAGATCGTGACCGTCGGCGCCGGTGATTCGCACTGAAACGAAATCGCCTGCCTTGTATCGCTTCGAGGCCTTCGTCGCAGGCGCGACATAAACGACACCGTCGATTTCGGGCGCATCGGCGGCGGTTCGGCCAATGCCGCCATCGGCGTTGACTTCGTCGATCAGCACTTTGAAGGTTTTGCCGACTTTACGTTTCATCCGTCGCGCCGAGACCTCCTCAGCGACTTCCATGAAGCGCGCTCTACGCTCCTCGCGCACTTCGTCGGGCAACGCGCCGTCGAGTTCGTTCGCGGTCGCGCCTTCGACCGGCGAGTAGGCGAAGCAGCCGACTCGATCGAGTTCCGCTGCGCGAACGAATTCGAGCAGCGTTTCGAATTGCGCTTCCGTTTCGCCCGGAAACCCTGCGATGAACGTGCTGCGAATCGTCAGGTCCGGACACATGCGACGCCAGGCCGCCACGCGCTCGAGTGTGCGCTCCGCGTTGGCGGGGCGCTTCATACGTTTGAGCACTTCGGGATCGGCATGCTGGAACGGCACGTCCAGATAAGGCAGCACGTGGCCCTTGAACGGGCCTTCGGCCATCATCGGGATGACCTCGTCGACGTGCGGATACGGATACACATAATGCAACCGCACCCACGCGCCGTACTGCGCGGCGAGTTCGCCGAGCGCCCCGACGAGTTCGGTCATGCGCGTCTTGAGCGGCCGGCCGTTCCAAAAGCCCGTCCGGAATTTGACGTCGACGCCGTAGGCGCTTGTATCTTGGGAGATCACGAGCAACTCTTTCACGCCGGACTTGAACAGATTTTCCGCTTCGAGCATGACCTCGGCGACGGGCCGCGATACGAGATCGCCCCGCATCGACGGAATGATGCAGAAAGTGCAGCGGTGATTGCAGCCTTCGGAGATCTTCAGGTACGCGTAGTGGCGCGGCGTGAGTTTGATGCCGGCGGCCGGCACGAGATCGACGAACGGGTCGTGCGGTTTCGGGAGATGCCCGTGGACGGCCTGCATGACCTCTCCGACGGCGTGCGGGCCCGTGACGGCGAGCACCTTCGGATGGACTTCCTCGATGAGCCCCGTGCCGCTCGCGCTTTTCTTCGCACCCAAGCATCCCGTGACGATCACCTTGCCGTTTTCCGTCAGCGCTTCGCCGATGGCGTCGAGGCTTTCCTGCACCGCTTCGTCGATGAAGCCGCAGGTGTTGACGACGACTAGATCGGCGCCGTCGTACGTGCCCGAGATCTCGTACCCCTCGGCGCGCAGTTGCGTGATGATTTGCTCGGAATCGACGAGCGCCTTGGGGCAGCCGAGGGAGACGAAACCGACTTTCGGCGCGGCTTGAGTAGGCGCGGCCGGCGTGGGCGCGGCAGGGGACGGAGTGTGCGGCATGAGGTGATCCGGCGAGTAATGACGACTACGGGCGACTGCTGCGCGATGCACGCGCGACGCTCGACCGCCCGAGAGAACCGCGTATTGTACCGTGCGGAAGGGGCATACTGCCGCGCCCCAGCGACAGTCCGGTTGCAGAAACCGCGTGACGACCGACGGATGCCCTTGGAGGCTCGGCCCAGCATCGGTTACAGGCCGAGGAACACCCGGACGGCATACCGAATCGCGTCCATTTCATCCTCCGACGCCCGTTCGCCATCGTGCCTCGTTTCGTGCGCCACGTCGAACGGGACACTGATGACGCGGTTTCTTTGCGCGAAGAACGTCAGCGCAAGCAAAAAATCCGACTCTTTTACCCACGAGCATCGCCCGCTTCGTTTCGCGCCGCTCACAGGCAAACGAAAAGCGATCTTCAGCGCATACAAGCGCGCAAAAGCGAGGCGGATCGAAAAATGGGAAACGGGAGGCGGGCCGTAGCGGCAGAAGAAGCGGGAGCCGGCGAATACCGCTCCATCGCGCGCGGCATAGAGTAGCGCGGCAGCTGGAGGTCAGTTTGCGCGCGGCGAGGGGGCAGGCGGCGCACGCCGCTTCGCCTGCCCTTCGCCCATCACTTCTTCTCGGGCTCCGGCCCGGCGCCCGGCTTGTTGAACGTGAACGAACTGAACATGGTCTTGGCTTGATTCTGCATTTGCTCCTGCATCTGCACGAACATGTTCTTCGACTGCTCGATGTAGCTCGTCATCATGCCTTGCATCATCGGCGCTTGCATGTTCATGAACTGCGACCACACTTCCGGATTGAGCGCATTGCCTTCATAGAGATTCTTCGACTGCTCGGCGAGCTTGTTTTGAATCTCGATGAAAGCCTGAATGTTCTTTTCCAGATACGTGCCCATCATTCCCTGCATCGCATGACCGTAGAAACGGATAATTTGCGACAGCATCGACGAAGAGAACATGGGCACGCCGCCGCTTTCCTCTTCGAGAATGATTTGCAGCAAGATGCTGCGCGTCAAATCTTCGTTGGTCTTGGCATCGATGACCTTGAAGTCCTCCTGATCGAGCACGAGCTGCTTCACGTCGCTCAGCGTGATGTACGTGCTCGTCTCCGTGTCGTAGAGCCGGCGGTTCGGGTACTTTTTGATGAACCGCTCGGCGGTTTTCTTTGTAGTCGACATGTAATGCCTTTTATGAACGCAACGCAGCGCAATGACGGCGCCCTCGAACCCGCCGCGTCTCCCGCAGCGAGCCGGACCCCCGAAACTTCTACACTTCAACGCGTTTCGCGCCGGCGACAACCCGCCGCCAGCCGGTGCGAAAAGCGTCACCCCATGTGCAAGCCACCGTTCAGCGAGAAGTCGGCGCCGGTCGCAAAACCGGATTCGTCCGACGCGAGCCACGCGACGATCGACGCGATTTCGTCGGGAGTGCCGAGGCGCCGCACCGGAATCGTCGCGATGATCTTCTCGAGCACGTCGGAGCGGATCGACTTGACCATGTCCGTGCCGATGTAGCCGGGCGACACCGTATTGACCGTCACGCCTTTGGTCGCCACTTCCTGCGCGAGCGCCATCGTGAAGCCGTGAATGCCGGCTTTGGCCGTCGAGTAGTTCGTTTGACCGAATTGGCCCTTTTGGCCGTTCACGGACGAAATGTTGATGACGCGGCCAAACCCGCGCTCCACCATGCCGTCGATGACTTGCTTCGTGACGTTGAACAAGCTCGTGAGGTTCGTATCGATGACCGCCGTCCAGTCCTCGTGCGTCATCTTCCGAAACACGACGTCGCGCGTGATGCCGGCATTGTTGACGAGCACGTCGATCTCGCCGACGTCCGCTTTCACTTTATCGAACGCGGCCTTGGTCGACTCCCAATCGCCGACGTTGCCTTCCGACGCGACGAAATCGTAGCCGAGCGCTTTTTGCTGCTCCAGCCATGTGACGCGACGCGGCGAGTTCGGGCCGCAGCCGGCGATCACCTTGAAGCCTTGCTTGTGCAGGCGCTGGCAAATGCCGGTGCCGATGCCGCCCATCCCGCCCGTTACGTACGCAATACGCTGAGTCATGAATCACGCTCCATTCCTGTGTATTTCGGGGACGCCTGCCGGCGCCCCTCGTCTCTACCGCCCTGCAATGCCCTCGCCGGCGGCTCTTAAGCGCCCGTCAAACGCGCTCGACCGCCAACGCAACGCCCATCCCGCCGCCGATGCAAAGCGATGCCAGGCCCCGCTTGGCGTCGCGCTTTTGCATTTCATGCAACAGCGTGACGAGAATCCGGCAGCCCGAGGCGCCGATCGGGTGACCGATGGCGATCGCGCCGCCGTTCACGTTGATTTTCGAGGTGTCCCAGCCCATTTGCTTGTGAACGGCAAGGGCTTGGGCCGCAAACGCCTCATTGATTTCCATGAGGTCGAGATCGCCCACAGACCAACCCGCGCGTTCGAGGCAGCGGCGTGAGGCCGGCACGGGTCCCATGCCCATCACCTTCGGATCGACGCCGGCATTCGCGTAAGCCTTGATGCGTGCGAGCGGCGTCAAGCCGAGCGCTTCCGCCTTTTTCGCCGACATCACGAGCACAGCCGCCGCGCCATCGTTGAGCCCGGAGGCGTTGGCCGCCGTGACCGTGCCTTCCTTCGAAAACGCGGGCTTCAGCCCGGCCAACGATTCGGCGGTCACGCCGTGACGGACGAACTCGTCCGTGGCGAAGCGCAGGGGCTCGCCCTTACGCTGCGGAATTTCGATGGGCACGATTTCGTCGTCGAAACGCCCCGCCTTTTGCGCAGCCTCCGCCTTGTTCTGGGAGAGCGCCGCGAACTTGTCCTGCTCTTCGCGCGTGATGCCGTACTCCTTCGCAACGTTCTCGGCGGTGACGCCCATGTGGTACTGGTTATAGACGTCCCACAGGCCGTCGACGATCATCGTATCGACGAGCTTGGCGTCGCCCATGCGGAAACCGTCGCGCGATCCCGGCAGCACGTGCGGCGCCGCGCTCATGTTCTCTTGACCGCCGGCGACGACGATATCGGCGTCGCCCGAGATCACCGCGTTCGCCGCCAGCATCACGGCCTTCAGGCCCGAGCCGCAGACCTTGTTGATCGTCATGCCCGGCACCGCACTCGGCAGACCGGCCTTGATCAGCGCCTGACGCGCCGGATTCTGGCCCGACCCGGCCGTCAGCACTTGCCCCAGAATGACTTCGCTCACTTGTTCGGGCTTGACGCCCGCGCGCTCGAGCACCGCGCGAACGACCGCTGCGCCGAGTTCCGGCGCCGGTATCTTCGCGAGCGAGCCGCCGAACTTGCCGACCGCGGTGCGAGCCGCCGATACGATCACTACGTCAGTCATTTGAGACTCCTTGCGGATGAGGCGGCCATGTCAGGCCGCGCATCGTAGTTAAAAACCTTAGCGCGTCTTTCGCCAATCGATCGGACGATCAATCGCGCTCTTGCACATAACGCCCCGGCGCGGGCTCGATGACCGGATATTCGGCCGATCCTTGCTGGGCGCCGGCCTTGACCTTCTTGCCGCCGTACTGATCGAGCCACGCCATCCAATCGGGCCACCAGCTGCCCGGCTTTTCGACGGCGCCTTCAAACCAGTCGTCCGGGCTCTCGGGCAGCGCCTTCTCGTTGCCTTCGTGCGACCAATAACTGCGCTTGCCCTTCGCCGGAGGATTGATGACGCCGGCGATATGCCCCGAGGCCCCGAGCACGAAACGCTGGGGTCCCGTGAGCAGCGGCGCGGATGCATAGGCCGTGCGCCACGGTACGATGTGATCGTCGCGCGAGCCGTAAATGAACGTCGGCACATCGATGCGCGACAAGTCGAGCGGCTCGCCGCATACGGTCACCGCGCCCGGCTCGCGCAATCGGTTCTCCAAGTAAGTGTTGCGCAGATACCAGACGTACATCGGGCCCGGCAAGTTCGTCGAATCGCTGTTCCAGTAGAGCAAGTCGAACGGCGCAGGCGTGCGGCCTTTGAGATAGTTGTCGACGACGTAGTTCCATACTAGATCGTTGGGCCGCAAAAACGAGAAAGCGTTCGCGAACTCGACACCGCGCATGAGTCCCGGCGGCGCGCCCGCCGCGCCGCCGATCGTCTGCTCCCGCATGCGCACATGCGCCTCGTCGACGAAGACGTCGAGCACGCCGGTATCGCAAAAATCGAGCATGGCGGTGATGAGCGTCATCGACGCCGCCGGGTGCTCGCCGCGCGCGGCAAGCACGGCCAGCGCCGTTGCGATCATCGTGCCGCCGATGCAAAAGCCGAACGTGTTGATCTGCTCGCGTCCGCTGACGCTCTTGACCACGTCGATCGCCGCGAGCACGCCGTCGTTCACGTAGTCGTCCCACGTTTTTCCGGCGAGCGAGGCGTCCACGTTGCGCCACGAAATCATGAAAACCTGATGCCCGCAATCGAGCGCATGTGCGACCAGCGAGCTCTCGGGCTGAAGGTCGAGGATGTAGAACTTGTTGATGCAAGGCGGAACCATCAACAAGGGCCGCTCGAATACCGTCGGCGTGCGCGGCTTGTATTGGATGAGCTGAAAGAGCTCGTTTTCGAAGATGATCGAGCCCTCGGTCGCGCCGATATTCTTCCCGACGACGAACCGCGATTCGTCGCTCTGCGAAATCTTGCCGCGCCGCATGTCCGCCAGGAAATTCATCACGCCTTGCCGCAGGCTTTCGCCATGGCTTTCGAGCAATGTCTTTTGCGCCTCGGGATTGAGCGCGAGAAAGTTGCTGGGCGAAGCGGCGGCCGTCCACTGTTGCACGGCGAAGCGAATGCGCTCGCGTGTTTTCGCGTCGGTATCGAGCGCATCGGCAAGCGCCTGCAGATAGCGAGCGTTGAGCAGATACCAAGCGGCCATGTAAGCGAATGCCGGCGCCGCTTTCCAAGCCTCCGCGCTGAAACGCCTATCGGGCAGATCGGGCGGCGTTTTGTCTGCGGAACTCGCCTGCTGCAGCAGCGCGAGACAGTCGCGCGAGTAATCCGCCTGCAGCGCATGCAACCGCTCGGGCGGAATCGACGCGACCGGCAGTTTCATGCCGGCGAAGGCTTGCTGAGCGTCGGCCATCGAAGGCATGCCCGGGATTCCCGTCATGCCGGGCATACCGGGCATCGCCATCCCCGGCATGCCGCCGGGGGGCATCGCGAACGGAAAAGGAAACGGCGCGGCGCCCGCGTGGCCGTTCATTGCCTGCGCGGCCATGCCGCCCATAGGACCCGCCTGGGCCGCGGACGGCCACTTGGCCGGATCGGCGGCGGTGCGCCATGCGCCCATCCAAGCCTCGAACATGCGCTGCATTTGAGCTTGGCCGGTTTCGGCGCGCTGCTCGGCGTTCGAGGAAGTTTCGGATTCGGAAGAAGTCGATCGACGTTTTGATGCAGTCATACCCGCTTTGGCCGTGAGTCTAGGAAGACTGATTGAGGGGCGGGCACCGAGCCTACACGGGCGAACCCTTGCGACACTCGCTGCGCTCACCCTTGCGAGCGGTCATTCTTGCCCCCGCCAGAAGGCATGTCAATGCTTGGGACCGATTTTGCCGCAGCGCGATAGGTTTTTTATTATCGTTTTCCCGAGGTCGATCGAAAACGCCCAAGCCGCGCCCCATCTGCATGTGCGGTATGTCACACAATTGCGCAGTTGCGCCGCCGCACGCCGGCAAAGCCTTCCGCAACGGCCGATCTTGTGCGGCGCGGGGATGCGCGGCGCCGAGTCGTTCGCTCAGGCGTTCAGCCAGACCAGTGCGGCCATACGCCCCGTCACCCGATCGCGTCGATACGAGAAAAAGCGCTCGCGGTCGGTGACCGTGCAGAAGTCGCCGCCCGTCACGCGCGAAACCCCGAGCCGAGCGAGACGCACGCGCGCGAGCGCGTACAAATCCGCCCAATGCTTGCCGGCGGCGCCGTCGCGCGCGACGAAGGCGCGCGCCGTCGCGTCGCGTTCGGCCGCTTCGGCCGCCGAGAGAAACGCCTCTTTCACGTCGTCTCCCACCTCGAAAGCCTGCGGCCCGATCGCCGGGCCCAGGTAGGCGTGCAGCGTCTGCGGCGAGCGCCCGGCGAGACCGGCAACCCGCTGCGCCGTCAGCTCGACGATGCCCGACACGAGCCCGCGCCAGCCTGCATGCGCCGCGCCCACGGCACGCCCTTCGCCGTCGCACAGCAAGACAGGCAGGCAATCGGCCACCATCACGACGCACGCCACACCCGGCTCGCTCGTCACACTCGCATCGGCGCGTACGGGGGCGCCGCCGTGCGCCGCTTGCCCGGCGTCGACCACCTCGGCGCCGTGGACTTGCTCGAGCCAGGCGGCGCGAACGCCTGCGAGCGCCAGCAGGCGCGCCCGATTCTCGGCGACGTCGGCGGGATCGTCGCCGGTATGAAGTCCGAGGTTCATCCCACCCGCCGTTTCGCGACCGTTCGCCCAACGCCCGTACGGCGCGCGGCTCACGCCTCCCGAGCGCGTCGTCACGAGCGCGCCCACACGCGATGAAACGTTCCAGCCGGGGTGCAGGCAATCGGCGTGCGTCAAGGTCGATTCGTTCATCGAGACTCCATCCTCTACGTCCTCTACGTCCTCTACGTCCTCTACGTCCTATTCGATGTCGGCGTCGGCATCGTCCGCGTCCTCGGCTTCGCCGTCCTCGAATTCGTCATACTCGAAGTCGTCGTCTTCATCGAATTGGAACGGCTCCGACTCGAAGGCTGCCGTTTCCTGTCCGAAACCAAGCGCCTGCACGAGCGCTTGCATGTCGGCCGGCAGATCGGCGCGCCAGCGCATCGGCCGGCCCGATCGCGGATGCACGAGGCCGAGCTGCCACGCGTGCAGCGCCTGCCGTGCGAAGCCGCCGGGCAACGGCGCAGCGCTGCGGCGCCCTCTCGCGTTGCCGTACACGGGATCGCCGAGAAGCGGGTGCCCCACATGCGCACAGTGCACGCGGATTTGATGCGTGCGGCCCGTTTCCAAGTCGCAATGGATCGCGCTGACGATCTGCTGCTGCCAAGTGGTTCGATCGACTAGACGAAAGCGCGTGCGGGCGCTCTTGCCCGCTGCCCCCGCGACGACGGCCATCCGCGTGCGTTCGCGCGGGTCGCGCCCGATCGGCGCGTCGATGACGCCTTCGTCCGGCATCGCGCCCCACACGAGCGCGACATACCGGCGCTTGACCGTGCGCGCCTGCAATTGACGGACGAGGTCGGTCTGCGCTTCGAGCGTGCGTGCGACGACCATGAGCCCCGAAGTCTCCTTGTCGAGCCGGTGAACGATGCCGGCCCGAGGCAGCCCCGCTGCGTCGGGATAACGATGCAGCAGACCGTTCAAGAGCGTGCCGCTCCAGTTTCCCGCGGCCGGGTGCACCACGAGACCGGCCGGCTTGTCGACGACGAGCAGCGTGTCGTCCTCGTAGACGATCTCGAGCGGCACGGGCTCAGGCGCAAACGCGAGCTGCTCGGGAAGCAGATCGGGCGTCAGTTCGATACGCGCGCCGAGCGGCACGGCTTGCCGCACTTTGGCCGGCGCGCCGTTGAGCAGCACACGCCCCGCTTCGGTCCAGCTTTGCAGCCTGCTGCGCGAAAACTCGGGAAACACTTTGGCGAGCACTTTATCCAGACGCTCGCCGGCGAGCGCATCCGGCACGAGCACCACGCGCGGCGCACCGCAGGATGCCTGCGCCGCAGCGCTTGCGGGCGCGTCGACAGCATCGCTCTGGGGCTTGCCTTCGCATGCGTCGGCGGCGCCTGCGCTTCGGCTATAATCGTCGCTTCTATCGATAGGGCCGAGCATGTTGCGAGACGGACGTGTGCGGGTCATTGAAACTGGGTCACTGATTGAGACTGATTGCTAGGATGCACGGAGAAATGCGGCGAGCCTTCAATACCATGATGCGCACGGCCTCGTGCGCGGCGAGCCGCGCTGCGAAGCGTGCGGTTCAATCCGCTTCGGCCGGCCTTGCCCTCGCCGCGGCCGCGGTGCTCGTGGCGGGCTGCCACGGCCTGCCGCAAAAGACCGACGAGACGGCCGCCTGGCCAAACAACAAATTATACTCGGAGGCGCAAGACGCTTTGACCGGCGGCGACTGGGGCAAATGCGCGAAATACTTCGAAGCGCTCGAAGGCCGTGACCCGTTCGGCCACTTCGCACAACAGGCCGAAATCAACGTCGCCTATTGCAACTGGAAGGACAGCGAAACGGCCGCGGCCGATCAGGCGATCGATCGCTTCATCCGGCTGCATCCGGATCATCCGGATATTGCGTACGCGTACTACCTGAAGGGGATGATCCACTTCAACGACGACCTCGGTCTGTTCGGCCGCTTTTCCGGCCAAGACATGAGCGAGCGCGACCCGAAATCGCTGCGCGAGTCCTACGATGCGTTCAGGATCGTCGTCGACAAATATCCGAAGAGCAAGTACGCGCCCGATGCCGCTGCGCGCATGCGCTACATCGTCAACGCGCTCGCATCGTACGAAGTACACGCCGCCGATTACTACTATCGCCGCGGCGCCTATGTCGCGGCCATCAATCGTGCTCAGTTGGCGATCAAGGAGTACAAGAACGCCCCGGCGATCGAAGACGCGCTGCACATCATGATGCTGTCGTACCAGAAGCTCAACGAACAGAAGCTGGCCGACGATACGCGTCGCGTGCTCGCCGGCACGTTCCCCGACAGTCCGTACATCACGGGGCATGCACGCCCGGGCACGAAGAAGTCGTGGTGGCAATTTTGAGTGTGAGCAGCGTAAGCGCAAGATTCTGATTCGCTTCGCTTGACGAAGACACGATAAAAAACCGGCTGCAGAAGCCGGTTTTTTGTTTGGCGGCGCAGCGTGCATCGGCGGACGCCGCGATCGCCTGGCGCCGGCTCGATGCGGCTCAATCCGCCGCGCGTCACTAGGACCGTACCGACCGGCGTCGCACACAAGGACTGCGAAGGACTGCGTCGCCCTAGTCGCCTATTGCGCGCCCCGCAGCGCCGTCGGCGAAAAACTCTCGGACTACGTCGATTTCGCGCGTACGTTTGAATGGCGGCAGGCTCTGCCAGATTCGACGGCCGTACGGCTTATCGACCAACCGCGTATCGCAGATCATCAGCACGCCCCGATCCGTTTCCGCGCGAATCAAGCGGCCGGCGCCCTGCTTCAGCGTAATGACGGCCTGAGGCAGTTGATGGACCGCGAACGGACTCAATCCCTTTTTGGTCAACGCGTCGAGACGGGCGGACAGCACAGGGTCGTCGGGCGGCGCGAACGGCAGCTTATCGATGACGACAAGCGAAAGTGCGTCGCCGCGTACATCTACCCCTTCCCAGAAACTCTGACTGCCGACGAGAATCGCATTGCCATACGCGCGGAAGCGATCGAGCAGCTCGGTGCGGCTCGCATCGCCCTGCGTGAGCAGCGGCGTCGACCATCCGCGCGCCTCGATGACGTCACGAAGCTTTCCGGCGATACGATCGACCGCGCGCAACGTCGTGCACAAGACGAACACACCGCCGCCGGCCGCTTCGATCGCCGGCAGCGCGGCATCGAAGACGGCGTCGGTAAATCCCGGTGACGACGGCTGCGGCATATTGCGCGGCACATAGAGCAAGCCTTGCGTGCCGTAATCGAACGGGCTTGGCAACGTCATCGAGCGGCGCGCGTCGAGGCCCATCTGAGCAGCATAGTGCGTGAAATCGCCACGCACCGACAAGGTCGCCGACGTGAATATCCAGGCGCGGGGCACCCCCGCGCGCTGCTTCGCAAAAATGGGCGCGACCGACAACGGCGTCTCATGCAACTGCACCGAATGGGCGAACACTTCGACCCACCGGATGCGTTCGTTCGGATCGGTCTGTGCCGACGAGCCCTTCTCCGATTCGCCATTCCCCGCTCTCGAGGCGGCAGCCGGCGACGAACCGGGCGCGTCGCCGCCCGGCAACGTCGTCCATCGTGCAAGCTGGTCCTGAAGCTCTCGCGCGCGACGAAGACAAGCGCCCAACGATTCGGCCCGCTCGGCGTGACCCGCGAGCGCGCTCGCCAACGCGTCGAGCGCTTCCTCCAGCGCGTCCAGCGCGCCATGGAGCGGGTGGTCCTCGCCGAGCTGCGCGGCCGATACGCGCAGGCTGTCGTCCTTGAAGGCCAGCCGGACATCGCGAGCCGCACGCTCCAACGCGGCCCCCACCTTGACCCATTCGACCGCATCGCGTGCATGCGCAAGCCCCTCGGCGACCGAATCGCGGGCCAGTTCCAGCAGTTGCGTGGTCGACAGCGTTTCGCCGAAAAACAGCGTAGCGGTCTCGGGCAGCTGATGCGCTTCGTCGAAGACGATCGTATTGGCGGTGGGCAACAATTCAGCCATGCCCGTGTCGCGCAACATGATGTCCGCAAAAAACAAGTGGTGATTGACGACGACGATGTCGGCCTGTTGCGCCTCGCGCCGTGCCTGCATGACAGAGCACTCTTTGTAATGCGGGCATTCTTGCCCCAGACAGTTCTCTCGCGTCGACGTCACCATCGACCAAACGGGCGCTGTCTCCGGCACGCTCGCCAGTTCGGCCTTGTCCCCTGTCCGCGTGATCTTGGCGAAGCGGACGATATCTTGCAAATACGCCGTGTCTTGACGTGAAGGCAGCCTGCCGTTGTCGGCCGTGCGCTGCAGATAATAGTGGCAAAGGTAGTTGGCTCGCCCCTTGAGCATCGCCACCGATACCGGGACGGCCAGCGCATCGCGCACCGTGGGAATGTCGCGTTGGAAAAGCTGATCTTGCAGGTGTTTGGTGCCCGTCGAGACGATAACCTTGCCGCCCCACAGCATGGCGGGAACGAGATACGCGTACGTCTTGCCGGTCCCCGTGCCGGCCTCGACGATGAGCGTGTTTTCCCCGGCGCCCCCTTCGTCTTCGCTTGCTTCGGGCGGAGAAGCGCGATCGGCCGCCGCTTGCGCGTCGGAGTCCGTGCGCAAGCGCCGCGCCGGGCGTCGCGCCGCTTCGAACATCGCGGGCTCCTGCATGGCGCGCCCCGAAGCCTCCATCGCGGCGGCCACGGCGCAAGCCATCTCGATTTGCGACGCGCGGGGCCGGTAGCCGTCGATCGCACGTGCGAGCAACCCGTCGTTGGCGAAGATCGTGTCCAGTTCGCTGCGCCGACGCGGCGCGAGCGACGCCGCAAGCGCGTGCGGAGCACGGCCCGAGCGCGCGGAAGACGCCCGCTGCGCGGCGCCGTCATCGGCCGCCTCGGGCAAGTTCGGCGCCGCGGCGTGCGGCGCGCTGGAAGTGGCATCGAGCGGTGAGTTCAAGGCAAGCGTTTCCCTGCAATGACCGGCGCGAAGCGCGCGGCGAGAACGCCTGCCCGCTCGCCGCTTACGCGTGCTTGTCCGGTTCGAGCTGCAATTGCAGCAACAAGATGTCGTCTTTGACCTTGAGCTTGCGTTTTTTCAGACGCCGTAACTCAAGGTCGGTAATGTCCGAGGCGCTCGCCAATCTGTCGATCATGCGATCGAGTTCGTTGTGCTCCGACTGCAACTGCGAGATGCGGTTACGGAGCGTATCGGGTTGGATCGCCTGATGGCTGCGCATGGTCGCCTCCTCGGTTCGTTAGGCGCTAAGCCGCCCATGCGGCCGCCGCGCCTGAGGTTGCCGTCCGGCAAAGGCCCTGCTTCAGTCGCTGTCTTGCTCCTGCTGCAAGCGCTTTTGCTGTTCCTGCTGCTGTTGCATTTGTTCCCGCTGCTTTTCCTGGGCCTTTTGCGCAGCCTGCTTTTGCCGCGCCTCGACGTCGGCCTTGTGCTGCTGCGCATCGGTTTGCTTTTCCTCGAAGCGCCGCGCACGCTCGGCCCGTTCCTTCGCGTCCTGAGCTGCATTTTGCCGCGCCTCGTCGAGCTTGCGCTGGAAGTCGGCCTGCTTTCGGTCGTACGCCGCCTGGTTCGCCGCGCGCTGCGGCGCTTCGGCTCCGCGCTGTGCCTGGTCGAGTTCGTGCTGGCGCTGCTTGTCCTCGTAGGCTTGCGCGCTACGCGCCTCGGCGGCCGCACGCTGCGGCGCTTCTTGCGCGGCGCGTGCGCGCTGCAGGGCTTCTTGCTCGTCACGCTGCTGCGCGCGCGCGGAGCGACGCTCGTCGTCCAGGGCGAGTTGCTCGGCATGGATCCGGCCTCGAACCGCGCGCATTTTGCCGCGCGCACGGCCCAGGCAGGCATTCACGAAAAACTTGCTATAGCAGTTGTGAACGGCGACGCCGTACACGTAGTCGTTCTCGGCCGTGCGGGCATCGAGCGCCTTCTGACGCGCGTTGAAATCGCTCGCCTGGGCGGCTACGGCGCCGCTTGCGGGAGCCCCGGGCACGTCTTGTGCGAACGCCACGGCGGGCATACCGAGCGGCCATGCGAATGCCGCCGCGGCCAGAATGGCGCCGCGCAGCGCGACGATAAAACGGGAGGTTGGCAACGTCGTAGGCGGGGATCGGAACATGGTCGAAATTCTAACACCCGCGCCCGACCCCCCGAGCATTTATGGCAAAATGCGCCGCTTCAGCCACCCGGCCTCGGGCCCGCGTTACCGCTTTCCGGCAGCGCGCCGCGCGAGGCCCCGCAGCCCATTGCTTCTTCTATGACGGACTCCGTAGCTCTCAAGATCGTACAGCGCATCGCCACCGAGTTGACCGTGCAGCCGCGCCAAGTGGCAGCGGCCGTGCAACTGCTCGACGAAGGCGCCACCGTTCCGTTCATCGCCCGCTACCGCAAGGAAGTCACAGGCAATCTCGACGACACGCAATTGCGGCAGTTGGAAGAGCGCTTGCTCTATTTGCGCGAAATGGAGGATCGGCGCGCGACGATTCTCGCCAGCATCGAGGAGCAAGGCAAACTGACCGACGAGTTGCGCGCCGCGATCGACGCGGCGGACAGCAAGCAAGTGCTCGAAGATTTGTACCTGCCCTATAAGCCCAAGCGCCGCACGCGGGCTCAAATCGCCCGCGAAGCCGGGCTCGAACCCCTGGCTCAGGCATTGTTGGCCGATCCGCGTCTCGACCCGCAAACGGAAGCCGCAGCCTATGTCGACGCCGAAAAAGGCGTGGCGGACGTCAAAGCCGCGTTGGACGGCGCACGCGATATCCTGTCCGAGCAATTCGGCGAAACGGCCGAATTGCTCGGCAAGCTGCGCGACTATCTGTCGGATCGCGGCATCGTCTCCTCGTCGGTCGTCGACGGCAAAGAAAGCGAAGAAGGCGAGAAATTCCGCGACTACTACGACTACGCCGAGACGCTGAAGACCGTCCCCTCGCACCGCGCGCTCGCGCTGTTTCGCGGGCGTAACGCAGGGGTACTGATGATCAAGCTCGGGCTGGGCGAAGAACTCGATGCGCAGGTGCCCCATCCCTGCGAAGCGATGATCGCGCGCCACGTCGGCATCTCGAATCAAAACCGTCCGGCCGACAAATGGCTCTCCGACGTCTGCCGCTGGTGCTGGCGCGTCAAGGTGCAGCCGCATCTCGAAAACGAGTTGCTGACGCAATTGCGCGAGACGGCCGAACACGAGGCGATCCGCGTCTTCGCGCGCAATTTGAAGGATCTGCTGCTCGCCGCGCCGGCCGGACCGAAGGCCGTCATCGGGCTCGATCCGGGCTTGCGTACGGGCGTCAAGGTCGCCGTCGTCGATCGAACGGGCAAGCTGCTCGCAACCGACACCATCTATCCGCATGAGCCGCGCCGCGACTGGGACGGCTCCATCGCCAAGCTCGCGCGCATCGCGGCGCAGACGCAGGCGGAGCTCATCAGCATAGGGAACGGCACGGCATCCCGCGAAACGGATAAGCTCGCGAGCGAACTCATGACGCGCCATCCCGAGCTCAAGTTGCAGAAAATCGTCGTCTCCGAAGCCGGCGCATCGGTCTACTCGGCGTCGGAGTTGGCCGCGAAGGAGTTCCCTGAGCTCGACGTTTCGTTGCGCGGCGCCGTTTCGATTGCCCGCCGCTTGCAAGACCCGCTCGCCGAGCTCGTCAAGATCGAGCCGAAAGCGATCGGTGTCGGCCAGTATCAGCACGACGTCAATCAGCGCGAGCTCGCGCGCGCGCTCGACGCCGTCGTCGAGGACTGCGTGAACGCGGTCGGCGTCGACGCCAACACGGCCTCGGTCGCCCTCCTTGCTCGCGTGTCTGGGCTGAACAGCACGCTTGCTCGCAACATCGTCGAATTCCGCGACGCCAACGGCCCCTTCCCTTCGCGCGAACATCTGCGAAAAGTGCCGCGTCTGGGCGACAAGACATTCGAGCAGGCAGCGGGCTTCTTGCGCATCAACGGGGGCGACAATCCGCTCGATCGCTCGTCCGTCCACCCGGAGGCGTACCCGGTGGTCGAGCGCATGCTCGCAAAGATTCGCAAACAGATCGGCGACGTGCTGGGCAACCGCGAAGCACTCTCCGGCCTCTCGCCTACGGAATTCGTCGACGATCGTTTCGGCCTGCCTACCGTTCGCGACATCCTGTCCGAACTCGAAAAGCCAGGCCGCGATCCCCGCCCCGAATTCAAGACGGCGACGTTCCTCGAGGGGGTCGAGAAGATCTCCGACCTCGCGCCTGGCATGGTGCTCGAAGGCGTGGTCACGAACGTGGCGGCATTCGGCGCGTTCGTCGATATCGGCGTGCATCAGGACGGGCTCGTCCATGTGTCGGCCATGTCGACGAAGTTCATCAAGGATCCGCACGAAGTCGTCAAAGCGGGCCAGGTCGTGAAAGTCAAGGTGCTCGACGTCGACGTCAAGCGTCAACGGATCGCATTGACGATGCGCTTGGCGGACGATGCGGCGCCGGCCCCGCGCGGCGCGGTGCGTGACGACCGTGGCGGCGCCCGGCCCGGCAATGCCGCACGCGGTCAGCAGCGCGGGCGCGAATCGGAACCGGCCGGCGCGATGGCTGCGGCATTTGCGAAGCTCAAACAGCGCTGAGCCTAACGCCACTCGGCACCGACTCACGCGCCTATCGGCCCTGCCTCGGTAGTTTTTTGCTGACGGCCTCGCTTCGGGGCCGTCCCTTCGCATCGGTTGTGCTCATCCAGTGCGTGCCGCCGGAATTGCTTGCCGTACTCCGTCATGCAAAAAACCCCAAAGGTTGGATCGGTGTCCAACTTTTGGGGTGCGGTTCACGACCTAACGCAGACGCGGGCTATTCTTTTATGACGTCGCGCGTCAACTGCGACGACGCGCGGAAGCGGGGCGAAGGATGGCCCCTCCTCACTCAAATTTCGATCTTCGTTCCCAGTTCGACGACTCGATTGGCAGGGATACTGAAGAAGTCCGTGGGCTTGGCCGCGTTTTGATGCATCCAAGCGAACACGCGCTCGCGCAGGATCGACATCCCCGGCAACTGCGTCGGCACGACCGTCTCGCGCGCAAGGAAGAACGACGTATCCATGAGTTCGAACTGCATGCCGTACGCACGCTCGAGCTCGAATACCACCGCTTTCACGTCGGGCGTCTCATTGAAACCGTAAGCCGCTTTAACGAGATACATGCCGCCGCCGACGTCCTTGAGCGTGATGCGCTGGTCATCTTTGACATAAGGGATGTCGAGCGTCACGAACGTCAGGAAAATCGTGCGCTCGTGAAGCACCTTATTGTGCTTTAAGTTGTGCAGCAGACTGACCGGTACGAGCGAATCGCTCCCCGTCAGGTAAATGGCCGTGCCGGAGACACGGTGCGGCGGATGAGCGAGCAGGCCCTGCACGAACGGTGCGAGCGGAATACCGTCGGCTGCGGTGCGTTGTTTGACGAGTTGTCGCCCCTTGTACCAAGTCATCAGCAGGAAAAACAACACGGCCCCGATGCCGAGCGGCAGCCAGCCGCCTTCGGCGACCTTCAACAAGTTCGCGCCGAAGAAAGCCAAGTCGACGGTGATGAACGACGCGATGATGATCGCAACAAGCACTTTATTCCAGTTCCATACCTTGACCATCACGACGCAAACGAGGACGGTCGTGATGACCATGGTCGTCGTCACGGCGATGCCGTACGCGGCGGCAAGGCTATCCGAGCTCTTGAAGCCAAGCACGACGATAATGATCACGAACAGGAGCAGCCAGTTGACGACAGGAACGTAGATCTGGCCGATAGAGAGATCCGAAGTGTGCAGGATCTTCATGCGCGGCACGTAGCCTAGCTGGATCGCTTGGCTCGTGAGCGAATAGGCGCCCGAAATCACAGCCTGCGAAGCGATTACGGTTGCGACCGTCGAAAGCACGACGAGCGGCAGCGTCGCCCAATCGGGCGTCATCAGAAAGAACGGGTTGGAGATCGCCTTGGGCTCGTTCAGCAGCAATGCGCCTTGGCCGAAATAATTGAGCACCAGGCCCGGCATGACGAGGCCGTACCAAGCGATGCGAATCGGACGAGCGCCGAAGTGGCCCATGTCGGCATAAAGCGCCTCGGAGCCCGTCAAAACCAGAAAGATCGAACCGAGCACGACATACGCCTGGAGCAGATGCTCGCTCATGAACGACACGGCGTAGTAGGGATTCAACGCCGCGATGACCGCAGGCGCGCGCACGATATGCACGAGCCCGAGGGCGGCGATCGTAGCGAACCAGATGATCATGATGGGGCCGAACAGTTTGCCCACCAGCGCAGTCCCGTGACGCTGAATCCAAAACAACGAGATGAGGATGACGATGGTCAGCGGCAGCACCAAGTGCGAAAACTCGGGCGTGGCGATCTCGAGCCCCTCCACCGCGGACATAACCGAGATGGCCGGCGTGATGACGGCGTCGCCGTAAAACATGCACGCGCCGAAAATGCCGAGCATCATCAGCGTGCCCGCCACGCGAGAGGTGGACGAGAACGGGCGCAGCGACAACGCCATCAGCGCGAGCACCCCGCCCTCGCCGTTGTTGTCGGCCCGCATCACGAACAGCACGTACTTGATCGCCACGACAAACGCCATTGCCCAGAACAGCAGCGACAGCACACCGAGAATCGAGTTCTCCGTCAACGGGATTCCATGAGCCGGACTGAACGCTTCTTTGAGTGCATAGAGCGGGCTCGTGCCGATATCGCCGTACACCACGCCGATCGCTGCCAACGTGAGGGCCGAAAGCGAGTGTCGACCAGGACTCTCTTGGTTGTTGTCGGTCATAAACGCAAAGGATTCGTACCGGATCAGCCGGCAGCGACGCTATTCTAGCGGCGCAGGGCGATGAAGGACAGGTGAAAAAGGCGAAATGAAGAGGCAAGAACGGCACTGCACGGGCAGCCTTCGCCGCTGCCCGATCGCAACTTACGTGCCGGTGGATGCACCCGAGGACGATCCGAACGACGCGTCTTGTTGAACGCCGCGCTTGATCCAGGCGCCCAAATTGTGAGGCCGAACCGTGTCCCATTCCTCGAACGGCTGATGAATCCACGGGTTCGTGGGCAAATGTTGGACGAAATAGTCGGGCTTGACCTTCGAACAACCTTTGTACCAAAGCACGGCGGAGCGGACCGCGGTCACCGCCGGATAGCGCTCCTTCAAATGCTGTTGCACGCGTGCCAGCGTCACGCCCGAATCGACGAGATCGTCGACCAGGAGCACGTTGCCGGACAAGTCACCGCGCGTCATCGTGATGTACTGGGCGATATCGAGATCGCCTTGCAACGTGCCGGCCGCTTCGCGATACGAACTGGTGGCCAGAATCGCGAGCGGCAGGTCGTAGATGCGCGAGAGCTGATCGCCCACTCGCAGCCCGCCGCGCGCCAGACACAAAATCTTGTCGAACTTCCATCCGGAATCGTGCACGGCGAGCGCCAACAGCTCGATGAGCCGATGGTACTCGTCCCAATTCACCCAGAGGTTCTTTTCGTCGTTGCGCGAATCGGTCATGGCAATCATCGTCATGCTCTCCGTCATCGCTCAAGCCTTGAACGGATGGCGCAACAAGATCGTTTCATCGCGGTCGGGGCCCGTCGACACCATGTCGATCGGCACGCCGGCGACTTCCTGCACACGCGTCAGGTAAGCCTGTGCATTGGCCGGCAGACGATCCCACTGCGTGATGCCGATCGTGCTTTCCTTCCAGCCGCCGAACGTTTCGTACACGGGCTCGCAACGGGCCACTTCCGCAGCGCCGCGCGGAAGCAGATCGGCGCTCTTGCCGTCCACCTTGTAGCCGACGCACAGCTTCACTTCATCGAGACCATCGAGCACGTCGAGCTTCGTGATGCAAAGGCCCGACACGCCATTGATTTGAATCGAACGGCGCAGCGCGGCGGCGTCGAGCCAACCCGTGCGACGCGGGCGCCCCGTGACAGAGCCGAATTCCTTGCCGACGTTCGCGAGCGTCATCCCGATGGCTTCCTGGCGCTGCGGGTTGTCCGCATCGTACAGTTCGCTCGGGAACGGCCCGGCGCCCACGCGTGTGCAATACGCCTTCGTGATGCCGAGGATGTAATGGAGCGTTTGCGGTCCCACACCGGCGCCGGCCGTCGCCGCGCCCGCGACGCAGTTGCTCGACGTGACGAACGGATAAGTGCCGTGATCGATGTCGAGCAGCGTGCCCTGCGCGCCTTCGAACAGCAGGTTCCTGCCGGCGGCGTTTTCATCGTACAAGCGGCGCGAAACGTCGGTGACCATCGGCGCCAGACGCTCCGCGTAACCAAGCATCGTATCGAGCGTTTGCTGGAAATCGACCGCGGCCCCGCCCAGATACTGCGTCAGCACGAAATTGTGGAAATCGAGGTTCTCGCGCAGGCGCTCGGCGAACGCTTCCGGTGCAAAGAGATCTTGCACGCGCAGCGCGCGGCGGCCGACCTTGTCTTCATACGCGGGGCCGATGCCGCGCCCCGTCGTGCCGATCTTGCCCGCGCCGCGGCGCGCCTCGCGCGCTTGATCGATCGCGATATGGTACGGGAGGATCAGCGTCGTGGCTTCGGAAATGAACAGGCGCTTACGCACGTCGAGGCCGGCGGCTTCGAGTTCTTCGATTTCCTTGAACAGCGCCTCGGGAGAAAGCACGACGCCATTGCCGATGTAGCAGGCGACGCCCGAGCGCATGATGCCCGACGGGATAAGGCGCAAGATGGTTTTCTTGCCGCCGATGATGAGCGTGTGACCGGCGTTGTGACCGCCCTGGAAACGCACGACGCCTTGCGCGTGGTCCGTCAGCCAGTCGACGATTTTGCCCTTGCCTTCATCACCCCACTGAGTCCCGACAACGACGACATTGCGTCCCGGGGCCGCATTCACTGCACTGGCAGACATGTTGTTTCGTTAGCTGGTTAAAAACGTATTCTACCCATGTTCGCAGAAGCTTCCGAATTTTTCCGTTTCGCTTCAACGGCATGGACCATTGACGGCTGCGCGCCGACATGCAGCCGAGCGTCGGCTCAAGCAGACGGATCGGGCTCGCGAGCCTCCACGATCCACGCGCCGTCGCGCTCGACGAGGATGCGGTCGAAGGCGAATTCGTCGGGCGCGTGATCGTGCCCCGGAAGCGCTTGAATCACGACCTCTCCCGCATCGCGCAATGCGGCGACGCGTTCGCGCAACAGATCGTCGTGTTTCCACGGCGCCAAGATCGCACTGCTGCGCGCTTCGATCGGCGAAATACGTGCGATTTCACGCAGGTCGAGCGAAAAGCCCGTTGCCGGCCGTGCCCGGCCGTACGCCTGACCGACGTGATCGTAGCGGCCTCCACGCGCGAGCGCGTTCGGCACGCCGTCGACATAAGCGGAGAACATCACGCCGCTGTGGTACGCGTAGCCGCGCAAATCGGCGAGGTCGATGGCGGCCTGCGCGCCCTCGACGTGTGCTGCGAGGAACGCGAGATCGTCTAGCGCACGCGTGATCGCCGGCCACTGCGGCAACTGTTGGCGCGCAAGCTCGAGCACCGAGGCGTCGCCGTAAAGCGACGGCAACGCGCGCAACGCGTCGCGCACCGCGGGATCCAGGTCTTCCGTGAGCTCGGCGATGCGCGGCACGTCCTTGCCGGCTAACGCCTCGTAGAGCGTCTCTCCGCGTTCGGCCGCGACACGATCGTGCTCGAACAGCGCCAACAGCACGCCCGCGTGACAAAGATCGAGCCGGACGTGCCCGATACCCGCCAAGCGCAGGACGTCGAGCATCAATTGCTGGACTTCCAGATCGGCTTCGAGCCCGGCATGACCGTAGATTTCGGCGCCGATTTGGATTTGCTCGCGCGTGGCGTGCAAGCCGCGCGGCCGCGTATGCAATACGCTGCCGGCATAGCAGAGCCGGGTTACGCCTTGGCGATTGAGCAAATGGGCATCGATGCGCGCGACCTGCGGCGTAGTATCGGCGCGCAACCCGAGCGTACGGCCCGACAATTGGTCGACGAGCTTGAAGGTGCGCAAATTCAGATCGGTGCCGCCCCCCGTCAACAGCGACTCCAGATACTCGAGCAGCGGCGGCATCACCATTTCGTACCCGTAGGTGCGGAAGCGATCGAGCAGCGCACGCCGCAGCTCTTCGATCTTGCGCGCCTCGGAGGGCAGCACATCGGCGATATTTTCGGGAAGCAGCCAGGTCGACATCGATTGAATCCTACGACGTTAGTGAAGCCGCGCAGCGCGCGGCCGAGAGCCCGTGGAAAGACGCACGCCTCGGGCGTTCGCGCGGGCCGTCAAGTTTGCATTCAGGTGGCCGCGACGAGCAGCAACAAGCCGAGCGCCATGACGATCAAGCCGCCGATCCGGATGTGATGCGCCGGGCGTTCCGCTATTTTACGAAAGGTCTCGCGCCACGCCGTCGGGAAGACGAAGGGAAACATGCCCTCGATGATGAGCATCAGTGCGATCGCAAGCAGTAACGAACCGGCCATGTCCATGGGGATGCCGGCGCCGCCGGTCGATCGGCGGCGCCCCTGAATCAATGTTTGCGTGAAGCCGAGGGGGCCGGGGAGGTGGTGGAGGCGGCGTTTCCGTCGGAGCTGCGCATGAAACGGAAAAACTCGCTGTCGGGATCCACGATGATGACGTCGCCGGGCTTGAACACGCTGCGATACGCTTCCAGGCTCTGGTAGAACCGGTAGAACGCAGGATCGCGCCCGAAGGCGTCGGCTGCGATCGCCGCCGCTTTAGCGTCGCCCTCGCCCTTCACGGCCTGCGCCGTCGCATAGGCATCGGCCAGCACGGCCTGGCGCTGACGTTCCGCGTCGGCCTTGATTTGCGCCACTTCCGCCGCGCTTTGCGCACGCTCGTCGCTCGCCATGCGCTCGCGCGCAGCAGCCATACGCTTGTAGACGGCTTCGGCGCTCGCCTGCGGAAAGTCGATGCGAACGAGGCGCAGATCGACGATGTCGACGCCGAGCGCCGTCGCGGCACGCGCGACAGCCCCCTGCGCCTCTTGTGCGACCTGAGCCTCGTTCGACAAAACGTCATTCAGCGCGCGTTTTTCGAAGGCATCGCCGAGCGCCCCGCGTACCTGCGTAGCCAGCCGCTCGGCCGCGCTGTGCTGATCGCCGTCCGTTTCCTTGAACAGCTTGAGCGGGTCGGTCACACGATACTTGAGCACCGGCGTGACGAGCAGTTCAGCTTTATCCGACGTGACGTAACGGTCGGCATCGGCCGGCTCCAGCGTACGCAAACGAGTATCGACGACCATCGCCGATTGAAGCGGCGTCGGCAACTTCACGTGCAGGCCGGGGCCGACGACGGCCGGGTTCTCGCCACCGTGCGAGTACACCACGGCCACGTGACGCTGGTCGACGACGAGCAAAGTCGAAGAGCCGACGAACAGCACGGCGACGACGACGATCACGAGCGCAACGATACGATTCATGGCGAGCGCTCCTTATTGCTGCAGATCGTCTTCGCGCGAGCGGCTGCGTAGCGCGTCGCGCGAACGCAGCACATCGCTCGCGGCCGCCGCTTGGCTCGCCGCGCTAGGCGCGGCGGGCGGCGGTTGCGTGCCAGCGGCCGACGCCGCGTTAGGCGCGGCAGCCGGCGCCGACGCACCCGTTTGGGGCGCGGCGCGCCTGTTCGCCTCCAGCAGCTTGTCGATCGACAGATTCAGGGTGCCGTTGCCGGCCTTGTTGCCGACGAACACCTTCGTCGTATTGGCGTAGATGTCGCGCATGGTTTCCAGGTACATCCGCTCGCGCACGACTGCCGGCGCTTTTGCGTATTGGGCGTAGACCTGCTTGAAGCGCTCGGCGTCGCCCTGGGCCTGCGACTCGACACGCGCGGCGTAGGCCTTCGCATCGTCGATCGTGCGCTGCGCCTGCTCCTTCGCACCGGGCAGGATTTGGCCCGCATAGCTTTGCGCTTCGGCCTTCGCACGCGCGCGCTCTTGCTGCGCGCGAACGGCGTCGGCGTAAGCGCTTTGCACGGCGCCCGGCGGCTCGATCGACTGAACGGTGACGCTCGTCACCGCGAGCCCGGACCGGTACCGGTCCAACGCTCGCTGCACGGCTTGCATGAGCGGCTCGCGGATCGAATCGCGATTGCCGGCGAGCAGGCTTTCCGTGCTGCGCGCTCCGACGATCTCGCGCACGGCCGCCTGTGCGGCTTGCGTGACGCTGAGGTCCGGGTCCGCGGTGCGGAACAAGTAGTCGCTGGCCGATTTCACTTGATACTGAACCGCTACGCGAACATCGACGATATCGCCGTCGCGCGTAATGACCGATGCGTCCTTCATGCTCGCATCGCTCATCGCATTGCCGCGGCCGATTTCGACCGAACGAATTTGCGCCACATTGACGATTTCGTGCGTCTCGAACGGATAAGGCAGACGCATGTGCACGCCGGGTTCGACCGTGCTTCGATATTGGCCGAATTGAAGAACGATGCCCGTTTGCCCGTCCTGAACGACGAATACGCCGCTGCCGATGTAGATTGCCACCAGCACGCCGATAACGATACCGACGCCGACGCGTGCGGCCCGCCCGTTGTCGGGGCGACGCCCGCCCGGGTCGCCGCCCTGCCCCTTCCCGCCGAAGAAACGCGACAGCCGACGATTGAAATCGCGCCACATTTCGTCGAGATCGGGTGGGCCGTCACCGTCGCCGCGCTTCGGTTCGTTCGGCCGCTGCCGGTTGCCGTTGCCGTCGGTGCGCCCCCAACGAGGATCGCTGATCGAAAGAATGGCGCGCGCACGCAGCCAGAAACTCCGCTCGTTGTATTCGTTCACCTGTGTTCGTTCGCTCGAGTTGGGAGAGCCGGTCAATGCAAATCGGAGCGCCATGTTCGCGCGCCCGATGACGCCGACGCGTCGTAGTCTTCGCGCTCATGCCCCGGTGATGCTTCTTCCGGCTGCGCTCGCCCGCTATCTGGGAGATGGTCTGAGGTGGCGATTTCGGCGATGGCTGCGCGCAGCGTATCCAAACCTTGCCCCGTGCGCGCGCTCAAAAAGACGCGCGAAATATTACCATACTCGTCCCGCTCGACCGCCTCTCCGCGCGCCGCCAATTCGGGCACGGCGTCGATCTTGTTGAAGACGAGAATCTGCCGAACCGCATGCGCACCGATTTCACCGAGCACCTCGTTGACTTGGTCGATCTGGTCGAGCCGCACTGCACTCGAAGCATCGACGACATGCAGCAGCAGATCGGCGTGAATCGTTTCCTCGAGCGTCGCTCGAAATGCCGCGACGAGTTGGTGCGGCAATTCGCGAATGAAGCCCACGGTGTCGGAAATAATCACCTGCCCGGCGTCTTCTCCGAGATAGAGCCGGCGCGAAGTCGTATCCAGCGTCGCGAACAATTGATCGGCGGCATAGGCTTGCGCCTTGGTCAGTGCATTGAACAGCGTGGATTTCCCGGCGTTCGTGTAGCCGACGAGCGAAACGGACATGGCGCGGTTGCGGGCGCGTTGCCGACGCTGCGTACCGTGCTGGCGGCGCAGCTTGTCGAGGCGCCCCTTGAGCATTTTGATGCGCTCGCCGATCAAGCGACGGTCGGTTTCGAGCTGGGTTTCGCCGGGGCCGCGCAACCCGATGCCGCCTTTTTGCCGCTCGAGGTGGGTCCATGCGCGAACGAGGCGCGTAGCCATGTATTGCAGTTGCGCGAGTTCCACCTGCAATTTGCCTTCATGACTGCGCGCGCGTTGCGCGAAGATATCGAGAATCAGGCTCGTGCGATCGACGACGCGACGGTTAAGCGCCCGCTCCAAATTACGCTGCTGAGCCGGTGCGAGTGCATGATTGAAGATGACGATTTCGACGTCGTTCGCTTCGCAGGCGAGACGCAATTCCTCGGCCTTGCCGCTGCCGACGAACAAAGCGGCGTCGGGACTCGAGCGGCGCCCGGTCAACGTGACGGCTGGATGGGCGCCCGCGCTTTGCGCGAGCAGGCTGAGTTCTTCGAGACTGGCTTCGAAATCGATTTTTCCGAAATCGACGCCGACGAGCGCTGCGTTGATCAAATTGATGAGCGTCTAAATGAGAAGCGGCCGGCACGGCCCGCCGAACGTCGGCGCCGTGCCGGCCGCTAGGATGAATTTAAGCCGTTTCCGAATCGGGATGGAAGTTGACCGGACGAGCCGGCACCACGGTCGAAATGGCGTGCTTGTAGACCATCTGGGTCACGGTGTTCCGGAGCAACACGACGTACTGGTCGAACGATTCGATGTTCCCTTGCAGCTTGATGCCGTTGACCAAATAGATGGAAACCGGCACGTGCTCTTTGCGCAGTGCGTTCAGAAACGGGTCTTGTAACAGTTGCCCTTTGTTGCTCATAGCAAACTCCGTCGTTTTTTTGCAGGTTGGATCCAGATTGGGACGAAGAAAAAGAAATCCGCCGCCAATCGCTACACTATAGCCGATTTTCGTTGGCGCACGCTGTGCTAGGCCGCCCGGCCGACCCGCGCCGGGCGCCCCATCAGCGCTTGTCCGTGTATGGGTTTGTCGACGAGCGGAACTCTATGCGCAATGGAGTGCCGGTCAACGAGAAAGTTTCTCGAAAGCGGTTTTCCAGATAGCGCTTGTAGGTCTCGGTCACCGCGTCGAGTGCGTTGCCGTGGATGACGATGATGGGCGGGTTCTGCCCGCCTTGGTGCGCGTAGCGCAATTTCGGGCGCACCGGCCCGCGGCGGCGCGGCTGCTGGAATTCGACTGCGTCGATCAGCGCACGCGTGAGCCGCGGCGTCGGAAGCTTGGCCATCGCAGCGGCATAGGCGTCGTCCACCGATCGCATGAGGGCGCCGATGCCTGTCTTCTCGGTTGCGGAAATGAAGTGAAATTTAGCGAAGTCGAGGAATTTCAGCTTACGCATCATGTCCGCTTTGGTGCGCTCACGCACATGCGGATCGAGTCCATCCCATTTGTTGACTCCGACGACGAGCGCGCGCCCCTGCTCGACCACGAACCCCGCGATATGCGCGTCTTGATCCGAAATATCCTGGCGCGCGTCGAGCAGCAGAATGACGACGTTGGCGTCGGCGATCGACTGCAGCGTCTTCACCACCGAAAACTTCTCGATCGCCTCGAACACTTTACCGCGGCGGCGCAGGCCCGCCGTATCGATCAGCGTATAGTTCCTGCCCTGCCGCTCGAAATCGACGTAGATCGAATCGCGCGTGGTGCCCGGCATGTCGAAAGCAATGACACGGTCCTCGCCGATGAGCGTGTTGACGAGTGTCGATTTGCCGACGTTCGGCCGCCCGACGATCGCGATTTTGACGCCGCGCGCCTTGTTCTCGTCGTCGTCCTCTTCCGGATGGCCCGCATAAGCGATCTCGAGCGCATCGTTGATCATCTCGTTCACGCCGTCGCCGTGCGCGGCGGAAATCGCGCGCGGATCGCCGAGCCCCAGTTCATAGAAGTCCGACGCGACAGCCGTGTACTTCATGCCCTCGGCCTTGTTCACGACGAGAAAAATGGGCCGCCCCGTCTTGCGCAGGTAATCGGCGATCGCCTTGTCCTGCGGCGCCAATCCGTTGCGTCCGTCGACGATGAACACGACGATGTCCGACTCCTCGACCGCCTGCCGCGTCTGGCGCGCCATTTCGTGCAGGATTCCGTCCTTCGCGACCGGCTCGAACCCGCCCGTATCGACGACGAGATACGGACGGTCGCCCACGCGCCCTTCGCCGTAGTGACGATCGCGCGTGAGGCCCGGCAAATCGGCTACCAGCGCATCGCGCGAGCGCGTCAGCCGGTTGAACAGGGTGGATTTCCCCACATTGGGGCGCCCGACGAGGGCAATTACGGGTTTCATCTGAGGTTATCTAAGTGAAGCTTGCGCCTTGGCGCTGGCTCGCCGGGACGACGAGTTGCGGGGTACCGGCGACGCAAACGCGTCGCGCGTCACCGCTCGAATTTCATCACGATACCGCAGCGCGAGATGCGCCGCGAATCGATCGGCCGGCCACGCGCCGCGCGCGCCGGTGCTCAAAATAGCTGCGGCCGGCTACGCCGGCCTTCTGTCGCAGCTCGGTGCGGCGCCGCGCTTAGCGCGAGACGAACCCGTACAAGTCGCCGTCCTGCGTTTGCACGATCAACGTGTTGCCCACGGCGACAGGCGCGGCCGTGATCCGGCTGCCGTCCGTCTTCACGCGGGCGAGGAACGAACCGTCGTCGCGCGACAGGAAATGGACGTAACCCTGATAATCGCCCACGACGACGTCGGGCCCGAGCAAATACGGCGCGCTCAGGTCGCGATTCTTGAGTTTGTCGTTCTTCCAAAGGGGGTTGCCCGTCGTCACGTCGAACGCTTGCAACACCGACCAATCATCGGGGGCGACCACCACCTTGTTGTCTTCGGCAAGACCGCTGACGCCCGAGAACGGTTTTTCCCAAACAGGCTGCCCATTGTTCGCGTCGAAGCAGCCGAGCCGACCTTGGAACGTCACGGCGCAGGCTTGCGCGCCGACGAGCGCGGGCGCACCCGTCACATCGTTGATGCGCTCGACTTCGGTCACGCCCTTCGGGAACGACACGGGCGCCTGCCAGTAGTCATCGCCGGTCTTCAAATTGATGGCCGCGAGCGAGCCGCCCGGAAAGCCGGCCAGCACGGCGACGTCGCCGGCGAACGTCATACCGGCCGCGACACGAAGGTTGAGCGGCACAGGGCGATTCCGGTACTGCCAGCGCAATTCGCCTGTCGATGCGTTGAAGGCGCTGATCTGGCCGTCGATCGTCCGGACGATCACGTAGCCGTTGCCGACGAGCGGCGGCGATACGATCTCGCCCGGCACGGAAGTCTTCCACAGCAGCTTGCCATCGGCGCCGATCACCGCCACGCCGCCCTTCTCCGTACCGACAGCCGTGTAGGTGCCGTCGCTACCCACCCCCGCCGTCAGATCCGAATGGACTTTGGTGCGCCAAACGTCCTGCCCGGTCTTGCCGTCGATTTTCGCGACCGTTCCGTTCGACCCGGCCGCGTAGACGGCGTCGCCGACGACGACCGGCGAGAAGAAGTAACGTCCAGCCTTGCCGACGCTCGCTCTCCAGGCCTTTTCGACGGTAAAGACGGGCTTGAACTCGGTGAGCGGCACCGGATTGCGGCGTTCGTCCTTGGTGGACGAGCAAGCCCCCAGCGCGAGGACGGTCATCGCGCAAGCGACGGGCAAGGCGAAACGTTTCAGCAAATTCATCGGTGAGCGAGGCTTGGTCAAAAGTTGTTCGGAAAAGGCCGGCTGCGGCGACGCGAAGCGCGCCGGTCAGCCGCCCAGCGCGTCGAGCTTGAATTGAATGAGCTGACGCGAGGACGTATCGCTCTTGTTCAGCGACGACAGCGCGAGCTGATAGGCGCTGCGCGCGTCGGCGCGCTTTCCGGCCGCCGCGAGCAAATCGCCTCGGCGATCGGCCACGGCGCCTTGGAAGCCTTCCGGCGGCGTGCCCGCAAGCAGCGCGAGCCCGGCATCGTACGCCTTCTCATCAAGCAGAACGGCCGCGAGGCGCAGCTTCGCGATCTCCTTGTACTCGTCGTCTTTCGCGTGATCGATCGCCCATTGCAGCTGCGCCTTCGCGCCTGCAGCGTCGCCGGCATCATAGAGGGCCTTTGCCGCTGCCAGCGCCGTCATCTGCGCGTAGGCGGTGCCGCCGTAGCGCGATTCCATGTCTCCGGCGTCGCGGGCGATGGCGGCCTTGTCCTTCGACGAGACGGCTTGCTGCACCTGTTCGTAGAGCACCGCGGCCTGCGCGGCCTGGCGGCGCTGCCAGAAGTTCCAGCCGTTCCATGCTGCCGCGGCGACGAGCGCCACGAGCACGATCCAGGTGGACGTATTGCCCCATTGCGCCCACCAAGCCTTGAAGCTCTCAATCGATTCTTGTTCGTCGTGATAACTCATCGCCAAGCGATTCCTTCTTGTCTCGCGCCGTGGTTGTCTTGGGCGGCAAAAGTTGCGTCAATCCTCGCCGTCTTCGGCGGTTGCAACCATCGCATTGATTAGAAATTCGGTCAAGTTTTCGACCGGAACCGTCCGCTGTTCACTCTTTTCGCCGGCTGCCGCGCTATCGCGCAACGGCTTGACGCCGACCGTCCCGTTCGCCATTTCGTCTTCGCCGAGGATGACGGCAAACGCGGCGCCGCTCGAGTCGGCCCGCTTCATTTGCGACTTGAAGCTGGCCGATGCGCCATCTGCGCTGCAGTGAAGAATGACGTCGAGGCCGGTATCGCGCAGACGCTCGGCAATGATGAACGCCTGCTCGCGCGCACGCTCGCCCTGATGGACGACATAGACGTCGCAGCCCTCTTGCTGAGGCGCCAGCGACTCCTCCTTCAGCAATTCGAGGATGCGCTCGACGCCCATCGCCCAGCCGCATGCGGCGGTGGGCTTGCCGCCCAGTTGCTCGATCAGCGGGTCGTACCGCCCGCCCGCCGCGACCGTACCTTGCGCGCCGAGCTTATCGGTCACCCACTCGAACACCGTCAGGTTGTAGTAGTCGAGCCCGCGCACGAGCCGCGGATTGATCGTGAACGGAATGTTGTTCGCCTTCAACAAACGCTGCAGCCCCTCGAAGTGCGCACGCGATGCGTCGCCGAGGAAGTCGATCAGCTTCGGTGCGTTCTGCGCGATTTCCTGCAGCGCCGGGTTCTTGGTATCGAGCACTCGCAGCGGGTTCGTGTAGAGCCGGCGCTTGGCGTCTTCGTCGAGCGAATCGACGTGCTTCTCGAGATAGGCGATGAGCTCGACGCGGTGCGCGGCGCGCTCCTGCGCAAGTCCAAGCGAGTTGATCTCGAGGCGAATGCCGGTCAAGCCGAGATCGTCCCAGAGCCGCTGGCACATGAGGATGATTTCGGCGTCGGTATCGGGCCCGGCGAAGCCGAGCGCCTCGACGCCCACTTGATGAAACTGCCTGTAACGGCCGCGCTGAGGGCGTTCGTGGCGGAACATCGGCCCGATATACCAGAGCCGCTTCGGGCCGTCGTAAAGCAAGTTGTGCTCGATGGCCGAGCGCACGACGGCGGCCGTGTTTTCGGGACGCAGCGTGAGCTGTTCGCCGTTGAGCGAATCGACGAAGCTGTACATCTCCTTCTCGACGATGTCGGTGACTTCGCCGATGCCGCGCGTGAAAAGCTGCGTGTGCTCGACGATCGGCGTACGGATGTTCTGGTAACCGTAAGCGCGAAGCATCGATTTGACCGTCGATTCGAAGAAGTCCCACAGCGCGGCGTCCTGCGGCAGGACGTCGTTCATGCCTTTTACGCCGGCGAGCTTCTCGAGCTTTCTCTTCTGTTCTGTCATCGTGGTTCGGTTCGATCTTTAATTCGCGACAGCGGCACTGCCATAGCGGCGTTCGACGTAATCGCTCACGATTTGCTGGAATTCCTCGGCGATCCGCTCGCCGCGCAACGTCTTGACCTTTTCGCCGTCGATGAACACCGGGGCCGCCGGATTCTCTCCGGAGCCGGGCAAGCTGATGCCGATATTGGCTTGCTTCGATTCGCCCGGGCCGTTGACGATGCAGCCCATCACGGCGACATGCATCTTTTCGACGCCAGGATATTGGTCGCGCCAAACAGGCATCTGCGCCCGAAGGTAGGTTTGGATCTGAGAGGCCAGTTCTTGGAACAGCGTGCTCGTCGTGCGGCCACAGCCGGGGCACGCAATGACCATCGGCGTGAACGAGCGCAGGCCCATCGTCTGCAAGATTTCCTGGCCGACCACGACTTCGCCCGTACGCGACGCGCCAGGCTCCGGCGTCAACGAAATGCGGATCGTGTCGCCGATGCCTTCTTGCAGCAGGACGCCGAGCGCAGCTGTCGATGCGACGATGCCCTTCGAGCCCATGCCCGCTTCGGTCAAGCCCAAATGCAGCGCAAATTTGCAACGGCGCGCGAGCTCGCGGTAGACGGCGATGAGATCCTGCACGCCGCTCACCTTGCACGACAGGATGATCTTGTTTCGCGACAAGCCAAGTTCGACGGCGCGTTCGGCCGAACCGACGGCCGACTGGATCAGCGCTTCGTACATGACGCTCTGGGCTTCCCACGGCTCGCTGCGTGCGGCGTTCTCGTCCATCATGCGCGCGAGCAGATCCTGATCGAGGCTGCCCCAGTTCACGCCGATCCGCACAGGCTTGTCGTAACGAATCGCAGCTTCGATCATCTGGGCGAATTGCGTATCGCGCTTGGCGCCCTGCCCGACGTTGCCGGGATTGATTCGATACTTCGAGAGCGCTTCGGCGCACGCCGGATAGTCGCGCAACAGCAAGTGGCCGTTGTAGTGAAAATCGCCGACGAGCGGCACCGTCACGCCCATCCTGTCGAGCTGCTCGCGAATAGCCGGCACGGCTTGCGCGGCCTCGGGCGTGTTGACGGTGATCCGCACGAGCTCCGAGCCGGCCTGCGCCAGTTCTTTGACTTGAATCGCGGTGCCGATCGCGTCGGCCGTGTCCGTGTTCGTCATGGACTGGATGCGAACGGGCGCATCGCCGCCGATCGTCACGAGCTGGCCGCCCCAGCGTACGTCGACCGCGTGCGAGCCGCGACGCTTCGCGGGACCGCCGAAAATCGGCACGGAAGAACAAATCTGACTGCTGCTGTCGGTAGGCATCGAAAGACCCATGAATCCTGGTTACGCTGCGCGCGCGGCGATCTGAACGGCCGCGCGCCCGAATGAACGAAAATTGCCGCGGCGCGCCGCCGCAGCGTAAGTGCGTTACGGCAACGTGAAATGCGCGACGTTGCCCTTGTTCGGACCGAACTTCGCCGCTTCGACGGGTTGTCCGTCAAGCGTCATCGATTCGAGCCCCGCGCGGTTCCCCGCGGTAATTTTGAAAGGCGCCTGCCCCGCCACTTCCTTCGTGTCGCCGGCGTGCACGAGCCCCGAGAAGACTTCCTTCCCGTTTTTGTCCCGCACGCTGAACCAGCTATCTTGCGAGACCTTCACGACGATCGTCGATGCGCCGGCCGCGGCTTCGGATGCCGAGACGGCCGAAGCCGGCGTTTGCGCGGTCGCGCTCGCGCCGGCCTGTGCCGGCGGCGTCGACGTCACGGCCGAAGCGGGCGCCGCGGGCATCGCCTGTACGATTGCCGGCTGGGATGCGCCGGGGGGCACGTCCGTCGTTTCGAGATGCGCGATGGCGGCACCGCTCGTCTGCCCGGCCGCCGCCGCGCTCGCCTGTTCGTCCGGCGCCGATGCCGTACTCGATGCGGCCCCGGCTTGCTCGCCGATCGAACCCGACGCCATCACCGCGGTGCCCGGCGCCACCGCACCCGACGCCGCTCCGCCCGGATTGGCCGCCATGCCGCCGGCATTGGCCTTCAGGCGCGCGAGCCAAGCCGACGAATCGCCGCCCTGGCGCCACATTGCCAGCGCGACGATGACGATGATCCCCGCGGCGACGCCCCACCACCACGATCGGTGCTTCGGCGTCCCGCCGAGCGACACGGACACACGCCCGCGCGGCAGTTCCCCGCCCGTCGAGGCGGGCATCGACAAATCGGGCTCCGGCTCCCCTTTGACGCGACGCAGCGCCTGAGCAAAGGGTTCGGGATCGGTACCGAGCATCTTGGCATAGCTGCGAATGACGCCGAGCGCGAACGTCGTGCCCGGCAACTGGCTGATGTCGCCGGCCTCGAGCGCGCGCATTTTGTTAGGTGCAACTTTCAACCGCGCCGATACGTCGTCGACGGACCAGCCCTTCGCTTCCCGCAATTGCGCCAGACGCGCGCCGACCGCGGCGAGCGAGTCGAGCGGCGCATATGCGCCGCCGGGCGCCGTCTGCGGCGCGGCGCTTTCCCCGGCGCCCGAACGCCCCGCGCTCGTCTGCGCGCCTTCTGATTGCGGATGCTGCGGCTCACTCATCCCTGATCCTCGCGTCGATTCTCTTTTTCCTCTCCGCGCCTCGCTCGGCATGTTCGCTGCCTTCGCTGCGCGGACCGTCTGACTCACTACTGCATGGCGGCCCGCACGCGGCGCCGCCCCCTTCATGCTGCGCGCCGCCCGAGCGCCGCGACTTCGATCTCTTCTACCGCCAATTTGCGCCCGGCGCTTCAGCGCACAGGCCTGACTTCGATCACTTTCCCCGCCGCGCCGTTCGCGGTACGGCTCATTCTTTCCGCCACGCGCGTGCGGTCTTTCACGGCGCCCGCGAGTTGACCGCAGGCGGCATCGATATCGTCGCCGCGCGTCTTGCGCACGGTCGTGACGATGCCGGCATCGATCAGAATCTGAGCGAAACGTTTGATTCGTTCGGCCTTGGACCGCACGAGGCCCGACTCCGGAAACGGGTTGAACGGAATCAAGTTGAATTTGCACGGCACGTCGGCCGTCAGCGCGAGCAACTCGCGTGCGTGGGCTTCGGTATCGTTCACATCGTCGAGCATGCAGTACTCGAACGTGATGAAATCGCGCGGCGCCACAGCGAGATAGCGCCGGCACGCGCTCATCAGCTCGCGCAGAGGATACTTCTTGTTCAGCGGCACGAGCATGTCGCGCAATGCATCGTTGGGCGCATGCAGCGATACTGCCAATGCAACCGGCAAATCGGCGCCGAGCCGATCCATCATCGGAACCACGCCCGACGTCGAGACCGTCACGCGGCGGCGCGACAGGCCGTAAGCGTTGTCGTCGAGCATCAGCCGCAGCGCGGGCACCAGCGCGTCATAGTTGAGCAGCGGTTCGCCCATGCCCATCATCACCACGTTGGTAATGACGCGCTCGCCCTTGTTGTCCGGTGCGTGCGGGCGGCCGAGGGCGGCCCGCAGCGCGAATTCCGCCATCCGCAGTTGGCCGATGATTTCGGCCGTCGTCAAATTGCGGGAAAAGCCTTGCTTTCCCGTCGAACAAAACCGGCAATTGACGGCGCAGCCGGCCTGCGACGACACGCAGAGCGTGCCGCGAGTCTCTTCGGGAATGAACACCGTTTCCACGGCGTTGCCGTTACCGACGTCGACGAGCCACTTGCGCGTACCGTCGGCCGACACGTGATCGCTGACCACGGGCGGCATCACGATCGCGGCGCGTTCCTTCAGCTTCGTGCGCAGCGACTTGGCGAGATCGGTCATGCCGTCGAAATCGGCGGCGTTGTACTGGTGAATCCAGCGCTGCAACTGCTTGGCGCGAAACGCCTTCTCGCCGAGGCTGTCGCAATAGGCGACGAGCCCCGCGGCGTCGAAGTCCAGAAGATTGACGGAGGTGCTGCTCGTCATGTCGGATCCTGCTATTTCAATGCGACCCGCCCGGCGGCGCGTCGCGCGGAAAGCGCGACGCCACGCCTGGCGGGCCACTCGCGCCAAGCATCGATTCGCGGACGTATGGTCCGGCGATCAGCGCGAGTAAACGTTGATTTCCGGGAAGAAGAACGCGATTTCGACGGCCGCCGTTTCCGCTGCGTCCGAGCCGTGCACGGCGTTCGCATCGATGCTGTCGGCGAAGTCGGCGCGGATCGTGCCCTTATCGGCCTTCTTCGGATCGGTCGCGCCCATCAGGTCGCGGTTCTTCAAAATGGCGTTTTCGCCTTCGAGCACCTGCACCATGACCGGGCCCGAGATCATGAATTCCACGAGATCCTTGAAGAACGGGCGCGCGGCGTGCACGGCGTAGAATTTTTCCGCGTCGGCGCGCGAAAGTTGCGCCATGCGCGACGCAACGATTTTGAGGCCTGCGTTTTCGAAGCGGCTGTAGATCTGGCCAATCACGTTTTTCGCCACTGCATCGGGCTTGATAATCGACAGAGTACGCTCGATCGCCATAAAAACTCCAAAAAATTAAGGGGTTACGGATTCTAACGAATCTGCAATTGTAGCATGTTCCAGTGTATGATTGCGATCGATCCCTCAAGGCGGCGCAAGGTCGCGCGAAATGCGCGGGCGGCGCTTGAAACTCGCGCCGATCAGGCCAATCTTAGGTAACGGGCAGCCCATGTGCGCGGCTTATCGCCGGGCCAGTCGAGCGAGTCCCAGTTCGAGTGCGTTTTTACGCAAGGAGAAAGCATGAACGACTATCCGTACAACGTCGCCCGCGGCGGGGCCGTCGGCTCGGCGGCCACCCGCAACCGCGTGCTACGGAACACCTATTGGCTGCTCGCACTGTCGATGGTGCCGACGGTCATCGGCGCCTGGCTCGGCGTGGTGAGCGGATTCTCGCTGTTTGCGGCCACGAGCCCTGTGATGAGCCTTTTCGCGTTCTTCGCGATCGCGTTCGGCTTCATGTTCGCGATCGAGCGTACGAAGGAAAGCTCGATCGGCGTGCTCGTGCTGCTAGGCTTCACGTTCTTCATGGGCCTGATGCTCTCGCGGCTGCTGACGCTCATCCTGCACTTCTCGAACGGCGCGTCGCTGATCATGCTCGCGTTCGGCGGCACGGCGGTGATCTTCGCGGCGATGGCCACGATCGCCACGGTCAGCAAGCGCGATTTCTCGGGCCTCGGCCAGTGGTTGTTCATGGGCGTGATCGTCATCCTGCTGGCCGGGGTGGCGAACATGTTCCTGCACCTTCCGGCCCTCATGCTGACCGTTTCGGTGCTTGCGATCGTCATTTTCTCGGCCTACATGCTGTTCGACGTGCAACGCATCGTCAACGGCGGCGAGACCAACTACATCACGGCCACGCTTGCGATCTACCTGGATCTGTACAACGTGTTCGTGAATCTGCTCTCGTTGCTGGGCATTTTCGGCGGCAACCGCAACTGATGCACCTGGGGGCAGCAACGCCCCCCGCATTCCCCGTTCGGCGGCCCTGCCCGCCGCCGAATCCCCGCTATGTCTGCCAGCGCGCTGCAAGCCGCGCAGCCGCCAGCCCGCCGTCCTCGGCCCCCAGTCGTCGCCCGCAGTCGTCGGCCCCCAGTCGTCGGCCACTAGGCCGTCCCGCCCTTGCGGCTACCGGCTCCGCCTCCCGCCCCCACATCCCGCCAAGCTGCGTTCTTTCGGCGCTCCGCGTTGCCGGAGACAAGCCGTCCCGATGAGAAACGTCAATCGCGCTCGAACAGCGCCATCGACTCGACGTGCGACGTATGGGGGAACATGTTGACCACACCGGCCCCTTTAAGCCGATAGCCGGCCTCATGCACGAGCAAGCCGGCGTCGCGCGCGAGCGTCGCCGGATTGCACGACACATAGACGATTCGGCCGGGCAGCGATCCTTCCCCGCTTTGCGCGATCTGCGCCAACGCCTTCGATACGGCGAGGGCGCCCTCGCGCGGGGGATCGATCAGAAATTTGTCGAAAGGCCCGAGCGCACGTAAATCATCGGGCGTCACGTCGAACAAGTTACGGCAGGCGAACGACGTATGCCGATCGACACCGTTGACTTTCGCATTCGCCAGCGCGCGGGCCGTCAGTGCCTCGCTGCCTTCGATGCCGACCACCTCGCGCGCCAGACGCGCCAGCGGCAACGTGAAATTGCCCAACCCGCAAAACAGGTCGAGCACCCGATCGGACCGCCTCGGCGACAGCAGGCGCAGTGCGCGGCCAACCAGAACGCGATTGATCGCATGATTGACTTGCGTGAAATCGGTCGGCTTGAAGGGCATCCGAATCCCGAACTCGGGCAACGTATAGTCGAGCTGCACGTCGAGCGGATAAAACGGCACCGCCGTGTCGGGCCCCTTCGGCTGAACCCAAAACTGAACGCCATGTTCATCGGCGAACGCGCGCACATGCGCTTCGTCCTCTGCCGTCATGGGCTCCAGCACGCGCAGGACCAAGGCCGTGACGCTCGAACCCACGGCCAATTCGATCTGGGGCAGCCGGTCTCGGATCGACAAACGTTCGACGAGCGCCCGCAGCGGCACGAGCATCGCGGAGACGTGCGGCGGCAAGACTTCGCAGCTCGTCATATCGGCAACGAAGCTGCTCTTTCTTTCATGGAAACCGACGAGCACTCCGCCCTTTTTTGCAACGTGACGCACTGTCAGCCGTGCACGGTAACGATACCCCCAGGATGGGCCGTGAATTGGCCTGAAGACGGTCTCGGCCCGCACCTTCGCCAAGTGCCAGAGGTTGTCTTCGAGCACGCGTTGCTTGATGGCGACTTGCGCCCGTTCGTCCAGATGCTGCATGGAGCAGCCGCCGCAGGTCCCGAAAAACTTGCATTGCGGCGTGGTGCGCATGGCGCTGGGACGCAATATATCGACGACCTCGGCTTGTTCGTAGCTCGGCTTTTTCCGGTAGCTCGAGTACGTGACGCGCTCGCCGGGCAAAGCGCCCTCGACGAAAATGACCTTGCCGGGCTCGCCCTCTCCGGTCGTCAACCGGCCGACGCCGCGCGCCTCCACGTCGAGCGAATGGATTTCGATGGCGGGCGAAACGACGGGCGAAGCGCCGCTGCGGCTGCGACGCGCGATACTACGAGGAGATTCGGACACCTGCGGCTTCCTGACGGACATGGAACGAAAGGCGAGATTGTAGACGAAGCGCGCACTGCAACGGAGGACGATAGTGAAGCTCGTGAGTTGGAACGTGCAATGGGGGCGCGACGCCGGCGGCCGCGTCGATCTCGATCGAACCCTCGGTGAAGCACGCCGTCTTTGCGATTTCGACGTGCTCTGCATGCAAGAAGTCACGCGCGGATTCGGCGCTCTGCCGGGCGGGCCGGGGCCGGATCAGTTCGCCGAAATCGCGCGCGCCCTGCCAGGCTATACGGTGCTCGACGCAATCGGCGCCGATTTACCGGCGTCGGACGGCTCGCCGCAGCGCCGCCAGTTCGGCAATGCCATCGTGACACGCTTGCCCGTCTCGATGGCGATCCGCCATTCCCTGCCGTGGCCTGCCGACGCCGCTGCCCCGTCGATGCAGCGCGTCGCGCTGGAAGCCGTCGTCCGGACGAGCCGAGGCCCCCTTCGGATCATCGTCACGCACCTCGAGTTTTATTCGCTGAAGCAGCGCCTCGCGCAGGTCGATGAATTGCGGCGATTGCAGCAAGAGGCCGCCGATCACGCGGCCCATCCCGCGCCGGCCGAGAACGCGTCGGGGCCGTTCGCACCGACGGCGCGGCCGATCAGTGCGATCGTGTGCGGCGATTTCAACAGCGCGTTCGGGTCGGAAGCGTACCGGCGATTCATCGCACCGCTGGAAGGCTCGCCCGACTTCATCGATGCATGGACGGCCTTGCATCCCGGTGCGACGCCGCCGCCGACGGCCGGCGTGTACGACACGCAGCAGTGGAGCGACGGGCCGTTGACGTGCGATTTCGTGTTCGTTACGGAGGACTTGCGCGACAGCCTACGAAGCTGCGAAGTCGACGGAGCGACGCAAGCCTCCGACCATCAGCCGCTCGTGCTGGAGATAGCTTGACGATTGAATTGCACGCTTCGAATCGGCGCAAACGAGCGGATCGAGCGCCAACTGCACCGTTTCAGGGCGCAGGCGCATCGGCGCCGGATATGGCCGGCGAAGCAAACGCGGCCAAGTACTCGGCCCAATGAGGCGCGCTTTCTTGCGCCAGCGTTTGTTTGACGAACGCAATCTCATCTGCGTACTCATCGGCGGAAAAGGCGCCGCGCATCAGTTGGAAGCGGCAGTAAAGCAGGTACGTGTTGACGACGTCGGTTTCGCAATAGTTGCGGATTTCTTCGATCCGGCCTTCGCGAAAAGCATCCCATACCTGGCCGCCATCCATACCGAGCTTGCCCGGGAAACCGCACAACTTGGCCAGCGCGTCGAGCGGCGCATTGGCGCGCGCTTGATACATGGCCAACACGTCCATCAAGTCGGTATGGCGCGAATGGTACCGGCTGATGTAGTTGTTCCACTTGAAGTCGCGATCGTCTTCGCCCAGGTCCCAATAGCGCGACGCGGGAATGCCGTGGACGAGCGCGCGATAATGCAGTACGGGTAGATCGAACCCCCCGCCGTTCCACGACACGAGTTGCGGCGTGTACTTTTCGATGACGCGGTAAAACGATTGAATCAGCGCCGCTTCGCCGTCCTCGGCCGTGCCGAGCGAGCGCACGCGCAGCCCGGTGCGGTCGCGAAATACGCAAGAGATCGCGGCCACGCGCTGCAGATGGTGCGGCAGGAAATCGCTGCCGGTTTTTTCGCGGCGTGCGGCGAACGCATGGCTGGCCACGTCGGCATCGCTCATCGAATCGGGCAAATCGTCGAGACGGCGAATGCCCGCGACATCGGGAATCGTCTCGATGTCGAAAACGAGAATCGGAATCATGAAATGTTAGAGCACCGCGTCCTTACGCACGCCGTTGGACGCGAAAAATCGCTTCAAGCGCACGAGCGCTTCCTGCTGAATCTGCCTCACCCGTTCCCGAGTGAGACCCATTTCGTCGGCCAACTCCTCGAGCGTCGCGGGCTCGATATGATTGAGGCCGAAGCGCCGCTCGATGACGTGCCGATGTTTGTCCGAGAGCCTCGACAGCCAAGCCCGCGTCAGCGTTTCCAACTCCCGATGCTGAACTTCGGCGTCGGGCGATTGGCTTTGATCGTCGGAGAGCAGATCGAGCAGGCTGCTGGCGGGATCGAGGTCGAGCGGCGCGTCGAGCGAAGCCGTATGCTCGTTCAGCGCGAGGATATCGGTCACTTCGTCGGTCGTCTTGCCCGTCAGGTAAGCGATGTCGTCGATACTCGCATCGCGGCGCTCGACGGCTTCGCCCGAATTCATCGAATTCTTTTCCAGATGGCGCTTTGCGCGCAGCACCTGGTTCAGTTCACGGATGACATGCACGGGCAGCCGCACCGTCCGCGCCTGGTTCATGATCGCCCGTTCGATGCTTTGGCGGATCCACCAGGTCGCATAGGTCGAGAAACGGAAGCCGCGCGTGGGATCGAATTTCTCGATCGCATGCATGAGACCGAGATTGCCTTCTTCGATCAAATCGAGCAGCGGAACGCCGCGATTCAGATAACCTTTGGCGATGCTGACGACTAGGCGCAGATTGCGTTCGATCATCACCTGCCGCGCCTCGAACTCGCCCGCCTTGGCCAGCCTCGAGTAACGCTGCTCTTCCTCGACCGTCAACAGGGGCTTGACGCTGATGCGATTCAGGTAGTGCTGAATCGTGTCCGCCGTCAACTCGGCCTGCAGCAGCGCCCGAAAATCGTCGGGATCCGGCCCGGGCTCGGGGGCCGCGCCCTCTCGCGCCTCGCTGCCCTCTTCCGCCTCGTCCGATGCCGCGTCCGCCTCGAACTCCGATTCAGACTCCGCCGACTCTTCCTCGGGCTCGGCCGTCGAAGCGCCGGCATCGTGCGCCAGGTCGTGCGTGACGCGGCTATGCGTGTCCGTTTCGGCGTGCTGCTTGCGGCGCTTCGATGTCGGCATGGTCGTATCGCTTATTGCGGCGGCAAGTATTTCATCGGATCGACAGGTTTGCCCTGTCGGCGGATCTCAAAGTGCAGCATCACGCGGTCTGAATCGCTGTTGCCCATTTCGGCGATCTTCTGCCCTTTCGTCACCGCGTCCCCCTCTTTTACCATCAAAGCGCGGTTATGTGCATAGGCGGTGAGATACATCGCGTTGTGTTTGATGATAATGAGATTGCCGTATCCGCGCAGCCCATTTCCGGCATAGACGACGCGCCCGTCGGCGGCGGCCTTCACGGCCTCACCGGGCGTGCCCGCGATGTTGAGGCCCTTGTTGCTGTTCTCGTCGAACGTGTTCAGGATGTTCCCGCGCACCGGCCACGAAAAGGCAACGCTGCCGTCGCCGAGCGTGGAGCTCGAAGGCGCGACGCTCGCCGGCTGAGGCGGAATCGTCGTAGCCGTCGAACCGGGGGCCGAGCCGTAAGTCGGCGGCACGGCGCCGTTCGTCGCCGGGGCAGCCGCTGCGCTGGCCGTCGAGGGTGCAAGCGGCGCGCCTTGCACTGCGCCGCCGTTGGTCACCGGCGCCGTAGCCACGCCCGGCGTCATCGCCGCCGCGTTCGCACCGGGGGGCGCGACGCGCAGCAGTTGGTCCACCTCGATTTGATTCGGATTCGTGAGGTTGTTCCACGCGGCGATGTCGCGATAGTTCTGCCCGTTCTCGAGCGCGATGCGATAGAGGGTATCGCCGGGCTTGACGCGGTAGTACCCGGGCGGGGGCGGGCCGAGCGGCGCGGCCGGCTGCGCCGTACCGAACGGGGCCGCGGCGGACGAGGTGGTCGACAACGCACTCGAGCGGTCCACGACGGGCGCCTGATCGAGCCGCGTCGCACACGCGGCGAGCATAGTGAGGGCAAGCGCACAGACGACGCGCTGAGCGGCGGTCAGCCGAGCCTGTTCGTTGTGTGTTTGCATCGCGCGCAACGTAAACATCGGTGTCAAATCACTCCGGATTTTAAGGGGACAAAGAAAACGCGATCAAGACGGGATTCCCGCCATTGGGTCGGCGCTACGCGTTCGACGAGCGTCAGCACCTGCGCAGGCCCGCTCTGCGAACCGACCGGCGCAACGAGCCTGCCGCCGACCGCCAGTTGATCGAGCAACGCCTGCGGCACGTCGAGGCCGGCCGCCGCAATCACGATCGCATCGAACGGCGCGGCCGCCGGCAGCCCCACGCGGCCATCGCCGTAATGCAGCCGAATGTTCGGCACACGCAACGGACGCAAATTGAGCTTGGCGCGTTCGTACAGCGGCTTGATCCGTTCGATCGAATAGACATCGCGCGCAATGCGGCTCAGCACGGCGGCTTGATAGCCGCAGCCCGTGCCGATTTCGAGCACGCGTTCGAGCGTCCTGCCCGCACCGGCAAGCTCGAGCATCCGCGCGACCACCGACGGCTTGGAAATCGTCTGTTGATGACCGATGGGCAACGCCGCATCTTCGTAGGCCTGTGCCGCGAGTCCCGGATCGACGAACATGTGGCGAGGAACCGCGGCCATCGCGTCTAGCACCCGAGCATCCGCTATGCCGTTGCCCCGGAGCCGTTCGACCATCCGTTCCCGCACCCGTTCCGACGTCAATGCGAGCGCGCTCGCCAGCGGAACATTGGGCGCGCCCATTTTGTCCGCGGCATACGACGCCGGCGTGTCAATGCGGCGAGGCCCGCCTTCGCGCGCTACCAGCGTTTCCCGTGCCCGCGAGCGCTCGTCCGGGCGGGGGCGCGCCTCGGCCGCCGTGCGCGGTTTGCGCTCGAGATCGGCGAGCCCGAGCGGAAAGCGCTTGCCGCGTTCGCTCGTCATGAATCGCGGCGGGCGGCGTGCGCCCACTCGCGCGTGGCGGCCATCATTTGCGTGTGAGTCAGATCGAGCTGCAGCGGGGTGATCGACACCCGGCCTCGAGCCAGTGCATGGAAATCGGTGCCTTCGCTCGCATCGAGGGCCTCGCCCGACGGCCCGATCCAGTAGATCGGCTCGCCGCGCGGATTGGTTTGGCGAATGACCGGCTGCGACGGGTGCCGCTTGCCGAGCCGCGTCACTTCCCAGTCGCCCAGTTGGTCGTACGGCAGGTTCGGAATATTGACGTTCAGCAGCGGATGCGTAGGCAGCGGGTGATTCAGGAAGTGCCGGACGATATCGGCCGCGACACGCGCCGCGTCTTCCAAGTGCACCCAGTCTTTTTCGACGAGCGAGAACGCAATGGCCGGGACGTTGAACATGACGCCTTCGGTAGCTGCGGCGACCGTGCCCGAATAAAGCGTGTCCTCGCCGACGTTCTGGCCGTTGTTGATGCCCGAGACGACGAGATCGGGCTTGTGATCGAGCATGCCCGTCAACGCAATGTGGACCGAATCGGTCGGCGTGCCGTTCACGTAGTAAAAGCCGTTGGCCGACCGCAGGACCGATAGCGGTCGCGATAGCGTCAAGGAGTTCGATGCGCCGCTGCAATTTTGCTCCGGCGCCATCACGGTCACCTCGCCTAGCGGCTGAAGGGCGTGATAGAGCGCCGCAAGCCCAGGCGCGAGATAACCGTCGTCGTTGCTCAGTAGGATTCGCATCCGGCGATTGTAACCGAGGACCGAACGCACCTCTACGATCCGACGACTGCTCTCGCTTCAATTCGTTCAGCCTTTGAAAAGGCACGGTCGTTCGAGTTGTTCTACACTGCGGCGAGGTCACCCACCGTCGAGGAAAATGCTCATGCGCGCCATTCGATGCCATCGCCACGGACCGCCCGACACGCTCGTTCTCGATACGCTGCCCGATCTGTCGCCGGGGCCCGGCGAAGTCGTCGTCGACGTCAAGGCGGCCAGTGTGAATTTTCCCGACGTGCTCGTGATCGAGAACAAGTATCAATTCAAGCCGTCGTTGCCGTTTACCCCGGGTTCGGAAGTCGCCGGAATCGTGCGGGACGTCGGTGACGGCGTCGAAAACGTCCGCGTGGGGATGCCCGTCGCCGCCTTTACGCGCATCGGCGGATTCGCCGAACAGGCGCTGGCGCCGGCCAGCGCCTGCATGCCCCTGCCCGCCGATGTCGAGTTCGCCGCCGCAGCGGCCATCACGCTCGCCTACGGCACGTCTCACCACGCCATCGTCGATCGCGGCGCCCTGCGCTCCGGTGAAACGATGCTCGTGCTCGGCGCGGGCGGCGGCGTGGGACTAGCCGCTATCGAGATCGGCAAAGCGATCGGCGCGCGCGTGATTGCCGCCGCATCGAGCGACGAAAAACTCGCTGCCGCGCGCGAGCATGGCGCCGATGCGACGATCCGATACGACAGCGAAGACTTGCGAGAGCGCATCGCCGCGCTCACCGACGGACGGGGGCCGGACGTCGTATACGACCCGGTCGGCGGCGCGTTTGCCGAACCGGCCTTTCGCAGCATCGGCTGGCGTGGCCGCTACTTGGTGGTCGGGTTCGCGAGCGGCCAAATTCCCAAGCTGCCGCTGAACCTCGCTTTGCTGAAAGGCGCGAGCATCGTCGGCGTATTTTGGGGAGAATTCGCGAGCCGCGAGCCCGAGCACAACGCGCAGGCGTTCGCGGAACTGACGCGCTGGCTGCAAGAAGGAAGACTGCGCCCGCACATCAGCGCGCGCTATCGGCTCGATGAGGCACCGCGTGCGCTCGAGGCGATGGCGCAGCGTCGAGTGACGGGCAAGATCGTCATCGTGCCGTAAAGCCCCCCGGAACGGGGCGCCAGCGGCAACCGGCAACCGGCAACCGGCAACCGGCAACCGGCGGGCGCAGCATAAGCGCCGTCAGACGACTTTGCGTGCGCGCAAATCCGCGATCGCATCCGCGCCGTAACCGAGCCCGGCGAGCACCTCGTCGGTGTGCTCACCCAGCGCCGGCCCGAGCCAACGCGTGCCGCCCGGCGTTTCCGATAGCTTCGGCGTGACGTTCGGCAACGCGATATCGAGCCCGTCTTGCCATTTGAAGTGCTCGATCATCTTACGGGCTGCGAATTGCGGATCGGTGAACATGTCGGCGGCGCTGTAGATGCGGCCGACGGGAACATCGGCCCCATTGAGGACATCGAGTGCTTCCTCGATCGTGCGGTCGGACAGCCAGGCGGAGATCGCCTCATCGATCTCGTGCGTGCGCGGCACACGGCCGTCGTTGTGAGCGAGCGCAGGATCGCTTGCAAGATCGGGACGCTCGATCGCCATCATGAGCCGCTTGAAAATGGGATCGCTGTTGCCGCCGATGACGATGCTGCCGTCCTTGCACCGATAAGTGTTCGACGGCACGATGCCGGGCAGCGAGGCGCCCGTTCGTTCGCGCACCGCCCCATAGACGCCGTATTCGGGCACGATGCTTTCCATCATGTTGAAGACGGCTTCGTATAGCGCCACATCGACGATCTGCCCTTTTCCTCCGTTCGCTTGCCTGTGATGAAGCGCCATCAGCGCACCGATCACCGCGTGGAGCGCGGCAATCGAATCGCCGATCGAAATGCCGATGCGTGGCGGCGGCAGTTCCGGGTAGCCGGTGATATGACGCAAGCCACCCATCGCCTCGGCGATCGAGCCGAAGCCTGGACGGTCGCGGTACGGTCCCGTCTGACCGTAGCCCGACAAACGCACCATGACGAGGCCCGGATTCCGAGCACTGAGCACGTCGTAGCCGAGCCCGAGCTTTTCGAGCAGGCCTGGGCGAAAATTCTCGACGACGATGTCGGCTTCGCGCGCAAGCTGCAGGAGGATGTCCTTACCCTCTTGGGCTTTGAGATTGAGGGTCACCGATTTCTTGTTGCGGGCCTGAACGGCCCACCACAGCGACGTGCCGCCGACTTCCGGGTAGAGCATGCGCCACTTGCGCAACGGATCCCCCCCGTTCGGGTCCTCGATCTTGATGACCTCGGCGCCGAACTCGCCAAGCAGCCGCGACGCGAATGGGCCGGCGATGAGCGTTCCGAGTTCGAGCACCTTGACGCCCGCGAGCGGGCCGGTCGTTGCGCTCATGTCGATTTACTCCTGTTGAAAATTCCCACGCGCATTCGGTCGAACGCGAGCAAGCGTCGGCGCTCGGCTCGCGGCTACAGCGAGCGGCGATCGAGCATGGCGCGTGCGATGGTGCCCGCGTCGACGTACTCCAGCTCGCCGCCGACCGGCACCCCGCGCGCGAGCCGAGTCACCGATAGGTCGCGCGCCTTGAGAGACTGCGCCAGGTAATGGGCGGTCGCCTCGCCTTCATTCGTGAAGTTGGTGGCCAGCACGACTTCTTTGACGACGCCGTCCGAGGCACGCTTGACGAGCCGCTCGAAGTGGATTTCCTTCGGGCCGATGCCATCGAGCGGACTCAAGCGCCCCATGAGGACGAAATAGAGACCGCGGTAGGTCATCGTCTGCTCGAGCATGATCTGATCCGCGGGCGTCTCGACCACGCAAAGCAGCGTCGGATCGCGCGACTCGTCGCTGCATACGTCGCACACGCGCGCCTCGGTGAACGTATTGCACTTCTCGCAGTGGCGCAGGTGCTCGGTCGCGAACAGCAGCGAGCGGCCGAGCCGCTCGGCGCCTTCGCGATCGTGCTGCATCAGGTGATACGCCATGCGCTGGGCGGATTTGGGCCCGACGCCGGGCAACGCCCGCAGCGCCTCGACCAGCGCAACGAGAGCGGAAGGCTGTTTCATGTCAGCGCGCCTCTCCCCGCCGTTTCACCGAAGAGATCGCGACAGAGCGTGACCGATCGCAGCGAACGCATCGTCAGAACGGCAGCTTGAACCCCGGGGGCAACGGAAGGCCCGACGTCATGCCGCTCATCTTTTCCTGCGCCGTCGCTTCAGCCTTGCGCACCGCGTCGTTGAACGCGGCCGCGACCAGGTCTTCGAGCATGTCCTTGTCGTCGGCGAGCAGGCTCGGATCGATCGACACACGGCGAACGTCGTTCTTGCAGGTCATCGTGACTTTGACGAGCCCGGCGCCGGACTGGCCTTCGACCTCGATCTGGGCAAGCTGCTCCTGCATCTTCTTCATGTTTTCCTGCATCTGCTGGGCTTGCTTCATGAGCCCGGCGAGTTGGCCTTTCATCATGGATGTACTCCTTCGATCGTATGGACGTTACATGCGGCCATCGCACGGATGCGATGCCTCGAATAGGTTGGTTCGGAGCGGTATCGCTCGTTTGTCGCAGTGCGCAGCGCGGCGCCGCTGTCGTTTAGTGCTGCCCGGCCTCGGCGTCGGGCGAAATCGGCTTGACCGAGCCCGGCACGATCGTGGCGCCGAACTCGCGAATCAGCGATTGCACGAAAGGGTCCGCGCCGATCTCGCGCTCCGCCTCTCGTTGACGTTCCGCGCGCGCGGCGGCCTCGAGCACCGCGGCAGTGCGGCGGGCGGGGCCGACCGAGACGCGCACGTCGAGCGCCTTGCCGAGTTTTTCCGCGAGCGCCGTTTTCAGTTTGGTTACCTGCGCCGTATCCGCATATTGCGGCACCGGCACGCTAAGCACTAGCGTTTCGCCGTCGAGCTCGGTCAGTTCGCTGTTGAATGCAAGTTGATGGGCGACACCGGTCAAGCCGAGACTGGCGGCGAGCGCCGGCCAATCGCCGGCGAAACCCACGCGGTCCAGCGCGATCGCGGGCGGCAGTTTGCTCAAATCGACGGCCGGCGTCGACGGCGTGGCCGGCGCGTCGAAACGCGCATCGATGCGCACGTCGTCGGGACCGGCGTCGAACATGGGAACGTAGCCGTCGCCAGGCGGCCCGGCGAAGTAGTCGTCTTCCGACGAGGGCGGCGGATAGTCGTCGATCGGCGGCATGTCGTCCCATGGCGCGGGAGCGGAAGCCGAAGCCGCACCGGACGACGCGGCGCGTTCGCCCTGTCCCGCCCCGCCCCGCTGCTCGGGTGCGCGCGGACGCGGCGTGGGAACGACGACAGCCGGGCGCGACGCAGCCGGTTTGACGGGAATCGGCGCCGCCGACGGCTGAATGGCCGCTCGGTTGCGATCGGTCGAAACACGCAAGCCCGCGTTGCGCAGGACATCGAGCGCGGCGCTGGCTCCGCCCGTGCGCGGACGCGCATCCACACGCGGCTGCGACGTGCGCGTCGGCTCCGAAGCAGCGGCTTGCGTCTGCCGGAGCGCCTCGCCCGCGACGACGCGCTGACCGGCAAGCGGCCCGGCCTGACCGTCGAGCTGGGCCGACGAGGCAGCCGTCGGCTCGACACCGACGGCCTCGTCAGACGCAGGCCGCACTGGCGGCTCGATCGCGCGCGGCATTGTCTGTGAATCGCCAGTGAACGTATCTGCGTCTGCGCATCCTGTCTCGCTTTGCAACGTGGCCTCACGGGCATCGGGCGCAGGCGTATCGCTTGGCGCGGACGGAGCGCTTTCGGTGTTTGAGCCGCCGTCCGTCGACCCGGCCCGCTCGCCTCGAGCGGCGGCCGACGACCGCAGCCCGTCCCGCGAGGCCGGCGGGTTTTCATGCCCGGGCAGCGTTTGGGCGATGGCGGCTGCCGGCGGCGCAGGGCGCGAAGCCGCCGGCGCATCCGTCGCGCCGCCGCCGTGCGCAGCGGCCGGTCGGCTTGCCTGTGCCGCCGCCACCGGCGCGCGCCTGCTCGCACCGCCGCCCGATGCGCCCGCCTGCCCCGCGCCTTTCGGCGCTGGCCCTGAGGGCGCGGAGCCGGGCGGCAACGCAGGCTCGAATGCGAGCATGCGCAGCAGCGTCATCGTAAAACCCGCGTACTCGTCCGGCGCAAGGCCCAATTCGGCGCGCCCGAGCGTTGCAATTTGGTAGAACAATTGCACTTGCTCCGGCGTCAGCGCCTCGGCGAAACGCCGCAAATCGCCTGCCTCGGGCCATTCGTCGAGCACGGAAGCCGGCGCGAACTGCGCCCATGCAACCCGGTGGAGCAAACTAGCCAAGTCTTGCAGGGCCGTCGAAAACGACAGACTGCGCATGGCCATTTCGTCGGCGACCGACAGAACGAGCGCGCCGTCGCCCGCGACGATCGCGTCGAGCAAGCGAATCAGATAACTCTGATCGAGCGCGCCCAGCATGCCGCGCACCGCTTCCTCGGTCACCTGATTGGCCGAATAGGCGATCGCCTGATCGGTCAAAGACAGCGCGTCGCGCATGCTGCCTTCGGCTGCCCGCGCGAGCAACCGCAGCGCCTGCGGCTCGAATACGATCTGCTCGGCCGCGAGAATTCTTTCGAGATGGCCGACGATATGCCCGGCCGGCATCTGCTTCAAATTGAATTGGAGACAGCGCGAGAGCACCGTGACGGGGATCTTCTGAGGATCGGTCGTCGCGAGGATGAACTTGATATGCGGCGGCGGCTCCTCCAGCGTCTTCAACATGGCGTTGAAGGCGTGGTTCGTCAGCATGTGCACTTCGTCGATCATGTAGACCTTGAAGCGCGCATCGACGGGCGCATACACCGCGCGCTCGAGCAGCGCGGCCATTTCATCGACGCCGCGATTGCTCGCCGCATCCATTTCCACGTAATCGACGAAGCGCCCCTCGTCGATCTCGCGGCACGCGCGGCAGACGCCGCAGGGCGTGGCCGTAATGCCCGTCTCGCAATTGAGCGCCTTCGCGAAAATACGCGACAGCGTCGTCTTGCCAACGCCGCGCGTTCCGGTAAACAAATAGGCGTGGTGCAGACGTGCGCCATCGAGCGCGTGCGTGAGCGCGCGTACGACGTGTTCTTGTCCGACGAGCGAAGCGAAATCCCTCGGCCGCCACTTGCGTGCGAGAACTTGATAGGTCATCGCGAAATTGTATCAGTATCGTCGCGCGTGCAGACGCGCCGGCGCCGGGCAAGAAGATGAAACAGCGAGCCCTGGAACGATCCAAGACGTGACGGTGGGAAAGGACGGAGAGCGTATCGATGCGACCGAGAGCCGGTGAGACCGGGAGCCGCGAGACATCCAACATAAGAGCAACGGCGAAGCGGCCAGAGAAAGCAACCACCCGCGAAGTACAACGCCCTATATGTAATTGGAACGAAACGAAAGGTGACGAGCCCGACCCTCGGCACTGGTGGAAAACGGCTGTGGCTGCTTCGTTCCCGACCTGACCAGGTTGACCGCCCCTCCATGCGAGGAGGCCCGTCACGTCGCATTCTAACACTACTCCTGCGCGAGGCGCGACTGCCGCGTCGCGAATTTCTCGCGCAAGCGGCCGCCGGATGAGCGCGAGGCAGCCCCTGTGCGGCCGCTATCGCTTCGCACGACGCATAGCAATTTGGGCTAATATGACAAAGAGACGACCTGCAACCGCGCGAGTGATCGCGCCAAGCTGCCTGCGCGGTTTCCCGCGAAGCGAACGCCGTGTCCAATCCGGGTAGCCGGCCGGCCGCGTGCGCTCGGAACGATTCCGCGTTTTGGTGTATCGTGGCGAGCAATTTCAGACGCGGGCTCCGAACCCGAAGAGGTACTTTTACATGAGCGAACAAATCAAGCACATCAGCGATGCGTCCTTCGAACAGGACGTCGTGAAATCCGATAAGCCCGTGCTTCTGGATTTTTGGGCCGAGTGGTGCGGGCCGTGCAAAATGATTGCCCCGATCCTCGACGAAGTCGCGAAGGATTACGGCGACCGCCTGCAGATCGCCAAGATCAATGTGGACGAGCATCAATCGACGCCCGCGAAGTTCGGCGTGCGCGGCATCCCCACGCTGATTCTGTTCAAGAACGGCGCGGTTGCGGCGCAGAAAGTGGGCGCATTGTCGAAGTCGCAATTGACGGCATTCCTCGACAGCCACCTGTGATGCACGGGCCGAGCCTGTTGCAACAGGACAACAGGCTCGGCGCGCGGCGCAATGACCCAACGGGCGGTCGCCGGCCTGTGCTATGCTAGAATCATAAGACTTCAAGACATACAAAGTCTCTGAGCGGTTCCGCTCAACTCTCCTCCCAAATTTCTTTTCGTCGCATCTTCTCCCCGGCGGGATCTCCGTATGCATTTATCCGAGCTTAAGTCTCTGCACGTGTCTCAATTGATCGAGATGGCTAATGGCCTCGAGATCGAAAGCGCGAACCGTCTGCGCAAGCAAGAGCTGATGTTCGCCATCCTGAAGAAGCGCGCCAAAACCGGCGAAACCATCTTCGGCGACGGCACGCTCGAGGTGCTGCCCGATGGCTTCGGCTTCCTGCGTTCGCCGGAAATGTCCTATCTCGCGAGCACGGACGACATCTACATCAGCCCCTCGCAAATCCGGCGCTTCAATCTGCATACGGGCGACACGATCGAAGGCGAAGTGCGCACGCCGAAGGACGGCGAGCGCTATTTCGCACTCGTGAAGGTCGATAAGGTCAACGGTCAGCCGCCCGAGGCCTCGAAACATAAGATCATGTTCGAGAACCTCACGCCGCTGCATCCGAACAAGCCGCTGTTGCTCGAGCGCGAAATGCGCGGCGAGGAAAACGTGACGGGCCGCATCATCGACATGATCGCCCCGATCGGGAAAGGCCAGCGTGGGCTGCTCGTCGCCTCGCCCAAATCGGGCAAGACGGTCATGCTTCAGCACATCGCGCACGCGATCAAGCAGAACCATCCCGACGTCGTGCTGTTCGTGCTGCTGATCGACGAGCGCCCCGAGGAAGTGACCGAAATGCAGCGCTCCGTGGCGGGCGAAGTCATCGCCTCCACGTTCGACGAACCGGCCACGCGTCACGTGCAGGTTGCCGAAATGGTGATCGAAAAGGCCAAACGTCTCGTCGAAATGAAGCACGACGTCGTGATTCTGCTCGACTCGATCACGCGCCTCGCCCGTGCATACAATACGGTCATCCCGGCGTCCGGCAAGGTGCTGACGGGTGGTGTCGACGCCAACGCCCTGCAGCGTCCCAAGCGCTTTTTCGGCGCCGCGCGCAACATCGAGGAAGGCGGCTCGCTGACGATCATCGGCACGGCGCTCATCGAAACGGGCAGCCGGATGGACGACGTCATCTATGAAGAGTTCAAGGGCACCGGCAACATGGAAGTGCACCTCGAGCGACGGCTCGCCGAAAAGCGCGTGTATCCGTCGATCAACTTGAACAAGTCGGGCACGCGCCGCGAAGAGTTGCTCATCAAGCCCGAGATTCTTCAAAAGATCTGGGTGCTGCGCAAGTTCATCCACGACATGGACGAAGTGGAAGCCATGGAGTTCTTGCTCGACAAGATCCGCCAGACGAAGAGCAACTCCGAGTTCTTCGATCTGATGCGCCGCGGCGGCTAGGGCACACACGCGCCGCCTTCCTGTCGCAGCGAAGGCGGCCGTCATCGCATTTGTTCGCCCTATGCTCTCCAGGCTCACGCGCTGGCTCGATACGCGCCGTCGCGATCGCGCGCTGCGCGAACATGCGATCGACGACGCGCTATGGAAAGCCACACTCGACGGCTTACCGTTCCTTCGCTATCTCGGCCCGGCCGATCTCGCGCGGCTGCGCGAAATGACGAGCCTGTTCATCGCGCAAAAGGAATTCTCGACGGCCCACGGCCTTGCACTTACCGATGAAGTCGTCGTCGGCATTGCGGCTCAGGCGTGCCTACCAGTGCTCAATCTAAGCCTCGATCTCTATCGAGGCTGGGTGGGCGTCATCATTTATCCCGGCGAGTTTTTGATTCGCAAAACCGTCGAGGACGAAGACGGCGTCGTGCACGAGGTGGAGCACGATGCGAGCGGCGAAGCGTGGGAAGGCGGCCCCGTCATCCTATCGTGGGAAGATGCTCGGCTGACGGATGGCCGCGACGCCTATAACGTCGTCATTCACGAATTCGCGCACAAGATCGACATGCTGTCGGGAGAAACTGACGGCCACCCACCGCTATTCCGGCGGTGGCATGCGCCGCTCGACGCGCAAACGTGGGCCGACGTGTTCGACCACGCTTACGACCGCTTCTGCGCAACGGTGGATGCCGTCCCGAGGCGACGCTGGGCCCGCTTCGAGCGCGAATCGCTGATCGATCCCTACGCGGCCGACCACCCTTCGGAATTCTTTGCCGTCTGCAGCGAAGCGCTGTTCGTCCAGCCGAAGGCGTTCGAAGCCGAGTATCCAGAACTGTACCGGCTGCTGGCGCGCTACTACCGCCAGGATCCCGCCGGCGTCGGGGCGCTGTCCGGTCCCACCGGCGCCGAGCACGCCGGCTGACACCGTCGTTTGTTGTTTTTTGCGGCTTGGCGCCGGCTTGGCGCCGCTCGCGCTATCGCGGCACCGCGTCAAGACCGACGAATATTTCGTCAACCGACTGATTTTCTGGCATAATCGCTGTTTTTCGACCTTAGGCAAGTGGCTCGCGCCTTCGGCATGTCGCAGGCTTGGCTCTCCCGTGAGCCGCGTCGTGCGGCGATGCCGCGTGGGTTGGCTACCGCCCGACTAAAGGAACCACCATGAAACAAGGCATTCACCCCGATTACCGCGAAGTCGTTTTCCACGATCTGTCGAACGGCTTCATGTTCGTGACGCGCTCGACGATCCAAACGCGCGAAACGATCGAGCACAACGGCAAGACCTACCCGCTCGCCAAGATCGAAGTCTCGTCCGAATCGCACCCGTTCTACACGGGCCAGCAAAAGATCATGGACACGGCTGGCCGCGTCGAGAAGTTCAACAAGAAGTTCGGCGCCCGCGCCGCCGGCAAGGCAGCGAAGTAAACGCGCGCCGCCGATCCGGCGCTCGCGCCGGATCGAATCGAAGGGCAGCTCTCGCTGCCCTTTCGCAGAAATGGGCAGCCTAGGCTGCCCATTTGCTTTGCTGCGACGGGCTCGAGCGCGTGTCTCATGACGGGCGGCGCGCCACGCGACTACAATGCCGGATCGCGCGCGCCGAGCGCCCGCCAATAAGCATGACAACCGCCGTCCGAGACCGCTCCGCCCGCATGAGACCTGTCGTCCGCCTTACTGCCTCCGCCACGCGCGCGCTGCCGCGCTGGTTGTTGCTCACGCTGTGTATCGTCTATGCAGCGTTCGGCCTCTTCGGTCGAGACCCGTGGAAGAACGAAGACGCCGCGGGCTTCGGCGTCATGTGGACGATGGCCGGCGGTAACGCACACGATTGGCTGCTGCCGAACCTCGTCGGCAAATTCATCACCAACGACGCGCCTCTCGGCTACTGGCTCGGCGCCCTCTCGATCCGCATGCTCTCGCCTTGGGTCGATGCGGCCGACGCTTCGCGGTTGGCCACGGGCGCCCTCTTTTGCGCAACCTGCGCGTTCGTGTGGTACGCCGCATATCTGCTTGGGCGGCGCGCGGAAGTTCAGCCGTTCAAGTACGCCTTCGGCGGCGAGCCGGAACCGCGCGATTACGGGCGAACGCTCGCCGACGGCGCGCTGCTGATTCTCGTCGCCTGTTTCGGCTTAGCCGAGCGTGGGCACGAAACGACGCCTCAGCTTTCGCAGACGATGGGCGTCGCCATGCTCGTCTACGGCCTCGTCCGCGGCGCCGACAAACCGCTGCAAGGCGCGCTGTTGTGGGCGCTCGCACTGGGTGTGCTCGCGCTGTCGGGCAACCCGTTGCTCGTCGCTGCCCTTTTCGCCAGCACGCTCGTCATGCTTGCGTTCGTGCCCGAATTGCGCTCGATCTGGCTTGCCCTGGTCGGGGCTCCGCTTGCGGTCGTGCTCGCGCTGGCCTGGCCGTTTGCGGTGCTGCATGCCTATCCGGACGACGCGCGCTGGTTCGTCGAGCAATGGATCAACGGCAGCATCAATCGGTTCACGGCTCCGTCGGGGCATGTTTGGCTCTATGCGTTCAAGAATTTGCCGTTGTTCACCTGGCCCGCGTGGCCCCTGGCGCTGTGGGCCTGGGTGAGCTGGGGCGGGCTGCGCCGGAAGCCGCACATCGCGATTCCCGTATTCGTCGCGCTGCCCGTGCTATTTCTGGCGGTGTTGCAAAGCCATCAAACGAACCGGCTTTACATGCTGCTGCTGCCGCCGCTCGCGACGCTGGCCGCCTTTGCGCTGCCGACGCTCAAGCGCGGCGCCATCAATGCCTTCGATTGGTTCGCGGTGCTGAGCTTTTCGATCCTGAGCATCTTCGTGTGGCTCGTCTGGCTCGCGTCGCAAACAGGCTTTCCGCACCCGCTCGCACGCAACCTGGCTCGCCTCGTGCCGGGTTTCGAGCCCCACTTCAGCGTGCTGTCGTTCGTCTGCGCGATTGCAGCGACGGTCTGCTGGCTCGCGCTCGTGCGCTGGCGCATTGCCCGTCATCCGAAAGTGCTGTGGCGTAGCGTCGTCCTGTCGAGCGCCGGCACGACGCTGATGTGGGTGCTCCTGATGACGCTGTGGTTGCCGATGGTGAACTACAGCCGGACTTATCGCGACGTCGCGATGCAGATCGCCGAGCACTTGCCCGATGACTACACGTGTATCTCGCCGGTCCGTCTCGGCGATGCACAGCTCGCGTCGTTCGCCTATTTCGCCGATATGCAGTTCTCGTTCAGCGAGGATTGCGACGTGCTGCTCCGGCAAGACACGGCCGACTTCAGTGCGCCAAGTCCGATGTTGAATTACGCCTGGAAGCTCGTTTGGGAAGGCCGGCGCGCCGCCGACCGCGATGAACGCTTTCGGCTATACGTGCGCGTCGACCGGCCGGTGCCGAAGGTTGAAAAGCGACGGCATTCGATTAGAAGAAGGTGAGACTTACAGTCCGGCAACAAGGATTTACCGTGTTATTTCCTCGGCAAATGCTCGGATACGGTTGGGATTCCACTGCGTATCACCCGCTTTGATCGCTGCATCTTCAAGGTAAAGCGAGTAATACTCGGTTCCTGTCGCCCAACCGAGAGCCCAAAGGCGCTATCGTTTTCGTTCTCGGAAAGCAACAGCACTGCGGAATGCCCAGCAACTTTGAATTTTTGCGCGTCGGCTAAGGCAAACACCTTTCCTTTATCCGCCTCGTAGTCCCAGATCGAAAGCATACCGAGCTCTCCTGTAGGAAATTCAAAGAGAACGTATTCGCGCCTCCCCGCATCCGGTAAGCGCCCTATTGTTTCCACCCCGATAGATTTCAGGCCCTCCGTTCGCGTCAGTGAGCACCGACGAATCGAGCTGATCCCTAGCCAGCCCCGACTCCCGAGTCGCCCTTTGAAGCCATCCCGCGCAATTTCCCTGCTGCCATTGATAGACGTAATGCTTTGCCCGAAGGTAATACTGGGTACTCGTGTAGTCCGTCGTTATAGATTCTAAAATCCAGTATTTATCCTTCTCTCGATTCGTCGGCAAGCCAAGAACCTAGGACGGCGCACCCAGTATGGCAAAAAACCCAGCCGCTACCGGCTTCAATGCTATTGGAATCTGGTCGAAACGGCATGCACGGCTAAAACCTGCCAACGCGTAAGCGTCGGGGGCAGAACGCGATGGAACTGAACAACAATGCTATCCTTAGCGACTTCGTATTTTTTGATCGTCCCGTGCGACTCACCGAAGGGCCACGGGGTATGGGTGTGGCCAGCGCGTCTCTTTTTGCACACACTTGGTTCCTCCATTCGAAAGGAGGGGACGAGCGTACCGCTCGGAATCACGAACAGCATGGGGCTCGCAAAAAACAGGACTACCTCACGGTCAACAGTCGCGATCCACTCGATGCGCACGTGAAAAACGAACCTCTGCTGCTGCCCCTCACCCGGAACGAAGTGCCGAGCCACGGTCGGTAACCGCCCATGCTTTCTGACATCCGCAAGATTGCCGCCCTCGCCTGGCCGGTCCTGATCGGGCAACTCGCCATCATCGCGTTCGGCGTGATGGATACCGTCATGGTCGGCCGCTATTCGGCTGTCGACCTGGCGGCGCTCGGCCTCGGTTCTTCGGTCTATGTTTCGATATTCGTGGGCCTCACTGGCGTCGTGCTCGCGTTACAGCCGATTTGCGGACAACTGTTCGGGGCACGCCGCCATGCTGAAATCGGCGAAGAAGTACGCCAAGGATTCTGGCTATCGGCGGGGCTCTCGGTACTCGGTTTTCTCGTCATGTTCTTTCCGGGGCCGCTGCTCGCCATTTCACACGTGCCGCAGACGCTGTACGAGCGCACCGAAATCTACCTGCGCATCGCTGCGTTCGGGCTGCCCGCGAGTCTCGCCTTCCGCGTCTATACTGCGCTCGCCAATGGCGTCGGCAAGCCGCGTCTCGTCATGATTCTGCAGATCGGCGCACTACTTCTGAAAATTCCCCTGAACCTGTGGTTCATCTTCGGTGGGCTCGGCGTTCCCGCGCTCGGCGGTCCCGGCTGCGCGCTGGCGAGCACAGTCATCAACTGGACGTTTGCTGCCATCGGCCTGACGCTGCTGGCCAGGCTCGATTTTTTCACGCCATTCGAGATTTTCAAGCACTTCTGCTGGCCTGAGCGGCGGCGCCAGATCGCCCTGCTCAAGCTCGGCGTGCCCATGGGACTATCGTTCCTGATCGAAGTGACGTCGTACACGTTCATGGCGCTCTTCATCGCGCGCTTCGGCACCACGACCCTCGCCGGCCATCAGATCACCGGCAATTTCGGCGCGGTGCTCTACATGACGCCGATGTCGATCGGCGTTGCCACTTCGACGCTCGTCGCGCAGGCGCTCGGCGCCCATCATCACGATCACGCACGAACGCTCGCGCGCCACGGCATCGAGATGGCATGCGCGATCGGGCTGGTCTATGCGGTAACCGCGTTCGTTCTGCGTCCGCTGATACTGGCGGGCTACACGACGAACGCCGCCGTCGTCGCGGCAGCCATGCCCCTGCTGCCGATCATGCTCGTGTACCACATCTTCGACACGTTCCAGACGGTCACGGCCTTCGTGCTGCGAGCCTATAAGGTTGCCGTCGTGCCCACCGTCATCTACGCGGTCGCGCTGTGGGGCGTGGGCCTCGGCGGCGGTTATTTACTGGGTTTCGACGTCGGCGGCGCCGTCCCGGCATGGCTCACGGGCGCCCGCGGTTTCTGGGCCGCGAGCGCCGCCAGCCTTGCCGTGGCCGGTGGTGGCTTGTTCATGCATTGGCGTTCGATCAGTCGGCCCACGCTCAATGTGCCTGCTGCGCACTAGCATCGCAGCCGGCGAAAGACGCACGCAGGGGATTGCCGCGTGTGAAGGGTGTGAAGGGTGTGAAGGGTGTGAAGGGTGTGAAGCGTGTGAAGCGTGTGAAGCGTGTGAAGCGTGTGACGCGTGTGAAGCGTGCGAAGCGTATGAAGCGTATGAAGCGTGCGAAGCATGTGAAGCGTGTGAAGCGCGTGACGCGCGAAAGCGGCGAAGCACGCGAAGCAGACGAAGCAGACAGAAACGATGCAGGCGAATCGGCATGGGCTTGCAGCAGCCGGCCGCAAACTGCGCCCGGCTTTCGCTGCTCCGGACAACCGACGGCCTCGAGTTCAACCGATTGCGGTTTCCTTCGCGGCGTCGCGCGCCGCAAACACCTCTTTCGCGGCGAAAAGCGCATTGAGCGCAGCCGGGAACCCCGCGTAGACGGCCATTTGCATGAAGACCTCGACGATTTCCTCACGACTGCAGCCCACATTGAGCGCGCCTTCAATGTGAACCTTCAGTTGCGGCTGAGCATTGCCGAGGGCGGCCAGCGCGGCGATCGTCGCGATCTCGCGTGCTTTGAGGTCGAGCGCCGGGCGGCTGTAGATGTCTCCGAACGGAAATTCGATCAAATAACGCGCGAAATCGGGCGCAATGGGCGCAAGCGCCTCGACTACGCGCTCGCCGGCTTCCCCGTCGATTTCTTTGAGCTTGTCCCATCCACGTGCGTAGCGGTCGTTGTTTGCGTTCGTTTCGATGGCCATGGTCGATCCTTTGACGATTGAGGTTTTGCTTTGTCGTTCGTCATGTCGTCCGCGGGCGCGGTTGCGTTCGCAAGGTTCGCAGCATTCGCGATCATCGCGTCGTAAGCGAGGATCTTGTCCTCGATCGCCGCCAGATTCGCCTGCCACTGCAGCAACTCGGCCTTCACGGCTTCGCGGTGCTCGATCAGCAGCGCCCGCCTTTCGGCCGCCGTTTCGACGCCCTTCGCGCGCAGTGCGGCAATCGCCTGCATCCCGGCGATCGGCATTCCCGTCGCCTTCAAACGCATCACGAACCGCAGCCATTCGATATCGGCCGGCGCATACAGGCGGTGCCCCGACGCGGAGCGGGACACGGGCCGAATCAGCCCGGCTTGCTCGTAGTATCGAAGCGTGTGCGTCGTGACGCCGAGCGCTTCAGCCATCCGGCCGATCGTAAGTGCTTCCGACATGACAACCTCAACGTTAAGACTTCGAGCGCACTCGAAGTCAAGCGCTTATGCGCCGGTTCGACGAGAAAATCAAAAAAGGCCGAGCGTGCGACCGCTCGGCCTTCCAAGGCTAGCACCGGGCGCGCCCGCCCGGCAAAACGACGTCAATGCACGACGCGCTCGAAGACGAACGTCCCGTCTTCCACCTCGACCGGAATGACGTCCTTCGGCCCGAAGCGCCCGGCGAGGATCAGCTTGGCAACCGGGTTCTCGATTTCTTGCTGGATAGCTCGCTTGAGCGGCCTCGCGCCGAACAAAGGATCGTAGCCGACCTTGGCGATCTGCTCGAGGGCGGCATCCGACACCACGAGCTGCATGTCGAGCTTCGCCAACCGTTCGTGCAAACGCTGCAGCTGAATCTTCGCGATCGACGCGATGTTGCTGCGATCGAGCGCATGGAAGACGACCACTTCGTCGATTCGGTTCAAGAACTCAGGCCGGAATTGCTGCTTGACCTCTGTCCAGACCGCTTCGCGCACCGCCTCCTGCGGCTCGCCCGACATCGCCTGAATCATTTGCGAGCCCAGATTCGACGTCATCACGATGACCGTGTTCTTGAAGTCGACCGTGCGGCCTTGGCCGTCCGTCATGCGCCCGTCGTCGAGCACTTGCAGCAGGACGTTGAACACGTCGGGGTGCGCCTTCTCGATCTCGTCGAGCAAGATCACGCTGTACGGCTTGCGGCGAACGGCTTCCGTCAGATAGCCGCCTTCCTCATAGCCGATATAGCCCGGCGGCGCGCCGATCAGCCGCGCGACGCTGTGCTTTTCCATGAATTCGCTCATGTCGATGCGAATGAGGTGCTCTTCCGAATCGAACAGGAACGACGCCAGCGCCTTGCACAGTTCCGTCTTGCCGACGCCTGTCGGCCCCAGGAAAAGGAACGAACCGTAAGGCCGGTTCGGATCGGCCAAGCCCGCGCGGGAACGACGGATCGCGTCGGCCACGGCGTTGATCGCCTCGTCCTGCCCGACCACACGCTCGTGCAGCTTCGCTTCGATCTGCAGCAGCTTCTCGCGTTCGCCCTGCATCATCCGCGACACGGGAATGCCCGTCGCACGCGAAACCACTTCGGCGATTTCCTCTGCACCGACTTGCGTGCGCAACAGGCGCGGTCGCGTCGGGTTGTTCTGCTCCTTGGCCTCGGCCTGCGTCACCTGCTTCAAGCGCGCCTCGAGCTCGGGCAGCTTGCCGTATTGCAGCTCCGCCACTTTCTCGAGCTTCCCGTCACGCTGAAGCCGCGCAATTTCGGCGCGCGTCTTCTCGATTTCTTCCTTGAGTTGCGCGCTGCCCTGCACGGCCGCCTTCTCGGCGGTCCAGATTTCCTCGAGATCGGAATACTCGCGGTTCAGGCGCTCGATTTCCTCTTCGATCAGTTGCAGCCGCTTTTGCGAGGCTTCGTCCTTTTCCTTCTTCACCGCTTCTCGCTCGATCTTCAGCTGGATCAAACGGCGGTCGAGCCGGTCCATTTCCTCCGGCTTGGAGTCGATCTCCATCTTGATCTTCGAGGCAGCCTCGTCGATCAGATCGATCGCCTTATCGGGCAGGAAGCGATCCGTGATGTAGCGATGCGAGAGCTCCGCGGCCGCCACGATCGCGGGGTCGGTGATCTCGACGCCGTGGTGCAGTTCGTATTTCTCCTGCAAACCGCGCAAGATGGCGATCGTCGCTTCGACCGAAGGCTCGTCGACGAGCACTTTCTGGAAGCGCCGCTCGAGCGCCGCGTCCTTTTCGATGTACTTGCGATATTCGTCGAGCGTCGTCGCGCCGATGCAATGCAGCTCCCCACGGGCGAGCGCGGGCTTGAGCATGTTGCCCGCGTCCATCGCCCCTTCGGCTTTGCCTGCGCCGACCATCGTATGGATTTCGTCGATGAAGACGATCGTTTGCCCCTCGTCGCGCGCGATGTCCTGCAAGACGGCCTTGAGCCGCTCCTCGAATTCGCCGCGATACTTCGCGCCCGCAAGCAGTCCCGCCATATCGAGCGAGAGAACGCGCTTACTCTTGAGCGATTCCGGCACCTCGCCATTGACGATGCGCTGCGCAAGCCCCTCGACGATCGCCGTCTTGCCCACGCCCGGTTCGCCGATCAGCACGGGGTTGTTCTTCGTGCGGCGCTGCAGGATTTGTATCGAGCGGCGAATTTCGTCGTCTCGGCCGATGACGGGGTCGAGCTTGCCCGCCCGCGCCCGCTCGGTCAAATCGATCGTGTACTTTTTGAGCGCCTCGCGCTGGCTTTCGGCGTCGGCGCTGTGCACTTGGGTGCCGCCGCGCACGGCCGCGATCGCCGTTTCCAGCGCCTTGCGCGTGAGGCCGTACTGGCGCGCGACCCGTCCCGCCTCACCCTTGTCGTCGGCGACGGCGAGCAGGAACATTTCGCTCGCGATAAACGTGTCGTTCAGCTGTTGCGCTTCTTTGTCGGCTTGATTGAGCAGGCCGTTCAGTTCACGGCTGATCTGCACGTTGCCGTCGGTGCCTTGCACCTGCGGTAAGCGTGAAATCGCCTCGTTCAGCGCCGTTTGCAGCGCCTGCACATGAACGCCCGCGCGCGAGAGCAGCGAGCGCGCCGACCCGTCCTCTTGGGCAACCAGCGCCGCCAGCACGTGTACCGGCTCGATGTACTGCTGGCCTCGGCCGACGGCCAGGCTTTGGGCATCGGCGAGCGCTTCTTGGAATTTGGTGGTGAGCTTGTCGATTCTCATGAAGAGACCTCCAACTTTTGACTATCACCAAAATGAGGTGCTCTCGGCTCGTTTCAAGCGGATTTTTGCAGCGCGCGAGCGGAAAGTGCGCGACCGCGCGCCACGGCGGCATCGGCTCGCCCCCGCGGCCCCCGGCAGGCTCGCCGCGAACCGCTACGCGCGCGACACGCGCGACACGCGCTACACGGCGGTAATCGGCACCGCCGGCCGGTTTTTCGCCCCTGCGGGAACGGGCGGAAGCCCGAGCAACCCAGCCAGAGGGGTGGCGGGACTCGCAAGCTCGCCGAGCGTATGCCGGTCCAGTTCCGCAAGGAATGCACCGCGAGCCGCCTCGAACACGTGCTTGAGGCGGCACTGCGGCTCGATGACGCAGGCACGCGGCTCGGCCCCCTCGCGCGGAAAACAGCCGACGATAGCGAAATCGCCTTCCGTGCCGCGCACCACCTCGCCGATCGTCAGCGCAAGCGAACGCTCGTTTAGACGCAATCCGCCGTTTCTCCCGCGAACCGTATCGATCCAGCCCAATTCCCCCAGCCGCTGCACGACCTTCATGAGGTGATTTTTCGATATACCGTACGCCTCGGAAATGTCGTGGATCGTGGTCAGCCCCTCTTCGCGCACGGCGAGATAAAGCAGCACGCGTAAAGCGTAATCGGTGTAGTCGGTGAGTCTCATCGGTAGTCTGCGGCTCGAATAGGGCCCGGCACGCGCTCGCCGATCGGATGGTGTCCATCGGTAAAACCGCGCCGTGCAAAGGGTTGTATAGTCGTCGGCTTGACCATAACATGCATCTGGCACGCAGGTATGGTCACTGCTGCACCACGTTTAGTCTCTCTATCGATCGGTTCGCTTTGCGCGCAGTTTGCGACAGAACCGGCCGCATGCCCAGCGCAATCAGTGTTTTGATGTCTACGTCTACGAATACGGGGGCCGGATCGCCCCATGCCCGCTACACGGAGCCTACCGAAGATAATATTCGCGAGCTCGTGTACGCGTTTTACGACCGAGTCCGGGCCGACCCGCTGCTCGGGCCGGTCTTCGATGCGGTGCTCGAGGGGCGATGGGACACCCATTTGCCGAAGATGTGCACGTTCTGGGGTAGCCTCGTGCTCGGCGACAAGCGGTACCGCGGCAACGTCCAGCAAGCGCACCAGCCGCTGGAGGGCGTCGAGCCGCGTCATTTCAGCCGCTGGCTGCATCTTTTTCTCGATACGGTGTGCGACCGTTACGAACCGGCGGCCGCCGTGCGCTTCATGGAGCCGGCGCTGCGAATCGCGCAAAGTTTGCAACTGAGCCGGTTCGGCTGGGACTACACGATTCCCCCCGAGCAGCAGGCCCTGCTCGAGCGCATCGCGCCGAAACGCAAGCCGGGCGAGCACGCGGCCGATCACGGCGAGCCTGCCGTAGGCGGGGTGCAGGCCCGCCCCGAGCGCCGCGGCGAGCCATTCCCCGCCAAGATCATCGGCCGGTCGATCAGCGATCGGGACGATAACGGCGGGGACTGACGCGCTACCCGGGGTTATTCGTCGCTCGGCGCCGCGTTTGCGGCAGCCACGCCCCAGCGGGCCAGGGCTGCGTCGTCCGAAACGCGCGCGTCGACCCAGCGCGCGCCGCTCGGCGTCGTTTCCTTCTTCCAAAACGGCGCTTGCGTTTTCAGATAGTCCATGACGAACGCGCAGGCGTCGAAGGCGAAATGCCGGTGCTGCGACGTCGCGGCGGCCAGGACGATCTGATCGCACGGAAACAGTTTGCCGACGCGGTGCACGATCAAAACCTCGGAACCCGGCCAACGCCGCTTCGCCTCTTCGACGATCGCTGCGAGCGCCTTTTCGGTCATGCCCGGGTAATGCTCGAGCTCCATCGCGGCGACGTCTTCGCCGTCGCTCAGATCGCGGACGGTGCCGACGAAAGCGACCACCGCACCGATTTTCGGGTCATTGGCCCGCAGTGCGGCGACTTCCGCCGACAGGTCGAAATCTTCTGTTTGAACGCGGACAGTCATGGCAGCCTCCGATCGGGTGTGCGGGGCGAGTCAGCCGCCGGTGACAGGCGGGAAGAACGCGACTTCGCAACCGTCGGTCAGGCGCGTACCGGCATCCGTCATCGCATGGTTGCACGCCATGCGCAGCGCCCGGCCCTCCGCGAGCGTCTCGGCCCACGCGCCGCCGCGCGTGCGCAGCCACGAGCGGACGTCGCCGACCGTCGCCACGCTGTCAGGCACCTCCACGGCTTCCTGCGCGACGCCCAGCGCCTCGCGCACGCTTGCGAAAAACCTCAGTTCTATTTTCATGTCGGATCTCGGCCGATCGACCGGCGCTTCAGCCGAGCAATTCGGAAAAAGGAAGAAAGCGCACGGTCTCTCCCGCGCTGATCGCGTGGTTCGGCGGGTTATCGATGAGACCGTCGCCCCAAACCGTCGATGTGAGCACGGCGGAACTTTGATTGGGAAACAAGTCGAGCCCCCCGGCCGCGTTCACCCGCGCGCGCAGAAATTCGTTCCGGCGATCAGCCTTCGCTTGCGTGAAATCGGCGCGCAGCGAGACAGCGCGCGGTGCAACTTCGCGCACGCCGGACAAGCGCAGCAGAAACGGGCGCACGAACAGCAAGAACGTCACGAAGCTCGACACGGGATTGCCCGGCAACCCGATGAAGTGAGCCTCGCCGCGTTGTGCATGCTGCGCTTCCGGATCGTCTTGGCCGCCGCGGCGCAACGCCCCGAATGCCAACGGTTTGCCGGGCTTCATCGCGATTTGCCACAGTGCGAGCCGCCCCAACGACTCGACGGCCGGCTTCACGTGATCTTCCTCGCCGACCGACACGCCGCCGGACGTCAAGATCAAATCGTGTTCCCGCGCCGCGGCAGCGAGCGCTTCGCGCGTCGCGTCCAAGCGGTCGGCAATGATACCTAGATCCGTGACCTCGCAGTTCATACGCGTCAGTAAGCCGCGCAGCGTGAAACGATTGGAGTTGTAAGTACCGCCCGGCGCCAGTGGTTCTCCCGGCATCGTCAGCTCGTCGCCGGTGAAACAGACCGCCACCTTCAAGCGCCGCGTCACTTCCAGCCGGGCGCAGCCGATCGATGCCGCAAGGCCGAGCGCTTGCGGCGTCAGGCGTGTGCCGGCCGGCAGAATGACGGTGCCCCGCCGAATATCCGCGCCTTGCGCCGTGATCCATTCACCGGCTTTCGGCGTATGCAGGATCGACACGGCGTCGCCTTCGGCCTCGGCCTGTTCCTGCATGACCACGGCATCCGCGCCCGGCGGCACGGGTGCCCCCGTAAAAATGCGCGCCGCCGTACCCTCGGCCAGCGGCTGCGGCGATTGGCCCGCAGCCACGCGCTGCGAAACGGGCAAGCGGCGCTCGCCATGCGTCAAGTCCGCCACCCGCACCGCGTAGCCGTCCATGGCGCTCGTATGCGTGGGCGGCACGTCGAGCTCGGAGACGATGTCGACCGCCAAGACGCGCCCGAGCGCATCGAGCGTGGAAACGGTTTCGGTTTCGACGACGGCGCGGGCCGCCGCCAGCAATGCGGCAAGCGCGTCGGCCGTGGACATCAACGGCGCGCGCGGGGCAAGATGAGTGGGCGTGGACATCGACGAGCGGTTCTCGCTGCGAAAACCTTTATTGTAGTCAGTCGCCCGTATGCGCGGCGATGAACGCCTTCACCGCCGCGGCATCCGCGGCCAGCACTTCGAAGCGCTGCGGCAACGATTCGAGGCCGTCGAATGCCGGCGGCCGCTGCGGATCGCGCCCGAGCGCTTCGCGAATCGATTCACCGAATTTGATGGGCTGCGCCGTTTCGAGCACGACCATCGGCACACCTTCTTCCAAATGTTCGCGGGCGACTTTCAAGCCGTCGGCCGTATGCGTGTCGATGATTTGGCCGTAGCGCGCATGGACGTCGCGGATCGTTTGGATGCGATCGTCGTGCGTGCTGCGGCCCGAGACGAAACCGAACTCGCGCACCCGCGCGAAATCGCCGCTCGCGACGAGATCGAAGCCGCCCTTTTCTTCCACATCGCGAAAGAGTTGCAGCACGCGCGCCGGATCGCGGCCCAGCAGATCGAACACGAAGCGCTCGAAGTTCGACGCCTTCGAGATATCCATGCTCGGGCTGCTCGTGTGGTAAGTCTGCGCCGCGCCCCGCACGCGGTAAGCCCCCGTGCGGAAGAACTCGTCCAGCACGTCGTTCTCGTTCGTGGCGACGACGAGCTTGTCGATCGGCAGCCCCATCATGCGGGCGATATGGCCCGCGCAGACGTTGCCGAAGTTGCCCGACGGCACCGTGAACGATACGCGCTCGTCGTTCGAGCGCGTCGCGGCGAAGTAGCCCTTGAAGTAGTAGACGACCTGCGCGACGACACGAGCCCAGTTGATCGAGTTGACCGTGCCGATACGATGCTGCGCCTTGAACGCATGGTCGTTGGAAACGGCCTTGACGATGTCCTGGCAGTCGTCGAATACCCCTTCGATCGCCAGATTGAAGATGTTCGGCTCCTGCAGGCTGTACATCTGCGCCGTCTGGAAAGCACTCATCTTGCGGTGCGGCGACAGCATGAACACGCGAATCCCCGTCTTGCCGCGCATCGCGTATTCGGCCGCGCTACCTGTGTCGCCCGACGTTGCGCCCAGAATGTTGAGCGTCTGTCCGTGCTTGGCAAGCGCGTACTCGAACAAGTTGCCGAGCAATTGCATCGCCATGTCCTTGAACGCGAGCGTCGGCCCATTCGACAAAGCGAGCAACGACAGCGGCGCGCCGCGCTCGACGCCGAGCTGCGTCAGCGGCGTGATCTGGCTCGCATCTTCGCCTGGGCGCGCGTTGCAGTAGACGTCCGCGCGGTACGTACGCTGCGTGAGCGCGCGCAGATCGTCGGCAGGAATATCGTCGCAAAACTTGCCGAGCACCTCGAAAGCGAGGTCGGCGTACGACAGCGTGCGCCAGCGCGCCAGTTCGTCGGCCGTCACGCGCGGATACTCGTTCGGCAAATAAAGGCCGCCGTCCTTGGCGAGGCCCGTGAGCAAGATGTCGGAGAACGTATGGCGCTCGCCGATACCGGCACCGCGCGTCGAGATGTAGTTCATGATCGGCTTCGTGACTTCGATTTCGTTGACTGGGCTCGCTCAGCTTTGGGCTTCGATCCGCAGCTTGGTGACATTCGAGACAACGGTGGGCAGCGCCTCGATTCGCGCGATCGCCGAGTTCACGTTCTTCTCGAGCGTGTCGTGCGTGATGATGACGACGTCGGTCTCGCGGTTGTTGTCGACCTGCTCCGATTCCTTCTGCAGCAAGGCGTCGATCGAAATACCGGCGTCGGCCAGGATGCGCGTGATATCGGCCAGCACGCCCGTGACGTCGGCGACGCGCAGGCGCAGGTAATAGCCGCTCGTGACTTCGTCGATCGGCAACACCGGCGTGTTCGACATGCTTTGCGGCTGGAACGCGAGGTGCGGCACGCGGTGGCCCGGATCGGCCGTGTCGAGCCGCGTCACGTCGACGAGATCGGCTACGACGGCCGAAGCCGTCGGCTCCGCGCCCGCGCCCTTGCCGTAGTAAAGCGTCGTGCCCACGGCGTCGCCGTGCACTTCGACTGCATTCATCGCGCCTTCGACATTCGCGAGCAAGCGCTTCGCCGAAATCAGCGTCGGGTGCACGCGCAACTCGATGCCGCGCTCGGTGCGGCGCGTGATGCCGAGCAACTTGATGCGGTAACCGAGGTCTTCGGCGTATTTGATGTCGATGGACGCAAGCTTGCTGATCCCTTCGATATACGCGCGATCGAACTGCATCGGGATGCCGAAGGCGATAGCGCTCATGATCGTGAGCTTGTGGGCCGCGTCGACGCCTTCGATGTCGAACGTCGGATCGGCCTCGGCGTACCCGAGCGCCTGCGCACCTTTGAGGGCCGTGCCGAAATCGAGGCCGCGCTCGCGCATCTCCGACAAGATGTAGTTCGTCGTGCCGTTGATGATGCCGGCGATCGATTGGATACGATTGGCCGTGAGCCCCTCGCGCAACGCTTTGATGATCGGAATGCCGCCGGCCACCGCTGCTTCGAACGCGACCATCACGCCTTTGGCGCGGGCCGCTTCGAAGATCTCCGTGCCGTGCACGGCGAGCAGCGCCTTGTTCGCGGTCACCACATGCTTGCCGTGCGCAATGGCGCGCAGCACGAGCTCGCGGGAGATGCCCGTGCCGCCGATCATTTCGGCGATGATGCCGATAGACGGGTCGTCGACGACAGATTCGAAATCGCTGCCGACTTGCACGTCGTTCGCGCAATCGCCGAGCGCGGCGAGCGCCTTGGCGGGATTGCGCACGGCAATGCGCGCGATCTCGATTCCGCGGCCGGCGCGACGTTTGATTTCTTCTTGATTGCGGCGCAGCACCGTGAAGGTGCCGCTGCCGACCGTGCCGAAGCCCAACAAGCCAACTTTGATCGGTTCCATGCAGCGTGTTCTAGTGAGTTGAATCGTTGAAAAGGGAAACGCCGGGCCGCGAGCCTTCCGCGCGCGGCGGCTCGCCTAGGTGCCGTGACGTTTGCGATAGCCTTCGAGAAACCGCCCGATCCGGTTGATCGAATCGGTGAGGTCGTCCACGTTCGGCAAGAATACGACCCGGAAATGGTCGGGCCGCGGCCAGTTGAAACCTGTACCCTGCACGAGCAGCACGCGCTCTTCGAGCAGCAGATCGAGGATGAACTGCTGATCGTCCTCGATCGGATAGATCTTCGGGTCGAGCCGGGGGAACATATACAACGCCGCCTCGGGCTTGACGCAACTCACGCCGGGAATCGCGTTGAGCATCTCGTAGGCGACTTGGCGCTGCCGGTACAGGCGCCCGCCGGGCCCGATGAGATCGTTGATGCTCTGATACCCGCCGAGCGCCGTTTGAATCGCATATTGCCCCGGCACGTTCGGGCACAGCCGCATCGAGGCGAGGATGCCGAGGCCCTCGAAGTAGTCCTTGCCGCGGCGGCGGTTCTCGCCCGTCAAACCCGATACGTACATCCACCCGGCGCGATAGCCGCACGAACGGTAGCTTTTGGACAAGCTGTTGAACGTCACGGTCAGCACGTCCTCCGACAGCGCACCGAGCGACGTATGCTTCTTGCCGTCGTAGACGATTTTGTCGTAAACCTCGTCTGCGAACACGACGAGCCCGTGCTGGCGTGCGATATCGAGCAAGTCGAGCAACAATTCGTCCGAATACAGGGCTCCGGTCGGATTGTTCGGGTTGATCACGACGAGCGCGCGCGTGCGCGGGGTGATCTTCGAGCGCAGATCGTCCAGATCGGGCATCCAGCTGTTCGATTCGTCACACAAATAATGCACGGGCGTGCCGCCCGACAAGCTGACCGCCGCCGTCCACAGCGGATAGTCGGGGGCCGGCAGCAGGACTTCGTCGCCGTCGTTGAGCAGCGCCTGCATCGCCATGACGATGAGCTCCGATGCGCCGTTGCCGATGTAGATGTCGTCGAGTTCGACGCCGGCCACGCCCTTTTGCTGCGAGTAATGCATGATCGCCTTGCGCGCGGCGAATACGCCTTTCGAATCGGAATAGCCGGACGACGCCGAAAGATTCCGGATCATGTCCTGGATGATCTCGTCCGGCGCATCGAAGCCGAACGGCGCCAAGTTGCCGATATTGAGCTTGATGATCCGATGGCCGTCTTCCTCTAGACGCTTCGCGTGTTCGAGCACGGGCCCGCGGATGTCGTAGCAGACGTTGAGCAGCTTGTTCGATTTGAGAATCGGTTTCACGGCGAACACAGTTCCTGAGGAGAGGCCGAAAGGCGGGACGCGCTGGCCGGGCGCACGGAAATCCACGCACGCGCGGAAACATGCTTCGCCCGCACGGCGACAGGTTCGCCGGGGGAAACGCGCGCTGTCGCGCTTCTCATTGAGACGGCGCGCTTGTGGCGCGCGAGCGGCGACTCGTGGGTTCGTATGCGCGCGAGCACCATGCCGGGCCGGTCCTGAACCGGCCCTTGGCGCCGCAGGGCGGCTAAAAAGTTATAATTTAGCGGATTTCGGCCAACTTTCGCAATGCACCATTCGCCGCGAAAGCCCCTTTCGGCCTCGATTCGGACTCAGCCGGCCTTGCTGAGTCCGGCGGAACTACGGAAACCGATTTGAAATTACATCAGGACTCCAGCGGCGCGCTGAACACCGTGACGGGTTACGGCGCCCATTACGTAGACGTCAACCTCGTCCGTCATGAAAGCAGCATTTTGCTGCTGCCCGATACGCCCGTCGTGGATTGGCCCGTGTCGTCGTTCGACACGCTCGCCGCCGAGCATTTCGATTTGCTGCTCGAGACGGCGCCCGAAGTCGTCGTGTTCGGCAGCGGCGCGCGCTTGCGCTTTCCGCATCCGCGGCTGACCGCAGCGCTCGCCGCACGGCGCATCGGCGTCGAAACGATGGACTTCATGGCCGCCTGCCGCACGTACAACATTTTGATGGCCGAAGGCCGGCGCGTGGCCGCCGCGCTGCTCATCGAGCGATGAACGCACGTGCGGCGCCGCGCTCGCTCGGCCGCCGCCGCGCGGCCACGGCCGCTCCCACGCGCCGCCCGCGCATGCCCTTGAACCGACACCGATAGATAATTTCGCCGAATCCATGCCGCTTCACCGCTATTCTCGCGCCGACGGCGCCGCCCCACCCCACGGCGCTCGCGCGCCGGACAGCACGACGACCTCTTGGCCCGTCGGCCGCATCGCGCTCGCGCTGCTCGTGCTCGCGCTCGCCCTCGTCTGGTTCGTGCCTCTGGGCTGGCGCCATCTCGTGCCGACCGACGAGGGGCGCTACGCCGAAATGGCTCGCGAAATGCTGCTCACCTGCGATTGGATCACCCCGCGCTACAACGGCTACAAGTACTTCGAGAAGCCGCCGCTCCAAACTTGGATGAACGCGCTGACGTTCGCCTGGTTCGGCATCGGCGAATGGCAAGCGCGGCTCTACACCGCGCTGACGGGCTTCGCCGGCGTGTTCGTCGCCGGCTATACGGCTGCGCGTGTCTTCAACCCGGCCGCGGGCTTCGCCGCCGCGCTCGTGCTCGCGGCGGCGCCGTACTGGCAGTTGATGGGCCACTTCAACACGCTCGACATGGGACTCTCGTTCTGGATGGAGCTCACGTTGTGCGCACTGCTGCTGGCACAGCGCGTCGGCGTAAGCGCGCGCGAAGCGCGCCGCTGGATGTGGCTATGCTGGGGCGCGATGGCGCTCGCCGTGCTCTCCAAGGGGCTGATCGGCCTGCTGCTGCCCGGCGCCGTGCTGGTCATTTATACGCTCGTCCAGCGCGACTGGGCGCTCTGGAAGCGTCTCTACCTGCCGAGCGGGTTGCTCGTTTTCTTCTTGATCGCTACGCCGTGGTTCGTGCTCGTGCAATGGCGCAACCCGGAGTTCTTCAACTTCTTCTTCATCGTTCAGCAGTTCGACCGGTATCTGACGCCTGCCCAAAACCGGCCGGGCCCCGTTTATTACTTCGTCTGGGTGATGCTCGTCGGGTTGCTGCCTTGGCTATCGATCACTTGGCAGAGCGTGCGGCACGGCATCGCACAGCCGCGTCAAATGAACGGATTCGCGCCGAACAAGCTGCTCGTCGTCTGGTCCGCGTTCATCTTCGTGTTCTTCAGCGCGTCCCATTCGAAACTCGTTTCGTACGTCCTGCCGATCGCACCGGCGCTTGCGCTGCTCATTGGCGCGTACTTGCCGCGATTGTCGCGCCGGTCCTGGCGCCGGCATCTGCTCGGCTATGCTGCGTTCCTCGCCGTCGCGGCCGTCGGCGCGATCTTCATCGCCCGCTTCGGCGACGCGCGCACGCCCAACGCGCTCTATCGCGAGTTTCGTGTCTGGGTGTTCGCCGCGATCGGCGTGGCGCTCGTCTTGACGCTCGCAGCCCTGGCGGTGCTGCGGCGCAACGAGCGCAGCCTGCTTGCGTCGGCCACCGTGTTCGGCGCAGCCTGGGTGATGCTCTGCACGATCGCCGGCACAGGGCATGAGGTCTTCGGCCGGGAAAGCTCGGGCGCACTGCTCGCACCGGCGGTCAAGGCGGAGCTCGCGCGCCTGCCGGCCGATACGCCGTTCTATGCGGTCGGCGTGCTCGACCATACGGTGCCTTTCTATGTCGGTCATACGACGATCATGGTCGCGAGCCCCGACGAACTGGCCTTCGGCGTGACGCAAGAGCCGTCCAAATGGGTGCCGACCATCGAGCAATGGGTCGCACGCTGGAAGACCGATCGGTATGCGCTCGCGCTGATGCGGCCCGATCGCTACGCGCAACTCGCCGCGCAAAATGTGCCGATGCGCGTCATCGCGCGCGACGCGCGTCGCGTCATCGTCGAAAAACCATGAACGCGTCTTCTTCGCCCCAGCCGGGCATACCCGTCACTCAATCGATGAACCCGATCTCTCTGTTTTGTATTTTGCTCGGCGTCGCGCTCAACGCGTGTGCGCAGTTGCTGCTCAAGGCCGGCGTGAACGCCGTTGGACACTTCGAATTCACCCGTGCGAACATTCTGCCGATCGGCCTGAAGCTGGCGATGCAACTGCCGATCGTCGGCGGCCTCGCCTGTTACGTCGTCAGCGTCGTGGTCTGGATCGTCGGGCTTTCCCGCGTCGACGTCTCGATCGCTTACCCCATGCTCTCGCTCGGCTATGTGGTCAACGCCGTCGCGGCATGGTACCTGTTCGGCGAAGCGCTGAGCATGCAGCGCCTCGTCGGGATCGGCATCATCTTGATCGGTGTGCTCGTGCTCGCACGCAGTTGAAATGCGTGCAACGAGGCACCTGCCTCGTGCCCAGCATCACCTATGCAGCGCGGCGCCTGGTGCGCCGTCAGGAATTCAACACCTCGTCCTCGAGCGAAGCCCATGACCCAAGATTCTCTTCCCTTTCTGCCGTTCGTCCGCCCCGAAATCGATGAAGAGACGATAGCGGGCGTCGTCGACGTGCTCCGCTCGGGCTGGATCACGACAGGGCCGCAAAATCAGGCCTTCGAGCAGCAGCTCTCGGCCTATTGCGGGGGACGTCCCGTGCGCACCTTCAACTCGGGCACGGCCACGCTGGAGATCGGCCTGAGGATTGCCGGGGTCGGCGCGGGCGACGAAGTGATCACGACGCCGGCGTCGTGGGTCTCGACGGCCAACGTCATTTTGGAAGTCGGCGCGACGCCCGTTTTCGTCGACATCGACCCCCTCACGCGCAACATCGATCTGAATCTGCTCGAAAAGGCGATCACGCCGCGCACGAAAGCGATCATCCCCGTATTCCTCGCCGGCCTGCCCGTCGACATGGATCGGCTCTACGAAATCGCTCGCGCGTATAAGCTGCGTGTGATCGAGGATGCCGCGCAGGCATTCGGCGCAACCTGGAAAGGCGAGCGCATCGGCAAGCTCGGCGACATCGTCTCGTTCAGCTTCCATGCGAATAAAAACCTGACGTCGATCGAGGGCGGCGCGCTCGTGCTCAATAACGAGGACGAAGCCGAGCTTGCGCGCAAATACCGGCTGCAGGGCATCACGCGCAGCGGCTACGACGGCATGGACTGCGACGTGCTCGGCGGCAAGTACAATCTGACCGATGTGGCGGCGCGCGTGGGCCTGGGCCAGCTTGCACAGATCGAGCGGTTCACGGCGGCCCGCAAGCAACTTGCGCGTGCCTATTTCGCCGGGTTCGAAGGGGGCGCCGCGGCGAAGCTGGGGGTGGGCTTGCCCCTCGCGCAGTTCGAGAACGGCAACTGGCACATGTTCCAGGTCACGCTGCCTCTCGAGCGGCTGAGCATCGACCGTGCGAGCTTCATGCAGAAGCTGCACGACGACTACCGAATCGGCTCGGGCGTGCATTACCCGGCGATTCATCTGTTTACGCTGTACCGCGCGCTCGGTTTTGCGCCGGGCATGTTTCCGCACGCCGAGCGCTTCGGCGCGACGACGGTGACGCTGCCGATGTTCACGCTGATGACCGAGCGTGACGTGGCGCGCGTGTGCAGCGCTGTCAACGAGATCTGCGAACAATACGGGAAATAAGCGGACATGAGTCACACCGAACATCGTACGGCGGCGCCGGAAGTCTCCATCATCATCCCCGTCTACAACGAGGAAGCGGGACTGCATGCGCTGTTTGCGCGCCTGTATCCCGCGCTCGACGCGCTCGGCACGCCCTACGAAGTCATCTTCATCAACGACGGCAGCCGCGATCGATCGGCGGCGATTCTGGCGGAGCAGTTCCGCGCGCGCCCGGATACGACGCGTGTCGTCTTGCTCAACGGTAACTACGGCCAGCACATGGCGATCCTCGCGGGGTTCGAGGAATCGCGCGGCGACATCGTCATCACGCTCGACGCCGACCTGCAAAACCCGCCCGAGGAAATCGGCAAGCTCGTCGTCAAAATGCGCGAGGGATACGATTACGTGGGCTCGATCCGGATGCAGCGGCAAGATACGCTCTGGCGGCGCAAGGCGTCGCGGGCGATGAACCGCCTGCGCGAACGCATCACGCACATCAAAATGACCGACCAAGGCTGCATGCTGCGCGCATACAGCCGCCAGATCATCGATACGATCAACCGCTGCGGGGAAGTCAACACGTTCATTCCGGCCCTCGCTTATACGTTCGCGCAAAATCCGATCGAAGTCGAAGTCGCGCATGAAGAACGGTTTGCCGGCGAATCGAAGTATTCGCTGTATAGCCTGATCCGCTTGAATTTCGATCTGGTCACGGGGTTCTCGGTCGTCCCGCTGCAGTGGCTGTCGTTCATTGGAGTGATCTTGTCGATGGGCTCGGCCGGCTTGTTTCTGCTGCTCGTCATTCGACGGTTCGTCATCGGCGCGGAAGTTCAAGGCGTGTTCACGCTCTTCGCCATCACGTTCTTCATGCTCGGCGTCATCATCTTTGCGCTCGGATTGCTCGGCGAGTACATCGGCCGCATTTATCAGCAGGTTCGCGCACGGCCGCGCTACCTCGTGCAGGCGGTGCTCGAAGGCCGGGCCGGCGACACGCCGTCCGCCGCCGCGCCCGTGGCCGCCGGTGCCGGTGCCGGGCCTTCCCGCCATGCGCACGCCGAGGGCCGCGACCGATGAAGCCGCGCGCCGTCGTCTTTGCTTACCATAACGTCGGCGTTCGCTGCTTGCGCGTGCTGCTGGCGCGCGGCGTCGATGTCGCGCTCGTCGTCACGCACGAGGACAATCCGTCCGAGCGCATCTGGTTCGGCAGCGTCGCGCAAGTAGCGGCCGAGCACGGCATCGAGACGATCACGCCCGCCGACCCGGCGGGCGCGGCCCTGCGCGAAGCCGTCGCTCGCGCACGGCCCGATTTCATCTTCTCGTTCTATTACCGCCATATGTTGCCGGCGGATGTGCTGGCGCTCGCACCGCGCGGCGCCTATAACATGCACGGCTCGCTATTGCCCAAGTACCGCGGCCGCGTGCCAACGAATTGGGCCGTGCTCAACGGCGAAACGGAAACGGGCGCGACGCTGCACGAGATGGCCGTCAAGCCCGACGCCGGATCGATCGTCGGCCAGACCCCCGTGCCGATCTTGCCCGACGATACGGCGCAAGAAGTGTTCGACAAAGTGACGGTCGCGGCCGAGCAAACGCTCTGGCGCGTGTTGCCCGCCTTGCTCGCCGGCGAAGCGCCGCATCTGCCGAACGATCTATCCCGCGGCAGTTACTTCGGCGGCCGGAAGCCCGAAGACGGCCGTATCGATTGGTCGCGTCCGGCGCAAGACGTCTACAACCTCGTGCGCGCGGTCGCGCCGCCCTACCCGGGCGCATTCACCGACGTGGCGGGCGAACGCTTCGTCATCGCCCGCGCGCGCCTGGCCGGCCCCGGGACCATAGCAAAGGCCGGCCTGGCGAATTTGCCCCCCGGTCTGCACGTAAGCGATAATGCGTGTTTCGGCGTGTGCGGCGACGCGCGCGCAATCGCGATTTCCGAACTGCGGCACCAGCGCGACGGGCACGAAACCGTCGTCACGCCGGCGCAGTTCGCCCAGCTCACTCACCGTTCCAGCCATTCATGAATTCCGTCAAAACCGAACGCTCCGCTAAGAAAGTCCTGATTCTCGGCGTCAATGGCTTCATCGGCCACCATTTGTCCAAGCGCATCCTCGAGACGACCGACTGGGAAGTGTTCGGTATGGACATGCAGACTGACCGCCTGGGCGACCTCACCGAGCATGAGCGGATGCACTTCTTCGAAGGCGACATCACGATCAACAAGGAGTGGGTCGAGTATCACGTGAAGAAGTGCGACGTGATTCTGCCGCTCGTCGCGATCGCCACGCCCGCGACCTACGTGCAGCAGCCGCTGCGCGTGTTCGAACTCGACTTCGAAGCGAACTTGCCGATCGTGCGCTCGGCCGTCAAGTACCGCAAGCATCTGGTGTTCCCCTCGACGTCCGAGGTGTACGGCATGTGCGCCGACGAGCAATTCGATCCCGAAGAATCGGCGCTCACGTACGGCCCGATCAACAAGCCGCGCTGGATCTACGCGTGCTCGAAGCAGCTGATGGATCGCGTGATTTGGGGCTACGGCATGCAAGAAGGCTTGAATTTCACGCTGTTCCGCCCGTTCAATTGGATCGGGCCCGGCCTGGATTCGATCTATACGCCGAAGGAAGGCAGCTCGCGTGTGGTCACGCAGTTCCTCGGCCACATCGTGCGCGGCGAAAACATCAGCCTCGTCGACGGCGGCTCGCAAAAGCGCGCGTTCACCGATATCGACGACGGCATCAGCGCGCTGATGAAGATCATCGACAACAAGGATGGCATCGCGTCCGGCAAGATCTATAACATCGGCAATCCGAAGAACAATTTCTCGGTGCGCGAGCTCGCGCACAAGATGTTGGCGCTTGCCGCCGAATACCCCGAGTACGCCGATTCGGCCAAGGCTGTGCAACTCGTCGAAACATCGTCGGGCGCTTACTACGGCAAAGGCTATCAGGACGTTCAGAATCGCGTGCCGAAAATCGACAACACGATGGACGAACTCGGCTGGGCGCCGCAAGCGACGTTCGACGATGCTCTGCGCAAGATCTTCGAGGCCTACCGCGGCCATGTCGCGGACGCACGCGCGCTCGTCGAGCAGCAATGAGACGCTTGACTGCTTGACTGCTTGACTTCGCCACTGCGGCGGGATTGGTTGCATTTGCAGCCGCAGTTGGAGTTGGAGCCGCAATCGCAGTCGCAATCGCAGTCGCCACGCTTCGAGGACCTTCCTTGGCCCGCATCGTTCTGAAAATCGACGTCGACACGCTGCGCGGCACGCGCGAAGGCGTGCCGAATCTCGCGCGCATGCTCGACCGCTTCAAGGCGCGCGCCACGTTCCTGTTCAGCCTCGGCCCCGACCATACAGGCTGGGCGCTGCGCCGCGTGCTGCGGCCCGGTTTCCTGAAGAAGGTGTCGCGCACGTCGGTGCTCGAGCACTACGGCGTCAAGCAGTTGATGTACGGCGTGCTGCTGCCGGGGCCCGACATCGGGCGCCACGGGATCGCGCAGATGCGCGCGATCCACGAGGCCGGTTTCGAGTGCGGCATACACACGTGGGATCACGTCTACTGGCAGGACAATGTTCGATCGCGCGGACGCGATTGGACGGTCGGCGAGATGCAAAAGAGCCACGCTCGGTTCGTCGAAATTTTCGGCGCGCCGCCAGCCACGCACGGCTCGGCCGGCTGGCAGATGAACGAACATGCTTTCGAGCAAATCGATGCATGGGGCATGGCCTACGCGTCCGATGGGCGCGGCCACTCGCCGTATCGGCCCGTTGTCGACGGCAAGACGCTCGAGCACGTGCAGTTGCCGACCACCTTGCCCACCCTCGACGAACTGATCGGCGTGGACGGCTGCGACGAAACGAACGTGGCTGGGCGCGTGCTCGCAGCAACGGAAAATAGCCCGCAAGATCAAGTCTTTACGCTGCACGCCGAGCTCGAGGGCCAAAAGCTCGCACCCGTCTTCGAGCGGCTGCTCGCCGGATGGCAAGCCCAAGGTCATACATTTGCGACGATGGGCGACTACTATGCCGCGCTGGACCGCGACCTGCTGCCATCGTACCCTGTCACCTGGGGCGCGATTCCGGGCCGCTCGGGCGAGCTCATCGTCCAGCCTGACTGACCGCCCGCCGCCGCGCGCGTTCGCCGCTGCGCCGCCGGCTGCATCGCTCGACTCACTCGACCCTTTGCGCGATAAGAACAGGAGAACCACGTGCCCATCGCAGTCGATCAACCCGTCCCCGAATTTTCGGCTCCGGCGACCGGAGGCGAGATTACGCTGTCCGGCCTTCGGGGGAAAAAGGTGGTGCTGTATTTCTATCCGAAGGACAACACGCCGGGCTGCACGACCGAAGGGTTGCAGTTCCGCGATCTGTACCCGAAGTTCAAAAAAGCCGGCGCGCAGATCGTCGGCGTGTCGCGCGACAGCTTGCGCTCGCACGAGAATTTCAAGGCCAAGCTAGAGCTGCCGTTCGAATTGATTTCCGACGCGGACGAAGCGCTGTGCTCGCTCTTCGGCGTCATCAAGATGAAAAAGATGTATGGCAAGGAAGTGCGCGGCATCGAGCGTTCGACGTTTCTCATCGATGCCCAAGGCGTGCTCCGGCGCGAATGGCGTGGCGTAAAAGTACCGGGACATGTGGAGGAAACGCTGGAGGCTGTACAAGCACTTTGACGCGCGTTATATTGCGTTGCAATGAGTTCCCATTCATCTCGTCTGATCCGCAGCCGCGCCGACGACGTCGCTTTGGGCGACGGTCCCTCCGTCAGGCGCCGCGTGATGCTCGCAATCGAGCCGCTTGCTCCATCGCAACAGGAGCGGCGGCTTTTTTGTTTTTCGACGGCAGGGCGTCCCCTCGCCGCCGGCTTTCTTGGAAGGAGCTGATCGAAAACTAGGCGAACCGGCGAACCGAAACCTGAAACGCGCCGCCCCAACGTGCGCCCCGAGAACTCGGGACGCACTTTCGGCGACGCATGAGATGCGACCCGATTCTTTGAGGGAAACCATGCCTTTGCCTACCCCGCCCAGCAAGCTCGGCAGCCTACTGCCGCCCGATGAATTCAAGGCCAAAGCCAGGCCGGCGCGCAGCGCCAAAAAACAAGGGACGATTGGGGAGCAAACCGAAGCGGCCGAGTACGGCGCGACGAGCGGCACCGCCCATGTCGCCGCTCCGATGACGCCCGCCGCCAACGCGAACGCCGACATGCGTTCGCTCCCGCCCGCGTCCGCTGCCGCTGGGCAAGTCGCCACGGCGCGCGGTCGCAAGCCTAAGCAAACCGCCGCTCTGCTTCAACCCACGACGCCTTCGACGCCGCTGCAAGCGCGCAAGGAAACGCCCGCAGCCGGAGCAAGCGCAGCCGGAGCGAGCGCAGCTCAAGAGGCCGCCAAGGGCCGCTCGCGCAAAGCAGCCGTGGAAGCCGAAGTGCGCAAGCTGTTCGTGCTCGACACGAACGTGCTCATGCACGATCCGACGTGCCTCTTCCGCTTCGAGGAACACGACGTCTATCTGCCGATGATGACGCTCGAGGAACTCGACAATCACAAGAAGGGCATGTCGGAAGTCGCGCGCAACGCCCGCCAAGTAAGCCGCACGCTCGACGGGCTCGTCGCCAATGCCGGCCCGATCAGCGAGGGACTTTCGCTCGCTCGGCTCGGCAGCCGCGAAGCGCTGGGGCGGCTGTACTTTCAGACCAAGCTCGCCGATATCGAGCCGGTCGAGGGGCTGCCTCAGGGCAAGGCCGACAATCAGATCCTCGGCGTCGTGCGCGCGCTCCAGCGCGACCGCGAAGACCGCCAAGTCGTGTTGGTGTCGAAAGACATCAACATGCGGATCAAGGCCCATGCGCTTGGGCTGCCGGCCGAAGACTACTTCAACGATCAAGTGCTCGAGGACAAAGATCTCTTGTTCTCGGGCGTGCGCCCCCTGCCGCAAGATTTCTGGACGAAGCATGCGAAGGGCATGGAGAGCTGGCAGGACAACAAGACGGGGACGACGTATTACCGCGTGACCGGCCCTCTATGCCCGTCCCTGCTCGTCAACGAGTTCGTCTATCTCGAGCCGCAAACGGGCGAACCGCCGTTCCAAGCGATCGTGCGGGAGCTGAACGGCAAGACGGCCGTGTTGCAGACGTTGCGCGACTACAGTCATCACAAGAACAACGTCTGGGGCATTACGGCGCGCAACCGCGAGCAGAATTTCGCGTTGAACCTGCTCATGAACCCGGACATCGATTTCGTGACGTTGCTGGGCCAAGCCGGCACCGGCAAGACGCTTGTCGCGCTCGCGGCGGGGCTCGCGCAAGTGCTCGACGAAAAGCGCTACAACGAGATCATCGTGACGCGGGCGACAGTGCCTGTTGGCGAAGATATCGGCTTTCTGCCGGGCACCGAGGAAGAAAAGATGCAGCCGTGGATGGGTGCGTTCGACGACAACCTCGAAGTGCTGCAACGGACCGACGACAGCGCGGGCGAATGGGGCCGCGCGGCCACGCAGGAACTGATTCGCTCCCGCTTGAAAATCAAGAGCATGAACTTCATGCGGGGCCGCACGTTCGTCGACAAGTACCTCATCATCGACGAGGCGCAAAACCTGACGCCCAAGCAGATGAAGACGCTCGTGACGCGCGCCGGCCCGGGCACGAAAATCGTCTGCCTCGGCAACATCGCGCAGATCGATACGCCGTATCTGACCGAGGGCAGTTCCGGCCTCACTTACGTCGTCGATCGGTTCAAGGGTTGGGCGCACAGCGGTCATGTCACGCTTGCGCGCGGCGAACGCTCGCGGCTCGCCGATTACGCCTCCGACATCCTCTGAACGCCCCGAGGCGCCGGCACATCGGCCCGTTCTCAGCATGCATCTAGCGCCCGGTTTCCCGGGCGCTTTTTTATTGGCGATGCCGCCATGGGCGCATGGCTGTCGGCGTATCGGCCCGGCAACGCTTACGCGCGAAACTTCAAGTAATTTATGAAGAATGGTTGCCGAAGGCCCGCCGGCAGGGCTACTATCGGCCGCAACGGCATCGCCGTCGCTCGCTGCGCCGGCGCTACGATGCATCCCTACTTAGCAGGCGCGACGCGCGCCGGTTTCTTCGTTCCCATGCTGCGATTTTCGCTTGTCCTTGTCGTCGTGCTGTCGCTGGCCGCCTGCTCGAGCGCGCCGACGAACGTCACGCGCGCCGGCGGCGCGTCGTCCCGCAACGAGCACGCATTCAGAACGATGCCGCCCGGCTCACCACGGTTCGTCGATCACAGCATCGGCCGTGAGGAAATTTCGATCCAAGCGATGAGTCTCGTCGGCATTCCCTATCGCTGGGGCGGCAACACGCCCGAAAGCGGGTTCGATTGCAGCGGTCTCGTGCGGTATGTCGTCGAACGCGCGGCCAACGTCGATCTGCCCCGAACGACGGCCGACATCAGCCGGCGAGGCGAATCGATCGCCCCGGACGAAATCGCGCCGGGCGACCTCATCTTTTTCAACACGACGGGACGTGCGCATTCGCACGTCGGCATTTATGTCGGGAAGCTGCGGTTCGTCAATGCGCCCTCCACGGGCGGCACGGTGCGGCTCGACTATCTGAGCAACCCTTACTGGGCCAAACGGTTCGATGGAATTCGACGGGTGGCGCCACCGCTTCAGCGCCCTTCTCCGTTCGATGCGCCGACGGAACTCGCGGCGACGCCCTCGACATCGAGCGGCCGGGACGCTCCGCCTCCTCGCGAGGCTGTCGCGGGGGAACGTGCGCCGCGCGCGCGTGCTTTACCCGACGTAGGCGGGGAAACGCCGCTGTCGGTAGCCGCGCGACCGAAAGCCACCGTATCCGCCGATGCAACCGTAGCAACCCCGCCCCCAACGGCGGCTGTCACTGCCACGCGCTCGCCGGAGCCGGGTGCGCTCACAGGCTCGGCGCTAAGCACCGCGCCCGACGCGATCGATGCTGCGGCCGATGCCTTCGAACCGCCCCCGCCTGCCGCGGTGCAGGCGGAGCGCCAAGCGAGCCGTGCCGGCGCGTCGACGGTCCAACCGGTGCCGATGCGATCGAACGTGCAGCTCATGCGCGCGTCGGCGATGCCGCGCGTTCAAGAAGCGCCGACCTCGACCGTCGACGACCCGATCGCACAGTTCGCCAACAGCGGCAATTGATCGGGAGCGGGTAGGAATCCCGCGAAAGCCCTACAGGAATTGGCGGCCGAGCCACCATCCCGCCGCAGAAAGCAATGCGGAGGCCGGGATCGTCAAAATCCACGCCCAGACGATGTTGCCGGCCACGCCCCAGCGCACGGCGGAGAGCTTTTGCGTCGCCCCCACGCCCACGATGGCGCCCGTGATCGTATGCGTGGTCGAGACGGGCACGCCCATCGCCGACGCAGTGAAGAGCGTGATGGCCCCGCCCGCTTCGGCGCAAAACCCACCGACCGGCTTGAGCTTCGTGATCTTCTGCCCCATCGTCCGCACGATTCGCCAGCCGCCGAACAGCGTGCCGAGGCCCATCGACATATAGCATGCGCCGACCACCCAAACCGGCGGCGCGTCGGCCGTTGCCGAGGCAAAACCGGTCGCGATCAACAGCATCCAGATGATGCCGATCGTCTTCTGCGCATCGTTGCCGCCGTGCCCCAAGCTATAGAGTCCGGCCGAGAGCAGTTGCAGACGCCGAAAGCGCCGATCGACCTTGCTTGGAGGCGTGCGGAAGTAGATCCACGATACCGCGGTCATGAAGAACGAGCCGAGCACGAACCCGAGCAGCGGCGAGATGAAGATGAAGGCGACGGTTTTCATGATGCCGTCGATATTGAGCGCCCACCAACCCGATTTGGCGAGCGCTGCTCCGACGAGGCCCCCGATCAGCGCATGCGAGGAACTCGACGGGATACCGAAGCGCCACGTCAGGATGTTCCAAATGATGGCGCCGAACAGCGCGCCGAATACGACGTAATGATCGACGATCTTCGGGTCGATGGTGCCTTTGCCGACCGTCGATGCGACCTTCAAGTGAAAAATGAAATAAGCGATCACGTTGCACGCGGCGGCAAACGCGACGGCCTGCTGAGGCTTGAGCACGCCCGTCGACACGACGGTGGCGATCGAGTTCGCGGCGTCGTGAAAGCCGTTCATGAAATCGAAAACGAGTGCGACGGCGATCAGCCCGGCGAGCACCCAAATGGCGATCTGGATCGATTGCATCGGTTAGGTCCGCCCGCCTTACGCGTTTTCCAACACGATGCCTTCGATGATGTTCGCAACATCCTCGCACTTGTCCGTGATCGATTCGAGCAACTCGTAGACGGCTTTCAGCTTGATCAGCGTCTTGACGTCGTCCTCTTCGCGGAACAGCTTCGACATCGCCGAACGCAGCACGCGATCGGCCTCCGACTCCAGGCGATCGATTTCTTCGCACGCCGATAGGATTTGACGCGCTTGGCTCATGTCCGAGAGCATGTTCACGGCGCTTTGAACATGTTTCGCCGTTTGGGTGCAGATATGAGCGAGCTGGCTTGCCTCGGACGTCATGGCTTGCACGTCGTAGAGCGAAACGGCCGTTGCGACGTCCTCCATGAGATCGAGGATGTCGTCCATCGTCGTGATGAGCTTGTGGATTTCGTCGCGATCGAGCGGCGTGATGAACGTCTTGTGCAGCAGATCGATCGTTTCGTGCGTCAATTTGTCCGCGGCCTTTTCGTTGGCCTGCACGCGCTGCTTGTGCACTTCGGCTTCGCTAAGGTTGTCGACCAAGCGCTCGAGCTCTTCGCTCGCGGAGACGATGCACTTCGCGTGCTCGTTGAAGATTTCAAAGAACTTGCCCTCGGTGGGCATGAAGCGACCGAACATTGAGATCCCGATAGGTGGTCATATTGGGCGCCCCGCACTGCCGCAGCGCGTCGCCGGGCCGGAAGAGAGCCGCTGCGCCTGGGTTCGAACCGGACCCAGGCGCAGCGGCTCGCTGGGGCTGACATAAAACTGCAACATTGTACCGGCTCGCGCGATCGAGCCCAACGCCCGGTTGCACCCGGGAACAAGAATGCAACAGCCGTGCCGCTCGGAAACGCGACGTTCCGGCGCGCGCTACTCGCCGCCCATGAAATTCTGCGGCCCCGCGAAATTGTCGAACTTCGTGTATTGCCCTAGGAACGTGAGCCGAACAGGGCCGATCGGACCATTACGCTGTTTGCCGATGATGATTTCCGCCGTGCCCTTGTCGGGACTATCGGGGTTGTACACTTCGTCGCGGTAGATGAAGAGAATGACGTCGGCGTCCTGCTCGATTGCACCCGATTCGCGCAAGTCGGACATGACAGGACGCTTATTGGGCCGCTGCTCGAGGCCGCGATTGAGCTGCGACAATGCAATGACCGGCACGTCGAGTTCCTTCGCGAGCCCTTTCAACGACCGCGAAATTTCGGAAATCTCGGTCGCGCGATTCTCGCCGGGCGACGACCCCGACATCAGCTGCAAATAGTCGACGATGATGAGGCCGAGCTTGCCGCACTGACGCGCGAGGCGTCGCGCGCGCGAGCGCAGTTCCATGGGGTTCAAGCCGCCCGTTTCGTCGATGAACAGTTGCGCCTCGCTCATCTTCTGCACGGCATGCGTCAGCTTGGGCCAGTCTTCGTCGGTCAGGCGCCCCGTGCGCATGCGGTGTTGGTCGAGGCGGCCCACCGAGCCGAGCATCCGCATGACGAGCTGCGTCCCCGGCATTTCCATCGAGAACACGGCCACGGGCAACCCGTACTCCACGGCGACGTATTCGCCGATGTTCATAGAAAACGCGGTGTTATGCGTGACGACATAATCGTCGGTAACGTAAAGACGCGAAGGGTGCGACACCGAGATGCATTGCGTCTGCGTGCACCGCGTAGGCTCGATCGAAACGACGACCGGCATCTTGCGTCTCGTGCGGCCACGCGCGAGACGTTCGTGCTTGCCTTCGAACAGGAAGAGGCTTTTCGAATCGGGATGGCTGATCGTGCACTGGTAGGCTATCGCGCCCTGCCTGCGTACACCGTCGACCACGAACGACGTCTGTTTTTCCGAGATGGTGCACCAGCCGCCCAACGATCGCACCAATTCACAAACGTCGCCCGCCAGTCTCGCACTCGCGGTCGAATAGCGCACCGTGCCCCAGGATTCGACCCACCCGTCGGTGTCGAGTAGTCCACGCAGTAAATCGAGCCGGGCCGGCTTCGCCGCATCGAGATAGATGCGCGGAATGAACTTGTCGTAGCTGCCGCAGCCCCAGAGGGCGAGCCGCTCGAGCGCTTGCTTGATTGGATTGACGCCCGGGCGTACCTGACGCTCGCTCGCAGGCCGATGCTTGATCCGCCAATCGTATTGGCCCGCATATTCGAGCATCATGGCATCGCCGACGCGTGCGCGCATGCGATCGAGCGTCTCCTCGGCCTTGACACTGAAACGCACAGATGTACCCGCGATCGCTCCGTCGCCAAGCAATGCGCCGAGCACCCACGGATCGACAGGCAACGCTTCCTCGTGACCGAAGTCCCCGCTGGGCAAATCGATCCATAAGCGATTCCGATACCGCTCGCACGTCAGCAACTGGCGCAGTTGCGCCGTATCTACGATCCTCGGTTGCGCCCACTCCCGGTAATGAATTCGCCAGAGATGTTCGTCGCAGCACTCGGTCGATCTCCCATCGGAAAATCGCACACGGTAAACCTGGCGCTCTCCCTGCGGATAAATGCCGGTCACCATCGACGGCGCGCCATCGACCGAAGCCAACGCATCGCCGACCTCGATATCGCCCATCGTCTTCCAGCCCGACAGAGTCTTGATGCGCGCATCGAGCGGCTGCGCCTTGCCCATTGACGGGCGTCCCGCCACGATGATGAGCTCGCCGCCGTGCATGCCCGACGTCATGCGGTCCAGGTCGACGAAACCCGTGGGCGTGCCGGTTACATCGCTGGGGTTGGCCGTGTGGTACAGCGTATCGATGCGCTCGACGACTTGAGTGAGCAGCGGGCCGATTTCGAGGAAGCCCTGCGTGCCGCGCGCGCCGTCTTCAGCGATCGAAAACACCTTCGACTCCGCCTCGTCCAGCAGTTGGCGCACCTCTTTGCCCTGCGGATTGAATGCGTCGGCCGAGATTTCGTCGGCCACCGACACGAGGCGGCGCAGCACGGCACGGTCGCGAACGATTTCGGCATAACGCCGAATATTCGCGGCGCTAGGCGTGTTCTGCGCCAGCGCGTTCAAATAAGCAAGACCGCCGACGTCTTCCGCCTTGCCCGACGTCGTCAGCGCTTCGTACACCGTGACCACGTCCGCCGGCCGCGTCGACGCGATGAGCCGCCCGATGTGCTCGTAGATGATCCGGTGGTCGTACCGGTAAAAATCGCCCTGCGACAGGAAATCCGCGATACGGTCCCATGCCGCATTGTCCAGCAGCAAGCCGCCCAGTACCGATTGCTCGGCCTCGATCGAGTGCGGCGGGACTTTGAGCGAATCGAGTTGAGGATCGTTCGACGGTGCGTTCATGGGGAGGCATTATCGCGAAATGGCTCCGCGTTCGCCAGCAGACAAAACGAGGCCAAAACAAAAAAGGCAGGAACCGGTGCTCCGGCTCCTGCCTTCTTGAACGACTGGGCCGAACCGGAACGACGCCCGGTACGGCCGGTATCGCTTTACGACGCTGATTAGGCGTGCTCGCCGAGCACGGACACCGTCACGTCGACCGAGACGTCCGTGTGCAGCGACACTTGCACCGGGTGATCGCCAACGATCTTGAGCGGGCCTTGCGGCATGCGAACTTGCGCCTTTTCAACGCGGAAGCCTTGCTTCGTCAGCGTTTCGGCGACGTCGGCGTTCGTGACCGAGCCGAACAGACGGCCGTCCACGCCAGCCTTCTGCGCGATTTGGATCGTCAGGCCGGCCATCTTCTCGCCTTGCGCTTGCGCGGCGGAGAGCTTTTCGGCGGCAGCCTTCTCGAGCTCGGCGCGGCGCACTTCGAATTCGGCGATCGCTTCCTTCGTGGCGCGGCGGGCCAGCTTTTGCGGGATCAGGAAGTTACGGGCGTAGCCGTCCTTGACCTTGACCACGTCGCCGAGGTTGCCCACGTTGACGACTTTTTCCAAAAGAATGATTTGCATTCGGATTCTCCTTATCGCGTCGTCTGATTAGGCCTTGTGCAGGTCGGTGTACGGCAAGAGCGCGAGGAAACGTGCGCGCTTGATCGCCGTATCGAGCTGGCGTTGATAGTGGGCCTTCGTACCCGTCAGACGAGCCGGCGTGATCTTGCCGTTTTCGCCGATGAAGTCCTTCAGCGTTTCGATGTCTTTGTAGTCGATGTACTCGACGCCGGCAGCCGTGAAGCGGCAAAACTTCTTGCGCTTGAACAGCGGGTTTTGTTGTTGACGGCGCTTGTCGAATTTCTTACCAGTCGGGCGGGGCATGTTCAGTCCTTTCCAATGTCCTGCAATTCTGTGATGTGAAACACCAAGGTTCTCGCATTGCGGCTCTTTTTCGCCAGGAAACCGGTGAAGAGCGTTTCGACGCCCATCTCACACATTTCCAGCTTTCCGCTCGCGGCGCCTGCGGCCAACGCGGGCATCGTCAGTTCTACTTGCCGGACGATGCCGGCTTCGACGACTTCCCCGCGATGCTGCAGCGTGCAGCTTGCGATCGGCACGCCTGCCGGCGTATAGCGCAGCGGCTCGCGCTCGATCACGCTGGCCATGAGTTGCAGCCTGTTCACGAGAGCGGCGAAAAACCGATGGAACCTAGGTGGCTTAAACCGTAGATACCGTTAAGCCTGCGCTTCGGACGGCTGCGACGAGGCAGCTGCCTTCTTGGCTTCTTCGCGCTGCACTTCCTTCATCATCGGCGACGGGCCCGTTTCGGCCTTCTTCATCTTGACGATCAGGTGACGCAGCACGGCGTCGTTGAACTTGAATGCGTGCTCGAGCTCTTCGAGCGTAGCTTGGTCGCATTCGATGTTCATGCAGACGTAGTGAGCCTTCGCGAGTTTCTCGATCATGTAGGCCAGTTGGCGACGGCCCCAGTCTTCGATGCGGTGGATGTTGCCACCGCGCGCGGTAATCGTGGATTTGTACCGCTCGATCATCGCGGGCACTTGCTCGCTTTGATCGGGGTGCACGACGAAGACGATTTCGTAATGACGCATACACACTCCTTGTGGATTGAAGCCACCCGGGCGTCGATGGCCGGCTCCGATTCGAGGACCGACCAACCGGTGTGGCAAGTGAGAAGCCCGAAAGTGTAACCGATTCGAAGCCGCGGCGCAATCGAGCCGGGGCCGGCTCACGCGGGCGGGTCAGCGCACCTAGCCGCCTTGGCTCCCGCCCCAATATCCGGGCCGGGCGTAGGCCTCCTTCAGATAATCGATGAAGTAGCGGACCTTCGCGGGGACGTAACGCTGCTGCGGGTAGACCGCCAAAATGTCGTACTCGGGCAAAGCGAACTCATCGAGCACCGTTTCGAGCTCGCCGCGCGCGAGCTGATCGGCAATTTCCCAAGTCGAGCGCCAGCCGAGTCCGAGCCCTTCCGACGCCCACCGGTGCAGCAGTTCTCCATCGTTGCAGTCGAGCGTGCCGGCCACGCGCATCGTCACTCGTTTGCCGCCGCGCTGAAAGTACCAGCCGCGGTTCTGCCCGCCTTGCAGGTTGAAGGCGAGGCAATTGTGCGCGAGTAAATCCTCGAGCGAGCGCGGACGCCCATGCCGTGCGAAATAAGCCGGCGTCCCGCAAACGACCCGCCGGTTCGTCGCGAGTTTGACGGCCACGAAGTTCGGATCGACGCTCCCGCCGATTCGAATCGACAGGTCGTAACCCTCGCGCACGAGATCGACGACGCGATCGGTCAGATTGAACGACATCTGCAATCCCGGCTTATCGGCCAAGAACCCCGGGGCGAGCGGAGCCACATGCTTGCGGCCGAAGGCGGCCGGCGCGGAAACGATCAGATGCCCGCTGACGGCACGCTCGCCCGCGGCCAGCTCGTTTTCCGCTTGCTCCCATTCGGCCAGCAATCCTTTGCAGCGCTCCAAGAACGCGGCGCCCGCCTCGCTGACGACGAGCCGCCGCGTGGAGCGGTACATCAGCTTCACGCCGAGCCGTTTTTCCAGCGCATCGATGCGCCGCCCGAGGATCACGGGCGAGACACCCTCCTCGAGCGCCGCCGCGGCGAGGCTGCCCGCTTCAGCAACGCGTACGAAGGTTTCGATTTGCTTGAAACGATCCATGCCCGCCTCCTCCGCCTCGCTCCATTCAATACTTTTTGTACCGGAAAACCGAACCCGAAGCGATCTTATCAAACCTTTCGAGCAGTTCTAAAGTGCATCTAACCGCGAATCAGCATCTGCCCAAATAGGACAAGGAGACACCATGCCGAAAATGAGAGCCGTCGACGCCGCCGTGCTCGTGCTGGAAAAAGAAGGCATCGAGACGGCGTTCGGGGTGCCCGGCGCCGCCATCAATCCGCTCTACTCGGCGCTGCGCCGCGCCGGCGGGATCGGCCACGTCCTTGCGCGCCATGTCGAAGGCGCTTCCCATATGGCCGAAGGCTATACGCGTGCCGCGCCCGGCAATATCGGCGTGTGCATCGGCACGTCGGGTCCTGCGGGAACCGACATGATCACCGGACTCTATTCGGCTTGGGCCGATTCGATACCTATTCTCGCCATCACGGGCCAAGCGCCGCGCGCGCGGCTTTACAAGGAAGACTTTCAAGCCGTCGACATCGAGACGATCGCCAAGCCCGTGACGAAGTGGGCCGTCACCGTCCGCGAGCCGGCGCTGGTGCCGCGCGTATTCCAGCAGGCATTTCATCTGATGCGCTCGGGCCGGCCCGGCCCCGTGCTGATCGACTTGCCGATCGACGTGCAATTGGCCGAGATCGAGTTCGACATCGAGACCTACGAGCCCTTGCCCGTCTACAAGCCGAAGGCGACGCGCAAGCAGATCGAGGCCGCCCTCGAATTGCTCAACGCTTCCGAGCGCCCGCTGATCGTGTCCGGCGGCGGGATCATCAACGCGAACGCCGAAGCGCTGCTCGTCGAATTCGCCGAAACGACGGGCGTGCCGGTCGTACCGACGTTGATGTCGTGGGGGGCGATCGCCGACGACCATCCGCTCATGGCGGGCATGGTCGGCCTGCAGACGTCGCATCGCTACGGCAATGCAACGATGCTCGAATCGGACTTCGTGCTGGGCATCGGCAACCGCTGGGCCAATCGGCACACGGGCAGCGTCGAGGTCTACACGAAGGGGCGTAAGTTCGTGCACGTCGATATCGAGCCGACGCAAATCGGCCGCGTCTTCGGGCCCGATCTCGGCATCGTCTCCGATGCGAAGGCCGCGCTCGAGTTGTTCGTCGACGTGGCGCGCGAATGGAAAGCATCCGGCAAGCTCAAGGACCGCACCGCATGGAGCGAAGCGTGCCGCGCGCGCAAACGCACGATGCAGCGCAAGACGCACTTCGACGAAGTGCCGATCAAGCCGCAGCGCGTCTACGAAGAGATGAACAAGGTGTTCGGCCGCGACACCTGCTACGTCAGCACGATCGGTCTGTCGCAGATCGCCGCGGCTCAGTTTCTGCACGTCTACAAGGCGCGCAACTGGATCAACTGCGGCCAAGCAGGCCCGCTCGGCTGGACGATCCCGGCCGCGCTCGGGGTACGCGCCGCCGATCCCACGCGTCATATCGTCGCGCTGTCGGGCGATTACGACTTCCAGTTCATGATCGAAGAGCTCGCTGTAGGCGCGCAATTTCACTTGCCCTACGTCCATGTGGTCGTGAACAACTCCTACCTGGGACTGATCCGCCAAGCGCAGCGTGCGTTCGAGATGGACTATTGCGTTCAGCTTGCGTTCGAGAACATCAACGCTCCTGAAGTGAACGGCTACGGCGTGGACCACGTCGCCGTCGCGCAAGGGCTCGGCTGCAAGGCGTTGCGCGTGTTCGAGCCGGGCGAAATCGCGCCGGCGCTGCGAAAGGCGCAGGCGTTGGCGGCGGAGTTCAACGTGCCTGTCGTCGTCGAGGTGATTCTCGAGCGCGTGACGAACATTGCGATGGGTGCGGAAATCGACGCCGTCAACGAATTCGAGCCGCTTGCCGATTCGCGCGCCGACGCGCCGACCGCGGTTTCACTGCTCGACTGAGCCCGCTTGCCGTGTTGCTCACCCGACACATCGAACGACCCGACGCTCGCCGGCTCACCGGCGAGCGTCGGTCCCCTGACCGACCGAAGAGCACCCGCACCATGCCGAAATTTGCCGCCAATTTGACCATGCTGTTCAACGAGGTGCCGTTCCTCGATCGTTTCGAGGCGGCCGCGCGCGCGGGCTTCTCCGCCGTCGAATTTCTCTTTCCGTATCCGTACGGGGCCGCCGAACTGGCCGACAAGCTCGAGACGAATCGGCTGCGCCTCGTTCTGCACAACTTGCCGGCCGGCAATTGGGAAGCCGGCGAGCGCGGCATCGCGTGCTTGCCCGATCGCGTGGCCGAATTCCGGGACGGCGTCGGCCGTGCCATCGACTATGCGAAAGCGCTGCGCGTATCACAGTTGAACTGCCTCGTCGGCATTCCGACGCCCGACGTGACGCACGACCGCGCCCGCTCGACGATCATCGAAAACTTGCGTTTCGCGGCCGCAGCGCTCGAAAAGGAAGGCATCAAGCTGCTTGTCGAACCTTGCAACGCCTACGACATCCCAGGCTTTGCGCTGAACCGCTCCGGCGAAACGCTCGATGTGATCGACGAGGTGGCGTCGAGCAATCTGTATCTGCAGTACGACATCTATCACATGCAGCGGATGGAGGGCGAGCTGGCGGCGACGCTGCAAAAGCTGCTGCCGCGCATTGCGCATATTCAGCTTGCCGACAACCCAGGCCGGCACGAACCGGGCACAGGCGAAGTCAACTATGCGTTTCTATTCGACTGGCTCGATCGACTCGGCTACAGCGGCCATATCGGCTGCGAATACAAGCCGCGCACGACGACGCTCGAAGGTCTGACCTGGTTGCGCGAGATCGCCGGGCAGCATGCGGCGCGCTAGCGCACAACCCATAAGAAGGCGCGCATGGCGCGCCGCTCACGCAACGACAAATCGCTAACGGAAAGACATCGACATGGCAAAGATCGGTTTCATCGGCCTCGGCATCATGGGCGCGCACATGGCGCGCAACCTGCTCAAGGGCGGACACACGCTGTATGTCAACGGCGCTTATCCGGTACCGGAGGACCTGCGCGAAAGCACGCACGTCGCGGCAAATTCGACAGCGGTTGCACGCGAAGCGGACATCGTCGTCTCGATGGTGCCCGACACGCCCGACGTCGCCAACGTCTTGTTCGCCGACGACGGCGTCGCCAAGGGCCTCTCGGCCGGCAAGCTCGTGATCGACATGAGTTCGATCTCCCCGCTCGACACGCAGGACTTCGCCAAGCGCATCAATGCGCTCGGCTGCGACTACCTCGACGCGCCCGTTTCCGGCGGCGAAGTCGGCGCACGCGACGCGACGCTCTCGATCATGGTCGGCGGCCCCGAGCACGCGTTCGAGCGCGCCAAGCCGCTGTTCGAGCTCATGGGTAAGAACATCTCGCTCGTCGGCGACAACGGCGCCGGCCAGACCTGCAAGGTGGCCAACCAAATCATCGTCGCGCTGAACATCGAAGCAGTGGCCGAGGCGCTGCTCTTCGCGGCGCGCTCCGGCGCCGACCCCGAACGCGTGCGCCGTGCGTTGATGGGCGGCTTCGCATCCTCGCGCATCCTCGAAGTCCATGGAGAGCGCATGACGCGACGCACGTTCAAGCCCGGCTTTCGCATCGACCTTCACCGCAAGGATTTGAACCTTGCGCTCGACGGCGCACGCAAGCTCGGCATCGCCCTGCCGCACACGGCCAGCGCTCAGCAACTGTTCAGCGTCTGCGCCGCGCACGACGGCGGGGGCTGGGATCACTCGGCACTCCTGCGCGCGCTCGAAATCATGGCCGGGTTCGAGATCGCCGCCGAGCCGGAACAAGCCCGGAGCGCGGCGCTCGCAGGCTGACGATCGGCGCCGTCATCGCGCAACGAAGGAAACACGGCCGTTCGATCGAATTCGGACGGCCGGCACGTGGGGCGCCTCGCCCTCATGTGGGAAGCGAGACCCGGTACGGCGCGCGCATCGCGAGACGCGCGACGCAGGAACGGTCGAGACGACTACGTGGATGGAGAGGCAAAAAGCCGCTTTCGGGCTGAGAGCGGCAGTGGGGTCCGCAGCGGCACCCGGCGGCGCCGGGGAAGCCTTGGTCGGTCAGACGTCGCCGTCGGGTGTCCGTCTGTCGGATTGCCACTCATTGCATCGTCGCGGGGCGTGCAACGCTTGCACCGCCCTGCTCCGCGGGACTGGACGTCGGCGCTGGATGCGCTCGACGCTTTGGAACGGCAAGGTGCGGCCCTGCCCAAAGGCGCGGCTTCTCAGTAAGTATCGAAGACCTGCTGCAAGGCAGCCGGCTCATGCTCGCCCGCGGCCAGTGCGAGCATGAGCAGTACGCGCGCCTTGTACGGATTGAGCGTGCCGGCGCTGACGAAGCCGAGTGCATCGTCGGATGCCGCGCCGTTGCGCATCACGTGGCCCGAACCGACGCGCGATGCGCGCACGACCGCGACGCCGCGAGCGCTCGCCTCGCCAAGCGCCGCCTGCACCGAAGCATGGATCGAGCCGTTGCCCGTGCCCGCCACCACGATGCCGCGGGCGCCGCAAGCCACGAGCGCATCGACCGCGGCGCGCGATGCGCCCGCGTAGCTCGCGACGATTTCGACGGACGGCCATGACGCGAGCGCGACGAACGGCGTCGCCGCAGTATGCGGCCGCACGACCGAGCGCTGGAATTCGACGCGGCCGTCCTGCACCCAGCCGAGCGCGCCTATTTCGGGCGAATGAAACGCGTCGACGGCGTAGGTGCTCGTCTTCACCACATCGCGTGCGCTGTGAATTCGATTGTTGAAGGCAACCAGTACGCCTTGACCGCGCGCGGCCTGCGAGCCCGCCACAGTGACGGCGCCGAGCAGGTTCAGCGGGCCGTCGGCGGAGAGCGCCGACGACGGCCGCATGGCCGCTGTCAAGACCACGGGCTTGTCGGTTTTGACGATCAGATGCAGCGCGTACGCCGTTTCCTCGAGCGTATCGGTGCCGTGCGTGACGACGATCCCGTCGATATCCTCACGTGCGGCCAAGGCCGCGATCCGCTCGGCAAGCGTCGTCCAAAGCGCAAGGTCGAGATCCTTGCTGTCGATGCTCGCGACTTGCTCGGCTTCGATCCGAGCGACGTGCGACAGCGCCGGGACGGCGGCCAAGAGCCGATCGACGCCGACGACGCCGGCCTGATATCCCGAGGTTTGGGCGGCGTCCGCGGCCGAGCCGGCGATCGTGCCGCCTGTTGCGAGCACGGCGATGCGCGGCAGCGCCGCGGGAGAAGCGGAAAGATGGGTCGTAGTCATGGGCGGCATTTTAACCTCGCGCGACCGGCGAGCGAAGACCCAGGCCCAAAGCGCCGCGCAGACGCGGCGGCCCGACGGGCGTCGCGCCGCCGGCCGTGGTTATGCGGCCTCGCGCAGTCGTCCCGCCATGTCGGCCTCGGCAAGGTCGGGCGCGAACATTTCGATGAAGCGATAGGCATAGGCGCGCATGAACGCTCCCTTGCGCAATCCCACGCGCGTCGTGCTCCCTTCGAACAAATGCTGCGTGTCGAGCGCAACGAGTTCGGCATCGCGCTTCGGGTCGTAGGCCATCGCAGCGACGACGCCCACGCCCATCCCGAGTTCGACGTAGGTCTTGATGACGTCCGCATCGATCGCCGTCAGCACCACGTCGGGCATCGCGCCCGCCTTGGCGAAAGATTCGTCGATATGCGAGCGGCCCGTGAAGTCGCGGTCGTAGGTGATGATCGGGTAGTCGGCGACATCCTCGAGGGTCACCTTTTCGCGGCCGACGAGCGGATGCTGCTTCGGCACCACGACAATGTGATGCCACGAGTAGCAAGGAAACGTGACGATGTCGGCGAAGCGATCGAGCGCCTCGGTGGAAATCGCGATGTCCGCTTCACCGTCGACGAGCATCTGCGCGATTTGCCGCGGGCTGCCCTGACGGAGCGCCAGTTGCACTTTCGGAAACACGCGAGTGAATTCGCGCACGACCTTCGGAAGCGCGTAGCGCGCCTGTGTATGCGTCGTCGCGACGACGAGATGGCCCGTGTCTTCATCGGCGTACTGCCGCGCAATGCGCCGCATGTTCTCCGCGTCGAGCAGCATTCGCTCGATCAACTGATGCACCGACTTGCCCGGCTCCGTCAGTCCTGTGAGGCGCTTGCCGCGCCGCACGAAAATGTCGATGCCGAGCTCGTCCTCGAGATCCTTGATCTGCTTGGACACGCCCGATTGGGAGGTGAACAGCGCGTTGGCGACCTCGGTCAAGTTCAAATTGCGTCGCACCGCTTCGCGTACATAGCGAAGTTGCTGAAAGTTCATGCGTGCCCCCTCCGGCAAAGCGCGGGTCTCGTCGATGTCGCGACACGGCGCAGGCCATGCGCCGCCTTGCAGTCAGTCCCGCAGATGCGCCGTCCGGGACGACGGCGGTAGCCCAGTCTAGTCGGCGTCGCTTATTCCGAAAACGAATAAAAGTTCATTTCTAAATGCCGTTTTCTGCTAAGCGGTGATGCGGGGTCGCAACAGAGCACTTGAAATCGCACGAATACTGTATAAAAATACAGATTACTGTCTATCCATACAGTGGCGCCATGACCAAACTCACCGCAAGGCAGCAGCAGGTATACGACTTGATCCGCCAATCGATCGAGCACAGCGGCTTTCCGCCCACGCGGGCCGAGATCGCGGCCGCGTTGGGCTTTTCTTCGGCCAATTCGGCCGAGGAGCACCTTCGGGCTCTCGCACGCAAAGGCGTGATCGAGCTCGCCGCCGGTGCATCGCGGGGCATTCGGCTGCTGTCGTCGGACGACATGCCGCATCAACTGTCGTTGCCGCATCCGGCCCTGATGCAGTTGTCGCTGCCGCTCGTCGGCCGTGTCGCCGCCGGTAGCCCGATCCTCGCGCAAGAGCACATTTCGCAACACTACGCATGCGATCCGGCGCTCTTCTCGAGCAAGCCCGATTACCTGCTCAAAGTGCGCGGGCTGTCGATGCGCGACGCCGGGATTCTCGACGGCGATCTGCTCGCCGTACAAAAGCGCGCCGAAGCGAAGGACGGGCAGATCATCGTCGCGCGGCTCGGCGACGACGTGACGGTCAAGCGCCTGAAGCGCCGCTCGGACGGTATCGAGCTCGTCGCCGAAAACCCCGATTACGAAAACATCTTCGTACAAGCCGGCAGCGCCGATTTCGCGCTCGAAGGCATTGCGGTCGGCCTTATCCGCCCGTCCGAATTCTGAACTCCGAACCTGCTTGGGAGCCGCCATGGATCGCCTTGCCCGCCTCATTCCTTTTCGCACTTTCGGCCGCCTGCGCCACTTGCGCGGGATCATCCCCTGCCCGCCGCTGAACTCGAGTGCGGGCCGCCCCGCGGCCGAGCGCGGCAATGTCGATTCTGCCGGCTTACAGCCTGCCGCGCTGCCGGCGTTCGCACGTGTATCGCTCAATAGCGCGCTGCATGCCGAACCGGCTCGGCGAGCGCCTGTGCGGGTCTATCATGGGGCGTCGCGCGTGATTCTCGTGGGCACCATCGACGCGGTTTGCCAGATGATCGATCGCTGCATCGACGACGAACGCGCCGGGGCGGCCGCCGCCTGATGTGCGGGGTGCACACTGTCGGCTGTGCCGATACGGTCCATATCCGCTCACGGGATCGTTTCGGCTCGTTCGCTGTCGATTAGACTTCACACAACGATAAAGGCCGATCATTCATGACACTCGAGAACCGCGCCTCGGCGCGAAAACCGCTGACGGCGACTGTCGCGACAGGTATCGCGATCGTCGTCCTCTTTCTCGCCGTACTCGTGTACGCCTCGCCTTATCTTGTTCTCAGCAAGTTGCGCGACGCGGCCCAAGCACGCGACGCGCAGACGATCGATCGCTACGTCGACTATCCCGCATTGAGAGTGAGTCTGAAGGAGCAAGTCACGCAGATGTTGAGTCATCGCGTGGATACGCAAAAGCTGCAGCATCCGCTCGCGGCGCTCGGCGCCCTTGTCGGCATCGCTTTCGTGGGCCCGCTCGTCGATGCCTATGCGACGCCCGACGGAGTGGCCGCGCTTTTGGGGGGCATGCCGCCAAGGGGCGAACCTGGCGAAGTACCGCCGACCGCCGGCGATCAATCATCGAGCTCTGCACCGCAACAGCGGGAACCGGCCCCCTCGGCCCCCGGAGCGTCTTCTCGCGCCGCCGTCACGCACTCGACGCCGCGCGCCAAGGGCAGCGCCGGTTATCGCGATACGAATACGTTCGCGGTCACCTACTCACGCGGTGCAGATCGGCCACCGTACAGCGTCATCTTCCATCGCCGCGGTTGGTTCTCATGGCAACTCGATGCTGTCGAATTGCCGTCATGAGATTCGCGTAAGGAAGAGGCTCAGGTCAGTTGCGTTCAATCAGGTCGTCGCCCCTCCGGCCGAAACCGGGGCGGGTGTCGCGACTTCCTGTTCGTTCGCCGTCGACACGGCGACGAGAATGCTGCATGACACGCGATCGAGCAGCGGCGTGTTTCCCGAGCCCATCCACCATCGCGACATGCCGCTGCGCTTGCGATGGCCGACTACAACGAGATCCACCTGCAATTCGTCGGCCAGATTGGCGATCTCGTCGATAGGATGGCCGAAGGCGAAATGGCCGTGTGCCTGCACGCCCCGTTCGGTGAGCCAATCCACCCCTTCTTGCAGAATTTCGCGCGCGGCGTCCTCGAAACGGCCGCACGCCACATCGGTCAGCAAGCCCGCGCTTTGAGCGATGCTCGTGCGCATATCGACGACGGACAGCAAATGTGTCTCCGCCTTCAAATCGAGTGCGAGGTCGGCGCCGCATCTCAACGCCTTACGTCCTTCGCGCGTGCCGTCGTAACACAGTAGGATTTTTTTATAGCTTGCCATGGTTGGCCTCCCAGCCCGCGCCGATCGCGGTTTCGTCGTTTCAATCATGGTGCGACGCATGCGGACGCGCAAGACTAGGAAAACGCCTAGCCCTCGCAGGTCCCTAGATGCGCGCCCGCCGCTGCGTCGACACAGCCGTTGCGCCGCAGCGGTGCAGGCACGATGCACCTATCCGGAGCGTCGACGCTCGATGCAATAGAATGAAGCCCTTCCAATGCGGCCTTCTAATCCGTATTCATGACGAACAACACCATCGAATTCCGTGATGTCGTGAAATCCTACGGCGACAAAACGGTCGTCGACGGCTTGTCTTTCCACGTCCGCGCAGGCGAGTGCTTCGGACTGCTCGGCCCCAACGGCGCCGGCAAAACGACGACGCTGAAGATGATGCTCGGCTTGACCGAGCCTGACGCCGGCATGATCGCACTATGTGGACATACCGTTCCATCGGAGGCCCGCTTCGCTCGACAACGGGTGGGCGTCGTGCCGCAGTTCGACAACCTCGACCCTGATTTCAGCGTGCGCGAGAACCTGCTCGTCTTCGGCCGATACTTTGGCTTGTCGGCGAGCAAGACTCGCGCCATGGTGCCGGATCTGCTGGAATTCGCACGCTTAGAAAACAAGGCCGACGCACGCGTGGGCGAACTTTCCGGCGGTATGAAGCGCCGGCTGACGCTGGCTCGCTCGCTCATCAACGACCCTGACGTGTTGATTCTCGACGAGCCGACGACCGGATTGGACCCGCAGGCGCGGCACCTGATATGGGACCGGCTACGTTCGTTGCTTGCTCGCGGAAAGACGATTCTTCTGACGACGCATTTCATGGAAGAGGCCGAGCGGCTCTGCCACCGGCTTTGCATCATCGAGGAAGGCCGCAAGATTGCGGAAGGCGCGCCGAGCGAATTGGTCGAAAAAGAAATCGGCTGCGACGTTATCGAAGTGTACGGCGCCGCACCCGAGGCGCTGCGAGACGAACTCGCACCGTTCGCTTTACACACGGAAATCAGCGGGGAGACGCTGTTTTGCTACGTGCGCGACGCCGCCCCGGTCAACGCGCGCCTCGCGGGACGGGCCGGCTTACGCTACCTGCACCGGCCGGCCAATCTGGAGGACGTTTTCTTGAGGCTGACGGGCCGCGAAATGCAGGACTGAGCCGCAACCGCTGAAGAGAAAAGAGAACTGTAGATGGAAGCCCCCTCTTACGACACGAACGCCCGCGCACGGCGCCCCCTCGGCGCGGCCCATGCCCATCGCTGGCGGCTCGCGTTGCCGGCGAACGCGACGAACTGGATCTCGGTCTGGCGCCGTAACTATTTGGTTTGGCGCAAGCTTGCGGCAGCCTCGATGCTCGGCAATTTGGCCGATCCGATGATTTACCTATTCGGTCTCGGATTCGGACTCGGCCTGATGGTGGGCCATGTCGACGGCGTGTCGTATATCGCGTACCTGGCAGCCGGTACCGTCGGTTCGAGCGTCATGATGTCGGCCACGTTCGAGTCCATGTATTCGAGTTTCTCGCGCATGCACGTGCAGCGCACATGGGAAGCGCTGATGCACACACCGTTGACGCTGGGCGACATCGTCGTGGGCGAAATCGTCTGGGCGGCTAGCAAGGCGGTCCTATCCGGGGCCGCCATCATGCTGGTTGCCGGCGTGCTCGGCTACGCGCAGTTTCCGTCGATGCTGTTCGCCCTGCCCGTCATCGCGTTGGCAGGGCTGGCGTTCGCCAGCCTCGCAATGATCGTGACGGCGCTCGCGCCGTCCTACGATTTTTTTATGTTCTACCAAACGCTCGTGCTTACGCCGATGCTGCTGTTGTCGGGGGTATTTTTCCCCTTGGCGCAACTGCCGGAAGCCGTACGCCATGCCGCGATGCTCTTGCCGCTCGCGCATGCCGTTGAACTCATCCGAGCGGCGATGCTGGGGCGAACGCTCGCGGACGTTCCCCTGCATCTGGCCGTATTGGCCGCTTATGCGATCGTGCCGTTCTTTGTGTGCGCCGCGCTATTCAGGCGCCGCTTGATGCGTTGACGTGCCGTCTCGCCGCGCCGAGACGATGTGCCCCCGGCATCCGCATCCCGGAAGCGCGAGGGTGCCGGTAGGTGCCGGTAGGTGCCGGTAGGTGCCGGTAGGTGCCGGTGGATGCCGGTGGATGCCGGTGGATGCCGGTGGATGCCGATTGGCGTCGACCGATGTCGACGGACGCGGATGGACGTCGCTTGGCAGGCAATGCTGACCAAGCGCCCTGCTCATCAATCTTCGTCGTCGCTCCAGGGGATGTCGACATCGCTGAGGAACGCGACGGTCGCGAACGGCCGCGCCTCGTGCCGGCCGATTTTGCCGTCGGCCCGATGCCATTCGACGCGAAAGACAACCGACGGCGTATCCGCCAATAGCCAAATTTTGCGAATTTCGTCGGGGTCGGCTTCTTCGACGGGGCCGTCTAGCGAAAGCAGCAACGTTTGAGGCCACAACCCGCCGTCGGGATCGTAGATGCGCTCGCCGTCGGGAATCGAAGTGAACGCTTCGACGCCGATGGTCGCACACGCATCGACCACCATTTTGCCGAGGGCCTGCAGAACTGCCGTCGCCCGCACGGAATTCGCTTGCCGGATTGCGAGGTCGCCGCGGGTCAAGGCTTGCTCAAGTTTAGGGTGGGTCTTGTGTGTGCCCATGATAGGTGTCGTGCTCGCTTGATTCTCGGTTGTTCGTCGCCGGCGCGAATGCGTGCGCCGCCCAATTGTCGAATCGTATCATCTGCAGCGGGACATTCCGCCCTCGGCCGACCGGCCAATGCGGCAAAGCCTCCACTTCAAAAACGCGTTTTCGGGATGCTATCGGACGATGGCGTGGTTCGCGAAAAGGACGCAAAAAGCGCCGCGGCGTGCCATTGAGATGGCCTGCGGACATACACAACCCAATCAACCATCGCACGCATGAAAAGCGGTCGCACGATGCCGTCCCTGCGGACGCTCTCGCGTTATGCCGAAGCGACGGGAAGCCGAGCCGTGGTACGCCTGGAAGCAGCGAAGTAAGTCGATCCGCCGCTTGAAAGCGTCAACGCGTCAGTGCCGTTGTGCTTCGGAGGCGAAAGCATCGCATTGTCCGGCATAAGGCCTAAGAGCTACATGAGCACCCCAATACAAAAAGCCCAGTCCGAAGAACTGGGCTTTTGCGGAATTTCGTTTGGGGTGGCTGATGGGACTCGAACCCACGACAACAGGAATCACAATCCTGGACTCTACCAACTGAGCTACAG
>CBIHRA010000009.1:0-158041 GCA_966212325.1 uncultured Burkholderiaceae bacterium | reverse complement strand
GCCGCCGACTCGCAGCCGCCGACTCGCAGCCGCCGACTCGCAGCCGCCGACTCGCGGCCGCCGACCGCCCAAGTTTTGCGGCGCGGCCGAACGCCGCGCTTAGCGCTCGCTCACTCGGCGAAAAGCGCGTCGAGCGCCGAGGCCGCTTCGCTGTCGACTGTGTTGTAAGTCACGCTGTTCGCCTCGAAGATGTAGTGCGTGGTGTATTTGCCGAGGCGCGCAAGGATCTCTTCCTGAATGTCCTCCGGCTGGCTGTCGAGCTTCAGATACCACGCGGTGGACGACAGCCTGGTCTGAAACGCGCCGTACTCGGCCATGAGCTCGTCGAAAGCGGTCGCATCCTGGTCGCGACAAACGATGACCAGATTTCCTTTCATTGGGTGTCTCCCGGTAGATCGGCAGGTTCACTCGCCACGAAAGACCGATCATACCCGCTCTCGCCGAAATCCCGTTCGTTCGCTCATTTTGAGGTGGGACGGGTCCGCCCGGCGGGTCCAGGGGTTCCGGGTGCGGCCGCTTCACGGCATAATTCGCGGGCCCGCCCGGCATCGATTCATGGGCGGCGCGGTTGTGCCTGTCACACAGGTTGTAGTAGTGTCGTGCCGTCAAAAAGAACAGGCAGCGACGGCCAACAGCCAAGTCCGAAGGCTTCGTAGCCGACGATTCGCGCCCAACGCATCACCGCAACCTTACGCTCGTCATGCTTGTATTCCGTGTCCCGGATCGTTCCGCCGCCCCGCGTGCGCTCGTTTGCGCGCGCTGCCCCGCCGCGCGCCCGCTTGCGGCCGCGGCGCCGGCGGCAGCCGGCCGTCCGTTGCCCCGCGGCGCGAAGGGGGGCTGATGGATTTCGGCTTCAACCTCAATCGCACGGCGAATGCGTCTGCGTGGCGCCTCGCGCCGAATCGCTGGGATTTCGTCGCTTTTCCGCTCATCCTCTGCGCTATCGCGATGGCCGCGATCGGCTTTCACCAGACGATGGCGCCTATTTCGACGCTCAAGACGCAAGTCATCTCGCTGAACCCGGCGATGCTGCCCGAGTACGCCTTGCGCACGACTTTGCGCATGCTGGCCGCGATCGTCGCCTCGTTTGCGTTCACGCTGGTCTATGGGACGCTCGCGGCCAAGAGCCGCCGTGCGGGCATGGTGCTCGTGCCGATTCTCGACATCCTGCAGTCGGTGCCCGTGCTCGGCTATATCTCGTTCACGGTCACGTTCTTCCTTGCGCTTTTCCCGGCGCGGGTGATGGGCGCCGAACTCGCCGCGATATTCGCGATCTTCACGAGCCAAGCCTGGAACATGACGTTCAGCTTCTACCAGTCGCTGCGCACGGTGCCGCGCGACCTCGACGAAGTGTCGCGCGGCTTTCACCTGACGGCCTGGCAGCGCTTCTGGAAGCTCGAGGTGCCGTTCTCGATGCCGGGGCTCATCTGGAACATGATGATGTCGATGTCGGGCGGCTGGTTCTTCGTGGTGGCTTCGGAGGCGATCACCGTCGGCAACAATACGATCACGCTGCCCGGCATCGGCGCCTACCTCGCGCAAGCGATCGCCGCGAAGAATCTCGCCGCGATCGGCTGGGTGATCGTGGCGATGAGCATCGTCATCCTGGCCTACGATCAGCTGATGTTTCGTCCGCTCGTGGCCTGGGCCGACAAATTCCGCATGGAGACGACGAGCTCGGGCGACGCGCCCGAATCGTGGCTGCTCGATCTAGTGCGCCGCACGCGTCTCATCCATCGGCTGCTGGTGCCGGCCGGCTGGATGTTCGCCAAGCTCGCGCGGCTGCCGCTGCAACTGCCGCGCGTCGATGCGGTGCCCTTCGCCCGCTTGGCGCGCGGCGATAAGCGCTCGCGCGCGGGCGACGTCGTTTGGGCCATGCTCGTGCTGGCAGCGACCGTCTACGTCGTCTGGCGCGTGTTCGGCTACGTGCGTACCGGCGTGACCGGCGGCGAAGTCGTGCATGTGCTCGGCCTCGGATTCATTACGCTCGCGCGCGTCGTCGTACTGATCGCGATTTCATCGCTGATCTGGGTGCCCGTCGGCGTGAAGATCGGCTTGAAGCCGGCCATCGCCGAAAAAGCGCAGCCGATCGCGCAGTTTCTCGCTGCGTTCCCGGCGAACCTGCTCTTCCCCGCGTTCGTGATCGTCATCGTGCGATTCCATCTGAACGCCGATATCTGGCTGTCGCCGCTGATCGTCCTGGGGACCCAGTGGTATATCCTGTTCAACGTCATCGCGGGGACGATGGCCTATCCGAACGACTATCGCGAGGCGGCGACGAACTTCCGCATCCGCGGCTGGCAATGGTGGCGCCAGGCCATGCTGCCCGGCATTTTTCCGTACTACGTGACGGGCGCGATCACGGCATCGGGCGGCGCCTGGAACGCCAGCATCGTGGCCGAATTCGTGCAGTGGGGCGATACGAGAGTCGCGGCTCATGGCCTCGGCGCGTACATTGCCGAATATACGGCCGCGGGCGATTTCCCCAAGATCATTCTCGGCATTGCCGTCATGTCGCTGTTCGTGACGCTGTTCAACCGGCTGTTGTGGCGTCCGCTATACGCGTACGCCGAAGCGAAGCTGCGGCTCGACTGACGCCGCGCCGACCGCGTGCCCCATTCAAGAGTGAAGCGCAATGCATAATCCCAAAGCTGACCTAGGCGCCGCCCCATTCGCCGGCGCGGCGCCGGCCGCTCCGCGTCCGGGCGAAGAGGTCCTCAACGTCAAGGGCGTGCGCCGCGGGTTTTCGAAGGCCCAGGGCGAGCTGCTCGTACTCGACGACGTCAATCTATCGCTACGCGAAGGCGAGATCGTCGGACTGCTCGGGCGCTCCGGCTCGGGCAAATCGACGCTGCTGCGTATCATCGCGGGCCTTATCGAGCCGACCGCCGGCGAGGTGCGCTACTTGGGCGAGCCGCTGTCGGGGCCGGCCGAAGGCGTGGCGATGGTGTTTCAGACGTTCGCGCTGTTCCCATGGCTCACCGTGCTGCAGAACGTCGAGGCTGGTCTCGAAGCGCAGGGTGTGGCGGCCCGCGAGCGCCGCGAGCGTGCGCTGGCCGCGATCGACCTCATCGGGCTGGACGGCTTCGAGAACGCTTATCCGCGCGAGCTTTCGGGCGGCATGCGTCAGCGGGTGGGGTTCGCCCGCGCGCTCGTCGTCGATCCGACGCTGCTGCTCATGGACGAGCCGTTTTCGGCGCTCGACGTGCTGACCGCGGAAACGCTGCGTACGGACTTGCTCGATCTGTGGACGCAACGGCGCATGCCGATCAAGTCCGTGCTGATCGTCACGCACAACATCGAGGAAGCGGTGTTCATGTGCGACCGCATTCTCGTGCTGGCGTCGAACCCCGGGCGCGTACTGGCCGAGATCAAGGTGCCGTTCGCCCATCCGCGCAACCGGCTCGATCCGGCCTTCCGTCGCCTAGTCGACGAAATCTACGCGAAGATGACGGCGCGCCGGACCGACGAGGCCACGAAGAAAGGACTGGAGCTCGGCAGCTGGCTGCCGAGCGTGTCGACGAACTTGATGGCCGGCCTCATCGAGACGCTGGCGGCGCCGCCGTATCACGGCCGCGCCGATATGCCGGAAATCGCGCGATCGCTGCATCTCGAAGTCGACGACCTGTTCCCGATCGCCGAAGTGCTGCAGCATCTCGGTTTCGCGGACGTGCGCGAGGGCGATATTTTTCTGACGCCGCCCGCGCGCGTGTTTGCCGAATTCGGTACTCAAGAGCGCAAGATGATGTTCGCCGAACACCTGCTGCGCCATGTGCCGCTGGCCGCGCGTATCAAGAAGGTGTTGAACGAGCGGCCCGGACACCGCGCGCCGCGTGTGCGTTTCGAACAGGAACTGGAGGACTTCTTGTCCGATAGCGCCGCAGAGGAAACGCTCGACGCCGTCATCAACTGGGGCCGTTATGGCGAGATCTTCTCGTATAACGACCAGACCGAAATCTTCAGTCTCGAGGACGTCGAGTCGTAACGCTCAGTCGGAAGCCGTGTTCTCATCCTCGTCTTCGTAGGCGCCGAGGCGGTTATAGAGCGTTTTCAGGCTCACGCCTAGGGCCTTGGCCGCGCGTCGCTTGTCGCCGCCGCAGTACTTCAGCGTGCCGAGGATGATCTGCCGCTGCGCTTCGGCCAGCGGCGTCCCCACCCAAATGCTCATTGCGTCGCCTTGCGTCACGGCTTTCTTCGCGCGAGCGGCGAGCCGGGGATGTTCGATCTCGACGGTCTTCTCGGCCAAGATGAAGGCGCGATAGACGCTGTTCTTGAGCTCGCGCACGTTGCCGGGCCACGAATACGTGCGCAGCGTCTCCTTGGCCCGTTTGCTGAAGACTTTGTTCGTCCCTTCCTGCGCGTTGAGCTCGGCCAGAAAATGCTGCGCCAGCAATTCGCGATCGCCTTCGCGCTCGCGCAATGGCGGCGCCCTCAGCGGAAATACCGCGAGCCGGTACATCAAGTCCTCGCGCAAGCCGTTTTCCTTGACGGCCACGAGCGGGTCGCGGTTCGTGGCGGCGATGACGCGCACGTCGCTGCGCAAGAGCTCGCTGCCGCCGACACGATAGAACGTGCCCGTTTCGAGCGCGCGCAGCAGCTTGACTTGCCGCACGGGCATCATCTCGGTGACTTCGTCGAGGAACAACGTGCCGCCGTTGGCGTGTTCGAAATAGCCCGCGCGCCCTTGAACGGCGCCCGTGAAACTGCCGCGCTCGTGGCCGAAGAGCTCGGCCTCGATCAGGCTGTCGGGAATCGCGCCGCAATTGACGGCCACGAACGGGCCGTTCTTGCGCGCGCTGCGATCGTGGATCGTGCGCGCGACGAGTTCCTTGCCGGTGCCGGACTCTCCGACGACCAGCACGGTCGCATCGGTCGATGCGACGCGCTCGATTTGTTCATATAGCTCGAGCATCGACGGGGACGAGCCGTAGAGCATGCCATACGATTCGAGCCCGGCCGCGTCGCGCGCAAGGTTTTTCGCGAATCGGGCCGCAGCGCCCTGTTCGGACGGTGCGGCCGCAGTTTCGAGATCGGTAGACTCGGCCATATTGTCGGTTGCAGTGGTAGGGCGCGGTGCGCCATCGAGGTCAGTGGTCCCTTCCTTCGGCGCCTATGTCCTTCACTAGTTCCAAAAGAGTATTTAACCACGCAAAGTGCGCGTGGCCCAACGATGTTCGTTGTCCGCCGCTGGCACGAAAACTGCGGCTAAGGCATTTCAATCGTGAGCGGAACTCGGCACGTTCGGATCGATCCCAAGGGGATCCGGGCGGTGCGCGAGCGTCGCTTCACCTTGCATTCATCATTAAACCGAGCAAATGCTAGGGGGATCAGATGGCACGTCCCAAAATCGGCATCGTTGGCGCGTTGGTCGCGGTCGGTGGCATGATTGCGTGGCGTTGGGCGCAAAAGCATCGCGCGGCGCAGGCGCGGCTCGCGGGCGAATTGAGTCGATGGGAAGGCGAGGGCGGCGCGGTGGTCAGTGCCGCTGCGCCGGCACCTTCCATGTCGGCCACGGGCCCGGCGAAAGGCGCCATTCCGAACGGCGCTGGCCACGGCGGCACGACGCACGTCGGGGGCACGCGCGACGCGTGGATCTTCCCTCACGGGCATAGCTGACGCCGCTCGCTTGCTGTGCCGTTTTGCGGCGCCGCTGGCCTGCGGCGCCGGTCTTCGCGTTTTCTGACTAGGTGTGCGCTGAACTCGCTCGCCTCGAACGCGCGCATCTTAGGCAAAATGATGCGTGTCGACGATGCAGCAGGCCGCGCGCGTCCGCGCCTGCGCGTCTTTTTCAACCGTTACCAACCATAGAACCAGCGAACTCAGATGCCACATGTGCTGATAGTCGACGACGATCCCGAAACGCGTGAAGCCCTCGTATCGATCATTGCCGCCGACGGCTTGACGACGGCGACCGCCGGCGATTTGCGCGAGGCTCGCATTCAGCTCGTGCGACAAACGCCCGACGTCGTGTTCACGGACTTGCAACTGCCCGACGGCAGCGGCGTCGATCTGTTCGAAGATCTCGATCCGCGCTCGGGCGTGGAAATCATCGTCATCACCGGACACGCGACGGTGGAGTCGGCGGTGACGGCGCTCAAGATGGGCGCGACCGACTACCTCGTCAAACCCATCAACATGCAGCGCGTCAAGGCCGTGCTCGACCGCCTTCCGCGCGCGGGCGATCTCAAAGCGCAGATCGGCACGTTGCGCGGCGAGTTGCGCCGCATGGGCCGGTTCGGCTTGATGCTCGGCAGCTCGCCCGCCATGCAATCGGTGTACGACCAAATCGGCCGCGTGGCGCCCACCGCCGCATCGGTGCTGCTCGTCGGCGAATCCGGCACGGGCAAGGAAGTGGCTGCGCAGACCATCCACGAACTGAGCCTGCGTCGCAAGCACGCGTTTCTCGCCGTCAATTGCGGCGCCATCTCGCCGAATCTGATCGAGTCGGAGATGTTCGGTCACGAGCGCGGCTCGTTCACGGGCGCCGATCGCCAGCATAAAGGCTACTTCGAGCGTGCGAGCGGCGGCACGATCTTCCTCGACGAAATCACCGAGATGCCGGCCGAGTTGCAGGTGAAATTCCTGCGCGTGCTCGAAACGGGCATGTTCATGCGCGTGGGCACGACCAAAGAGATCGAAACGGACGTTCGCGTGATCGCGGCGACCAACCGCGATCCGGAAGAGGCCGTCCTCGAAGGCAAGCTCAGGCTCGATCTTTATCACCGGCTCAATGTCTTTCCGATCAGTTTGCCGCCGCTGCGCGAGCGCGGCAACGACGTGTGGCTGCTCGCTCAAGCGTTCCTCGAGGAACTGAACGACCGTCACGGCACGCGCAAGCAATTCCCGCCGGCCGTGAGAGACATGATGTTGTCGTATCCCTGGCCCGGGAACGTCCGCGAATTGAAGAACTACGTGCAGCGTGCATTCATCATGGCGGGCCCCGATGCCGACAGCACGGCCGCGGTGCCTTTGCAGATTTCGCTATCCAAGCCGTCGACGGGCACCGCCGTGACGATTCCATTCGGAACGTCGCTCGCCGTGGCCGATCGCCAGCTGATCCTAGCGACGCTCGAGCAATGCGGCGGCGTGAAGACGCGCGCGGCCGAGATCTTGGGCATCAGCCTGAAGACGCTCTATAACCGGCTCGTGGAATACGGCGAAGACGCCAAATCGGCGGCGGGCGAAAGCGGCGATGCCGCCGGCGAACCGGGCGAAGCGACCGCAGGAAAATGACGGTTGGCGGCGCGCCCGGCGCGCCGCCTGGCAAAAGACTTGCTCGTGGCCAAGGCTATCCGTTCGTAGCCCGACGAGGTACGTTTCGATGTGCGTGACATCCGCATTGGCAAGCGAGCCCATTCGCTTGCACACTCCCGAGCCCGATCCGCCCGTCCCCCCACCGAAAGAGCCGCCCGTCCCGGGGCCCATCCCCGAGCGCGATCCTCCGACACCCGCTGAGCCGCCGATCGGCGACCCGCCGCCGGGGCCGCCCGATGCACCGCCGATGCACTGACGAATACGGCGCTTTGAAAATGTATCGGTTACAAATCTGACGCAATTGTTACCGCGCGAAGGTTCCGCAGGCGACCTAGACTTAAACGTCGGCATGCCTGCCCGGGCATTCGCCTTCTCCTGGAGACCGTTCCATGAGACACCCCGCGTTGCGGCGCTCAGCGCGCCATGCGCTCAAGCGCGAAGCCAAGAACGGCGGCGGGTATCCCGCCAGGCCCCCTTCCTCGGTGCAGGATCCGGCGGCGCAGAATCGGGCAGCGCCCGATGCGCCCGCCGACGGCGAGCATAACCAGGGCGGTTCGCGCGCAGAGGGACTCGACTATCAGCGAGATCTAGGCTCGGAACAGGACGCGTAACACGCGCCCTGTCGCTCGGCCTTTTCGTGTTTCGTCGCGACGAGAAGCACGCGGAAGCGCTCGCGCTCGCATCCGTCGCACGAATGGCAGCGGCAATGTTCGGACGTTTATCGCGGCACGGGGTTTGCGTGCGCAACATGGAGTAGCGGCGAGACGGTTCGCCGCGAAGAATGCCAACCGAAGAGGTGGAGCCGCAATGAGCAGACTAATCGTGGTGTCGAACCGCGTCGCGCCGACGCAGGAGGGCCGCCCGGCGGCCGGAGGACTTGCCATCGGCGTGCTGGACGCTTTGAAGGAAACCGGTGGCGTCTGGTTTGGATGGAGCGGAGAGATCGTCGGCGAACCGCACGCGCCTTCCATCGACAAGCAGGGCAACGTCACGTACGCGACCGTAGGGCTGACGCGACGCGATTACGACCAATACTATCGCGGATTTTCGAACGCGACCCTTTGGCCGACGTTCCATTACCGCACCGATTTATCGCGCTACGACCGGCAAGAGTACGCCGGTTACCTTCGCGTGAATGCGACGCTGGCCAAGCAGTTGAAGGCCATGCTCCAACCCGACGACATCATTTGGGTTCACGACTACCATCTTCTGCCGTTTGCGCGCGCGCTGCGCGATATCGGCGTCACGAACCCGATCGGATTCTTCCTGCATATTCCGTTTCCGGTGCCGGAGATGATGCGTACCGTTCCGCCTCACGAGGAACTCGTCAAGGCGATGTGCAGTTACGACGTGCTTGGGTTTCAAACCGAGGCCGATCGTCAATCGTTCGTCGACTATATCGAACGCGGCGGGTTCGGCACGGCCAGCGACGACGGCATGATCCAGGCGTTCGGCCGCGTGCTCAAGGTGGGCGCATATCCTATCGGCATCTACCCCGATGCGATCGCCAAGGCGGCTCAACAATTCTCCGATCGCAAGCACGTCACCGCGCTGCGTGAGGCGACGGGCGGCCGCAGACTCATCATGAGCGTCGATCGGCTCGATTACTCCAAAGGGCTCGTCGAACGTTTCCAAGCCTTCGAACGCTTGCTACTCGGCGCGCCCCACTGGCACGGGCGCGTTTCGCTCGTGCAAATCGCGCCGCCGACGCGTTCGGACGTGCAGACGTACCAGCGCATCCGTCAGACCTTGGAGGGCGAGGCAGGCCGTATAAACGGCCGGTTCGCGCAACTCGACTGGACACCGATTCAATACCTGAACCGTAAGTACGAGCGCAATCTGCTGATGGCGTTATTCCGCCTTTCGCAAGTGGGCTACGTGACGCCGCTGCGCGACGGCATGAATCTCGTTGCTAAGGAGTACGTAGCATCGCAAGACCCGGAGGACCCGGGCGTGCTGGTGCTGTCCCAGTTCGCGGGCGCCGCCGAGCAGTTGCCGGGCGCGCTCGTCGTCAATCCGTTCGATTTGACCCAGATGGCCGAAGCGCTCGAGCGCGCGTTGTCGATGCCGTTGGAGGACCGCAAGGCTCGGCATGCGGACATGATGGCGCTGCTGCGTTCGAACGATCTATCGACATGGCGCGATGCATTTCTTGCCGATTTACGCCATGTGACCACGGCCGCGTCCGTCACGCGTAAAGCGGTGAAGCTGGCCGACATCGCTGCATGAGCCGGCGGTGGTCTCGGCAGTCGTTCATGTTCAAATGAGCATTTCTCAAAGCAAACGGGCCGGCGATGGAGCCGGCCCGTTTGGTCTTACGCCTGTGTTCTAAGCGCACTCATCGACAGCGTCAAGCCTGCCGACGCAGTTGCGCGGGCGGCACCTTCAGCAGGTTTCGATATTTGGCGACTGTGCGGCGCGCGACGATCATCCCTTCCTGAGCGAGCATCTTCGCGAGGGCGACGTCCGACAGCGGATTGCGCACGTCTTCCTGATCGATCATTTCCTTGATCAGCGCGCGCACGGCCGCCGCCGAACACCGCCCGCCCGTTTCGGTCGCGAGCTCGCGCGGGAAGAAGTGACGAAACTCGAAGATGCCGCGCGGCGTCGCCATGTACTTGTTGCTCGAGGCGCGCGACACGGTCGATTCGTGCAACCCGAGCTCCTCGGCGAGCTTGCTGAGCACGAGCGGCTTCAACGCGATTTCGCCGTAGTCGAAGAAGGCCTTTTGATAAGAAACGATGCATTGAGCGACACGCTGAATCGTCGTGAAGCGCTGCTCGGCATTGCGTAACAACCATCTCGCCTCTTGCAGTTGCTGGGCAAGCGGGGAGCCGGCGCCGCCCGATTGCGCGAACAGTTCCGCATACACGCGATGAATGCGCGCACGAGGCAGCACGGCCGGGTTGATCGTGGCGACCCAGCGTCCTTTGACGCGGCGCACGATGACGTCGGGAATCACGTAGTTGTCGTCGGCACGCGAGTAGAACTGGCCCGGTTTCGGGTCGAGCCGTCGCACGAGTGCGCATGCTTTGCGCAGTTCCTCGCTCGAGCAGCCCAATTGTTTCTGCAATTCGGCGTGCTCGCGCCGAGCCAGCCGTTCGAGATGATGCTCGACGATCTCGCGTGCAGCTGCGCGTCCCGGCGTTTCGGCGGGCATCGCATCGAGTTGCAAGCCCAAGCATTCGGAAAGCGAACGAGCGCCGACGCCGGGGCGATCGAGCGTTTGCACGAGCCGCAATGCGACACGCAATTCCTCCTCGCCGAGCGGGGGATCGGCTTCGAACGCGCTCGCTAGTTCGTCGAGCGGCTCGCGCAAGTAGCCGTCGTCGTCCAACGCTTCGATAACGATCTGAGCGGCTGCCCGGTCGCGCTCATTGAGCGGATACAAGTGCAGCAACGAGTGTAGATGCTCATGCATCGTAGGCTGAGCGTGCGCCCAAGCGCCCGGATCGACATCGTCCGAATCGCCGTTGTTACGGGAGGCGCTGCGTGTCGTCCAGTCTTGGCCGAAATCGCTGATGGGGTCATCGGACGATGTCGTGCTGGCGGTGTCAGCGCCTGCTACGCCGTCGTATGGATCGACGCCGTCGGCCGCGGCAGCGGGCGCTTCCGGCGCAACGCCGGGCTCGAGCGGGGCACCGTCGTGCGTACCGTTGGCTGCCGCCGCTTCGGCCTCCTCGACCAGCGGATCGTCGTATTCGAGAAAGGGATTGTTATCGAGCGCTTGACGCAGTTCGTGCTGGAACTCCAGCGACGATAACTGCAGAAGCCGCACCGATTGTTGCAGGCGCGGCGTGAGCGCGACGTGTTGCTTGCTGCGCAATTCAAGAGTGGGCGGCATATCGAAATGTCCAGTGGAATTGTCTTGCCTTTAAAGCAACACCCATACCAAGCATTGTCCCGCGAGGGCGACGGGGGATTACCGCGGTGCACGGACCATGCCCGGAGCGGCGAAACGCGGCAGCTTTTACAGGGCGCAGTGCAAAAGCGCGGCGCGCCATGCTGCAACTGCGTCAGCCTTTCGGGCGCGCTCGACGTTAGCGGACCGCTGCAGCGAACGGCACGACGCTTGCAACGTCACGGTGTACGAACGAAACGCGGGTCGGTATCTGTTCCGGGTTCTACTCGGTGGCGTTCGGAAATTTCTTCTACCAATGAACAGGAGGAATCGTGAGAGCACTCCCATTACTCAAGATCGCCGCGATCGTCGCCTCGCTGAGCTTCGCCGCAGGCGTCTCGGCGCAAACGATGGGCTCGTCGGCGACATCGACGAGCGACGCCTCGAGCGCTCCGTCCGCGAGTTCCGAATCGCTGGGTCAACATATCAGCGACGGAACCATCACCACGAAGGTCAAGACCGCGTTGATGACCGCAAAGGATTTGAAATCGACGCATATCCACGTCAAGACACGCCGCGGAACCGTGTGGCTGACCGGCAGTGTGCCGACGAGCGACGAGAAGACGCGTGCGCAGCAGGTCACCGAGGGGGTGACAGGCGTGCATCACGTGAAGAATCGCCTGAAGGTCAGCGCAGCAGGCAGCACGCAGTAAACGGTGCGATGACGCACAGCCATCGCCTTGCATGTGGCGGGGCGGTCGCCGGCTGGTGGGTTCGCCGGCTTATGTCGATCGTTGGCCGTGCGGCGAATGGCGCAGCCGCATGAGGCTGATGGCGGACGCGAGGCCGGAGACAGCTGCGGCGACGGTGAGGGCGACTGTCGGGCCATTTGGAGAAACGCCGAAGATCAAGGCGACGAGCGCGGCGCCGACGGTCTGCCCCGTCAGCCGGGCCGTGCCGAGCATGCCGCTCGCGCCGCCGCTGCGCTCCCTCGGCGCGGCCGACAGCATTTGCCGATTGTTCGGCGATTGAAACATCCCGAAGCCGGCGCCGCACAGTGCCATGCGCCAAGCGATGTCGAATGCGCTCGGATGCGCGCCGACAGTCGCGAGCAGCACGAGGCCGACCGTCAGCGCGATCAGCCCCACGCCACCCAGCACGCCTGCGGAATAGCGATCCGACAGCACGCCGGCCAGCGGCGCGGCAAACACGATGGCGAACGGCCACGGCGTAATCAAAAATCCCGTCTGCACCTGGTCGAACCCGAACACGTTCTGAAAGAGGAACGGCAGCGACACGTACGCCAGCATTTGCGCGCAGAACGAGCAGATGGATGTCGCGATCGATAGGGCGAAGATGGGGATCTTCAAGAGATCGATCGGCAGTAGCGGCGCGTCGCGCGTAAGTTGGCGCCGTACGAACACGTAGCCGACGAGAACGAGGATGAGCGCTTGCGCGACCAGCCCGAGCACGGCTTCGCCGTGACCCAAGCCGTCGATCGTGAAGATCAGTAAGCCGAACACGATCGCGTTCATCGCCGCGCTCGCGAAATCGTACGGGGCATCGTGTCCGGGGTTCGTCGGCAGGGCGCGCATGGCGCCGAATACGGCCACGATCCCGATCGGCACGTTGATCGCAAAGAGCCATGGCCACGATGCGACCGACAGCACGGCGGAAGCCACGGTGGGACCGACGGCGGACGAGATGGCGACGACCATCGCATTGATCGCGACGCCTCGGCCCAGCATGTTGGCCGGGTAGATCGTTCGTACGAGGGCGGTGTTGACGCTCATGATTCCCGCCGCGCCGAATCCTTGCACGACGCGCACGAGCGCGAGCGCCGGCAGCGAACTCGCGAGCGCGCAGCCGAGCGAGGCGACCGTGAACAGGACGAGCCCCGCCGTATAGATGCGCCGGTAGCCGATACGGTCCCCAAGCGAGGCGAGCGGCAGCAGCGATATCGTGATGGACAGTTGATAGGCGTTGACGACCCAGATCGAGGCGGCCGCGCTGGCGCGCAGGTCCCGTGCGATCGTCGGCAACGCGACGTTGGCGATGGCGCCGTCGAGCACGGCCAATGTGATCCCGAGCGCGATGACGGCGATTGCCCAATAGCGCTGGGGTACCGGAATGCCTTCTTCAACTTCCATCGGGGAAACTCGGGTGGGGCTGCGAGGCGAACCCCGCATTGTATGCGGGATGCGCTTGGGTGCGCACGGACGCGCCGACGATCCAGGCGAGGGGGCGATGGCGGTAATCGGAAGTATGCCGGATTTGGTTGCGCGCGCAACGGTTATTCCCGCGCGGCCATCATGGACATCCGGCGGCGCGCGGTGGCCGCGCCGCCGGTGGTGGGCGTCACTTCAACTCGTACAGTCCGGTGTAGGTCGTCGAATCGATTTCGTTCAGGTGCGTCATGAAACGCGCAACGGCATTCGTCGTTTCGGGCGTGATCGGCAGGCGGTCGACTTTGAGCGCGTGCAGCCGGAAGATGTAGCGGTGCGGTTTGTCGCCGCGCGGGGGGGCGGCGCCGCCGAATCCGGGCGTGCCGTAGTCGTTGCGCACTTGAATGGCGCCGGCGGGCAGCAAGCTGCCGTCGGCCTTGCCCGCGCCGAGCGGCAGCGAACGGGTATCGGCCGGAATATTGACTACCACCCAATGCCAGAAGCCGCTGCCGGTCGGCGCATCGGGATCGTAGACCGTCAGCGCGAGGCTTTTGGTGTCTTCGGGCGGGTCTTCCCACTGGAGGGCCGGCGACAGATTGCCGCCGTCGCCGTCGACGCCGAACGACTTGTCGCCGCATTCCTGCGCTTTCGGCATGAAGCCGTTGATGGGAAAGTCGTCTGACCAGATTCTGAATTCAGCCATCGGATGCCTCCTTTTTCTTGACAGGTTCAACGGTTGGAGCACGATGTGTCGCCGCGCGGCATGCGAGCCGAGTTTATCACCGCGTGTGGCTCGACTCGACGCAGCGCGCGCGTGGCCGCCGTCGCCGGGGCGCCTCGCCTGGGAGCTGCACGTCAGCCGTGCCTCAGCGGCTTTCGCGCAGCTTGCGCAAGCGCCAGATCAGCGACGAGGTATCGAAGCGGTTGCCGCCGAGCGCCTGCACGTCGCTGTAGAACTGATCGACGAGCGCCGTCACGGGCAGTGGCGCGCCGTTGCGCTTGGCTTCCTCGAGGCAGAAGCCAAGGTCCTTTCGCATCCAGTCGACCGCAAAGCCGAAGTCGAATTTGTCTTCGATCATCGTTTTTCCACGGTTGTCCATTTGCCAACTGGCCGCTGCGCCCTTGCCGATCACTTCTAGTACGCGCGGCATGTCGAGCCCTGCGCGCTCGCCGAAAAAGATCGCCTCGGACAGCCCTTGCACGAGGCCTGCGATGCAGATCTGGTTGACCATCTTCGTCAATTGCCCGGCGCCGACCGGTCCGAGCCGCGTCACCGCGACGGCGTAATGCGCGAGAACGGGGGCCGCCCGCTCAAAGGCGGGAACGTCGTCGCTGCCGCACATGATCGTCAGCTTACCGTTTTGCGCGCCGGCCTGACCGCCCGAGACGGGGGCATCGATGAACGTGACGCCGTTTGCGCCGGCCACTTGCGCGAGTTCGCGGGCGACGCCGGCCGAGGCCGTGGTGTGGTCGGCAAAAAGCGCGCCGCGCGCCATGCCCGCGAATGCGCCGTCCTCGCCCAGCGTCACACTGCGCAGGTCGTCGTCGTTGCCGACGCACGCCAGCACGAGCTGCGCCTGTTGCGCCGCCTCGCGCGGGGTGTGCGCGGCGCGGCCGCCGTACTCGGCCACCCATTGCTCGGCTTTCGTATAAGTGCGGTTGTAGACGGTGACGTCAAGCCCGGCCTTGGCCAAATGGCCGGCCATCGGATATCCCATGACGCCAAGGCCGATGAACGCGACGCGGGTAATGGCGTCGGCGGAAGGGGAAGTCGGCTCGCTCACGGCGGCTCCTTTCAGTGATTCGGTGGGGTGGGGGCCCTAATTATCGCAGCGGCGGGCGTTTCGGTCAGGCGCAGTGCGGCGGCGCACATTCGCGAATTCGCGTCCTGCGTCTAAAATGCGACTATCAGGACGAAGGCGGAGGGCATCATGTTCGATTCGTCGATCGGGTTCGTACTCGCGCTGGCGTTTTTCGTCTGCGCCGCGCTCGCTTTGTCGACGCGCTATCACACCGACCGTCCGTTCAGCGATCTGATGCGCTGGTTTCATGCGCATCATGGCTCCGACCGGCTTCATCATCGGCATTGAGACCTGCGGCCGATACCGATTCGAGTTCGACGATCGAAGCGAGGTCGGACCGAGGCGCCGTGTAAGTCGCCGAACTTGCTCATCGCTGCCGTGGCGCGGCGCGGCGCGCGTTCCTCGTTAGCCTTCCAGATCGAGGTTCCCAAGCAAAACGACGGGGTCCGCCTGCGAACGCGTGGCCAGATCGAAATCGCGCGCGGCTTGCCAGGCCGCGAGTTTGCGCGGCAACGCTTCCAGATAGTGCCCGAAACGCCGGGGCCCGTTTCGCTCCATCAGCGAAGCGATTTCGCATTCATCCCAGGTCATACGCACATTGAGCGGGTGGCGCCTGCCGCGTACACGCTCCGCGGCGGGCGCGGAGATTTTCACCGTGGTGGGCTGGCCGGGGCCGCCGTAGGGTTCGATTCGGACGTCGGCCGTGGGGCCGATGATGCTGCTGATGGCCTGTGCAATTCGCGGCGCGAATTCGGCGTCGAACCGGTGAGCTGTGGTGGGGTTCATGAGGCGATTCCGTGATCGGAGAATCCTAGCACGGCAGGCAGGGGGGATTCCGTCTGATTTTTGGCGGCGCCGTTCCGCACGTACGGGTTCGGGTGTACAACGTGGGGCAACCCATCGAACGGCAATGCCGTCTCGCGAACTGCCGGCGACCCCCTTGAGCAACGGTCTCAGCAAGGGCTGGATTGAGCGCGAGCTCGCACACCCTGGTGGCGCAACGGCGATGGCATCCAAGTGTGGACAGCACCGGCCTGCGAACCGACCGATGAGGCATTGATCGCGATTATTTGCTTTAACGCCGAACGCAACGGTAGGATTCCGCTTACCAACACAAGGTCGTTCATATCGGGGGTAACCTTGGGCGCTTTCTCTATCTGGCACTGGCTGATCATGGCCGTTTTCGGGATTGTATGGGCGATCCCAGCTTGGATGATCGTCAAGAAAGCCGGCTACAGTCCTGCTTGGTCGCTCTTCGGCTTCATTCCCATTTTGAATGTGCTGCTCTTTTGGGTGTTCGCTTTTGCACCGTGGCCCTCGTTGAAGAATCGCACGTGATGCCCGACTGGCTTGAAGTACCAAAGATGGTTCTGAACTGGAGCGGCTTGGCTGCTCGCGCAAACCATTTTGGGCACCTTGTTGGCGTTGGGGAATTAGCGGAAGCTGACACTGGGATAACGATGCCGGGGCTTACGCTGCAGGTCGAGGTAAAAGCTCCCCGCGACGTTGCTCGATGCTTGTCTTTATACACAATCTTCCAACTCAAGGGTGGCGTCCGCCAACGGGTCTACCAACTCGAGGTCGCGCCTTCCAACAAGCGCACGCACAATGGTGCAGACGGCCCGGTCTATGGGCCTCATGAGCATCTTGGTGAGGAGGTAACCGCGATCCGTCACGAAGATGTAAACTGCGATAACTGGGCCGGTTCGTTGCGGTGGTTTTTTGATCGCGCTGGTATCGACCCGATCGAAATTCCTGATCCAAATTGCCATGGACTGTAACTGGGCCAAAGCTCTTACGACATACGATTGTGCGCCATTGCGTACAACGGGCGGTCTCGCCTGTCTGGAGATCGGCACGCCATTCAGTCTGCCAGACGGGGCAGCGATCAATATTTACCTCGTAGAAACGCCGAGCACGCTTCTGAAGATCAGTGACAACGGAGATTCGCTCTTCCAGCTGAGTGGGATGGGGCTGGACGTGTGGTCGCCTCGTCGCTTTGCCGCGATTCGCGAGTTGGCTCGGAGCAAGGGCTTGGCTGTGTCGGATGACGGCAACATCTTCATGCTTACCGCTCCGGATCGCGCGGCGGCGGGTTTTGCAAGTACCGTTACCGGCTTGCTTGCTTTGGCTCAATGGGGTGCGGAGCAACTGGAGATCGAGGCACCCGAACAGGATCTGATCGCCGAAATCGAGCCTTACGTTATTGCGCGCGACCCTGGCGCTGCGTTTAAGCGAAATGCTCGCGTTCGAGGGGCTAGTCAGACCATGCACAGGTTCGACTTTCGGCACGGAAGTGATTTGATCGACGTTATCGCTCCGCATCCGGCCGCCACAGGGGCCGCATTGCGTAAGGCAGGGGATGTTCAAAACGGACCCTATGCAGAGCGGCTACGCCCTCTGTTTATCGTTGACGATCGCAACGACCCCGTGCATGCCCGAAGCGAAATCGGCATCCTAGCCTCAATGACCCGCGCGGTTCCCGCAAGCCGTGTGATGCGCCTGCATCACTGAATCGGGGCGCAGCACACTTATTTGCCCCGAGCCCTTTGGTGAGCGTGACGTTGATAAGGCTGTAGGAACTCACCGCCGCACCTCGACGGCCATTCCGTTGACGCATCGTCATCGTGCGCCTCCCAGGAGCTCGATGTGCGCGCTCGCGATACCCGATCGGCTGCGGCTTGGCACCCGACCGGGCGAACGCTACTGTGGCGATGGCAGCAAGAAGTCGTGACAGGCAGGGACGCGCGAAGTCTAGGCGACGGCGGCTGAGGCTGGGAGTAAGGCTGGTCCCCCGACAGAATTCATACCTATCGACTGGGCGAGGATTTTAAGGGTAGTTCGCCGAAAAGAACCCCCATAAAACCCCCCAGGCTTGCGCCGCTATAGTACCGACACCAGTGAATTTCCTTACGCCAACGCGGGCGTGCGCGCACGCGGGCGCGAGTACCTGAACAGCGCGGGAAGTGCTATTTGCTGTTTCTAGGAAAACTGCGGAATTTGCCGGTTAGTAGGTTCCCTTTCACAGCGCACTTTCGTGCTTTGATCGATCCCGATACGGAAGTTCGCCAGCCGGTCAGGCAGCTAGAGCAGTGGGCAGTTCCGCAGTACCTCGCCGACGAGGGTGGCTCTCAAGACGTGCCGCTCGGGCGATGAGAAAGAGCTTGATCCGACGCAACGGGGCAATCTCAAAAAAGATCCGAACGGCGGATTTCCCGAATAGCCCGTCCGGCAAGTGAGGGCGTGAGCTTGTGAGCTACTGGCCACAACCGAATGGTACAATTTTCCCCCAACCAAAATAATCTGAGAGATCTTCCGAAAACACCCTTTTCAGGGCTCGCGTGGAAGTAACTGGTTAATTTCCGAGAGAATATGCATGGCCGACGTAAAAAAGGTTCCCTATTACAAACCGCAAAATGGTTTGCTTGGGGCCGAGTTGAAAGAATACAAGGGTGCTCAAGGGTGTATTCCTTTGGATACTCAGCAAAGCGTGTCAATAGATAGACTCGCGCCGGGAGAAAAGCCTCCGCCGCTGCCGCCCAAAATAACTACGGAACCGGCGAACGCTCGCCAGCGAACTGAGGTGCCGCAACCCTCAAAAAAACCGAAAGCAGATCAACCAAAAATTAAAGAGTCACCGAAGCAACTCGATGCGGAGGTTTGCGAAAATCCGCCGCTCTTCGACCTTCAGGATGTGCCGGTTGCTATGGATAATCTGGGCTGGAAGGTTTCGGCGAAGCTCGCGCGGGCTTGGTTCGCCGGTCCCGCTCACATTTATAATGATGATCCGAAGTCGGTGCAGCCGTTGAATGAAAATGACGTAACTCTTGATTGGGCGTTGAAATTTGGGAGTGTCAGGAGAAAGTACGAAAATCTCCTCTCAAATGATATCTACAAGGATGCTGCAATCGAGTTGGCGACAAAAAAGGTTTTTGATAAAATCAGCAAGCGGTTTTCAAATGAAAAAACAACAAGCCTTAGTTTCAGCGCGACTCAATTGTTGAGGGATATACGTCAATTTCATATCGATTGGCAATTTCAATTGTTGTCGATAAGCGACTGGAATACTATGGAGGGCCGCGCACCGACGGATCTTACAGGTGCATTGGCCAATTTCAATATTTGCGTCGCCATAGGAAACGTTGAGATTTCTGGTGAAAAATACTTTCGGTACGAAAGATCAAACAACTTTTACTGCCTCGATGCCATCGGAAAGATAACGCATGTATACGTCTATGTAAAAGATAATTATTCGTTTAACGGAAAGCAGTATCTGGGGCACTGGAATAAGTACGGAGTTATTATTGCGCCGGGCGCTTTACTTGCAGAATCGAGTTCGCCGAAGCGAGATTCTGACATGGATATCTGGGTAAAGAGCGTCAACAAGCCGGTGGATACGCGTACGGGCTGGTTCGGAAAATTCAAGGAGCCCGATGTGTACTTTCCGGTTTATAACGCGGACTACAACCGCTGGCGAGAGAAGCACCATAGGGGTGAGGATTTCATGGTGTATTCCAAACCGGTTTATTTGAAGCTGAGAAAACCAATTGACCTCAGACTTGGTGAGATATGCAGATTAGAGTCATCAAATTCATTGGCCTAGCTTTTTTAGTCTATCTTGGGGTGGGTCTGTTCATTCACTTTGATAGGCCGAATTATGATCGTTGTGATGTTTTCACGAAGGAATTGAATGGAGGGAGGAAAAGCTTCCGTGGCACCACATATTTCGCAAGATTGTGTGGTGCGGATGTGAAGAATGGAGTTGAAATAAAATTCCAGCTTCTCGATGAAAGTGGACGGTTGCTTGCGCAGCGATATTTTTCCTACTATGTAAATTCAGCATCTGAGCGAGATTTGGCCGATGGAATGGATGCAATAATTTACTACGACAACTCAAAAAGTGATCCAATGAGGTCAATTCCGGTTCCGCCAACAAAATGGGATTGGATTCGAGCGAGATTGCCTCTCTTTTGAGCGGAAAACAGGCAGAGCAGCGGTGCAAGCGCCGACCGGGCTGCCTCACTGCCGACCCATCGCGCGAGCGGATCGATGCGCGGGAGCCAGAAGAGAACCGGGCCGGTAGCAATATGGCAATCATGATCGCAGAAGGAGCTTCGATGAATGTTCACCGTTTCGTGATACCGAACCAGGCATACGTGCCGACGAACATCTGCAAAGCCGGTATCTCACCGCACAGGGTGCTCGGTTGAGCGTGCTGCCCCGCCCGGGCGATTGTCCGCAGCGGATCGCGGCACCGTGGTCGGGGGCGTGCCGCGCGGCCGACGATTCCCGCCTTCATTTCGCGAATCCCGGCCGACCACTCTCGATAGAAATGTTTGCACGCGATACACCGCCTCGGATCTAGATTTTGCGAGCTTTCGTGCTTTCATCGCCGGTAGTGCTCCCGCAAAAGCTTCACGACGTGCGCGGCTACAGCATCCTGAACAATGCGCTGAATGGAAAGCTTGGGCACATTGTCGGTGAGCCACGCCATCCGATTTCTAAGCAGTTGATGACTTTGCCAGCGTAGGTTTCCGACCATCCTGCCCGCTGTGTCTCAAACCACTCGCGGGCGACTGCCTCGAATGAGTTGGCCGCCGCGATCTTGGCTGCGCGCTTGTCGGCTTTCTTCGCCGCGCTCGGGTCGACACCGGATGCAAGCTTCTCGCGCGCAGCGTCGCGGCGTTTGCGAGCGTCGGAAAGCGACACGTCTGGATAGACGCCTAGTGCGAGGCTTTTTTCCTTACCCTCGCTTCGGTATTTGAAGACCCACCGCTTCCCGCCCGCCGGCGTAATCAGCAGAAGCAGCCCTCCGCCGTCATAGAGCTTTTGCTGCTTTTCAGCAGGCTTTGCGGTGCGGACTTTCAGATCGGTGAGAGCCATGTATGCGTGTGCTGGGGGTTGTCATTGACGAATAATGGTCGCCCCCCCCAGAACGCCCCCCGTCTGGGGGTTGTTTTCGCTGGTGGTCGGTTGTGGAAGTGTGCAACAAAAAACCCCGCGAAGCCAAGCTCAGCGGGGTTGTTGTGTGAAACGTTGTGAAACCTTGACGCTTTTGTGGTCCCCCCGACAGGAATCGAACCTGTATCTAGCGCTTAGGAGGCACTCGTTCTATCCATTGAACTACGGGGAGGACTTGCTCTTCGGGCGGTGAGCCCGAATGCGCCGGCGCGGGCAGAGTATAGCAAACGGCGCGCACTTCCTGGCGTGATCGGGCCAGCTTCAGCCTCGGTGCAGCCGCCGCATCCGAGAGGTCGGTCAGAACTCGACGGCGGCAAACTCCCCTTTGCTCACATCGCACAGCGGGCAACGCCAGTCGTCGGGGATATCGGCGAAGCGCGTGCCCGCTGCAATGCCTTCGTCGGGCAACCCTTCCGCCTCGTTATAAATCCAGCCGCAAATCACGCAAACCCAGCTTTTGTACTCGATCACTTCGCTCACAGCGTCCTACCCTAATTCGTCGTAAAAGTCGTTACCTTAGCGCCGCGCGGCGATCTGCCGGCAGCCCGCGGCATGGGGCGAATTGCCGCATGCCTCCGCACCGGACCTTCGGCCGATGCCGCGAAACCCGCGATTGTACCGAACGGCCAACGCGGGCCGGCTCGTCCGCCGCCGGTACAATGGACGTTTCGATTTTTTCGCAGGCGCGTTCTTCCATGTCGCTTTACTCCATCGTCGATGCGCAACTCGCCTTCGGCCACGTCGCGCTGCTCGATCACGCCGACTTCTCGCTCGAAGCCGGCGAACGCGTCGGGCTCATCGGCCGCAACGGCGCGGGCAAATCGTCGTTGCTCAAGATCGTCGCCGGTCTCATGCAGCCCGACGACGGGCTCGTTACGCGTCAGCAGGAATTGTCCACCGTTTATGTTCCGCAGGAGCCGGCGTTCGATGCCGATGCCTCGGTGTTCGAGGCCGTCGCCGGCGGTCTGACGCAGGCGCGGGCGGCGCTCGACGAATACGACGCCGTAGCCCATGCGCTCGCAGCCACGCCCGAAGGCGCCGAGCACGACGCGCTGCTGGCGCGCATGAATACGCTGCAGTCCGCGCTCGATACGGCCGATGCATGGAACTGGCGCACGCGCGTGGCGACCACGCTCGCGCAACTGAATCTCGACGGCGAGGCGCGCGTCGGCGCGCTTTCGGGCGGGATGCAAAAGCGCGTCGCGCTCGCGCAGGCACTGGTGGTCGAGCCCGACGTGCTGCTCCTCGACGAACCGACGAACCACCTCGATTTCGACGGCATTCGCTGGCTCGAAGATCTCCTCGTCGGCTCGCGTGCGGGCTTGCTGTTCATCACGCACGACCGCGCGTTTCTCGATCGCGTCGCGACCCGCATCGTCGAACTCGACCGCGGCCGGCTGCTGTCCTACCCAGGCAACTTCTCTGCCTATCAAACGCGCAAAGCCCAACAGTTGGAAGTGGAGCGCGTCGAAAACGAAAAATTCGACAAGCTGCTCGCCCAAGAGGAAGTCTGGATCCGCAAAGGCGTGGAGGCGCGTCGCACGCGAAGCGTCGGGCGCATCGCACGTCTCGTGGAAATGCGGCAGCAGCGCGCGGAACGGCGCAACGTGCAAGGCAACGTGAAGCTGGACGTCGGCCAAGGCGAGCGGTCCGGCAAGATCGTCGCGGAGCTGACCGACGTCACCAAGCGCTTCGGGCAGCGCACCGTCGTCGAGCGCTTTTCCACGACGGTCATGCGCGGCGACAAAATCGGCTTCATCGGGCCGAACGGCGCGGGCAAGACCACGCTGCTCAAGCTCATCCTCGGCGAGATCTCGCCCGATGAAGGCACGGTGCGCGTCGGCACGAACCTGCAGGTGGCCTATTTCGATCAGATGCGCGCGCAGCTCGACCCGGAAAAGAGTCTTGCCGATACCATCAGTCCGGGCAGCGACTGGATAGAAGTCAACGGCACGCGCAAGCACGTCATGAGCTACCTGGGCGATTTCCTGTTCGCACCCGAGCGCGCTCGCTCGCCCGTCAAGTCGCTCTCGGGCGGCGAGCGCAATCGGCTCCTGCTCGCGCGGCTGTTCGCTCGGCCCGCGAACGTCCTCGTACTCGACGAGCCGACGAACGATCTCGATATCCCGACGCTGGAATTGCTCGAGGAACTGCTGTCGGACTATGACGGCACGGTGCTGCTCGTCAGCCACGATCGCGCCTTCCTCGACAACGTCGTTACGTCGGTGATCGCGTCGGAGGGGGCAGGGCTGTGGCGCGAGTACGTCGGCGGCTTCACCGATTGGCAGACGCAAAGCGAGCGCGCCGAGCGTCTCGCACAAGAGGCCGCGGCCAAGAACGCGCCGAAGGCCGCGCCGCGCGAAGCGGCGCCGAAGGAAAGCGCCGCGGGCCGCAACGCGCAGCGCACGGTCAAGCTCTCATTCAAGGAGCAGCGCGAGCTCGAATCGTTGCCCGAGACCATCGCCGCGCTGGAAGCGGAACAGAAGGCGATCGGCGCACAACTCGAGGACGGCTCGATTTTCGCGCGCGACGCGAAGGAAGGCGCCCGGCTGACCGAGCGCTACGCCGCGATCGACGACGAACTGCTCGCCGCGCTGGAGCGCTGGGAGGCGCTCGAGGCGAAGCGCAAATGACTCTACTTGAAACATCGCCCAGCATCTATCCCGTCAAAGCATGACAGGCCATTTCAGGAGGTTTGCGACCTCCGACGCCGTGCGGCCGATGGCTGCACGGCGTCGCGCCCCGGCGACACGCGTGGCCGGGTTTCCTAGGCCGCTGGGCCGCCCGCAATGTGCGGGCCGAATGGCCCCTCCACGGATGGCCGTTCGACAGATGGCCGGTCTACGGAATTGCCGACCGAAACGAAACCAGTAAAATACGCCGCGATCAGGGCGGCCGGCCGAAAAGCCGCGGCTGCAGCGCCCGCTTTGCGGGCACGCCGGCCGTTCATGTTGTTTCGATTCGTTTTTTTTGAACTTTCAACGCTTTGTCCACGCGGATATCCACACGCGCTGTGGACAACGACCTACACGAGACCATGTCCACGAAAAAGCCAAGCGCCGCATACAGCGAGGCGTCGATCAAGGTGCTCAAAGGGCTCGAGCCGGTCAAGCAGCGGCCGGGCATGTACACGCGCACCGAGAATCCGCTGCACATCATCCAAGAAGTCATCGACAACGCTTCCGACGAAGCGCTCGGCGGCCACGGCCACCAGATCACCGTCACGTTGCATGCGGATCAATCGGTCTCCGTCGACGACGACGGGCGCGGCATCCCGTTCGGCCTGCACCCCGACGAAGGGGTGCCCGTCGTCGAGATCGTCTTCACGCGTCTGCACGCCGGCGGCAAGTTCGACAAAGCAGCCGGCGGCGCATACACGTTCTCCGGCGGTCTGCACGGCGTGGGGGTATCGGTCACGAACGCCCTGGCGTCGCGACTCGACGTGACGGTTTGGCGCGACGGCAAAGTCGCCCAGATCGGCTTCGCACACGGCGACGTCGTGCGCCCGCTCGTCGTGCGCGCCGCCGAAAAGGGCGAAAAGCGCTCGGGCACGCGCGTCACGGCGTTGCCCGATCCGAAGTACTTCGATTCCGCGAACCTGCCGCTCGGCGAATTGCAGCGGCTCTTGCGCTCCAAAGCCGTGCTGTTGCCCGGCGTCGAAGTCGTCCTCATCAACGAAAAGACGGGCGAGCGCCAAAGCTGGAAGTACGACGACGGCTTGCGCGGCTATCTGCTCGAGGGCATGGCCGGCGGCGAGCTGTTGATCCCGTTGTTCGAGGGTGAGCGTTACGCCGATAGCGCGCGCACGAACGAGGAAGCGTTCGCCGAAGGCGAGGGCGCGGCGTGGGTCGTCGCGTGGAGCGAGGAGGGTCCGCTCATGCGCGAGTCGTACGTCAACCTCATTCCCACCCCAGCCGGCGGCACGCATGAGTCAGGCTTGCGCGACGGCTTGTTTCAAGCGGTCAAAAGCTTCGTCGAGCTTCACAATCTGCAGCCCAAGGGCGTCAAACTGCTGGCCGAAGACGTCTTCGCGCGCGTGTCGTTCGTGTTGTCGGCGAAAGTGCTGGACCCGCAGTTTCAAGGGCAGATCAAGGAGCGTCTGAACAGCCGCGACGCGGTGAAACTCGTCTCGTCCTTCGCGCGCCCAGCGCTCGAACTTTGGCTCAATCAACACGTCGAGCATGGCAAGAAGCTGGCCGAGCTCGTCATCAAGCAGGCGCAGGCACGCACGCGGGCCGGACAGAAGGTCGAAAAGCGCAAGAGTTCGGGCGTGGCCGTCCTGCCGGGCAAGTTGACCGATTGCGAATCGACGGATATTTCGCGCAACGAGCTGTTCCTCGTCGAAGGCGATTCGGCGGGCGGCTCGGCCAAGATGGGCCGCGACAAGGAATTCCAAGCGATCCTGCCGCTGCGCGGCAAGGTGCTCAATACGTGGGAGACCGAGCGCGATCGGCTATTCGCGAACAACGAAGTGCACGATATTTCGGTGGCGATCGGCGTCGATCCTCACAACCCCGACGACGCGGTCGATTTGTCGAACCTGCGGTACGGGAAGATCTGCATTTTGTCGGACGCCGATGTCGACGGTGCGCACATTCAAGTGCTGCTGCTCACGCTCTTCTTCAAGCATTTCCCGCGGTTGATCGAGCTCAAGCACGTGTATGTCGCACGCCCGCCGCTCTTTCGGGTCGATGCGCCCGCGCGCGGCAAGAAGCCGGCACAGAAGCTTTACGCGCTCGACGAAGGCGAACTCGAAGCCACGCTCGACAAATTGCGCAAGGACGGCGTGCGCGAAACGCAGTGGTCGATCAGCCGCTTCAAAGGCCTCGGCGAAATGAGCGCCGAGCAACTGTGGGACACGACGATGAATCCCGATACGCGCCGGCTCATGCCGGTCGAACTTGGCGAGCTCGAATATGAAGGCACAGTCTCGCGCATGACGATGCTGATGGGCAAGGGCGAAGCGGCGGCGCGCCGCAGCTGGCTCGAAGAGAAAGGCAACGAAGTGGAAGCCGACATCTAAGGCGATTGCGCCGCGCGCACTTGTTTCCTGATCTCCTGAATACGGACATAACTTTCGATGGATCAACAAGACGATCTGTTCGCGCCGGCCACGGCGCCCGACGGCGAGGCGCTGACGCTCGGCCACTATGCCGAGCGCGCTTATCTCGACTATGCCGTGAGCGTCGTCAAGGGGCGGGCGCTGCCCGACGTCAGCGACGGGCAAAAACCCGTTCAGCGCCGCATCTTGTTCGCCATGAGCGAGATGGGTCTCGACGCCGACGCCAAGCCCGTGAAATCGGCGCGCGTCGTGGGCGACGTGCTCGGCAAATACCACCCGCACGGCGATCAATCGGCCTACGATGCCCTCGTTCGCCTGGCGCAAGATTTCTCGATGCGCTACCCGCTCATCGACGGGCAAGGCAACTTCGGGTCGCGCGACGGCGACGGCGCAGCGGCCATGCGTTACACCGAAGCGCGCTTGACGCCGATCTCCAAGCTTTTGCTCGATGAGATCGACGAGGGCACCGTCGATTTCGCGCCCAACTACGACGGCTCGTTTCAGGAACCCAAGCTGTTGCCGGCACGGTTGCCGTTTCTGCTGCTCAACGGGGCATCGGGCATCGCGGTGGGTCTTGCGACGGAAATCCCTTCGCATAATCTGCGCGAGGTGGCCGCGGCGGCCGCGCATCTGATTCGTCATCCGAAGACGACTCACGCCGAGTTGATGGGCATGCTGCCCGGGCCCGATTTCCCGGGCGGCGGGCAAATCATTTCCAGCGCCGCCGAAATCTCGGCCGCGTACGAGACGGGACGCGGCAGCCTGAAAGTGCGGGCGCGCTGGAAGATCGAAGAGCTCGCGCGCGGGCAATGGCAACTCGTCGTCACTGAGTTGCCGCCCAACACGTCGGGCCAAAAGGTCCTCGAAGAGATCGAGGAGCTCACGAATCCGAAGATCAAGCTCGGCAAGAAATCGCTGACGCCGGAGCAGTTGCAAACGAAGCAAACGATGCTGGCGCTGCTCGATGCCGTGCGCGACGAATCGGGCAAGGATGCGCCGGTTCGACTCGTGTTCGAGCCGAAGTCGAGCCGCATCGACCAAACCGAGTTCGTCAATTCGCTGCTGGCGCATACGAGCCTCGAATCGAACGCGGCGCTGAACCTCGTCATGATCGGCGCCGATGGCCGGCCGCGCCAGAAGGGCCTGCTGGAGATCCTGCACGAGTGGATCGGCTTCCGGTTCGCGACGGTCACGCGCCGCACGCGTCACCGGTTGATGAAGGTCGACGATCGCATCCATATCCTCGAAGGCCGGATGATCGTCTTCCTGAACATCGACGAGGTCATCCGCATCATCCGCGAATCCGATGAACCGAAGGCCGCGCTCATGAGCGCGTTCGGGCTCAGCGAACGACAGGCCGACGACATCCTCGAAATCCGGTTGCGTCAACTGGCTCGGCTCGAAAAGATCAAGATCGAGAAGGAGCTGGCAACGCTGCGCGAGGAAAAGACGAAGCTGGAAGAGTTGCTCGCCAACGAATCGGCGATGCGGCGCCAAATCGTCAAGGAAATCGAAGCCGATGCGAAGCAGTACGGCGACGAACGGCGTACGCTGATCCAGCAAGAGAAACGCGCCACGTTCGAAGCCCGCGTCGTCGACGAGCCGGTGACGGTCGTCGTTTCGCAGCGTGGCTGGGTGCGCGCGTTGAAGGGACATGGCCTGGACGTGGCCGGCTTCACGTTCAAGGACGGCGACAGCCTTTACGCTGCGTTCCAATGCCGGACGCCCGATATGCTCATTGCGTGGGGTAGCAAGGGGCGCGTCTATTCGGTGCCCGTATCGACCCTGCCGGGCGGACGCGGCGACGGCGTGCCCGTGACTTCGCTCATCGAACTCGAAGCCGGCACGCATTTGATGCACTACTACGCGGCTAGCGCCGATCAGCCGTTGTTGCTGGCCTCGAGCGCCGGCTACGGGTTCATCGCGCGCGTGGGCGACATGGTCAGCCGCGTCAAAGCCGGGAAGTCGTTCATGACGATCGACGAAGGGTCTGCGCCGCTCGCGCCGATGCCCGTACTGCCGCAAGCGTCGCAGGTGGCCTGCCTGTCGAGCACGGGGCGGCTTGCCGTGTTCGGGCTCGACGAGATGAAGACGCTGACCGCCGGCGGACGGGGCATCATTTTGATGGGGCTCGACGAAGGCGAGAAGCTCGCTCAGGCGCTTGCGATCGGCCCCGCCGGTGTCGTGCTGATGGGCTCGGGACGCGGCGGTAAGCCGCAAGAGGAAAAGTTCGCCGGCACGGCGCTGGCGCCCCACCTAGGCAAACGCGCTCGCCGCGGGCGAGCGCCCGAAACGCGTTTGAAGATCGCGGCGATGCGGCCCGCGCTCGATTGACGTTGATGCCGCGGCCGGCCTGTATCCCGCCTGACGGCGGGCGGGCCGGTCGCTCTAAAGACCGCTCTTGGAGAGTTCCATGTCCATGTCGATTGCGATCGACGTTGCACTATTCGCCCATCTGGGTGCTGTCGCCGTGTGGATCGGCGGCATGGTGTTCGCGCATTTCTGCCTGCGTCCCGCACTCGCCGATGTGTCGCCGCAATTGCGGCTCCCACTGATCGAAGCGGTGTTCTCCCGGTTCTTCAACTGGGTGGCCGCGGCGGTGATTGTCATTTTGATCTCCGGCGGCTTCTTGATGTCGCGTTTCGGGGGGCCGCAAGCGTCTTGGCAGATCAGTCTGATGGCGGCACTGGGCGTGGTGATGATGTTGATTTTCGGGCATGTGCGCTTTGCCGTCTTCCCGCGTATCCGCCGCGCCGTACAAGCGCAGCGCTGGCCCGACGGTGCGCGCGCCGTCGACACGATGCGCCGGCTCGTGCTCGTCAACCTCGTGCTGGGCTTTGCGACGATCGTCGTGGCCGTCCTGTCGCGCGGGTTTTGATCGATCGGCGGGGCGGGGGCGTTCAGTCGTCGCAGCCGCGTTCACCGGTTCTCGGGCTCACTGGTATCCGAGCACGTGCGCGAGGCCGAACACCGTCGCAACAGCGGCATAGACTGCGTAGACCGGCATCTTGAACCGCGCGAGACACAGCATCGCGAACGCGGCGGTCACGGCATAGGCGGTCTCGTGCGGCACATGTTCGCCGACGTGCACGACCGCAGTCAGCAAAAACGCTGTCGTCGAGGCGCGCAGTACCCGCATGCCGTGCTCGAAGCGTGTGTGGGCTTCCAACCGATGCAAGTGACGACGCGCGAACACGATGAGCATTCCGGAAGGAATGAACAGGAAGCACGTCGCAGCCACCGCACCCAGCCAGCCCTGCACGAGATAGCCGAGAAACGGAACGACGTTCAGCAGCGGGCCCGGCGAGACGGGCGACAGCGCGAACGCGAGGGTGAACTCGCGCGCAGTGATGCCCACTTCGGGTGTTTCGAATAGGGCTTTGAGAACGGGCAGAGCGGAAAAACCGCCGCCGAACAATGTGATGCCGGCGCCAGCCAGGCGGGGCCAAAGCAGCCGCGCGGCATAGTCGGGCGGCAGCGGCGTGGCGAATAGGGCGATCAAGGCTCCGAGGGCGAGTACGAGCAGCTTATCTCTATAGCCGAGGGAGATTTCGACGTGCCCGCCGCGCGCCCGACTGGCGATCCAGCCAACCGCGAACGAGCCGCCCAGGAGCAGGACGAATGCGGCCGTGCCGCGAAGGGTCAACAACACGACGCAGGCGAGGGCCGCCGCGATCCATTCGAGCGGGCGATGCACGAGCGCGCGCGTTTGCCGGTACCAGGTGATGCCGATGAGCACGGCCAACACGACGGCGAAATGATCGATCAGGCCGGGCGCCGCGAGCGTGCGAATGAACGGCTCGTTGTAGAACGTCGCGAGCGCCGTCATCGTGCAAAAGAACGGCAGGACGCTGGCAAGCCCGGCGATACACGCGCCGATGCGCCCGCGCAGCGCATAGCCGACTTGCACGGCGACGTTGCAGCCGACCGCGCCGGGAATCATCCAAGCGAGTGCGACGAAATCGGAGTACTGCACCTGTGTGAAGCGCCGCTCGCGCTCGACGTAGTGCAGCTCGAGCTGGGCCATCAGCGCGAGCCCTCCCCAGGAGAGCGCCGACAGCGCGAAGACGACCCGAAAGAGCGTCCACAGCGGCTCGGGTGCGGCTTGACGCTCGCGGGCGGGGCTGGTCTTCGGGCCTTCTGGCGGCGCGGCGGTGCTCACGGCGCGCGCAGCGCGTCTCCGCGTGCTTGCATCGCTCATGGGATCGGTCCTCGTCTTCTCTTTCGCGCCGATCGTTATCGTGCCGGCGCTCTTATGCCGATTGTTGGCTGGTCTTCTTCTGGGGCTTGCCGTACGTGCCGAACGGTTCGCGCGCATCGCAAACGCCGAAACGCTCGAGCAACCCGCGAATGCCGTCGGCGGGCACGGGGCGCGAGAACAGGAAGCCCTGCGCTTGGATGTTGCCGAGCGCCGAAAGCCAGGCAATTTGTTCTTCCGTTTCCGTGCCCTCGACCACGACGGTCAAACCGAGTGAGCGCGCCAAGTTGACGATGGCCGAAACCATCACGCACACGCTACGGTCTGCGGGAATCGCCTGCACGAACGAGCGATCGACTTTCAGCGTATCGACCGAAAAGCGGTTCAAATACGACAGCGACGAATAGCCGGTGCCGAAATCGTCCAGCGCGATTCCGACGCCGAGCCGCTTCAACGCCACGATCTTTTCCGAAACGAGTTCGGGGTACTCCATCATGGCCGTTTCGGTGATTTCGAGCTCGAGCCGGTTGGCGGCGATGCCGGTCTCCTCGATCGCACGCGAGATCGTCTCGTATAGATCGCCGCGCCAGAACTGCACGGCCGAAATGTTCACGGCGAGCGACAGCGTTTCGTATCCTTCGCGCTGCCATTCGGCGAGCTGTTTGCAAGCCGTTTGAATCACGAAATCGCCGATCGGGACGATGAGGCCCGTCGATTCGGCCACGGGGATGAATTCGCTGGCCGAAATAACGCCTTGCTGCGGATGGTTCCAGCGCGCCAGCGCTTCGAAGCCTGTGACACAACGCCGCGCAAGATCGATCTTCGGTTGATAGACGAGGAAGATCTGGTTCTCGGCCAACGCCACGCGAAGCTGTTGCTCCCACTGCATCAAGTGATCGGCGCGGTGCGACAGATGCGGCGAGTAGAACTGATAGCAGTTCTTGCCGGCGTCTTTGGCGCTGTACATCGCGAGATCGGCCTTCTTGAGCAAGTCGATTTCGCTTTCGCTGCCCACCGAGTAGAGCGCGATCCCGATGCTCGCGTGCAGCACGAACGAGGTGCCACGCACGTCGAAGGGATGCTCGAAGATCTGACGCACGCTTTCCGCGAGCTGCACGGCTTGCCGCTCGACGTCGCCGCCTTTGAGCACGACCACGAACTCGTCGCCGCCGATACGCGAAAGCACGCCCGCGGCGCCGACCGCGTCGGAGAGTCGCGACGCCGTCATCTGGAGCACGATGTCGCCGGCGTTGTGCCCGAGCGTATCGTTGACCGTCTTGAAGTTGTCGAGATCGATGAACAAAATCGCAAGCCGGCCGACGTTGGCCGGATCGCCGACATCTTGCCGCAGGCCTTGCAGCGTCGCGTAGCGGTTGCGCAAGCCCGTGAGCAAATCGTACTCGACGAGGTGCGTCATCTCGCGCTCGCGTCCGAGCAGCTTGCCGATGAGGCCGGTCGCGACCGCGAAGAAGGCGAGCATCGCAAGCGAAATGAAACTCGCCATCAGCAGGTAGACGTTGCGCGTATGGTTGTAGTCGGCGAATTCCTCGGCCTCGGACAGCCCAACGAGCACGCCCATCGGATAGCCGTCGATGTGTCGATATGAAACGATGCGTTTGATGTGGTCGATCGGGTCCACCATGGTGCCCGATACGTGCTCCGAAATGGGATAAGTGCCGCTCGCCGAAAACTTGCCGGCCGGATCGCGGGCCATGCCGGTGCGGCGGGCAAGGACCGCGCCGTTATCGGCGATGACGGCGATCACGCCTTCTTTGCCGATCGCCGCATTGTTGTAGAAATCGCTCGTGAAGTAGCTCGGATTCTCCGATACGACCACCACGCCCGCGAACGAGCCGTCGGCGTGGTTCAGGCGGCGCGTCATCTGCAAGGTCCATTGATGAGAGACGCGGCCCAGCACGGGCTTGCTGATATAGAGCTGATCGTCGTTCTCGTGCTCGTGGACCCTGAAGTGCTCGCGATCCGATAGGTCAATCGGCGTGGGGTTGGCCTCGGCGGTGCTCGCCACCAAGATGCCATGCTCGTCGATGATGGACACTTGCACGAGCGTGTCGCTCTGCACGACGCCTTTTTCGACCGTGCTCGACAAATCGAAGTGTTCGGGGCTCTTTTCGAACTCGTACTTGACGAAACGCGTGATCTGGTCGACCTGATGGATCGCCTTCACGGTGTGCTGTTCGAGCGCCGAGGAAAGGATAGCTGCCGATGCCGTTGCCTCGCGATAGGTCGACTCGCGCTCGACGGACAGGCGCGCCGAAATCACCGTCCACAGCAGCGCAAGCACGAGCACGCCCAGCGCCGGGATCGCGATCAATGCGCGACGGCGCGAGCCCGCCGCACCGGTCCTCGTGCGGGTGTCCCTCGTGGAGTGAAGCCGAGCGAAATTCATCGGAGCAGTGAGTTATGGATGGCTTCGTATACCGCAGACGTTCCTAATCGAGGATATTACTGAATGGATAAAAATTAAGATAGCGTCCGTTTATCGGGTAAACGTTTGTCGCGTCAGGCACGAATTCGGCGATCGCATTCGCCTTTCGCATGAAACCGGCCGCTGCGGCCCGTGCAATCGAAGGGCGCGGCGGGCTCGGCGGCGCATCATACGCCGCAAATGGCGCGCCCGTCAGCGCGGATTACCGAACGGAGATTCCAGTAGATGAGAAAAAGCGGGGTGCGCTCACGTGCGATGGCAGAGCGAAGGAGCAGGATGGGCTGCCCCGTGCGTTTCGAGATGAAAGACGTTCAGGCGAGCCGGGCGGTGCCGTCGACGATCGTCGTCGAGCGGCCGCCTATCCAAATGCTGCCGTCGTCGGCGTAATCGACGGTGACGCGGCCTTCACGAGCGATCGCTGTCCCTTGTCGCACCGTATAGCGGCGGCCGGGCCGGCGGTCGTGCGCCGCGAAAAGGCTGGCGATGGCCGCATTGGCGCTGCCGGTGACGGGGTCTTCGTAAATGGAAAAGACACTATCGATGACGATGCAGCGAACCTCGAGCGTTGCCGGCCCACCGGGCGCATGCGGTGCGTAAAACGCGAGGCCGGTGGAGCCCACTTTCTGCACTATTTCAGCGATAGCGGCGGGATCGGGACTGATCGAGAGGCACGCCCGCGGCGACTGGACGCCGATCGCCACCCACCGCGCACCATTGTCGATCGCGCAAGGCGGTAGCACGGTGAAATCGATCTCATCGCTGCGTAGCGCGATCTTCAGCGCCGGTAACAGGCTCGCATCGAGCGGTTCGATGCGTGCAGGCGGTGCAGCGAACGCCATCGAGCCGTCGTCGTGAATGGCGACGTCGACGAGGCCCACGCCGCATTGCTGAACGAGCTGCCCGGCGCGGCGCGGCCGGTAACCGCTTTCGATGAGCGCGTGTGCCGTGCCGAGTGTCGGATGGCCCGCGAAGGCCATCTCGTATGCGGGCGTGTAGATGCGAACGAGATAGTCGGCGTTGGGATCCGTCGGTCGACAAATGAAGGTCGTTTCCGAAAGATTGGTCCAACGGGCGATGGCCTGCATCTGATCGTCGGTCAAGTCGTCGGCGTCGAATACGACGGCCAGCGCGTTGCCCTTGAACGGTACGTCCGAAAATACGTCGACTTGCTTGAAGCGAACGGGCCGGGCGCTCATCGAAGTCTCCGCTTTACGCCACTTCGGCGATCAGCTCGATCTCGACGCACGAACCCAGCGGAATCTGGGCGACGCCGAAAGCGGAGCGCGCGTGCTTGCCCGCATCGCCGAAGATCTCGCCGAACAGCTCCGACGCCCCGTTCGTCACGAGATGCTGCTCGGTGAATTCGAGCGTCGAGTTGACGAGGCTCATCACTTTGACGATGCGCTTGATCCGGTTCAGATCGCCTGTATGCGCATGCAGCGTGGCGATGAGGTCGATCGCGACCGAACGAGCCGCGACCTTGCCTTCGTCGGTCGTCATATTCCCACCGAGCTTGCCGACCCACGGCTTGCCGTCCTTTTTCGCGATGTGACCCGACAAGAAAACCGTATTGCCCGTCTGAGCGCACATGACGTAGGCTGCGGCCGGCGCCGCGGCTTGAGGCAGCTCGATGCCCATTTGCTTGAGCTTGTCGTAGACGTTGGTGTTTGCCATGTCGGTTCCTTGAACGTAAAAAGGGGAAAGGGTAGCTCGAATCGGCGGCTCGCGCGCGTGCGATCTATCTCGGATTTAGAGGCGCGCGCGGATGAGCCCGGCCAAACGTGCGACGCCCTCGTCGATGCGCGCGGGCGGCACCGTCACGAACGACAGGCGCAACGCGCTGTGATCGGCGTCGTGAGCGTAGAACGGCGCTCCCGGTACGAAGGCGACGTTTTCGGCCACGGCGGCTTCGAGCAACTGCATCGTGTCGATATGCTTCGGCAGATTGGCCCACACGAACATGCCGCCTTCCGGCCGATTCCAGGTCACGCCCTCGGGCATATGCCGCTCGAGCGCGGCGAGCATGGCCTCGCACTGATCGCGGTAGAGCGCGCGAATGATCGGCACGTGTTCGTCGAGAAAGCCGTCCTTCACGACTTCGTGGACGATCCGTTGCGTGAAGCTCGGCGTGTGCAGATCGGTGGCTTGCTTCGCTTGCACCAGTTTGAAGTGCAGTTCTTCCGGCGCAATGATATAGCCGAGCCGCAACCCCGGTGCGAGCACCTTCGAGAAAGAGCCGCAGTGAACGATGTGATCGGGCGCCATCGACAAGAGCGTCGGCAACGGCGCGCCGGCGTAGTCGAGCGCGCCGTATGGGTCGTCCTCGACCACGGGGAAGGGGCTCGTGCGCGCGAATTGCGCGAGCGCGCGGCGCCGCTCGAGCGGAAGACGGCGTCCGGTCGGGTTCTGGAAGTTCGGCTGCGCATAGAGCAGGCGGGCGCCCTCGGTCAGCGCCGGCGTCAGACCTTCGGGAACGAGGCCGTTCTCGTCGGTCGGCACCTGCACATATTGGGCTTCGTACATCGAGAACGATTGAAGCGCGCCGAGGTAGGTCGGCGTTTCCACGAGCACCGGGCTTACCGGGTCGATCAGCACTTTGCCGAGCAGGTCGAGCGCTTGTTGCGAGCCGGTGGTGACGAGCACTTGGGTCGGGCGGATCGTCACGCCGTCTTTCGAGTAGCGCGCGGCGATCCATTCGCGCAGCGGCAAGAAGCCTTCGGTCGCGCTGTACTGGAACGCGGCGGCCGGGGCGTCGCGCGTCACGCGCTCGCATGCTTCGCGCAGGCGCTCGACCGGGAACGTGACCGGGGACGGCAGGCCGCCTGCGAATGAAATGACCTCGGGGCGTTCGGTGACTTTCAGGATCTCGCGAATGGCCGAGCTCGTGAGTTTGCGTGCGCGCTCGGATATGCGCCAGTTCGTGTGCGGCAGATCGCTGTGATCCATGAAACGTCTCCTTATTCCTCGATGGTGGTTGAGTGGGGTTTCTTCGCCCTGACCGAAACATGGGTAATGTTTCGAGACGAGAAGCGCGATTATCGCGCGAGTCGTCCCGTTGCGCGCGTCGGCGTGACAGCCGTGCGAACGGCGGCCTTCCGTCCGAGCACGACCGTGGCGATGACGGCGGCGGCAAAAACCCAGGTGGACGGCGCGACGGATTCCCCAAAAAACAGTGCGGCGAACGCGATCGTGAAGAATATCTGCAATAGCTGCACTTGTCCCACTCTTGCCGTGCCGCCGATCGCCAGCCCGGCATACCAGGCGAAAAATCCGATGAACTGCGAGAACAGCGCCACATAGCTGAATGCGAGCCAGGTGCGCAGTGCGACCGGTCCCGGATGATGCAGGTGCTGCTGCCAGGCGAGCCAGCCGACCGGTGCGACCAGGAACGGGGCGGCGAGCACGAGCGCCCAGCAGATCACCTGCCAGCCTCCGAGTTCGCGCGCGAGACGGGCGCCTTCGGCATAGCCGAGCGCGCCGACGGCTACGGCGGCGAGCATGAGCAGGTCGCCTGCCTGCAGCGCCCCGCCGCCGGCACGCAGCGCGTACGCCACGACGAGTGCGCTGCCGACTGCCGCGCTGGCCCAGAACGCGGGCGTCGGGCGCTCGCGGGAAAGCCAGGCTGCGTAGATCGCGACGAACAGCGGCTGCAGGCCGTTGACGAGCGCGCCATGAGAGGCGGGCACGGTTTTCATGGCCCATGCCGAAAACACGGGAAAGGCCACGATGACGCCGAGGGCCGTGACCGCCAGCCCCTTGATCTGTGAGCGGTTGGGCAGGCGCTCGCGGCGCCAAGCGAGCAGCAGCGCGGCGGGCACGGCTGCCGCGAGGGCGCGCCCGAGGCCGTTGAGCAGCGGATGAAATTCCTGAACGACGATGCGTGTCATCGGCAGCGTCAGACTGAAGATGATCACGCCGACGAGACCGAGCAGCATGCCTTGCGTTTCACGCGACTTCGTCACTTCAAGACTCCTCTGTTGGGGGGGGGGCGGGCGGTCAGCGCCGGTTTGCGTGCGCCCGATTACGCGAGTGTGCGCACGCCCGACGGCGTTTCGATTTCGGCCACGAGCGCGGGGGCGCCCTCCGGGCCGGCTTCGACCTCGATCAAATGGTCAGCGCCGAGCCATTGAAGCTGGGCGCGCACGTCGTCGGCGCGCGGGTGGCGGCCTTTCAGCGTCTTCAAAGCGAGGCCGGCATCGGGCAGCCGCGCGCTCGGATGAGCGGCGGTATCCCATTGGATCAGCGTGGGCACGATCCCGTCGCCGGCGCCTTGCCAGCTCGGAAACGCACCGTCGGCGGGCACCGTCAGCCGCCAGGTGAGATCGCCGCGCGCCATCGGCAGGACGGCCGGGATACGCGCGGGATACTGACTTTGCCAGCGGCCGAGGTCCTTCGGGCGCGGCACGCGCGCGACCCAGTGCGAGAGATAGGGACCCCGCTCCAGCCGCGCGCGCATCGCGGGATCGTCGAGCGCGAACCAGCGCGGGCGCGCCGGCGATGCGGCGCCGACGCGCTCGCACTCGGCTTGCGGGTCGATCGCAATCACTTCGAGATAGACGCCGCCCCACAAACCGACGAGCTGGTTATGCGTGCCCATGCTGGCGTGCGAGCCGCCCGCGGCAGGTTCGACGCCCAGTGCTTCGGCGATGTAACGCGCGCCTTCTTCGAGCGTGCGAGCGGCGACGACGAGATGATCGAGTTCGAGCGCGGAGGCTTTTGTCATGGAGTATCTGAGCGTGGCACGCTGGCGACGCGCCGGGCGTGGTTGAAACGAGCGCCGCCGTACCAAACCGGCGAGACGGGACGCTAGGGTCCACTTTAATCGCCCGGGCCGGCACAGTAACGGTACAATCGGAACGATACTTTTCGGTACAGTTACAGGATGGGCTACCGCCATGTCCACTGCCCTTGACCTCATTCCCGCCCCGCACGGCGCGTCGCAGTTGACGCTCGTCGATCAACTCGTGCAATGGGCGCGCCGCCGCATCGAAGAACGGGTTTTCCGCCCCGGCATGAGGATGCCGTCGATCCGCAAGCTCGCCCAGGACAAAGGCGTCTCGCGTTTCACCGTCGTCGAGGCCTACGAGCGGCTCGTCGCGCAGGGTTATCTCGATTCGCGGCGTGGCTCGGGGTTCTACGTGCGCGAGCGCGCGGCTAGCGCGCCCGGAGAGGCGCGGCGGGCGGACGCGCCGACGCCGGCCGCCCAGGCGCGCCCGATCGATGTCGTCTGGCTGGTGCGCAATACGTTGCAGGCGGTGCCGCCGGAAAAGGGCCCGGGTTTGGGCTATCTGCCGAGCCGCTGGCTCGACGGCGAGCTCGTCGCGGGTGCGCTGCGCACGTTGGGCCGGCAAAGCGCCGGTCAGTGGCTCGGCACGGGGACGGCGCAGGGGTTCTTGCCGTTGCGTCATCAATTGCAGACGCGGCTCGAGGAGTTCGAGATCGGCGCCAGCCCCGACCAAATCGTTCTCGTCTCGGGCGTGACGCAGGCGATCGACCTGATCGCGCGGCTGTACGTGCAGCCTGGCGACGCCGTGGTCGTCGGCGATCCCGCCTGGTTCCAGATGTTCGGGCGCTTTGCGGGGCAAGGGGCCCGGCTGGTCGGGCTGCCGTACACGCCGAACGGCCCGGACCTCGATGCGTTCGAATCGCTCGTCAAAACGTGGCGGCCGAAGATGCTCGTCATCAACTCGGTGCTGCACAATCCGACCGGCACCTCGCTGTCGCCGGCACAGGCGTTCAGGATCCTGCGCTTGGCGGAGGAATACGACTTCATCGTCCTCGAGGACGACATCTATGGCGATTTGTGTCCGCCGAATTATCCCGTCACGCGGCTCGCAAGCCTCGATCAGCTCGGGCGCGTCATTTATTTGAGCAGCTTTTCGAAGACGCTGACGGCGAACCTGCGCGTGGGTTTCATCGCCTGCGCGACCGAGATTGCGCAGGCGATTGCCGATCAAAAGCTACTGATCGGGATGGCCACGCCCGAGCTCAACGAGCGCGTGCTCTACAAGATTTTGACGGAGGGGCATTACCGGCGGCACCTCGAGCGTTTGCGCGGGCGGTTGGACGGCGTGCGCGACAAGTGCGCCCGCATGCTCGAGCAGGCCGGTTTTTCGCTGTTTTCGATGCCGGCCGCGGGCATGTTCCTATGGGCCGACGCGGGCGTGGATTCCGATGCGCTGGCCGCGGCCGGGCAGGAGGCGGGGTTCTTGCTCGCCCCGGGGAGTTTGTTTTCCCCGCATCAGTCGCCGACGACCTGGATGCGCTTTAACGTCGCCAATTGCGGCGATCCCGCGCTGCCTGCGTTCCTGGCCGATTACGTGCAAGGGCAGCATCGCGCCTCGCGGCCCTTGAAAACCGCGGCGGCCGCCCCCACGTGACACCCCGCTGCGCGCCGCGCGCGAGTCGGCGCTTTTTTTCGTCAATCACGAACGCAACGAGGAACAGAAGACCATGGCACAAGAGACCATGAGCTTTCAGGCAGAAGTCAAGCAGCTTCTGCAACTGATGATTCATTCGCTCTACAGCAACAAGGAAATCTTCCTGCGCGAGTTGATCTCGAACGCCTCGGATGCCGCGGACAAGCTGCGCTTCGAAGCGATCGCCAAGAGCGAGTTGTACGAGAACGATCCGAACCTGCGGATTCGCGTCTCGTTCGATAAAGAAGCCCGCACGATCACGATCGACGACAACGGCATCGGCATGAGTCGCGACGAAGCGGTCTCGCATTTGGGCACGATTGCGCGTTCGGGCACGAAAGAATTCTTCTCGCAGCTCTCGGGCGACCAGCAGAAGGATGCGGCGCTGATCGGCCAGTTCGGCGTGGGTTTTTATTCGGGCTTCATCGTGGCCGACAAGATTACCGTCGAATCGCGCCGCGCCGGGCTGCCTGCAGCCGAGGGCGTGCGCTGGATCAGCGCCGGCGAGGGCGATTTTTCGGTCGAGACGATCGAGCGCGCACAGCGCGGCACGACGATCACGCTGCATCTGCGCGCCGAAGAAGACGAACTGCTGTCGTCGTACCGGCTCAAGTCGATCATCCGCAAGTATTCCGATCACGTCGCACTGCCGATTCTGATGAAGAAAGAGGAGTGGGACGCCGAGAAGAGCGAGATGGTCGTCAAGGACGAGGACGAAACCGTCAACCAGGCCAGCGCGCTCTGGACGCGATCGAAGAGCGAGATCGAAGACGAGCAGTACAAGCAGTTCTATCATCACCTTGCGCATGACGAGCAAGACCCGCTTGCGTGGACGCATAACCGCGTGGAAGGCCGAAGCGAATACACGCAGTTGCTTTATGTACCTGCACGCGCGCCGTTCGATATGTGGAACCGCGACCATCGCGGCGGCCTGAAGCTCTATGTGAAACGCGTCTTCATCATGGACGACGCCGAGCAGCTCTTGCCGTCGTATCTGCGCTTCGTGAAAGGCGTGGTCGATTCGGCGGATTTGCCGTTGAACGTTTCGCGCGAAATCTTGCAGGAAAGCCGCGACGTGAAGGCGATCCGCGAGGGCGTGACCAAGCGCGTTCTGTCGATGCTCGAAGAGCTTGCCGGCGCCGAAACGGAAGAGGGCAAGGCCAAGTATCGGACGTTCTGGAAAGAGTTCGGCCAAGTGTTCAAGGAAGGCCTCGGCGAGGACTTTTCGAACCGCGAGCGCATCGGCAAGCTCGCACGCTTTGCATCCACGCACAGCGACTCCGACGAGCAGACCGTCTCTCTTGCCGACTATGTTGCGCGCATGAAGCCCGAGCAGACGAAGATCTACTATGTCACGGCCGATACGTGGCAAGCGGCGAAGAACAGCCCGCATCTCGAGGTCTTCCGCAAGAAGGGCATCGAAGTGCTGCTGTTGACGGACCGTGTCGACGAATGGGCGCTCGCCTACTTCACCGAATTCGACGGCAAGCCGCTCGCGAGCGTGGCGCGCGGCGACCTCGACCTCGATGCGTTCAACGACGAAGAGAAAAAGGCGCACGAGGCCATCGGCGAAACGTTGAAGCCGCTCGTCGAGAAGATGAAAGAGGTGCTCAAGGATAAGGCCAAGGATGTGCGCTTGACGTTCCGCCTTACCGATTCTCCGTCGTGCCTCGTGGCCGACGACGGAGAAATGACGGGCTACTTGCAGCGCATGTTGAAGGCGGCGGGACAGAAGACGCCCGAGTTCCGGCCGATTCTCGAAATCAATCCCGAGCACGCGCTCGTGAAGGCGCTCGCGCCCGAGCATGGCGATTTCGACGATTGGTGCCATTTGCTCTTCGACCAAGCGATGCTGGCCGAGGGCGGTGCGCTTGAAGATCCGGCGAGCTTCGTCAAGCGTACGAATGCGCTGCTGCTCGCGCGGTGATGCGCGCAGCGCGCCTTCGCTACGATGCCGCGGGCCGCGCTTGGCGCGCGGTACAGCGGCCCGTTTCGACGTTCGATGAGAAGGACTGGCTCACGCGCGGCGGTTCGCTGACCGCGCATTTGCGCGTGCTCGGCGACGTGCGCGTGCGTGTCACGCGTGAGGCGGTGGATCGGCCGTGGCCGGACGAGTGCGCGGCGCTGCGCGTTCCGCCGCGCACGCGCGTGTGGGTGCGTGAGGTTGTGCTCGAGGTGGACGGCGTGCCGTTCGTCGCCGCGCACAGTATCGCGCCGCTGGCCGCGAGCCATGGGGTTTGGCAGGCAATGCGGCGGTTGTCCACGCGGCCCCTTGCCGAATTGCTCTACGCGGACAGCACGGTGTCGCGCTCGGTGCTCGTCAGTACGAAGCTGGCCTTTCGCCACCCGTTGGCGGTGCTGGCGCGCCGTCAGATCGCGGGGCGCACGCCGCGCGCCCTCCTTGCGCGCCGCTCCGTCTTCGTGCGGCATGGCGCGCCGCTGATGGTGACCGAGTGCATGTTGCCGGCGCTGTGGGCACATCTCGATGAGCGGGCGCGGATTCGGACACGTAACGAAGCCGTTGCCGGTACGCCGCATTCGGTCGTCGGCCACGATCGAGGCGGACGCCCCGCGCGGCCGTCGCACGCCGGCGCCGCTCACGGCCGGGCCGGATTGCCGCGGCGCGCCGTCTCGTCATCGTGACGTTCAAGCATTCGTTCGCGCCCGTCGTGAACGAGCACACGCGCGTGCTGGTGCTCGGCAGTTTGCCCGGCGAAGCGTCGCTTGCGAAAAGCCAGTACTACGCTCATCCGCAAAATCGGTTCTGGCATTTGATTGGAGATGTGATCGGAGAGCCGCTGCCGGGCATGGAGTACGAGGCGCGGCTGCAAGCACTGCTCGATCATCGAGTGGGGCTGTGGGATGTGATTGCGAAGGCGAAGCGGGAAGGCAGTCTCGATAGCCGTATTCGCGATCATGCGACGAATGATCTCGCGGCGCTCGTGGCTATGTTGCCGAATCTTGTGGCCGTGGCATTTAACGGCGGTACGGCGGCGAAGATCGGGATGCAGGCGTTGGCCGAAAGCCGTGCATCGCTCGACCTGGTCAAGCTGCCGTCGAGCAGTCCGGCGTATGCGGCGGTGCGTTATGCTGAGAAGTTAATAGCGTGGGAAGCGTTGCGTCGGTGGTTGCTGGTATAGCTGCACTCAAATCGAATTCTGCTCGCGCCGCCCGAGCGCCCTCGCGAGGCGGCGTCAGGTGAGCGGCAGCAGGCGTTCGAGTCCAGATACCGTCTCTATGAGTTCAGCAGTGAGGCGAACCAACTCCGCGGTCAAGCTTGCAGGAAGATCGATGTTGCCCTCGTACTCGGCCGCATTGCGCCTGCGATGACAGTTATCGAGTACGCGCCATTTTTCGGTTGGCCACCCGACCGTATGTTCGAGACACTGAAAGACGAGGTACCGATCGTCGCTCCGATATCCGTGAGCGCGTAAGGCGGCGCGTGATGCGGCGTGAGCGGCATCGTAGGCGAGAATGAACTGGCTCTCCGTGGCCATGGTGCCGCTGCTTGTTACCGTCCCGAGCAAGGTGCGCGCAAGGCCAAGCAGATGCTCAAATTCGCTGCGGTTCGCCGGGAAAGGCTTTAGTTTTCCAATGCGTACGAGGTTATCCAATATTGTCGATGTCATCCTCTGTTCCTATGACCATCAGCTTCGGCTGGCGCAGCACTTCCGCAAGGAAGGGATGATTCTTGCGCTTGCGCTCGACGAATTCCCCGAGAGTGTACTGGGTAATCTGTACTGCGCGGCCGAGTTGCTTTTCGGCCGACTCGAGTGCAGCCATGATTTGCCCATAGCTGAGGGTTTCACTGATTAACATGACGTCGACATCGCTGCTGGCGCGGTCACTGCCTTGAGCCACTGATCCGTACACGAAGGCGAGCTTGATCTCTGAAGCAAGCGGCGACAGCGCTTCGCGGAGAATCTCCAAGACTCCAAAAGTTTTGACGACGATGAGACGCAGCTCATCGAAAATGGGGCTGCCTACGTAGGCCCGTACCTGTTTGAGGTTGGCGATGCGTCGGGTCTCGATGAGGCCACCTTTTTCGAGACGATTCAATTCACGTTGGACGGTGGCGCTGCCTAGATTGGTCAGTCGGATCAACTCCTTGACGTGAAACCACTGTTGAGGCCGCCCAAATAGACAAGCCAACAGGGGTTGCTGCGCGCTGGAGAAGAGGGCGTCACCGAGTTTGGTCATGCGCTAGATATTAGCACGAGCGAGCTAGAATTTAGCACGATCGAGCTAGAGGCTGGCACGCCGGCGGCGTGCGGCAGGTGGCAACCGAGGAGGCTCGGCGTAACGCGGCGTCGCTCGGATGTCAAATTGACCAAAACGCCAATCGGTGATTGGTGTGGCGTTGCCGGGGATGGCGTACGAGGCGCGGCTGCAGGCGCTGCTCGATCATCGTATAGGGCTGTGGGATGTGATTGCGAAGGCGAAGAGGGAAGGTAGCCTCGATAGCCGTATTCGGGATCATGCGACGAACGATTTGGCTGCGCTCGTCGCAGCATTGCCGAATCTTGTGGCCGTTGTGTTCAACGGCGGGACGGCGGCGAAGATCGGGATGCAGCTGTTGGCCGAAAGCCGTATGTCGCTCGATTTCATCAAGCTGCCGTCGAGCAGTCCTGCTTATGCGGCCGTGCCTTATGCCGAAAAGTTGAGAGCTTGGGAGGCGTTGCGCAAATGGCTGTCGAACTAAGCAAACGCCAGTTCCAATTTCACGCCAGCATAATTGACGCGCGGCGCCACCTCTCGACCCGCACCTTCTTCGAAATGAACGAGCCCGTACTGTGCCATTGTCTTGAGCGTTCGCGATAGATTGGATTTCGCGCGCCCGGAGCGTTCGGCCAGCTCGCTCAGCGACGCCGGCTGCGTTTGAGCGATGAGTGCAAGCAGCGACCGGTTCTTGTCGGACAGCACCTGCGCCAACGTTTCGATCGATTGAAACCAGACTTTGGGCTCACGTCACGGCGTCCTGCCGGGAGGAAGGGGCAAGCAGGCGGCATGCCTGTTGCACGGCTCGCGTCGGCTTGTCCGTTCGGCCGCGGCGGCGTTCTTCGCTTCCGGGGCGAGTAAAATCCAGGCACCGTGCCGAACGCACCGCCTTAAATCACCGAATTCGTTATGACCGATAAGTCCGTCCCGTCGCCCGATTCCACTGCCGATTTCACCGATGACACCGTTGCCGCCGAACTCCCCGAAACGATCCACGAGAGCGGACTGTGGCGCGATGCCGGCTGGACTGCACGCATCATCAAGAACGAAGACGACGACGGGTGGGCCGTCGAAATGATCAAGGACGGCGAGCCCGAGCCTGCGCTCGTCGGCCCGTGGACGATGGGGCGCAACAAGAAAGATCCGAAGCCGCTCGACGTCTCGGCTTTCAATACGCTCGTGAAGACGGCCTCGGAAGTGCTGCGTCGCCATGAGCAGCAACTGCGCGCGCAACTGCATAAACGCGTGACCGTGGCAGCCGCAACGGGCGAGGGGCAATTGGACATCACACTCGACATCGTTCCCGACGAAGATGAGCCGTATGCGTTGTTGACAGCCTTGGATGCTTTCGGCCAGCAGCTTGCGCAGGTGCAGGTCGGGGCGAATTTCAAGCTCAGCAAGGCCAGCGCCGCGAGCTGGGTGGAAAACGAATTTCGCCGCCCTTCCTGATCGCGCGTCTTCAATCACATCGTTAGGAGGTCGGACATGTTGGGATACTGGATCGTGTTTGGCGCAGAAGTGACCGATCAGGAAGCGCACAAGCAATACGTCGCTTTATGGTCCCCCATCGCCGAAAAATACCAGGCCAAGGTCAAGGCGCTGGATGCCGGCGCAGTCCTGAAGGAGTCTCTCGGCACTCGACGTATCGTCGTCGTCGAGTTCCCGTCTTATGCGGCCGCGAAGGCCTGCTACGACGACGAGGCCTACCAACACGCCAAACAGTTCGCCGTCCGGGCGGCCAAGCGCGAGCTGATCATCGTCGAAGGCGATTTCGCGTAATGCCGCACGAAAGGGGCGGGCGGCCATCGCCCCGTGTTTCAGCCGTGGCTCGCGCACGACGCCCGCCTAACCTTCAATAAACGGGGTGCCCGCTGATGAGGCTAGGCAGCCATGTCGAAAAGAACGGCAGATAAGTCACGATATTGATCGCGCTGAAGATGGCCAGGTAATACGGCCACGCCACCTTCGTCGTTTCCCCGATCGACACATTGCCGATCGCGCATCCGACGAATTGCACCGATCCGATCGGCGGATGCACGAGCCCGAGCGAACAGTTCAGCAGCAGCATGATGCCGAATTGCACGGGGCCGACGCCGCACGCCATGGCGATCGGCAAGAACAGCGGCGTCGTAATCAGGATATGCGCGGCCATATCGACGAACGTGCCGAGGAACACCTGAAGCACGTTGATGTAGAGCAGCATCAACCACGGAGCGGCCGTCGATTGCTTCAGCACGTTCTCGATCGCGTCGGGGATTTCCAGATACGACATCTGAAAGCGCAGCATGTTCGACACGGCGATCAGCAGCAGCACGACGCCTGTCGTGCGCGCCGCATGCGATAGTGCGCGCCAGAGCTTCGCGCGGTTCAGCGTCCGGTAGACGACGGTCGTGAGCACGAGCGAATAGACGACCGCGATCGCGGCCGCTTCGGTTGCCGTGGCGATCCCCTTCGCCACGCAGACGAGAATGATCGCGATCACCATGAGCCCGGGCACCGCGCCTGCGAAGCTGCGCGCGACGGCATACCAGCCCGGAAATTTGGGCAGCTCGGTCGATCCGTCCGGACGGCGCGGATAGCCATGGCGCACGGCTTGCCAGTAAGCGGCGGCGAGCACGAATCCCATCACCCACAGTACCGGCAACAGGCCGGAGAAGAGCAGGTCGCCGATCGACACGCCGCTCACCGGATGTCCGTTGAGCATGCCCGTGATCCCTTGCGCGGCGAATGCGTAGATGATCATGTTCGTCGACGTGGGCATCAACGCGCCCGCGAGCGACGCATGCGTCGTGACGTTGACCGCGTAGGCCGCGCTATAGCCTTCGCGCTTCATCAGCGGAATGACGACGCCGCCCATCGCTGAGGTATCGGCCGTCGGCGAACCGGATACGCCGCCGAACAGCGTGCAGGCGACGACGTTCGCCATGCCCAGGCCGCCGCGGAAGTGCCCGACAGCGGCTTGCGCGAAGCGCAGAATGCGATCGGCGATGCCCCCATGCAGCATCAATTCGCCGGAGAAGATGAAGAACGGCACGGCGAGAAAGGAGAATGCGTTCATCCCCGAGATCATCGATTGCATGGCCGTGGCGATCGGCAGCCCTTCGACGAAATAAGCCGCCACGCACGAGAGCCCGAGTGCGAACGAAACCGGTACCCCGAGTACGAGAAGCAGCAGGAAGCTGCCGGATAGAATTGCGAGTTCCATGACTTTTATCGATGTGCGTGACTACGAAGCGCAAGCAAGTGCTCGAGCGAAAAAAGAATCATCGCGATGCTTGCCGGCAACGCGATCACATAGCGCAGCGCCTCGGGCAGCCCGAGAATCGGAATGCGGTCTTCCATCGTCGTATTCGCCATGCCGGCGCATCCGACGATGATCGCGATCGCGAAGGCGATCAGGCACAAGTGTTGGAATGCGAGCGCGATCACGCGCCCTTTCGGCGATAGACGCCGCACGAACGAGTCGAGCCCGATGTGGCCGCCGTCGCGCACTTTCATCGCGGCGCCGAACATCGCGATGGTGACGACGAGCAAGAGGGCGATCGGTTCGACGAAGTCGGGCGCGTTGTCCAAGAGGTAGCGCATTACCACGCCGTAGAACACGAGAGCGGTCAACGCGACGAGACACAGGGACGCCGTAACGGCGAGTGCCCGAAAGAGCGCATCGTTCGAGCGCTTGAGAAGCTTCATGACTTCGGTCCTTCAACGAATATCGCCCGCCTCGCCGCCGGCCATCGGCCGGAGGACGTGCGGGCGTTGCCAGGCGGACGCGCCGACGCGCGTCGTTACTTGATCGCTTGAATCTCGTCGACGATTTGCTTCATCTGCGGCGTCTTTTCGTATTTCGTCCACAGCGGCTGCATCGCCTTCACGAAAGCCGCGCGGTCGACCTGCGCGGCCGGAATCACCGTTGCGCCGCCTTTGGTCACGATATTCCGCGCGTCGGCTTCGCGGGCGGTCCAGAGCTTTTGGTAGTAAGGCACGGAATCGGCCGCCGCCTTCTTGATCGCGGCTTGTTCCTGCGGCGAGAGCTTGTCCCATACCTTCTTCGAGAACACGAGCACTTCAGGCGTCATCGCGTGCTGCGTTTCGGAATAGTCCTGCGCCACTTCGTAGTGCTTGGTCTCTTCGTAAGACGGCAGGTTGTTCTCTGCTGCGTCGACGAGGCCCGTCTTCAGGCCCGTATAGACCTCGGCAAACGGCATCGGCGTCGGGGTGCCGCCCATTGCCTTGATCTCGTCGACCATGAGGTCGGACGGCTGGACGCGCACCTTCAGCCCCTTCATATCGGCGGGCGTGCGCACCGGACGCTTCGCATAGATCGAGCGCGCGCCGCTCTCGTAGAAGGTCAGCGCGACCATCCCCTTGGCCTGGAAGGCGTCGAGAATCTTTTGGCCCTCGGGGCCGTACATCACCTTGCGGAAGTGATCGATGTCGCGGAAAAGAAAAGGCAGCGACGGAATCAGCGATTCGGGCACGATCTCGTTGAAGGCCGCGCCGTTTGCGCGAACCATGTCGATCGCACCGATGCGCACCTGATCGATCGTATCTTTCTCCGATCCGAGCGCGCTGTTGCCGAACACCTTGATCGAATCCTTGCCGCCCGTGGCTTTCGAGAGCTCGTCGCTCATGTGCTTCACGGCCATGTTGGTCGGAAAGTTGTCCCCGTGCACGTCCGCCGAGCGAAACACGCGCGCCTGCGCGGACACCGCGAAGCCGGCGAACAGCGCTACCGCCAACGCGGCACGGGAGCGTGTGAATGTCCTTTTCATCGTTGGTTTCCTGGTTCTACAACTCGTAGAGGTCGTACGTCATATAACAACGCGAAACTTTACGGATATCTCCGTCGAACCTCACTCGGGGGATACCCTTGTTACGGCAGGGCGGTTTTCATGGCGTGCACGAGGCTCAGTCTTCCAGAAAGGAGGCCGCTCGGCGGCTTATTGCCCCCCCACGCGACGTACGAGCGCGAAGGGAACAGCGCAATCGCATCGCCGCTCGTCCTGTCGATCTATTAGTATGAGATATGACAACGTATAACAATGCGCTCATATACCCGATCAACGCCGCGCCTGGGCTATCCTCCGTCTCTCGCAGGGCTAAGCGCTGTCTCGGCATAGGGCTGCCGAGCCATGACAACGGAGAAGAACCTCATGTGGACGCACGACGAAAGCATCGATATCGAAGCGACACCGGCGCGCATCTGGGCGCTGTTCAAGGACGTAGCAGGCTGGCGGCGATGGAACGCCGGCATAGAGCACATCGAGATTCATGGGCCATTCGCCGTGGGCACGACGTTCACCATGAAAGTGCCGGGCGGCGATGCTTTCACGAGCGTGCTGATCGACGTTCGCGACAACGCCGTCTTCGTCGATGAGACGGACATCGACGGCACCCGCGTCGTCGTGCGGCATGAGCTCCATGCGCTGCCGTCCGGGCACACGCGGGTGATCTACGGCACGGAAATCACCGGCCCGAACGCCGGCGAATTCGGCCCGCTCGTAACCGGCGATTTCGGCGATGTCTTGAAGGCGCTGAAGCGATTGGCTGAAGCGCCCGATGCGCCCGACTGATTGCGACGAGGCGCGAAGGCTCGCAAGCAGGGTGGCGCCCGATCGGGGCGACGCCATGCGGCCTGCTCGCGCGAGTCCATTGCTTCGGCGAACCAATGCAGCGGTGCTATCCTCTCGTCCGATTCAACCTGGTCCCCGGACGCAAGACACCTTTTATGACCGATCTCATCAAGCGCGCTTCGGCCGAAGCGCGCGCTTTCGCACGCGGCGAGCGCGCCGAGCGCACCCGCGGCCATCGTGAGCAAGCCCAATCGAAGCCCTCCCGTCGCGTCGCACGAGCCGAAGCGCTCGACGGCGACGCGGCCGCCGCCGCGCCGCGCATCGAACTGCCGCGCAAGCCGCGCTTCGCCCCGGTCACATTCTCCGAAGAGGGCGGCGTGCGTTACCTCCATTTCGGCACCGAATGGGTTCAAGGCGCGATGCGAATCAACAAACCCGACCGAATCGAGCTCGAGTACGCGCAACAGATGATGGCCTGGCTGCTATTCCTCGAGACGCCCAAGCGCGTCGTTCAGCTCGGGCTCGGCGCGGCGGCGCTGACTAAGTTCGCCTACCGCTTCTTGCCGCGCGCGCGGGTCGAAGCCGTCGAACTGAACCCGGCTGTCGTCGTGGCGGCGCGCACGATGTTCGCGTTGCCGCCCGACGACGAGCGGCTGACGGTGCACGAAGCCGATGCATGGGATTTCGTGCACGACCGCGCGAACCATGGCGCCGTCGGCGTGCTGCAAATCGACTTGTACGACGCGACGGCGCGCGGCCCCGTGCACGACACTCTGGCGTTCTACCGCGCCGTTCGCGCGTGCCTGACCGATGCGGGCATCGCCACGATCAACCTGTTCGGCGATCATCCGAGCTTTTTGCGCAACATGAAGCAATTGAATGCGGCGTTCGACGGCCGAGTGATTGCGTTGCCCGAAGTGCACGAGGGCAATCGCATCGCACTCGCCTTCTCGGGGCCGCCGCTCGACATTCCGTATGCGGCGCTCAAAGCGCGCGCGAAGCTCATCGAGGAAGAGCTCGGGCTGCCCGCCCGTCGCTGGGTCAAGGCGCTGCGCGAATCCGACGCGGCGCGAAAGGCGCGCGCGCCGGGCGGCGCGGGCGACGCAGGCGACGCGTTCGCGATCTGACCGCCTCGCGGCGCCGCGCGCGCCTCGATCCTGGGGCGAGGCACGCGCGTGCGGCGCAGGAGCCGTTATGGCCCCGGGTCTCTCCCGCTTGACCGTTCGCGCGGCGCTCTTATACTCTTGCGAGGCTTAATAAGCTGACAGATGCCGGCCAGCCGCTCTCCATGCGGGTTTCGGGCCGGTCGAGATAAGGATTGTCTCCCAAAGAGGCTTCCTCACGGATCGCCTCGATGGGGTTCGGGTGGGGTGTCCTCCAAAGGGACTTCCTTCGGGGTGTGCTCCAAGGGAAATACCCTGCGGGGCGAGAAAGAGTAAAAGAGGAGACGTCATGGCTCACAACGCCGACGCCAATCGAGCCGCCAACCGCTGGCTCTGGCTGCTGGTCATACCCTGGATCGCCATGATCTGGGTGCCGTCGTACAACAAGGTCGAACCGCAATTGGGCGGATTCCCGTTCTTCTACTGGTATCAGCTGTTCTGGGTGCTCGTGAGCGCCGTCATCACGGCTGTCGTCTACTTCAAGACCAAATCGCGTTCGAAGCCGGGCGCCTCAGCCGGAGACGCTCGATGAACGCAACTGCAACATTCGTTTTCGTTCTGTTTTTCATCGGCGTCACGATCCTCGGTTTCGTGGCCGCCAATTGGCGCCGCGGCGACTTGGCTCACCTCGAAGAGTGGGGCCTCGGGGGCCGCCGCTTCGGCACGATCGTCACGTGGTTTCTGCTCGGCGGCGATTTGTACACCGCCTACACGTTCGTGGCCGTCCCGGCGCTCGTGTTCGGCGCGGGTGCGATGGGTTTCTTCGCGCTGCCGTACACGATTCTGATCTACCCGTTCGCGTTCGTCGTGTTCCCGAAGCTGTGGGCCGTGGCGAAGCGGCACGGCTACGTGACCTCGGCCGACTTCGTCAGCGCGCGTTACGGCAGCCGCACGCTCGCGCTGGCCGTGGCGGTGACGGGCATCGTCGCGACGATGCCGTACATCGCGTTGCAGCTCGTCGGCATCGAAGTGGTGATCGGCGGTCTCGGCTTCGACACGTCGGGCTTCATCGGCGATCTGCCGCTCATCATCGCGTTCGCGATCCTCGCCGCGTACACGTACACGTCGGGCTTGCGCGCACCGGCCATGATCGCCGTCGTCAAGGATCTGCTGATCTACATCACGATCATCGCCGCGATCATCGTCATCCCCGCGCAATTGGGCGGCTTCGGGCACATCTTCAGTACGGTGCCGCCCGCCAAGCTGCTGCTCAAGGCGCCCGATGTCGCCGGCATGAACGGCTACAGCGCCTATGCGACGCTGGCAGTCGGTTCGGCGCTTGCGTTGTTCTTGTATCCGCACTCGGTGACGGCCATCTTGTCCTCGTCCTCGGGCAACACGATTCGCCGGAACATGGCGATGCTGCCCGCTTACTCGCTGGTGCTCGGCTTGCTCGCGCTGCTCGGCTACATGGCGCTCGCGTCGGGCGTGAAGGATATGCCCGAGTTCGCACCGTACTTCAAGGCGTTCGGACCGAACTTCGCCGTGCCGGCGCTGTTCCTGCACTTCTTCCCGTCGTGGTTCGTCGGTGTCGCGTTCGCGGCTATCGCGATCGGCGCGTTGGTTCCCGCTGCGATCATGTCGATTGCCGCCGCGAACTTGTATACGCGCAACATCCACCGCGAGTTCGTGAACCGCAACATGTCGCACGAACAGGAAACGAACGTTGCCAAGCTCGTGTCCCTGATCGTCAAGGTCGGCGCGGTCGCGTTCATCCTCGGCCTGCCGCTCACCTACGCGATTCAGTTGCAGTTGCTCGGCGGGATCTGGATCATCCAGACGCTGCCTGCGATCGTGCTCGGGCTGTACACGCGCAAGCTCGATTCTCGCGGCCTGTTGGCCGGCTGGGCCGTCGGTATCGCCGTCGGCACGTGGATGGCCGCCTCGCTGCATCTGAAGGGCTCGATCTATCCGCTCCATATCGGCGGCTATACGATCCCCGGCTATGCAGCCGTTTGGTCGTTGATCGTCAATCTCGCCGTGGCCATCGTCGTGAGCTTCGCCCTGCGTGCAATGGGCGCGAGCCATGCCGAAGACCGTACGAGCCCCGAAGACTATCTCGATCCGGTCGAGAGTTGATTTCGGGCGCGTAAGCGTCGACAGCAAAAAAGGGCGGCCGCGTGCCGCCCTTTTTCTTGCCGGACGGCCTTGGGTCATCGGCGATGCCCGCTGCCGCCGCCCCGATTCGTCGACGCCATATCGACGCAACGCCGCCTTTCGCAGACAATCGTGCCGTGACCGACTATCTCCGTCCTTTTCTCAGGCTCGCGACGCCGCTCGTTCGCGTCGTCGTTTCGCCGTACTACCGCTACCGCCATGCACGCGTGCTGCACGCCGTGCGCGTCGGCCTCGCGATGCTCGCCTCGATCCTCGTGACGACGGGCATCGACGTCCCTAACGGCATTTGGGCTTCGGTAACCGTGCTCGTCGTCATCGGCGGCTTGCAGCACCACGGCAACATCCGCAAAAAGGCGGCCGACCGCGCCCTCGGCACGATGCTCGGCGCATTCGTCGGTCTCTTGCTGATCGCGCAACTGCACGTGATCGGCTCGGTGCCGCTCACGCATCTGCTCATGTCGATCGCGGCGGGCGTCTGCGGCTACTACGCCATCAGCAGCGCGGGCTATATCGCGCTTCTGACCGCAATCACGATTTGCATCGTGGCCGGACACGGCGACAGCACGATCGCGACAGGCCTGTGGCGCACGCTCAACGTGATGATCGGCATCGTCGTCGCGTTGGCATTTTCGTTCGCGTTGCCCTTGCATGCGACGTACTCGTGGCGCTACCTGCTCGCGCGCAACCTACGCGATTGCGCGCGTATCCGCGAGCGCATCGCGCGCGGCGAGCCGCTCGCCGTCGAGGCGCATGTCGCCGCGTTCGCCTCGATGAACGGCCGGCTAGTGAAGCTGCGCTCGCTGATGCCGTCGGTCGCGAAAGAGGTCGATATTCCGCTCAAACGGCTCGAGGCGATTCAGCGCATGCATCGTTCGATGCTGAGCGCGCTGGAAATGATGTCGACGAGCGCGGCCGTTCATCCGTCCGTGCCGATCGGGGAGGGCGAGGACGCGCGAACCGTGCGCGCTGCATTGCTGCGCATGGCGCGCGCATTACGATTCGGCTCGGCCGCGCGCGCGGGAGCACGCTTGGGGGCTGCGCAGCCCGAGGCGAGTGCGCAAGAGAGCGACGGCGCCGTCCAGGCCCGCGGCACGCCGGACGACGCGCTGCCGGGGCCGCGTTGGGTCGCCCTATGGTTCGAAGAGCAGGTCGATGCCCTGCGGGCGCTGCTTGCCGATACCGAACCGCAGTGGCACATCGAGGGCGATGCGGCCCGGCTCAAGGCTCCTTTTCGACGTTGACCATCCAAGGCACGCCGAATCGATCGGTGACCATGCCGAAGCCCTTCGCCCAGAAGGTGGGCTGCCAGGGAAAGCGAACTTCGCCGCCTTCGGCGAGCGCATTGAAGATCTTTTCGCCCTTGGCCACGCTGTCGAGCGACACCGAAATGCTGAATCCAGAGTAAGCAGGCGTGGGCGCGTCGCCCGGCATGCCGTCGGTGGCCATCAACGTCGTCTGCCCGACCTTGAACGATGCGTGCATGATGCGCTCGCCCGCTTCCCCTTGTGCGGCGTACTCGTCCGGCGCATCCTTGTTGCGCATCTTGAACGTGATCTGCGCACCGAGCGCTTGCTCGTAGAACGCAAGCGCTTCGTCGCATCGGCCGTAAAAGTACAGATACGGTTGGATCACCATCGTCGCCTCCGCGAATGTGGGGTGGGCGGTTCAGCGCAGCGCGTCGATCAGCTTTTCGAGCTTGATGGCGTCGGCCGCGAAAGCGCGAATGCCTTCGGCCAGCTTTTCGGTCGCCATCGCATCGTCGTTGAGTTGGAAGCGGAACGACGATTCGTCGATCGCGATACGCTCGATCGGCTCGCCCGCCGCCGCTTCCGGCGAGAGTTTGCGCTCGATCTTGTCGTTGCTGTCATGCAGCTTTTGCAGCAGATCGGGGCTGATCGTCAGCAAGTCGCAGCCGGCCAACTCAAGGATCTGGCTCGTGGTGCGGAAGCTCGCGCCCATGACTTCGGTGTTGTAGCCGAAATGCTTGTAGTACGCGTAGATGCGCCGCACCGACTGCACGCCCGGATCGTTCGCGCCGCCCATCGTTGCTTCGTCCCAATCGCTGCCTGCTTGCTTCTTGTACCAATCGTAGATGCGACCGACGAAGGGCGAGATCAGCTTGGCGCCGGCCTCCCCGCAGGCCGCGGCCTGCACGGGCGAGAACAGCAGCGTCATGTTGCAGTTCACGCCTTCCTTTTGAAGCACCTCGGCTGCGCGCACGCCTTCCCACGTCGATGCCAGCTTGATGAGGACGCGCTCGCGGCCGATCCCGGCGGCTTCGTAGAGCTTGATGATTTCGTGCGCTTTCTCGACGGACCGCTTGGCGTCGAACGACAGGCGCGCGTCCACCTCGGTCGAAACGCGGCCCGGAATGATCTTGAGAATTTCGCAGCCGAAAGCGATGAGCAATCGATCGATGATCGTCGCAGCCGGCTGGCTCGAATGGTCGCGAACCGTTTTTTCGAGCAGCGGCTTGTAGGCGTCCTTTTGAACGGCCTTCAGAATCAGCGACGGGTTCGTCGTGGCGTCGCGAGGCTTGTATTGGGCGAGCTGTTGGAAGTCGCCGGTATCCGCGACGACGACGGTGTACTGCTTCAGTTGGTCCAGAGCGTTGGTCATGGCAGATCAGCGGCGCGAAGCGCCTCCCGTTGAGAGTCGAAAAGGGGTAGGCCGCACCGGCGAGCCGGCGCGGCCGTCTACGAAAAAGACCATTTTATGCCCGTCGCGTTCCCTGGGGTAACCGGCGGGCCACAAGCGGGGGGCCGGTGCCCGGCCCGATGCCGCCGGGGGAGCTAGCTGCGCCGAGCGCTCAAGATGATTTGTGTCACCACGCCCGCCACGAGACCCCAAAAAGCGGACCCGATCGAAAGCAGCGTCAGCCCCGACGCCGTCACCATGAAGGTGACGAGCGCGGCTTCGCGCTCGCGCACGTTGCTCATTGCGTTCGTGAGGCCGCTCATGATCGAGCCGAACAACGCCAATGCAGCTACGGAAACGACGAGCGCCTTGGGCAGGGCGGCGAACAGGGCGGCGATCGTCGCACCGAAGATCCCCGCTACGAGATAGAACAAACCGCACCAGAGCGCGGCGGTGTAGCGCTTGTTGCGGTCTTCGTGCGCTTCGGGACCCGTGCAGATCGCGGCGGTGATGGCCGCGAGCGTAATGCCGTGCGAGCCGAACGGCGCGAGCAGCACCGAGGCGATGCCGGTCACGGAGATCAGCGGCGCGGACGGCGTGGTGTAGCCGTCGGCGCGCAGCACCGCGAGGCCCGGCATGTTTTGCGAAGCCATCGCCACCACGAAGAGCGGCACACCGAGGCTGACGGCGGCCGACAGCGAGAAGTGCGGCATCGTGAAGACGGGGTGGGCGATCGCGACGTGAAAGCGGCTGAAATCGATGAGGCCGAGCGCGGCTGAAACGGCGGTCCCGGCGACGAGTGTCGTCACGATCGCATAGCGCGGCGCGAGGCGCTTCACGAACAAATAGACGAAGAACATCGTCAGCACGAGCGCGGTTTGATATTGCGCCGCGTGGAAGATCTCGATACCGATCTCGAACAGGATGCCCGCGAGCAAGGCGCTCGCGATCCCGGCCGGCACGCGGCTCATCAGCGCGTCGAACCAACCCGTGAGGCCGACGGCCGTGATCAAGAGCGCACAGACGATGAACGCCCCGATCGCGTCGGCGTACGGCACGTGCGGCAGCGCGGCGATCAACAGCGCCGCGCCCGGCGTCGAGTAGGCGATGACGACGGGCGTGCGGAATCGCAGGGACAGCGAGATCGTCGAAAACGCCATGCCGATCGACAGCGCCCAGATCCAAGAGGAGACCTGCGCGTCGGAAAAATGCGCCGCGCGGCCGGCTTGGAACACGAGCACGAGCGAACTGGTGTAGCCCGTCATCATGGCGACGAAACCCGCGACGATCGCGTGCAGCGACGTATCGGCGAACGGCTGAAGCGGGGAACGGCGCACCGTTGGGGGAGGCGACAGGTTGGGGGCGGAAGGGGAGGTCATTTGCTCAACGTGCGCATGGCGGCCTCGAGACCCGCTAGCGTGAGCGGATACATGCGCTCGCCCAGCAACTGGCGGATGATCGAAACGGACTGCCGGTATTCCCACAGCCCTTCGGGTTCGGGGTTGAGCCACGCATGATGCGGAAAGTGATCGGCGAGGCGGCGCAGCCAGACGGCGCCGGCCTCCGGATTGTTGTATTCGACGGACCCGCCCGCCTGCAGCACTTCGTAGGGGCTCATCGTGGCGTCGCCGACGAAGACGAGCTTGTATTCGGGCGTGAATTTGTGCAGCACGTCCCAGGTCGGCATGCGCTCGACATGCCGGCGCCGATTGTTCTTCCACAGGTGGTCGTAGACGCAATTGTGGAAGTAATAGAACTCGAGATGCTTGAATTCGGCTTTGGCGGCCGAGAATAGCTCCTCGGTGCGCAAAATGTGATCGTCCATCGAGCCGCCGACGTCGAGCAGCATCAACACCTTCACCGAATTGTGCCGCTCGGGCACCATCTTCAGATCGAGCCACCCCGCGTTCGCGGCCGTGCTGCGAATCGTGTCGGGCAGGTCCAGCTCTTGCGCCGCGCCTTCGCGCGCGAAGCGGCGCAGCCTGCGCAAGGCGACCTTGATGTTGCGCGTGCCGATCTCGACTTGGTCGTCGTAATCGCGATAGCCGCGCGCCTCCCAGACTTTGACGGCCGTTCGGTTGCCGGCCGATTCGCCGCCTATACGGATGCCTTCCGGGTTGTAGCCGCCATTGCCGAACGGCGACGTGCCGCCCGTGCCGATCCATTTGTTGCCGCCCTCGTGACGCGCCTTCTGCTCGTCGAACAGTTGCTTGAGCCGCTCCATGAGCTTCTCGAGGCCGCCCATCGCTTCGATCTGCGCCTTTTCCTCGGCGGTGAGCTCGCGGCGCAGACGCTTTTCGAGCCAGTCGAGCGGCAACTCGAACGCTGCGTCGGTCAATTGCTGCGCGCCGCGAAAGTATGCGCCGAACGCCTGATCGAACTTGTCGAAGTAGCGTTCGTCTTTGACCAGCGTCAGGCGTGCGAGATAGTAGAACTCGTCGAGCGAGGGCGCTATCACGCGTTCGCGCAGCGCCTCGACGAGCGTCAGATACTCTTTGACCGACACCGGCAGCTTGGCGTCGCGCAGCGTATAGAAGAAGTCGATCAACATGCCGATGCTCTGAGCAGGCGCGAACCCGGGCCGCGCTAGCGGTTGTGGCGATTCATGTAGACGAGGCGCTCGAACAAGGAGAGATCCTGCTCGTTCTTGAGCAATGCGCCCGCAAGCGGCGGCACGATCTGCTTCTGATCGGCCGAGCGCAGCGCTTCGGGCGGGATTTCCTCGGCAAGCAGCAACTTCAGCCAGTCGAGCAGCTCCGATGTCGACGGCTTCTTTTTCAGGCCCGACACGCCGCGCAGCTCGAAAAAGCTCGTCAAGGCTGCGCGCAGCAAGTCCTCGCGGATGCCCGGGTAATGCACGTCGACGATGCGCTGCATCGTGGCCGGATCGGGAAACTGAATGTAGTGGAAGAAGCAGCGGCGCAGGAATGCATCAGGCAGCTCTTTCTCGTTGTTGGACGTGATGACGACGAGCGGCCGATGCTTGGCGCGAACCACCTCGCGCGTCTCGTAGACGTGAAACTCCATGCGATCGAGCTCGCGCAGCAGGTCGTTCGGGAACTCGATGTCCGCCTTGTCGATTTCGTCGATCAGCAATACCGCCGGCACATCGGATTCGAACGCTTGCCAAAGCACGCCCTTCACGATGTAGTTCGCGATGTCCTGCACGCGTGCATCGCCCAGTTGCGAATCGCGCAGGCGCGAGACGGCGTCGTACTCGTACAAACCCTGCTGCGCTTTCGTCGTCGACTTGATGTGCCACTGGAAGAGCGGCATGCCGAGCGAGGCCGCCACTTCTTCCGCGAGCATCGTCTTGCCCGTGCCCGGCTCGCCCTTGATCAAAAGCGGCCGCTTCAGCGTGATGGCGGCGTTGACGGCGAGTTTGAGATCGTCGGTCGCGACGTACTGCGACGAGCCTTCGAAACGCATGACGGTGTCTCTTCTCGGAAAAATTCAAGTATAAGTCAGAAGGGCTGGCGGCCTTGGCTCGATGGCCTTACCTTATCGGGTCGCCCGGTTTGCGCGCGGGCGACGGCCGGGCTCGGCCGGGTGGACGCCTTACCGAGCGGCGCGGTACAATTGCCGCGATTTTTTTGGCCGCTCGTTGCGATTTCGACAACAAGAACGGCGCAGCGCCATTGTCCGCATGCTTTTAGCGGGCGCTTGTTTCCCCTCAAGCCAGGTTAGAACCTATGAACTCTTTCGTCGGCAAACATGTCGTGACCGCAGCGCTCGCCGCGCTGGCGGGGTTTGCGGTGAGCGCGCACGCAGCCGATGTGGTCGGCAATGCGAAGGCGGGCCAGGGCAAGGTCGCGATGTGCATCGGCTGCCACGGCATTCCCGACTACCGCACGGCGTTCCCCGAGGTGTACCGCGTGCCCAAGCTGGGCGGTCAGAACCAGCAGTACCTCGAAAACGCGCTGCACGAGTACAAGAAGGGAGACCGTCACTTCCAGACGATGCACGCGATCGCCGCGTCGTTGTCGGATCAGGACATCGCCGATCTCGCGGCCTACTACGCGTCGCAAACGTCGGCGTCGACGAACAATCCCGATAAGTGACCGTGCATGCGGCCGCTTTCAGCTACCTCATTTCGCGGGATAGGAGAATTCATGAACAAGCCTGATCAGGCACTGCGCATCGTCGTCAAGGCTGCGGGGGCAGCGGTCCTCGCGGCGATCGGCGCGATCGGCTCGGCCCATGCGGCGAGCATCGACAACGGCAAGGCGCTCGTCGAATCCCATAACTGCGCGGCTTGCCACGGGGCCACGTTCACCAAGCCCGTCAGCAACGATTATCCGAAGCTGGCCGGCCAGCATGCCGATTACCTGTATTGGGCGCTGCGTGCCTATCAGACGGGTACCGCCAACCCGAATTTCGGCCGCAACAACGCCATCATGCAGGCGCAAGTCCAAAGCCTGTCGCTCAGCGACATGAAGGACATCGCCGCTTACATCGAATCGCTTCCGGGCGATCTCGTCGACAAGAAGTAAGTAAGACCGGCGCGCGAGGCCGTCTATCGGCGCCGGCGACGCACCGGCTTCGACCGGTCACGACACGAATGCCCCGCACTGGCGGGGTATTTTTTTGTCGCTTTTTCGCAGCGAATGGCAGTTCGTGCGCCGGTGCGACAACGTGTCGCAGGTCGCTCAATCCCTCGACGCGCGCCGCTCGATCCGGGCCAAATAGGCGTCGGTGTCGGGTGGCGTGTTGTTGCGCTGCGCTTCCCAGATGGTTTCTCCAAGGCATTCCATGATCGCGTGCTGCGCGTCGTGCGTCGAACCGAGCCTGGCTGCTAGCCGCTCATGCGCCGCACGTATGCCGGGCGGCTGGTCGATCGAAAGCTGTTCGCTGATGGCCAAGTGCATCGACAGATGCAGGAAGGGGTTCGTGCGGCCCGCTTCCGGCGCGTAATCGGCCGCCGCCGCGGACTCGTCGGCAAGTTCGGCGTGGTATTCGGGGTGTTCGACGATCCAATCGGCCGCTATCGCTTCGAGCGGCGTGAGAATTTCACCCGCGCGCTGCTTGCGCCAGGTATCGATGAAAAAGCGTCGGACTTCGTCGCGGCTCGGGTTGAACATCGTGCGGATCGACCTTGAAGGAGCGCCGTACGGCGGCGCACGCAATGTGCGCGCCGCTATCGGCCAATCCGTCATTTTACGCTGGCGGCTTCGGGGCGGCTTCGGGGCGGCTTCGGGGCGGCTTCGGGGTGGCTTCGGGGTGGCTTCGGGGTGGCTTCGGGGTGGCTTCGGGGTGGCTTCGGGGTGCCTTCGGGGTGCCTTCGGGGTGGCTTCGGGGTGGCTTCGGCCGCGAAGTTCGCGCGCGTGCGGTTAAAATTCTCGGGCGCGGTATCGCGCTCGGCGCTGCTCGGAAATCCCGCCTGACGGCCTCGCATGCACAGGCAAGCCATGCGGGCGGCACGCGCATGCGGTTGACTGCGCTGCTGTTGCTGTTGCTGTTGCTGTTGCGGCGGCGAGCCGATGCGCGGGCTCGTCGAGCTCGCGCGCGACGGACGACCCTTAAAACAAACTACGGCTCCTGCTCCCCCACGCGATGCATTCTTCCTCCACCCTAGCGCGCGCCGATACGCTGCGCGGCGCTTTGTTCGTCGCCTTGTCCGCCGGCGCGTTCGGCGCGATGGCGATCTTCGGCCGCTATGCCTACGCGGGCGGCGCCGACGTGCTCGGCCTGCTGACGCTGCGATTTGTGATCGGGGGAGGCGTGCTCGCCGCGGTTGCATGCAGGCGTGGCGTCGCATGGCCGCGCGGGCGTACGCTTTGGGGCATCGCAGCGATGGGCGCGCTAGGCTATGTGGGCCAGTCGCTTTGCTACTTCATCGCGCTGCAGCATGCCCAGGCCAGTCTCGTCGCGCTGCTGCTTTACCTTTATCCGGCGTTCGTCACGCTGCTGGCGGCGCTTTGGCTCGGCGAACGACTGACGCTCATGAAAGGCGCTGCGCTCGTGCTGTGTCTGGCGGGGTCCGCATTGATGGTGGGCGGGGGCAAGGGCGAGCCGCTAGGCATCGCGTTGGGGATGACGGCTGCGATCGTCTATTCGCTCTATATCGTCGCCGGCGCACGTTTGACGCGTGGGGTCGATCCGCTCGCGACGACGGCCGTCGTCTGCCTCGCCGCGGCTGCCGTGTTTTGTACGGTTTCGGTTGTGCGGACGCTCTCAGGCGCGCCGCCCCATCTGCCCGGGACCGCGCTCGCATGGGCCGCGCTCGTCGCGATCGCCCTCGTGTCGACCGTCACGGCCATGCTCGCGTTCTTCGCTGGGCTCACGCGGCTCGGGGCGGCCCGCACGTCGATGCTTTCAACGCTCGAGCCCGTCGTGACGGTTTTGCTCGCTGCGGTGTTGCTCGGCGAGCGATTGACGCTTCTGCAAGGGATCGGGGGGGCTGCCGTGCTCGCGGCAGTGCTCTGGCTCGTAGGCGCCGGCGGCGGCGCGCCGGAGGAAGCCGTTTCGCTCGAGGCCAATCTATGAGTCGAGCGCAGCCGGCTGGCTAAGGCCGCCGGCTGCCGACGCGCGTCGCACGTGCAGCGCAACCCGCAGAGAACCCCGTGGGAGCGCTATGTCGACCGAAGCGGCCGCCGAAACGTAAACGCTTCTCATGGACGTGCCGGCGCGCGCATCAAAGCACCGGCGGCGGCGTTTTGGGCTTGAATTCGCACAGCGGCTCGATCGCGCAATGCCAGCATTCGGGCCGGCGCGCTTTACAGACGTAGCGGCCGTGAAGAATCAGCCAATGATGGGCGTCGTGGCGGAACTCGGGCGGCGTGAATTTTTCGAGCGCAGCTTCGACGGCGCGAACATCCTTGCCCGGAGCGAGGCCCGTTCGATTGGAGACGCGGAAGATATGCGTATCCACGGCGATCGTCGGTTGCCCGAACGCGGTGTTGAGCACGACGTTCGCAGTCTTGCGGCCCACGCCGGGCAGGCTTTCCAGCGCTTCCCGATCGGCCGGCACTTCGCCGCCGTATTGCTCGAGCAAGATGCGGCTCGTCGCAATCACGTTCTTGGCTTTGGTCCGGTAAAGCCCGATCGTCTTGATGTACTCGGCCACGCCCGCTTCGCCGAGCGCCACCATGGTTTGCGGCGTGTTCGCCACGGGATACATTTTGCGCGTGGCCTTGTTGACCGAGACGTCCGTTGCCTGCGCCGACAGCATAACGGCGATGAGCAGTTCGAACGGCGTCGTATATTCGAGCTCCGTCGTCGGATGGGGGTCGAGGCTTTGCAGCGTCTCGTAGATGGCGCGTCGTTTTTGTGCGTTCATGCGGCGCTGGAAGAGAGTAATGAACTCAGCGATCGTCGCCGGGCTTTGCCTGCGCGTCGCCGCCGGGACGATCCTCTGGATTCGGCGAAGAAGGAGCGGCGGTTACCCCGGCGGGATCCGACCGCCCCGGGCCTGCCGCGTGAGCCGGCCCCGCGCTCGGGTCCTGCTGCGCGCGACCGAGCGCGCGGCGCCGTGCTTCGACGCTGTCGATCTGCGCTTGGACCTCGGCGCTGACGTTCGTGACGTTCTTCGGGCCGAGCCCCTGGGCGGCCAACGCTTCCTTCTTTTGGCGCGCGCGATCGAGCGCCGCTTGGATGATGGCGCGTTTTTTTGCGGCTTCGTCGTCAGCGTTCGGACCGCTCTGGCTGCGCTGATCGGTACGCTCGGGCGACGCACTGGCCGCTGCCTCGGCGCGGCGCGCCGCCGCGCGCGCTTGGGCCGCTTCGCGCTCTCGTTCGAGGCGCTTCGAGCGCCGTTCGTGGCGCTCCCGCGCGGAATCGGCCTGCGGTTGGCTCCATGCATCCCAGCCCGTGCGCTCGCCCGTCACGGGCGTCATGGCAATACAGTCGACCGGGCAGGGCGGCACGCACAGGTCGCAGCCGGTGCACAGTTCGGCGACGACCGTATGCATGAGCTTCGGTGCGCCGACGATCGCGTCGACGGGGCACGCTTGCATGCAGAGCGTGCAGCCGATGCACAGCGTTTCATCGATGACGGCAAGCGGGCGTGGGCGTTCCTCGCCGTTCTCGGGATTGAGCGGCACGACCGGCTTGCTCAGCAAGGCGGCCAGGCGGGCGATGCCCTGCGCGCCCCCCGGGGGGCACTGGTTGTAGAGCGCATCGCCTCGGGCGACGGCTTCCGCATAAGGCCGACAGCCGGCATAGCCGCACTTCGTGCATTGCGTTTGGGGAAGCAGATCCTCGATGCGGTCTGCCAGAGTTACACGATCGGTCACGATTGGAACGTCTAGAGCACGCGAGCGGCGCCGCGGGGAGAGCCTGGCGGCGCGGCTGCGACAAGGGCGGCTGCAGGTGCGCTTCGCGTGCGGGAAAAGAGCGCATTATCGCCGATTTCCCCGATTGCCATCGGGCACCCATGTGCCATAATCGAAGCGCTTTTTCGCACGAGGCGCAGGATGTTTCGCAAAAAACGGCGCGCTCGTTCACATTGCCGGCATGGGACCGAGGAGGGCCGGCAGCGTAGCGGGGCAACGCGGCTCACGAAGCAAAAAGGCCACCATGAATCAATTGAAAATCAAAAGAGATCCAGAGGGAACCCGGCGCCGAATTTTGCTCGCGGCCGCCGAAGAGTTCGCAAATGGTGGTTTGTTCGGCGCGCGCGTCGATCAGATCGCCCGGCGGGCGGAGACGAACGAGCGAATGCTGTACTACTACTTCGGTAGCAAAGAACAGCTCTTTACGGCGGTCCTCGAACACGCCTTCGCCGCATTGACGGAAGCGGAAAAAACGCTCGATTTGAACGGCGTCGCGCCTATCGAGGCGATTACACGGCTCGCTCATTTCGTGTGGGACTACTACCGCGATCATCCTGATTTGCTGCGCCTCATCAATAACGAAAACTTGCATGAAGCACGCTATTTGCAGAAATCGACGCGCATCCGCGAAATGATTTCGCCGATGGTGGCGACACTCGCCTCGATCCTCGAACGGGGGCAACGTGCGGGATTGTTCCGCGCTCATGTCGATCCGCTGCGCTTCTATGTGGCGCTGTCGGGGCTCGGTTACTACAGCGTGTCGAATCGGTTCACGCTCGAAGCCACGCTGGGCCGCGACTTCAACGCGCCGGCCGAGCGCGCCGAGCTCATGAACATGAATACCGAGTTGCTGCTCGCCTACTTGATGCGCAAATAGGCGGCGGGCGCACGCCGCCGAGAGGGCGGCGCGCCGATGCTCGCCGTTATGCTTCGACCGGCTCGCGCGTGCGTTTCGTTTCCTGGTTGTGCTCGAGGATGAAATCGCGCAACTGCGGGTAGATGATCGTGCGCCAACGGCGGCCCGAGAAGATGCCGTAATGCCCGCACTTTTCCGCGGTGAAGTGGTGCTTATGCTTGGCGGGAATGCTCGAGCATAGGTCGTGCGCGGCGCGCGTCTGTCCGCAGCCCGAGATGTCGTCGAGCTCGCCTTCGATAGTGAATAGCGCCGTCTTCTTGATGTCCTGCGGCCGCACGAGCTCACCGTCGATTTCCCAGGTGCCTTCGGCCAGCCGGAACTCCTGAAACACGATGCGGATCGTGTCGAGATAATACTCGGCGGCCATGTCGAGCACCGCGTTGTACTCGTCGTAGAAGCGGCGGTGCGCTTCGGCGTCTTCTTCGTCGCCGCGCAGCAGGCTTTGATAGAAGTCCCAATGCGAGGCCGCATGGCGTTCCGGGTTCATCGCGACGAAGCCCGAATGCTGCAGGAAGCCCGGGTAGACGTGACGTCCGAAGCCCGGATAGTTCGACGGGACGGTGTGGATCACATTGTTCTCGAACCACGCATGCGAGTGCTGCATGGCCAGCGAATTGACCGACGTGGGGCTGCGCCGGGCGTCGATCGGCCCGCCCATCATCGTCATCGTTCGCGGCGTGTCTTCGCCGCGGCTCGCCATCAATGAAATGGCGGCCAGCACGGGCACCGTCGGCTGGCAAACGGACAGCACGTGCAGGTTCTTCGCGCCGATATGGCGAATGAATTCCTGAATGTAGGCGACGTAGTCGTCGAGATGGAACGGACCATCCTCGAGGGGGACCATGCGCGCGTCGATCCAATCCGTGATGTAGACCTTATGGTCCTGCAGCAATGTGCGCACCGTGTCGCGCAGCAGCGTCGAATGGTGTCCCGACAGGGGCGCGCAAACGAGAACGACAGGCTCGTCCTTCAATTGCGCAACGGCGTCGCTGTCGTCGGCGTATCGCTTGAAGCGCAGCAAACGGCAAAACGGTTTTTCCATGATCGTCTGTTCGACGATCGGAATGTTATGGCCGTCTTTGACGATTTGATGAATATTGAATTCGGGCTTTTCGTAATCTTTGCCCAACCGGTAAAGCAACTCATAGCCCGCGGAAAGGCGTGTCGCGCCGGGAACATAGGCGAGTGGGCTCGCCGGATTGGCGAACGACTTCGAGGCAGCCTGCGCCCACGCCGTCAAAGGGCTCAAGAGCGCGCGCTGAAACTCGTAAAACTGGTAAAGCATGATATAGGGCTCCCGCGGGGTAGGGACGGGGCAATAAAAAGTGCGGCGCTCGGCGTCGCGGCTGGATGTCCGAACGGATGCTCGTGGCGATCTTACGCAATTGATGATAAAGGACAAACGCTGTTGGGTGCAACGCAGCAATTTGCCGGCCCGCCCGGTGTTTTCCCCCATACAGCCGAGCCCTCCACGTGCCGATAACGGGCGCCGGGCGGCCGACCTTCCATGCTGCCCAGGGCGCTCGCGCCTGCGCGGCATGCGCGTCAAAAATGGGGATCTATCAATTCATCACGTCGATGCACCGAGCTTTCAGATGGCTTTTTTGCCGAAATTGCGTTGCGTTTTCGATGAATCGGAGGGCGGGTGACCCGTCTCATGGGCCATCGATTCCTCGTGTCGCATCAAGTTCAAGCCGGTATGGACCAGGGCGACGTGCGAGAAAGCCTGCGGGAAATTGCCCGTGAAGCGCTTGGTCTGCGGATCGTACTCTTCCGATAACAGTCCCACGTCGTTGACGAGCGAGGCCAGGCGTTCGTACATCGCATGCGCTTCGTCCATGCGGCCGGCAAGCGCGAGATTGTCGACCATCCAAAAACTGCAGGCGAGGAACGTTCCTTCGCCCGGAGGCATCCCGTCGTCGACCTTGTGCGTGCGATAGCGGTGCACGAACCCGTCGACGGTGAGATCTTGCTCGATGGCCGACATCGTCGAGGCGACGCGCGGATCGTCGGGAGGCAGGAACCCAACGAGCGGCATCAACAGCAGGCTCGCATCCACTTCGTCTCCGCCGTACGCCTGCGTGAACGTTTCGCGCTCCTTGTTCCATCCCTTCTCGCAGACATCGGCGTGAATCCGCTCTCTCAGCGTGCGCCAGCGATCGATCGGCGCTTGGAGCTTGAATTTTTCGGCGGAGCGTATCGCGCGATCGAACGCAACCCATGCCATGACCTTCGAGAACGTAAACTGGCGCGGGCCGCTGCGGACTTCCCAGAGCCCTTCGTCGGGCTCCTGCCAAATCGTTTCGAGATGTTCGAGCATCAGGCATTGGATCGCCCAGACGGCTTCGTCGGCATGCAAGCCCCCTACGCGGGCCAGATGCAGCGCGTTCATGACTTCGCCGTATACGTCGAGCTGGAGTTGGCCGACGGCGCGGTTGCCGATGCGTACGGGCCGCGCGCCTTCATAGCCGGCAAGCCAGTCGATTTCCATTTCCGGCACGCGCCGTTCGCCCGCCACGCCATAGAGGATCTGAGCCTGCGCGGGCGAGCCGGCGAGCGCGCGCTCGAGCCAAACGCGCCAAGCGCGGGCTTCGTCGTAAAAGCCGCAGCGCATCAACGCGAGCAGCGTGATCGTTGCATCGCGCAGCCAGCAGAAGCGGTAGTCCCAGTTGCGCGAGCCGCCCAGCCGCTCGGGCAGCGAAGTGGTCGGGGCAGCGACGATGCCGCCCGTGGGTTCGTAAGCCAGCGCTTTGAGCGTGATCAGTGAGCGGCGGATCGGATCGGCGTAGCGTCCCTTCACGTCGAACTTCGCGATCCAATTGCACCAATGCTGTTCGGTGCTTTCGAGCGCGGCGAACGGGTCGCGCGCGGGCGGCACGCGCAGGTGCGAGGCCGAATGCGTCAGCATGAACGGCACGCGCTCGCCTTCGGATACCGTGAAGTGGGCCACGGTATGCATATTCTCGCCGCGCAATTGAACCGGCGTGCGCAAGACGACGGTGTCTGGGCCCACCACCGCTTTGATGCCGTCGCCGTGCGCAAGGCGCGTGACCCAAGGCACCGACAAGCCGTAATCGAACCGCAGCGTGAGCTGCATCGACATCGGCACGGCGCCGCGCTTGCCTTCGACGATACGCACGAGCGCGGAGTGACCGTTCCCGGGCGGCATGAAGTCGATGACGGTGACCATGCCGTCGGGCGTTTCGTGGTCGGTTTCGAGGACGAGCGTGCCGTCGCGGTAACGCCGCGTGCGCCGAACGGGCGCATCGCCCGCGGGCGCGATGCGCCAGGAGCCGTTCTGATCGGTGCCGAGCAGCGCGGCGAAGCATGCGCCGGAATCGAAGCGCGGCCAGCAGAGCCAGTCGACCGATCCTTCACGGGAAATGAGTGCGGCCGTATGGCCGTCGCCGACGATTGCGTAATCTTCGATGTGCGCAGGCATGGTGTCGGGACTTCTCCTCTCAGTGAGAATGCCGATACGAAAGCGATCGCGGATGGGCGTCAATGTACACGTTTCGCGCGAAAGCCGGTGCAAGCGGCGGACCGCGAACGGCCGTTCCGGGCGGAAACGATTTTGCTTTGCCACGGCACAAATTCGCTGGCTACAATCGGAGTTCGGGGATTCCGGCCGCGCGCGTCCCATACAACGAGCCATGCACTCACGTGTCGCGCATTCGGCCATCGATACGCCTGTCATCAACACTCTGAGCGAGAATTGACGCCATGCTGAATCCGTCGAAGGGCGATTGCATCACCATTCTTTCCGCAGCACGCGAGTTGGGCGAAGACGCCTTGCTCAATCTCGATCCCCGCACACTCGGTCTTACGCGCAACGGCATGGAAACGGCCGCCGCGTTTCTGATCGAGCGGGCATGCTTCAAGCGTCACCGCGATGGTGACGGTCACTACGCAGTCGGCGGTTTGTCGCTGCAGGGCAAACTCCGGCTCGATCAGCTCGTCAACGGTTGACCGATTGCACGGCCGGCGTGCGCGCTCATAAATGCAGCGAGTGCGTGCCCGGCCCGAGCAGCCCGATAAGCCCGATGATGATCAGGTACAGCGCGACGATGTAGTTCAGCAATCGCGGCGCGACCAAGATCAGAATGCCCGCGATCAGCGCGGCGAGGGGCCCCAAACTCACGGAAATATTCATAGCGACTCCCTTGTCATGACTCACATCGTCGATGCAGCGCGGCGGCATGCGTGTTCGATAAGAGCGTGCGATTGGCTCAAAGGTTTCGTACTCGCATGCGCCGTCGGCGCGGCGCCGGCATTTGCGCAAAGCAGCACAGCGGCCACGGACGCGCCTGCTTATGATTTGCTCGTCGGCACTTATACGGTAGGCGGCAAAAGTCATGGGATCTACGTCTACCGCTTCGATTCGGCCACGGGGCAAGCAAGCCCCGTTTCGTCCGTGGACGCCGTCAATCCGTCGTACCTCGTTCTGTCGCGCGATCGACGCCATGTCTACGCCGTCAACGAACTGCCCGGCGATAACGGCCCATCGACCGAGCGCGGCGGTATCAGCGCCTTCACGTTCGATCCCAGCGCCGGCCGGCTCACGTTCGTGAACCGCGTCTCGTCCGAAGGCAACGATCCCTGCTATTTGAGCCTTTCGCCCGACGGCCGCTACCTGCTGACGGCAAATTATTCCGTCGCCGCCGATCCGGGCGGCAGTTTCGCGGTCTTTCCGCTGACGAACGACGGCCGCGTCGGCGCGGCCGCACTCGTGGTGCACCACGAAGGCAGCGGGCCCGTCAAGGGCCGCCAGGACAGCGCTCACGTCCATTCGACGGTGTTCGCGCCCGATGGCCGTTTCCTTTTCGTTCAAGATCTGGGGGCCGACAAGCTCTACACGTACCGCTATACCAACGACGGCAGCCGCGGGCTCGTCAGCCCCACGCCCGAAGGCTACGTGCCGATGCCCGCAGGATCGGGCCCGCGTCATCTCGTGTTCGACGCGAGCGGCCGCTACGCCTACTTGACGAGCGAATTGGCGGGCACGGTCACTGTCTTGCGGTATGCGAACGGGCGGCTGTCGCCGGTCAAGGCATTCCCACTCGCCGCGCCCGGGTTCAAGGGCAAGATCGGGGCCGGCGCCTTGCATTTGTCGCCGGACGGCAAATTCCTTTATGCGACGAATCGCGGCGACGCGAACGAAATCGTGATCTTCTCGGTCGATCCGCACGACGGAATGCTGCGGCTCGTCGGGAGGCAATCGACGCTGGGGCGCACGCCGCGCGAATTCGCGATCGATCCGACGGGCCGCTGGCTCATCGTCGGGAATCAAGACAGCGATACGGCCTACGTTTTCCGGCGCGATCCGGCCACGGGCCTGCTTGCGCAGCCTACCCGGCTCGACATCGGCTCGCCCGTCGACTTCGTTTTCACGCCGGCGTCTTGACCGGCGCCGCGTTGCGGCCTCCGAAAATAAAGAGGACCTACGCGTCAGAGCAAGCGCGTAGGCCCAAAGCTACCGCCTCACGGGGGGCGGGGCGGCAGGGGATGATCGGTGGCGGGCGCAGTCGCCGCCAAAGGCGTATTCCGACGCCTCATGCCTTGCTCGCGTCGTTCGACGCAATTCGACTCGTCCCCCGATGCAATGACCGTGCCTGGCCGTCGCGTCGCCGGACGCAGGCGCCTGTCGACGCGCGGCGGCAAGTTCGATCCGCGTTTGAACGCCTATGATGGAAACACGCCGGGCGAGGACCGGCTAGTTCTTGCAACGCATGCGCACCTTTTTACGCGCGTGCGAGCAACGGGAGAGTCAGTCGATGGACGTTGGCCACGCGCGTGACGTTAGAACGCCCGCCGCTGCGCGTGCGTTCACGGTCGCGCGCGTCGTATGCGGCGCCGGCGTGCTCGCGACGGTGCTGGCGACGCCGTGGGGTGCGCGACTGAGCGCCTGCGTCGTGCCGAACGCGGCGGCGGCCGAGTGCGGGGCCGGCGACGCGTGGTACGCGGCGGGCTGCCGGCGCGTCATGCGGGCGGCGAAGGACGGGTCCTGGGACCTTTATTTGACAGGCTACGGCTGGCATATCGACGGATACACGGACAGCCACAGGGCGTCGCTCAATGCGCGCTCGTGGGGCGGCGGCGCAGGCAAGCATTGGACCGACGCGAACGGCAACGAAGATATCCTCTTCGCTTTCGTTTTTCTCGACTCCCATGACCATCTCGAGCCCATCGGAGGCTATGCGCGACAGTGGTATACGGCACCCGTGCTCGGCGGCTTGTCGCTCGGGGGCGGATATTTCGTCGGGCTGACGGCGCGCGACGACGTCGCGAGCTATCTGCCGTTGCCGCTCGCGCTGCCGGTCGCGTCGGTGCGCTATCGCAGGCTGTCGGCGATGGGCACGTTCATCCCGCGTCTGGGCGGCCTCAACAAAGGAGATGTCGCGTTCTTTTGGGCGCGATACGAATTTTGAGAGGACGCCGCCGCTCGCGGTCCCGCCCTTAGGCGTCCGAACTGGGCGGCGCGAGCACTTCGCGGCTGCCGTTCACGCTCATCGAAGAGACGAGCCCCGCGGCCTCCATTTGCTCGACGAGCCGCGCCGCACGGTTGTAGCCGATCCGCAACTGCCGCTGCACGGCGGAGATCGATGCACGCCGCGTGCGCACGACGAACGCCACGGCTTCGTCGTAGAGCGGGTCGGCCTCCGCATCGGGCGCGTCGCCGAATAAGTCCTGAGCCGCGCCCTCGCTGGCGGGGCCGTCGAGGATCCCCTCCTCGTACTCGGGCTCGCCGAACTGCTTCAGATGTTCGACGACGCGATGCACTTCCTCGTCGGCGACGAACGCCCCGTGCACGCGCTGCGGGTAGCCGGTGCCGGGCGGCAGGAACAGCATGTCGCCTTGGCCCAGCAGGGATTCGGCGCCCATCTGATCGAGGATCGTGCGCGAATCGATTTTCGAGGAGACTTGAAACGCCACACGCGTCGGAATGTTCGCCTTGATGAGGCCCGTAATGACGTCGACGGACGGCCGCTGTGTCGCGAGAATCAAGTGGATGCCGGCGGCGCGCGCCTTTTGCGCGAGCCGCGCGATCAGCTCTTCGATTTTTTTGCCGGCGACCATCATCAAATCGGCGAGCTCGTCGATGACGACGACGATCAGCGGCAGCGGCGACAGCGGTTCGGGCGCCTCGGGCGTCAGTGAAAACGGATTGCCGATCTTCTTGCCTGCCGCCTGTGCATCGCGCAGCTTTTGATTGAAGCCGGCGAGGTTGCGCACGCCCACCGCCGACATTAGCCGATAGCGCTTCTCCATTTCGCCGACACACCAGTTCAAAGCGTTCGCGGCCAGCTTCATATCGGTGACGACGGGTGCGAGCAGGTGCGGAATGCCTTCATAGACCGACAGCTCGAGCATCTTCGGATCGATCATGATCAGCCGGACTTCCTCGGGCGTCGCCTTGAACAACAGCGAGACGATCATCGCGTTGATGGCGACGGATTTGCCCGAGCCCGTCGTTCCGGCCACGAGCATGTGCGGCGCCTTCGCAAGATCGGTGACGATCGGATGGCCGGTGATGTCCTTGCCCATCGCGAGCGTGAGCTTCGACGCGGAGTGGCGGTAAGCCTGCGCCGCGAGGATTTCGGAGAGTCGGATCGTATGCCGCTTCGCGTTGGGGAGCTCGAGGCCCATGCACGTCTTGCCGGGAATCGTCTCGACTACGCGGATGGACGTGAGCCCGAGGCCTCGCGACAAGTCTTTCATCAGGCCGACGATCTGACTGCCGCGCACGCCGAGCGCCGGCTCGATCTCGAAGCGCGTGATGACGGGGCCCGCCGATGCGCCGACCACGGTCACGGGCACCTTGAATTCCTGTAAGCGCTGCTCGATCAGTTGCCCCGTTTGCGCGAGGTGCTCAGCCGGGATTTCCTCGGTTTCCGTGGACGCGGGCTCGAGCAAATCGAGCGCCGGCAGTTCGACCGAGGACGCGGCGGGCGCATGGAAAGTGAATTCCGCCCCGGTGTGTCCTTGCAGCGGACGGCGGGGCGCCGGTTCCGCAGGCGCGGATTCGATCGCCGTTGCGGTGGCCGTCGCGGCTCGCGCAGCGGCGGCCACCGCGTCGATTGCGTCGGGTTCGGCAGTCGCCTCGGGTTCGGATGGGGCGGCAGCTTCCGGGGACGCAGGCGCCGCCGCCTTCGCATTTGCCATTTCCCGTCCGGCCGGCGCGACCGGCGCTGCGACGGCCCAGGGCGGAGAGGGTGCGTGGGCGCCGGGCTCGACGGGCGACAGCGACGCGCCGTTCGCCGACCAGGCGGGCGGTTCTTCACCGCCTGCTAGCGGCGATCTGTAAGCGCCAATGTCCGGCGCCGCGTTCGCTTCGTCCGCCGGGCGAGCGAGCGCATCGCTCGACACGGGTGCGGCGGATGCATCGGCCGTCTCGTGCGGCAATGGGGCCGCCGGCTTTGCGCCGATGCCGGATTCGGTCGTCCGATCGGTCGCCTGCATTTCTGCGGCGGGCGACGCCCCGTCCTCCGGCATGCGCTGCGGCGGCTCGACTGCGTCCGTCGTGGGGGCCGGCGCCGACAGCTGCATTGCGGCGGGCGGCCGGGCGACATCGGCCGGCGTACGGGAGCCGGCCTCGGCATCCGCTGCAGGCACAGCTGGCGCGTCGGCAGCGGCCGACGGCCTCGACGTGGCCGGGACGCCTCGGCGCGCGAGGCTCGAACCTGCGAGAGCCGTCCACTGGGCCGCATTCGCCTCGATCGCGCGCAAGGTTTCCAGCACGCCCGCAGGCGGTGTCGATGCGGGCGACTCGCGGCGGGCGGCGTCGACGCCGGCCACGTGCGGGATGTGCGGGATGTGCGGGATGTGCGTAACGGGCTGGCGCGTTGCGGCCGGCGGCTCGGCTGCGCCCGTCGCAGCGGGTTGGCGGCGCACAGGCGCCGGGCCGGCAGAACCCGTCGCCGGCACCTGTCCCGCACGTGACCCGGCATAAGCGGCTGTGCTCGTCCTTGCGCCGCCGGCTGCGCCCGGCTGCACGGGCGAGGTGACTGAACGAGGGGCTGCGGTCGCCGGTGAAGTCGAACGTTGCCGCGCGGAAGACAGGTTCGACGTGGTCGATACGTTCGATGCGTTCGATGCGTTCGATGCGTTCGATGCGTTCGATGCGTTCGATGCGTTCGATACGTTCGATACGTTCGATACGTTCGATACGTTCGATACGTTCGATACGTTCGATACGTTCGGTGAACGGGGCGCGGTCGGCAAGCTCACTGCGCTCGGCCCATTGGGCCCCAGGCGCGCGGCACGTGGACCGTTCCCGGCCCACCACGTTGCGTTGCGCTGGCTCGAGCGCCCGTGCGCAGCCGGCTCTGACGGTGCGAACGGCTTCGGCCCCACCGCGCGCGCGTCTCGTCCAGCGCTCGGCGCGCTCGATGCGCCAGCGCGCGTTTTTGCGCCGGCGGCCGGCGAGGGCTGCCAGACGGTCGGCCGCGCGTAGCGCCCCGTGGATTTGGGGGCCATCGTATTGGTCGTGCTCGTGCGCACGATCGATGAGCCGAGCCCGCGGGCCGGACGCGGCTCATCGTCGCGCGAGGGCGCCGGGACATGGGATTCGGGCGCGGCGGGGCGCAGGTTCAAGCCTAAGCCGAAGGCGCGGTCGGCCCATTGCAGCACGGCGCGCCAGCGGAAGCCGACGAGCCAAGGCAGGCAGGCCAGCAGCAGCGCCGGAAGAGCGACGAATGCGCCGCGGCCCAGCACGCGCGTCGCGACACCGAGCAGGGCGTGGCCGAGCGCGTTCCCCGTTTGCGGTGCGATCGCCGCTTCCAGTGCGGCGCTGCCGATCAAGGCGCCGAAAAAGCCGAGCCAGAGCCGGATCGTGCCGCGGGCGCGCGTTCGAGGATCGCGTGCGAACGCCGCGATCGCGAGACGCACGGCCAAGGGCACGAACCAAATGACCGAAACGCCGAACCAGCCGAAAACTACCGTATGCATGCTTGGGGGTAAAACGTTGAACAGGCGCGCATCATCGATCTTCGCGCACGAAGGTCAGGGTGACGCCGGTGGCCGCGACGATCCGCATCTGCTGCGGGGGGCGCATTTGCACGAGGGTCGTGCTCGCTTGCGCGAGCGCGCCGAGGTAGGCGCGCTCCAGGGCGTCGGCCCCGGAGCCGCAGGCTTTGCGCGTCGCCGCGAGCGTGCCGAACGTCAGCTTGCCGCTCGTCAGCGCATAGGCGCCGGAAAACCGGTTGCAGCCCGCGAAGCCGCTCGCGCGGCGTTGGCCCGATCGCGTGTCGAGCGTCAAGGTGGGAGCGGCGCCCGTCCCGGCGGGCACGTCGAACGCGGGCCGCCCGTCGCTGGTCTGCGCGCTTTGCAGCACCCAGCTCGTGTCGTCGAGCAACTGAACGGCTGCCGGGTTGAGCGGATTGCTGGGCCCCGCGGCGGAATCGGGATGCGTCGGCATCGTGCAGGCCGCGACGGCAAGCGCGGCAGCCAGCACGCCGGCAAGCGACGGCAAGCGGCCCCGCGCCGCGCCGCGCGGCGATGCAGTGAGTGGATTCGACATGGCCCCGAACCTTCTTGTTGAACTGGCGAAGGCGTAAGGGTAACGCACTCGCGTCGCACCGCGCGAGGAGTCCGACGCGAAAGCGCGGCGCTGGCCGATCGGCCGACATCGGCCGCTCGGCTCGCCGGCGTGCCGGATAGGGTTCCTGCGCATGTTAGGATCGCCGTCTTTCCTCTTTCAATCGCATACGGGATTTGCCATGCAGATCGGTCAACGGATCGGCACGCCGCTCTCGTCCTCAGCCACGCGCGTGATGCTGCTCGGCGCGGGAGAGCTCGGCAAGGAAGTCATCATCGCGTTGCAGCGCCTCGGCGTCGAAGTCATTGCCGTCGACCGTTATCCCAACGCGCCCGGACATCAGGTGGCGCATCGCGCCCATACGATCGACATGACCGACGCGCAAGCGATCAAGGCGCTCGTGCAAGCCGAGCGGCCGCACCTGATCGTGCCCGAAATCGAGGCGATCGCGACCGACGCGCTGGCCGACATCGAGGCCGAGGGCCTTGCCGAAGTCATTCCCACCGCGCGTGCGACGCAGCTCACGATGAATCGCGAGGGCATCCGCCGCCTGGCCGCGGAAACGCTCGGCTTGCCCACTTCACCGTATGCGTTCGCCGATTCGCTGGACGCGTTCAAGAAGGCCGTTGCGCGCATCGGCTACCCGTGCGTCGTCAAACCCGTGATGTCGTCCTCGGGCAAAGGGCAGTCGGTCGTGCGCGGCGAGGCCGACATCGAGCACGCTTGGCAGTACGCAACGGCGGGCGCACGCGTGAACGTGGGCCGCGTCATCGTGGAAGGGTTCATTACGTTCGACTACGAGATCACTTTGCTCACCGTGCGGGCGGTGGACCCGGCGACCGGCACGGTGCAAACCGCCTTTTGCGATCCGATCGGGCACCTGCAGGTCGACGGCGATTACGTTCAGTCGTGGCAACCGCAACCGATGTCCGGGGCCGCGCTCGCGCGTGCCAAGGACATCGCTGGCCGCGTCACCGAGGCGTTGGGCGGTCGAGGGGTGTTCGGCGTCGAATTGTTCGTGCGCGGCGACGAAGTCTGGTTCTCCGAAGTCAGCCCGCGACCGCACGATACGGGGCTCGTCACGCTGCGCTCGCAACGTCTGTCCGAATTCGAATTGCACGCGCGCGCGATTCTCGGGTTGCCCGTCGATACGTCGCTACTTGCGCCGGGCGCCTCGGCTGTCGTCTACGGCGGTCTGGACGAAACCGGCATTGCGTTCGAAGGGGTGCGCGAGGCGCTTGCCGTGCCCGGCGCCGATCTGCGCTTGTTCGGCAAGCCCGAGAGCTTCAAAAAGCGGCGCATGGGCGTAGCGGTCGCCACGGGCGCTACCGTGGACGAGGCGCGCGAGCGCGCGCTTGCGGCCGCGGGCGCGGTGCGGCCCGTATCGGCGCGCTGAACCGCCGGGCGGGGGCCCGAACCGCCGGCGCCGATGCACGGCAGGATCTGGAAGGGCGCGATCGGGTTCGATTCGCCGGGTTCGATCCCGGCGGGCGGCGGCGCTTTGCGCGCGAGGATTTGCTCGGGCACGGCCCGTGCAACCTTGCGGTGCTACAATACCGGCCTTTCCGGCGGAGCATCCGCCGGTAGGAGCCGGCCACGCGTGAAGCGCGGCCTAGCGGGCGTCCTCAGCGCGAGCGCGCGAAACGTGCCGTGGCTCCGCCTTCACGTCGATCTTCATCGAGCGGCTGTGCGGCCGCCGCCGCGCGCTTGAACGACGCAGCGCCTTACGGCGCATTTTTAGCGAACGCCACCATGTCCGATCCCGCTGTCACGCCTACCACCGCGACTTTCGACCAGTTCGGTCTCGCGCCCGAGATTCTACGGGCCGTCGCCGAGCAGGGCTACTCCACGCCTACGCCTATTCAGGCCCAGGCGATTCCGGTCGTTCTGTCTGGCCGCGACGTCATGGGCGCCGCGCAGACCGGCACCGGCAAGACCGCGAGCTTCTCGTTGCCGATCCTCCAGCGCTTGCTGCCCGCCGCCAATACGAGCGCCTCGCCTGCGCGCCACCCCGTGCGCGCACTGATCCTTACGCCCACGCGCGAGCTGGCGGACCAGGTCGCGGCCAACGTGCAGTCGTACGGGAAACATACGCCGCTGCGCAGCGCGGTGGTGTTCGGCGGCGTCGACATGAATCCGCAATCGGCGGAATTGCGCCGAGGCGTCGAGATTCTGATCGCGACACCGGGGCGGCTGCTCGACCACGTGCAGCAGAAGACGGCCAACCTCGGCCAAGTCCAAATTCTCGTGCTGGACGAAGCGGACCGCATGCTGGACATGGGGTTTTTGCCCGATCTCCAGCGCATCTTGAATTTGCTGCCGAAGGAACGCCAAACGCTGCTGTTCTCGGCTACGTTCTCCGGCGAAATCAAGAAGCTCGCGTCGACCTATCTGCGTAACCCGCAAACGATCGAAGTCGCGCGCAGCAACTCGACGGCCACGAACGTGACGCAGATCGTCTACGAAGTCGCCGAGGGTGACAAACAGGGCGCCGTGGTGCAACTGATCCGCGAGCGCGCGCTCAAGCAAGTCATCGTGTTTTGCAACAGCAAGATCGGCGCGAGCCGTCTTGCGCGGCAGCTCGAGCATGACGGCGTCGTCGCTTCGGCGATCCACGGCGACAAGACGCAAAACGAGCGCATGCAAGCGCTCGACGCGTTCAAGCGCGGCGAAATCGAGGCGCTCGTGGCGACCGACGTGGCCGCGCGCGGGCTCGATATCGCCGAGTTGCCGGCCGTCATCAACTTCGATTTGCCGTTCAACGCCGAAGATTACGTACACCGCATCGGTCGCACGGGGCGTGCGGGCGCGTCGGGCGATGCCCTCTCGCTTTGCAGCCCGAATGAGCGCAAGCAGCTCGGCGAGATCGAGAAGCTGATCAAGAAGCCGCTGCAGGTGCAGCAGCTCGCCGTGGATGCGCCTGTCCGACGGGGCCGGGAAGATCATGGCCGACGCGAGCGCGACGATCGTTCGAGCCGGCGACGCGCAGGCGGCGGACACGAGCGAACCGGCTATCGGGTCAATCACGCGCCGATCGACGACTTCTTCTTGAAGCCGTACGAGCCGTCGCCATCGGCGCGCAAGGAAGAAGAAACGAAGAAGCCTGAAGCGGTCGCGGCGAAAACGCCCAAGCAGCCGCTGGCCGCATTGCTCGGCGGGTTCGGCATGCCGCGGCGCAATAGCTCATCGTCCTGACGAATCGCGGGCCGGTAACGAACGACAACCGGCCCGACGTCGATCGGCGGACCGCGTCCGCCGTCAAATCGGAAACTCCGTCGTCGACAAAATCTCCTTGAGCACCATGAACGAGCGAATCTGCCGTACACCGGGCAGATAAAGCAACTGCTCGGCATGCAGCCGGTTGAAGCTTTCGCTGTCGCGCGTGCGGACAAGCATGAAGTAGTCGAATTCACCCGTCACCACGTGGCACTCCATACACCCCGAGACATTGCGCGCCGCTTGTTCGAACGCGGCGAACGCATCGGGCGTCGAGCGGTCTAGCACGATCCCGATCACGACGAGCATTCCCGCGCCCACGGCTTTCGGGTCGAGCAGGGCGACGATGCCGCGAATCAAACCCATCTCCTTGAGCCGTTCGACGCGCCGCAGACAGGCCGGCGCACTGAGCTTGATTCTCTCCGCTAGCGCAACGTTGGAGATCGACGCGTCGCGTTGCAACTGTTTCAGGATTGCCCGATCGATGCGGTCGAGTTGCACGGCGGCCGCCGGCTGAGCGGCGCGCGCGGTGCTGTCCGCCGCGGCGTGGGGGCGCGCATGCGTGCGGCGCGTGCCGGCGCGCTGTTCGCCGCGCAATTTCGTTGCACACATGATCGACTCCGTAAATCTTCGTTAGGTAACGCAGCCACACGACCGGAAAAAAGTAAGCCGAAGCGATGGATTTCGCAAGCTCATTTCGCCGGCACTTGCCTATCATTTTGCGGTGCGCGGCCCGCTCGTGCTCGCCGGCGCATGCCGCGCTTCACCTGCCCATCAGCGTTCACCGGCGCTAATCGGCGCTTACGTCATTCGATCGGAGGCCTTCATGAATCTGCAGCGATTCCAGCGTTATCCCTTGACATTCGGCCCCACGCCCATTCAGCCGCTGAAGCGCCTAAGCCAACATCTGGGCGGCAAGGTCGAGCTTTATGCGAAGCGCGAGGACTGCAACAGCGGCCTGGCGTTCGGCGGCAACAAGACGCGCAAGCTCGAATACCTCGTACCCGAGGCGATCGCTCAAGGGTGCGACACGCTCGTCTCGATCGGCGGCATCCAATCGAACCAGACTCGCCAAGTCGCTGCCGTGGCGGCTCATCTGGGAATGAAATGCGTCCTCGTGCAGGAAAACTGGGTCAACTACTACGACGCCGTCTACGACCGCGTGGGGAACATCGAACTTTCGCGCATCCTCGGGGCCGACGTGCGCCTCGTTCCCGACGGCTTCGATATCGGTATCCGCAAGAGCTGGGAGGACGCGCTCGAGAGCGTGCGCGCGGCGGGTGGCAAGCCCTATGCGATCCCCGCGGGTTGCTCGGAGCATCCGCTCGGCGGGCTCGGGTTCGTCGGATTCGCCGAGGAAGTACGCCAGCAGGAGGCCGAGCTCGGTTTTCGCTTCGACTACATCGTCGTCTGCTCGGTCACCGGGAGTACACAGGCCGGAATGGTGGTGGGCTTCGCGGCGGATGGGCGCAGCGAGCGCGTCATCGGCATCGACGCGTCGGCCAAGCCCGAGGCCACGCGCGCGCAAATCACCCGAATCGCCGAGCACACGGCCGAGCTCGTCAGCCTCGGGCGTCCCATCGTTCAAGGCGACGTGGTCCTCGATACGCGCTATGGCGGCCCGGAGTACGGTCTTCCCAACGAGGGCACGCTCGAAGCGATTCGGCTGTGCGCGCGGACCGAGGGGATGTTGACCGATCCCGTCTACGAGGGAAAGTCGATGCACGGCATGATCGACAAAGTGCGTCGTGGCGAATTCGAGCCGGGCTCGCGCGTGCTCTATGCGCATTTGGGCGGCGCACCCGCGTTGAGCGCCTACAGCTTCATCTTCCGCGACGGCTAACGGCCGATGACTGCCGGCGCCGGCTGCCGAGCGTGCGAATGCGTCGGCGAACGAGGTGGGCGGCCGAGTGGGCGGCTGAGTGGGCGGCCGAGTGGGCGGCCGAGTGGGCGCGGCGGCACGGGATCGGCGCTGGATTGGCCGGGCGGCGCCGTCCCGGCTTCCCTGCGGCCGTTACTTTCGCGGCTGCGCGGGCAGACCTGCCAATCGTCGGGACCACGCCGCTACGGCGTCGGCGTAAAACGCGTCGAGCGATGCATACGGTTGCATCGGCGGCGCTCCGGCCGCGGCGTGCCGATCGGCTTCGCCCGCGAGCCGAAGCCCCAAGTGCCGTGCCGCCGCGACAAGCGCCGGCAGCGGATCGTCCTCGTCGAGCGCGCGTGCCCCTGTCTGCTTGCTGAGCTTTTCTCCTTGCGCGTTCGCGACGACGGGCACGTGCAGATAAGCGGGCGTCGGCAGACCGAGACAGCGTTGTAGATAGATCTGGCGCGCCGTCGAATCGAGTAGATCCGCGCCGCGCACCACGTGCGTGATGCCTTGCTCGGCGTCGTCGACGACCACCGCGAGTTGATAGGCCCATTGGCCGTCGGCGCGCTTGAGCACGAAATCGCCGACTTCCGCGGCTAGGTCCTGACTTTGTATGCCTTGCCAGCGATCCACGAACGTGACGATCGCATCGGCGCCGTCGGGCACGCGCAGGCGCCATGCGCGCGGGACCTTTCCATTCAAGCCCCCCCGGCACGTGCCCGGGTAGGCGAGCGTCGTGTGGCGTGTGTGCACGTTGGCGAGGGAATCGGCGATCTCCTTGCGCGTACAACCGCAAGGGTAGACGAGCCCCGAAGTTTCCAGCGCTTGCAACGCGTGCGCGTAAAGCGACGTGCGGGCGCTTTGCCATACGGGCGGCTCGTCGCTTTCCATCCCGAAGCGCGCGAGCGTGCGAAGAATGGCTTGATCCGCGCCGGGCACCGTGCGCGGTCCGTCGATGTCTTCAATGCGCACGATCCAAGTGCCGCCGTTCGCGCGCGCGTCGAGGTAGCTCGCGAGCGCGCCGACCAGCGAGCCCGCATGCAGCCGGCCCGTTGGCGAAGGCGCGAAGCGGCCGCGATAGGCGGCGCCTGGTAACGCCGGCATGCCTAGCTCGCCCGGCGTCGCCGCCTCGTTCACGCTGCGCGCGCCGCGTCCTTGTCGGGGTGACATGCGGGACACGTCTTGCCGGGCGTGTAGAGCGGCGAATGCTGGGCTTCGGGCGTCACGACGGCGCGGCAGCCGAAGCACTGCACCGTTTCGGTCGGCTCCAGACTGGGATTGAGCGCGGTGCGGTAGTCGAACACGAAGCACTCCCCGTGGTAATGCGCGCCGCCGACTTCCTCGAAATACTTGAGAATGCCGCCTTCGAGTTGATAGACGTGCTCGATCCCCACTTCTTTCATGTGGATGGCGGCCTTTTCGCAGCGTATGCCGCCCGTGCAGAAGGAGACGATGGTCTTGCCTTCGAAGTCGTCGCGATGCGATTCGACGATGCCGGGAAATTCGCTGAACTTCGCGATCCGGTAGTCGAGCGCATCGTCGAACGTGCCGACGTCGACTTCGAACGCATTGCGCGTGTCGAGCATGACGACGGGGCGACCGTCGTCGTCTTGTCCACGGTCGAGCCAGCGCTTGAGTGTGGGTGCATCGACGGAAGGCGCGCGGCCGAGTTCGGGCTTGATCGCGGGCTTTTTCATCGTGATGATTTCGCGCTTGCGCTTGACGAGCATGCGGCGGAAAGGCTGCGTTTCCGAAAAGCTCTCCTTGAATTGGAGATCGGCGAACTTGCCTTCGAAGAGCGGGTCGCCCCGCAGGTAGTCGATGAATTCGCGGGCGGCCTCGGGCGCGCCGGCGATGAAAAGATTGATGCCCTCGGGCGCGAGCAAGATGGTGCCGCGCAGGCCGAGCGATTCGCACTTTTGAGCGAGCTGAGGACGCCAGTTGTCGATGGCGTCGATCGTGACGAAGCGGTAGGCGGCGAGATTGACGATGCGCATGATGGTGGTGCAGTGATGACTCGAGCCGCCGCGACGGCGCGGCCCCGGCGGCCCCATAGCGGCCAGCCAGTGCCAGCGCGGCCGGTGCTCCGGGGACGCGCGCGGCGGCGAAACCGCTATTATCCCGCAAACGGGCAACGGCCCCGCATCGGCCGGTCGGCCTAGCTGCCGACGGCAAGGCCGGATGTACAATACGGCCCATGTCAGATCCCCGCTTCGTCCATCTCCGCGTCCACTCCGAATTCTCGATTGCCGACGGCATCGTGCGCCTCGACGACATCGTCAAGGCCGCGGCCGAAGACGGTCAGGGTGCGCTCGCCATGACCGATCTCGCCAACGCGTTCGGTCTCGTCCGGTTCTACAAGGAAGCGCGCGGTGCAGGCGTGAAGCCGATCGCGGGCTGCGACGTCTGGGTCATGAATCCCGACGATCGCGACAAGCCGTCGCGCTTGCTGCTGCTCGTCAAGGATCGGCGCGGCTACCTGAACCTTTGCGAACTGCTCACGCAGGCATGGCTCACGAACCAGTATCGCGGCCGGGCGGAAATCGACGCGGCATGGCTCGATTCGCCGCTCAGCGAGGGCCTCATCGCCTTGTCGGGCGCGCAGCAGGGCGACATCGGGCTTGCGCTCGCTGCGGGCAACGAGCAGGCGGCCAAACGTCATGCCGAGCGCTGGGCCGCGCGCTTTCCGAATGCGTTTTATATCGAGTTGCAGCGCTACGGCCAACCTGGGGGCGAGGCGTACGTTCAGCAGGCGGTGGCGCTCGCGTCGGCGTTGAAGCTGCCCGTGGTCGCCACGCACCCGATTCAATTCATGAGCGCCGACGACTACACGGCGCACGAAGCGCGCGTCTGTATTTCCGAAGGCGATATTCTCGCAAACCCGCGGCGTCCGAAGCGTTTCACGATCGAGCAGCGTTTTTGCACGCAGGACGAAATGGCGGAGCGTTTCGCCGATATTCCGTCGGCGCTCGCAAATACGGTCGAGATCGCCAAGCGCTGCAACCTGACGCTCGAGCTCGGCAAGCCGAAGCTGCCGCTGTTCCCCACGCCCGACGGCATGTCGCTCGACGACTACCTCGTGCAGCTGTCGAAAGAGGGCTTGGAGAAGCGCCTCGTCGAACTGTACCCGGACGAAGCGGAGCGCACGGGCGAGCGCGACAAGTACTATCAGCGGCTCGATTTCGAGTGCGGCACGATCATCAAGATGGGGTTCCCAGGGTACTTCCTGATCGTGGCGGACTTCATCAACTGGGCCAAGAACAACGGCGTGCCCGTGGGCCCGGGGCGGGGCTCGGGCGCCGGTTCTCTCGTAGCGTACGCGCTCGGTATTACCGATCTCGATCCGCTGCGTTACAACTTGCTGTTCGAGCGCTTCTTGAACCCCGAGCGCGTGTCGATGCCCGACTTCGACATCGACTTTTGCCAGGAAGGACGCGATCGCGTCATTCAGTACGTGAAGGGCAAGTACGGGGCCGATGCCGTGTCGCAGATCGCGACGTTCGGCACGATGGCGGCGAAGGCCGCGGTGCGCGATATCGGCCGTGTGCTCGATCTCGGCTACAACTTCACCGATGGCGTGGCGAAGCTGATCCCGTTCAAGCCGGGCAAGCACGTCACGATTGCCGATGCGATGAAGGAAGAGCCGCTGCTTCAAGAGCGCAACGACAACGAGGACGAAGTCCGGCAATTGCTCGAGCTCGCGCAGCGCGTCGAGGGCTTGACGCGTAACGTCGGCATGCACGCGGGCGGGGTGTTGATCGCGCCGGGCAAGCTCACCGATTTCTGTCCGCTGTACACGCAGGGCGACGAAGGCGGCGTCGTGAGTCAGTACGACAAGGACGACGTCGAGGCGGTCGGCCTGGTCAAGTTCGACTTCTTGGGCCTGACCACGCTGACGATCCTCGATTGGGCGGAGCGTTACATTCGCCGGCTCGATCCGTCGAAGGCCGACTGGTCGCTCGCCCAGGTGCCGCTCGACGATCCCGCCTCGTTCTCGATCCTCAAGAAAGCGAATACGGTCGCCGTATTCCAGTTGGAAAGCCGCGGCATGCAAGGCATGCTCAAGGATGCCCAGCCGGACCGCTTCGAGGACATCATCGCGCTCGTGGCGCTCTACCGCCCGGGCCCGATGGATCTGATTCCGAGCTTCTGTGCGCGCAAGCACGGGCGCGAGGTCGTGGAGTATCCCGATCCGCGTGTCGAGCCTGTCCTGAAAGAGACCTACGGCATCATGGTCTATCAGGAGCAGGTGATGCAGATGGCGCAGATCATCGGCGGCTACTCGCTCGGCGGAGCCGACTTGCTGCGCCGGGCGATGGGTAAAAAGAAGCCCGAGGAGATGGCCAAGCACCGCGAGATCTTCGCGGAAGGCGCGGCGAAGAACGGGCTGACGCGCGAGAAGTCCGACGAGATTTTCGACTTGATGGAGAAGTTCGCGGGCTACGGCTTCAACAAGTCGCATGCCGCCGCCTACGCGCTGCTCGCGTATTACACGGCCTGGCTCAAGGTGCATCATCCGGCGGAATTCATGGCGGCCAACATGAGCTTGGCCATGGACGACACCGACAAGGTCAAGATCCTTTACGACGATTGCCTCGCGAAGCATAACGGCATCGCCGTCCTGCCGCCGGACATCAATCGGTCGGCATACCGATTCGAACCGGTGGCGGAGGCCGACGGCAAGCGTTCGCGCACGATTCGCTACGGGCTCGGCGCGGTGAAGGGAAGCGGTCAAAACGCGATCGAAGAAATTCTGCGTGCGCGCGAGGACGGGCCTTTTACCGATCTCTTCGATTTTTGCGCGCGAATCGACCGGCGCGTCGTCAATCGGCGCACCGTCGAGGCGTTGATCCGCGCCGGTGCGTTCGACTCGATCCATCCCAACCGTGCGCAATTGATCGCTTCGGTGCCGCTCGCGATGGAAGCGGCAGACCAGGCGAGCGCGAATGCGATGCAAGCCGGCCTGTTCGACATGGGCGATGCGCCGTCGCGCGGGCACGAGCTCGTCGACGAGCCGGCGTGGAACGAAAAGCGCAAGCTGCAGGAAGAGAAGACGGCGCTGGGCTTTTATCTGTCCGGGCATTTGTTCGACGCCTATAAGGATGAGGTGCGGCGCTTCGTGCGCATGAAGCTCGCCGATCTGAAAGAAGGCCGCGACAAGCTCGTGGCCGGCATCATCGCGTCGTTGCGCACGCAGATGACCCAGCGCGGCAAAATGCTGATCGCGCTCATCGACGATGGCACGGGCCAATGCGAAGTGACCGTGTTCAATGAGCAGTACGAGGCGAATAAGGCGCTGTTCAAAGAGGACGAGTTGCTCGTCGTTCAGGGGCAGGCGCGTAACGATGCGTTCACGGGCGGTATCCGTTTTACCGTCGATTCGGTGATGGACCTGGAACGTGCGCGCAGCCGCTACGCGCAGGCCGTGAAGGTGCGGATGAACGGCAATGCCGATGCGGGCGTGCTCAAGCGGGTGTTGGAGGCGCACGCAGTGCCGCCCGCCGAAGCGCAGCCGTCCGGAGGTTCGCCTGGGAGCGCGGCGTTGGGCGCCAAGCAGCGCGCGAGTTCGTCGGACGGGCGCGCCGCGCGAGCGGCGCCGATGCAGGCGGGACTGAGCATTCAAATCGCGTACAGCAACGCGTGCGCACAGGGCGAGCTTCGCCTTGGCGACGAGTGGCGCGTACGGCCGACCGACGAACTGCTCGCGGCATTGCGCAACGCGTTTTCGGGGGGGGCGGTCGAAATTGTCTATTAAAGCCGCTCGGGGGCCATATCAAAATCAAACAAGCTAGACATGTTCGACTGGATGAATCACTGCGTCGAAAAGATGACGCGCATACGCTACCCGATCGTGCCGCACGATCCGGAATCGTTTTTGGCCTCACAGTCTCGCCCTAAGCTCGTAAAGAAATACTTGCATCGCTATTTGACGTTGCTCGCAGGCGGGCAACGTCGTCTGGAGGCGAAGCGCATCGAAAAGAAGAAGCGGGTTCTCTGGCTGTATACCGGCAAGGCAAATTTCGGCGACGCCATCATGGAGATGGCGGGCCGGGCGCTGCTGCGTGATGTCGATGTTGCCGTCGACCTTCTTACCTTGCCTAAGCTGCATCCGTTATTTTGCGAAGACGATATTTTTCAGAACGTCTATGCGAGCGTCGACGAACTCGACCCGCGCCAATACGACGCTGTCGTGTTGAACGAATTCAACTATCCGTCGATCAAGCTCAAGCTGCGTCATTTCAAAAAGACGCCTTTTGCTTGTCTGTTCGGCTACTTTCACGGCCCCGCGCGCAACCAAACCTTATTCAGTTTCGCCGCTGTCAATGACGTCTTTGGCGTCGGGCTTTCCGACGAAGCGCTAGTTCGTCTGGCCAAACCTTATCTGCACGCCTCGAGCGCGACGCGACGCTCTGCTGCGGGTAAGCGGCCGCCCGGTGCGGCGATCGCACTATCGGTCGGCGGAATCGACGAAAACCGTTCGTACCGCCACTGGCCGGCACTGCTCGCGATGCTCGATGCGACGGATGACGACTCGCTGCCGCGGCACGTGGTGCTCCTCGGGTCCGATAATGGCTTAGGGGCGGCGAGCGAAATCATGCGACAACCGTTTGCTCGTCTGCGGGTCGAGTCGCACGTTGCCCGATGTTCGCTGCTCGAGGCGCGAGAAATCATCGAGAGCTGCACGTTGTTCGTCGGGTGTGACGGAGGCCTGATGCACGTTGCGCATTCGACGAGCACGCCGAGCGTGACTCTCTTCTCGCATCGCGAGCCGATGCGCTTTTTTCTCACGGAACGGTGTCGCTCGATCGGCCTCCAAAGCCCAGGCGCCGCGAGCGAAATCGCGCCGAGCGAAATCGAGCGGGCTATCCGAAGACAATTGGCTGCGATCGATCGTGTGAGCGAGAGCGAGGGTGATGCGGTGTCGATGGACGGCCCGAAACGCGGTGACTCGGGCATCAGCGCACGCTAGTTATCGAAACGAACCGATCATTCATGATGTCTTTCTTTTTCTTGCGCGCCGGTACCGTGTTGGCGGCGGCGTTGCTCGTTTCGTATCCTTCGGTAACGTTGGTTATCCACGGAGGCGCCAGCGCACTGTCGATGGTGGCGGCAGTCGTTTCGATGTGCGTGCTGGCACTGCCTGCCGAATCGCAAGCGCCTCGTATCGATCGCACTGTCGTCGTCACGTTTCTCGCACTTGCGAGTCCGCTCGTCGCGACGCTCATCAGCGAGATCTGGTACGGCAAATTCGTCGCGAATCTGCTGGATGCGCCGTCGCGGTTTCTCCTGGCTATCCCCATTCTGCTCGCCGTGCGTCGGCTAGACCGCGATATGCTCCGATGGAGCGATCTGTCGTTTGCTCTCGGTGCAATTTCGGGATTGATGATATTGCTGCTGACGCATGACGGCAGCGGTGCCCGGTTGGCGGGCTCTTTCCTCGATGCGATTCATTTTGGCGACATCGCGCTGGTCTTGGGCGCGCTTTCCGCCTTGTCATTGAACTGGTGGAAGAAGGACTCGCTCGCCGTCAGAGTGCTGAAGCTCGTCGGGTTGGTTGCCGGCGCTTATGCGTCGGTGTTGACCGAAACCCGTGGGGGCTGGGTGGCTATTCCTGTCGTGGCGCTGCTCGTGTACTTGCGCGGCAGCCAGCGGTCGACGGCGCGGCGGTGGATCGTTCCGCTATCGATCTTGATGGGGCTCGTGCTGGTCGGCGTGGCGTCGACCGCCGTACGGGATCGCGTTTGGTTGGTGTGGTCGGATCTCGTTCAATACTCGCACGGTTACAAGGACACGTCGACGGGCATACGATTGCAGCTTTACGAGGCGGCCTTTTCGATATTGCGTGCTCACTTCCTTTTTGGTGCGGGCCCCAACGGCTTCGCCGACAGCATGGCTGCACTTGCTCACGCCGGCAAGCTCTCGCCGCTCGCAGCCGATTTCGGCCGGGGCGAGACGCACAATCAATTGCTGTTCTATGCCGCCAACTACGGCGTAATCGGTGCGCTCGCGGGCCTCGCGCTTCACGGCGGTCCGTGCTTGATGTTTTGGAAATACATGAGAGCGCCTGCGCGCCCGATGCGTTGCGCGGCGTTCATGGGCTTCACGTTCACGGTCTGCTTTTTCATCTTCGGGCTCAGCGTCGAAACGTTCGACCTGAAAATGGTGGCGTCGTTCTACGCGACCGTAATCGGACTCCTCGGCGGCATCGCGACTTCGCCCGCAACGAACCGCGACACCACTTGCTCCACGGGCGGCAAATAAACCATGTTCAGCATCCTCATTCCTACTTGGAACAATCTGCCGTACCTCAAGCTCTGCATCGACAGCATCAGGCGACATTCGGCTTTCGATCACGAGATCATCGTCCACGTCAACGAGGGTTCCGATGGAACGCTCGAATGGCTCCGGGCGCAGGGAATTCGTCACACATGGAGTCGCGGGAACGTCGGCGTCTGCATCGCAATGAACGATGCGGCCCGGCTCGCCACCCGCGATTGGATTTTGTTCATGAACGACGATATGTACTGTCTGCCGGGTTGGGATGTTGCGCTCGAGCAGGCGAGCCGTCCGTTCGCCGACACGCCCGTCTATCTCGCGGCGCACCTCATCGAGCCGCGCGATACGGGGAACGAACTCGTTAGCGTGGCACCCTTCGGCGCCGATCCGGCCAGCTTCGACGAGCAAGGGTTGCTGGAGCACGCGAAGCGCCTCACGGTGGCCGATCGGAGCGGAGTCGCCTCGCAACCGATGCTCACTCAGCGCCGCCTCTGGCACATGGTCGGGGGATACAGCATCGAGTTCGGTCCCGGAATGAGCAGCGACGACGATTTTCTGATGAAAATTTGGCTCGCAGGTTGTCGAGTCTTTCGCATTGTCGGGTCTAGCCACGTCTATCATTTCGCCTGCGCAACCACGAGCCGGGTGCGCCGCAATAAAGGCGGGCGTACGTTCATCCTCAAATGGGGAATCTCGCAGCAAGACTTCATGCGCGACTTCGTGAGACAGTCGGGGTCGGCCTCCGTTGCCGCTTTGCCCAACGTTCCGCGCGGCGGGTATGCTCGGCGATTCAAGCGCGCCGTCTACGCGTTCGGTGGTTATCCTACGGGTGACCTCGAGAGGTGGGAGCCCAACCTACCGAGTCAGATTGCGATGGACACTGAAGACGGCGGCGGCGCCGGCGACGTCGAGTGAGCGCGGCAGCGCCTCCGGAGAATGTGATGGATACCGTGGAATCCAAGCGCGAAGCGCGCGTTGACGCGCAGCCCGATGGCCGCAGTCTTCGCGACAGCATCCGTTCGAAGCCGCCGCGCAGCATACTCGTCGTGTGCACGCGTCGAATCGGCGACGTCCTGTTGACGACACCGTTCGTCAGATCGCTCAAGGCGCAGTGGCCGGACACGCCCATCGACATGCTCGTCTTTCGCGGCACACAAGGCGTAATCGAGAACAACCCGGACGTCCGAAAGGTCATCCTCGTGGCGCCGCGCGCGCCGCTGCGCGAACGTATAGCCGATGCGGCGCGGTTGTGGCGTCGCTACGATCTTGCTTGCGCAGCCATCAGCTCTGACCGCCCACGCTTTTATGCGTTTTTTGCGGGAAAGCGGCGGATAGGGCTCGTCGATCCCGATCGGATGACGCTGCTCAATCGGTTCATGCTGCAGGGGATCGCGCCCAACGAGTATGGGTCCGTGCATACGGTGCGCAGCAGCTTGGCGCTTGCGACGTTGCTGGGCATCACGCCGCACGCGGAAGTCGTGCCGCCTGGCATCGGCGTCGACCCGGAACGCCGCGCGCGATTCGATGCAAGATTCGATGCCCCCCCTGGTATACGCCCCGGCCAACCCTTCGTGGTGTTGCATCTGTTGCCGATGTTCGAGTACAAGCGCTGGTCCTTGGATGGCTGGTTAGACACGATCCGGTGGCTGACCGGCAACGGGTTTGCCGTGGTGCTCTCCGGCGGTCCCGCCGATGTCGAGCGGGAATACGCAGCACGCGTTGCGGCCGCGTCGGAGCACCCGGTGCTCAATCTCGTCGGCGAACTCTCTTTCGGCGAAAGCGCGGAGCTTTACCGCCGCTCCCGGCTCTACATCGGACCGGATACCGGTGCAACGCATGTGGCTGCGGCGACGGGTACGCCGACACTTGCTATCTTCGGACCGACCGACCCGGTCCGTTGGGGGCCCTGGCCCTGTGGGTGGCCCGCGGAACGCGATCCTTGGGCGCTGCGGGGTTCGGGACGCCGGGGCAACGTTTATTTGTTGCAGGGTGAAGGCGCCTGCGTTCCGTGTAAGCAGGAGGGCTGCGAGCGCCACATCGGCAGTTCCAGCGCGTGCTTGACAGGATTGCCCGCCACCCGGGTGATCGCCGCGGCGGCGGAAATGCTCGGCATAGCAGCATAGCGGCGCACAAACGTGCCGCTCGTTCGCGCGCGATGACTGTCGATGCGGGTCACGCCCGCATCGTAGGGTATGCGCTAGCTGTGGTCGTCCAGGCCGTGCTGGGCGCGCACGGTCCGATCGGCCAAGCGCGAAACCACCCGCGCGTAATTCGGTCCCTCGCGGTCTCGCGGCGCTTCCTTGTGCCACAAATGCAGGACTTCCGTTGACCAAAAGCCGTTCTTGCGACTCACGCCGAGGTTGTGAAGCCGTGCGACGAGATCGGCGTCTTCATGTCCCCAGCCGACGAACGTTTCGTCGAATCCGTTGACGGCTTTCAGATCGGCCAGCCATGCGCCGAGATTGCAGGTTTTGATGCCGCGCCAAACGAAGCCGTTCACGCGGCGTAGGCGCATGTCCGGAAGATGCACCGCGAGCGGCACGAGCTTATTGATTTGGTGCGCTGCGCGTTGGCGAAGCCAAAATGACCACGGCTGCCGTTGAAGCGGCAACCGGCGGGCCAAGACTTCGCTCGTGAGCGCCGGCGCAAGCAATATGCGACTGCCGGTCACGACGGTGCGAGGGGCTGACAGGGCGCGATGCCGCGCGATGAAGTCGCGCTGTGGGACGCAATCGCCGTCGAGGAAGATCACGTACGCGCCGCGTGCGCAGCGAATCGCTTGATTGCGGCTTGCCGCCGCGCGGAATCCCTCGTCGGGCTGCCACGCGTGCGTGATCGGCACGGGCGCCGACCGTTGCATGGTTTCGATCAATTCGCGGGTCGGCGCGCCCGACCCGTCGTCGGCGATGACGATCTCGAAGTGACGATCGGTTTGGTCCAAGCAACCGGCGATGACGAGCTCTAGTGCGTCCGGACGGTTGTAGGTGGTGACGATCAGCGTGATCAGCTCGTTATGTGACATGAGGATCGTCATTCGATTCGTGTTGTCGCTCGAGCGCCAGCATCAGCTTGAGGTAACGGTAATAAGCGCCTTCGGCGTTGGAAACGGCGAGTATAAATCCCATCCGTCCGTCCAGAAATCCGCCCTTCGTCAAGTACGTTTTGAGGAACGCCCACAAACCGTGGCCAATTGCCGTGCGTAGCCCTGCGCGCCGGTCGCCGTTTCGAAGCCGCTGACGCGCGCCGGCGCTCGAGTATGCATCGACCTTGCGCAGCACCGTTTCGAAGTCCTCGAACGAGTAGTGAAGCAGTTTGCCTTCGAGGCGGGCCGCGTCGCCTTCGAAGACCAGGCGCTCGTGAACGAAATCATCGGAAAAGCGCGCCGCTCCGCGCTTGAAAAGCCGAGGGACCCAATCGGGGCGCCAGCCGCCGTGATGCATCCACTTTCCGCAAAAATTCGACAGCCTGTCGAGGGCGTACACCTCGGCGCGCGGGGCGCGGATGGCTTCGGTAATCGACGCTGCGAGTTCGGGCGCGACGACCTCGTCTGTGTCGATCGACAGAATCCAGTCGGTATCGAGCGCTGTCACGGCTCGATTCTTTTGCGGTCCGAAGCCGGGCCACTGCGGCGCCGAGATGACCTGCGCGCCATGCGCCTGAGCAATTTCGACCGTGCCGTCGGTGCTGCCGCCATCGACCACGACGATCTTATCGGCGAAGTGCAGCGCCTCGAGGCATTGTGCGAGCCGTACGCGCGCATTGAGTGCGATGATCGCGACACCTAGTGTGGGGCGCGCGGAGACATCGAGAACGGTAGACGGAGTCACGGCGGAAAGGGTTTTCGATGAAGGCGCCAGTATACCGGGCACGGGAGGGTAGGCGGCGCAACTGCGACTGCGCGAATGCCGAGCGAAGGGGGCGGGCAAGCCCCGGCGGCTGCATGATCGAGCTGGGCGCGGCTCCTATGCCTGCCAGCTATAATGTCCAGTTTTCGCCCCAGTCTTTCGGAGGCGCAACCGGCCGCAACCTGGCGCAAGCGCCATTTCGTTTTCGCTCGCACTCAAGCGGGCGGAAAGCATGAGGATCTCCTTGGAAAATCGAGCCACTTTGAGCAAAACGATCGGCGGCGCGCAATCGTCGACGCCGGCCGTCATGCGGCGTTTGTGGCCCTATCTGAAGCCCGTCGTTTGGGTGCTCGTGCTCGCCATCGCGTCGATGGGCTTGTCCGCCGCCACCGACGCCGGCATCCCGGCGCTTTTGAAACCGCTGCTCGATCACGGCTTCGGTGCGAACGCGAACACGCAAGCCAGGTGGTACGTGCCGCTTGCGGTGATCGGCCTCGCGATCGTGCGCGGCGTGTCCCAGTATGCGTCTCAGTATCTGCTTTCGTACGTCTCGAACCGCATCCTGCTCCAGCTGCGGCTCGATATGTTCCAGCGCATGATCCACACCAGTGCGTCGTTTTTTCAGCGCGAGACGGCAAGCACGGTCATCAATGCGATCGTTTTCGAGGTCAATCAGATCCTCGGCGTGCTCACGAGCGTGATGGTGACGCTCGTGCGCGATTCGTTGTCGGTCTTCTTTCTACTCGGCTACTTGTTCTATCTGAACTGGCGTCTGACGTTGATCGTGGCGTTGATCCTGCCGGGCATCGGCTGGCTCGTCAGCAAGATCAATCGCCGGCTTCGCCGGCTCGGCCGCGAGCAACAGAATCTCACTAACGAGTTGTCGTACATCGTCGAAGAAACGGTCGCAGGCTATAAGGTCGTGAAGATCCACAACGGCGAAGCGTACGAAATGAACCGTTTCACCGCCATGAGCCAACGCCTGCGCGGCTATGCCATGCGTATGACCGTCGCGGGCGGGTTGGCGCAACCGCTGACGCAGATCTTGGCTTCGTTCGCGCTCGCGATCGTCATCACGATCGCGGTCGTCCAGTCGGCGCACAACCAAACGACGGTCGGGGGCTTCGTTGCATTCGTCACCTCGATGCTGCTCGTGATTTCGCCGCTCAAGCATCTGATCGACGTCAACCAGCCGTTGCAGCGCGGCGTGACGGCAGCGGAATTCATCCTCGGCCTCATCGACGAGCCGCTCGAGCCGGCGGGCGGAACGCGCCGCTTGGAGGATGCGCGCGGCGAGATCGAGTTCAGTGACGTAACGTTCAGCTATGGCCAGCCCGATAGGCCGACGCTCGATCGCGTATCGTTCAGCGCGAGCCCGGGCGAGATGATCGCGCTCGCGGGCCCGTCGGGAAGCGGCAAGACGACGCTCGTCAATTTGCTGCCGCGATTCTTCGCGCCTACGAGCGGCCGTATTCTCGTCGACGGCGCGCCGATCGAGGACTACGACCTGCACGACCTGCGCAGCCAGATCGCGATGGTGAGCCAGGATGTCGTGCTGTTCAACGATACGATCGCCGCGAACGTGGCGTACGGCTGCACGCCCGATCGCGACCGCGTGCAAGCGGCGCTCGCGGCGGCCAACTTGTGGGACACGGTTCAGGCCATGCCGGAGGGGATGGACACGCTCGTCGGCGGCAACGGCATGCGCCTTTCCGGCGGCCAGCGCCAGCGCCTCGCCATTGCACGGGCGCTCTACAAGGACGCGCCGATCTTGATTCTCGACGAAGCGACGTCGGCGCTCGATTCCGAATCCGAACGCCATGTGCAAGCCGCGCTCGAAACGCTGATGAAGGGCCGCACGACGCTCGTCATCGCGCATCGTCTATCGACGATCGAGCGGGCCGATCGCATCCTCGTCATGGAAGCAGGCCGCATCGTCGAGCAAGGCAGTCACGATGCGCTGCTCCGGCAAAACGGCCTTTACGCCCATCTGCATCGCATTCAGTACCAGCAGCAAGCGGCTTGACGGCGGCGCCGCGCCGTAGCGCCGGCGTCGGCGCGTCGATCGGCATTTCCTATGGTCACGCGGGCGGTCTTGCGCTCGCCATCGCACGAGGCGTCTCATGTACGACAAGCTGTCGCAAGATCTCGAGCACTTCGAAGCCATGCTGACGCGCACCTTGCGCCATGCGACCGAGACCCTCGGCGGAATCGATCGGCGCGCAGTCGCAGTGGCGCCGGCACATGTCTGCCCTCAAGCTCTGCCCGAACAGGGCGCAGGCTTCGCGGGCGCGCTCGATGAATTCGAGGCACGCTGGGCGCCCGGCTTTTCCGGCAGCGCGGGCCCACGGTACTTGGGCTTCGTAACCGGCGGTGCGACGCCGGCCTCGATCGGCGGCGATTGGCTCACAAGCGTCTACGATCAAAATCCGACGGCCGGCATCGACAGTGCGGCGCCCGATCTCGAACGTGAAACCGTCGATCGTCTCCGGCAACTCTTCGGTGTTTCTCCTGCGCACCAAGGCGTATTCGTCAGCGGGGCGACGATGTCGAATTTCGTCGGCCTCGCGATCGGTCGCGAATGGTTCGGCGAGCAGCGCGGCATCAGCGTGGCGCAGGACGGTCTCGCCGCGCTCGGGCCCATCCACGTGCTGTCGGGCACTCCGCATTCGAGCATTTACAAGGCGCTGTCGATGCTCGGCATCGGCCGAAAGGCGGTACGCAAGGTGGCGACGCTCGACGAACGCGAGGCGGTAGACATCGCTGCGCTCGAGGCGGCACTCGATGGGTTGCAAGGACAAAACGCGATCGTCGTCGCGAACGCGGGCACGGTCAATAGCGTCGACTTCGATGACTTACAGGCGATTGCGGCGCTCAAGGCGCGGTACTCGTTCTGGCTTCATGTCGACGGCGCATTCGGCGCTTTCGCGGCGCTGTCGCCGGAACATGCCCACCTCGTTGCGGGCATCGACGCAGCCGACTCGATCTGCATCGATCTGCACAAGTGGCTCAACGTGCCATACGATTCCGCCGTCCAATTCACGCGTCGGCGCGATCTGCAGGTGCGCGTGTTCGGCAACGCCGCGGCATATCTCGGATTGCCGGGCGAGAACCCCGATTTCGTCCATTTGACGCCCGAGAACTCGCGGCGGTTGCGCGCGTTGTCGGCGTGGTTCTCGCTCGCGGCCTATGGGCGTGCGGGGCACGCCGAAATCGTCGAGCGCAACGTTCGTACGGCGAAACGCCTCGGCGAGCGGCTCGCCGCGCATCGGCGCTTCAAACTGTTGGCGCCGACCCGTCTTAACGTCGTCTGCTTTACGCTTGCCGACGAAGCGACCGAGGCGCGTGTGCAAGACTATGTGCTAGCCGTGCGCGATCGCGGCGACGTGTTCGTTTCGCCGACCGTGTACGCCGGAACGTGGGGTGTGCGCGCAGCGTTCTCGAACTGGCGCACGGCCGAGGCCGACGTCGAGCGCGCGTTCGAGTCGCTCGTCGCTGCGCTCGACTGATCCGCGCGTAGCAGTACCCAGCGTGGTACCCAGCGCGGTACCCGGCGCGGTACCCGGCGCGGAATCGGTCCGTGCTTGGGCACACTTGCGTCGCGATCAAACGCCGCCGGTCACGAGCGGCAACACCGTTAAATCGGGGTGTGTGCCGTCCACGATCGCGCGGCCGACGTGCATGCCCTCGTCGAGCGCTTCGTCCGCGCTCGCAAAGCCGACGTCCCCATCGGCGTGAAACGGCACGGCATGGCCCGGCAGCTTCGGATCGGCGCCCGGATGGCACACATAGCCGATATACGTGTAGTCCTCGTCGTCGGAGACGGTCGCCTCGCCTTCATGTGATCTGAGCAGCGGCGCGACATGGACCTCGAAGCCTTCGTATTGCGTCATCTGCCAGAGGGCATCTTCTTCGGTCACGGTGTTCTCCTTGCGAGGCGTCAATGACGATGCTTGAGCCGGTCCAACAGTCGTGTGTTGTCCATCCGGTGCAGCCATCGCGACTTTTGATGCTCCCGGTGATAGTGCGACGCAACGATGATGACCACTGCGAACAGCAGCACCACGCCGACGACTGCATCTCCGATCGATTGGGCCATGACGCTCTCCTTGCGAACGACCTGCTGCAAAAATTCTAGGAGATTTGCCGGAAACCGGCGATTCGCGTCGATTTTTAAAAGAAGAGGCGGGATGTGGCCCGTTTAACGAGCGGCAACCGCTATGCTGCTACGAATATCCGTATTACAACCGGCATTACACCTTTTACGCGCTGACACAAGTGCGCGCCGAACGCTGCGAGCCGCGCCCCCTCTAAGGAACACGAGGAGGAGAATCATGAGAAAGTCGTTCGTTGTCCTAACGTATGCGCTTTTGGCGGCGGGGCTAGCCGGTTCGCTGACGGGCTGCGTCGTGGCGCCGGCGGAGCCTGCCTACGGATATTACGCGCCGGCGTATGACTACGGCTATTACCCTTACCCCGCTTATCCCGAGACTTCGGTCGGCATCGGGATCGGGTTCGGCGGGGGAGGCCGTTGGCACGGCGACCGCGATTGGCATGGCGACCGCGATTGGCATGGCGGTCACGGCTGGCATGGCGGCCGCGGGTGGCGCCATGACCATTGACCGCGGAAACGCGAAAACGGGCCTTCCCTATGAGGATTGAGGAGCGGCGCGCTCGAGGCGACGCACGATCCTTCTCTCGCCTACATCAACACGATGTCGTATTGCTCCTGGCTCAGGTTCGATTCCACCTGCAACGACACCGGCTTACCGATGAAGTCGATCAGCATCGCCAGATGTTGGGATTCTTCGTCGAGGAATAGATCGATCACTTCCTGGGAAGCCACGACGCGGAACTCGCGCGGGTTGAACTGCCGCGACTCGCGCAGAATTTCCCGCAACACGTCGTAGCAGACGGTGCGAGCCGTTTTCACTTGCCCCTTGCCTTGGCAGACGGGGCACGGTTCGCACAGCACGTGTGCGAGCGATTCGCGCGTGCGCTTGCGCGTCATCTCGACGAGCCCCAACTGAGAGAACCCGTTCACGGTCGAGCGTGTGCGATCGCGTGCAAGTGCTTTTTTCAATTCGCCGAGCACGGCATCGCGATGTTCCGCGTTTTCCATGTCGATGAAATCGATGATGATGATGCCGCCCAAGTTGCGAAGGCGAAGCTGCCGCGCGATGGTATGGGCCGCTTCGAGATTCGTCTTGAAGATCGTATCGTCGAAATTGCGCGCGCCGACGTAGCCGCCCGTGTTGACGTCGATCGTCGTCATCGCTTCCGTTTGATCGATCATCAGATAGCCGCCCGACTTCAAATCGACGCGACGCGAAAGCGCTCGTTGGATCTCGGTCTCGATGTTGTAGAGGTCGAACAGCGGCCGCTCGCCCGTGTAGTGATGCAGCTTCGAGCTCACGGCGGGCGTGAACTCGGTGGCGAACTCGGTCAGCATTTGGTACGTTTCGCGCGAATCGACTTGAATGCGCGTGGTCTCGTCGGTGACGAAATCGCGCAGCACGCGCTGCGACAAGTTCAGATCCTGGTAAAGCAAGCTCGTGGGCGGCATGCGCTGCGCTTGCGCGACGACGGTCGCCCACGTCTTGCGCAGATAGGCCACGTCGCTTGCCAATTCCTCGCTGGTGGCGTCTTCGGCAATCGTTCGCACGATATAGCCGCCCTTCTCGTCGGCCGGCAGCACAGCCGTGAGACGCGCACGAATCGCTTCGCGCTCGGCTTCGCTTTCGATCTTTTGCGAAATGCCGATGTGTGGCTCCTGCGGCAAATATACGAGCGTACGGCCCGCGATGCTGATTTGCGTCGACAGGCGCGCGCCTTTGGTGCCGATCGGGTCTTTGATGACCTGCACGGTCAGCGTCTGGCCCTCGAACACGATTTTTTCGATGGGCTGCTGAGAGGGCGCGTGTTCACCGGCCAAGCGAGGGTGCCAAATATCGGCCACATGCAGGAACGCGGCGCGTTCGAGCCCGATGTCGATGAACGCCGACTGCATGCCGGGCAGCACTCGCACGACTTTGCCCAGATAGACGTTCCCCACGCGCCCGCGCGAAAGCGTGCGCTCGACATGCAACTCCTGCACGGCGCCTTGCTGGATCAGCGCGACCCGCGTTTCCTGCGGGGTGACATTGATCAGGATTTCTTCGTTCATTGTCGGCTTTCGAATCGCTTCAGAAGTCGACGCGCGCTTGGCGCAGCAGCGCGGCCGTCTCAAATAGGGGCAGACCCATGATACCCGAATAGGAACCGTCGATCCGTTCGATGAACTCGGCGGCACGGCCTTGAATGCCGTAAGCGCCCGCCTTGCCGAGCGGCTCGCCTGTCATGGCGTAACGCGTGAGCGCCGAGAGGGGAGCCGCCGCAAAGCGAACGGTCGAGCGCGACAGCGCGGGCGGCAGCAGCACGCCTTCGGCATCGACAACGGCGAGGGCCGTCAGCACTTCATGCTCGCGGCCCGCGAGCCGCGCGAGCATTTCGACGGCATGCTCGACGTCGTTCGGCTTGCCGAGAATGGCGTCGTCGATCGTCACCGTCGTATCGGCGACGAGAATCGGCGCTGCGGCTTGACGATTCGCCAAGAGCCGCGCGCGTGCAGCCTCGGCCTTCGCCGCGCAGACGCGTTGCACGTAAGCGTGCGCCGGCTCGCCGGGCAACTCGGCCTCCAGCGCTTCGGCGTCTTCGTCGGGCCGCGGCAGCAGCAATTCGAAGCGCACGCCGAGCTGCGACAGCAGTTCCTGCCGGCGAGGGCTTTGCGAAGCGAGGTAGACGTAGGGGTGAAGCGAAGGGCGGGTACTCGGCTGCGGCATGTGTCGTTCTCGTTGGGCGTAGGCGCCCGTTCACGAGGACGGACGCCGCATCAGACGCGGTGATAGGGGTGATTCTGCGTGATGCTCCACGCGCGGTAAAGCTGTTCCGCAAGCAGCACGCGAACCATGCCGTGCGGGAGCGTCAGACTCGACACGCGCAACAGCAGTTCGGCACGTGTTTTCACGGCCGGATCGAGGCCGTCGGCGCCGCCGATCACGAATGCCACGTCGCGGCCGTCGCGCTGCCAGTCGGGCAGGGCGCCGGCGAGCTGCATCGTCGTCCAGTCGCGGCCGCGTTCGTCGAGCGCGACGACGCGCGCCGTCTTCGGCAGCGCCGCTTCGATTCGCTGGCGCTCCGCCGCCATGACGGTTTGCGCCGAGCGGCCGCCCGTTCTCGGCTCCGGCTTGATCTCGCGTAGTTCGATGCGCAATTCGGGGGGCATGCGCTTGGCGTACTCGTCGAAGCCGATGGCGATCCAGTCGGGCATCTTATGGCCGACAGCCAGAATATGCAGTTTCATCGTCGAACAGGGCGCCCCACACGCGTCATGGCGCGCGGGCGCCTTCCTTACTTGGCGCCGCTCTTGCGCGCCGGGCTTTTCCGGGCGGGGCTCTTGCGTGCGGGCTTGGCCGCGGGGGCGGCGTCTTGCGCTTCGTCGTCCTCTTCGCTGTCCTCGTCGTCGGCATCGCTCGCACGGGTGCCCGAGAAGGGGCTCGTGCTCGACAACTTGACGCGCACGGGCTTATCGCCCCAGATTTCCTCGAGGTTGTAGTACTGGCGCAGCGCGGGTTGCAGGATATGCACGATGGCATCCCCGCAATCGACGAGCACCCATTCCCCGATGTCCTCGCCTTCCGTGCTGACGATATCGCCGCCGGCTTCCTTCACTTTTTCGCGCACGCTCGAGGCCAGCGCCTTCGTCTGCCGGTTCGACGTGCCGCTCGCGACGACGACGCGATCGAAGAGCTCGGTCAGATGTGTCGTGTTGAAGACTCGAATGTCTTGCGCCTTGACGTCTTCCAGACCGTCGATGATGGCGCGCTGTAGTTTGCGGATATCCATGGTTACGGATGGTACAAATGATGTTGAAGAATATAGTCCCAGACTGCTTCGGGAATGGGCTCGGGCGCCGCGTGGCGCCCCGCGCTGAGCGTTGTCGCTCCTCGCGCCAGTCTCGCTTTCACATGGGCGCGAATATCGGTGGCGGAAACGTCGAGCGCCAGCGTATCGTCGACCAGCAGATGCCCAGCCCGCGTGCGCCGCAGCGTTTGCGCATCGGCGCGGCGCGGGCCCAGTTCCGCCGCCAGCGCGGGCGATAGGCTCGTAAGATCGAAGCCCGGCCTCGTCGCGGCGCATACGTGCGCGAAATCGAATAGACGCTTCCAATCCCGCCAAGTGTCGAGCCGAAGCAACTGGTCGGCGCCGATGAGCAATGCAAGCGAAGCATCCTCGCCTTCGCGCGCACGCCAGCGCGCCAGCGTTTCGACGGTATACGTGGGACCGACGTGCTCGATCTCGTCGGTCGCCACCGTCACGGCGACGCCCGGCAGCGCCAGCGAGGCGGCCGCGGCTCGCGTCATCGCCAAACGATGCTGCGGCGCCGAAACGCCCGATTTCTGATAGGGCTGGCCGGCCGGCAGCAACACGAGCTCGGTCAGCTGCAGCAAGCCGGCGAACCGGCGCGCGAGCGCGAGGTGGCCGTTGTGGATCGGATCGAATGTGCCGCCCAGCAGGCCGACGCGACGCGGCAGCATCGGCTGCCCGTCGGAAGCCGGGCGAGACGTGGCGGGGGCGGTCGGCTTCAGATATCGGTCCTCGTGGCTCGGTTCGCTCGCATCAGACCCAATCGCGCGGCTTCAGGAAATCGGTGTACAGCTTCGCCTCGGGTGTGCCCGGCTCGGGCTGCCAGTCGTAACGCCAGTTTGCGACAGGCGGCATCGACAGCAAGATCGACTCCGTCCGGCCGCCGCTTTGCAGCCCGAACAGTGTGCCACGGTCGAACACGAGATTGAACTCCACGTAGCGGCCGCGGCGATAGCTCTGAAATGCACGCTCGCGTTCGCCGTAGGGCGTCGCTTTGCGTTTTTCCAACAGCGGAAGGTAAGCCTCGACGAATGCGTCTCCGACGCTCCTCACCATCTCGAACGACCGCTCGAAGCCCAGTTCGTCGAAATCGTCGAAAAAGAGTCCGCCGACGCCGCGGGTCTCGCCTCGGTGCTTGAGAAAGAAGTAGTCGTCGCACCAGCGCTTGAAGCGCGGGTAGAGGTCGGCGCCGAACGGCGCCACCGCATCGCGGCAGACGCGATGAAAATGCGCCGCATCTTCCTCGAAGCCATAGTAGGGCGTCAGATCCATTCCGCCCCCGAACCAGAAGACGGGCGCCTCGCCCTCCTTCGTCGCCGCGAGCATGCGCACGTTCATGTGCGCGGTCGGGCAGTACGGGTTGCGCGGATGCATGACCAGCGAAACGCCCATGGCCTCGAACCCGCGGCCGGCCAAATGTGGCCGCAGCGCGCTCGCCGAAGGAGGCAGCTTATCGCCGGCCACGTCGGAGAAACCCACGCCGCCGCGCTCGATCAGCGCGCCGCCCTCGAGAATACGCGTCACGCCCCCGCCGCGCAGATGCTCGCCAGGCGTACGCTGCCAGGCATCGACGCCGAACGGCTTGCCGTCTAGCGCGCCGATCGCATCGGCGATACGCGTTTGCAGCCCTTGCAGATAGCTGCGCACGGAGGAAACGTCGTAAGTCGTGTCAGGCATGGTGCGACGCACGCAATGAGGGACGAGGGACCGGGCGCACGGCGGCCCGGGGCGTTTGACGGCGGCGCGCTCGACGCGCGCCGCGTGGCGTCAGTGCTTGCGGCTCAATGCTCGATAGCCGATATCGCGGCGATACTGCATGCCGTCGAAGGAAATTTGATTGATCGCTTCGTAGGCGGCCGATTGGGCGCCGCGCACCGAATCGGACAGACCGACGACGCACAGCACGCGCCCGCCCGACGTTACGAGCTTGCCGTCGACGAGCGCCGTGCCGGCATGGAACGTGACGGCGGTATCGGTCTCGGCCGGGATGCCGTTGATGCGATCGCCCTTGCGCGGCGTATCCGGATAGTTGTGCGCGGCGAGCACGACGCCAAGCGCCGTGCGGCGATCCCACGTAAGCTCCACCGCGTCGAGCGTGCCGGCGATGGCGCTTTCGATCACCTTCGAGAAGTCGCCCTTCAAGCGCGCCATGATCGGCTGCGTTTCCGGGTCGCCCATGCGGCAGTTGAACTCGAGCGTCTTGGGATTGCCTTCGGCGTCGATCATGAGGCCCGCGTAGAGGAAGCCCGTATAACGGATCCCTTCCTTCTCCATCCCGCGCACAGTGGGCAAAATGATTTCGCGCATCACGCGCGCGTGCAGCTGCGGCGTGACGATCGGCGCCGGCGAGTATGCGCCCATGCCGCCCGTGTTGGGGCCTTGGTCGGCGTCGAGCAGACGCTTGTGGTCTTGACTCGAAGCGAGCGGCAGCACGTGTTTGCCGTCGACCATCACGATGAAGCTCGCTTCCTCGCCGGTCAGGAATTCCTCGATGACGACGCGCGCGCCCGCATCGCCGAGCTTGTTGTCGGCCAGCATCATGTCGACAGCGGCATGCGCCTCGTCGGCCGTGGCCGCGACGACGACGCCCTTGCCCGCGGCCAGACCGTCGGCCTTGACGACGATCGGCGCGCCTTTGCGGTCGATGTAAGCATGAGCCGCGGCGGCATCGGCGAACGTTTCGTATTCGGCCGTCGGGATCCCATGCCGTTTCATGAACGCTTTGGCGAAATCTTTCGAGCTTTCGAGCTGCGCCGCTTCTCGCGTCGGCCCGAACACTTTCAGGCCGCGCTGGCGGAACAGATTGACGATGCCCGCGGCGAGCGGCGCCTCGGGGCCGACGACCGTCAGCGCGATCTGTTCTTTTTCGGCGAAATCGGCGAGCGCATCGAGGTCGGTGATGTCGATGTTGCGCAGGCGCTCGTCTTGCGCGGTGCCGCCGTTGCCGGGCGCGACGTAGACGAGCTGAACGCGGGGCGACTGCGCGAGCTTCCAAGCGAGCGCGTGTTCGCGGCCACCGGAGCCGACGACGAGTAGTTTCATGTGATTCGTTCCTTGCGTCTCTTACTCGTCCGCGATCGACGCGTTCGTGTAGACCTCTTGCACGTCGTCGAGATTTTCGAGCGCATCGAGGAGCTTTTGCATTTTCACGGCGTCTTCGCCGGCAAATTCGACTTCGGTTTGCGGCTTCATCGTGACTTCGGCGAGTTCGGCCTTGAAGCCGGCGGCTTCGAGGGCCTCCTTGACCTTCGCGAAATCGTTCGGCCCGCACAGCACTTCGATGCTGCCGTCGTCGTTCGTGACGACGTCGTTCGCGCCGGCCTCGAGCGCCGCTTCCATGAGCGTGTCCTCGGGCGTGCCGGGAGCGTAGAGGAACTGGCCGACGTGGTCGAACAGGAACGACACGGAGCCGTCGGTGCCCATGTTGCCGCCGAACTTCGAAAACGCGTGGCGGACTTCGGCAACGGTGCGGGTGCGGTTGTCGGTCATCGTGTCGACGATGACGGCCGCGCCGCCGATGCCGTAGCCCTCGTAGCGGATTTCCTCGTAGTTCGCGCCGTCGACCCCGCCCACACCGCGCTGGATCGCGCGGTTGATGTTGTCTTTGGGCATGTTGGCGTCGTACGCCTTGTCGACGGCCAGGCGCAGGCGCGGATTGGAGTCGATGTCGCCGCCGCCCATGCGGGCTGCGACCTGAATTTCCTTGATGAGGCGCGTCCAGACCTTACCGCGCTTGGCGTCGGCAGCGGCTTTCTTATGCTTGATGTTGGCCCATTTGGAATGACCAGCCATACGTTTCTCCGTGGCGCGTGCCGGTCTGGCACACGCATGATGCGTTTTGTCGATTGCGAATCGTGTGAGCCGTGCGAGTCGTGCCGGTGGCCCTCGAGCGGGGCGGCGTAGCGCTCGCTTCTCCGGGTACGCCGGCCGCGATGAGAGTGGGGCGAGCCGTCCGGAGAGCAGACGGCGATTTTACCACGCCGCGCTGGGCTCGCCCGGCGCGTGGGCGTGCGAGGCCATTTGGCCGAGCAGGGCGCCGAAGGCGTCCGCGGCCAGCGGCTTGCCCAGCAGAAAGCCCTGCATTTCGTCGCAACGCAGCGCTTTGAGCTTATCGTGCTGCGATGCCGTTTCGACCCCTTCCGCGACTACGTCCATTCCAAGCGAATGGGCCAGCGCGATGATTGCGGAGACGATCGCCATGCCTTCGTCGCTTTGCCTATCGAGCCCATCGACGAAAAAGCGGTCGATCTTCAGTTGGCGGACGCGAAAGCGCTGCAGGTAGGCCAAGCTGGAATAGCCCGTGCCGAAATCGTCGATCGCGACCTCGAACCCGCTCTCTTGGAAGGAATGCACCATGTCGGCCGTGCGGCGAACGTCGTGCATCGCCGCCGTTTCCGTGATTTCGAACATGATCGCGTCGCCGGACAAGCCCTCCTCGCGCAGGATATCGAGGATCGTCGTCAGCAGGTCCTGCTGCGCGAGCTGGCGCGGAGACAAATTGATCGCGATCTTCGTCGGACGCAACCCCTGCGCCTGCCAGCGCCGGATTTGCCGGCAGGCCTCGCGCACGACCCAGTAGCCGATAGGCACGATTTGTCCGTTGCGCTCGGCGATCGAAATGAACTCCGCCGGCGAGAGCAGGCCGAGCGTCGGATGATTGAGCCGCAAGAGCGCTTCGGCGCCGGCCAGCGTGCCGTCACGGCCATAGAACTTGGGCTGGAAATGCAGCGAAAAGTAGTCTTTCTCGAGCGCTTCGCGCATCGCATGCTGAATGTGCAGCGTGCGCGTGGCCTCTTCGCTCATGTCGGGCTCGAAGAAGCGGCACGTGCCGCGCCCAGCCCTTTTGGCGGCATACATGGCCGCATCGGCATTCTTCAGCAACGTCTCGACTGTCTCGCCGTCGCGCGGAAACAGCGCGATGCCCACGCTGGGCGCCACCTGCAGAGGGTGTTCGTCGACCCAAATGCTTTCATGCATGCGCGCGAGCACGGCTTGCGCCACGCGCGTCGCATCGCCCGGCATGCCGACGTGCCGCGCCAGCATGACGAATTCGTCGCCGCCGAGGCGCGCCACGATATCGCCTGCGCTCGCGCAGTCGATGAGCCGCTGCGCAAAGGCCTTGAGGACCTCGTCGCCGACTGTGTGGCCGAGCGAATCGTTGATCGTCTTGAAACCGTCGAGATCCATGAACAGGACGGCGAAGGTCCCTCGGCCCCGCTTGCCCAGTTCGATCGCACGCTCCATGTGCTCGGTGAGCGTGCGCCGGTTCGGCAGGTCCGTCAGCGGGTCGAACGCCGCCATGTGCAAGATTCGGCCGTTCAGGTGCGAGACCGACTGGACGAGATACGCCGTTCGCGCGTCGAAACGCGACACCATCAGCGTCACGATCAGAATGGCGAACGTAAAGATGGCGATCGTCGTGCCGAGCCAGCGCAGATCGACGCCGCCCGCGGCGCCGCAGATCGATCCTGGCAGGTAGGTCGCGGCGGCGGTGGCCGTGTAGTGCATGCCCGTGATGGCCAGACCCATGACCAGCGAGGCGAGGGTGCGCTTCGAGAGCACGTGCTTCTGATCTTCGGCGCGCAGCTTGTGAGCGATATGAAGGGCGGCGCCCGATGCGACGATCGCCACGACGATCGACGCCGCGACGAGCCAAGGATCGTAGACGATCGCGGGCTGCATGCGCATCGCGGCATCGCCCGTGTAATGCATGCCGGCGATGCCCAATCCCATGAGGACCGCTGCAACGGCCAGGCGCCGGTATCCGAGATGCTCGTTCGCAATGACGCGTAGCGCGAAGTACGACACGAGTATCGCGAGGGCGAGCGAAGCGGCCGTGATATTGAAATCGTAGCCGAGCGGGATGGGCAGCGTGAATGCCAGGACGCCGATGAAGTGCATCGACCAGATGCCGACGCCCATTGCGCACGCGCCGCCGGCGAGCCACGCCTGGCGCTGCTTTCGGCGCAGCACCGAAGCGATACGACCGGAAAGGTCGAGCGCCGTGAAAGAGGCGAGCGTCGCGACTGCGAGCGACAGCCCGACGAGCCAAAAATTGAAAATGCCGTGCATGCCCGACTCGTAATGGCGCGAAAGTAACTCAGTTCTTATAACGGCAAGTCGAGTACGGGGGTTGAGGGTCCCCGGAAACTTTCGTCCTTGCGTCGGGCGCGGCGCGGGCGGCGAACGGCGGCACCGATGCTGCCCGCGCCGCCCATTCGGCTGTGGCCCTTTTTAGTTTTTCGTGCCGAACAACCGATCGCCGGCGTCGCCCAGCCCCGGCACGATATACGCATGCTCGTTCAAGTGCGAATCGAGCGAGGCGACGTACAGTTTGACGTCGGGGTGCGCGTCCTGGAAAACTTGAACGCCCTCGGGCGCCGCCACGAGCGCGACGAACGAGATATGCTCGCCGGCCACGCTGCGCCGTTTCAATACGTCGACCGCGTGGACGGCGGAGTAACCGGTCGCCACCATCGGGTCGCACAGAATGAACGTGCGGTCTTCGAGGTCGGGGAGCCGTACCAGATATTCGACGGGCCGATGCTCCGCGTCGCGATAAACGCCGATGTGCCCGACGCGGGCCGACGGAATCAGCTCGAGCAAACCGTCCGACATGCCGATGCCCGCACGCAAGACCGGGACGATGGCGAGCTTGCGGCCCGCGATGACGGGCGCGTCGATTTCGACGAGCGGTGTCTCGACGCGGCGCGTCGTAATGGGCAGATTGCGCGTAATCTCATAGCCCATCAACAACGTGATCTCTCTTAGCAACTCGCGGAACGTGCGCGTCGACGTGTCCTTGTCGCGCATATGCGTGAGCTTGTGCTGGATCAGCGGGTGATCGAGGATGAACAGATTCGGGAAGCGGCTGTCTTGTTTCATGGCGGGGGCGCGGGGCGGCGCGGTTCTGGATCGTTGGCGCAAGTTTACCGAAAGAAGCGCGTGATGCCGGTTTTCCTTGATGCGACCGGCGGGCCGCTGGCCATGGCGACGCAGTGCGCCACGCGGCCCGCGCTCGGCGCGCTTGCGGCGATTCTTCTACAATCGCCCCCATCGCCTACCCGTATTGGGACACACGCATGGATCTTGGAATCGCAGGACGCACCGCGCTCGTGTGCGCAGCCAGCAAAGGACTCGGGCGCGGCTGCGCGCAAGCGCTCGCCGCCGAAGGCGTGAACCTCGTCATCGTCGCTCGCACGCGCGAGACGCTCGAGGCCGCCGCGGCCGACATTCGTGCGAAAACCGGCGTGTCCGTGAGCACGGTCGCTTGCGACATCACGACGCCCGAGGGGCGTGAGGCCGCGCTCGCTGCTTGTCCCGCGCCCGACATCCTCGTCAATAACGCCGGCGGCCCGCCGCCCGGCGATTTTCGCCAGTTCACGCACGACGATTGGATCCGCGCGCTCGAGGCCAACATGCTGACGCCGATCGCGCTGTTGCAGGCGACGATAGACGGCATGATCGAGCGCGGCTTCGGCCGCATCGTCAACATCACGAGTTCGGCCGTGAAGGCGCCGATCGACGTGCTCGGGCTTTCCAACGGCGCGCGCTCCGGGCTGACGGGCTTCGTGGCCGGCGTAGCGCGCAAGGTCGCGCAGCACAACGTCACGATCAACAATTTGCTGCCGGGGCTGTTCGACACCGACCGCATCGCCACCACGCTCAAGGCGCAAGCGCAGGCCAAAGGTATCAGCCTCGACGAGGCTCGGCGCGATCGCTCGTCGGGCATCCCGGCGCAGCGGCTCGGACAGCCCGACGAGTTCGGCAAGGCCTGCGCCTTCCTGTGCAGCGCGCATGCGAGCTACATTACGGGCCAGAACTGGCTCATCGACGGCGGCGCTTACCCCGGCACGTTCTGAGTTTTGCACATGAGATTTGCCCGATCGACGAACGATGCGATCGATGTTTTTCAATGGCTCGAAGAGCTTGACCACGAAGGAGCTGCGCCATGACCCCTCGCGTTGCGCTGATCGCGCACGATCATAAGAAAGACGACATCGTCGCCCTCGCAGGCGAATATGCGCAGACGCTGCAGCACTGCAATCTGATTGCGACGGGCACGACAGGCGGGCGCATCGCGGACACGCACGGTTTGAAGGTCGAACGCATGCTGTCGGGCCCCTACGGCGGCGACTTGCAGATCGGCGCGCTGCTGGCCGAGGGAAAGGTCGACCTCGTCATCTTTTTGCGCGACCCCATGACACCGCAGCCGCATGAGCCGGACATCAACGCGCTGGTCCGAGCGTGCGACGTTCATGATGTCCCGTGCGCGACGAACGTCGCCACGGCGCGGATGCTGCTGGACACCCTCGCGACGAAGACCGCCGCGGCCTGAGCGGCTTCGCTGAGCGCCGCCGTGTGCGGACGAATACATCGGACGGAATCGAGCCGCGGGCTCGGAAAGGAGAGAACGACATGGTCAAGGCGATTCGAATCGAACGCACCGGCGGTCCCGAAGTCATGCAGTGGGTCGACGTCGAAGTCGGCGCGCCCGGCGCGGGCCAGGTGCGCATCAAGCAGCACGCGGTGGGCTTGAACTATATCGACGTCTACTTCCGCACGGGGCATTACCCGTTGCCGCTGCCGGCCGGGCTCGGGATGGAGGCGGCGGGCGTCGTGACCGAAGTGGGCGCGGGTGTCACGCGCTTCGCAGCCGGCGATCGCGTGGCCTACGTCGCGCGCCCGCCCGGCGCTTACGCCGAGGAACGGGTGCTGCCGGCGGACGCGCTCGTCAAACTGCCCGATTCGATCGGCTTCGACGACGCGGCCTCGGCCATGTTGCAGGGCTTGACGGCTCAATATCTGCTGCGCCGGACGTACCGCGTCGAGCCCGGTCAGACGATTCTCATTCACGCGGCTGCCGGCGGCGTGGGCCTGTTCGTTTGCCAGTGGGCCAAAGCGCTGGGCGCCACGGTGATCGGCACGGTAGGCTCCGACGAAAAGGCCGAACTCGCGAAGGCGCACGGCTGCGATTACCCGATCGTCTACACGCGCGAGAACTTCACGGAGCGCGTCAAGGAAATCACGAACGGTGCGCTCGTGCCCGTCGTCTACGATTCGATCGGCAAGGATACGTACAAAGGCTCGCTCGACTGCCTTGCGCCGCTCGGGTATTTCGTCAGCTTCGGCAGCGCGTCGGGCCCGTTGCCGCCGATCGACGCCGCTGAATTTTCGAATCGCGGCTCGCTGTTCTTCACGCGGCCGACGTTGTTCAGCTATATCGCCAAGCGCGAATGGCTCGATTCGATGGCCGCCGAACTGTTCGACGTCATCGCGTCGGGCAAGGTGAAGACGAACGTGCGCCAGCGTTTCGCGCTCAAGGATGTGGGCGAGGCGCATCGCGCACTCGAAGGGCGCAAGACGACGGGCTCGACGGTGCTCATTCCGTGAATGCCTCGGCTCTCCCGGTCTGGCGAGGGCTGCCCCGATTTCGCGCAAACCGCGTATCGTGTGCGCCGTCGCCCGTTCGCGACTCCTGTCTATAATGAGACACAAGTGAAGTGCGCACCGCGAGCGTGCGCACGCGGCGTGCGAGCCCGGGGACCGGCGCCGCGCGCGGCCTGAGTCGCCGCCAAGGCTGGGAGGGGCAATGCTCGACGCACTTTCGCTCGGCGCGGGCCTATCGTGGGCCAGCGGCTTGCGGCTTTATTTGACCGTCTTGGTCGTCGGCGTCTGCGCACGGCTCGGCATCGTGCATCTACCCGATACTTTGTCCGCGCTCGCCTCGGGTTGGGTCATCGGCGTCGCTGGCATCCTGGCCGTCGTCGAATTCCTGGCCGATCGCATCCCCGCGTTCGATTCGCTCTGGGACGCCATTCATACGTTCATCCGCATTCCCGCCGGTGCGTTGCTGGCCGCCGGGTCGCTCGGCCACGCCGATCCGACGCTGTTGACCGTCGCCGCGCTCGCGGGCGGGGCGCTCGCCGGTTCGGCGCACCTGGCCAAGGCCGGGACGCGCGCGCTCATCAATCTATCGCCCGAGCCGTTTTCGAATTGGGTCGCCTCGTCGACGGAGGACGTGCTCGTCTGTATCGGGCTTGCCCTCGCGCTACTGGCGCCGTTTGTCTTTCTCGTGCTGATGGCCGGCTTTCTGGCGTTCGCGGCCTGGGCGCTGCCGCGTCTTTGGCGCGGCGTGCAAGGCGGCTTCCGGGGCATGGCGGCGCATATGGTCACGCGTCTCGGTTCGATTGGAGGCAAGCGCGATTGAGCGACGCGGCGCTTCGCACCGATCCGCGCCCGCCGGCGAGCCGCATCGGGCTCGTCCGGCAGTCGGCGCGCATGACGGCTCGCGACTGGCGGGCCGGCGAATTGACGATGCTCTTGCTCGCCCTCGTGCTGGCCGTCGCGGCGCTTTCCAGCGTCGGTTTTCTGGCCGATCGCCTGCAGCAAGGGTTGGAGCGCGACGCTCGGCGCATGATCGCTGCGGATTTCGTCGTGAGGGCCGATCACCCGGTCGACGCGGCGTTTCTCGACGAAGCGCGCGCGCTGGGCTTGCATACGGCCACGACCGCCATCTTTCCGAGCATGGTGGCGCGCATCGGGGGAGGCGGCGCGGGCGACGACGGGCTGTCCAATGCCCGGCTCGCCGCAGTGAAGGCCGTCTCGGCAAGCTATCCCTTACGCGGCGCTCTGCGTATCGCCTCCGGGGCGAACGCGCCCGATCGCCGTGCCGACGGCATTCCCGCCAAGGGAACGGTCTGGGTCGACCCGCAATTGCTGGAGACGCTGCACGCGCACGTCGGCGACGTCGTTCAACTCGGCAATCGGCGCTTCGCGATCGGGGCCGTGATTACGCGCGAGCTCGATCGCGGCTTTGCCTTCATCAACTTTTCTCCACGCGTCATGGTGCGTGCCGACGAACTCGCGTCGACCGGGCTCATCGGCTATGGCAGCCGTGTGATCTACCGCCTGCTCGTCGCGGGCGACGATGCCGCCGTCGCGCGGTTCGCCTCGTTCGCGCATGAGCGCGTCGACGGAGGCAATCTTCGTGGCGTGGCGCTCGAATCGTTGAAGGACGGACAGCCGCAAGTGCGCGAAACGCTCGATCGGGCCGGGCATTTTCTGCGGCTCGTCGCGCTGCTGACGGCCCTGCTTGCCGCCGTGGCGATCGCGATGGCCGCGCACCGCTACACGCGGCGGCACCTGGACGGCTGCGCCGTCATGCGCTGCCTCGGACTCGGAGAACGCGAGCTGCGCGCGCTCGTGACGCTCGAGTTCGCGTTCGTCGGCTTGACGGGCGGTTTGCTCGGGGCTGCGCTCGGTTATGCGGGGCATTTTGCGCTGCTCGTCTGGCTCGGCCAACTGATCGCCGCCACGCTGCCGCAGCCGAGCGTGCTGCCCGCGATAGAAGGCGTCGGCGCGGGGCTCGTCCTGCTGTTCGGCTTCGCGCTGCCGCCGCTGTTGCCGCTTACGCGCGTGCCGCCGATTCGCGTGTTGCGCCGAGAGTGGGACGGACACGCGCGCACCGCGTGGTGGGCGTACGCAGTCGGCATAGCGTTGTTCGGTGCGCTGCTCGTCCTTGCGGCCGGTGAGCTCAAGCTGGGCGGAATCGTTGCGGGCGGGTTTTTTGTAGGGCTCGTCGTTTTCACCGCGGTGGCCCGCGCCGCGCTCTGGGCGTGCGCCCGCATCGCCCGCAGCGAGGGCGGGCGGCGCGTGGCGGCGTCCGTCGGCTGGCGCTACGCGCTGGCCTCGCTGGAGCGGCGCGGTTGGGCCAGCGCGCTGCAGATGACCGCGCTCGCGATCGGCCTCATGTGCCTGCTGCTCATCGCGATGACGCGCGACGATCTCGTGGCCGGCTGGCGCAAATCGACGCCGCCCGATGCGCCCAACGAGTTTCTCATCGACATTCAACCGGACGAGCGCCAAGCGGTGGTCGACTACTTGCGCGCGCACGGCATTGCCGACGTGACGCTCGAGCCGATGGTGCGCGGCCGGCTCGTTTCGATCGACGGCAAGCGCATCGTGCCGGAGTCGTACAAGAACGACGACGCGCGGCGGCTCGTCGATCGGGAATTCAACTTGTCGTACCGAAGCGCATTGCCCGACGACAATCGCGTGGTGGCGGGGCGATGGTACGGCGGGGCGACGCGCCCCGAGATTTCGATCGAAGCGGGGCTTGCCAAGCTCATCGGCGTGAAGCTGGGCGACGTGCTGCGTTTCGACGTGACCGGAATGAGCATCGACGCGCCCGTCACGAGCGTGCGCAAGCTCGACTGGGGCACGTTCAAGGTCAATTTCTTCGTGCTGATGCCGCCGGCCGCACTCGAGAAGTTTCCGGCGACTTTCATCACGAGCTTTCACCTTCCCGCCGAACGCCGGGCCGTGCTCGACGGCTTGATTGCCGCCCATCCGAACGTGACGGCGATCGACACCACGCCGATTCTGGCGCAAGTCCAGCACGTGCTCGATCAAGTGATCGGCGCCGTTCAGTTCCTGTTTGCGTTTACGCTCGCGGCGGGATTGCTCGTGCTTTATGCGGCCCTTGCCGGCACGCGCGACGAGCGCGTGCGAGAATCGGCGTTGTTGCGCGCGCTCGGTGCGTCGCACCGGCAGGTGCGCTCGGTCCACGTGGCGGAGTTTGCCGTCGTCGGCGCGCTGGCCGGGCTGATGGCGGCCGCCGGCGCACAGGCGCTCGGCATCGTGCTGGCTACGCGCGTGTTCGACTTTCACCTCGACGTCGATCCATGGCTGTTGCCGGCCGGAATCGCGGCCGGCATCGCCTGCTCGGGCGTCGGCGGCTGGCTCAGCCTGCGCCGCGTGCTGAGCCGCCCGGCCGCGCAGTCGTTGCGCGATGCGTGAACGGCCGCCCAGACGGTCCGGGTTGCTCGCCAATGGCGCCCGATTCGCGCTCGATTCGCGCCCGATTCGCGCTCGTTCGAAACAGCGCGGCCTTTTGATTCGATTTGCACAAACGTATTCGATCTACCGTATGCCCGACTCCACCGATCCCACCCATTCGACCGATGACGATGCGCAGGCTCGCCAGCCGAGCGCCTTCGAACTCGTCGGCGGCGAGGCGCGCGTGCGCGAGCTCGTCGACCGCTTCTACGACCTCATGGACCTCGAGCCCGAGTTCGCGGGGATTCGCGCCTTGCACCCGGCGTCGCTGGACGGCTCGCGCGATAAGCTGTTTTGGTTTCTGTGCGGCTGGCTCGGCGGCCCCGACCACTATATCGAGCGCTTCGGGCATCCACGGCTGCGCGCGCGTCATTTGCCGTTCGCGATCGCGTCTTCCGAGCGCGATCAATGGGTGCGCTGCATGGCCTGGGCGATGGAAGACGTCGGCATGCCGGAGGGGCTCCGCGAACGGTTGGTCACGTCGTTTTTCGATACGGCCGACTGGATGCGAAACCGGCCTGGTTGATCGTCCGGTACGGCGCCGCCGCGAATCCGGGCGGGACTGACTGTTCGCGTCGGCCGGCGGCTTCTCATAATGGCGATTTGCGCTGCATCGTCCGTCTCGCCGATCCTCGCAACGCGATTTGCCATGGCCCGCGGGCGGCGCGAGACGAGGCCGACGAGCGCCACGACCGACCGAGGAGAACCTGCCCATGACGACGCAAGCGCTTTTCCGCGAAGATGCCTACTTGACCCGCTGCGACGCGACCGTGGCGGCGATCACGCCCGATGGCATCTTGCTCGACCGAACCGTTTTTTATCCGCTGGGCGGCGGCCAGGCGGGCGACGCCGGCTCCCTGACGCTTGCCGACGGCACCCGCATCGAGATCGCCGACACGCGCAAAGCCAAGTATGAGGGCGCGAGCCCAGACGACGCACTGCATTTGCCTGCGGCGAATCAGGAGGCGCTGCTTGCGCGCCTGCACGTTGGGGTCGGCGTCGTTGCGCAAATCGATTGGGCGCGACGATACCGCCACATGCGGTTGCATACGGCGGCCCATCTGATCTGCGCGGCGCTGCCGTATGCCGTCGACGGCTGCAGCATCACGAAGGACTATGCGCGGATCGATCTCGTCACCACGGAGCCGATCGAGCGAGAATTCGTCCAATCCCGGCTTGCGCAATTGATCGGCGGGGCGCACGCTGTTTCGACCGATTGGATTACCGACGAAGAGATGGCGGCGCGGCCCGAACTCGTCAGAACGATGAGCGTGAAGCCGCCGACCGGCTTCGGGCGGGTGCGGCTGCTTCGCATCCAAGATGTCGATCTGCAGCCGTGCGGCGGGACTCACGTGGCCAACACATCAGAGATCGGCGCGTTGCGTGTGGCGAAAATCGAAAAAAAGACGGCGCGGACGCGGCGCATCGTATTGGAGCTCGAATGATGGCCGACGACATGAATCGCGACACGGGCGAGCGCGCGCAGCCTCGAACGCACGCGGACGAGCAAGACGCCGCGCTCGATCCCGCTGCCTGCGCCGTTCTCGATTTTTGGTTCGGCGAACCGGGCACGCCTCGCTACGGGCAGGCATCGGAAAGCTGGTTCATGCGTGACGACGCGTTCGACGCGCTGATCCGCGAGCGCTTTGGCGCGACGCTGGCGGCCGCGCGCCGCGGCGAATGCGACGATTGGCAACACACCCCGCTAGGGGCGCTCGCGCTCGTCATCGTGCTCGATCAGTTTTCGCGCAACACGTGCAGGGGCCACCCCGACGCATTCGCCGCCGACGCTCAAGCCCTCGAAGCCGCGCGCCGCCTCGTCGCTTCCGGGGCCGATAGAGCGCTGCCGACGGCGGAGCATCGCGTCTTCGCCTATTTGCCGTTCGAGCATGCCGAGTCGCTCGATGCCCAGCGCGAGTCGGTACGTCTGTTCGAAGCGCATGCCCGTGAAACGGGGCAGACGGGGCCGGGCTCCTATCTCGACTATGCGCATAGGCACGCCGCCATCATCGAGCGGTTCGGCCGCTTTCCACATCGAAATGCCGTGTTGGGGCGCGCGTCGACCGATGAGGAGCGCGCATTCCTGAGCGAAGCCGGCTCGTCGTTCTGAGGGGCCGGCAGCCTTGAAAGTCCCCGGCGTCGAACGCCTGCCGAATGCGCCGGCAGAGCGGCATTGCAGTCAGCGCAGTCAGCGGCCGCCGCTGACGTCGAGCAATGCCCCCGTGACATACGACGCCGCATCGCTGAGCAGCCAGACGATGGCGCGCGCCACTTCGTCGGCGTGGCCGGGCCGCCCGAGCGGCGTTTGTGCGCCGAGCACCGCCGCCCGCTGCGGCTGGCCGCCGCTTGCATGGATGTCGGTTTCGATCAACCCCGGGCGAACGGCATTGACGCGCACGCCGCGCGGCCCGAGCTCCTTGGCGAGGCCGATCGTCATCGTATCGACGGCGGCCTTGGAGCCCGCGTAATCGACGTATTCGTTCGGTGAACCCAGCCGCGAAGCGGCCGACGACACGTTGACGATGGCGCCGCCGAGCCCGCCGCGATCGGTGGACATGCGGCGGGCGGCTTCGCGTGCGCAAAGGTAAGCGCCCAGGACGTTGACGTCGAACATGCGCTTGAGCCGCGCCGCATTCATCTGCGCAAGCGGCAACGAGGGGGCGACGATGCCCGCGTTGTTGACGAGCGCATCGATCCGGCCGCACGCCCGCTCGAGCGCATCGAACATGGCGAGGACCGCGGACTCGTCGGCGACGTCGCCGTGAAGGAGCAGGGCGCGGCCGCCCGCGCGTTCGACTTCGCCGGCTGTTTGCTCGGCCGCCGCGCGATCGCTCACATAGTTCAGGCCGACCGCTGCGCCTTGCTCGCCGAGCATCACGGCCGTCGCACGGCCGATTCCCCGGCTAGCGCCGGTAATGAGAACGACGCGCGCTTCGGCGTTCATGGGCAGCCTCCGGGAATACATGGCGTGGCAAGTGGAGCAAGACCGCAAGTTGCGGCATGCGGCTCAGACGGCTTCGCGTTGCGTGGCCCACTTATCGCGGCCAGGCGGATGATAGCGTTCGAGCTTGTCGAGCAGCGAACCCGCCTGCCCGTCGATCTGCAGAATATCGAGATAGGCTTGTTGCATGAAGCCTTCGCGGACCGTGTGCTCGAGCATGGCGATGAGCGGCGCGTAATAGCCGCCGATGTCGTAGAGCCCGATCGCCTTTTTGTGATAACCGAGTTGAGCCCAGGTATAAACCTCGAACAGCTCCTCGAGCGTGCCGGCGCCGCCCGGCAACGCGACGAAGGCATCGGACAGATCCGCCATCATGCGTTTGCGCTGATGCATGTCGGGTACGACGTGCAGCTCGGTCAGTCCCTCGTGTCCCACTTCCTTGTCGACGAGCAGCTCCGGGATGACGCCGACGACACGGCCGCCCGCGGCGAGCACTTCGTCCGCAATGACGCCCATGAGCCCGACACGCCCGCCGCCGTAGACGAGCGAGCAGCCCGCATCGACGAGCGCACGGCCGAACGTTTGCGCTGCTTGCGCATATTCGGGCTTGGCTCCCATCGACGAGCCGCAATAGACGCAAACCGATTTCATTCCGAGTCCTTGGCGCTGCCCGCCCGAGCGCCGGCGTCGCGCGGAGGCAGGTAGTCGTGGAATTCGCGCTTGGGCAGCTTGCCCGAGACGAGATCGTCGAACAGCTGGCGCGAGCGCCCGCGCAGATACGGCGCCATCATCGAAATCACATGGACGCTGACTTGATGGAGCTCGTCGCGAATCGCCCCCTGGTCGTTGTATTTGCGCGGATTCATGACGAACTGATACGAGAGCCAGTACGTGGCGATCACACCCATGTTGGTCGCGATGACCTGAATTTCCTCGGGCGTGGCGACCATTTCGTCGTCGGCGACGAGCAGCTCGCACATCTCCTTCGCGAAGCGCACCTTGTGGCTGATGATCTGCTTGAAGTGCGTTTCGAGCGTGCGGTTACGCGCGAGCAAATCGTTCAGATCGCGGTAAAGGAACCGATAAGTCCACATGAAATCGGCCATGTACTGCAGGTAAGACCAAGTTTCGTCGATCGTCGGACGATGGTCTTCGGGAAAGCGCAGCCGCTTTTCGATCGCTTGCTCGAATTGCGCGAAGATGCTGTTGATGATGTCGTCTTTGTTGCGGAAGTGGTAGTAGAGATTGCCTGGGCTGATCTCCATTTCCTCCGCGATCGTCGTGGTGGTCACGTTCGGCTCGCCGATCTCGTTGAATAGCTTCAACGACAGCTCGAGAATCCGTTCGCGGGTGCGGCGGGGAATTTTGGCTTCCATGTCGTCCGGCCCTGTATGCCGGGCACGCTCGGCGCTCGCGCGACGCTGCGTTCATGCGCCCGGCTCGGTTGGTATCTTGCACTGCGTCGGGCGATTATAAACCGGTCGTTCTGTTTCCCGAACCGACGGATAGGGTTTTCATGGAGAGCCGCGGCCGCGCGCGCGTCAGCCCCCGATCCAGCGGGCGACGACGGGACCGACGATGAGGGCCCAAGTCAGCAGGCAGGCCGAGAGCGCCACGGTGACCGCCGCGCTGCCGAGATCCTTCGCGCGGCGCGACAATTCGTGGCGTTCGAGAGAGATGCGGTCGATCGCCGCTTCGACGCTCGAATTCAACAGTTCGACGATGAGCACGAGCAGCACCGAGCCGATCAAAAGCACGTGCGAAACGGCGTCGACGGGCGCGAGCGCACCGCACGGCACGAGGACGGCGGCGAGCGCCAGCTCTTGGCGAAACGCGCTTTCTTCCCGGATCGCCACGCGAAACCCGGCGATCGAATTCTTCAGCGCATGCCAGGCGCGAGTCAGCCCCCGATTGCCCTTGTAGGGGTTGAACGGCAGCGGCGCGAGCGGATCGTCGGGCGACAAGGGCTCGTGCGGGTCGGCCGCGCCGTCGGATGGGACGTGCTCGTCGCGCGCGAGCGGCTCGTCGCGTTTCATGCGGCGGCGTTTTCCTCGCGCGTCTGCGTGCGCGAAAGCGGCTTCAAATGGGCGGCGAACTGCGCCGAGGCGGCCTGCCACGAGAACCGCTCGGCCCAAGCGCGAGCGTCGGCCCGATCGATCTTGAGCGCATCGAGGCACGCTTCGCGCAAGTCCTCGTTCATCGCGCCCGCATGGCCGCCGTCGAGGACGTCGATCGGGCCGGTCACCGGATAGGCCGCGACCGGCGTGCCGCAGGCGAGCGCTTCGAGCAGCACGAGGCCGAACGTATCGGTGCGGCTCGGAAAGACGAACACGTCGGCGGCCGCATAGACCTTCGCCAGCTCCGCTTGGCTCAACACGCCGAGGTAGTTGACCTCGGGGTACCGTGACTTGAGCTCGGCCAAGGCGGGCCCTTCGCCGGCCACCCACTTCGAGCCGGGCAGATCGAGCTTCAGAAACGCTTCGACGTTTTTCTCGATCGCCACGCGTCCCACGTACAGGAAGATCGGTCGCGCCGTATTGAGCACCTTCGAATCCATCGGATGAAAGATTTCGAGATCGACGCCTCGCGTCCAGAGGACGACATTGTCGAAGCCATGTTTTTCGAGATCGCTTTTCACGACAGGCGTCGGCGCCATGACGGCGAGCGAGGGACCGTGGAACCAGCGCAAAAAGCGATAGGTGGCCGAGGTCGGAATCCCGAAGCGCGCCTGCACGTATTCGGGAAAGCGTGTGTGGTACGCCGTCGTGAACGGCAGCCCCCGGCGAAGTGCGTACGCGCGGGCGGCCAGTCCGAGCGGGCCTTCCGTCGCGATGTGCAGGGCATCGGGGGCAAATTCCTCGATACGGGCATTCACGCGGCGGCGCGGCAGCAGCGAGAGGCGAATCTCGGGGTAGGTCGGGCAGGGAATCGTGCGAAATTCGAGCGGCGTCATGAGTTCGACGCGATGGCCGAGCGCCGTAAGCTCGCGCGTCGTGTTTTTCAGGGTGCGTACCACGCCGTTGACCTGCGGTTCCCAGGCATCGGTGACGATCATGATTTTCATGCGGGCGATTCCGGTTCGCTGAAGAGGCTAGGCCGTTGCCTTGGCTTTGCGCGGTTGAGCCGCCGGCGAGCGCATGACGGTCCAGTAGACCACCTTGAGCTCGCCGTCGAGCGTTTCGACGAGCGCCGACAGGCTTTCGACCCAGTCGCCGTCGTTGCAATAGAGCAGGCCGTCGACGTCGCGGATCTCGGCCTTATGAATGTGGCCGCAGACCACGCCGTCGCAGCCGCGCCGGCGCGCCTCTTCGACCATTACGTGTTCGAACGAGGAAATGAAATTGACGGCGTTCTTCACCTGATGCTTCAGATATTGAGACAGCGACCAGTAGTGCAGGCCGAAGCGGCTGCGAAGCCGGTTGAACCAGCGGTTCAGGACGAGGATCGCCGTGTAGGCGGTGTCGCCGAGATAGGCCAGCCACTTCGCGTGTTGGATCACGCCGTCGAACAGATCGCCGTGGACGATCCACAGACGCTTGCCGCCCAACGTCGTATGAAACGCTTCCCCGCGCACGTGGATGTCGCCGAACGCAAGATCGCAGAATTGCCGGGCGCCTTCGTCATGGTTGCCCGGGATGTAGATGACCTGTGTGCCCTTGCGCGCCTTGCGCAGGATTTTTTGAACGACGTCGTTGTGCGCTTGCGGCCAGTACCAGCCTTTCTTCAACTGCCAGCCGTCGATGATGTCGCCGACGAGATAGAGGTACTCGGACTCGTTGTGACGCAGAAAATCGAGCAGATACGGCGCTTGGCAGCCGCTCGATCCGAGATGGATGTCCGATAGCCAAATCGTGCGATAGCGCAGCGGATCGCCGATGCCGTCGTCGTGCTGAGGCCCCGCCGCATCCGCGGATAGGGCGTCCGGCATCAGCGCGGGGCCGCCGCTTGGCCCGGTGGATTGGAAGGGCACGGAATCGACGCTTGCGCCGAGTTGCCTGAGGAGCGAAGTCGCGGACGTCTTGCGGTCCATGGCTTCTCGCGTCGAGTTGAACATGACGCTCATTGCGCCACGCGCGCGTGACTGCCACATGACAGTCACGAGAAGTTCTTATTACGATTGTTCGGGGCGTCTTCGGGACGAGGGCGGGGATCCGCGCCTGCGCGCGGCCGATCAGCTGTGCTCGGCGACGACGATGCGGGTGCCGGCCAGGCGATCGTGCGGAAACTGACGGGCGGGGTCGAGGCGAGCCGCGGCGGCCCAGGCCGCGAACCAGGCGGCCGTGACGGCGAGCGTGGCCGGCACGGACAGATGCAGCAGGGGATGCAGCGCGAGAGGCGGCAAGAACCAGAGCCACGCGGCGATATAGCGCGCGAGCGCGCGGCCCGGGCGCGGCGGGGCGCCGCTTTGCGCCGCGACGAGCCGCAGGCGCCATGTCTTCATCGGCAGCGTCTGGCCGCCGCGTGTCCAGCACCAGACGAAGTACGCGCCGACGACGAGCGCGATCCATGCCGCCAGCAAGTTATGGTGCGTGAGCCCGTTGCGCTGTTGCGTCAATGTGCTGAACAAATAACCGGCCAGGAACACGATCCCGAACAGCAGCACGCTCTCGTAGACGAGCGCGGCGAGCCGACGGCGGATGGTGGGCGGCGGCGCGAGCGGGGCGGTCATGTCGGTGCGATGGGCTTTCGCGCGCTCAGGCGCCGCGGAAAATGGACGGCGCCTCCGAGGGCGACACCGGCGTCGAGGGGACGGGCACGTTCGGATTGACGGAACTCGAAGCGCCCGAGGCGGCCGCGGAAGCCGACGCTGCGCTGGCGGCTTCCGGCGCCATCGCCGACGAAGCGCCGCTGGCGGCCGGCGGATTCACGAGGCGATTCAAGCCGCGGATCTCGCTGCGCTGGCCCGAAGGCGGGGCGCTGACGATCGTCGGCCGGCGCTTGCGCTCGGCCGCTGCGAGCTTGGCTTTTTGCTCGGGCGTGAGCTGCTGGTAGGCCTGCCAAGCGTTCTTGCGCGCTTGCGGCGGGAGCGCCTTGGAGACCTGATAGTTTTCGCGCGCGACACGCCGCTGCTCGGGCGTCATACCGATCCACTCGGACATGCGCTCATGCAAGCGCTTTTGCGCTTCGGGCGACATCTTCGCAAAACGCCCCGCGATCCTGATCCATTTCCGTTTGCGCTCGTCGCTGAAGGTGTCCCATTCGGATGCGAACGGCGCGAGGGCGGCATGTTGGGCGGCGCTCAGGTGCGCCCACGACAAAGGATTGGTGTCGACGGCGAGTGGCGGAAATTCGACGGAGAGCGGCGTGGGCGACGACGCGGCTGCCCCGTGCACCCCCGCCGCTTGCGGCGGGGGTGCCGGCTTGAAGAACCGCGGATACGTGGCGGCGAATGCAACGGCGGTTGCGATCGCACACCCGAATACAACGGCTAGGCCGCGCTTATAGCTCACCGGCGTCACTCTCCGCCTGCGTTAGCGCGCACGCGACAAGTACGCGTTGAACCCGTGGTCGAGATACGCGTTGAGCGGCAGGTCGTCGTTGAGCATGGCGGCATCGATATCGGCGAGCTCGGCAGCGCGCTGCAGGTTTTCCCAGTAAGCGATGACGGCAATGCCGCCGACGAGTGCGACGACGGGCCAAACGCGCAGCAGCCGGCCGAGCGGCGACAGACGGCGGCGACCGCCTGTCTGCGGTGCCGCGAGCGGCGCGCCGGCAGGAGCCAGCACGGGCACGAACGCCGTAGCGGCGACGGTTTCGGGCTTCTTACGTGCGAGGGCGAGGCGGCGCGCGCCTGCGAGCCGGTCGAGCGTCGTGGCGGGCAAACCGGCTGCGCTTTCGTCGAGCGCGCGGCGAATTTTGCCGGCGAACTCGAATTCTTTATCGGGAGCGAAGCTCATAGCGTGATTCCTTTGGCCTTGAGCGCGGCGGCCAGGGCGTGCGTCGCTCGCGAACAGTGCGTTTTCACGCTACCTTCGGAGCAGCCCATGGCGGCGGCGGTCTCGGCAACATCCATATCTTCCCAATAACGCATGAGAAACGCCTCCCGTTGACGCGCCGGCAATTTTTGGATTTCTCCATCGATCAGCGCAAGTACTTGTTCGCGCTCGAGCTTTTGCTCGCTGCTTTGGCCGGCGCTCGTGCCCTCTTGGGCTTCGATCGTCTCGAGCGGGTCGAAGTCTTCGTCTTCGCCGCCGCCGAGCGACGAAAACAGGCTGACCCACGTGTTGCGCACCTTCTGACGCCGAAAATGGTCGTGCGTCACATTCTGCAAGATACGCTGAAATAGTAGCGGAAGCTCGGCCGCGGGACGGTCGCCGTATTTTTCGGCGAGCTTGATCATCGCGTCCTGGACGATGTCGAGGGCGGCGTCGTCGTCGCGCACGGCGTAGACGGTGTGCTTGAACGCGCGCCTTTCGACGCCCGCCAGAAAATCGGCGAGTTCCTTGTCTGATGCCATCCGAGGGGGCGGCGCGAAATGTCCGCCTGCGCCGTAATCGATTGAAAAATGTCGTAAAACCCGCGGATGCTAGCAAATTTTCGCGACAGTGGGGATGGCCGGGGGCCAGGTTGGCGCAGGACGCGTTGTTTTTGCGCGCAAAACGACGGATTCGACGCCAGCGCACGCCGGGCGGCACATGGTGCATCGCAAGAATTTTGCTTGACCAAACGACGAACAACCGATAACGTCTCCGGTTCGCAACATAAGTGACTTGTCTCTTTTGAGGCGAGCCCATGAAGCTCGCCCGTCAAAGTGGACGCGCCGCTTGAACCCGAGCCACAAGCCCGGCAGAGAGCACCCGATCAATTTTTTGCCGAAAATTCGAAAGGTTGAAAGATGAACATGCCCAGCGCGGAATTCTCCACGTCGGATACCACCCCTCCTCATGATGCAGACTCGATCGGCGCCACCGTGCTCATGCGCGCATTGGCCGACGAAGGCGTCGAGGTGCTCTGGGGCTATCCCGGTGGCGCGGTACTGTATATCTACGACGAACTCTACAAGCAGGACAAAGTCCAGCACGTGCTCGTGCGCCACGAACAGGCCGCCGTGCATGCCGCGGACGCCTATTCGCGCTCGACGGGCAAGGTCGGCGTCTGTCTCGTGACCTCGGGCCCCGGCGTGACGAATGCCGTCACCGGCATCGCCACGGCCTATATGGACTCGATCCCGATGGTCATCATCAGCGGACAGGTGCCCACGGCCGCGATCGGCCAGGATGCCTTCCAGGAGTGCGACACCGTCGGCATCACGCGTCCGTGCGTGAAGCACAATTTCCTCGTGAAGGACGTGCACGAACTGGCGTCGACGGTCAAAAAGGCCTTCTACATCGCGCGCACGGGGCGTCCGGGCCCGGTGCTGATCGACATCCCGAAGGACATCTCCAAAACGCCGTGCCAATACGAGGCCGTGAAAACCGTCACGCTGCGCTCGTACAACCCGGTGACGAAAGGCCATTCGGGCCAAATCCGCAAAGCCGTTTCGCTGTTGCTGTCCGCAAAGCGCCCGTACATTTATACGGGTGGCGGCATCATCCTTGCCGACGCCTCGCGCGAACTCAATCAATTTGCCGATCTGCTCGGCTACCCGGTCACGAACACGTTGATGGGACTCGGCGGCTATCGGGCGAGCGATAAAAAGTTCCTCGGCATGCTCGGCATGCACGGCACGTACGAAGCCAACATGGCGATGCAGAACTGCGACGTGCTGATCGCGATCGGCGCGCGCTTCGACGATCGCGTGATCGGCGATCCGCAGCATTTCGCGTCGCGTCCTCGAAAGATCATCCACATCGACATCGATCCTTCGTCGATCAGCAAGCGCGTGAAGGTCGACATTCCGATCGTCGGCGACGTCAAGGAAGTGCTCAAGGAGCTGATCGAGCAACTGCAGCACGCCGAACACGGCCCCGATACCGAAGCGCTCGCGCAATGGTGGAAAGACATCGAGAGCTGGCGGTCGAAGGATTGCCTCAAGTACGACCGCAAGAGCGAGGTCATCAAGCCTCAGTACGTCGTCGAAAAGCTCTGGGAGCTGACCGACGGGAACGCGTTCGTCTGCTCCGACGTCGGCCAGCACCAGATGTGGGCCGCGCAGTTCTACCGCTTCGACAAGCCGCGCCGCTGGATCAACTCGGGCGGCCTCGGCACGATGGGCTTCGGCCTGCCGGCGGCGATGGGCGTGAAGATGGCCCATCCCGATTCCGACGTCGTCTGCATCACGGGCGAAGGCTCGATCCAGATGTGCATTCAAGAGCTGTCGACCTGCAAGCAATACGACACGCCCGTCAAGATCATCTCGCTGAACAACCGCTATCTGGGCATGGTGCGCCAGTGGCAGCAGATCGAATACAGCAAGCGCTACTCGCATTCGTACATGGACGCGCTGCCCGACTTCGTGAAGCTCGCCGAGGCCTATGGCCACGTCGGCATCCGAGTTGAAAAGACGGCCGATGTCGAGCCGGCGCTGAAAGAAGCGCTGCGCTTGAAGGATCGCACCGTGTTTCTCGATTTCCAGACCGATCCGACCGAAAACGTCTGGCCGATGGTTCAGGCCGGCAAGGGCATCACCGAGATGCTGCTTGGCGCCGAGGACCTCTGACCTACGAAAGACGAACGGGCGCCGCGGCCCTTCGCCCGCTCGCCGTCCTCACGAAGGGCGTGCGCGAGCGAGGCGGATGGGGCCCGCGCCGCTGGCAATCGACATCTGGATAAACGGGAAAGCAACATGAGACATATCATCTCCGTCTTGCTGGAGAACGAACCGGGTGCGCTCTCGCGCGTGGTCGGTCTTTTTTCGGCTCGCGGCTACAACATCGAAACCTTGACGGTCGCGCCGACGGAAGACCGTTCGCTGTCGCGCTTGACCATCGTCTCCATTGGCTCGGACGACGTGATCGAACAGATCACGAAGCACTTGAACCGCCTGATCGAGGTGGTGAAGGTGGTCGACTTGACCGAAGGCGCCCACATCGAGCGCGAGCTAATGTTGATCAAGGTACGGGCGGTCGGCAAGGAGCGCGAAGAAATGAAGCGGATGGCGGACATCTTCCGTGGCCGTATCATCGACGTGACCGAAAAGACCTACACGATCGAGCTGACGGGGGCGAGCGACAAACTCGACGCCTTCATCGAAGCGCTCGACGCCGCCGTGATTCTCGAGACCGTCCGCACGGGCAGCTCGGGCATTGGGCGCGGCGAGCGCATTTTGAAGGTGTAACGAGCGGTACAACGCAGCACGCGATCGGCGCCCGCCCATGACGCGGGCGCTTCCAACGAATTTGACGAATACGATTTAACGCGAAGGAATCGACATGAAAGTTTTCTACGATAAAGACGCCGACCTCTCCCTCATCAAAGGCAAGGACGTCACGATCATCGGCTACGGCTCGCAAGGCCATGCACACGCGCTGAACCTGAAAGACAGCGGCGTGCGCGTGACGGTCGGCCTGCGCAAGGACGGCGCTTCGTGGAAGAAGGCCGAAGGCGCTGGCCTCGCGGTCAAGGAAGTCGCCGAAGCCGTGAAGGGCGCCGACGTCGTCATGATGCTGCTGCCCGACGAGCAGATCGCGGACGTGTACAAGAACGAAGTGCACGCCAACATCAAGGAAGGCGCGGCGCTCGCATTCGCGCACGGCTTCAACGTCCACTACGGCCAAGTCATTCCGCGCGCCGATCTCGACGTGATCATGATCGCACCGAAGGCACCGGGCCACACCGTGCGCGGTACGTACTCGCAAGGCGGCGGCGTGCCCCACCTCATCGCCGTGGCGCAAGACAAGTCGGGCGCGGCGCGCGATGTCGCGCTGTCGTACGCGGCGGCCAACGGCGGCGGCCGTGCCGGCATCATCGAAACGAACTTCCGCGAAGAAACCGAAACAGACCTGTTCGGCGAACAAGCCGTGCTCTGCGGCGGCACCGTCGAGCTCATCAAGGCCGGTTTCGAAACGCTCGTCGAAGCGGGCTATGCGCCGGAAATGGCGTACTTCGAGTGCCTGCACGAGCTCAAGCTCATCGTGGACCTGATCTACGAAGGCGGCATCGCCAACATGAACTACTCGATCTCGAACAACGCCGAGTACGGCGAGTATGTGACGGGCCCGCGCGTCGTCACCGAAGAGACGAAGAAGGTCATGAAGGACGTCCTGAAGGACATCCAAACGGGCGAGTACGCGAAGAGCTTCATCCTCGAGAACCGCGCCGGCGCGCCCACGCTGCAATCGCGCCGCCGTTTGATGGCCGAGCATCAAATCGAGCAAGTCGGCGGCAAGCTGCGCGCGATGATGCCGTGGATCGCCAAGAACAAGCTCGTCGATCAGTCGAAGAACTAAGGCAACCGCCCAAGGCGGGCTGCGCCGGGTCCCGGTGCGGCCGCCGGTGCGGGGCAAGGGCGCCCGCACTGGACGAAATGCGGTGCGAAACCGCGTCCGGCCTACGATAATTGCCCTTTGAAGCCGTCCCGTGCGTCTTGCATCGGACGGCTTTTGCTATCCTAGTGGTTTTACAAAAAGTTCGAAACGATCCATGAATTACCCACATCCGATCATCGCGCGCGAAGGCTGGCCGTTCATTGGGATTGCCGCAGTCGTTGCGTTGTTGATCCATGCGGTCGCGGGGTTCGGTTTTGCCTGGCCGTTCTGGCTGATCCTAATCTTCGTCGTGCAGTTCTTCCGCGATCCGCCGCGCCCGATTCCGACGCAGGCGAACGCCGTGCTGTGCCCGGCCGATGGCCGCATCGTCGCCGTGGAAACGACGCTCGATCCCTATGCCGGCCGTGAAGCGCTCAAGATCAGCGTGTTCATGAACGTCTTCAACGTGCACTCGCAGCGCTCGCCCGTCGACGGCGCCATCACGAAGGTCGAGTATTTTCCGGGTGCCTACTTGAACGCGGCCATCGACAAAGCGTCGCTGGAGAACGAGCGCAACGCGATCGTGATCCAAACGGCCAGCGGGCATACCGTCACGTCCGTGCAGATCGCCGGCCTCATCGCGCGGCGCATTCTCTGCTACGTCCGTGCGGGAGAGCCGCTCGCCCGCGGCCAACGCTACGGGTTCATTCGCTTCGGCTCGCGCGTCGACGTGTACCTGCCGCTCGGCAGCCGGGCGAAGGTTTCGATCGGCGAGAAGGTGTTCGCCTCGTCGACGATTCTCGCCGAGCTCTGATTTTCGCGCGAGAGGAGGGTTCCGATGGCCGCTTTCAAACCGCGTCGCCCCCGGGCCGGCGCCACGCCGATGCCGCGTCCGTTCCGGCGCAATCCGTTTCGCCGGAACAAGACGCTCGGCGCCGACTCGGCGCCCGCCGAGAGCCGGCGCGCGGCTCGTCAGCAGTTCTTGCGTACGCGCGGCATCTATCTGCTGCCGAACGCGTTCACCACGGCCGCGCTTTTTTGCGGGTTCTTCGCCGTCGTGCAAGCCATGAACGTGCGCTTCGAGATCGCGGCGATCGCAATCTTCGTGGCGATGGTGCTCGACGGCATGGACGGCCGTGTCGCGCGTATGACGCATACGCAAAGCGCGTTCGGCGAGCAATTCGACAGCCTGTCCGACATGGTGTCGTTCGGCGTGGCGCCGGCGCTCGTCATGTACGAATGGGTGCTCAAGGATCTGGGCCGGTGGGGCTGGCTCGCCGCCTTCGTCTACTGCTCGGGCGCGGCGCTGCGCCTTGCGCGCTTCAACACGAACATCGGCGTGGTCGACAAGCGCTTCTTCCAAGGCCTGCCGAGCCCGGCCGCGGCTGCGCTGATCGCGGGCTTCGTCTGGCTCGCCACCGACAACCGCGTGCCGCTCAAGCTCGTCTGGCTGCCTTGGGTCGCGTTCGCCTTGACGATCTACGCGGGCGTTACGATGGTCTCGAATGCGCCGTTTTACAGCGGCAAGGCGCTCGACGTGCGTCATCGCGTGCCGTTCGCGGCGATCCTGCTCGTCGTCGTCGCATTCGTGCTCGTTTCGTCCGATCCTCCGCTGATGCTGTTCGGTCTGTTCGTGCTCTACGGCCTGTCGGGGTACGCGTTTTGGGGCTATATGGCGGTCCGCGGGCGCGACAATCCGGCCCGGTCGGCCCCGCACGACCACTAGGCCGTTCGAACGGGGTCATGCCGCACCTGCCGCCGGCGCCGGAAAGGGCTCTGCCGCCGGGGTCCGGCACCGTCGCCGCCGCGCGGACGGCTCCCCGCCGATTGCGCGACGGCACGAATGTCGCTATAGTCGGCGACATGTCGATTTTGACCTTCTCCCCTCTATTCCCTCTCGCCGGTGCGCGTCTATGCGCGCTAGCGCTAGCGCGTCTACCGCGCTGATCGTTTTCGCCCCCGTCTGCCTCGTTGTCCGGCGTCGCCTGCGGTGGGCCGAGCGCCTGAATTGTCGTTTTTCGTATTCAATCCCGCATTCCGAAAGCAAACGTCCCCCTGGAGACCGAAATGGCAGACAAGCTGATTATTTTCGACACGACGTTGCGTGACGGCGAGCAGTCGCCCGGCGCGTCGATGACGAAGGAAGAAAAGATTCGTATCGCGAAACAGCTCGAGCGGATGAAGGTGGACGTGATCGAAGCCGGGTTCGCGGCCAGTTCGAACGGCGATTTCGACGCGATCCACACGATCGCGTCGATGATCAAGGACAGCACGGTCTGCTCGCTTGCCCGCGCGAACGACAAGGACATCCAACGGGCCGCCGATGCGCTCGCCCCGGCCGATCATTTCCGGATCCACACGTTCATCGCCACGTCGCCGCTGCACATGGAGAAAAAGCTGCGCATGACGCCGGAGCAGGTGTACGAGCAGGCGCGGCTGGCCGTGCGCTTCGCGCGCAAATTCACGAACGACGTGGAGTTCTCGCCCGAGGACGGCAGCCGCTCCGACATGGATTTCCTGTGCCGCGTGCTCGAAGCCGTCATTGACGAAGGCGCGACGACGATCAACATCGCCGATACGGTCGGCTATGGCGTGCCGGAACTCTACGGCAACCTCGTCAAGACGCTGCGCGAGCGCATTCCGAATTCCGACAAGGCCATCTTCTCCGTCCACTGCCATAACGACCTCGGCATGGCCGTGGCCAATTCGCTGGCCGGCGTGAAGATCGGCGGCGCGCGCCAGGTCGAGTGCACGATCAACGGCCTCGGAGAGCGCGCAGGCAACACGGCGCTCGAAGAAATCGTCATGTCGGTGAAGACGCGCAAGGACTACTTCGGTCTCGATGTGGGCATCGACACGACGCAGATCGTGCCCGCTTCGAAGCTCGTTTCGCAGATCACAGGCTTCGTCGTTCAGCCCAACAAGGCCGTCGTCGGCGCCAACGCGTTCGCGCATGCCTCGGGCATCCACCAGGACGGCGTGCTCAAGGCGCGCGACACGTACGAGATCATGCGCGCGGAAGACGTGGGCTGGAGCGCCAACAAGATCGTCCTCGGCAAGCTTTCCGGGCGCAACGCGTTCAAGCAGCGGTTACAGGAGCTGGGCATTGCGCTCGACAGCGAGAGCGAGCTCAACCAAGCCTTCGCACGCTTCAAGGAACTCGCCGATCGCAAGGCCGAGATCTTCGACGAGGACATCATCGCGATCGTGACCGAGGAATCGGCCGCGGCGCAGGAACGCGAGCACTACAAGTTCGTATCGCTGGCGCAGCACTCCGAAACGGGCGAGCGCCCGCAGGCGCGCGTCGTGTTCTCGGTGGACGGCAAGGAGACGGTGGGCGAAGCGCGCGGCAACGGTCCCGTCGACGCGACGCTCAATGCGATCGAGGGCGAGGTCGGCAGCGGCTCGGAGCTGTTGCTGTACTCGGTCAATGCGATCACCACGGGCACGCAGGCGCAGGGCGAAGTGACCGTGCGTTTGTCCAAGAGCGGGCGGATCGTCAACGGCGTCGGCACCGACCCGGACATCGTCGCCGCTTCGGCGAAGGCCTACATTTCCGCCCTGAACAAGCTCTACGCGAACGTCGAGAAGGTCAATCCGCAGGGTGTTTGAGCGCGAGCGCGCTGCCGGGAGGGAGCCGGTGTCCGGCTCCCGTCGGTGTCGTCGCGCATCGGGTGCGGATAGGCGGGCATGCACGGAAGGAAGAAGGGCGCGTCCGCTCGCAGCCCGAGGGGAAACTCCTCCGGCTTAGAAGCCGAAGCGGCGCCGTTCCGGATCGTGCAGCGGGTCGGGCGTTTTCTGCGTGAGCCGCAGAATACCCTGCGGGTCGAAGTAAAAGTGGTAGAGCTGATACCAGACGTTGTCTTCGAGATAGCGGTAGCTCCACACTTCGCGCTTCATCAGCGGGAAATACGCGGTTTCGACGGGGCGGCCGAAGTTCACGAGCACGTCCTGTTTCGTCCAAGTGCCGATCTGGGCCTTGTAGAACTCGCTCGGCTGCAGCACTTGCCTGACGGTCAGGATCTTGCCCGAGGCATCGACATCGGCGGCCGTGGTGATTTCGCCCATCGGCTGGGTCGGCCACATGAGCCGCTTGCCGCCGCTCGGCAGGTCGTAGATTTCACGCGGCGGGCCCAGGCGCGCGACGAGCGCCGATTGATCCTGGCCGGCCGTGAACCCTTGCCACGGCTGTGCGCAACCGCCGAGCGCAAAGGCGGCGGTACACGCGAGTGTGACGGAAAGACGCTTGATCATGATGGCTCCGATAACTCCCACGAGCGGCGTTTTATCATGCGCCCGCCCGCTTTGGACAGCGGCGTCGGCGAACCTTTGCACGCGGTGCGCGGCGGCGCGGCTGCCGTGGCCTGATGCGGCGATCTTACGCTTGCTTGCGAACGGCTGCCCTCAAGGCCTATGATCCGCGCTTTCGAACGGCGCGAGATGCGAAAGATGATCAAACAATGGACGAAGCGGGCGGCGGTCGCCGGCGCGATAGGTGCGATAGTGGCGCTGGCGGCGCCGATGGCGAAGGCTGCGGGCACGGGCGACGATGCGTCCCGCGCGCCGATTCGGCTCGCACTGATCGAAGGCATGTCGGGGCCGTTCGCCGATGCGGGCGCGGCCGTCGAGCGCAACGTCCGCTTCGCCATCGAGCGCGTCAATGCACGCGGGGGCGTCAAACTGCCCGACGGAGCCCACCCGTTGGCGCTCGTCGTGCTCGACAGCCAAGGCAGCGTCGAACAGGCGCTCGTGCAACTGCGCGCGGCGGCCGATCGCCATATTCCGTTCGTCCTACAGGGCAACGGATCGTCGGTGGCGGCCGCGCTCGTATCGGCTATCGACAAGCAAAACGCGCGGACGCCCGAGAACCGTGCGCTCTTTTTGAATTATTCGGCGGACGATCCCGCCCTCACGGGCGCCGCCTGCAGCTTCTGGCATTTCCGCTTCGATGCGCATGCCGGCATGCGGATGAACGCGCTCGCCGATGTGATCGCTCGCGACAAATCGGTCAAGCGCGTCTATCTGCTGAACCAAGACTACAGCTTCGGCCACGACGTCAGCACGCTGGCGCGCTCCGCGCTCGCGGCAAAGCGCCCCGACATCGCGATCGTGGGCGACGAGTTTCATCCGATCGGGCGCGTCAAGGACTTCACGCCCTATATCGCCAAGCTGCGCGCGAGCGGCGCCGATGCCGTGATAACGGGCAACTGGGGCAACGATCTCGCGCTGCTCGTGAAGGCGGCGCGCGAGCAGGGCTTTAGCGGCAAGTTCTATACGTTTTACGGTAATAGTCTCGACGCACCCGCCGCGATCGGCGACGCGGGCGTCGGGCGCGTCGTGGCGGTGGCCGATTGGCACCCGAATGCGGGCTCGGCCGCGGCGCCGGCCGAGCGTTTGCCGCACGCCGATGCATCGGCGTCGGACGCTTACTACGCGGCCTTCCGGGCTCGCTTTCCCGGATCGCACGACGATTACGCGCTCGCGCGCATCGACGTCATGATCCAAATGCTGGCCGCCGCCGTCGGCAAAGCCGGCGGCACCGATGCCGCGGCCGTCGCCAAGGCGTTGGAGGGGATGAAATACGACAACGGATTCGCGCGGGCATGGATGCGCGCGGACGATCACCAATTGATCCAACCCCTTTATGTAATCGAAATGGACAAGGCGGGCGCTCGAGGCGTGCGCTTCGACAACGAAGGGTCGGGCTACGGCTTTCGCACGGTGCTGGCGCTGCCGCCGGAGAAGACCGAGCCCGCGAACGAGTGCCGCATGAAGCGCCCGTGACGAAGCACGAGGGCGGTCTGCAGCGGGCGGCCTAGCCGCCCGAGCCGCTTGTGCTACAATGCGCGCTTCGTCGTAACCCACGGCACGGCCTTTCTTCCGTGACCGCCTGTTTGTTTTAAAGGAAATCAAATGTCCGTTGCAGATATCAAGAAGTCCGACATCGTCGCGCAATTCGCACGCGGCACGAACGACACGGGTTCGCCCGAAGTCCAAGTTGCGTTGCTCACGTCGCGCATCAACGAATTGACCACGCACTTCAAGTCGCACACGAAAGATCACCACAGCCGCCGCGGCCTGCTGCGCATGGTGAGCCGCCGTCGTAAGCTGCTCGACTACCTGAAGGGCAAGGACGCCGACCGTTACCGTTCGCTGATCGAAAAGCTGGGTCTGCGTAAGTAAGCGGTCGCCGCCGTATGCGAGATGCCTGTGTCAGTGCGCTGATACAGGCATTTTGTTTTTTGTCGGCGGCAGTTTGCATGGGCGCCGGTGTCGTGCGGCGCGTTTAATCGAGCCGCATTGGTTGTCTCGGCGGCATGCGCCGTGCGCGTGTCGTCGAACCCTGGGCCGCCTCTGTCGCGCACCCTGGGGCGCTTCAAAGCAGTCGGTCAAGGCGGGCAGAGCTTTGTGTCATTCCAGCGCGGCGAGCGGGTCGCGGCCGCCGAGCGCGGCGCTGGAATGGCATAACACTCCTCTTCCCGCAGGTGCGCCGGCTGTCGGCCCCGTCCGGCGATGCGCTCAGTGCATCGCACGGCGGCGAACACAGATAGATGAAAAGAGAAGGAGTGACCTATGTCCATGTTCAATAAGATCGTCAAAGAATTCAAATGGGGACAGCATAACGTTCGCCTCGAAACGGGCGAGATCGCGCGCCAGGCATCCGGCGCCGTCATCGTCGACGTGGAAGACACCGTCGTGCTCGCGACGGTCGTCGGCGCGAAGACGGCCAAGCCCGGTCAAGACTTTTTTCCGCTGACCGTCGACTACATCGAAAAGACGTACTCGGCCGGCAAGATTCCCGGCGGCTTCTTCCGTCGCGAAGGCCGTCCGTCCGAGCACGAAACGCTGACCTCGCGCCTGATCGACCGTCCGCTGCGCCCGCTGTTTCCGGAAGGCTTCTACAACGAAGTCCAGGTCGTCATTCACGTGCTGTCGATCAACCCGGAAGTGCCGGCCGATATCCCCGCGCTGATCGGCGCGTCGGCTGCGCTGGCCGTGTCGGGCTTGCCGTTCAACGGCCCCGTCGGCGCTGCGCGCGTCGCCTACATCAACAACGAGTACGTGCTGAACCCCACGCGGGCGCAGATCAAGGATTCGAGCCTCGATCTCGTCGTGGCCGGCACCGAGCGCGCCGTGTTGATGGTGGAATCGGAAGCGGATCAACTGCCCGAAGACGTCATGCTCGGCGCCGTCGTGTTCGGCCACGAGCAAATGCAAACGGCGATCGATGCAATCCACGAGCTCGTGCGTGAGGGCGGCAAGCCGGAGTGGGATTGGCAGCCGGCGCCCAAGGACGAAGCGCTGATCTCGCGCGTGACGGACATCGCGTACGGCGAGCTCGTCGCGGCCTACCAGATCCGCAACAAGCAGCAGCGTTCGACGAAGCTCAAGGAAGTCTACGCACAAACCACGGCCAAGCTCGACGAGCAAGCGTTGGCCGCAGGCCAAGCGCCGGCCGACAAGACGGCCGTCGGCAACATTTTGTTCGACATCGAAGCGAAGATCGTCCGCGGCCAGATCCTGAACGGCGAGCCGCGCATCGACGGCCGCGACACGCGCACGGTGCGTCCGATCGAAATCCGCACGGGTGTCCTGCCGCGCACGCACGGCTCGGCGCTGTTCACGCGCGGCGAAACGCAGGCGCTCGTCGTTGCCACGCTCGGCACGAAGGGCGACGAACAAATCATCGACGCGCTCGAAGGCGAATTCCGCGAGCGCTTCATGCTCCACTACAACATGCCCCCGTTCGCGACGGGCGAGACGGGCCGCGTGGGCACGCCCAAGCGCCGGGAAATCGGCCATGGCCGTCTGGCGAAGCGCGCGCTCGTCGCCTGCTTGCCGAGCGCCGAAGAGTTCGGCTACTCGATCCGCGTCGTGTCGGAAATCACCGAGTCGAACGGCTCGTCGTCGATGGCTTCGGTGTGCGGCGGCTGCCTCGCGCTGATGGACGCCGGTGTGCCGATGAAGGCGCACGTGGCCGGCATCGCCATGGGCCTCATCCTCGAGGGCAACAAGTTCGCCGTGCTGACGGACATCCTCGGCGATGAAGATCATCTCGGCGACATGGACTTCAAGGTGGCCGGCACGGCCGACGGCGTGACGGCGCTGCAGATGGACATCAAGATCCAAGGCATCACGAAGGAAATCATGCAGGTTGCGCTCGCTCAGGCGAAGGAAGGCCGCATGCACATCCTCGGCAAGATGAAGGATGCGGTGTCCGGCGCGAGCACGGAACTCTCCGCGTTCGCCCCGCGCATGATCACGGTCAAGATCAACCCGGAGAAGATCCGCGACGTGATCGGCAAGGGCGGCTCGGTCATCCGCGCGCTGACCGAGGAAACGGGCACGACGATCGACATCTCCGACGACGGCGTCGTGACGATCGCCAGCACGAGCAGCGAAGGCATGGCAGAAGCCAAGCGCCGCATCGAAGCGATCACGGCAGAGGTCGAAGTCGGGCAAGTCTACGAAGGCACGGTGCTCAAGCTGCTCGAGTTCGGTGCGATCGTGAACATTCTGCCGGGCAAGGATGGTCTGCTGCACATCTCCGAGATCGCGAACGAGCGTATCAAGGACATCAAGGACTACCTGACCGAAGGTCAGCACGTGAAGGTCAAGGTCATTCAAACGGATGAAAAGGGCCGCGTGCGCCTGTCGTCGAAGGCGTTGTTGAACGAAGGCGGCGCGAGCGCGCCGCAAGGCGATTCGACGCCGCAGTAACGCGTCGAAGCGCCCCGGGATAGGGTCCCGAAACGGCCGGTTCGCTTTTCAAGCGCGCCGGCCGTTTTTTTTAGAGAATGGTGCCGTTTTCCAATGCGACTGCCTCCGGAGGTGACGTGAAAGCGATCGAGATTACGGAGTTCGGCGGGCCCGACGTGCTTGCGCTCGGGGAGCGGCCGATGCCCGTGCCCGGCAACGGCGAAGTGCTCGTCAAAGTGTCGGCGTCCGGCGTGAATCGGCCGGACGTGTTTCAGCGTAAGGGCGCCTACGCGCCGCCGCCCGGCGTCTCGGATCTGCCGGGGCTCGAGGTCGCCGGCGAAATCGTCGGCGGCAATGTCGACGAGAAGCACAACCCGTTCGGTCTGAAGATAGGCGATCGCGTTTGCGCGTTGCTCGCGGGCGGCGGGTACGCGCAGTATGCGGCCGTGCCGCTTGCGCAATGCTTGCCGGTGCCGGATGGGCTCACCGACATCGAGGCCGCGTCGCTGCCGGAGACGTTCTTTACCGTGTGGAGCAACGTCTTCGACCGGGCGCTGCTGGGCGCGGGCGAGGGCGGGGCGAACGAGACGCTGCTCGTGCAGGGCGGATCGAGCGGGATCGGCGTCGCTGCCATCCAAATCGCCCACGCGCTCGGCTTTCGGGTATTCGCGACTGCCGGCACGGCCGAGAAGTGCAAGGCATGCGAGGCGTTGGGCGCGGAGCGCGCGATCAATTACAAATCGGAGGACTTCGTCGAAGTCGTGAAGTCGCTGACGAACGATCGGGGCGTCGACGTGATCCTCGATATGGTGGCGGGCGGCTACGTGCCGCGGGAACTGTCGGCGCTCGCCGACGGCGGCAGGCTCGTCATCATCGCGTTGCTCGGCGGGGCGAAGGCCGAGGTCAATCTGAGCGACGTGCTGCGTCGGCGCTTGACGGTGACGGGATCGACGCTGCGCCTGCGTTCGATCGAGTTCAAGGCGAAGATCGCCGCGCAGTTGAAGTCGCGTGTGTGGCCGTTGATCGAAGCCGGCAGCATCAAACCGATCGTTTATCGTGTGTTGCCGGCGCGCGAGGCGAGCCAAGCGCATGCGCTGATGGAAAGCGGCGAGCATGTTGGCAAGATCGTGCTCGATTGGAGCACAGAAGCCGAGTAGCCGGCGAGCGTGTCGTCCGTCTCACCTTTCGAGCCGTTGAGTCCCAACGGCTTTTTTTCGTTCAGGCCACGCACGAACGATGCCATCGCTTCGTGCGCGCCGCATATGATGGGCGGGGCGCTTCATTTCTCCATCGTCCTTTGGGCCGGGGCGCGAACGCGCTAATACTCCTTACGGGAACGATCTTTCATTGTGCTTTCAATGTTATGAAAGATCGCGGTTCGGGCGGGTCCAACCGTGTGGAGGCTGCCGTGGTCGGCTTGACGAAGAGTGCGATAGAAGCGTTGAAAGGTGAGATACGAGGCCACGTATTGCAAGAGGGCGATAGCGAGTACGAAGAGGCCCGGCGAATTTGGAATGCGACGATCGATCGGCGGCCCTCTGTCATCGTTCGCTGCGCCGGCGTGGCCGACGTGCGCCGCGCGGTCGGGTTTGCCCGCGACAATGGGCTGCTGCTCGCCGTACGCGGGGGCGGGCACAATATCGCAGGCAGCGCCGTCTGCGACGGCGGCCTCACGATCGATTTGTCGCGGATGAGATCCGTGCGCATCGACCCGTTCGCGCGCCGGGCTTATGTGGAGCCGGGCGCGACGCTTGGCGACTTCGATCACGAGGCGCAGGCATTCGGGCTGGCGACGCCGCTCGGCATCAATTCCACGACGGGGGTGGCGGGGTTGACGCTCGGCGGTGGCTTCGGATGGCTCAGTCGCAAGTTCGGCATGTCGGTCGACAATCTGTGCGCCGCGGACGTCGTCACGGCCGACGGCGAGCTCGTGCGGGCCGACGCGACGCATGCTGAAGATTTGTTCTGGGCCATTCGCGGCGGCGGCGGCAATTTCGGCGTCGTGACGATGTTCGAGTTCGCGTTGCATCGCGTGGGCCCCGAGATCTACGGCGGATTGTTCGTCTTGCCGATCGAGGCGGCCCCCGAGGCCCTGCGCAAATACAGCGCGGCAACCGACGCGATGCCCGACGAGTTATCCGTTTGGGCCGTGATGCGGCTTGCGCCGCCGCTGCCGTTCCTACCGGCCGAAGTGCACGGCAAACCGGTGATCGCGTTTGCGGTGTGCTATACCGGGCCGCTCGAGGCGGGCGCACGCGAGACGCAGATCGTCCGCGGTTTTGGCGAGCCGTGCGGCGAGCGCCTGGGGCCGATGCCGTACGCGTCATGGCAGAAGGCGTTCGATCCGTTGCTCGCGCCCGGGGCGCGCAACTATTGGAAGTCGCATAATTTCGCGGAATTGCCGCAGGGGCTGATCGACGCGGCCATGGATGCCATTGCGCGGTTGCCGTCTCCCCAATGCGAAATTTTCTTCGGGCAGATCGGTGGCGCGACATGCCGGGTAGCCCGCGAGGCCACCGCGTATAGCAGCCGCGATGCGAAGTACGTGATGAACGTCCATGCGCGATGGGACGATCCGAGGGAGGATGCCCGGTGCATCGAATGGGCGCGCGGCTATTTCGAGGCGTCCGCGGCGTTCGCCCTAGGAAGCGTCTACGTCAACTTCCTCACGCAGGACGAGAGCGAGCGCGTGCGAGCCGCCTATGGGCCGAATTACGAGCGGCTCGTCGCGGCGAAGACACGTTACGACCCGGACAACGTGTTCCGCCACAACCAAAACATCAAGCCTTCGGCCGTCTAGCATCGCTTGCGCTTGAGCGGGGGTGAACCCAATGGTTCCTTTTGATGAGGAGTGACGTCATGACCCGCAAATACATCGATTGCCGCGAATTCCCGAGCGAGATGAACTGCAGCGTGGCCCTGTCGGCCGACAGCGAGAAAGAGCTGATGGAAGCGGCCGTGCAGCACGCCGTCAGCGTTCATCACCATGTCGATTCGCCGGAGCTGCGTTCGCAGTTGACCACCCTTTTTCACGAGGGAACGCCCCCGCTCGAGTCGCCCCGGACGAAGTGAGCGGTACAACGGTGCCGGTCGCCGCGCGTGAGCGCGGCCTTTCCTGTCCCGGCGCTATGCCGGCACGACGCCCGTGCCGGCCCGTTTGCGCCGCTCGTGCGATCGATCCCCGTCTCCTCGATCCGCACGGTTTGACCGGTTCCTGCCGGACACAGTAAAATTGAGCGTTTTGCGTGCGCCGTCGCGCTTGAAGAAATTATCCGAGGATCGCCCCTCGTGAGATCGAGTCAGCAAGGATCGGCGCGAGCGGCTAGGGGGCGTTGAGCCGCCTCAGGGGTTTCAGAGGTCTCAGGGCTAATGATCTCAGGGGGCTCAATGGACTAAGGGGGCTCAATCACCTCAGGGGTCTCAATGACCTCAGGGGTCTCAATGATCTCAAGCGGCGATGGAAGCGGCCCGGCGGTCGCGGCGTGGCTGAAAGGGCTTCGGTCTAGGCCGAAGGCAGGACACAACACACGGGCGAGACATGTCGAAACAGCGAGTGAAGTGGGTCATCGGCAATTGGAAGATGCATGGGCGGCTTGCGGAGAATACGCCGCTGCTGCAAGCCCTTGCCGAGGGAGCGAGCGCAATGGCCGAAGCGATTCGCATCGGCGTGTGCGTGCCGACGCCTTATCTCGCACAAGTGCAGGCGCAGCTAGCGGGTAAGCCGGTCGCGTGGGGCGTGCAAGACATCTCCACCTATACCCACGGTGCCTACACGGGCGAAGTGGCTGCCGAGATGGCGGCGGAGTTCGGAGCGACGCTCGCGATCGTCGGGCACTCGGAGCGCCGCGCCTACCACGCGGAAACGTCGGAGTTGGTGGCGTCGAAGGCGCGTCGCGCGCTGCAGGCCGGCCTCACGCCGATCGTCTGCATCGGCGAAACGCTGGGCGAGCGCGAGGCGGGCACCACCGAAGCCGTGGTCGGCGCTCAGCTCGATGCGGTGCTGAATTTGCTGTCGGTGGAAGAAGCGTCGCGCGTCGTGCTCGCGTACGAGCCCGTCTGGGCGATCGGCACGGGCAAGAGCGCCACTGCCGAGCAGGCGCAAGACGTGCACGCGTTCCTGCGTGCGCGCCTAGTGAAAAAAGACCCGTCGCTCTCGGGCGTGGCTGTGCTGTACGGCGGCAGCGTGAAGCCCGAGAACGCGTTGGCGCTGTTTGGTCAGCCCGATATCGACGGCGGCCTCATCGGCGGCGCGTCGCTCAAGAGTGAAGATTTCCTCGCGATTTGCGCGGCGGCCAAGGCGGCGAGCGAAGCTCGCTAAACGGGCGGGCGCAAATGCGCAGCGGCGTCCTGCCGCAATCGAGCGGGATGCTCAAACCTCAAATCAGGTGAGTTAGATGCTGTTTTTCAAAACGTTGATCATCGTCGTGCAATTGTTGTCGGCACTGGGCATCATCGGCCTTGTGCTCTTGCAGCATGGCAAGGGCGCCGACATGGGTGCGGCATTCGGTAGCGGTGCGTCGGGCAGCCTGTTCGGCGCGACGGGCTCCGCCAATTTCTTGTCGCGCACCACGGCGATTCTCGCGGCGATTTTCTTCGCGAGCACGCTGACGCTGACCTACCTCGGGTCGTACAAGTCCAAGCCCTCCGCGGGTGTGCTCGGTGCTGCGCCGGCTCAGGTCGCACCGAGCTCGGCTGCATCGGCGAGCGCCGCGTCGCTGCCGGCGGCCGCTCCGGCGCCCTCGAGCACGGCTGTGCCGAAATGATAAATTTCGCATGAAGTTGCATTTGTGCGTTGAACAATTCTGGGGAACACGTTAGAATCTAAGTCTTGAAGCGATTCGCGGGTTACAACGAGTTGTTCCCGGGTTGCAGACAGTGCCGACGTGGTGAAATTGGTAGACACGCTATCTTGAGGGGGTAGTGGCGAAAGCTGTGCGAGTTCGAGTCTCGCCGTCGGCACCAAAGTTATCCAATGCCAGCCGCATGCTTCGCTTCGGCTGGCATTGTCACTTCTGGGGTCATGCTTACGTCTTCCATGCAGTGTCGTGTGAAGGCGAGTAGGACGAAGTGATTTTCTGTAGGGATGGGACCGATCCCTGCGGTACTCAGAACCAACCGAAAGAGGATAGTCTTGAACCTCGCAGCCTACTTCCCCGTATTGCTCTTCCTCCTTGTGGGCGCCGGTTTAGGCATTGCACTTGTCAGTATCGGCAAGATCCTCGCCCCTAGCCGCCCCGACAATCAAAAGAACTCGCCGTACGAGTGCGGCTTCGAAGCATTCGAAGACGCGCGCATGAAGTTCGACGTGCGCTACTACCTCGTCGCCATTCTGTTCATCATTTTCGATCTCGAGACCGCGTTCCTGTTTCCGTGGGGTGTTGCCCTGCGTGACATCGGCTGGCTCGGCTTCATGGCGATGATGATTTTCCTGCTCGAACTCTTGCTCGGTTTCGCCTATATCTGGCGCAAGGGCGGGCTCGATTGGGAGTGATGGGTTAATCGCCGGTTTCTCGCGGGCGGTGCGATACACGCCGTCTCGTCTGGAGTGCAAAGCAAATGAGTATCGAAGGGGTCTTGAAGGAAGGGTTTGTCACCACGACGGCTGACAAGCTGATCAACTGGACGCGCACGGGTTCGCTCTGGCCCATGACGTTCGGGCTCGCCTGTTGCGCAGTCGAGATGATGCATGCGGGCGCGGCCCGCTACGACCTCGACCGGTTCGGGGTCGTGTTCCGTCCCAGCCCGCGTCAATCCGACGTGATGATCGTGGCCGGCACGCTCTGCAACAAGATGGCGCCTGCGCTGCGCAAGGTCTATGACCAAATGGCCGAGCCGCGCTGGGTGATTTCGATGGGTTCGTGCGCGAACGGTGGCGGCTACTACCACTATTCCTATTCGGTCGTGCGCGGCTGCGATCGGATCGTGCCCGTCGACGTCTACGTGCCCGGCTGCCCGCCGACCGCAGAAGCACTGGTCTACGGCGTGATCCAGCTGCAGGCGAAGATCCGCCGCACCAACACCATCGCCCGTCAATAAGCGCGACCCCACAATATGGCAAGCAAACTCGAGACTCTCAAAGCGAACCTCGAGGCGGCCTTCGGCGGCCGTCTGACAAGCATCACGGAATCGATCGGCGAATTGACGATCGTCGTGAAGGCGGGTGACTACCTGGATGTGGCGAAGCGTTTGCGCGACGATCGCACGCTCGGCTTCGAACAGCTGATCGACCTTTGCGGTGTCGATTATCAAACGTACGGCGACGGCGCCTACGACGGCCCGCGCTTCGCGGCCGTCTCGCACCTGTTGTCGGTGTCGAACAACTGGCGCGTGCGCGTGCGCGTGTTCGCGCCGGACGACGACATGCCCATTCTGCCGTCCGTCGTCGAGATCTGGAATTCGGCCAACTGGTATGAGCGCGAAGCGTTCGACTTGTACGGCATCGTGTTCGACGGCCACCCCGATCTGCGTCGCATCTTGACCGACTACGGCTTCATCGGCCACCCGTTCCGCAAGGACTTCCCGGTGTCGGGCTACGTCGAAATGCGCTACGACCCTGAAGAGAAGCGCGTCGTCTACCAGCCGGTGACGATCGAGCCGCGCGAAATCACGCCGCGCGTGATTCGCGAGGATCGCTACGGCGGTCTGAAACACTAAGAGGTCGCCATGGCAGAGATCAAGAACTACACGCTCAATTTCGGCCCGCAGCACCCGGCAGCGCACGGCGTGCTGCGCCTCGTGCTCGAGCTCGACGGCGAAGTCATTCAGCGCGCCGATCCGCACATCGGCTTGCTGCATCGTGCGACGGAAAAGCTCGCCGAAAACAAGACTTTCATTCAGTCCGTGCCGTACATGGACCGTCTCGATTACGTGTCGATGATGGTGAACGAGCACGGCTATGTGCTCGCGATCGAAAAGCTGCTCGGCATCGACGTGCCGATCCGCGCGAAGTACATCCGCGTGCTGTTCGACGAAATCACGCGCGTCTTGAACCACCTGATGTGGATCGGCGCGCACGCGCTCGACGTCGGTGCGATGGCGGTGTTCCTCTACGCGTTCCGCGAGCGCGAGGATTTGATGGACGTCTACGAGGCGGTGTCGGGCGCGCGCATGCACGCGGCCTACTACCGTCCGGGCGGCGTCTATCGAGATCTGCCTGACGCGATGCCGCAATACAAGGCGTCGAAGATCCGCAATGCGAAGGCGCTCGAACGCATGAACGAAGCGCGGCAAGGGTCGCTGCTCGACTTCATCGACGATTTCTTCACGCGCTTCCCGGGCTGCGTCGACGAGTATGAAACGCTGCTCACCGACAACCGGATTTGGAAGCAGCGCTTGGTCGGGATCGGCGTGGTGAGTCCCGAGCGCGCGTTCCAAATGGGCCTGACGGGTGCGATGCTGCGCGGCTCGGGCGTCGAGTGGGATTTGCGCAAGAAGCAGCCGTACGAAGTGTACGATCAGCTCGACTTCGACATCCCCGTCGGCGTGAACGGCGATTGCTACGACCGCTATCTCGTGCGTGTCGAGGAAATGCGCCAGTCCACGCGCATCGCCAAGCAATGTATCGAATGGCTGCGCAAGAATCCGGGGCCGGTGATGACCGACAACCATAAGGTCGCGCCGCCCTCGCGCGTGGGCATGAAGTCGAACATGGAAGAGCTGATTCACCACTTCAAGCTCTTCACGGAAGGGTTTCACGTGCCGGAAGGCGAAGCGTACGCGGCGGTCGAGCATCCGAAGGGCGAATTCGGCATCTATTTGGTGTCGGACGGCGCGAACAAGCCGTATCGCCTCAAGATTCGCGCACCGGGCTACGCGCACCTCGCGGCGCTCGACGAGATGGCGCGCGGTCACATGATCGCCGACGCCGTCACCATCATCGGTACGCAGGACATCGTGTTCGGCGAAATCGACCGGTAAGCGCCGCACGGCGCGCCGGCAACGAGGGCGGCATCATGCGCCCCCGCAGCGCGCCGGGTCTGCCGCAACGAACGAGGCGGCGGGTTTTCGTTCGGTAGGAATTGAAAGAGTTCGTGTTCTCAAAATGATCTCAGCTGAAGGCCTGAAAGAAATCGATCGCGCGGTGGCGAAGTATCCCGCCGATCAGAAACAGTCCGCCGTGATGTCGGCGTTGGCCGTCGCTCAGGAAGAGCACGGCTGGCTGTCGCCCGAACTGATGCAGTTCGTGGCCGACTACCTCGGCATGCCGGCCGTCGCCGTGCAGGAAGTAGCGACCTTCTACACGATGTACGAAACGTCGCCGGTCGGTAAGCACAAGATCACGCTCTGCACGAACTTGCCGTGCCAGCTCGGGCCGCATGGCGGCGCGGAGGCGACGGCGGACTATTTGAAACAGAAGCTCGGCATCGACTTCGGCGAAACGACGCCCGACGGCAAGTTCACGCTCAAGGAAGGCGAATGCTTCGGCTCGTGCGGCGACGCACCGGTGCTGCTCGTGAACAATCACCGCATGTGCAGCTTCATGAGCCGCGAGAAGATCGACGCTTTGCTCGAGGAGCTTTCGAAATGACGTCTTTGCACGACCGTCACATCAAACCGCTGATCCTGGCCGGCCTGACCGGCGAGAACTGGCATCTCGACGATTACGTCGCGCGCGGCGGCTACAAGCAGCTGCGCCGTATCCTCGAGGAGAAAATTCCTCCCGAGCAAGTCATCGCCGACGTCAAGGCCTCGGGCCTGCGCGGCCGCGGCGGCGCAGGCTTCCCGACGGGCCTGAAGTGGAGCTTCATGCCGCGCCAGTTCCCGGGGCAGAAGTACCTCGTCTGCAATTCGGACGAAGGCGAGCCGGGCACGTTCAAGGATCGCGACATCCTGCGCTGGAACCCGCATTCCCTGATCGAAGGGATGGCGATCGGCGCCTATGCGATGGGCATCACGGTCGGCTACAACTACATTCACGGCGAGATCTTCGAGGTCTACAAGCGCTTCGAAGAGGCGTTGGAAGAAGCGCGCCGCGCCGGGTTCCTCGGCAACAACATCCTCGGGTCCGGCTTTTCGTTCGAGCTCTACGCGCATCACGGCTACGGCGCCTACATTTGCGGCGAAGAAACCGCGCTGCTCGAATCGCTCGAAGGCAAGAAGGGGCAGCCGCGCTTCAAGCCGCCGTTCCCGGCGAGCTTCGGCGTGTACGGCAAGCCCACGACGATCAACAACACCGAAACGTTCGCCGCCGTGCCGTTCCTGCTCGAAATCGGGCCGCAAGCCTACCTCGAGCTCGGCAAGCCGAACAACGGCGGCACGAAGATCTTCTCGGTGTCGGGCGACGTCGAGCGACCGGGCAACTATGAAATTCCGCTCGGCACGCCGTTCTCGACGCTGATGGAATTGGCCGGCGGCATGCGCGGCGGCAAGAAGCTGAAAGCCGTCATTCCCGGCGGTTCGTCGGCGCCGGTCGTGCCGGGCGATCTCATGATGCAAACGGACATGGACTACGATTCGATCGCCAAGGCCGGGTCGATGCTCGGTTCGGGCGCCGTGATCGTCATGGACGAAACGCGCTGCATGGTGCGCTCGCTGCTGCGTCTGTCGTACTTCTACTATGAAGAGTCGTGCGGCCAGTGCACGCCGTGCCGCGAAGGCACGGGCTGGCTATATCGCGTGGTCAATCGCATCGAGCACGGCCAGGGCCGCAAGGAAGATCTCGACCTGCTGAACTCGGTGGCCGAGAACATCATGGGCCGCACGATTTGCGCGCTCGGCGATGCGGCGGCGATGCCCGTGCGCGGCATGCTCAAGCACTACTGGGACGAATTCGAATATCACGTGGAGCACAAGCGGTGCCTCGTCGGCGGCCACGCGGGTGCGCCGGCCGCTGCGGACGCGGTGCTTGCGTAAGGCTGCGCCGCAAGGAATCCATCGCTTCTTCGACCGCCCGCCGAACGACCTTCGGCGGGCGGTTCAGCGAGCAAAAGATTGAGCGGTAATAGGTTAAGGACCATTCACCATCATGGTTGAACTTGAAATAGACGGGAAGAAGGTCGAGGTGCCCGAAGGCAGCATGGTGATCCAGGCTGCGCATAAGGTCGACACGTACATTCCTCACTTCTGCTATCACAAGAAGCTTTCGATCGCGGCGAACTGCCGCATGTGTCTCGTCGAAGTCGAGAAGATGCCGAAGGCCGTGCCCGCCTGCGCGACGCCCGTGTCCGCCGGCATGGTCGTGCGCACGACCTCCGAGAAGGCGGTCAAGGCGCAGCAATCGGTGATGGAATTCCTGCTCATCAATCACCCGCTCGATTGCCCGATCTGCGACCAAGGCGGCGAATGCCAGCTGCAGGATTTGGCCGTCGGCTACGGCAAGTCGGCTTCGCGCTACAACGAAGAGAAGCGCGTCGTGTTCCACAAGAACGTCGGTCCGCTGATCTCGATGGAAGAGATGACGCGCTGCATTCATTGCACGCGCTGCGTCCGCTTCGGTCAAGAGATCGCCGGCGTCATGGAGCTCGGCATGCTCGGCCGCGGCGAGCACTCGGAAATCACGACGTTCGTCGGCAAGACGGTGGACTCGGAACTGTCGGGCAACATGATCGATCTGTGCCCGGTCGGCGCGCTCACGAGCAAACCGTTCCGCTACAGCGCCCGCACGTGGGAGCTGTCGCGCCGCAAGTCGGTGAGCCCGCACGATTCCGTCGGCGCCAATCTCGTCGTGCAGAGCAAGAACAACCGCGTCATGCGCGTGCTGCCGCTCGAGAACGAAGCGGTCAACGAGTGCTGGATCTCGGATAAGGACCGCTTCTCGTACGAAGGCTTGAACAGCGAAGAGCGCCTCACGCAGCCGATGATCAAGCAAGGCGGCCAGTGGATCGAAACCGACTGGCAAACGGCGCTCGAATACGTCGCGAAGAGCCTGAAGGGCGTTGCGGCCGATCACGGCGCGAACGCCCTGGCGATGCTCGGCAGCGCGCACAGCACCGTCGAAGAGCTGTTCCTGCTCAAGCAACTAGCGCAAGCACTCGGCACGCCCAACGTCGACTTCCGCCTGCGTCAATCGGATTTCGCCTCGGTCTCCGGCGCCGCGCCCTGGCTCGGCATGCCGCTCGCCGATCTGTCGACGCTCGACGCGGCTTTCGTCATCGGCTCGTTCCTGCGCCGCGATCATCCGCTCATGGCCGCGCGTTTGCGCCAAGCCGCGCGCAGCGGCGCGAAGCTGCATCTGCTGCATGCCACGGGCGACAACTCGCTGATCCCGACCGCGAAGACCATCGTCGCCGCGCCGTCGGCGTGGGTCGATACGCTCGCGGGCATCGCCGCGGCCGTCGCACAGGTGCGCGGCGTCGCCGTGCCCGAAGGCGCGGCGGGCTTCGAGGTCACGGCCGCCGCGCAAGAGCTGGCCGCCGCGCTCGCAAACGGCGAGAAGCGCGCGGTATTGATCGGCAACAGCGCCGTTCAGCACCCCGAGTTCTCGCGCATTCATGCGCTCGCGCAGTGGATCGCAGAGCAAACCGGGGCGACGCTCGGCTTTCTGACCGAAGCGGCGAATACGGTCGGCGCGCATCTCGTCGACGCGTTGCCGGGTGCGCAAGGCTTGAACGCACGCGAAGCCTTCGAGCAGCCGCGCAAGGGTTACGTGCTGCTCAATCTCGAACCTGAATTCGATACGGCCAACCCTGCTCAAGCGCTGTCGGCGTTGGGTCAAGCGGAAGCGGTCGTCGTGCTCTCGCCGTTCAAGACGGGTCTCGAATATGCCGACGTCCTGCTGCCGGTCTCGCCGTACACCGAGACGGCCGGCTCGTTCGTCAACGCCGACGGCACGTTGCAGGCGTTCAACGGCATCGTGCGCCCGCTCGGCGAAACGCGCCCGGGCTGGAAGGTGCTGCGCGTGCTCGGCAACGTGCTGGGTCTGCCGGGCTTCGAGTACGACTCGGTGGAAGAAGTGCGCGCCGCGGCGCTGCCGCAAGGCGTCGATGCTTCGCGCCTGAGCAATCGCACCGGCGTCGCGATCGCGCGTGGCGCGGCCAAAGCGGGCGGCGCGCTCGAGCGTATCGCCGACGTGGCGATCTATCACGCCGATGCACTCGTGCGTCGCGCGCCGTCGCTGCACTTGACGGCCGCGAGCCGCGCGGCGAATGCGATCGGCCTGCCCGCCGCGCTGTTCGACAAGCTGGGATTGAAGGAAGGCGACACGGTTCGTGTGCGCCAAGGCGATCGCTCGGTCCAAGCCGCCGCGACGCGCGATGCACTGCTCGCCGACACGGCGGTGCGCGTATCGGCCGGCACGCAACTCGGCGCGGCGCTCGGCGGCTTGTTCGGTGAACTCGTGGTGGAGAAGGCGTAAATGAGCTTGTTCGATACGATCAACGCAGGCGGCACGGAAGTGCTCGGCGCGGCGTGGCCTACGGTGTGGGCCCTGGTGCGCATCGTCGTCGTCTCCGTCGCGATTTTGCTGTGCGTGGCCTATCTGATTCTCTGGGAACGTAAGCTCATCGGCTGGATGCACGTGCGTCTCGGGCCGAACCGCGTCGGTCCCGCCGGCCTGTTGCAGCCGATCGCCGACGTGCTGAAGCTGTTGCTCAAGGAAGTGATTCAGCCAACGGCAGCGAACCGTTGGCTGTATCTCATCGCACCGATCATGACGGTGGTGCCCGCGTTCGCAGTCTGGGCCGTCATTCCGTTCCAGGCGCAAGCGGTGCTGGGCAACATCAACGCCGGTCTGCTGTATGTCATCGCCATCTCGTCGATCGGCGTATATGGCGTGATTCTCGCCGGCTGGGCGTCGAACTCGAAGTACGCGTTCCTCGGCGCGATGCGCGCCGCGGCGCAAATGGTCTCGTACGAAGTGTCGATGGGCTTTGCGCTCGTCGTCGTGCTGATGACTTCGGGCAGCCTGAACCTGTCGGACATCGTCGGCTCGCAAATGCGCGGCTTCTTCGCCTCGCACGGCATCACGTTCCTCTCGTGGAACTGGCTGCCGCTCTTGCCTGTGTTCGTCGTCTACTTCATCTCGGGCATCGCCGAAACGAACCGTCATCCGTTCGACGTGGTGGAAGGGGAGTCGGAGATCGTGGCCGGCCACATGATCGATTACTCGGGGATGGCGTTCGCGCTGTTCTTCCTCGCCGAGTACATCAACATGATCGTGATTTCGGCCCTGGCCGCGACGATGTTCCTCGGCGGCTGGAGTGCACCGTTCGGATTCTTGTCGTTCATCCCGGGCATCTTCTGGCTCATGTTGAAGGTGTTCTTCCTGTTGTCGGTGTTCATCTGGGCCCGCGCGACGTTCCCGCGTTATCGCTATGACCAGATCATGCGTTTGGGCTGGAAGGTGTTTCTGCCCGTGTGCATCGTCTGGGTGGTCGTGGTCGGCTTCTGGATCATGTCGCCGTTGAACATCTGGAAATAATGGGCCCGGCAGGAGAATGAAATGACCGCTATCCAAAACTTCTTCAAGACGTTTTTCCTGACCGAGCTCATCAAGGGTCTCGCGCTGACGGGCCGCTACACGTTCAAGCGCAAGTTCACGGTGCAGTTCCCCGAGGAAAAGACGCCGCTGTCGCCGCGTTTTCGCGGCCTGCATGCGCTGCGCCGCTACGAAAACGGCGAAGAGCGTTGCATTGCCTGCAAGCTGTGCGAAGCGGTGTGCCCGGCGCTCGCCATCACGATCGAGTCGGAAGTGCGCGCGGACAACACGCGCCGCACGACGCGCTACGACATCGATCTGACCAAGTGCATCTTCTGTGGATTTTGCGAGGAAAGCTGCCCCGTCGATTCGATCGTCGAGACGAGCATCCTCGAGTACCACGGCGAAAAGCGCGGCGATTTGTACTTCACGAAGGACATGCTGCTCGCGGTGGGCGATCGCTACGAAGCCGAGATCGCGGCTTCGAAAGCGGCCGACGCGCCGTACCGTTGATGGCTTCAAAGCAGTTGCATTTGCTCGACGCGTTGTGGGGTTGACGCGGCGGCTCGCGCCGCCGCGGCAGGGTCGGCTTGCGCCGCCTGCTACCACGCCCGATTGATGAGCTAACGATGAACCGGTAATCATGGAATTCACGACCGTACTGTTTTACATCTTCGCGCTGCTGCTGACCGTGTCGGGGCTGAAGGTGATCACGTCGCGCAACCCGGTCGGGTCCGCGCTTTTTCTCGTGCTCGCGTTCTTCAACGCGGCGGCGATCTGGATGCTGCTCGAGGCCGAATTCCTCGCGATCCTGCTCGTGCTGCTCTATGTGGGCGCGGTGATGGTGCTGTTCCTGTTCGTCGTGATGATGCTCGACATCAACCTCGACGTGCTGCGCAAGGACTTCAAGCGCTTCGTGCCGATGGCCACGATCGTCGGCGCGATCATCATCGTCGAAACCGCGCTGATTCTCTGGCACGGCTACGGCGCGACGACCACGCCGGTGCGCGACGCGGCCGTAGCGGGCGGCGCCGCGGCAGCGATGCCGAACACGTATCTGATCGGCAAGGTGATCTATACCGACTACGTGTTCGCATTCGAAGTGGCCGGCCTCGTGCTGCTCGTCGCGATCATCGCGGCGATCGCGCTGACCGCACGCAAGGGCAAGGACAGCAAGCGCCAGCGCGTGTCGGAGCAAGTGAAGGTGCGCGCGAAGGACCGCGTGCGCGTCGTGAAGATGCCCGCCGAACGTTCGACCCTGCCGGCCACTGCCGAAGGCGTCGCCGGCGAGCCCAACGCCAATGTCGGCGCTGGCGCGGTCGATAGCAACCGTTGAGCGTCGAGGAGAAAAACATGTTGACCCTGGCTCATTACCTCGTGCTCGGCGCGATCTTGTTTGCGATCGGCGTCGTCGGCATTTTCCTGAATCGTCGCAACGTCATCATCATCCTGATGGCGATCGAACTGATCTTGCTCGCGGTGAACACGAATTTCGTCGCGTTCTCGCATTACCTCGGCGACATACACGGGCAGATCTTCGTGTTCTTCGTGCTGACGGTCGCCGCGGCCGAAGCGGCGATCGGCCTCGCGATTCTCGTGACTCTGTTCCGTACCCTCGACACGATCAACGTCGAGGATCTCGATCAGCTCAAAGGTTAAATTCAGGCACTGCGGTTATGTCCACGACACTCAATGAAAACCTGCTGCTGGCGATTCCGCTCGCACCGCTCGCCGGCTCGCTGATTGCAGGTCTTGGCGGGAAGGTGGTGGGGCGCAAGGGCAGCCACCGGGTCACGATCCTCGGCGTGTTGATCGCCTTCGTCCTGTCGGCGATGGTGTTCGCCGACGTTCTGCACGGCGCGAGCTACAACGCGACCGTCTACGAATGGATGAAGGTCGGCTCACTGAAGTTCGAAATCGGCTTCCTCGTCGATTCGCTGACGGCGATGATGATGTGCGTCGTCACGTTCGTATCGCTGATGGTCCACATCTACACGATCGGCTACATGGCCGACGACGACGGCTACGAGCGCTTCTTCTCCTATATCTCGCTGTTCACGTTTTCGATGCTGATGCTCGTCATGAGCAACAACTTCCTGCAGCTGTTCTTCGGCTGGGAAGCGGTGGGTCTCGTGTCGTATCTGCTGATCGGCTTCTACTTCACCCGTGAAAGCGCGATCTACGCGAACATGAAGGCGTTCCTCGTGAACCGCGTCGGCGACTTCGGCTTCTTGCTCGGCATCGGCCTCATCCTCGCGTACGCCGGTTCGATGAACTACGGCGAAGTGTTCGCCAAGCGCGAGGCGCTGGCCGCCCTCACGTTCCCGGGCACGCAGTGGGGCCTTTTGACGGTCGCCTGCATTTGCCTGTTCATCGGCGCGATGGGTAAGTCGGCGCAGTTCCCGCTGCACGTGTGGCTGCCCGATTCGATGGAAGGCCCGACGCCGATCTCCGCGCTGATTCACGCGGCGACCATGGTGACGGCCGGTATCTTCATGGTGTCGCGCATGTCGCCGCTGTTCGAGCTCTCCGATACGGCGCTCTCGTTCATCATGGTGATCGGCGCAATCACGGCGCTGTTCATGGGCTTTCTCGGCATCGTCCAGAACGACATCAAACGCGTGGTCGCCTATTCGACGCTGTCGCAACTCGGCTACATGACGGTCGCACTCGGCGCGTCGGCGTACTCGATTTCGGTGTTCCACCTGATGACGCACGCGTTCTTCAAAGCGCTGCTGTTCCTCGGCGCCGGCTCGGTCATCATCGGCATGCACCACGATCAAGACATGCGCAACATGGGCGGTCTGCGCAAGTACATGCCGATCACCTGGATCACCTCGCTCGTCGGTTCGCTCGCGCTGATCGGCACGCCGTTCTTCGCGGGCTTCTATTCGAAGGATTCGATCATCGACGCGGTGGGCCTCTCGCATCTGCCGGGCTCGGGCTTCGCTTACTTCGCGGTGGTCGCGAGCGTGTTCGTGACAGCGCTGTACTCGTTCCGTATGTACTTCATGGTCTTCCACGGCGAAGAGCGCTTCCGTCATCCGAAGGATTTCGGTAACGGCCACGGCGCGGAATCGGCGGCGCACGGCGGCGACCACGGTCACGACGATCACGGGCACGGCCATGACGATCACGGCCACGCGCACGAGCCGCACGAAACGCCGTGGGTGGTGTGGGTACCGCTCGTTTTGCTGGCGATTCCGTCGGTCATCATCGGCGCGATCGCGATCGGCCCGATGATCTACGGCGATTTCTTCGCGCACGGCGTCGCGTTCGAGAAGGTCATCTTCATCGGCGAGAACCACGGTGCGGTCGAAGAAATGGCCAAGGAATTTCACGGCTGGCTGCCGATGGCGCTGCACTCGGTGCAAGCGCTGCCGCTGTGGCTCGCGATCGCGGGCGTCGTGACGGCGTGGTTCTTGTATCTGAAGCGCCCGGATCTCCCGGCGGTGATCCGTCGCGCATTCGGCCCGATCTACACGCTGCTCGAAAACAAGTACTACATGGACAAGATCAACGAAGTCGTCTTCGCACGCGGCGCGGTGGCCATCGGCCGCGGCCTGTGGAAGGAAGGCGACGTCGTGGTCATCGACGGTCTCGTCAACGGCAGCGCACGCTTCGTCGGCTGGTTCGCAAGCGTGATTCGCTTCCTGCAATCCGGTTACATCTACCACTACGCGTTCGCCATGATCATCGGCATGCTGGGGCTCCTTACCCTGTTTGTAACGCTCGGCGGCAAATAAGGCGGGGGACACTTAATGCACTCTTTTCCGATTCTTAGTACCGCGATCTGGCTGCCGATCGTCTTCGGTTTGGCCGTTCTCGCCGTCGGTTCCGACAAGAACCCCGCGCCCGCGCGCTGGCTTGCGCTGATCGGCTCGGTTCTCGGCTTGCTCGTGACGCTGCCGCTCATCAGCGGCTTCGATTCGTCGAGCGCCGCGCTGCAGTTCGTCGAACAGGCGAACTGGATCGAGCGCTTTCACATCACGTATCACCTCGGCGTAGACGGCATCTCGATGTGGTTCGTCGTGCTGACCGCGCTCATCACGGTCATCGTCGTCATCGCCGGGTGGGAAGTCATCACCGAGCACGTGTCGCAATACATGGCCGCGTTCCTGATTCTCTCGGGGATCATGATCGGCGTCTTCTCGGCGGCCGACGGCTTGCTGTTCTACGTCTTCTTCGAAGCGACGCTGATCCCGATGTACTTGATCATCGGCGTATGGGGCGGGCCCAACCGGATCTACGCCGCGTTCAAGTTCTTCCTGTACACGCTGGCCGGCTCGCTGCTGATGCTGGTCGCGCTGATCTATCTTTACGTCGAAACGGGCACGTTCGATCTGGCCGCATGGCAGAACGCCAAGCTCGCGATGACGCCGCAGGTGCTGTTGTTCATCGCGTTCTTCCTGGCGTTTGCCGTGAAGGTGCCGATGTGGCCGGTTCACACATGGTTGCCCGATGCGCACGTGGAAGCGCCGACGGGCGGCTCGGTGGTGCTGGCCGCCATCATGCTGAAGCTCGGCGCCTACGGTTTCCTGCGTTTTTCGCTGCCGATCGCGCCCGATGCCAGCCATACGCTCGCACCGGTCATCATTACGCTGTCGCTGATCGCCGTCATCTACATCGGCCTCGTCGCGATGGTACAGGCCGATATGAAAAAGCTCGTCGCGTACTCGTCGATCGCGCACATGGGCTTCGTCACGCTCGGCTTTTTCATCTTCAATCAGCTCGGCGTGGAAGGCGCGATCGTGCAAATGATCTCGCACGGCTTCGTTTCGGGCGCGATGTTCCTTTGCATCGGCGTGCTGTACGACCGCATGCACTCGCGTCAGATCGCCGATTACGGCGGCGTCGTCAATGTCATGCCGAAGTTCGCCGCGCTCGCAATGCTGTTCTCGATGGCCAATTGCGGCTTGCCGGGCACCTCGGGTTTCGTCGGCGAATTCATGGTGATTCTCGCCGCGGTCCAATTCAACTTCTGGATTGCCTTCGGCGCGGCGTTCACGCTGATCCTCGGCGCGGCCTACACGCTGTGGATGTACAAGCGCGTGTACTTCGGCGCGGTTGCGAACGATCACGTGAAGGCACTGAAGGACATCAACGGCCGCGAGTATCTGATTCTCGGCGTGCTGGCTTTCTTCACGCTGTTCATGGGCGTGTACCCGAAGCCCTTCACCGACGTCATGCACGTCTCCGTGGAAAACCTCCTCTCCCACGTCGCGCAGTCGAAGCTGCCGGTGTCACAGTAACGCCGAGCGGAGGAACGAAAAGATCATGCAAAACGCCCCTATGTCTCTCCTGTTGCCCGATGGGCTGCTGATGGCGGCCGCTGTCCTCGCGTGGCTGAACGAAACGTTCGCCGGCGAGCCCGGCAAGCGCCTGACGTACTGGATCGCCGTGCTGGCGTCGCTCGTGTCGGGCGTCTGGTTCGTCTCGCTCGTGTTCGATCCGCAGCCGCATTACTTCTTCTCGCACATGTACGTCGTCGACGGCTTTGCGAGCGCAATGAAGGCGGTGGTCTCGCTCGGCTACGCCGTGACGTTGATCTATTCGCGCAAGTACCTCGAAGACCGTAACTTGTTCCGCGGGGATTACTTCCTGCTCGGGATGTTCGCGTTGCTCGGGCAACTCGTCATGATCTCGGGCACGAACTTCCTGACGCTGTATCTCGGCCTCGAACTCATGTCGCTGTCGCTGTATGCGGCCATCGCGCTGCGCCGCGACGCGTCGCAATCGAACGAAGCCGCGATGAAGTACTACGTGCTCGGTGCGCTCGCTTCGGGCTTCCTGCTCTACGGCATGTCGATGCTCTACGGCGCGACGGGCTCGCTCGACTTGAGCGAAGTGCTCAAGGCCGTCGCATCGGGCCGCATCAACAATGTCGTGCTGCTGTTCGGCGTCATTTTCATCGTCGCCGGCGTAGCTTTCAAGATGGGCGCGGTGCCGTTCCATATGTGGGTGCCCGATGTCTATCACGGCGCGCCGACGGCCATGACGCTGCTCGTCGGCGGTGGCCCGAAGGTCGCTGCGTTCGCGTGGGGTTTGCGTTTGCTCGTCATGGGCGTGCTGCCGCTGGCGGGCGATTGGCAACAGATGTTGACGATCTTGGCCGCGCTTTCGCTGATCGTCGGCAACGTGACCGGTATCGTGCAACGCAACGTCAAGCGCATGCTCGCTTACTCGGCCATCTCGAACATGGGCTTCGTGCTGCTGGGCTTGCTCTCGGGCGTGGTGGACGGGAAGGCCGACGGCATGGCGAGCGCGTACAGTTCGGCCATGTTCTACAGCATCATCTACCTGCTGACGACGCTCGGTTCGTTCGGCATCGTCATGCTGCTGGCCCGGCGCGACTTCGAAGCCGACACGCTCGACGACTTCAAGGGCTTGAACAAGCGTAGCCCGGTATTCGCGTTCGTCATGATGGCGATGATGTTCTCGCTGGCCGGCATTCCGCCGACGGTCGGGTTCTACGCGAAGCTCGCCGTGCTCGAGGCGACGGTCAACGCCGGTCTGACGTGGCTCGCGGTATTGGCGGTGATCACGTCGCTGTTCGGCGCGTTCTACTACCTGCGTATCGTCAAGCTCATGTACTTCGATGCACCGCAAGACACGACGCCGCTGTCGAGCGATGCATCGGGCCGTTGGCTGCTCGTGCTGAACGGCATCGCTGTCGTGGCGCTCGGTATCGTGCCCGGCCCGCTGATGACGCTGTGTTTGAACGCCGTCACGCATACGCTGCCCGTGGCGCTGTAATCGATGTCGGCCGCCGGCTGGTTCATCGTGTTGTTGGCGCTCGTGGGCGCCAACCTGCCGTTTCTCAATCAGCGTTTGTTCGCCGTGGTGCCGTTGCCCGCGGCGAAAAAGAGCGCCTGGATCCGCATTGCCGAATTGATCGCGCTGTATTTCGCGATCGGTTTGATCGGCTTTTACCTCGAAGCGCGGGCCGGCAACCGGTTCGAACAAGGCTGGCAGTTCTACGCGATTACGTTCTGCTTGTTCCTCGTGTTCGCGTTTCCGGGGTTTACGTTTCAATATCTCGTCAAACGCCGCTGACGGTCGCCGGCCGTCGGCTGATTCTCCGAAGGGGAGTGCTCGATGGCCCGACCGTCCGATCCCAATCATCCGCATCACCACGCGTCGTTGACCGAAACGCGAATCGATGGCGAGACCGCCTACGACGGCAACTTCCTCAAAGTTAAACGGGACACGGTGCGACTGCCCGACGGCAAGCACACGACGCGCGAATACGTGCTGCATTCGGGCGCAGTCATGGTCATTCCGTTGCTCGACGATGGCCGTGTTTTGCTCGAGCGCCAGTACCGCTATCCGATCTGCCAGGTGATGACCGAATTTCCCGCCGGCAAGCTGGATCCGGACGAGGGTGCGCTTGCGTGTGCGCAGCGCGAACTGCGGGAGGAGACCGGGTATTCCGCGCGCGAATACACGTTCCTCACGCGCATTCATCCGATCATTTCTTACTCGACCGAATTCATCGATATTTTCCTCGCCCGCGGCCTGACGCACGGCGAGCGCAAGCTCGACGACGGCGAATTTTTGGAGACGTTCACGGCGGATGTGGCGCAAGTCGGCGAATGGATTCGCACGGGCGAGATCACGGACGTGAAGACGATCATCGGCCACTTCTGGCTTGAAAAGGTGCTATCGGGCGCTTGGCAACCCGATCGAAAAGAGCCGCCGTTGCCTGCGACGCCGGATTCGGCGCGGTCCGCACCGAGCGCGTAGAATCGTGGCCTGGGGCGAACGATCGTTCAATCCGATTGGGGCTACACTTACGACGCGCAAATCCGTAGATTCATCATGAAGGTTCTTGATCTGCAATGTCCGCTCGGTCATCGATTCGAAGGGTGGTTCGCATCCGCCGATGACTTCGAATCGCAGTTGTCGCGCAAATTGGTCGAATGCCCGATGTGCGCGGCCACCGAGGTAAGCCGCATGCCGTCGGCGCCGCGGCTCAATTTGTCCGGCGCAACGCGGGCTCGGCAGGACGGCGCTCAGCCGCACGATAGGCAGGAAGGCGAGGCCAAGGGCGTGGCGGATCGTACCGGCGTTGCGGAGCGGGCTCGGGAATTCGAGGCCATGGCGATGCGGATGCTGCGCGAAGTGGTCGGCAAGGCGGAGAACGTCGGCGAGCGTTTCGCCGAGGAAGCGCGCCGCATCCATTACAACGAAGCACCGGCGCGCAGCATTCGCGGCGTGACGACGCCCGAAGATGCCCGCGCGCTCGTCGACGAAGGCATCGACGTCATGGCGCTGCCGGGCGCCTGCGTTCCGAAAGAATCGTTGCAATAACGCGGCGGCGCGCAGCGGCGCCGAGCGAGACGCGCCGAGCGCGGTTCGGCGCGCGTCCTTGACAAGGGAAAGCGTACGATGGGGTACAGTTTCGAGGACTGGGAAGTCGGCTCGCGTCTCGAAGTCGGCACGCATACGTTCACGGCCGAAGAGATCGTTCGATTCGCCGAGCAGTTCGACCCCCAGCCGTTTCACATCGACGAAGCGGCGGCTCGAGCCTCGCCGTTCGGCGGCTTGATCGCGAGCGGCTGGCACACGTGCTCGGTCATGATGGGCATGCTCGTGCGCAACGTGCTACCTGAGTCTACTTCGCTGGGGTCCCCCGGCATCGAGGAGATTCGCTGGCTGAGGCCAGTGCGGGCGGGCGATACGCTGCGCATGTTCAATTCGGTGTTGGCCAAACGTGTCTCCGCCAGCCGTCCGGACCGCGGCATCGTGACGACGCTGTGGGAAGGCTTCAATCAAGCGGAAGAGCCTGTCATCACCGTACGCTCGAACGTCCTGTTCGGGTTACGGCATCCTCGAACGGGCGGCGGAGCGCAAGCATGATCAGCGAAGAAAATGAGCCACGCCCAGGCGGCGCCGTCGAAATCGCCGATGCCGACGCTTTGCGCGCGCGTGTGGGCGGGCAGCCCGTTTTCAGCGATTGGATCCAGGTGGACCAAGCACGCGTCGATCGATTCGCTCGCGCCACCGGTGACGATCAATGGATTCACGTCGACCCTGAACGCGCCCGGCGCGAGTCGCCTTTTGGCGGGCCGATCGCACATGGCTTCCTGACCCTGTCTTTGATTCCTTCGTTGCTGATGCAAACGGTGGGAATCGAGCAAAAGATGGGGGTGAACTACGGGCTCAATCGCGTGCGCTTTGCGGCGCCTGTCCCGGTCGGCGCGCGTCTGCGGGCCGCTTTCGGCATCGCCGAAGTGGCCGATGTGCCCGATGGCGGTTTGCAAGTCACTTGGGACGTGACGGTCGAAATCGACGGCGGACGCAAACCCGCTTGCATCGCGCAATTCGTCACGCGGCATTATTTCTGATCGCCGATGAGCGATGTCCTATCATCTGACGCTCGAGCCTTTCGACGGTCCGGTGACGGGCGATTTTTCGTGACTGCCGGTCACGGTGTCTCTAAGCTCGGAGATTGGTGCCGCGCTGAAGCTCTCCATGAGCAAGACGATCGGAGTCTAGACCATGCCTGGACTGTTGAGTTGGTTGCCGCGGCCTCGATCGTCGCGACATCAGACGCGCGTAGATCCTCGGCACGGCGATTACGAAACGACCATGGCGGCAGCGGCCCGTCGCCTTCCGGCCAGCTACGCCATCGGTTATGAGGAGGGACTGGCCGCCTTGCGGTTGCCCGAGAACCCTCCCAGTTATGACCAGATATTCAACGATTGGCCTTATCGCTATCCCGCGAGGAGGGACTCGGAGGGAAATCCCGTCGGTCCTGCTCCTCGCTATGACGAGCGCGAGGATAGGACCGCACGGCAAGAAACGCCGCCGACTTACAGACAGGCCACGGCGGACGAGGCTCGCGCAGTGGAGGAGGCGCTTCGCCACGTCTCGCGAAACATGAGGGCCGAACTGAGTGCGGAACGCTTGCTCCCGTTTCCTGGCGAGGCGGATGTCGCCGAAGCTGTGGGATCGCGAACAGAGCAAGGGCGTGAAATGCATACCGTCCGAAGCACGAGGCTGGCTCGACAAGCCGAGTGTTTAGCGCGCTATCGACGTGCGTTGGATCGGCTTTACGAACGAATCGACCGATTGGGCCCTCAGCTTGAAGACTCAGGGGTAATAGATGTTAGCGCCGATGTAAAAATGACCCACCTCGCCGAAGTAAACCTGACCCGCCTC
>CBIHRA010000008.1:0-164459 GCA_966212325.1 uncultured Burkholderiaceae bacterium | reverse complement strand
GAAGCACCTAGCAGTTCGAAGCACCTAGCAGTTCGAAGCACCTAGCAGTTCGAAGTACGTGGCAGTTCGAAGTAACGAGTACCTGATGGGCAGTACCGCAGTAGTTCGCGACACCGGAAGTACCGAGTTGTACCCGCAGTATTTCACCTCGGAATAGCAGTACCTAGCAGTTGCGGTGGCAGCACCCCTGGAAGCGGCATCACCCTAGCAGTAGCTTCACCTCACCTCGAAGTTGCAGTAGACGGGCCCTGCTTCTACCCTGGGTAGGGCCCATCGTCTTTCCGGCGCTCAACTCGGCTGTTCGATGCACTCCCCCGCGACACCGTCGGACGACGCCATGACCACGCAATCACGCCCGCGCGCCTTCGCCGCGTAAAGGGCAAGATCGGCCCGTACCAAGACCCGCGCAAGCGTATCGCCGGCTTCGAATTCATCGACGCCTGCACTGAACGTGCAACTTCTCCGATCGCACGTTTGCGCGGCGACGGCAGCTCTCAAGGCATTCGTCAGCCGCAGCGCTTCGCCTTCGCGCGTAGCCGGAAAAAGAACGGCAAACTCCTCGCCGCCCAACCGCCCGAATAGATCGCCCTGCCGCAGGGACCGCGCTATCGTCGCCCCGAAATGCGCCAGTGCGCGATCGCCTGCCGCATGGCCGTAGCGATCGTTGACGGTCTTGAAGTTGTCGATGTCCAGCACCGCCAGTGCAACCGGTGTTCCGCGCGCCCGTGCGGCCGCGATCGCCGCCTCCGCGCGCTCCATGAAGGCGCGCCGCACGAGCGCGCCTGTCAATTCGTCGACCGTAGCGAGCCGCTCCATACGCTGCGCCAACTGGTCGTGCGCCAACATGACCATCGCAATCGACATAAAGGGAAAGCTCAGGATGCCAAGGCCGAGAAACGCGACGTTGAACGGCGAAGGATCGAGAAAGGCCCTTTGATGGTCGAAGCCGAAGCCGTAAGTGCTTGCCCGCGCCGCGTGAAGCAGCGCGCCGACGAACGCGGCGATCGCAAGAAAATAGTAGCTGTACTTCGGACGTGCCGGCGGCTTATACCGCCACGCCGTCCAAGCGATCGCCGCGCGCACATACGCGAAGTACCCGGAACTGATCGCCACGCGAGCGTCGAGATTCGGCCTCGCATACGTGAAATAGATCACAGCGAAAAAGATAGCGGATACCGCGGCGTACTCCGCGGCCGACGCGAGCGGCCGCCCGAAAAACTCCCTTACGCCTTGCAAAATGACGAGGCTCCCGGCGACGAACAGCGTGTGCGCAACGATTGCCCCGAGCCACACGGGCAAGTGCGACCCCGCTATCACCAACGCGAGCGCAACCGTAAACATGCCATAAGCGGCGCACCAGCGCGAGACGCCCGCGACGCCGGCACGCAGAAGCGAACCGAGTACGGCCGCGCTCATCACACAGGACATGATGGCGACGCCGAGTAGCGCAACGGTGCTGGGCATGGTGATGGAATCTTCGATTCGTGAATTCGATAGGCGCGGACGGGACCGCCCGCGCACACTCACGCCAACCGCCTCCGTTTGCGACATATCGTATCGCACTCGTGCCCTAGGCCGGAGAAAGGGGTTGCGCTGGAACACAGATGCGAACCTACCACATGACACCTGTTTATTTATACAGTATGCTACGCTCCCATCCTCGACACCGAACCGGCGCGGCGACGAGTATTTCCGGTGCCCCCACCTTTGCACGCGTGTGCAGACGGTTCGGCCACTTCGAAGTTAGGAGCTAAGATGTTGCGTGTTCTGTGTGTGATACTGCTGGCGGGCTCTTCCGTCGCCTATGCGGGCGAGCACTACCGTGAAGTATGGAATCCGCCGGAGGCCAGGCATGCGGTGCGCGCAAGCCATCATGCCGGTCGCAAGCCCGCGGCTCGCCCTCAGTTGGCTAAGCGGGCGGCGAGCGTGAAACACCCGCACGTCGCCGCGCGCGTGCACAAGCCGGCCAAACGGCAACGCTTCGCGCGTGCCGCCTCCGAAAGCGCCGTTCCGCAGGCGTGGGACCGTCCGCCCGTCTATACGCCCGAAGGCAACGTCTTGCGCGTCGACTCACGCGGCGCAAGGCCGGAAATTGCCCGCTGACAAGCGCGAACGAAGCGCGAACGAAGCGCGAACGAAGCGCGAAGAAGTGCGAAGAAGTGCGAAACGAGAGCGAAAATCGCAACGCGTCGATCGAAATACCCGCACGCCCCCGAACCGAAGGAACCGGAAGATGGCCTTATCGACCAGCAAGCCCCAGTTAGAAGAAGCATGGATTGCGGTGCAGTTTCAGCTTGCGGGGCCGATCGCCGAATCGGAGCACGAGGTTCCCGATAGCGTGCGTCACACTCTCGACGACGCCTATTCGGCCATCGCCGCCGAATATCGGGGCTTGCCGTCGATGTATCCGGAGGGTACCGACGTCCAAGACCCGGCGTACGACATCTGCGCAAACGACGAAGGTTTTCAAGAAGCCGGGCAGCATCTCGTCGCGGCGATTATGTTCGTCAGCAGCACCGAATTTACTCACGAAGCCGTCGCCGAATTGAAAGCGCTATGCGCGGCCAAATTCGCGGAAGCCGCCGCAGCGCATCGTATCGAATGCACCTTTGCAGGCATCGAAGGCTGGCGCCGCCTTTCTTACATCGAGCAAGTCACGATCGAGGCGGCTGAATAACGCGAGCATTGACCGGCTCAGGCGATAACCTTATCCGCGGGTATTCGGTTCGCGACTTCCTGTAATATGCGATTCACTCGTTCCAGCGCCAATAACGGCATGGCTGTATCGGCGCCCGACTCGCAAGCCTTGTCGCAACCGGATTTTTCTGATGGAAGACCTGCTTCCGCATTACGAACGTGAACTCGCCATGTTGCGCCGCTCCTTGCATGATTTTGCGGCGCGCTATCCGAAAATCGCAGCCCGTTTAGCAATTTCCGGCGAGCATTCCGACGATCCTCATGTCGAGCGCATGCTTCAATCGTTCGCGCTGCTTGCCGCGCGCATCGATACGCGCCTTCACGATGAATATCCGGAATTCACCGAAAGTATGTTGGAGGCGCTCTACCCGCAATACTTGCGTCCTTACCCGTCTTGTTCGATCGTCGAGTTCGATATCGAGGGCTTATTCGAAGGGCTTTCCGGTCCCGTCAAAATTCCGCGCGGCACCGACGTCGTCACCAAAGTGCAATCGTGTCGCTTTCGAACAGCCTATGACGTGACGCTCGCGCCCATGCGCATCACGTCCGCGCGCTACCGGTCAAGCGCCTCGGCCCCGGCCAACGCCGCTCTGTCGCCCGATACCGCAGGGCTGATCGCGATCACTTTCGCGTCGGCATCGACCGCCGCCGGGCTCAATGCCATCGCGCCGGCGAAGATTCGTCTTCACTTGCACGGTCAACGCGAAATCGTCACGGCGCTGACCGATACGTTCCTGCTGCGCGCGACGAAGGCCTTCGTCGAAGCCGACGGTTCTGGCCGATGGATTCCGCTCGAACGGCTACCGATCGCCGCAGCAGGCTTTGAATCGGACGATGCGCTCATCGATGAAGGAAGCGATGCTTCGGCACCCTTCGAACTGCTGGCCGAATACTTCGCTTTCCCCGACAAGTTCGATTTCATCGATGTCGACGCAGGCTTCATGCTCGCGGCAGCCGGACGATGCAAGACGCTGACGCTCCACGTCGCGGTCGAAGGGCTCCACGAGGATTCATGGGCCGGGCAGCGTGTGTCGCAACTGAGCGAGCGCCATCTCAAGCTGTTTTGCACGCCCGTCGTCAATCTATTCCCGACGAAGGCCGAGCCGATCAAGATCGACGGGCTCACGCAATCGTACCTCGTCACGGCGAAAGCGCAGAAGTCGTCCGAAGCGGCCGACTTCGAAGTGCACTCGGTCGATGCGGTTTATCCCGAAAAGCAGACGGCGTCCAGTCCTGCAGCGTTTCAGCCGTTCTTCGGCCTCATGCACGGCAGCGCCGCCGCGTTGAGCGGGCCTTATTGGGTCGCTCGCACTGAGGAAGACAGCGATCAACGCGGCTCGCTCAAAACGAAACTCGCGTTCGTCGGGCTCGACGGTCAACCGGCGGCCGTGCCGGTGACGCAGGTTGCGCTCGACGTCACATGCACGAATCGCAATTTGCCCGCGACGTTGCCGTACGGTGCGGCGACGGGCGACCTCGTCGTCGAAGGCGGGTCGGTGGCCAGTCGCCTCGTCATGCTGCGTCGCCCGACGGAAAGCGTGCGCGCCCAGCACAGCAACGGTTCGCTTTGGCGCCTGCTCGCGCAATTCACGCCGCACGCCATGGCGCTCAGCGCAGAGGGGCTCGATGAAATCAAGCGCCTCTTGCGTCAATACTCGGCGCTCTCGCCCACGCCGGCGCGCCATATCGAAGGCATCGCGTTCGTTGGATCCCGCTCGACGATGCAGTGGATCGTCATGGATCCATGCCCGTCGCTCGTGCGCGGCATCGAGGTCACGCTCGCCGTCGACGAGCAGGCGTTTTCGGGCTGCAGCATCAGCGCGTTCATCGACGTCATGGACCGCTTTTTCGCGCCGTTCGCGCCGGAAAACAGTTTCGTGCAACTCGTCGTCGTGACGAAATCGACGGGCGCCGTCCTGCGTCGGTGCAAACCGCGACAAGGCGCAGTGGCGTTGTTGTAGCGCGGCTTCCCGCGCCGCCCTCTCCCGTTCGGCCGTGCATCGATCTGAATTTCCGCGAAAAACCGTCGCCCCCGAAACGCAACGCTTACGCTCGCCGGCGGCGGTTCCATATTCCACGCTTCGCCCCAGCGCCATGCGGAGGGCGCGGTAGCCTCTCCTTGCGAGCCGCCAGTTTTTGTAACCACAAAATCAGGCTTGCAATCTATGTTTTTCGTAACTACAATAAACAGGACGACGTTCGATCCGTCGAAGAGCGAGACTAATCACCGAAAGCACGGCGTCTCGCTCACATTGGCCGAGTCGATCGACTGGCGTGAAGTCTGGTGTGCGCCCGACTGCCGTCGCGACTACGGCGAGTTGCGCGAGATCGGCTACGCCCAAATCGAAGGCCATTTGTATTGTGTGGTGTTCACGCAGCGCGGTCGGACGTTCCGAGTCATCAGTCTACGCAGAGCCAACGCACGAGAGGTCAAACGCTATGTCGACCAAACCTAAGCTGCACATTCCCACGCCCGAAGAAGACGCAGCCATTCAGCGCGGAATCGATAGCGATCCCGATACGTTCGTTCCCACCGATGCGCAATTCGCGCAAATGAAGCGGCGCGGTGGAAGACCCAAGCTCGAACATCCGAAGATCGCACTCACGGTGCGATACGACGCCGACATCATCGAGCGTTTCCGGGCAACCGGCGAAGGATGGCAAACGCGCATGAATAACGCGCTGCGCGATTGGCTGCAGACCCATCAACTCGCGTGAGCAATGACCTCGCCGGTCAACGCCATTCGACCTAGTCCGCATGCTTCATCCATCGCCCCGCGCAAAGCTCATCGCGTGTATCACGCAGCCCTTCCTTTCACAGCCGACATCGATCAAGCAAACACCGCGCGCGAGCGCGGTGTATTGCCGCAGCGCACCGCGGCGAACGGCCCGAGCACGTGTTGCATCGCCGCGAATTTTTGCTTTCGCGTCAGCGCATTAACACGTGTCCATACGGTAAATTGCCGCACCTTCCGTTCGCGCGGCCAGCGCTGCGCGGTGCAGCATTTTTTCCCTCGCTGAACTACTCTTGCGACCGGCTGCTCAGGCAGTGCGCGTCGACATCGGCCGGCGTGCGTCGTTCGTCATCGGTATCACGCTATGGAATCGTCTTCGCTCAGCGCCTTCGACCTCGCGCGCATTCAGTTCGCGTTCACCGTCTCGTTTCATATCGTCTTTCCCGCGCTCAGCATCGGTCTGTCGAGCTTCATCGCCGTACTCGAATGGCGATGGCTCAAGACCGGCAAAACCTATTACAAGGACCTCTGTCTTTTCTGGTCGAGGATTTTTGCGGTCGCATTCGGCATGGGCGTCGTATCGGGCGTCGTCATGGCGTATGAGTTCGGCACGAACTGGGCAGGCTTTTCAAAGTTCGCCGGCCCGATCACCGGCGCGCTGCTGACCTACGAGGTCATGACGGCGTTCTTCCTCGAGGCCGGCTTTCTCGGCATCATGCTGTTCGGCTGGAACCGTGTCGGGCCGCGTGCGCACTTCGCCGCCACGGCGACGGTCGCCGTCGGCACGCTCATGTCGGCGTTTTGGATCTTGGCGTCGAACAGCTGGATGCAGACGCCTCAGGGGTATGCGATCGAAGGAGGGCGCGCCGTTCCGGTCGATTGGTTCCAAATCATCTTCAATCCGTCGTTCCCGTATCGCCTCGTGCACATGACGTTGGCAGCATTCCTCGTCGCGGCACTGTTCGTCGCGGCAACCGGTGCGTGGCATTTGCTCAAAGGGCGCCGTGACCCGGCGATCAAGAAGACGTTCTCGCTGGCGATGTGGATGCTGCTCGCAATTGCGCCGCTGCAAGCGTTCGTCGGCGATCAACACGGCCTGAACACGCTACGCTATCAACCCGCGAAAATCGCGGCGATCGAAGGGCTGTGGGACACGGAATCGAACGGCACCGCGCTGAATCTGTTCGGCCTGCCCGACATGGAAAACGAAACCACGCGCTATGCACTCTCCATTCCGCACCTGGGCAGCCTGCTGCTCACGCACACGTGGGACGGTGAGATCCGCGGCTTGAAATCGTTCCCCCGCGAGGAACGCCCGAATTCGACGGTCGTATTCTGGAGTTTCCGCATCATGGTCGGGCTCGGGCTGCTCATGATCGCGCTGGCGGTTATCGCGTGGGTGCTCGACCGGCGAGGCCGGCTCTACGATACCGCCTGGTTTCATCGATTCGCGGTCCTGATGGGCCCGAGCGGCTTCATTACCTTGCTTGCGGGCTGGGTCACCACCGAAGTGGGGCGGCAGCCATGGGTCGTCTACGGCGTCATGCGGACATCGCAGGCGGCGTCGCCGCTCTCCGCCCAGCAAGTGGGCATTTCGTTGATGGCGTTCGTGGTCGTGTATTTCCTCGTGTTCGGCACCGGCATCTACTACATGCTCAAGCTCATGCACGCAGGCCCGAAGATCACCTCCGACGACGACGGCGAACTGCAGCCGCAACGAGGCGAGCGTCGCCCGCTCGCTGCCCCGGTCTGAACTTCGGCACACGTTCGGCGAACGTCGCAACGCAGCGCCGCTTCTCTTCATCACGTCATTCGAGGCACATCATGGATGTCACCGTCGTCTGGGCCGCGATCATCGCGCTCGGGGTTTTGATTTACGTCGTACTCGACGGTTTCGATCTCGGCATCGGGATCGTCTTCCCGCTCTTTCCCAACGAGCATGAACGCGATCTCATGATGAACACCGTCGCCCCGGTGTGGGACGGCAACGAAACATGGCTCGTGCTGGGCGGCGCGGCCCTGTTCGGCGCATTCCCGCTCGTCTATGCAACCGTATTGTCGGCGCTCTACTTGCCGCTCGTCGCCATGCTTGCCTGCTTGATTCTGCGCGGCGTGTCGTTCGAGATCCGCGGGAAAGCATCGAGAACGAAACACCTATGGGACCTCGCCTTCATCGGCGGCTCGACGGGCGCGGCGTTTTTTCAAGGGGTGTCGTTAGGCGCGTTCGTTCAAGGCATTCCGCTCGCGGACGGCGAATTCGCAGGCAATGCATTCGGCTGGCTCACCCCGTTCACGCTGCTCACGGGGCTTGGCGTCGTCGCGACCTACGCGCTGCTCGGCTGCTGTTGGCTCGTCGCAAAGACCGAGGGCGATTTGCAACGCCGTCTGCACCGGCTCGTATGGCCTTTCACGCTCGTGCTGATCGCATTCATCGTGGCCGTCACGATTTGGACACCGTTACAAGAGCCTAGCGTCGCGGCACGCTGGTTCGGCAGCGAGTGGTTTCACCGCATGCTGCCCGCTCCGTTCCTCGTTGCCATCTGCGCATACTTCATGCGCCGCGCGGCGCGCGACCGTCATCACACACGCCCGTTCTTGTTCGCCACGGCGTTCGTCGTCCTCGGCTACGCGGGGTTGCTCGCCACGCTATGGCCTTACGCGATTCCCTCATCGGTCACGTTGTGGCAAGCGGCGGCGCCCGAGCGCAGCCTGACGTTCACGTTGACGGGAGCCGTCGTGATTTTGCCGATCATCATGGCCTACACGATGCTCGGGTATTGGGTGTTTCGCGGAAAGGTGCGCCATGGCGAACATCACTATCACTAAGCGAGGCGTCGTGCTGCCCCGCTGCGTCTGGTTCGTCGCGCTTTGGTGCGCGGGCGTGGGAAGCGCCGTGCTGCTCGGCGAGGCGTTCAGGATTTTTATGAATTTGACGCTGTTCGCCGTTTCGAAATAAACGGTAACGCGCGGAAAATGCGTGGCCCGATTTTTGCGCAGACGTCAACGCAGCGATGACAAACGTTTGCAGCCCGAGAATCAGGTCTCGAACGAGCCATCGTTCGCTTCAAGAAAAACCTACCGGACCGATAAGCTATTTTCTTATCGGTCCAAATCGTGATACTTTTGCGCGGCGCGCGAATTGGGGAATTCGCAAATGCTTCGCCTTTCGTCGAGGCGGCAAGCGCGAAGGCTATGTGGGACGCATGGTCGCGGCGGCGCAAGCGAACAAGATGGCCAACACGGCCCGTACCGAGAAGCACGTTGAAAAAAGGTTTTTCCGAACAGGCTCGTCTGGACCAACGAACCGCGCCGCACTTGGCCAGCAGCGTCAAGTGCGCGGCGCTCTTGTCGCTCGCCTTCGCGTTTGCCGCATGCCCGCCCGTTACCGCGAAAGCGGCCGATGCGTCCGTTAGGCATGTCAATCTTGCAATTTACGACGGCGATCGGCCACCGCTCGATTTACTGCAGGCATTCGACGCGCTCGTCGTCGACCCGGCGTCGCCGTTCGAGCCGGCCGCTCATCCGCTCTCGCACACCACTTATATTGCGCACGTCGATGCGTCTTCCGTAGAAAGCGGCGAGACCTTCGTGGCAACACAAGTGGAACCGCTCTGGCACCGCGGTTTTCGCGGCGTACTGGTCGATACGCCGGCCGGCTATGCGGCCATCGACGCAATCCATGCCGCGCACCCCGACGCAAAAATCGTCGTCGGCGGAAACGATGCCCTCGGCGTGGCGCGCGCACATGCGCCAGCCGTCTATGCAGTGCTCGCGCACGCGCTCTTTCGCACTCGATCGAACACAGGCGGCACACAAAGCGTCGACGCCGACGCGCGGGCAGAGCCGCTCGCCGCGTCGCAGGCATTCCAGCGCGAAACCGGTATTCCCGTGGTCACCGTCGAATACTGCGACGGCGCCGACCGTGCGTGCGGGCGCCGCACCGCACAGCAAGCGATCGCCGCCGGGCTCGACACCTATGTCACCGATCCGGCGCAGGATGTCGTGGGCATCGGCCGTATCGAAGTCATGCCGCGCAAGATACTCGTCGTACAAGACTTGCAGCCTGGCCAGCAACTCGATCTGAGTCCCGGCGTCACGGCGGTCGCGACCCCGCTCAACTATCTGGGCTACGACATCCAATACGCGCAATTGGGTACGGCGCTCCCCGCCGATGTCACGCCGGACCGCTATGCCGGCGTGGTCGCCTGGATCGGCCGCGATACCGTCCCGAATCCGAACCGGTGGCGCGCGTGGCTGCAGCAGGTGATGGACGCCCATGTGCCCGTGGCGTTTTTCAGTCACCTCGGTTTCGGCGTCGGGGGACGCGGCAACGCGCTCGGCCTGCAGTCGGTGCAGAGCACGCCGCGCGCGCCGCTCAAGATCGTCGAGCGAGACCCGATGATAGGTTTCGAAACGATGCCGGTGCCCGATCCGCGCGACCTCCCGACGATCCGCATCGCCCCCGGTGAGGGCAAATCGCTGCTCGGCATCGATGCGGGCGGTCAGCGCGTCGATGCGGTGGGCATCATGCCGTGGGGCGGATTCGCGCTCAATCAATACAACGTGGTTTCGCTCGACAGTATCGAACAGCAGCGCTGGGCGATCCAGCCGCTGTCGTTTCTGCGCGAGGCGCTGCGCCTGCCCATGCTGCCGGCGCCGAGCGTCACGACCGAGAACGGCAGACGCCTGCTCATGACCCACGTCGACGGCGACGGCTTTGCCTCGCACACGGAATTTCCGGGGCCCGACTACTCGGGGCAAGCGTTGTACGACCGGATCTGGACACGCTATCCGATCCCGACGACGCTCTCGGTCATCGAAGGTGAAGTCGGCCCCGACGGCTTGTATCCGAAAATTTCTCCGCGGCTGGAACAGATCGCCCGGGAAATGTTCGCACTGCCCTACGTCGAGATCGGCACTCACACGTATTCGCACCCGTTCACATGGGAGAACGTCGACGCAAAGACGGGCGCGCACGCCGACCGCGGCGGCACCGACGCGGCGTTCTCGCTGAACATTCCCGGCTACACCTTCAATCTCGATCGCGAGATCTCCGGCTCGATCGATTACATCGACAGCAGGCTTGCGCCGCCGGGCAAGCACGTCAAAGTGCTGCAGTGGTCGGGCGACTGCATGCCACCCGCGCTCGCGGTGCGGCGCGTGTACGAGAGCGGCGTCTACAATCTGAACGGCGGCGATACGACGATCACCAAAGCCGACGCCAGTTGGCTGAACATCGCACCGATCGGCGTCGACAAAGGACCGAACGCCTATCAAGTGTATGCACCGAACCAGGACGAGAACGTTTATACGAACGACTGGCAGGGGCCGTTCTACGGCTTCACTCAAGTTCTGCAGACGTTTGCGATGACGGATCGGCCCTTGCGTTTCAAGCCCATCGACATCTACTACCATATGTACAGCGGTACGAAGATGGCGTCGCTGCGCGCGCTCGACGAAATCTACCAAGCCGTGCTGGCGCAGCCCGTGCTCCCCGTCTATGCCACCGACTACATCCGAAAGGTGCTCGATTGGCGCACGTTCGCGGTCGCGCGCGACGGCGACGGTTGGCTCGTGCGCGGCAACGGCGAGGTGCGGGAACTACATTGGGGCGGCTCCGAGGTTCCGCGCTTGGACGATGCGCGCGGCGTGACCGGCTACCAAGCTGGCCCGGACGGCACGTATATCCACTTCGACGGCGGCAGCGCGCGCTTCACGCTTGCCGCCGCCGGCGCCCGCAATGCGCAGCCGTATCTGTCCGAAGCCAACGGCTTCCTGCGCGATTTCAAGCGCGTCGGCCAAGGGCTGCGCTTCGATTTCGGCGGCTATTACAAGCCGTTCTTCGAAATCGCCAACGCAGCGCAGTGCCGTGCGTCGAGCGCCGGCAAGGCGCTTTCCGCGCAGCGCGTGGGCAATACCCTGCGCGTGCAGACACCCGCCGTCCCCGGCGCTCAGGTGACCTATCAGCCGATCGAGGTCGACTGTGGCGGTTGAACGGCCGCGCATCGTCACGCCGTTCATGCTGGCCGGCGCTACGGCCGCGATCGTCTGCACGCTGGCCGGCACCTACATGGCCGGCGGGCTGCGCGCGCGGATCGTGCACGATTCGGCGCCCAGCGAGCTCACGGTCGCCTATCTCGAGGCATGGCTACGCGGCGCACCGAGCGACCCCGCCTATTTGTCCGCGCTCGCGAATCAGTATCTCTCGCTGGGCCGCTGCGATCAGGCTAAGGCTACCGCGAGCCGCCTGGCCGCGCTCGGGGTACAGCAATCGCGCCGTCACGCGATTCAGATCGAGCTTCGCTGCGACGAGCAGCGCGCGTTCGCCGCTGCGCCCAATTCGCCGGAACGCACCGAGCTGTTGGCACGCGTGGCCGAGCAGTTGAATACCGCCGCGCAATTGGACTGGGATCCGGCGCAGCTCGAAGCGCTCGCGCGGCAAGCGCTGTCGGTCGGTGCGCCGGCCATCGCCGCGCGCTACCGGGAACGGCTCGCGCAAGCCGATCCCGCCCGGCGCGAATACTGGCAACGCGAAGCTGCGCAACAGTGGCTCGCCGCCGGCGATTACCGCCGCGCTTCGGCGGCACAGTTTGCCGCGCAAGCGGCCGCCGGCAACCGCGACGCGGCTCGCAGCGCGTTCATCGCGGGCGTGCGCGCGCTGCAAGCAGGGAATTTGGTCGATGAAGCACTAGCGCAAGCACAAGCGCACGTCGACGGCCTATCCGACGATCGTCAAACCCTGGAAGTCTTGCTGCAGCTCGCACGCGCCGCACAGCGCCCGGACCTCGTCGATCGTTACGCGCGTGCGCTGATGAAGTTCATCGATTCTCGCCGCGATGAGCCCGAACGCTCGCCCGAGACTCGTCGCGACGCCAACGCGGGCGCCCCAGAGAACGGCGTTTGGCTCACGCTCGCGCTACCCTCGCGGCGCACACAGGCCGTCAACGTTCCGGACATGCCGCGCACTGCGCTGCCTGCGCGAATCATGCCGGCTCTGTTCAACGGCGCGCGACGGGCCCGGCTGCTGCTCGTGGGCGATAAGGTGCCCGCCAAGGCGTGGGCCGATTCGCACGCGGCCGCCGCGATTGCGGCAAGCGCAGCCTCGGCCGGAAAAGCCGAAGCGCAGCACGCGGCGAGTACGCGCGCAAACGCGCAAGCCGCCGCTCGTGCGGGCGCCGCCAGTGAGCCAGCGGACAACGATCTGGCCTCCACGCTTTACCAATCGTTCCTCGAATCGAACGACCTCGAAAATGCCGCGAAAGTCGCCGCGGATCAAGTCGCCCGTCACCCCGACCGGCCGCAGTGGCGCAAACGCCTGGCCCAAGTCGACGAATGGCGCAATCAACCGGCCGCGGCGCTGCAGGCGTGGCTCGCTTACGCTCGGCAAACCGACGACGCCGCCGGCTGGTCGAACGTGCAGCGCATCGCGCCGATGCTGAACGACGACGCCGCTTACGTCCAGGCGCTCACCCAGGCGGCCGATGCGACGCCCCAAGATCTGACGCTCGTCGACGGCGTCGTCGCGGCCTACGAACGGCTCGGCCGCCCGGACGATGCGCTGGCGTTTCTGAAAGCCCGCATGCACGGCGCCCGTCAAGCGCAAATCGCGAGCCGCTATGCGCTGCTTTCCGAAAGGGCCGGCCACCTCGATCGCGCGCTCGAGACTTGGCAAGCGCTGAGCCGATCGCAGCCCGGCAACGTGGCGTATGCGGGACACAGCGCAAACCTGCTGTACCGCCTCAACGATTTCCCCGCGGCGCTGCGCGCGCTCAAGGCGGCCCAGCCGTATGCGACCGACCGCGATACCCTTTATTGGCGCACGTTCGGACAACTGGCGCGGCTTCTGCAGGACGATGCCGACAGCAACTTGGCATTTCGCCATCTGCTGGCCGGCGGCGAGGAGACTTCCGACGACCTCGCAGGGATGACGTTCTTCTACGAGCGCCATCCTCTTGACGCCGCACGGACAGCCGAATTGCAGTACGAACGGGATCACAATGTCCTCGCCCTGCGCGACGCGGTCAACGCCTACCTTTCCGCGCATACGTTCGAGCGCGCGGGCGCGTTGCTCAGGCGGTTGACACCCGAGGAACGTCGCGCTGCCGAGGCCAACCCCGATTTCTTGGCGACGCGCGCCGAATACGAACGTCAAAGCGGCCGGCTCGACGCGGCGCTGGACGATCTGCGCCGGGCGGTTTCGCTGCCGGGCACGAGCGGCGATACGCGAGCCGCCTATCTATGGATGCTCGTCGACTCAGGCAGCGACGCCGACGTACGCGCCGCGCTCGACCGTTGGCGCGCGCACTCGCTCGACGACGAATCGCTGTGGGGGCCGTTTGCAGCCGGCGAACTGCGGTTGAATCGTCCCGTCGCCGCGTTGCGCTATCTTCGGTTGCAAGCCGTGTCGAGGCAGCGCGACCCGCTATGGCTGCTGACGTATGCGGACGCGCAGGAAATGGCAGGGCACCCCGGCATCGCCGCATCGGTGCGGCGTCATGTCTGGCGCGGCCTGCTCGCCGCCGAGCGCGAGCCGAATCGGGCCGCCGATGCGTCGCCGCGGTCACCCGGGCACTCCGCCGGCAAAGAAGCGGCGCGCAGCGAGCCTGCGCCGTTGCAGTTGCCTGCCCCCAGCGACTGGGAATCGGTCGCCCAATTGCAGGGCCGCCGGGCCGTGCTCGCCCAAACGCTCGCCGACGGCGACGCCGCACGCCGCCTGCTCGACTCGCTGACCGCGCCGGCCGAAGCGGACGAGGCCGACGAATCCGCGCAAAGCCTGCTCGGCGAAGTGCACGGGCTCGCCCCATTGCCGACCGCGGCCGAGCGCAATGCCGAGCATGCGCGCCTGCGCAAGGCCGTCGCGCGCGATGTCGCGGTCGCTTGGGCAATCTCGGGCGAACGCTACGACGTGGCCAAACGCTGGCTTGCCCGCCGCTACGCCCGGCGGTTGCTCGGCACGCAAGACGAGCGGCTCGCCATCGCCTTGGCCGAAGACGACGTGCGAACGATCGAGCAACTGCTCGACGAGCGCACGGCGGCGCTGCCGCTCTACAGCCGTATCGACGGTTCGATGCGCGTCGACCGGCAAGGCGAAGCCCAAGCCCTCGCCTTTCACGGCCTGGACGGCGCGCCGGACGATACGGAGCTGCATACCCGGCTTGTCGATGCCTCGATGTTCTGGAATCAATCGATCGACGCGTCGATCGAGGACTACGTCGAACATCCGCTCGACTACGTGCAGCAAACGCTCGCCGCGAGCATGAAGCTCTCGGACCATTACATGATCGGATTGCGCGCTCGGCAGCGGATGCAACGCTCCACCGACACGACGCAGCTCGTGAATCTGCCTTCGGTCGATCGGTCCGCCGACGTGTTCGTGCGCCGCATGACACGCGACTCGCTGTTCTCGATCGACGTCGGCCGGCGCGACGCCGTCTCCTCGTTCTATACGGCGCGCGCGAACGCCACGCTCGGACGCAACTCGCCCATTTCGTTCAGCATATCGGCGCAACGCAGCGCGGAAGTGACGGAGCAACAAACCTTGACCGTCGGCGGCGTCAAGGACGGCGTGAGCGGCGCGGTGACCTGGCAGCCGAGCCCGCGCTGGACGGTCACCGCGAGCCTCGAGGGCGACCGCTTCTATAGCCAGGCGCGCAATTTCGTCGGCAGCGGCGTGCTGGAGCAGGCGGAAATCGACTACAAGATCAGGACGGAATACCCCGACTACACCGTGCGCCTGACCGGTGCGCACGGCACGTACAACGGCAGCGGCCAGCCCGACGCATTGCTGCTGCGCCTGGCGCCCGCCGATTCGGGCGCGCTCACCGCCGGCGATTTCATGCCCAACAGCTTCAGCCAATTCGGCGCGTTCATCGGTTTCGGCAACGATCTGACCGATCGCTACACGCATGCGTGGCGGCCTTATTTGGACGTCGGCATGGTGCACGATACGAACCAGGGCTGGGGGCTCGAAACCGATGTCGGGATCGCGGGCAGCGTCTTCGGCGGCGACCGTGCGGCGGTGTACTTCCAGCACGAGCGCATCGCCTCCGGCGGCGCCGCGGCAACTGTGATCGGGGCACGCTATCGCTGGTTCTATTGACGAAAGACGAAGACGCAGACGCAGACGAAGACGAAGACGAAGACGAAGACGAAACACGATGCATGAGACGACGCCCGCGCTTGGCCGACCTGGCACGCAATTTGGGACTGTCGAATCGCAGTGACTGACCACCAGATGGAAAACGGGAAAACGATATGAATTCTTTCGAGCAAATCCGCAAGACCGTGGGATGGACGATCGCGCTGGCCGGCGTGCTCGTGGCGAGCGCCTGCTCCTCCATCGACACGACGCCCGCGCCGACGCTCCAGGCGAGCGACGCCGTGGCCGTGCTCCCGATCGCGAACTACACCGAAACGCCGGATGCAGGCAACGCCGCACAGGCACTGGCGGTCAACGCGCTGCGCGACTTGGGCATCGCGACGGTCGAGCGTGTGCCCGCCAACGCCGGCAGCGATCAGTTCGACGCGGGCAGCCAGCCCGACCGAGACAAGGCGCTCGCTTGGGCCCGCGCACACCACGCGCGTTACTCGCTCTCGGGAGCCGTGGAAGAATGGCGCTATAAAGTAGGCGTCGACGGCGAACCGGTCGTCGGCATGACCTTCGAGCTCCATGACATGGCGTCGGGCAAGGTCGTTTGGAGCGGCACGGGCAGTCGCAGCGGCTGGAGCCGTTCCTCGCTCGGCGGCGTGGCCCAGAGCCTGACCCGCAAGCTGCTCGCGCCGCTGGCGGCGCGCCGCTAAGCGTCGCATCATCCCAAAGATCATGGACGCACACGCGAAGACTTCCGCCGCCCAGCAAGGTGCATCGACCGAAGCGGCCGGGCCGGCGAGCGCTAGCCACTCGGCGCTCGGTCGGAACGTGCGCCGCTCGGAGCCATTCGGTAATCTCAGCCGGCTGCGGCGCCTGCTCGCGCCCGCGGCGCATCGTCCGTTCGCGATAGTCGAAAGCATTGGGTTCACCGCAGCCGTGCTGGCGCTCGCCTGGGCGGTCGATCGCGGCGATCCGCTGCTGCTGCACGGCGCGTTCCCATGGGTGTGGATCGTGCCGATGATCGTCGCACTGCGCTACGGCGTGCTGCTCGGCGTCAGTTCGGGACTCGTTTTGGCTGCCGCGTGGCTGCTGCTGTACCCGTCCGGCGCCGCATGGCCGGGGGCTTACTTCGCGGGCGGGCTGATCCAGGTGATCGTCGCCGGCCACTTCGGCGATACGTGGGCGGCGCGCACGACACGCGCGAACTCGACCAACGACTATTTGAACGACCGGCTCACCGCGCTGACGAACAACCATTACCTGCTGCGCCTCTCGCACGAGCGGCTCGAGAAGGATCTGCTCACGCGGCCGACCACGTTGCGCGATTCGATCATCGAACTGCGCCAGCTCTCGGTCACTCGCAGCGGCGCGGAACGCGCGCCGCTGCCCGGCGCCGCGCGGCTGCTCGAGTACATCGCGCGCGTCTGCCAGATCGAAGTCGCCGCACTCTATCCCGCCCGGGGCGGCAAGCTCGAGCGCAGCCCGCTGGCGACGGTCGGCGAAGCCCCCGAACTCGTCGCAAACGATCCGCTCGTGCGGCTCGCGCTCGACTCGGGCAAGCTCGCGCATTTGAAGTCGGAGCACCCCGGCGCGCAGGAAAGCCGCTATCTGGTTTGCGCACCGCTGTCGTCGGCCGACGATACGCTGCTCGCGCTGCTCGTCGTCGAGCGCATGCCGTTTCTGTCGTTGAACTACGACAACTTGCAGATGATGCTCGTTTTGCTCGGCTATTACGGCGATGGCGTCGCACATTCGCGCCTCGTGAGCGAACTGCATCATGCCGTGCCCGAATGTCCGCTCGAGTTCGCGCTCGAATACGCGCGGCTTGCCCGGTTGCAACGGACGAGCGGCATCGATTCCTCGGTCGTCGCACTGTCGTTCCGGCGTGACGAGGAACACGACTCGCTGTTCGAGCACGTGCTGCGCCGAGGCCGCTCGCTCGATCTCGCCTGGCCGCTGCAAACGGAGCGCCGCTCGGTGCTGATCAATCTGATGCCGCTGACCGACTCGGCCGGGATCGACGGCTATCTGGCGCGCGTCGAGTCGAATCTGCAAAGCCAGTTCGATACCGATTTCGAACGCGCGGGCATCGCGGTGCATACCATGCACGTCAGTGCAACGTCGACGGCCGCGAATCTGGCCGGGCTCGTGCAACGGGCGGACGCTCATGCGTGACATGCGCTACGCCGCCGTGACGGCGCTCGCCGTGGCGTTCGCCTTCGCGCTTCAGATCGGGGCGATCGTCGGGGTGCTGCACGCGCCCCATGTCGCCGATCCGCTCCTGGCGCTGCTTGCCCTGCAAGCCGTCGTGGCGGCCGCGGAGGCGATCGCATTTCGGCGTCTGCTGCCGCGGGAACTGCGCGAGCCGCGCCGCACCGCATTGCTGCATTTGTGGCTCGCATGCCTGCTCGTTCCGTGCGTCGGCGGGCTGATCGAAGTGCTGGCCGCCGCCTGGGGCAAGTGGGTGCCGATGCGGCGGCCCTTGCAGGATGTCGGCGTCGTCGGACGCCCGGAATTCGTCAGCTACCTCGTGTCGCGCGTCGCGCACGGCGGCGGCGCGCGGGTGCAGTCGCGCTTGGCGAACACGCGCGCAGCCACGAGCGACCGGCTCGCGGCGCTCGTCTCGATTCAAGAGTTGCCGACCCACACCACGGGCACGCTGCTGCGCGACTTGCTCGCCGATCCCGTCGACGACTTGCGCCTGCTCGCCTACGGCACGCTCGATCAGGCCGAGAACGAGATCGTGCATAAAATCTCCGAAAGCAAGGACGCCTTGACCGTCGCGCTCACCGACGACGAGCGCCGAGCGCTGCACCGCCGGCTGGCCGAACTGCATTTCGAACTGGTCTATCAGCAGCTTGCACAGGGCGATGTGTATCAGCACACGCTCAAGCAGGCCGAAACGCATGCGCTGCAAGCGCAGATGCTCCCCGGCGGCGAGCGCGATGCGGCGTTGTGGCTGCTGCGGGCACGGCTCGCGCTCGCCCAGCATCGGCCCGCCGACGCCGCACCGCTGCTCGAGCGCGCCAACGCGCTCGGATTCCCGCGCGAGCGGCTGCTACCGTGGCTCGCCGAGGTCGCGTTTTTGCAAAGCCGTCATGCGCGCGCGGCCGAACTGGTCTCCGCGCTGGCGCAGGGCGGCGCAGCACCCGCGCTCAAGCCCGTAGTCGATTATTGGACATCTTGATGGAACCGTCGCTGAACCGCCGCGCCGCCGATGCCGACGTCTGCCTGCTGCTCGAAGGCACCTTCCCGTTCGTTCGCGGCGGCGTATCGAGTTGGGTCAACGAAATGATTCGCGCGTATCCGGCGACGCGATTCGGCATCGTCTTCATCGGCAGCCGGGAAGAGGACTATTCGGGCGCCGCCTATCCGCTGCCGGACAACGTCGTCCACTTCGAAGCGCACTATCTCTACGAAAGCGCACCCGCCGACGCCCTTGCGCCTAGCGAAGTGGCCGGCGATAAGGCGGCGTTCGAGCGCTCCGCCCAATTTCACGAAGCGCTGCGCGACGCGCGCTCGCATGCCGACGTCGGCGCCATGATGGCCGACCTCATTCCCATGCTCGGTAGCGAGGGCGCGCTCAGCGAGTCCCAGTTCCTGTACAGCCGCGAAGCATGGCGCTTCATCGAAGACCAGTACACGCGCCACTGCACCGATCCGTCGTTCACGGACTACTTTTGGACGGTGCGGATCATGCACAAGCCGTTGTGGCAGCTTGCGCGCGTCGCCGCGCAAACGCTGCACGCGCGCGTGTACCACACGGTTTCGACGGGCTACGCGGGGTACTTGGGCGCGCTGATGCATTACCGTACCGGCCGCCCGTTGATCGTGAGCGAGCACGGGATTTATACGAAGGAGCGCAAGATCGACCTGCTGCAAAGCCGATGGATTCGCGACAATCGCGGCTTGTTCGAGCGCGACGTGTCGAACGTCAGCTACTTCCGGGAGCTGTGGGTGCGATTTTTTGAAGCCCTCGGCGCGTTGGCATACGGCGCGGCAGAACAGATCACCGCCCTCTATGAAGGCAACCGCCGCCGCCAAGTGGCCGACGGCGCTCGCCCCGAACTCACGCGCACGATCCCGAACGGCATCGACGTCGACGGGCTGCGTCCTCTGCTGACGCAGCGAGACGACGAGCGCCCTCGGCGCGTCGTTGCATTGATCGGCCGTGTGGTGCCGATCAAGGACATCAAAACGTTCATCCGCGCCATTTTCATCGCGACGCGCACGATGTCCGACATCGAAGGGTGGATCGTCGGCCCCGAGGAAGAAGACCCCGCCTACGCGCGCGAGTGCCGCGCGCTTGTCCAAAGCCTCGGTCTCGAGACCAACGTGCGATTCCTCGGCTTTCAACGGATTGCCGACGTTTTGCCGAAGGTCGATCTCGTTGCGCTGAGCTCGATCAGCGAGGCGCTGCCGCTCGTCGTGCTCGAAGGTTTCGCCGCCGGCGTGCCCGCGATCACGACCGATGTCGGCGCGTGCCGCGAGCTGATAGAAGGCTTCAGCGACGAGGATCGCGCGCTGGGCATCGCCGGCGCCGTCGTGCCGCTCGCCAATCCGGCAGCGTTTTCCCAATCGACGCTCGAATTGCTCGCCGACCGCGAACGCTGGCAGGCCGCGCAACGTGCCGGCCTGGCGCGCGTTCAACGCTACTACGCGAGGCAGCAGATGATCGACCGGTTCCGCGAGATTTACGACCATGCCGCGGCGTTGCCCGATTCGGGCGCCGATGCGCACACGGGCGGCGCCGGGGACGACGGCGCGCGCTGCCCGTTTCACACCACGCACGAGCGCGGCGCGGCGCGCCGTCCGTCGTTCAGGAGCCGCTGATGGCCGGCATCGGATTCGAACTGCGCAAGATCATGCGGCGCGACACGCTGACCGGCGTGACGCGCGCCTACGTGTATGCGGCGCTGATCAGCTCGGGGCCGCTCATTCTGTCGATTTTCGGCATTCTGGTCATTGGTTTGCTGACGCTGACGATCGTCGTACCGACCGTCTTGATCACGCAATTTCAGGTCTCGGTCACCTACATGATCGCGTTCAGCCTGATCCTCACGGGCCCGATCCAGCTCTGGTTCACGCGCTTCGTGTCGGACCGCCTGTTCGAAAAACGCGACGATCTCGTCTTGCCGAATTATCACGCCGTGCTCCTCGTGACGACATTGGCGGCCGGCGCCTTCGCGACGATCGTCATGCTGCTCGGTTTCCGCGATCAATCGCTGTATTACCGGCTGCTCATGGTGGCGGGCTTCGTCATCGTCAGCAACATTTGGATCGCCGTCATTTTTCTGTCGAGCGTCAAACAGTATTGGCAGATCCTCGCCTCGTTCGCCATCGGCTACTCGTTCGTGGTGGCGCTGGCGCTTGCCTTCGCTCGCTACGGCCTCACGGGGTTGCTCGGCGGGTTCGTCGCCGGGCATTGGGTCTTGCTGCTCTGCCTGTCGGCGCTCGTGCACCGGCACTATCGCAGCCCGCAATACGTTTCGTTCGAAGTGTTTCAGCGGCGCATGGCCTATCCGAGTTTGGCCTTCGTGGGGCTGCTGTTCAATCTCGGCATCTGGATCGACAAGATCATTTTCTGGTATGCGCCCGGCACGGGCAGCCGCGTGATCGGCTGGTTCCATGCCTCGATCATTTACGACATCCCCGTGTTCATCGCCTATGTGTGCGTGATGCCGGCCATGGCGACGTTCCTCGTGCGCATCGAGGCGGACTTCGCGGAATACTACGATGCGTTCTACGACGCCGTGCGCACGGGCGCGACGCTCAGGCGGATCAACGACATGCGCGACATGATGGTGCGCAGCGTGCGGACCGGGCTCTATGAAATCGTCAAAGTGCAGACCGTCGTGGTCGTGCTGATCATCTCGTTCGGCGCACCGTTGCTTTCCGCTTTGGGCATTTCCACGCTCTACCTGCCGCTCCTGCTCGTCGATGTGATTTCCGCGAGCCTGCAGGTCCTCTTTCTCGGGTTGCTCAACGTATTCTTCTATCTCGACGCGCGGATCACCGTGCTGCGCTTGAGCGCCGCGTTCGTCGTTTTGAACGGCGCGCTCACGGGCGTATCGCTATGGCTCGGCCCCAGCACGTACGGCTACGGCTTCGCGACGGCGCTCGTGATCGTCGTGATCGCCGCGGTGCGCATGCTCGATGCGAAGTTCGCCTCGCTCGAATACGAAACGTATATGCTGCGCTCGTGAGCAAGCGGCGGATTCGCGCCGGCTCACCTCCGACCGTCCCTTACGGCCCTTTCCGCTCATGACTGCCGCAACCTTGCTCCGAACCTTAGCGCATCCGCCGCGCGCCATCCAAATCGCGCTCTCGCTGTTGCTGGCCGCGGGCGCGCTGGCGTTCGTGCTGCGCGCGGCGTTCGGCTCGCCGGCCGCTCGTGCCGATACACGGCTTGCCGATTCACGACCCACCGTCGCGTTCTACTACGGAACGACGCCGCCGATCGACGTGCTGGCCGGTTACGACATCGCCGTGCTCGAGCCCGACAGCGGCTTCGCCCCGCGCGAGCACGAAGAGCCGAATACGCGCTGGTTCGCCTATGCGAGCGTCGGTGAAGCGACGCCGCACCGCCGCTACTATCGCGACATCGCGCCCGGCTGGTTCATGGGGCACAACACCGTCTGGGCCTCGCGCGTCATCGATCAAAGCCAGCCGGCCTGGCCCGCGTTCTTCGTGCGCCACGTGATCGATCCGTTGTGGGCGCGCGGCTATCGTGGGTTCTTTCTCGACACGCTCGATTCGTACCAGCTCGTGACCAAGACCGAAGCCGCGCGCGCCCGGCAGCGCGAAGGCCTCGTGCGCGTCATCCGCGCGATCAAGGCGCGTCACCCCGATGCGCAGTTGATTCTGAACCGCGGCTTCGAGCTGCTTCCCCAAGTGCACGACAAGATCGACGCCGTCGCATTCGAATCGCTCTTCAGCGGCTGGGATCAGGCGCGTCAGCGCTATGTAACGGTGCCGCAAGCCGATCGCGCTTGGCTGCTCGGTCAGGCCGACACCGTTCGCACGCAGTACAAGCTGCCCGTCATCTCGATCGATTACTGCGCACCCGACGACGATGCTTGCGCGCGCTCGACCATCGAGCGCATCGAAGCGTCAGGGTTGATCCCGGTCGTAACCGATGGCGCGCTTCAAACCGTTCGGCCGGCACCCGCCAAGCGCCACGACAGCGGCGCCTAATGCCGCGCTGGATGCTCGGGATTTTCCCCACCCTGCGGCCCGGCGTTTCCTTACGTAAAACTTACATAAATCATTCGGATCCGCTTCGATTCGCTCGAATCCCAGCGTTTGGGCCCGTTTTCCTAGGGCAAACCCTCGGAGAAATTCGGTCAGCTTTTCCTGTTACGAGACGATGTAAAAGTGACCGAAATGTCGAGCTGTGCTTTTTTCCTACATTTTATTGGGAAGGGATTGATTTCGGTAAAACTGCTTCTTAGAATGGCCCCATCGATGTTACAAGTTGTAACCAGCTGTATCAAATGACGCTGCGAGATCGCGCAAACGATGGCGAGCTACAAAGCGCAAAAAAGTACATAGTAAATAATACCTATACGGGTCAACGGGGCTTCGGAAACGTGAGACATGGACCGCAGCAGCGAGACGCTGGAATCTATCCGCGAAATTAATTTGTCGTACATCATGCTTGCGCAGCGCATGCTGCGCGAGGACAAGGCCATCGGGATGTTCCGCCTGGGCTTGTCGTCGGAAATGGCCGACTTGCTCGCCGGGCTGTCGCTCGCGCAGTGCGTCAAGCTGGCCGCCTCCGACCAGTTGTTGTGCTTCTTCCGCTTCAACGACCATGCGATGCTGTCGGCACTGACGCAGACCGCCAAAAACGCAGACGTCGCCGCCACGCACGCTGCGATTTTGCTGGCCAGCCAGCCGGCCGAGCAGTTCGCGTAACTCGAAAGGGGCAGCGCCATGGTCCAGAAGAAAAGCCTGACGGAAGATGCGCAAGAAGTCTTCCGCGCGATCGCGCTCATCGAGCTCGGCGCCCGGATGCAGGTGCTCGAAAGCGAGTTGTCGTTGTCGCGCGACCGCATGATCCGCCTCTACCGCGAGATCAAGGGCGTGTCGCCGCCCAAAGGCATGCTGCCGTTTTCGGCCGATTGGTATATGACCTGGCTGGCGAACATCCACGCATCGCTGTTCTACAACACCTACGTGTTCCTCAAGCACGAGGCCGGATGCTCGCATCTCGACGCGTTGACCAAGGGCTATCGCCTCTATCTCGAGCACTGCAAACACAGCGATGCCGAGCCTGTGCTCGACCTCACGCGTGCATGGACGCTCGTACGTTTCTTCGACGCCGACATCCTGCAACTGACGCCCTGCTGTCGCTGTGCCGGCAAATTCGTCGCGCACAAGCACGACCTGCAGCACAACGTCGTATGCGGCGCCTGCCAACCGCCCTCGCGCGCCGGCAAGACCAAGCGCACCGGTTCGAGTAAGCCGGCCGCCGCAGTGCCCGCCGAGGCCGCACGCGCCGCGTAAGCGCAGGCGCACCCGCCCCCTTCCGATTCTCTATTCCCTGCCCGCGACGGATTCGGAATTCGCCGCGGGCAGCGGTACGTCTGCACGGATCGATAGCGACGAATGCCTTCGACGTCGAGCGCGAAGGGACCCTTGGGCCCCGCTGCCCGCGTGACGCCACCGCAACGCCGGATTAAGCGTTTCCTTCATAAGAAATCGCCTCGAATCGCATCGGGATATTCCCTTAGACGCTAGGTCGATTTGTTGCACCACACCATTTCGGCCAAGCTGTTATTGGGCGGCGGCCACGGCCGCCGATTGGCCCTTCCCGTCGCCGCACCGCACATAACGCGCGGCCTTGACGCTTCGCCGCGCGGCTGCTGTACTAAATCCACGCAGTTGATTTAATCGAGCAGCCGACGCCAATGCGCTGCCACTTCACCCATTCGTCGTTAATCACCGGAGGAGGAGCGTTCGATGAAGACCCGTCCGTATCTCGCTTGCGCACGCCATGCGATGCTCGGCGCCGCCGCAGCGTCGGCATTGCTGGCAAGCACCGCATTTGCCGACCAACCCGTCGTAGGCCTCATCACGAAGACCGACACTAACCCGTTCTTCGTGAAAATGAAGGAAGGCGCGCAGGCAGCCGCCCAGAAAGACGGCGCGAAACTGCTGACGGCAGCCGGCCGCTACGACGGCGACAACGGCGCGCAAGTGACGGCACTGGAGAACATGACGACGGCGGGCGCCAAAGCGATCCTGATTACGCCGAGCGATACGAAGGCTATCGTGCCGTCGATCGAAAAAGCGCGCAAAGCCGGCGTCATGGTGATTGCGCTCGATACGCCCACCGAGCCGAAAGAGGCGACCGACGCGCTCTTTGCCACCGACAACTTCAAGGCCGGTGTGTTGATCGGCGAATACGCGAAGAAGGCATTGGGCAACAAGCCTGCCAAGATCGCCACGCTCGACCTCGCTCCCGGCATTTCCGTCGGCGAGCTCCGGCACAACGGTTTTCTGCAAGGCTTCGGCGTGAAGCCGGGCGACCCCAGCATCGTCTGCAGCCAAGACACGCGCGGTGACCGGGCGAAGGGCCAAGCCGCCATGGAAAACTGCCTGCAGAAGGCGCCCGACATCAACGTGGTCTATACGATCAACGAACCTGCCGCAGCCGGTGCGTACCGCGCGCTCAAGACGGCAGGTAAGGAAAAAGACGTTTTGATCGTGTCCGTCGACGGCGGCTGCGAAGGCGTGCGCAACGTCAAGAGCGGCGAGATTGCCGCGACGGCTCAGCAATACCCGCTGAAGATGGCCGCCATGGGCGTCGAGGCAGGCGTCAATTACGCGAAGACGGGCAAGAAGGTCAGCGGCTATACGGACACGGGCGTCACGCTGATCACCGACAAGCCGATGCAAGGCGTCGACAGCAAAGACACGAAGTTCGGCCTTCAGAACTGTTGGGGCAAGTAACGGGCAACCGCTACCGGCGCGGCGATTCCCCTTCGCCGCGCCGGCGCTGTTCCTCCTTTCGACCGTAGGAGAAGACGCATCATGACGACTCAATCCGCCGGGCCCGCGTCGGCCCCCGTTCCTCACTCGCGCGGCCATCGCATGCCGACCATCGCCGAGGCAGGTCCGTTGATCGCCTTGGTTGCCGCGTGCGCCTTCTTCGTCTCGCAAAGCCACCGGTTCTTGTCGTTTCAGAATCTGTCGCTGATCCTTCAGCAGACGATGGTGGTCGCCGTCATCGCGATCGGGCAGACACTGATCGTGCTCACGGCCGGCATCGATTTGTCGTGCGGCATGGTGATGGCGTTCGGCTCCATCATCATGACGAAGTTCGCCGTCGTGCTCGGCGTGCCGCCGGTTTTGGCGATCCTTTGCGGTATCGGCGCGAGCACTTTGTTCGGTCTCCTAAATGGTGTGCTCGTCACGCGCGTCAAGCTGCCTTCGTTCATCGTGACGCTCGGCACCTTGAACATCGCCTTCGCGCTGACGCAGATCTATTCGAATGCCGAGACGGTGTCGGGCTTGCCCGACGCGATGATGTTCCTCGGCAACACGTTCCGCGTCGGCCCTGCCGAAGTCACCTACGGCACGGTGCTCGCGCTGTTGTTGTATCTCGCCACTTGGTTCGTGCTTCGAAACACCGTGCCGGGCCGCCATCTGTACGCACTCGGCAACAATCCCGAAGCGGCGCGTTTGATGGGCCTGTCGTCGCAGCGCATCTTGCTGACCGTCTATTCGCTGGCCGGCTTCGTCTACGGCATCGCGGCGTTGCTGCTCGTCTCGCGCACCGGCGTGGGCGATCCGCAGGCCGGGCAAACCGACAACCTCGACAGCATCACGGCCGTCGTGCTCGGCGGAACGAGTCTTTTCGGGGGGCGCGGATCGATCGTCGGCACGCTGCTCGGCGCGTTGATCGTCGGCGTGTTCCGCAATGGACTGACGCTCATCGGCGTTTCGTCCGTGTACCAAGTGCTGATCACGGGCATTCTCGTGATTTTGGCCGTCGCAGCCGACAAGCTGTCGCGTCGCCGAAGCTGAAGCGCCCGCATATCGCGCGTCGCTTTGCGCAGTTTCAATCGAACTGAATCGAACTCGTATTCGCACTCGTATCCGCATTCGCCAAGGAAACGCCATGTCGACCTCAAGCTCTAGCTCCGCGACGACACCCGTGCTGCAAGCGCGCGGCCTCGTGAAGCGCTATGGACATGTGACCGCGCTCGACGGCTGTGACTTCGAAGTCATGCCGGGCGAGATTCTCGCCGTGATCGGCGACAACGGCGCCGGGAAGTCCTCGCTGATCAAGGCGCTGTCGGGCGCCACCGTTCCCGATGAAGGGGAAATCCTGCTCGACGGCGCACCCGTGAAGTTTCGCAGCCCGCTCGATGCACGGCACAAAGGCATCGAAACCGTTTATCAGGAGCTGGCCGTCGCGCCCGCGATGACCATCGCCGAAAACCTGTTTCTCGGCCGGGAACGTCGGCTGCCGGGTTGGCGCGGCTCGCTGCTGAAGATGATCGACAAGCGGCGCATGCTCGAAGAAGCGACGTCGCACATGAAGGATCTGCAGATCGGCATTCGATCGATGCGCCAGGCCGTGGAAACGCTATCGGGCGGCCAGCGTCAAGGCGTTGCCGTGGCCCGCAGTGCGGCGTTCGCACGGCACGTCGTGATTCTCGACGAGCCGACGGCCGCACTCGGCGTCAAGGAAGGCAACATGGTGCTCGAATTGATCAAGCGCGTGCGCGATCGCGGCCTGCCTGTCATCCTCATCAGCCACAATATGCCGCACGTGTTCGAGATTGCCGATCGCATTCATATTCAGCGGCTCGGACGGCGCGCAGCGCTCGTCAACAAGAACGACATTCATATGTCGGACGCGGTGGCGATCATGACGGGCGCGAAGCAGGCCGACGTCAAGGCGATCGCGTGATGCTCGCTCGCACCGCCTCACCGCTGGTCCGTGCATTCGCAGGCGGCTGCCTATGCATGATGGGGCGTTGAAATGAACGCGCGCACGCATCCGCATGCGTCGAGAACCGTCGGGTCCAACCAGGTGGGCATGCGGCAATTCAACGAGCGAATCGTCCTGCAGGCGATCCGCTTGCATGGGCCGCTGCCGAAAGCCGACGTGGCGCGGCTCACGCGCCTCAGCATGCAAAGCGTGTCGATGATCGTCGACCGGCTCATCGACGACGGTCTGCTCGCCAAGCAAGCGCGCGTGCGCGGACGCATCGGTCAACCATCGGTCCCGATCGCGCTGCGGCCCGACGGCGCCTATACGATCGGGATCAAGGTCGGGCGGCGCAGTCTCGACGTGTTGGCGATGGATTTCACGGGGCGCGTGTGCGAGCGCGACGTGCTCGACTACGCGTATCCGGATCCCGATACGTTGTTCCCGGCGTTGGAAAGCAAAGTCGCGCGCGTAACCGATTCGCTCGGCGCGCATGCGGACAAGGTGGTCGGCATCGGCGTGGCCGCACCGCTTTGGCTGGGCGGTTGGCGCGATTTTCTCGGCGCGCCTCCCGCTGCGCTCGAGGCTTGGAACGCGATCGACATCCGCACGCGCATCGCTGCGATGACGGGCTTGCCCGTCGAATTCGCCAAGGACACGACGGCAGCCTGCGCGGCCGAACTCGTCATGGGCCAAGGGCGCGGCATTCGCTCCTTTCTCTATTTGTTCGTCGGGACGTTCATCGGCGGCGGCCTCGTCATCGACGGCCGCCTGCATGGCGGGCCGCACGGAAACGCGGGAGCGGTCGGATCGATGCCCCTTGCGATCGGCAATGGGCATGCGCCGAGGCAACTGCTGCATACGGCGTCGGGCTTCGTTTTGGAACAGCGGTTCGTGGCCGCCGGCGCACCGGCGGCGGCGGCGCACGATCATCGGGCGCTCGGCGCGGATGTCTGGGCGGTGACGGAAAAATGGCTCGAGGAAGCATGCCCTGCCATCGCGATGACGATCGCGACGTCCACCTCGTTGCTGGACCTGGAAGCTGTCGTCATCGACGGCGAAATCGATCGGCAACTCGTGCGCGAAATCATTCGCCGCACGCAGGGCGCCATGGATCGTATCGAATGGGAAGGGATCGTTCGGCCGCAGTTGATCGAAGGGACGATCGGCGCCGACGCAAGAGCGATGGGCGGTGCGATCCTGCCGCTCTACGCGCATTTCGCGCCGATGCATGAGTTGTTCTTGAAGGATTGAGCGAAAAACCCGCCCCCCGACCCCGCCCCGCATTGCGTCCCATCTAATCGCATCGAATCGAATCAAATCGCTTGGGAACCCTTCAAGCCTCGACGAGGACGATGCGAATCGGGCGCTCCGTCTTTCAGTATCTGAGCCTTTTGGCAGCGATGAGCGATGCGCCGCCAACAATCAGTTGCATCCTCGATACACGGGCAGCTAGCGTATAGAGAAGCAATACCGACGCGCCACATTGGACTATCGGATCGATGCGGGCGCCGCGTGCAGCGAACGATCATCTCCGAATTGTCACGCCCATGCCGAGCAACGAATACCTGGGCCCGAAGCCTTCGACGCCCAAGATCACGCACGCGCGATCAAAGCCGAAGGAAATCTCGGAAGATTTGACTCGGAACACCCAGAGCCGCCAGCTGGTGCTTGCTAGGCCTAGAAGGGAACGACACCGTAACGCAGCGATGCGCCCCGCCGAGGTTTATCGGCGCCTCCTCCTTTACATTGCTCTCGTGTTTACCGGGGAGTATGTCTTCAAGGTCCAGGCGGAGATGAACGTCGATCCCGGCTCTCGCCTTCCCGGGCCGACACCGCAGCCCCCATCGAACGAGTCGAATCACACATCGAAAGCGAGCTATGGGCCCTCCGCCTCTGTAGTCGATTCCGAGCCGGACGTATTTGCGCTCACGACCAATCATTCCGCTTCTTCATCCCGGCTTTTTCCCAACGGAACGGCCGCTGCGGCGTCCCCGGACTACCCGCTGAACGGGGTAGCCAACCCACGCTTCAAGCGAGACACCGGCCTCGCCGAGGGCCATCACAATCATCACCATGGTCATCGCCACCGAGTCTACAAAGTCGAAGTCCGCCACCACCATCACCGTCGCAACCACCATCACCGCCATCGAGGCGACGCTCACCAGCGCGACACTCCGCACGTTCACGCTCGCTGGGAAAATACGGTCATGGCCGACATGATCCGATCGTCCGATCTCGAACAAATCGTAGCCGAAGAATTGTGGCGTATGGGCATGGATCCGAACGAAAAAATGGAAGTCCGCTTCGCACCGATATTCACGTTCAACCTGACGGCGATTCGCGAACACATTCACAACGTAGCCACCGAAGAATGGACGGCGAATGAGATCGCCGTATATCTCAGCCAGGCGAGAGCTACATTTCTTCTCAGCGGCTACTCGGATCGCGCAAAATCATTCGTCAATTCGATCAAACTCGGGGACAACATCGGCATAAAAGGAATCATCAACTTCCAGAAGGAGCACATCAACTCAACAGCAGAAAAATTCAAGGAAAAATCGAAATCACTAAAAGATACCTTGAATTTCGATATCTATAGATCCCACGGGACGTTCAAATACATTTACGCCGTGGATTCCTCGAAAAAATTCGACCCGAGATTCGAGGAGAGTCGCGGGAAAAAGGCAGACACCGCGGTCATTTTCGAAAGACACGACGAGCACGGAAAACGACACAGATACAACATCAATATATACGACAATTCCATGATCGAGGAAGTACCCACGGACAATGCCGAATTTCAATCGAGAATGAGGAATACCGGCAAACAAATATCGTTCTCGGACCCCGATTCCGTCGCAAGCGACGCGGTTTTTCACCTCGTTGAATGCGATACTCTAAATCATCGACGAGATCACAAAAAGGCGCGAAAATTCTCCGGTGGCGTCAAAGAGAATTTAATCGGCCCGATCATCTGGGATCACACCAAGAATGACGAAAGAGCCGTCAACCGCGATAGCGCCACCTGGGAAATAGTGAATACCGCCGGCGGCCTAGCAGCGCCCGTCGCATATGATGCGGTCAATGCCTTGGTACACGAGGATCTCGAGCAAGCGAGGAAATATGCCCTTCTGGATCTGATTTCGCTCAAAGGAGGCCCGTTGCTCGAGAAATTCCACAAATGGATCATAGGTGGAAGGAAGCTGTCGGCATCGGAAGCATTTATAAAACGGTGGGGAAGTCAGGCGTTCGACAAAGCGAAAATGTGGCACGGCTCGCACGCAACATTCGAAAGCTGGTGGGACGACATGCAAGGTAAGAATGGCTAGGCGCGCCGCCGCCGGGCGTCAGTACGCCGCTGTTTTGCGCTCGCTTTGCCGCCGTCGCCGCCCATCATTGAAACGCAGATACCCTCGGTCGCGCGCGGCGACGACGAAATCGCTCGCCGTCGCGCGATCAACGTGCCGAGCCATGCGCTTCCAGCGACACGATATAGCGCAGCACCTCTTCCGTACGTCCAGTCGATACCAACTGCTCCGCCGTCTTGTATTCGAAGGCGGAAAGCGGTTCGTTCCGATACCAAAACAGCGCCTGCCTGACGCAGCCCTGGACATCGGTGGCGGCGCGAATCACGCGCAACGCCTCGCGTAAAAAGCGCTGCACGCTTTCCGACGCAGGCATGCGGCTCAACGTATTCCGATGCACGCCCGCTTGCTTGGCCAGCGTCTGCAAGTCGATATGCAACGCCTCAGAAAAGCGGCGCGCCGAAACGATGGGCGCCGGGAACGCCGGATCCCGCAGCGCATTCATGAATTGGTCGAAGCCTTCGCCCTGCGCGATGTATTCAACGTCTGCCATCGAGTTCAACTTTCCACCTCGCGTCTATGTGTGTGCACTTGGGCACGAACAGCACGCCGGCCGTGCGCGGACGCACGGGCCGAAGTCCTGCCAATCCGCGACGCGCCGCCCATGCCCTCGCTCAGCCCGGGCAGAAACGGCGCGCCCTGTCACTGCTTCGCCACTTGCTGCGTATCGCCCGCCTTCATGTCGCCCCATCCGCCGCCCAACGCGCGGATGAGACTGACCGTCGCCACCGCCTGCGAGCCGGCGAGCTGGCTCGCCTGGCGCTGTGCAAGCAGCACCGTGCGCTGGCTGTCGAGCACGTCGAGATAGTTGACCGCACCTTCGCGGTACTGCGCTTCGGACAAATGCTCGGCGCGCGCTGCCGCATTGACCGCATCGGATTGCGCGCGAATCTGATCGTCGAGCAGACGCAGATCGGCGAGGCTATCCTCGACTTCGCGGAAAGCATTGAGCACCTGCGAGCGATAGTTCGCCACTTGCTCGTCGTATTGCGCCCGCGCGCGCGCAAGGTCGGCCTTGCGCCGTCCGCCGTCGAAAATCGGCAACGTCAGCGCCGTGCCCGCAAACGGCCCGAGCAAGAACGTGCGGCTCGACCACCGGAACAGTTCGCTCAATCCCGACGACTCATACCCGAAAGCACCCGTGATATTGAGTTGCGGGAAGAATGCCGATTTCGCCAGACCGACACGCGCATTGGCGGCGGCCATCGCACGCTCCGCCGCGGCGATGTCGGGACGACGTTCGAGCAACGCCGAAGGCAGGCCCGCCGGCACGCGCGCGAGCACGGGTTCGAGCGGCTGCTGCGCGAACGAGAACTCCGCGGGAGGTTTGCCCAGCAGCACCGCCAGCGCATGCTCCGACGCCGCGCGCTGCCGCGCCACGCCCGCTGCCTCTGCGCGCGCCGTAGCGAGCGAGTTCGTCGCTTGCTGCAAATCGAGCTCGCTCACTTCGCCCGCGTCGTAGCGATGCTTGACGAGCTTGAGCCCTTCTTCGCGCAACGCCACGGTGCGGCGATAGAGATCTTGTTCCGTATCGAGCTCGCGCAACGAGAAGTAGTTCGATGCCACGTCGGCCTGCAACGCGAGCTGGACCGAGCGGAACAGCGCCTCGGATTGCTGAGAATCGGCGCGGCTTGCCGCAACGTTGTCGCTCACGCGCCCGAACAGCGGCGCTTCGTACGATACGGTCGTTTGCGCGCGCCACAGCGTCACCGGGGGAACGTACGCGTTTTGCGGCAACCCTTGCGATGCCGGCGATACGCGCTCGCGCGTCGGGCCGAAGCCTGCGTCCAGCGACGGGAACCAGGCGGAACGCGCGGCGTCGAGCCCGGCGCGCGATTCGCGCACGCGCGCCGCCGCCGCCTTCAAGTCCTGGTTCGCCGACAGCGCTTCCTCTTCGAGCTTGTTCAGCGTCGCATCGTTGAAGATCGTCCACCACTGACCGCGCTCGAGCACTTCCGCGGGCTGCGCGCTCTTCCACGTACCGGCTTCCGAGGCCGGCAGCGGCGCTTCCTTGAAGGCAGCCGGCGTATCGATATCGGGCCGCTTGTACGTCGGGCCCATCGAGCAGGCCGCCACCAAGGTCATCAAGAGGCCGCCGGCCAGCGCACGAACCGCTAGGCGCTGCGCCCTATCGAGGCGCTGCTTGCCGGCAACCGAGTCATTTCGTTTCATCGTTTTATTTCCCCTAAGCCTCAGGCGTCCGTCAGTTCGGCTTCGACGTCCGCATCATCCTTCGAGTCCTTGCCCGCCACATGGATCTTGCCGCCCGCAAGCGTGCGCAGCACCACGTAGAAGACCGGTGTGAGCATGAGACCGAACAGCGTCACGCCCAACATCCCGAAGAACACGGCGATACCCATTGCATGACGCATCTCGGAGCCGGCGCCCGTCGACAGAACGAGCGGCACGACGCCCATGATGAACGCGATCGACGTCATCAAGATCGGGCGCAACCGCAGACGGCTGGCTTCGATCGCCGCCGCCATCGGCGTGCGGCCGTCATGTTCGAGCTCGCGAGCGAACTCCACGATCAGAATCGCGTTCTTCGACGCGAGCCCGACGAGCACCATCAAGCCGATCTGCGTGAAGATGTTGTTGTCGCCTCGCAGCAGCCATACGCCGGTCAACGCCGACAGCACGCTCATCGGCACGATCAAGATCACCGCAAGCGGCAGCGTCAAGCTCTCGTACAGCGCCGCCAGTACGAGGAACACGAGCAGCACGCTGATCGGAAATACCCAGATCGCCGAATTGCCGGCCAGCACCTGCTGATACGTCAAGTCGGTCCACTCGAACTTCACGCCGCGCGGCAGCGCTTCCTTCGCGATGCGCTCGATCGCCGCCTGTGCTTGGCCGGACGAGTAGCCGGGCGCGGGGCCGCCATTGATGTCGGCAGCGGTATAGCCGTTGTATCGCACGACCATCTCGGGACCGAACGTGGGCGAGACCTTCACGAGCGACGACAGCGGCACCATCTCGCCCGAAGCGTTGCGCGTCTTCAACTGCAGAATGTCGTCGGGACGCGCGCGGAACGGGGCATCCGCCTGAACGCGCACTTGATAGACGCGGCCGAAGCGGTTGAAGTCGTTCACGTAGAGCGAGCCCAAGTAAATCTGCATCGTGTTGAAAATGTCGGTCACCGACACGCCGAGCTGTTTGGCCTTCACGCGATCGAGATCGACGTTCAACTGCGGCACGTTGATCTGATAGCTCGTGAAGAGCGGACCCAACTCGGGCGCTTCATGCGCTCGCTTGATGAACGCCTGCGTCGCCTCGTCGAGCTGCGCATAGCCGAGCGCGCCGCGGTCTTCGAGCTGTAGCTTGAAGCCGCCGAGCGTACCTAGGCCGAGCACGGGCGGCGGCGGGAACACGGCGACGAAAGCACCCTTGATCCCCGCATACTGCTGATTCAACGCGCCCGCGATCGCACCGGCCGACAGCGCTCGCGAGCCGCGGTCCTTGAACGGCTTGAGCGTCACGAACACGATGCCCGCGCTCGAACTATTCGTGAAGCCGTTCACCGACAAGCCGGGGAACGCCACCGCGTGCTCGACGCCGGGCTGCTTCATCGCCATCTCGCCCATTTCACGGATCACGCCTTCCGTCCGGTCGAGCGTCGCGCCGTTGGGCAACTGCGCGAATGCGATCAAATACTCTTTGTCCTGCGCCGGAACGAAGCCGCCCGGCACGATGTGCGTGATCAGCAAGGTCGCGCCGACGAGCACGGCATAGACCCCGAGCATCAGCGACTTGCGTCCGAGCACCCCGGTCACGCCGCGGCCGTACGACTGCGAGCCGCGCTTGAACACCTTGTTGAACTGCTTGAAGAAGCCGCCCAGCACACGATCCATTGCACGCGTGAGCCAGTCCTTCGGCTCGTCGTGCCCGCGCAGCAAGATCGCGCAAAGCGCCGGTGAGAGCGTCAACGAGTTGAACGCCGAAATCACGGTCGAAATCGCGATCGTCATCGCGAATTGCTTATAGAACTGCCCGGTCAAGCCGCTCATGAATGCAAGCGGCACGAACACGGCGACCAGCGTCAACGCAATCGCGATGATCGGCCCGCTCACCTCGCGCATCGCTCGGTAGGTCGCCGCTCTCGCGCTCAAGCCCGCCGAGATGTTGCGCTCCACGTTTTCGACGACGACGATCGCATCGTCCACGACGATCCCGATCGCGAGCACCATCCCGAACAGCGACAACGCATTGATCGAGAAGCCGAACGCGAGCAGCAGCGAGAACGTCCCCACGATCGACACCGGCACGGCGACGAGCGGAATGATCGACGCGCGCCAAGTTTGCAGGAACACGATCACGACGATGACGACGAGCGCGATCGCTTCGAGCAGCGTGTGAATCACGGCCTCGATACTCGAACGCACGAACTGCGTCGGATCGTAAACGATGCTGTAATCGACGCCCGCCGGGAAGTCCTTCTTGAGCTCGGCCATCTCCTTGCGGACCTGGTCGGAAATCGCAAGCGAGTTCGCATCGGGCATCTGGTTGATACCGATCGCCACCGCCGGCTTGTTGTCCAGCAGCGAACGCAAGCCGTACTCGGAAGCGGCGAGCTCGACGCGTGCGACGTCGCGCAGGTACGTCACGCCGCCGTCGGGCGAGGACTTGACGACGATCGCGCCGAATTGCGATTCCGTCTGCAGACGGCCGCGCGCGTTGACCGACAACTGCAACGGCACGTCGGACGACGAAGGCGTGCCGCCGATCACGCCGGCCGCCACCTGAACGTTTTGCTCGCGAATCGCGCTGACGACGTCGTTCGCCGTCAAATTGCGCTCGGCCAATTTGTTCGGATCGAGCCAAATCCGCATCGCGTAGTCGCCGGCACCCCACAGCTGAATTTGCCCGACGCCGGCAATCCGTTCGAGCCGATCCTTGACGTTGAGCAGCGCATAGTTGCGCAGATACGTCATGTCGTAGCGATTGTCGGGCGAGATCAAGTGCACGACCATCGTCAGCGTAGGCGAGCTCTTGATCGTCGTCACGCCCAGGCGCTGCACGTCGTCCGGCAGACGCGGCATCGCCTGCGACACGCGGTTCTGCACGAGCTGCTGCGCCTTGTCGGGATCGGTGCCGAGCTTGAACGTGACGGTCAGCGTCATGTTGCCGTCGCTGTTCGCCTGCGCCTGCATGTACAGCATGTTCTCGACGCCGTTGATCTGCTCTTCGAGCGGCGAGGCCACGGTCTCGGCGATCACCTTCGGGTTCGCGCCCGGATACTGGGCGTGAACGATGACCGACGGTGGCACCACCTCGGGGTACTCGGAGATCGGCAGCTGGAACAGCGCGATCACGCCGGCCAGCAGGATCAGGACCGACAGCACCCCTGCGAAGATAGGTCGGTCGATGAAAAATTTAGAAATGTTCATGTCGCTTTCTGAGTAATTTGGCGCTTCTTGAACTTCGGATCGAAGCGGTGCCTCAGGAATTCGTCGATTGGCCCGCCTGGCCCGCATCGGCGCTCGCGCTGCCGTTGTTGCCGCCGGCCGGATCGTCGGTCATCGGCACCATGTGCGCGCGAACCGTTTGGCCCGGACGCACGCGCTGCACGCCGTTGACGACGATGCGATCACCCGCGCTCAAACCGGCGGTGATGACGCGCAAGTTGCCGTGCTGAGCACCGAGCTTGACTTCGCGATACGCCACCGTGCCTTGCTTGTCGACGACGAGCACATACTTCTTGTCCTGATCGGTACCGATCGCGGCTTCGTCGATCAACAGCGCGGCATGCGGCTGGCCGCCGCCCACTTTGACGCGCGCGTACAAGCCCGGCACGAGCGTGCCGTCCGGGTTGTCGAAGCGCGCCCGCACGCGGATCGTGCCCGACGACGTATCGAGCCGGTTGTCGACCGATGCGATCGTGCCCTTGCGCGAGTAGCCCGTTTCGTTCGCCAAGCCGAGTTCCACCGGCACGTCCGAGCCGCTGCGCGCACGGCCGATGTACTGCAGATACGTTTGCTCGTCGACGTCGAACGAAGCGTAGATCGGCGAAACGGAAACGAGCGTCGTGAGCGGCGCCGCGCCCGCTCCGGACGACACGACGTTGCCAACTGTGATCTCAGCACGGGAAACGCGTCCGGCCACAGGTGCGACGATCGTCGTGTAGCCCAGATTGATCTGCGCCGTTTCGAGCGCGGCCTGCGCTGCCTTCACATCGGCGGCGGCGCCCAACGCGTTGTTCTGCTTCTCGTCGTAGTCGCGCTTGGCGATGGCGTTGTCGGCCATCAGGCGCTGCGCGCGCTGCCAGTCGGCTTGCGCGTAGCTGTCATGCGCCTTCGCGGCGGCGAGTTGCGCCTTTGCGCGATCGACTTCGGCTGCATAAGGGCGCGGATCGATCACGAACAGCGTCTGCCCTTTCTTGACGAGCGCGCCGTCCTTGAAGTTGACCGACACGATGGTGCCCGATACCTGCGGACGAATGTCGACGCGGTCGACGGCCTCGAGCCGGCCCGAATAGCTCTGCCAGTCGGTGACGGTCTTGTTCAGCACGGAGGCCACGTCGACCTCGGGCGCCATCGGCGCGGCTTGCGCGGGCGCGCTCGCGTTCACGCGAATCGCGCTGAACACGCCGACGCCCGCGACGGCGGCGACGGCCAGCACGGCGTACGCGATGCGGCTACGGGTAAATTGCTTCTTTGGCATGACGAGGCTCCGGTGTGGTGTTGTTGTATGACGTTCGAGATCAACCGACTGTGACAGCGCGGGGCTCGAGGTGGCACTCGAAAAACCGCACTGCGTCTTGCAAAGCTTGCGGATCGTACGCGATCCGCTCGTGCGTCGCATTGGGATAGCGCATGACCTGCGTCGGCACGCCCGCGCCGATCAGCCGCGCGGCGTACGTTTCCGCCTCCACGTGCAGCACGTCGTTGCGCGCCGTCGCGATGAAGGAAGGCGGCAGGCCCGCAAGCCGCGACGATTCCAGCGGCGCCGCATACGGATGCATGCGTTGCGAGGCCTGCGGCAGGTACGCCCGATAGCTGGCCATGCATTGCCGCGGCGAAATGTCGGAATCGACGACACGTTCGTCCGCCAGACACGTCATGCTCGGGTCCAGCATCGGGCTGAACAGCGCCTGAGCGCCGATACGCACGTCGCCGCGATCGCGAGCGATGAACGCGAGGCCATTGGCCACGTGTCCGCCTGCGCAGTGTCCGGCCAACAGCAGACGCTTGCCGTCGCCGCCGACGCCGCGGCCTGCGCCTACCGCCCAACGGGCCGCGCGGTAGGCATCTTCGAGCGCCGCCGGAAACGGATGCTTCGGCGCCAGCGAATAACCTACGGATATGACCAATACCGAAAGATGCTCGGCAAAATGGCGCGCGGCCAATTCGGCATCGTCGAGCGATCCGCCGACGAATGCGCCGCCATGAAAATAAAGCATGACCGGCAATGAGCGTACACCGGCGCGGCGATAAAGCCGTAGCCGGATATTGCTCTCATATCCTGCAATCTGCAGTTCGTTGACCTCGAGCGGCTTCGTGCCCCAAGGCGATCCCGCGGAAAACCCACGGGAATGCGTAGTTCGCATGATCGAACGCGCAAAGCGCGACAGTTTCACGATGACGCGAATTGTGGGTTCGGCAGACTTTCGGATAAATGCCTATAATCCGGCAACACAATTCACTGCGCCCGAACAATTGCTCTGTTCTCATTAGTTGGGATGCCGGCAGCGCGCTTTGCCCTCGTTTCGGCCCTGCTTTTGGCCCGACAGGCAGTGGATCATTTTGTTTCGGAGAACGACGATGGATCGGCTTCAGGCCATGCAAGTGTTCACGCGTGTGGTCGACACGAACAGCTTCACGAAGGCGGCGGAAACGCTCGACCTGCCGCGGGCTTCCGTTACGACGATCATTCAAAACCTGGAGGCGTATCTCGGCGTGCGCCTCATGCACCGTACGACGCGACGGCTCAGCTTGACGCCGGACGGCGCCGCCTATTATGAGCGCTGCGTGCGCATTTTGGCGGATGTCGACGAAACGGAAAGCAGCCTGCAAAACGGCAGCAAGAAGCCGCACGGCAAGCTGCGCGTGGACATGCCCGGCGCACTCGGGCGCACGGTCGTCATTCCCGCGCTGTGCGAATTCCATAAGCGCTATCCGGACATCGATCTGCAACTCGGCTTTTCCGATCGGCCGGTCGACTTGCTGCAGGAAGGCGTCGATTGCGTGATCCGAGTCGGCGCGCTGCAGGACTCCTCGCTCGTGGCGCGCCGCATCGGCTTGTTCGAAGGCGTCACGTGCGCCGCGCCCGACTACCTCGCGCGCGCGGGCGAGCCGAAAACGATCGACGAATTGAGCCAATTCCAGGCGGTCAATTACTTTTCCAGCCGAACAGGCCGGACCATCAACTTCGACTTCCTCGTCGACGGCAAGGAAGTCGAAGTGAAGATGCCGGGCTCCGTGTCGGTCAACGATGCGGACGCCTACGTGACGTGCGCAGTGGAAGGCTTCGGCATCATTCAAGCGCCGCTGTTCATGGTGCTGCCGCATTTGCGTTCGGGCGCGCTCAAGGAGGTGCTGCCCGAGTGGAAGCCGTTGCCGATGCCGATCTCCGCCGTCTACCCGCACAGCCGGCACCTCTCGCCGAAAGTGCGCGTCTTCGTCGATTGGGTGGCCGAGATTTTCGATCGCTGCCCGCTGCTGAGCGGACGCCAGAGCCTCGACACGCGTTGCACCAAGCGCACGCCGGAAGACCGCGAAAGCGCACCGCCGCTCGACACGCCCGTGCTGACGGAGTGGGTAGCCTAAGGTCGATTGTTTTGCCGAGGCGACATATCATTTCGCGAAATCCGGGTTTATCCTGATTTCGCGAGAGCCTACATTTGCTCCTGTCGCGACGCCGATTGTCGACGCCGCACTCGATAAGACAGGAGCACACCATGAAGCGCACTCTCGCAGCCGCCCTTTTCGTTTCGCTTTTCGCCAGCACGGCCGCGTTCGCCGACGGCGGCATCGGCCATAACGGCTCGTATCAAGATCAATCGTGGGTCGGCAAGAGCACGAAGACGCGCGAGGAAGTTCGCGCCGAGCTCGTCGCCGCCCAACGCGACGGCACGTTGCCCTCGCTGAACAAGCAAAGCTATCCGAACCTGAGCCTTACCGGCCAAACGCAAGCGGCTCGCCTCGCGCTGCAAGAGGACCGCAATGCAAACGTCGAGCTTGCGCGAGCCGGGCAATAATCGATCAGCAGTCCTAAATTAAAGGAAACCTGAATGTTCGACGTATCGACTTCCGTACTCGATCATTGGGACAGCGATGCGCCCGTATGGACGCCGTTCGACCCGCGGCGGCGCACCGCCGCCGCCGCGGCCGGCGCCGTCAGTGCTGCGGCACGCCGTGGCGCCATTCGCCCCAATGTGTCGCAATGGCCTGCACGAGCGGATTGCCTGCTAGGTACAAGTTCGAAATCGCCAGCGGGAAGCCGCCCTGCGCTTGGTAGTTGAGCAAATTGTCGGCGCTCGTCTGCCCCGTATACGGGCGATCGAAGTCGGACCCCGTGCGCAGCACGGCGACGCGAGCCAGATCGACGCGGTGCGCATTGGCCGCGCGCGTCAACGCTTCGAAAGTCGCGTTGTCTTCCTGCTGCGTCGTACAGTAAGTGCCTTTGCCGTCCGTCAGGATCTTCGTCCAATCGCGCGCGCGCTGGCCGAGCTCCGTGCCTGAGAACCAGGTGTCGCCCGCGAGCGTATCGCATTGGATCACGGTGGGCGGCTGATTGGCGGGCGCGTAGCTGAACTTCGCGCGCGCGGCTTGCGCTTGCGCGCTGTCGGTCAGGACGACGTTTCGCGACAATGCGTAGGCGGCATCGGCCAATTTGGCGTTCAGTTGAAAGACTTCGGTCTTGTAATCGAGCGGCGGTTTCTGGTCGGGACTCGTCGTATTGATGCCCAGGTATCCGGTTTTCCAGCCCGGCGGGATTTCACGCGCGTCGAGTTCCCATTGAATGCCGAAATCGACGAGATACTTCGCCCACGCGGCGGAACCAAGCGTGCCCTGAGCCGGATCGATCCCGGCAATGCCCGCGATCATGAAGTAGGTGTGCCGCAAATCGAAGCGAGGCGAGAACGTCAGCGCCATCGTCGAGGCGGCCGCGTTTGCGTGGCCCATGCCCGTCGTCATCACGCAAATATCCTGCTTGTTGCAGTGGACATCGGGGTAGTCGGGAGAAAGGCCCGCAACGGGGATCGACTCCCACGGGCCGAGACGATCGAGCCACACCTGCCCTTCCGGCGCGAACATCGAGATGATCATGACTTTGACCGGCCGGCCGTGCACGCCGGATTCGGCGAAAGCGGCGCCGTTGTCCTGCGCGCTCGAGGCCGTGGCCGCGCAGGCCGTCAGCGCAACCGCGCCGATCGACAAAATGGTGCGAGTAAGCATGGGCGTTCCTTTGATTCGTCGCTTGTTTAAGAGAACCGCTCGCTGATGCTGGTACTGCGCGCGTCAGTATAGAGGCACGCCCATCGCTCGTCATTTGTCCGATGCCGGCTTGTCGCCGCCCGCCTTGTCCATCTTGTCTCGGGCGCTGCTTTCTTCGGCATCGTGCTCGCCGCCGCGCTTCTGTCGCTCGCTCGGCCCATCTTCCTTCTGCGCACCGCCTTCGGCGTCGTCGTCTCGATATTCGTCTTCGATCCGCTCGGCCCCATCGCTCGGCACGAGCACGTTGCGCAGCGGATTTGCGATGACGATACCGCGCTCGCGGAAGGTCACGGCGATACGTCGATTGAATTCGCGTTGAGTCGGCCAGCGTGCCGTATCGCGGCATTGAAGCTGGCCGAGCAGCGTCACCATCGATCCGTCCACTTGATCTACGCCCCAGAAGCTGAAGTCATTGACGATGCCGTCCTTGAACTTCGGATCCTCTCGCAGTTGTGCGCCGATTTCGCTCAGCGTCGCCACGGCCAAATCGATGTCTTGGCCGTAGGCGATGCTGACCTTGACGGCGGCGTTGCCGAGCCCGCGGTTCGAATTGGTCACGGTCGATACCGAGCTGAACGGAACGGTATGCAGCGCGCCGTCGCCGCCACGCAGGCGCACCGTGCGGATCGACAAGTACTCCACCGTTCCCGATACGCCCGCAAGCGTCACCCAATCGCCCACTTGCATCGCGTTTTCCATCAGCAAGAACATGCCTGTGATGAAATCTTGCACGAGCTTTTGCGAACCGAAGCCGAGCGCCACGCCGAAGATGCTGGCGCCCGCGAGCAAGGGCCCGATGTTGACGCCCAGTTCGCTCAGCCCCGTCAGACCCACGACGAGCGCGATGCCCACAAGCAGCGTGGTGCGCAGCATCGGCAACAGCGTGCGCAGGCGCGCCGCGCGCATCAGATCGCCGGCATCGGTCCACCGGCGCAGACGGCGTTCGATCGATACGTTGATCGTCTCCCAAACGAGCAGCGCCACGAACGCCGCGATCGCAACCGTCACACAGGCGGAGACGAGCCGCCGGCCTACGAAGCTGCCCGAGAAAAACCGCCAGACGTCGATTTCCCACACTCGGAGAATCAACACGGCCGCCGCCGCCAGAATGACCAGCCAAACCAAGCGCCGCAGCATCGGGTAATAACGCTGCGCGCGCTGCAGCGCGATCGAGGGAGTGCCGCCGTTCTGAGGCTTGAACAAGCGGCCGAGCACGCCGAACGTGATGATCGCCACGACGCGCGCGCCGACGAGCACGAGTAACGAGAACCCGCCGTGCTCCAGCAAGGCTTGATAGCCGTTGCGTACGTCGAGGGCCCAGACGAACCACAGAGCCATGACGAAGAAGGCCAAAACGATGGCCCAGACATCGGCGAGCCAGTTCGCGAGAAATCGAAACGGCCCCGGCCCCACCCATCTTTTCCGGATCCAATCGCCTACCGGCACGCGAATCTGCATGATCAGCGCGGCGATCATGAGGTGACCGACTAGCGCGACGGCCTTCGCAATCCCGAGATGCGCTTCCTGCGTCAAACCGAGCGGGACCGGCGTTTCCGCCAGCGCGACGCCGAAACCGAGGACGACGACGAGACGCAAGACCCACGCCTCGCCGAAACCCGCCCAGTGGTCGCCGAGCGGCAGCATCCGCAACCGCGGCGCATCGGGGGCGAACAAAAACCCGCTCGCGAGCAAGACCGCCCGTGCGACCACGTAGATCTCGATGATCGCTTCAACGACGTCCGCTTCGGGGCTGCCGTCATCGGTCAGCAACGACATCGCGACGATCGCCACGCCGGCGAACGCCGCCAGCGGCAACGCCTTTAGCAGCGTATGCAGCAGCGCGTACGGCAATCGCTGCAACAGTGACCAATGCCGCCCCGCGTGCACCGCGTTGCTTTGGGTGCGTGCGGCGCGCAAGGCGTTTTCGTCGATGCTGGCGGCAGGCACGTTCGCGTTCAGATGCCTGACGGCGGCGTCCGCTTGCGGGTTGTTCTCGCCGGCCTGCCCAGCGTTCGCGCCGGGCGGCGCGCCGTCCTCGGCCTTTCCTATCGCCAGCGCGCTCACCCGCTTGCGCAGCAGTCTCGCCAAGAGCCATGCGGCGAGCCAGGCGGGGACGAACGCCGCCGCGATGGTCCAGGCCAACTGCTTCAATTGCGCGCGCCCCGCCGTGGTCGTCATTTCGTAGCGCCACCACGCGCGCACCGAACGGACATCGAGCAACGCCCCCGCCGAATGCCGCAACGAAGCGCCGATCTTGCGGACGTCGTGCGCGATCTGGTGCGCAACCTGCGAGACGAGCCCGTTGGAGGCAATGGCCGACAACACGTTCGACGCGGCGCTGGCGGGCGCCGCCGCCGTCGCACTGGAGGCGGGCGGCGTCGCCAGCGCGCCGGCTGCGGCGATTGCCCGCAGCGTGTCTTCCATTTTTGCGCGCGACTTGGGATCGCCCAGCACGTCCAGCGCGCGCTTGGCCTGCTCGGGCGTCAGAGCGACCGTGGAAGGGTTCGAAACAGGCACGGCCGCAGCGGGCGAGGAAGCCGGCGCGGCGTGCGCGACCGTGAGGGAGACGAATAACGATAGAAAAAAGAAGCTTGCGAGCAGGAATTTGCGCATAGAGACATCGGCAAGAAACGGCAAAGGACGGATGCGAGCGCAACGGCAGCGCCGCGGCTCGTTCGATCCCCATCTGACTGCGTTCCCGCTCAAACGATCCCGGCAATACGTGCGTACTTCTGCGCGTACTTCTGCGCGTGCGGCGCCGCCGCCGTCAGCTCACGGCCACGCGCGGCGCGCCGTCGACGACTTCCCCGACCACCGCGGCCCGCGCAAAGCCCTCCGCGCGGAAGCAAGCGAGGACCTCGTCGGCGGCGCTCGCCGCACACGCGACGAGCAAACCTCCTGATGTTTGCGGATCGGTAAGCAAGGCGCGCGCCTGGTCGGGCAACGCCGCATCGAGATCGATCTCGGCCCCGTAGGAAGCCCAGTTGCGCGCCGACGCACCCGTCACGATGCCTCGCGCCGCCAACGCCTCCACGCCGGCCAGCCAGGGCAGGCCGCCATAATGCAGACGAATGGCTCGGCCCGCGCCGCGCGCCAGTTCGAGCGTATGCCCGAGCAGCCCGAACCCGGTTACGTCCGTCAACGCGTGCACGCCCGGCATATCGGCCAGTGCGACGCCGGGACGGTTCAGCCTCGTGGCCGAGTCGATCATCGCGCGATATCCCGCCTCGTCGAGTTCGCTCTTCTTCAAAGCGGCGGACAGCACGCCGACGCCGAGCGGCTTGCCGAGCACGAGGACATCGCCGGCCTGCGCCGTGCAATTGCGCTTGACGCGCTCGGGATGCACGATCCCAAGCGCGGCCAGCCCGTAGATCGGCTCCACCGAATCGATCGAATGGCCGCCCGCAACGGGAATGCCGGCCTCGGCGCAAATGCTTTCGCCGCCACGCAGAATCGCGGCGATCGTCTCGCGCGGCAGAACGTTGATCGGCATGCCGACGAGCGCCAGAGCGAGGATGGGGCGCGCCCCCATCGCATAGAGATCCGACAAGGCATTGGCCGCCGCGATGCGCCCGAAGTCGTACGGATCGTCGACGATCGGCATGAAAAAATCCGTCGTCGCGACGATCGCTTGCTCGTCGTTCAAGCGATACACGGCCGCGTCGTCGGCGGTCTCGCGGCCGACGAGCAAATCGGCGAAGGCCGCCGTGGGCGAATGCGCTGGCTGCGTGGCCAGCAGTTCGGCGAGCACGCCCGGTGCGATTTTGCAGCCGCAGCCGCCGCCGTGCGACAGGCTCGTCAACCGCGGCGCTTGCCCCGCGGCCGCGGACTTCCTTTTGTCATCGCTGTCGTTGTCGTCATGGCTGACTTCTCGTTCGTTCATGCTTGCATTTATCCCCGTTCCAATACCGCCATTTCGCGCACGAGCACGAGCAGCATCGACAAGCTCGCCCCGCCCGATGCGCGTTGCTCGGCGATCAGTTGTGCGAATCGTTCCAATTGCGGCGCGCGATTGTCGCGCCACGCCGCCGCGATCGCTTCGGTCGACGCGCGCTCGGGCGCATGCGCGAGCGCACTCGCGGTCAACGTGCGCTTCAAACGCGCCAGTTCCGCCAGCGCCGCCGCACGCGCGAGCATGTCCCAATGCGTGTGCGTGGGCAAGGCGCTCGCGCGCTCGCCGATAAAACCATAATCGAGCACCGTGCCGAGCTCGAAGTAGACGCCGGCGACGAGCTCGAGCGGCCGCGAGGCGCTTGCCGCGACCTCGGCGATGTCGAGCATCGACGCCGACAACTCGCCGCTCGCCACGCGCGCGGCCAGTTCGCTGTCCACGCCCGCCTCTTCGAGCGCGCGCCGCCGCGCGTCGAGCGCTTCGAGCTCACCGCCCGGCAGCAGCGTCGACAGCCGCGGGCCCAGCCGCGCCACGGCATCGCGGCAACGCTCGATGAGCGCACACACGCCCTCGCTGTCGCGCGCGATCTGCGCCGTCTGCAATTGTCGCAGGAACCAGAGCGTCGCGCGTTCCATGAGCCTCGCCACATCCACGAACATGCGTGCTTGCACGTCGTCGGCCACGCGATTGTCGAGCGCGTCGATGCGCAACCAGACATCGCCGATGTCGAAGACGTCGCGCGCCATGATGCAAGCGTGCACGATATCGCTGGCTTTCGCGTCGGTCTCTTCCTGCAGGCGATGCACGAACGTGCAGCCCACGCGGTTGACGAGCGCATTGGCCAGATGCGTGGCCAGGATTTCCCGCTTGAGCGGGTGGCGCGCGGCCGCATCGGCGAAACGCGTCTGCAACGGCGTGGGGAAGTACTCGCGCAACATGTCGGCTACGAGCGGATCTTCCGGCAAGCTCGAATCGAGCAGTTCGTCGTAGAGCCACATCTTGCTGTAAGCGAGCAACACCGCACGCTCAGGGGAAGTCAATCCGAGCTTGGCGCCCTGCCGTTCGGCAACCTCTTCGTCGTTCGGCAGAAACTCGATGGCACGATTGAGCCGGCCGGCGCGCTCGAGCGAGCGCATCAGCCGCACTTCCGCTTCCAGCAACTCGGGCGCATGACGCCCGGCGATCGAAAGCGCCTGCGTTTGCTGGTAATTGTCGCGCAACACGAGCAATCCCACTTCGTCCGTCATTTCGGCGAGCAGCGCGTTACGCTGCTTTTCCGTCATTTCGCCGTCGCCGACGACGAGCCCGAGCAAAATCTTGATGTTGACTTCGTGATCGGAGCAATCGACCCCCGCCGAATTGTCGATGGCATCCGTATTGATGCGCCCGCCCTTTTGCGCGTATTCGATGCGGCCCAATTGCGTGAGGCCCAGATTGCCGCCCTCGGCCACCACCTTCGCCCGCAACTGCGCGCCGTTGACACGCACGCCGTCGTTGGCGCGATCGCCGACTTGCGCATGCGTCTCGCGCGTCGCCTTGACGTAGGTGCCGATGCCGCCGTTATAGAGCAAATCGACAGGCGCGAGCAGGATCGCGCGGATGAGTTCGTTCGGCGCAAGCGACGTCGCGGAGATCGCGAGCGCTGCCTGCACGGCCGGCGAGATCGGAATGGCCTTCGCCGTGCGCGGAAAGACGCCGCCTCCAGCCGAGATGAGCGTCTTGTCGTAGTCGGCCCAACTCGATCGTTCGAGTGCGAACAATCGCTCCCGCTCGGCGAAACTCGTCGCCGTATCGGGCGTCGGATCGAGAAAGATGTGCCGGTGATCGAACGCCGCGACCAAGCGAATATGGCGCGACAGCAACATGCCGTTGCCGAACACGTCGCCCGACATATCGCCTACGCCCACCACGGTGAAATCGGTCGTTTGCGTGTCGACGCCCATTTCGCGGAAGTGACGCTTCACGGATTCCCAAGCGCCGCGCGCCGTAATGCCCATCTTCTTGTGGTCGTAACCGACCGACCCGCCCGAAGCGAACGCATCGTCGAGCCAGAAGCCGTACTCGCGCGCGATGGCGTTCGCGTAATCGGAAAACGTGGCCGTGCCCTTATCCGCCGCGACGACGAGGTAGGGGTCGTCGCTATCGTGACGCACGATGTCGGGCGGGGCGATGATCGCGCCGCCCCGTCGATTGTCGGTCACGTCGAGCAGGCCGCGCAAAAACGTCTGATAGCAGGCGATGCCTTCGCGCATGACGGCTTCGCGGTCGCCGCCGGGCGGCGGGTTCTTCACGACGAACCCGCCCTTCGATCCCACCGGCACGATCACGGTGTTCTTCACCATCTGCGCCTTCATGAGCCCGAGCACTTCGGTGCGAAAATCCTCGCGCCGGTCGGACCATCGCAGCCCGCCGCGCGCCACACGCCCGCCTCGCAAGTGCACGCCTTCGACACGCGGCGAATAGACCCAGATTTCGAACATCGGCTTAGGCTCGGGCAACCCCGGCACGCGCGACGGATCGAGCTTGAACGACAGGTACGGCAGCACGCCGCCGTTTTCGTCGCGATGAAAATAGTTCGTGCGAACCGTGGCGTTGATGACGCCGAGGAACTGCCGCAAGATGCGGTCTTCGTCGAGATTGGGCACTTGATCGAGCGCCGCCTCGATGCCTTTGAGCAACTCGTCGGTGCGCTGCGCGCGCGACGCGCCGAGCGACGGATCGAAGCGCGCGAGAAATAGATCGACGAGACCGCGCGCGAGCGCAGGGTTGCCGGTGACGGCACGTTCGATATAAGCATCGCTGAAAGTCGAGCCCACTTGCCGCAGATACTTGGCGTAGGCGCGAAGAATCGACACTTCGCGTGCGGCGAGCAGGGCCCGCAGCACGAGCCGGTTGAAGTCGTCGTTCTCCACGACGCCTGCCCAGACCAGCGCGAATGCCTCTTCGAAAAGCGCCTTCACGCGCTCGATATCGAACTCGGCATCGTCGGTCAGTTCGAGGCCGAAGTCGTGCACCCAGGCAGGCGTGGCGCCCGGCGGTTCGATCAGATACGGACGTTCCTCGTCGACACGCACGCCCAGGTGCTCCAACATCGGCAAACTGCGCGACAGCGCGATCGATTGCCCGACGCGATATACCTTGAATCGAAACGAGCGCGAAGACGCTTCGATCGGCCGATACAGGTTCATCGACAGCGTCTCGTTTCGCTCGGCCGCTTCCATGAGTTCGATGTCGCGCACGGCGATTCGCGCCACGTAGTCTTCCCGATAGCCGGCCGGAAACGAATCGCCATAGCGCTGCAGCAGCCGATTGCCCTCTTCTTCGCCGAAGCGTTCGAGCAGCGCATCGGCCAGATCGTCCTGCCACCGGCGCGTCGCCAGCACGAGCCTCGCCTCCAGTTCTTGCGTGTCGACTTCGGGCAGGACGCCGGTTGTCGTCCGGACGACGATATGAATGCGCGCTAGCGGCGACTCCGACAACAGCGGCGTGAACTCGACGCTCGTTCCGTTGAACGCGCCGGCCAGCAGCTTGGCGATGCGCCTGCGCAAATCGGTGTTGTACTTTTCGCGCGCGACGAAGACGAGGCACGAGACGAATCGCTCGAAGCGGTCGCGACGCACGAATAGGCGTGTGCGCTGGTGCTCCTGCAAACGCAGAATGCCGAGGCCGATGTCGTAGAGATCGTCCTCGTCGGTTTGAAAGAGCTCATCGCGCGGATATTGCTCGAGCACCGTGACCAGCGATTTGTGCAGATGCCCCTTCGTGAGAAATCCCGCGCGCCGGACGATGTTCGCGCACTTGCGCCGTACGATCGGTATGTCGTTGATCGAACCCGTATACGCCGTGGACGTGTACAGACCTAAAAAGCGGCGCTCGCCCACGAGCTTGCCGTCCGGGCCGAACAGTTTGACGCCGACGTAGTCGAGATAACCGGGCCGGTGTACGGTCGAGCGCGAATTGGCCTTCGTCAGAAAGATCGGCATGGACTCGGCCACGATCTCGGCGGCTGCGCGCGGCAGCGGCGTGAGATCGGGGGCGTCGGCAAGGCGCTGACTTTCCCGCAAGATACCTGCGCCCGTGCCCGTCACCCCGCGCAGCGCGAAGTCGCCGTCGTGCGGTACGAGCTCGTAGTCGCGCAAGCCGAGAAACGTAAAGTGATCGGCCACCATCCATTCGAGAAAGGCGCGCGCCTCGAACGCTTCGTCGCCCGCTTCGCGTGCCGCGAGCGACTTGATCGTTTCCTTGGCCACGGCCTGCATCTTCGGCCAATCTTCCACGGCAGAGCGCACGTCGCCGAGCACGCGCGCGATATTGGCCCGCAAGTCGGCCAGCTTCGCGGCCTCGCTGCAACGGTCTATTTCGAAGTGAATGAACGATTCGAGCCGCGAGCCGCGCATCGCGGCCTCGTCGCCGTCGGTTGCCCCGCCGGGCTCGATCCGCGTAATCGCCCCCTGGGCGTCGCGCCAGACGCGATAAACCGGGTGAATGGCCGAGTGCAGCGTGAGGCCGCCGCGGTTGACTTCCATCGTCACCGAATCGACGAGGAAAGGCATGTCGTCGTTGACGATCTCGATGACGGTGTGATCGGAATGCCAGCCATGCTCGTCGAGCACGGGATTGTAGACGCGCAGCGCCGCCGTGCCCGGCACGAACCGTTGAGCGGTCTGCCAGTGCGCCATGGCGGCGCCGTAGAGATCGGCGATGCTGCGGCTTTGCAAATCTTGCGCGTCGACGAGTTCGTAATAGAAGCTCAGGAACGATTCGAGCGGGGCAAACGAGGCTTGTGGCCAGCGCCCTCGTGCGTAGTCCACGACGTCGTCGAGCAGACGGGCGACGGCTTCTTCGTTATTCGCTAGCATGGTGCCCTCCGCGGCGGGTGACGATGCTCTATCGGTTGGATTTGCCCGGACCCATCGCCCCTTCGGACAGGCTTGGCCGGGTCGGCTCGGCTTGCTTTGCGGCGTGAGCGATTATGCGCTCGTAGGCGGCGCGACGACAGCCGAGATATTCCCCGCCCAGGCGCAGATCGTATCGGCGAGCCAAATCGGATCATCGTGAGGGAGATCATGCCCGGCCCAGGGATGCTCCGCGAACGTCGCCCCCCAGGCAGCCGCTAGTTTCGCTGAGCAAGCGGGATGCACGAGCGCGTCGGCGTGCGACGCGAGCACGAGCGTCGGGCAACGCGGCGCAAGCGGCGCGCCCCTAAACCGCGCCGCCGCGCACAATTGCCGCAACGCATTGCTGCGCGCAGGCGCAGCGCATTCGAAGATCGCCGTCCACACGGCCAGGTCCTCGGCGCGCGTGTCGGTGCGCGCGCACGTCAGCGTATGGATGATCGCCTCCACGTCACGCCGTCGCGACGCACGCGCGGGCGAGTCCCATCTCCATGCCGCGCGCGCAAGCGGCAACCAAGCCCCCGGCCGCAGCCGCTCGGCCGATCGGCTGTATCGCCGCATGCTCGTGTTGATGAGCACGAGCGCGTCGATCTCGTCCGGAAACCGCTGCGCCCAGTCGACGGCTACCATCCCTCCTAGCGATAGGGCGATGATGCGATAAGGCGGCGCGGGCCCCGCGGAGGGCAAGCGCGCACGCAGGAAGTCGACCGTCGCGGCCACGTTCGCCGGCGCGCGGTCCCTGACGTAGCGCCCACTGCCCGGTAAATCGGCTAGAACGATGGCATCGTCGATGCCGCTCGCGTGCAAGGTTGCCGGAAGTTGGGCCCAGTGCCTGGATTCGCGCGTCAAGCCGCGCAGCAAAACCCACGCACTCATGTGCGCCGCCTGCGGTACCAGTGCTCGACCGCGCGCGTCATCAACTGCTGGCGGCCGGGCTCGCAAGGCAGCCAGCGCTGCGATGCGTAAGCTGCCCGCGCGAGGAAATCGAACAAATTCGTGTGGCGGCGCAACACGCGCTCGGTCCGGTTCGCCTTGATGGGGTTGAAGATGCCTTCGCGCCGCAGAATCTGCGCCGGATTTTCCTTGATCCAAAGCCAAGAGCCGAGTTCGAGCGTCAGGGGCAGGAAAATGGCCGGTGCGCGGCTTTTGTCGTAGGCGCAATCCCACAGGTCGCCGTGCGCGAGATATTGCATGCTCTGCGGCTCGAACCGATACCCGTGATGAGGATGCGCCTGCTCGAACATCGCCTTGAGCACGAACATCTCGGGCAAGTGCGCAATGTGTTTCGTCGACTTCGCGTAAGGAAACCAAATACTGTCGTGGAAGCCGTAGCCGGAATGGCAATCGAGCGCGAAGCTCAAGGGGCGCGAAGTCAGCTCTTCCTCGACGACGCGCAGCAGCAGCACGGCCTCCGGCTCCATCGGCGCGCCGCTCGCCCCGCGGTACCAAGGCAGCCAAGGCCCGATGCGCTGCCCGCCGGCCAGAAACGGCACGCGTCCGTCGGCGTTCTGCGGCGCATTGCGCATGAGATCGACGCCGTTGGGGTTCGAGCGCGTCATGGCCCACATGCCGCCCGGGTTGACGATCGGCATGAAGACGAGGCGAATCGTGCTGAGCTGTGCGTGCAGCAGCGCGTCCCATTCGAGCCGCCCGATCAGCGCGCGCATATAGTCGAGCAACAATCGCGTGCCGATGCGCTCGAGCCCATGAATGCCCGCGAAAAAGCCGATGGCGGGCGCTTGCGGGTCGAGCGAACCGAGGGTGGCGACATGAATGGGAAAGCGGTTGCCGCCCGCGCTGACTTCCCCGACGGCACGAATGGTCAAGCGCCGGCTGCCGGCGTCGAAGATCGCCTTGAGATCCTCGTATTCGGCGAAAGTCGTCTCGGGCAACGAGGAAAGGACGGCGGTCATCGCTGGCAACCCGAGGGGCGGTCGAAAGGAAATGCGGCGTGCGCCGCGAACGGCTGCTTCAAATATAGGCGTCTTTCGGCGGATGCCGGAGCGTTATCGCACGTTTTCCCGTGCGTCAGGTTCATCACGGCTGCGTGTTGCACAACTCGCCATGCGGTGTCATCTACGTCTGCCATAATCGCGCGCTCGACCGCCATCGCCGTGAAGATCGCCGTGAAGATCGCGCTGATGATCGCCGCCGATCGCGGTTAGCCGGCCGCCGCCGGCCTGCGCGCTTCGCGCCGACCGCCGCTTGGTCCGTTGGTCCTTTCGTCCTTTCGCCGGAACTTCGTTTCGATGCAAGCCGCCGTCATCGCTCTCGTGCTCGTCTCTGCGCTCATGCACGCCAGTTGGAATGCGTTCCTTCATTTGAGCGGCGACCGCGTCTCGCTGCTGGGCGCCATGTCGATTCCCTATCTCGCGGCCGGCATCCTAGGCGTGCTGCTGCTGCCGCCGCCGGCCCGCGCGAGCTGGCCTTACATCGGGCTTTCTTCGGCGCTCGAATGCGCCTACTGCCTCGCGTTGATTCGGGCCTACCGCACGGGCGAGTTCGGCCAGATCTATCCGATCGCACGTGGCCTCTCGCCGCTCGTCGTTTGCTTGCTGGCGGCGTTGTTCGCCGGGGAACTGCTGCACCCGACCGCTGTGGCGGGCATCGCTTGCGTCTCGCTGGGCATCGTCTCACTTGCGTTGAAGCGCAACTTGCGGTTCTCGGGCGAGAGCGTGCCCTACGCGCTGCTGACGGGGCTCCTGATCGCGACCTATTCGGTCGTCGACGGCCTGGGCGTGCGCACGGCCGGCAACGCCCTCTCATACATCGTGTGGGTCTATCTCGTCTGGAACGTGCCGCAACTCGTCCTGATCGCACGCTTGCGCGGCGGCCTGCGCGCGATGCTCGCTTCGCGCTCCGACGCTGCGAAGGGCATGCTCGCCGGCGCATTGGCCCTCACGGCCTACACGCTGATCGTTTTCGCCTTCCGGTATTTGCCGATCGCCATGGTGTCGGCGCTGCGCGAGCTGAGTTCTATTTTCGCCGTGCTGATCGGCTGGCTTTGCCTGCACGAGCGGCTCACGGCACGCCGCATCGCCGCGTGCGCGCTCGTGACCGCCGGCGCCGTGCTGATTCGCCTTTGATGCCGCTCACCAGCGGTACGGCCGCTGGTCGGTCGCTGGTCGGTCGTCGGTCGGTCGTCGGTCGGTCGGTCGGTCGGTCGGGCGGTCGGTCGGTCGGTCGGTCGGTCGTCGGTCGTCGGTCGGTCGTCGGTCGTCGGTCGGTCGGCCGTCGGTCGGTCGTCGGTCGTCGGTCGTCGGTCGTCGGTCGTCGGTCGTCGGTCGTCGGTCGGTCGGTCGTCGGTCGGTCGGTCGTCGGTCGTCGGTCGTCGGTCGGTCGTCGGTCGGTCGTCGGTCGGTCGTCGGCCGGTCGTCGGTCGGTCGTCGGTCGGACGCTCGGGCGGGCGGGTGAGCGGTCGGGCAGCTCTCGGCCATCCGACCGGCTTCGCCCGGCATTCGCCACTGATAGTGGCTCCCTCGTTTTAGCGAAAATGGCTCTGAGGCTAAGAGCCAAAGCTAGCTATAGTCGCCCTACCGGGCTGGACGGCGCACCTGCCGGCCCAGCTCACCACCGATCAGGCAAGACGAGGAGAGCACTGTGAAGAATTCCGATCTGCAAGCCCGTAAGAACGCGGCGACACCCCGTGGCGTCGGTGTCATGTGCGACTTTTACGCGGCGCGCGCCGAAAACGCCGAGCTGTGGGACGTCGAGGGCCGCCGCTTCATCGATTTCGCGGCTGGCATCGCCGTGCTCAACACCGGGCACCGTCATCCGCGCGTCGTCGCCGCCATTCGCGAGCAACTCGATCGCTTTACGCACACAGCCTATCAAATCGTCCCGTACGCATCCTACGTGGAGCTGGCCGAAAAGATCAACGCCCGCGCACCGGGCGCATTCCCGAAGAAGACCGCTTTCTTCTCGACCGGTGCCGAAGCGGTGGAAAACGCCGTCAAAATCGCCCGCGCCGCGACAGGCCGGCCCGGCATCATCGCCTTTGCCGGCGGTTTCCACGGCCGCACGCTGATGGGCATGGCGCTCACCGGAAAAGTGGCCCCGTACAAGATCGGCTTCGGCCCGTTCCCGTCGGACGTCTATCATGCGCCGTATCCGAACCCGGTCCACGGGGTGTCGACGGCCGATTCGCTGCGCGCGATCGAAACGCTGCTGAAAGCCGATATCGAAGCGAGCCGCGTCGCTGCGGTCATTTTCGAGCCTGTGCAGGGCGAAGGCGGCTTCTACGTCGCACCGCCGGAGTTCGTGCGCGGCCTGCGCCGTCTTTGCGACGAGCATGGCATCGTCCTGATCGCCGATGAAGTGCAGACGGGCTTCGCCCGCACCGGCAAGCTCTTTGCCATGGAGCACTATGACGTCGCGGCCGATCTGACGACGATGGCGAAAAGCCTGGCGGGCGGCATGCCGCTTTCCGGCGTCGTCGGCCGCGCCGATCTAATGGATGCTGCCGCCCCCGGCGGTCTGGGCGGGACGTACGCGGGCAACCCGCTCGCCCTGGCCTCGGCTCACGCAGTACTTGACGTCATCGACGAAGAACGTCTGTGCGAGCGCGCCACCGAACTCGGCGACAAACTCAAGGCGCGGCTCGAAGCCTTGCGCGCCGACGTCCCGCAACTGGCCGATGTGCGCGGCCCCGGCGGCATGGTCGCGGCCGAATTCATTCAGCCCGACACGCGCACGCCCGACGCCGCCTTCGTCAAGCGCGTGCAGGCGCGCGCGCTCGAGCGCGGCTTGCTGCTGCTCGCCTGCGGTACCTACGGCAACGTCATCCGGTTCCTGTTTCCTCTCACCATCGAAACGTCCGTGTTCGAAGAAGCGTTGGGCCTGCTGGAAGAAGCGTTGAAGGAAAGTGTCGGCGCAATGGCGTAAGCTGGTTTTCTTGCGCATTCCGATTTTCCGCTTCTTCCGCTTCTTCCGCTTCTTCCGTTTTACGCCGTTGGAGTTGACATGCAGAACCTGGAACCGATCGAACTGAAAGACTCGTCGCTACTGAAGACGAATGCATTCGTCGCAGGAAGCTGGCAAGGCGCCGACAACGGCGCCTCATTCGAAGTCCGCAATCCCGCCACGGGCCGCGTGCTCGCCACGGTGCCCGAGATGGGTGCGGCCGAAACGCGCCGCGCGATCGAGGCGGCGAACGCAGCGTGGGCGTCTTGGCGCGCCCAGCCGGCCAAGACGCGCGCAGCCGTGCTGCGCAAATGGTACGACCTGATGCTCGCGAACGCCGACGACCTCGCCGCCATCATGACGGCCGAGCAAGGCAAGCCGCTCGCGGAGGCCAAGGGCGAGATCGTCTACGCCGCATCGTTCCTCGAGTGGTTCGGAGAGGAAGCGAAGCGCGTCTACGGCGACACGATCCCAAGCCCGACCGGCGACAAGCGGCTCGTCGTCGTGAAAGAGCCGGTCGGCGTCTGCGCCGCGATCACGCCGTGGAATTTCCCGGCTGCCATGATCACGCGCAAAGTCGGCCCGGCGCTGGCCGCCGGGTGCCCGATCGTCGTCAAGCCCGCCGAAGCCACGCCGCTGTCGGCGTTGGCGCTGGCCGTGCTGGCCGAGCGCGCGGGCGTGCCGGCCGGCGTGCTCAGCGTCGTGACGGGCGATCCGAAGGCGATCGGCGGCGAAATGACGAGCAATGCGCTCGTGCGCAAGCTCTCGTTCACAGGCTCGACGGCCGTCGGCCGCCTGCTGATGCAGCAATGTGCATCGACGGTGAAGAAGTTGTCGCTGGAATTGGGCGGCAACGCGCCGTTCATCGTTTTCGACGACGCCGATCTCGATGCGGCCGTCACGGGCGCCATTGCGTCGAAGTACCGCAACAGCGGGCAGACTTGTGTCTGCGCGAATCGCTTCTACGTGCACGAAAAAGTCTACGACGCATTCGCCGACAAGCTGCAACAGGCCGTCGAACAGCAGTTGAAGGTAGGCCGGGGCACCGAGCCGGGCGTGACGCAAGGCCCGCTCATCAACGAAGCGGCCCTGTTGAAAGTCGAAACGCACATCGACGACGCCGTGTCGAAAGGTGCGCGGATCGCGACGGGCGGCAAGCGCCATGCGCTCGGTCACAACTTTTTCGAGCCGACGGTGCTGACGGGCGTCACGTCCGCCATGAAGATCGCCAAGGAAGAAACGTTCGGCCCCGTTGCTCCGCTGTTCAAGTTCTCGACGGACGAGGAAGTCGTGCGCCTGGCCAACGATACCGAATTCGGTCTCGCCGCCTACTTCTACAGCCGCGATATCGGCCGCGTGTGGCGCGTGGCCGAAGCGCTCGAGTACGGAATGGTCGGCATCAACACCGGTCTGATCTCGAACGAAGTCGCGCCGTTCGGCGGCGTCAAGCAATCGGGGCTCGGGCGCGAAGGGTCGCATTACGGTATCGACGAATACGTCGTCGTCAAGTACCTTTGCATGGGCATTTAAGTCGCATTAACATTTAACGCTTTGATTTTTCGAGTGTATTTCGGCTAAAGGCAAAAGCCGGCGCGATTTAGAAGAACGGTTCGAAAGCCGGCGACGCAATGCCGCGCTTACGATTCGGCGCGCAATGCGCAAGCATTGAGCATGTTGCATTCGCGCTCCAACCGGTGTTTTACTAGCAGCGCCTTATTTTGTCTTGGTATGCTTTGCGCCGCGCTGCCGGTCCACGGCAGCCTGGGAAACCGCCGGCCGCCCGTCAAGCAGGGCGGCGCCTCGGTGCGCAACGAGCGGCATCGGGGTTGATCGAACCACTCGAGGAGTCAACGTGAAAAAATTGTTAGCCGCCGTGACCGTCGCAACGCTCGCCCTGTCGGCCGGCGTCGCGCAAGCGAAAGACTGGAAGCAAATCCGCATCGGTGTCGACGCGAGCTACGCCCCCTTCGAATCGAAAGCCGCGGACGGCAAGCTCGTCGGCTTCGACATCGACCTCGGCAACGAAATCTGCAAGCGTCTGCATGCGAAATGCAAATGGGTCGAAAACGACTTCGACGGCATGATTCCGGGGCTGAAGGCGAAGAAGTTCGACGCGGTATTGTCGTCGATGACGATTACGCCGGCGCGCGAAGAGCAAATCGCTTTCTCGAAGCCTCTGTTCCAGACGCCGACGGCGCTCGTCGCGAAGAAGGGCTCGGGCCTGCTGCCGACCGCCGATTCGCTCAAGGGCAAATCGGTCGGCGTCGAGCAAGGCACGATCCAAGAAACGTATGCCAAGGAACACTGGGAAAAGGCCGGCGTGAAGGTCGTCCCGTATCAGAACCAAGACCAGGTCTACCAAGACTTGCTGTCCGGCCGTCTCGACGCAGCGTTGCAAGACAAGGTGCAGGCCGATCTGGGCTTCCTGAAGCAGCCGCGCGGCAACGGCTTCCAGCTCGTGGGCGACGAGATCCCGAGCGGCGCGGCCGCCATGGGTCTGCGCAAGGAAGATACCGACTTGAAGGCTAAGGTCGACGGCGCCATCGACGGCATGATGAAGGACGGTACGTACAAGAAGCTCGAGAAGAAGTATTTCGACTTCGACGTCGCACCGAAGAGCTGATCGTCGACGGGTAGTCCTACCCGTCCGTCAGACAAGAGGCTCCGCCTTAGGGCGGGGCCTTTTTATTTGCGCGCCGCATCCTGCGTTTTGGATGTCGAGCCGCCCGGCGACGTACAATCGAACACCGTTCACTCGTGCGCGGCGTGCATGGATGGCGCCGCGAATCGCTATGCAAAAAAAGCTCCATCCTCTGATTTCTCCGTCGCTCGGCACCGAGCGGACGTTGACGAGCTTTCACTACGGCCCGACGGGCAGCAAAAAGGTCTACGTTCAATCGTCCCTGCATGCCGACGAGTTGCCGGGCATGCTCGTCGCCTGGGAGTTGCGCCGCAAGCTGGCCGCACTCGAAGCCGCCGGCAAGCTGCGCGCCGAAATCGTCGTCGTGCCGGTGCCGAATCCGATCGGGCTCAATCAGCATGTGCTAGGACAGATGATCGGCCGCTTCGAAGCGAACACGGCGACCAATTTCAACCGCAATTTCCACGATCTCGCCGCGCTCGTCATGCCGCGCATCGAAGGCCGTCTGACCGGCGACGCAGAGGCCAACCTGCGCGCGGTGCGCGACGCGATGCGCGAAGCGCTCGCGGCGCAGGTACCGCATACGGAACTCGAATCGCAACGCCTGGCGTTACAGCGCCTTTCCTACGACGCCGATATCGTGCTCGATCTGCATTGCGACTTCGAAGGCGCCATGCATCTGTATACGAATCCGGAGCTCTGGCACGACGTCGAACCGCTTGCGCGCTATCTCGATGCGAAGGCGTCGCTGCTCGCGCTGAACTCGATCGGCAATCCGTTCGACGAAATTCATAGCTTCTGCTGGTCGGAGCTGCGCGCGCGTTTCGGCGATCGCTTTCCGATTCCGAACGGCTCGATTTCGGTGACGGTGGAATTGCGCGGTCAAGCCGACGTTTCGTATGCGCACGCCGAACACGACTCGCAGGCGATCGTCGAATACCTGACGCAGCGAGGCATCATCGACGGCACGCCGGCGCACCTTCCGCCGCTCGCCTTCCCCGCCACGCCGCTGGCGGGCACCGAGCCGCTCATCGCACCGATTTCCGGTGTGCTCGTATTCCGGACGCCAGCCGGTATTTGGATCGAAAAGGGCCAAGAGATCGCCGACATCGTCGATCCGCTGGCCGACCGTGTCGAGACGATCAAAGCCGGCACGGCGGGCGTGCTCTACGCTCGGCATCGCACGCGCTTCGCGACGGCCGGCATGGAAGTGGCGCGAATCGCCGGCGCGACGCCGATGCGCAGCGGTAGCCTGCTTTCGGCGTGACGGCCTCGGAGCGACTTAGGTAGACGAGCGAAGCCGCCTCTTAGCTGGGCAGCAATCTGACCTCCAGGGACCGTCTGGGACCTCCCGGGACCGTCTGGGACCTCCCGGAATCGTCTGGGACCTCCTCGAATCGCCTAGGACCTCCTGGAATCGTCTGGGACCTCCTCGAATCGCCTGGGACCTCCTGGGACTCGCGGGACCGCCCCCGGCCGGCATGCGCCGGCCGCAGTGCGGGCTTACGCTATTTCCATTTCGATCCTAGACTTGCCAGCCCGGCCTTCTTCAAGTCTTCGGGCACCATCACGACGCGAAATTCGCAGTCGGCGTTGAACATGAGAAACCAAGGCTCGGCGAACGCGGGAATCTGGGAAGGGTCTTCAAGGTCGACGATGATGACGGCTCCCCGCGTTCCGTTTTGCTCGGTGAAATACGCCGCTTCCGGTCTCGTCTCTTCAAGTATTCGGTCCATCACCTCGCCAATGGTGCCGTCACGCACGAAAGCATTGAACGGCTCATGGGGAATTCGTACGTTGAGAAGCATGCGCATGATCCTTCTCCTTACTCGAAACCTCGATGGGAGCCTTCAAGGATAAGGGCTCTACAGCGCCGCTTTGGTGATCTAGCCAACACAAGGCGAAACTCTCGCGCCGGTTCGTCGTGCGCCTCGTGCGCCTCGTGCGCCTCGTGCTCTCGTGCTCTCGTGCTCTCGCGCTCGTCGTGCTCGTCGTGCTCGTCGTGCTCGTCGTGCTCGTCGTGCGTCGTGCTCGCCCTCATCCTGTCACCCTGTTTCATCATGCGGCCGCGCCGTTGCGCGGCAAATACGGCAAATACTTACGTCGCTTTAAGTTTGGCTTAATTCTGATCTGCGACTATGCACCCATACCACCCCTGTTGAGCCGCCGGAGCATCGGCGGCGTCTTTTTATTCTCCTTCACGTGGCGGCCGCAAGCCCGTGCGGCGCCGGAAACGGAAACGGCGATGATCGAAGATACGGTATTCAAGCATCTGCGCTCGATGCTCAAGCGCGAACACGCGCTGCCGGTTCAAAGCTGCCGCGTATCGACGCCCGTGCAACGCCCATGGGGGCGCACCTACCGCCTGGTCGAATGGACGATGCACAAGGATGCCCCTTCGCACCGCTTCGTCGTTCCCGCCGAGTACACCGATACGGACATCGCGCGCCTTGTTGCAACTCACGTCCCAGGACGGCTCTACGTAAGCGAAGTCTGCTGACCCCGGCTGTCTCATCCGTCTATCTCATCTCGAATATTGCGACACCAGGGCGCCCCATGACGCGTCGGCCTGTTCTCTGCTAGGCTGCGAGTCTATTTCCAATCCGACGTTTCTCGATGGATAACACTTTTAACGAGCGTGGCGTTGCGATCACGCGCAATGGGCTGAGCGCGGGCGGCCAAATTTTCTCTTTGCGCGAGATTCGCGGGGCGCGCGTCGAGACGATTCAAAAGAACAAAATTCTGCCGCTTTCGCTGTCGCTGACGGGGCTCGCCGCCGCAATCGCGGGCGGCATATGGACTTCGGGGGCGGCCATGACGATCGGTGTCATGCTGATCGTCGTCGGCTTTCTCGCATGGACCACCCAGGACATCACCCACCGCCTCATGGTCTCGACGCAAACCGGCGATCGAGAAGCGATCTCGAGCACCGACTTGGACTTCGTCAACCGCGTCGAACAAGCGCTGCGACGTGCCCTCGCGGCACTCGAGCACGCAGCCGCGCAATAACGGCGAAAGCCAAGTGGGCCGAGCGCCACAGAGTAGCCGCGCGCACCCGGCGCCGCGCGCGCTACCGAACCGCCCCGTCGCACCACTACGCCGAGCCGTGCCTCGTCATTCCACATTCAGCGGTTTGACGTGCCAAATGTTCTGCGCGTATTCCGCGATCGTTCGATCGGACGAGAACCGCCCCATGCCCGCGACGTTCTCGATCGCGCTCGCGGTCCACGCACGCGGATCGCGAAAGCGCGCATCGACGGCATCCTGCGCGGCCGCAAACGCGGCGAAATCGGCCAATACCATGTAGTGGTCGCCCCAATCCACGAGCGTGTGGAAGATGTCCGAGAAGCGGTGCGGGTCGCCGTCGGAGAAATAGCCCGTGCGAATCTGATCGAGCGCCAGCCGCAACTCGGGGTCATGCTCGTAGAGTTCGCGCGGCCGATAGCCCGATGCGCGCAAGTCGCTTACACCGTCGGCCGTAAGGCCGAAAATGAACATGTTCTCTCGCCCCACGGCGTCGCATATTTCGATGTTGGCGCCGTCCATCGTGCCGATCGTCAGCGCGCCGTTCAATGCGAGCTTCATATTGCCCGTGCCCGACGCCTCGGTGCCGGCCATCGAAATCTGCTCCGACAAATCGGCTGCGGGAATCATGAGCTCCGCCACGCTTACGCCATAGTTCGGCACGAACACCACCTTCAATCGGTCGCCGACGAGCGGGTCGTGGTTGACCTTCTGACTGACGTCGCCGATCAGCCGAATGATCGTCTTCGCCATCTTGTAGGCCGACGCGGCCTTGCCCGCGAAAATGACGACGCGTGGCACCCAGTCTTCGTTGGGCCGCGCGCGGATGCGGTTGTAGCGAACGATCACGTGCAGCACGTTCAGCAGTTGCCGCTTATATTCGTGAATGCGCTTGACCTGCAGATCGAACAGCGCGTCCGGATGGATCGTGCAGCCCGTATCGTGCAGCAAACGTTGCGCAAGGCGGATTTTGTTGCGGCGCTTGGCCGCGCGAAACTCCGACGTGAACGCCGGATCATCCTTGAGCGCACGTAGCTTGCCGAGCTCGAACAAATCGGTGCGCCAACGCGTGCCGATATGCTTGTCGATGTGCGCCGACAACGGCTGATTCGCTTGCGAAAGCCAGCGCCGCGGCGTGATGCCGTTCGTGACGTTCGTGAATCGCTCGGGGAAAAACCGCGCGAACTCGCTGAAGAACTCGCGCTCCATCAATTGCGAATGAAGTTGCGACACGCCGTTGACCTTCTGGCTCGCGACGATCGCAAGATGCGCCATCCGCACGCGCCGCTGCGCATACTCGTCGACGAGCGATACCCGGCGAATCACTTCGATGTCGTGCCCGAAATGCTCGCTCGCCTCCTTCAGGAAGTCCGCGTTGATTTCGAAGATGATTTCCAAATGCCGCGGCAAGAGGCGTGCGAGCATATCGACGTCCCATGTTTCGAGCGCCTCGGGCATCAACGTGTGATTCGTGTAGGAAAACACTTGATGCACCATCTTCCATGCACGGTCCCACGGCACATGATGAACGTCGACGAGCAGCCGCATCAGCTCCGGGATCGCCAGCACCGGATGCGTGTCGTTCAGGTGAATCGCGACCTTCTCCGCGAAACGGCCGAACGTGCTGTGCGTGCGCTGGTAACGGCGAATCAAGTCCTGCATCGTTGCCGATATGAAGAAGTACTCTTGGCGCAATCGCAACTCGCGGCCCGCCGGCGTGGAATCGTCGGGATACAACAGGCGAGATACGTTCTCGGAATGCTCCTTCGCCTCGACGGCGCGGCGGTAGTCGCCCTGATTGAATGCGGAAAGATCGAGTTCCTCGGTGGCCCGGGCGGACCACAGGCGCAACGTGTTGGTCGCACTCGTGCCGAAGCCGGGGATGACCGTATCGAACGCCATAGCGTTCACATGCTCGGTGTCGACCCAGTCGGTGTGCCCGTCTCGCGCGATCGTACGTCCTCCGAAGTGGACCACGTACTGCACTTCAGGCCGCGGAAACTCCCACGGGTTGCCCGCGCGTAGCCAATAGTCGGGCGTCTCGACTTGCTCACCGTCGACGATCTGCTGCCGGAACATGCCGTATTCGTATCGAATGCCGTAGCCGAAACCGGGGATGGCAAGCGTGGCCATCGAATCCAAGAAGCAGGCGGCCAGCCGGCCGAGGCCGCCATTGCCGAGCGCGGCGTCGGGCTCGAGGTCGGTAATGGCGGTCATGTCCACGCCAAGGCTCGCCAGCGCTTCCTTCATCTGGTCGTAGATGCCTAGCGCGAGCAGCGCGTTCGTGAACGTGCGGCCGATCAAGAATTCCATCGAAAGATAGTAGACGCGCTTCACGTCTTGCTCGTACTGCTGCCGCGTCGTTTTCATCCAGCGGGCGACGAGCCGGTCGCGCACGGCGAGCGCCGCGGCGTTGAGCCAATCTTGCGGTCTGGCAGCGACGGCGTCCTTGCCCACGCCGTACATCAACCGGTTGGAGATAGAGCGCCGTAGCGCATCGACGGTACTGTTGAGCTGGTCGAAATCCAGATCGACGGCTGTCATCGAGCTCCTCCTCGTGCGACGAGCGGCATGCGCTTTGCTGTCGAGCGGCGCTGGGCGCCTACCGCGGGAATATGCAGGTTACGCTCTTTTCGAGCGGATGCGATGCAGGGATATCGTTATGTCGCGTGCAAGCACGTCGCGTTCCGCACCGATGCGCGGCGCCGGGTGCCCGCGCAAAACATTGGCGCACTCGCCATCGCCGCCTAGTATGGAAAGACCGTCGGCGTCCTTCGGAGGTCCCGATATGACTACGCAAGCGAACGTTCATTCGGTCATCGGCATGCTGCACGCGCAGGAGCTCTTGACGCTCTCCGTGATCCGCTGCCTGCCGCCCGAGACGCGCGGCGCGATCGCCGACGAATTGAAAGCTCATGCCGAGCTCGCATCGCAGCCGCAGCCGAGTACCTCCGCCGAGCGCGACACGCTCGAATCGTTCAGGGCCAACGTGAAACGGCTTGCGATCTTGCTCGCGTCGGTCGCGTGAGAGAAGCGGCGTGAGAGGAGCGGCGTGAGCGAAGTTGGGCGCACAACGAGCGCCCGGCTCGAGCACCGGGCGCGCGCCGCGGCCTGCGCGCGAACGCGCCTCAGTGCGGCAAATATGCGAGCGGATCGACGGGCTTGCCGGCCTTGCGGATTTCGAATTCCATCGTGCCGCGCCCCGACGTATCGACGCCCATCGCGGCAAGCGGCTGCCCCTTCTTGACGACATCGCCCTCTTTGACGAGTACGTCGCCGTTGACGGCGTAGCCCGAGACGACATCGCCGCCGTGCTTGACGACGACGAGCGACTTGTATTGATCCACACCCGCACCGACGTAGATCACATTGCCGTCGGCCGAGGCTTTGACGGCTTCGTCCGGTTTGCCGGTGATGACGATGCCTTTCACGTTGCCCGCATCGGTCACCCGCACCACTTGCCCGTAAGCGGGCCAGGCCGGGCGCACGACGAGTGCGTCGCTCGCCGTCGCGTTCGTGCCCGGCAGCGGAGCGACACGCACCACTTGCCCCGGCGTGAGCATGGCCGTGCGCGGCAGATTGTTCCAAGCCGCGAGATCGTCCACGCGTTGCCCGAATGCGTTGGCAATGCCCGGCAGCGTATCGCCCGGGTTGACACGGTAATAACCGGCAGGCACACCCGTGCGCTGGGGCGGTGGCGACTGCGACGGGAAGGGCGATTGGCCGAACCAATCGCCGGTCGCGCAACCTGCAAGCGCCGCCGCGGCGGCCGCCGCCAGCGCGGCGCGCGCCCACGCGTACGGGCGCTGTCGATGTCGTTTTCGTTCTTGTCGATGAATACTCGCCTTCACTCTCGGCCCTCGATCGATGAGATGCTGCATTGCGAATAGAGACCCGGCGCACGGCCCGCCAAGCGGTTCGCGGCAGGATCGCCCGGACGACGCAAAGGTCGGCCGCTTTCGTACGGATTCGTATGCCATTCGTCGATCACGAATCGTATCCGGCGAGCATCGCACATTCAGGTGCGGAAAGGCAAAACGAAACCGGCTCGCGTCCCTTTCGGGAATCGCGAGCCGGTCCGGTCAGCCAACCGATCGCCACTATCTGACAGAGGACGGGCGACCGCGTTCCGCTAATACGGCTCAGCGGCGGCTTGGTGATGGCTTAATGGCCGGAGAACAGCGATTGAGAGCTGTTGGCCGGGCGCATTTGCATCGGCGCGCCCGCTTCAGCCGAGCCGGCAGCCACGCCGCCGTAGCCGCTCGTCTGGCCGGCCGCCGCCGTGGCTTCTTGTTGATGAACACGGGCCTCGGCGGCCTGAATGTCGTTCGGATAGTACGGGTCGTTCGCGTTGGCGGGGTTGTATCCCGCCTGCTCGACTTGGATCAGATCCTGGCGCACCTGAGCGCGCGTGACAGCCCCGTTGTCGGACGTCTGAGCGAACGCAGCGAGCGGAATCGACAAAACGGAAGCGGCAACCATTGCATACACGCGTGATTTCATGATGAACCTCCAAGATTTATGATTCGCCACCTGCGGTGTGCTGCGGCGATTAATCACAGTCTAGTCATCGGCCCACCTAGGGAAAACCACTAATTCGACGAAATTGAATTTCGGAAAAAGCAACAATCTCCGTTTGTTACGAAAGTTTTCAACGCGAAAACGGTCATAATCCGCTCGCGGACGCGGTGCGGTTGCGGCCGTCCTACGTCGCGCAAGCGCCCCGCACTCTCTCACACCCTCACGCCCAATTGGCGTGGAAACTCCCGTCGCGATCGATGCGCTCGAACGTGTGTGCTCCGAAGAAATCGCGCTGCGCTTGCACGAGGTTCGCCGGCAAGCGCTCGGACCGGTAGGCGTCGAAATAGGCGATGGCCGAGGCAAAGGCCGGCACCGGGACGCCCGCTGTCACGGCCGCCACGACGATGTCGCGCAGCGCGGCTTGATAGTTTTGCGAGATCTCGCGGAAGTACGGGTCCAGCAGCAGATTCGCCAGGGCGGGGTCGTTCGTGTAGGCGTCGGTGATCTTTTGCAAGAAGCGAGCGCGGATGATGCAACCGGCGCGAAAGATCTTGGCAATGCCGCCGAAGTCGAGCTTCCAATCGTATTCCTCGGACGCCGCGCGCAACTGCGCAAAGCCCTGGGCGTACGAAATGACCTTGCTGAGGTACAGTGCGCGGCGCACCGCCTCGACGAAGGCCGCGCGATCGCCGGAAAGCGGCTCGCGCTCGGGCCCCGTCAGCAGCTTGCTCGCGGCGACGCGTTGAGACTTGAGCGACGACAGCACGCGCGCGAACACCGACTCGGTGATGAGCGGCAGCGGCACGCCGAGATCGAGCGCATTCTGACTCGTCCACTTGCCCGTCCCCTTTTGCGCCGCCCGATCGAGAATGACGTCGACGAGATCCTGGCCCGTTTCTTCGTCGCGCTTGACGAAGATCTTCGCCGTGATGTCGATGAGGTAGCTGTCGAGCTCGCCCTCGTTCCATTGCGCGTAAACCTTGGCGAGCTCAGCGTTCGTCAGCCCCGCGACTTGTTTGAGCACCGCGTAGCTTTCGGCAATCAGTTGCATGTCGCCGTATTCGATGCCGTTATGCACCATCTTGACGAAGTGGCCTGCGCCGTCCGGGCCGATGTAGGCCACGCACGGCTCGCCGTCCGGCGCTTTCGCGGCGATCTGCGTGAGGATCGGCGCAACGAGATCGTAAGCGTCGCGCGGGCCGCCCGGCATGATCGCCGGCCCCTTGAGCGCGCCCTCCTCGCCGCCCGACACGCCCGTGCCGATAAAATGCAAGCCCGCCTGCGCAAGCTCTTGATTGCGGCGAATCGTATCGGTGAAGTGCGTGTTGCCGCCGTCGATGAGGACGTCGCCCCGATCGAGCAGCGGCTTGAGCGCCGCGATCGTCGCGTCCGTCGCGGCGCCGGCCTTCACCATCAGCAAGATACGGCGGGGTTTTTCCAGCGAATCGACGAATTGCTCGAGCGAGTGCGCCGGCACGAGCTTGCGATCGGGGAATTGCGCGACGAGTTCGTCTGTCTTTTCGCGGCTGCGGTTATACACGGCGACGGTGTAGCCGCGGCTTTCGATATTGAGGGCTAGGTTGCGGCCCATCACGGCAAGACCGACGACGCCGATAGCGGGTTTGCTCATAGATTGAAATTCTCCAAAATACCGACGCGGCGGGACAGCCCGCCGCATGCGTCATGACGGACGGCCTCGTGGGCGGCCGTCATGGATAAGAACCGGAAGCGGGGATGCGAGCCGCCAAAGCCGCCAACGCATCTGCGCATGGCGCCTGCACCTTCAGCGAAAGCAGTGCGTCGGCACGCGTGAGCCCGATATTGACCGCGGCAATCGGCGTGCCAGCGCTCGCCGCCCACAGGCAAAACCGATAGCCCGAAAAAACCATCAAGGACGAGCCCACGACGAGCATCGCGTCCGCTTTTTGCAGCGCGTGCGACGCCGCGGCGACGCGCTCGCGCGGCACGTTTTCGCCGAAGAATACGACGTCCGGCTTGAGCATGCCGCCGCACGACGGGCACGTCGGCACGCGAAACGAGTCGAGCGCATCGCACTCGAGATGCGCGTCGCCGTCGGCGGATGCGTCCGCCGTCATATCGGCGAGGCCGGGATTATCGCTCAGCAATTGCATTTGTATTGCTTCGCGTGCATGGCGAACACCGCAATCGAGGCATACCACGTCTGCGATGCCGCCATGCAGTTCGACGACGTCGGCACTGCCGGCTCGCTGATGCAGCCCATCGACGTTTTGCGTCACCAAGCGCTCGACGCGGCCTGCCGCGCCCAGTTGCGCGAGCGCATGGTGCGCGGCGTTGGGCAGGGCCGCGGCAACCATCGGCCAGCCGACCATGCTGCGTGCCCAATAGCGGCGCCTTGCGTGCTCGGAATCGCGAAAGGCCTGCCATTGAATCGGTTGCGCGCGCATCCACTCGCCCTTGAGATCGCGGTAACCCGGGATGCCCGACGCCACGCTGACGCCGGCGCCGGTCAGCACGAACAGTCTCTCGTGCCGCTCGACGAATTCGGTCAGCGCGTCGAGCGAATCGACGGCGTGCACCGCCCCGGCCCCGGCCGGAGACGGATCGGGCAATCGAATCGAAGCGGACGACTCGGTCATGATGCGAAGCAACTCCTGCAGCGATGCCGGCGATGTCGGCGACGATCGGTCCGTATCGGTTGGACGATCGACCGCGATCGCTGGATCCGCGAATGCGACGACGCGCATTCTACGCCGATCGACGGCGGCTCGCCGGCCCGCTCTCATCGCAAGAGCGGGAGCCCAAGCCGAAGCTACAGCAGCGGGCAAGGCGTCACGCTGTTGCCGAGTTCCGCGCACCGCCGCTCGTAATCGCGCAGGTACGTCCGCTCGGCCTCGTCGAGCAGATCGATGTCGATGAGGTCCCAGTCGTACCCCACCGTGACGATGTTTTCGAATTCGACCTTCCCTCGCTCGTTCCCGCTCGGATGGACGATGACGACGTTCTCGATGCGCACGCCGCCTTTGCCGCCCACGTAGATGCCCGGCTCGACCGAGATGACGGCGTTGGGAACGAGGCCGTAGCCCGACCCCGGTGCAAAGCGCACACCGCCTTCATGCACGTGAATGCCGATGCCGTGGCCGGTGCCGTGGTTGAAGTCGTAGCCGCGCGAGCGGCAAACGCTTCTCACCGCGTCGTCGACTTGCTGCCCCGTGAAATCGGCGGGAAACCGTGTGACGAGGCCTTTGATGCAGGCCTTGAGCGCAATCGTGTAAATCTCGCGCTGCCACGGTTGAGCCGCGGCCGCGGATGCGCTCGTGCGCAGGACGACACGCGTGCAATCGGTCGCAACGCCGCCTTCGTAGTAGGCGCCGCTATCGAGAAGCACGAGCTCGCCGTCCTCGAGCTCGACGTCCGGGCTCGCCTTGGCGTAATGCGCGAGCGCGCTATGGGCGCCATGCGCCGCGATCGTCGTGAACGTCAAACCCACCGCGCCTTGCGCCGCATAGGCATCGTTGATTTTGCGGGCGAGATCGTATTCCGAATGCTTGCGCCCGGGCTCGCCGTACTTGGCCCATCTCATCGTCTGCGCGATCGCCGCGCTGCTGCGCGCGAACGCATCGCGAAAGTGGTCGAGCAGTTGCGGCGTCTTCGACACGCGCATGGCTTCGACGGGGCTAAAGTTCATATGACGCGCGACAGGCCACACTCTGCGCAGTGCGTCGAGCATTGCGCAGTTCACCGCATCGGCGCCGTAGCAAACGTGATCGACGGCGAACAGCGCAAGGAAACGTCCCAGCGCGGCCAGATCGTTTCGAAACACCTGCAGCTTCGGGTAAGCGTCGAGTTCCACCGGGCATCGCTCGCAGCCTTCGGGCAGATACAGCGCGGCTTGATCGCCGACCACGAACAAGTATCCGAGCGGCGAAGACGCGTTCGGCATGTGGTAGCCGCGGCAGTTCAGCAAATAGCCGATGTCGTCGGCCGCGCAGGTGAACCAACAAACGCGCTCGGGCTGCGCACGCAAATGCGCGCGCAAACGGTCGCCCAATGCGCCGATATTGCTTGCAGCCGATGTACCGGTCAACGTCTCGGGTACTTCGAATATAGGCCGTTCGACTTGCCAGCCGGGCAACGCGACGGCGCGATCGACCTCGCGCGCCGTCAGTCCCGTCCAGCGCAACGCGTGCTCGCGCGTTCCCTCTGACAGCGCGTCTCGCTGCGCGACGCTCAGGCGCTGCGCATCGTATCCGACCGAACGCAATGCGCCGGCATGAGCCGACAACCACGCGACGAGCGCGGACCAAATCGGTACGCCGAGCTCGAGCTTTTCGAGTTTCACGTACGCCTCGTCGCACTGCGCTTCCGCCTGCAAGTGATACCGCCCGTCGACGAACAGCACGAAACGCGGGATGCCGATACGCTCGGCGGCGGTCTGGCTGAGGAAGATGCCCGACCCGGCCGATCCGTCGAATCCCGACAACGCGAACCGCTGGCTATTGCGCCGCGGAACGTACTCGCTGAGGAATGCGTCCTGCGACGTCACGACGAGCGCATCGAGCTGCCTACGGGCTAGCAACGCGCTCAAATGCCCATGCGTATCCGCCACCGAAGGCTCGTAGGGCGGCAGATCGGAAAAGTGGTATCGAAGTCGGTCGATCATCGGATGCGCTCGTTTTGGATGTTTCGGCGATGCACGCAGCCTGCGCGTCATGTTCGCCGCAAAAGCTACCGTCGGGGCAAATTTACGTCAAGCTAAAATTTTAGTGCCACTAAAACCATACCGAACAAGAAAGCGCCCTGCGCACCGGCGCTGGGGATGCGATTCGCGCGCCTGCCGGGCCGCCGCGGAAGCGACGACGGGCAACGAGCGCGGTACAATGCGCGCTGCCTGCAGCCGGACGGTTTATTGCGCGCATCGATCTCGTTGGCGCGAGGTATCGGCCGTCGATCGCCGCGGCGATCGCCTCCAAGAGGATTCATGGATTCGGATATCAATCACATCGGCCAGCGCATACGCCGGCTGCGCCGAGAATCGAAGATGACGCTGCTCGAGGTCGCGACAGCGTCGAGCCTGTCGGTCGGCTTCTTGTCTCAGGTCGAGCGCAATCTCACGGGCATTTCGATTTCATCGCTCGTGAATGTCGCGAAAGCGTTGAGCGTGCCGCTCGGCGCGTTGCTGGAACACCCGCGCCAGGCGCAACCCGATTCCCACGAAGGCCGGCGCGAATCGTATCGCGTGGGCCCGATGCGGCAGCGCTACGAACGGCTGTCGACGACGTTCGACGGCAGCATGCTCAATGCCGTCAAAGTCTTGATGCTCGAAGGCTACACTTCCGAATGGGTCGCCCACGGCGGCGATGAGTTCGTTTATGTGCTGTCGGGTCAAGTGCGCTACACGCTGCGCAAGAAAGACTACGTGCTGGCGGCAGGCGATTCGCTCCACTTCAATGCTCAAGAGCGGCACCGAGTCGTCAACGACGGCCCGGGGCCGGCCGAATTGATCGTCGTCGGCACGCTGCCCCTGTTCGACGACGATCGATCGGAATACGAGCCGCTCACGAAAACGTCGAAGGCGCGAGCAACGGCGGCCAAGCGCGACAAGGCCGCATCGCCTTCGCCGGAAAAGGCTAAGCCCCGGGCCGCGCGCGCCGCGATGAAGGACAAATCCGCGATCGCGAAGGAAACGGCCAAGCCGGCGCGGGCTGCGACGCCCGAGAAGTCCGTGCGTCGCAGCCCCAAGACACGCTGAGGCCGGCTAGCGCCGCGACGGCGATAGCGTCGTGCGTCGCGAGCCGCGTGTCGCAACGTGCTGAGCGATCACCACCGCCGCCATGGCGGCGAGAATCGCCAGCGACGCGGAAATGCGATTGAGGTCGAGGCCGCCTTCCTCGATCGGCTTGGTCAACGTATCGCCCAGCGTGGCGCCGAGCGGCCGCGTCAGCACGTAAGCTGCCCAAAACAATACGCCGACAGGCACGCGTCGCGTCATACGCCAGACGAGCGCAACGGCTAACAACAGCGCGGCGAACACGAGCGCACCGCGCTCGAAGCCCAAGCCGGCGTTGTCGGCCGCGAAATCCCCTAGCGCCGTGCCCAGTGTGTTCGACACCAAAATCGTGACCCAATAGAACACTTCGTCGCGCGGTCGCACGATACGGTCGTATTCGATGCGGCCGGCCACCGCGCGCCACGTCGCCAATACGATAAGAACGGCGAGCAACAGCAGCGCCGACGACAACACATACCCGAGGCCGGCAGTCCGATCGAGAAAATCCGATGTCGTCGTGCCGACAGTCGTCGTGGCGATAACGACAGCCCAATAGATGGCGGGATGGTAGCTACGCGCGCGCACCTGCAGTGCGAGCGTCACGACGAAAAACACGAGAAAGACCAGCGTCGCGACGGCATAGCCGAGCTTCAGCGTCATGGAAAGCGCATCGCCTCCCGTCTCGCCGACTGTCGTCGCCAAAATCTTGACGAGCCAAAACACGGCCGTGGCTTGCGGCACTTTGCTGAGCCATGCGTCTCGCTCATGTTCCTGCTGGGTGGTCATCGAGGTGCGCACCGTCATGCTTTGCCCTCCTTCATCAAGTCGAATGCGGTGGATGAGAATGCGTCGCATTATCTCAATCGTTGCTTAAGACAACCTTATGCGTCGCGCGCGCATCGCCTGAGCCCGCCGCCCGGCGCCGGCGCGCATCCGGCAGGGATGGGGTCCTAGTCGGGCGTTGCCGCGGAGATAGGTTTTTTTCTTCGTACCCCGCGTTACCATGTCGCCCGTATTCACGACGCCGCGCCTGCGCGGCAGCCACCCACGTGCGTGCGCCGTCTGTCCACGGGCGCGCATGCGCGCTTGCGCCAAGTCGCAAGCCACAACGGAGACGAGCCGATGAAAAAAGAAGCGACGCATCTCCCGCAGAACGAAGCAGCCGCAACCGGCGACAGCGGCCAACCTTTCAGCCCTGAGCGGCGCCGTGTGCTGGGCGGTCTGGCCGCCGTCGGCATGGGGTTGGCGCTACCCGGTTGCACGACCGCGACGAACACCGCTTCGTCCAACGCCTACGCTCCGGCGCGAACGGCTTCCGATGAAGCGCTCGACGGCGCCTTGCGGGCGCGCGTGCGGCACATCGTCGTCATCTATGCGGAAAACCGTAGCTTCGCGAACCTGTACGGCCACTTCCCCGGCGTGCAGCATCCGATCGAAGCGGCCGCCGCCGCGGCGCCTTCGCAGGTGGACCGCGACGGCAAAACCGTGCTGCCCTACCTGCCGAAAATCTGGGGCGGCCTCGTGCCGCAAGCGCAGCAAGTGGGCATGACGCGGTATCTGATCGGCGAAAACGACATCGCCAAGCTGCCGAACCGCCCGTTCGTCGTTTCGGATGCGCAGGGGCGGCCGTTGCCCAACGGCGTCATCACACGCGATCTGTGGCATCGCTTCTACCAGAACCAGATGCAGATCAACGGCGGGCGCAACGACCAATTCGTCGCGTGGGCCGATTCGGGCGCGTTGGTGATGGGGCATTACCGCAATTCGGCGCAGACGCTGCGCCTATGGAACCTTGCCCGGCAGTACACCCTGTGCGACAACTTTTTCATGGCGGCGTTCGGCGGGTCCTGGCTCAATCACATCTTCTTGATTTCCGCGCAGGCGCCGTTCTATCCGAACATCGCGAACAGCCCGGCCAAGGACCTCGTGTCGGTGCTCGAAGGCGACGACCCGCTCGGCACGCGGCTCAAGGTCGCCCCGAACAGCCAGCCGTCGGCGCTCGACGCGCCGCCGAAATTCGTGCGCGACGGCCTATTCACGCCCGACGGCTATGCCGTCAATACGATGGCGCCGCCCTATCAGCCGAGCTATGTGGCGCCGGCGCCCGGCGGCGACCCGCGCCTTGCCGATCCGTCGAACACTCGCGTCATGCCGCCGCAAGCCTATGCGACGATCGGCGACCGGCTCTCTGCAAAGGGTGTCGATTGGGCGTGGTACAGCGGCGCTTGGCAATATGCGCTCGAGCATCGCGATACCGGCATGTCGCCCGACTTTCAGTACCACCATCAACCGTTCAATTATTTCGCGAACTACGCGCCGGGAACGGCGGCCCGCGCGCGGCACTTGCGCGATGCGGGCATGGGAAACGACGCATCGACGAACCGGTTCATCGCCGACATCGACGCGGGCCGCTTGCCCGCCGTCACGTTCTACAAGCCGCAGGGCGATTTGAACATGCATGCCGGTTACGCCGACATCGAATCGGGCGACCGGCATATCGCGAACGTCATCGACCACATTCGCAACGGCCCTCAATGGGCCGACACGGTCATCATCATGACGCACGACGAGAACGGCGGATGGTGGGACCCTGTCGCCCCGCCGAAAGGCGATCGTTGGGGCCCGGGCTCGCGCATTCCTGCGCTCGTCATCGCCCCGTTCGCGAAGAAGGGCTACGTCGACCATACGTTCTACGACACGAACTCCATCCTGCGCTTCATCGATCGCGTTCATGGTCTCGCGCCGCTCGACGGCGTGGCCGCACGCAACCGCGCATTCGCCGCCAGAGGCGAAACCCCGCCGGGCGATTTGACGGGCGCACTCGACCTCGGGTAGCGCGAGCGCCGCGCGCAACGACGCTTCGGGCTTTCGTCTCGCGAGCGGCGCTACTCGCCGATCACGTGCAGCACGATGTCGCGCGTGTGCGGCTGCCGGCGATGCTCGAACAGATAGATGCCCTGCCATGTGCCCAGCACGAGCGCACCGTCCTCGATGGGAATCGACACCTGCACTTGCGTGAGCGCCGTGCGCAAGTGCGCGGGCATGTCGTCGATTCCCTCGGTATCGTGTTCGTAGCGCTGCGCATCCTCGGGCGCGATGTCGGCGAAGTATCGCTCCAAGTCGCGCCGCACCGAAGGATCGGCATTCTCCTGGATCAGCAAAGACGCCGACGTATGCCGGCAAAACAACGTCAGCAGTCCCGTCCCGATCGAGTGGCGCGCGACGCTATCGCGCACTCGATCCGTGATCTCGACGAGCCCGCGGCCGCGCACGTCGATTCGTAAATGTTCGAGCGATTGACGCATCGTTCCTCCCTCCCAAATATCGTGGGGCCGCCCAGCAGCGCGCATCCCGTACGAAACTCGCTAGCATAGGCTATGCTCGCGCGGCCTTGCCGCAGCCCAAGCGCCGCGGAACGCGCGGCCGCCCCATGTCATAATCCCCGCAAACCCGTTCTCTTTTTTCCCGCCTTGAAAGATTTAAGCGCAGGGCTCGAGCGATTGTCCGAATTCGACGAAATCGTCGACGTGCGCACGCCGCTGGAGTTCGCTGAAGACCATATCCCCGGCGCGACCAACGCGCCGGTGCTGACCAACGAGGAGCGCGTCGTCGTCGGCACGCTCTATGTGCAAACGTCGGCGTTCGAAGCGACGCGCATCGGCGCGGCCATGGTCGCGCGCAATATCGCACAGCATCTGGAAACGACTTTCGCCGATCGCCCGCGCGGTTGGCGGCCGCTCGTCTACTGCTGGCGCGGGGGAAAGCGCTCCGAATCGCTGGCCGTCTGGCTCAATCTCATGGGCTGGCAAGCGCGTCGGCTCGAGGGCGGATACAAGACGTATCGCCGCTCCGTGCTCGACACGTTGGCCACGTTGCCGCGCCAATTCACTTACATCGTGCTGGCCGGATCGACCGGCAGCGGCAAAACGCGCCTGCTGCGCGCACTCGGGAAAGCGGGTGCGCAAGCGCTCGACCTCGAACGATTGGCCGCGCACCGCGGCTCGCTGCTGGGCGCGATCCGAGGCGAGCCGCAGCCCTCGCAGAAGGCGTTCGATACTGCGCTCGTCGACGCGTTGCATGGCTTTTCGCCCGACCGGCCCGTATTCGTCGAAGCCGAGAGCCGTACGATCGGCCGCATCATGCTGCCCGATGCGTTGCTCGGCGAGATGCATCGCTCGCGCTGCGTGTTGGTGCAGGCCTCTCGCGACGAGCGCATCGCCTTCCTGCTGGAGGACTACGCGCATTTGTTCGACGCGCCGGACGCGTTCAAAGCGAGGCTGGCGAAGTTGATCGGCCTGCATAGCCGCGAGCGCGTGACGCAGTGGTGCCGTTTCATCGACGAGAATGCGCGAGCCGAGTTGTTCCGGGAATTGATCGAGCTGCACTACGACCCGGCCTATTCGCGCAGCAGCGCGGGCCACTTCGTCGAGTTGCCCCGCGCGACGCCGTTCGAATTGCATCCCAACGACGCCGACATCGACGCGCAAGCGCGCTCGCTGCTCGAGCGCTTGGATATTCGGCCCGAGAAAAGCGCGTAGAACGCGCGGCGGCCGGCGCAGCGCAGTCGTCCGTACGCCGCACCGGCCGGTGCGCCGGTCAGTTGACGCGGAACGTGCCGACGACTTCCGCGAGCAAACGCGCTTGCTCTTGCATCGACTGAGCGGCGCCCGCCGCTTGCTCGACCATCGCTGCGTTCTGCTGCGTCGTTTGATCCATCTGAGCGATGGCGATATTGACCTGCTCGATGCCGCGGCTTTGCTCTTCCGATGCGGCCGAGATCTCGCTGATGATGTCCGTCACGCGTTTGACCGAGTGCACGAGCGACTGCATTTTGTTGCCCGCGCTTTCGACGAGCGTCTTGCCGTCCTCGACGCTGCCGACCGATTCCTCGATCAGCGTCTTGATTTCCTTCGCCGCATCGGAGCTTCGGCGCGCAAGATTGCGCACTTCCCCGGCCACGACGGCGAAGCCTCGGCCTTGCTCGCCCGCACGCGCCGCCTCGACGGCTGCGTTCAGCGCCAGGATGTTGGTTTGGAACGCGATCCCTTCGATGACGGAAATGATGTCGACGACGCGCGACGAACTGGCCGCGATGTTTTGCATCGTGGCGACGACCTGCTGGACCGCTTCGCCGCCTTCGCCTGCGATGCGCGACGTGTCGGCCGCCATTTGATTGGCCTGGCGCGCGTTATCGGCGTTCTGCTTCACCGTCGCGGTCAACTGCTCCATGCTGGCGGCGGTTTCGCCGAGCGACGACGCTTGCTCTTCGGTCCGCGAGGACAAATCGAGATTACCTGCGGCGATTTGCTGTGCCGCATCCTTGATCGTTTCAGCCCCGCCGCGAATGCGGTGCATCGCCTCGGCCAACCGATGCTGCATGCGCTGCATCGCGAACACCATACTGCTGCGATCGCCTTGACGCACGTCGACGTCCTGCGTCAAGTCTCCTTCCGCGATCGATTCCGCCACCGCCGCCGCGTAGGCCGGCTCGCCGCCCAGGCTGCGCTGGACGTTGCGAATGATCAGGAACAGCGCGAGGGAACTGATGCTGCCGATGACCAATGCCGTGAACATGTAACCGACGAGGCGCACGCGGAAAGCCGCATCGATGTCGTCGATGTAGACGCCCGACGCGACGTACCAATCCCAAGGCTCGAAACGCTTCACGTAGGAAATCTTGGGCACTTGCGAAGACTTGCCCGGCAGCCGCGCCATGTAATCGACGAAGCCCGAACCGTTCGCCTGCGCCACCTTGACCATTTCGACGAACAAGCGCTTGCCGTTGACGTCCTTGTAGTTGCTCTGGTCCTTGTTCACCAACTGAGGCAAGACAGGGTGCATGATGACGACCGGCCTCGCATCCGTGATGAACAGATAGCCTTTACCCGGATAGCGCATGGCAGCCACGCGTACCATCGCGCGATGCTTGGCCTCGTCCTCCGAAATTTCGTGGCGTTCGGCCATTTGCTGAAACTGAGCGATCACGCCGACGCCCGCCTCCACGATGTTTCGAATGGCCGCTTGGCGGCCGGCCAGCATCGTCGCGCGCGTTTGCCATGCCGCGAATCCACCAAAGAACAGCAAGCCGAGCCACATTACCAGCAAGGCCAATCCCAATTTTTTTCCGAGCGTCATTCGACCCACACCTCCCGCAAACGAATCCGAGCAGGCCTGGGCGGCCTGCAAGATCGCGTCGACACTGAACGATTCCTTAGTGATTAACGGCGCGCGGCGGCAATTCTGCAGGGAGGGTTAATGAGTAGTGCCGACTGATTCGATACGTGCTTACGAGGTCAAACGTCTGACTAATTACACGATCTTCCATGAAACCGTCGTCATTTACCGCTACCGAGCCCATTATCGGCGTCCACGCCAAGCCACGTACGCCACGCCGGAAACGACCATGAGTCCGCCGGCCACCGTCGACACGCGCAACTGCTCGCCCGTCAGCGCAATCGACATGGCTGTGGCGACGGCAGGCGTCAAGTAGAGGAAATTCGCCGCACGGGCGGCACCGAAATGGCCGAGCGCATAAGCCCAGGTCGCATACCCGATCGCCGCCGGGAATACGCCGAGTATGACGACCGCGCGCACGGTGCCGGGCAACGCATGCGGCAGTTCGCCGAGTGCTCCCGGCAACCACGGCGCCAACCACAGCGCGCCCGCCAACAAGGTGTAAGCCGTGCAGGCCAAAGGACCGTAGACCGGGATCAGGCGCCGCTGTATGACGAAGAAGATGGCCGAGCAGAGCGCCGCGGACAAAATGAGGCTCGCCCCGGCGCCGGGCACGAGCCCGCCCGGCTGACCGCTTGCGATGACGCCGATGCCCGCGAAACTGAAGATCGAGCCGAGCCATCCCCAGCGGTTGAACCGTTCGCCCAGGAAAAAAGTCGCCAACACCGCGGTGAATATCGGCAGCGTGTTCACGATGAAGCTGGCCGCGCCTGCGGCGACGGTCATTTCTCCCGTGTTCAGCAACGCGTTGTAGACGCCGATGCCGAAAAACCCGCACGCCGCAAATCGCAGCGCATCGCGCGGCGACGGCAGCCTCGGCCGACGGTACACGAGCCACGCCGCCGCCAGCAATGCGGCGGTGGCGAACCGCGCCGCCGCCAAGTGCAAGGGCGAAAGGCCTTGCAGACCGATGCGAATGAACGGGAATGCGCTGGCCCAGGAGACGATCGTCACGGCCACCGCCGCTGCCGCCAGCGCGGGAGCAGTGGACGATGATGGGCGCGTGGAAGAGGCGGAAGTATTCATGAGCGCCATCTTCGACGTTTTCGAGCTGTTAAGCTACAGCACAAATCGACATCGAGATGTGAATATGGAGCACAGCACAGCAACGCCTCGTCCGCCGCTCGCGAGTCTCGAAGCCGTCTGCGTGGTGGCGCGCGAAGGCTCGTTCAGCGCAGCGGCCCAAGCATGCGGCGTCACGCACGGCGCGATCAGCCGCCGCATCGGGGCCGTGGAAAACTGGCTCGGCTACCCGTTGTTCGAACGCCACGGACGGGGCGTGCGGCTGACACCGGACGGGCAACGGCTCGTCGGCCGCATCGAGCACGCGTTCTCGATCATCGACGGGGCCGCGGATCAATGGCGCCCCGCTCGCGCGCCACGCATCGTCAAAGTCAGCGTCACGCCCGCATTCGCTCAGCTTTGGCTATTCGACCGCTTGGACGCAATCGAAAGCGCTCCGGCGTGTCCGCTCGCGGTTCAGCTCGACATCACGCATCGCAATGCGGATATCGCGGCGGGCGAAGCCGATGTCGCTGTTCGATGCGGCCGAGGCTACTGGCCTCGCCTCGATGCGCAACCGCTGCTTCCCGAAACGCTTTATCCCGTCGCGGCCCCCGCGATCGCCGCCAAGCTGGACGCGCGCGCATGCGCCGAGCTGCTCGACTGGCCGCTTCTGCATGATTCCGATCTCACGGGATGGCGCGCATGGTTCGCGCCGCAAGGTGTTGCACTGAAGCCGCGGCAGCAGGACAAGCGGTTCGAGGATTACGGATCGGTGCTGGCAGCGGCGCAGGCGGGGCTCGGGATCGCGCTCGCACGCGAGCCGTTTTCGGATGCGTGGCTCGCGAGGAGCAGCCTGGTGCGAGTCGGGCAATATGGGGTTCCCTCCCCTGTCGCCTATCACGTGCTGACGGCAAAACGCGAAACACGGCCCGAAGTGCTCGACTTCGTGTCTCGGCTCATGCAGGCCGCGCAAACGGCATCCGCCGCACCGGCGCCGGCGCCGACGCCCGGCCGTCACCGGCGGCCCCCTGTTTTTCCACGATCCCCATGACTTGACGCGTCGCGACGTTTTTCCGTATAGATACGCCCTGGCGCCGGCGTTCGGCGCCAACGACGCGCAGGCACACGCGCACAAAACCCTTTAAGGTTCCAATAAAACGATGAACGCAAAATCGAGCTCGCCCGATGCACGATCGGCCTCGGCATTGATCGACGAAAGAATCGCGTCGCTCGGCGACTGGCGCGGCGAAACGCTAGGCAGAATGCGTCGGCTCATCAAGGAAGCCGAACCGGAAGTCATCGAGGAGTGGAAGTGGATGGGCACTCCCGTCTGGTCGCACAACGGCATCATCTGTACCGGAGAATCGTATAAAGCGGTGGTGAAGCTCACGTTTCTCAAGGGCGCGTCGTTGCAGGATCCCGCGAAACTTTTCAACTCGAGCCTCGACGGCAATGCGAGACGCGCAATCGACATTCGCGAAGGCGAAGTCATCGATGCCGAGGCGTTCATCGCGTTGATTCGCGAAGCTGTCGCGCTAAACGCAGCGTCGAGCACCAAAGCGAAAACCAAGCGCGCGAAGCAGCCGCAATAGCTCGCAGCCCCGCAGATCTTCGACAAGGGCCTTCGACAAGGGCCTTCGACAAGGGCCTTCGACAAGGGCCTTCGACATAGGCCTTGGCGGGCATTCGACGCAAACCTTCGACGCAGGCCGAGGCAGCCGCCGCGGCGACACGCCGCGAGCGCCCCGTTCCCGTAGCGCGATACCAACATGAGCGAACGACGTTCACCGCAAAAAGAGTTTCGCCCGAGGAAAGCCCCCCGCCAATCTCGCTCTGAGGAAACGGTGGCGGCGATCATCGAAGCCGCCGCTCAGGTGCTCGAAACCGACGGATTCGAAGGCTTCAACACGAATGCCGTCGCACGGCGCGCCGGCGTCAGCATCGGATCGCTCTACCAGTACTTTCCAGGCAAGGATGCGTTGACGGTTGCGCTCATTCAACGTGAAACGAAGCGCTTCCATGACGACATGGCCGTCGCGCTGACGAAGCGAAGCGGCAAGGCTGCCTTGGAATATCTGATCGGCGCCGCCGTTCGGCAGCAACTGCAACGGCCGATGCTCGCGAGGCTGCTCGACATCGAGGAAGGCCGTCCAGCCGTGCGCGGCGCGCTCGGCCAGTCGGAATTGGAGCAGCTGTTTTTGACGATCGTCGCTCGCGCGATCCCCCAACACGCGCAGCCGGACGTAGCCGCTGCCGATTTGTTCGCCATCATTCGGGGGATCGTCGATGCGGCCGGCGAGCGCGGAGAGCGCGACATCGAGCATCTCGAACATCGCGTGCGCGCCGCCGCATTCGGCTATCTATCGAAGGTCGGTAACGGGTGAGATGGCGGGCTCGGCGGGCCGGGCCTCGCGCACGAATGCGAGCAATCGCCGCGACGCAGCGCACCCCGATCGCGTATGAGCGCTCCGCCGTGAGCGTTTCGCGCCTGCACCCGCTAGCACCGGGAATGCGAGTTGTTGAATGTGAGCTTTTACTTATATTCTGAAGTCCTCCATCGGCAACGGCATTGGGCCGTTCCACTCAACCTCGACGAGAGACCGAAGATGACTCCATCGACGACCAGCATGAAGCTCAATCATTTGAGCTTTCCCTCATCCGATCCTGCGGCGACGGCCGATTTTTTCAAGCGGCATCTGGGCTTTACGATCTCGGGCACCTGGGAGAAATCGTACATTTTGAAACGCCCTGGCTTCGACGTCGTCATCGAACATATCGGCGACGACACGCCGCAATGGCCGAAGAATTTTCATGCAGGGTTCGAACTGCCGAACCTCGATGAAGTGCAAGCGCTATACGAACGACTGAAAGCCGACGACGTTCAATTGGAAACCGGAATATTCAACAATGGCCGCGGCTCGCGCTTCTTTTGCCGTACGCCCGAGGGATTGATGTTCGAAATCAACACCCGCTCGGACGCGGCGCCGGAGTACCGCGGCACGTTCGACAACTGAAAGACTCGGACGAAGGCGCCGCCGGGCTGTAGCGGCCCGGCGGACTGTCTTTCACCCACCTGTCACCGCCCTTCCCGCCCTTCCCGCCCTTCCCGCCCGCCGCCCCGTTTCATGCCCGGGGCGCGGCCGCCTCACGCACGCGTCCTTGCCGGCAGCCAGCGCGTCCCGCGTGGGGCTCGACACCCGCGCCTGCGCGAAACGGGCGCATTGCGCCATCCGGTTCGACCCCATACTTCAGATCCGCCGCGATCGGCCGATATATATGTTGATGGCACGCCTCGGCGCGTGCAAACGAAGTTGCCAAGTGCGTGAGGATGGGTGCTGGGCGGCATTGCGAGAACGAACGGCCTCCTAGACGGCATGAAAAACCCTGGGATTGAAAGCGAAGACGAGTACCGCGTGCCGGTGGGCAATTTGCATACGGCCGTCATTCGGTACGACGCGTCGGGCAACCGACGCTACATGAATCGAACGGCAACGGCGATGATGAGCGTCGTCCGCGACAACGCGCGCGAGGTGCTGACCGAAGCCGAACTCCTGTCGCCCCCGACACTGGAACGCTATCTGTCGGCGATCGCCGCAGTGGCGGACGACGGCGTCGCACGGGAGATGGAGTTGGCGTTCGACGGCCTGCCGGCGGCGCAACGCCAGCATTACCTCGTTCAGTTGGCGGCCGACCCCGTGCAAGACGGGCCGCCGGGGGTGCTCGCCATCTGCTTCGATATCACGGCGCGCAAACATGCCGAAGCCAAACTGCGCGAGCGCGAATCGTTTCTCGAATCGCTGCTCGACACGATTCCCATCCCCGTCTTCTCGAAGGACCGAAAAGGAAGATACCTGCAGTTGAATCGCGCCTTCCAGGACTTTTTGGGAATACCGAAAGAGCGATTCGTCGGAAAGACCGTATTCGAAATCAATCCGCCTGAATTGGCGCAGACGTATTTCGAAAAAGACGAGGAATTGTTTGTAACGGGCGGGGTTCAGCGATACGAATTCCGGGCTCGCAATGCGCAAAAGGAGGATCGCGAAGTCGAGTTCACCAAGGCGGTGTTCTACGACGCGGAGGGCCGCCAAGCGGGATTGATCGGCGCGATCATGGACATTACCGAGCGTAAGCGAGCCGAAAGCGCATTGCGGGCGCAATACGAAAAGATCCTGCAGCTCAACCGAAGCCTGGAGAACAACGCGCACGAACTGTCGAAACGCGAAAGAGAGTTCCGCACGCTCGTCGAGCACTCCCCCGATACGGTGGCTCGCTACGACAGAGACATTCGCCGCCTGTACGTCAACCCGACCTTCGCGGCGTTTTCGCCGGGCGGCGCGGCATCGGTGCTCGGCAAGAAGCCTTCCGAGTATCCCGGCGGTCAGCACGCCCTGTTGTACGAGCGAGAAATCGAAGCGGTGTTCGCCACCGCGATGGATCGCCAGTTCGAGCTGAAATGGGAGCCTGTCGCCGGCAAGACGTTATGTCATCTGATCCGGCTGACGCCGGAGCTCGCGCCGGACGGGACCGTGGAGACCGTGCTTGCCGTGGGACGGGACATCAGCGAGCTTCACTCGTCGCGCGAAGAGATTCATCGCATGGCGTATTTCGATGCGCTCACGGGCTTGCCGAACCGTACGACGTTCAACGAAACGCTGCGTTGCATGACCTCCGCCGGTACGAACGATCGACTGACGGCCGTCATGATGATCGACATGGACCGGTTCAAGTGCGTCAACGACACGATGGGGCATGCCGTAGGCGACGACCTGTTGCGGGAAGCGGCGGCGCGCCTGAGCGAATGCGTGCGGCCGGGCGATATCGTCGCGCGCTTCGGCGGGGACGAATTCGCGGTGCTCCTGCCGGACGCGCTGAACCGTCGTACGCTCGAACAGATCTCGACGACGATCCTGGACCGCCTCGCGGAGCGCTTCGATCTGAACGGAAGAGAGGTGTTCGTTTCGTGCAGCCTTGGGATTGCGCTGTATCCGATCGACAGTACCGACGCCGGCGACCTGCTCAAATACGCCGACTCGGCGATGTACTTGGCCAAGCGCTCGGGGCGCCGCGCGTTTCGCTTCTACACGAACGAGTTGACCATCGAGGCGGCTGCGACGCTTCAGCTCGAATCGGACCTTCGCCGTGCCATCAATCAGGGGGACCTCGAGCTGCGTTATCAACCTCAAGTCGCGTTCCGCGATGCTCGGCTGATCGGTACCGAGGCCCTGCTTAGGTGGAACCGGCCCGGTGCCGGGTATGTTCCCCCGGACCAATTCGTGCCGCTCGCGGAGGAATCGGGGCTCATCGTCGATATCGGAAAGTGGGTGCTTCACGAAGCTTGCCGTTCCGCGGCGCAATGGAACGCCGACGGCACGCGTCATACCGTGGCGATCAATTTATCGCCGCGGCAGTTTCAGGCGCGCGGCTTGGTGCAACTCGTCGAAAAAACGCTCGGCGAAACGGGTTGCCGGCCGGAATGGCTCGAGTTCGAAATTACGGAAAGCCTGCTGCTGGCGGAAGACGACGCCGTCACACGCACGCTTTCCGCGTTCAAGAGTATGGGAATATCGCTTGCGATCGACGATTTCGGCACCGGGTACTCCGCGCTCAGCTATCTCGCTCGCTTTCCGATCGATACGCTGAAGATCGACAAGTCCTTCGTGCAAAAGGTAGCCACCGATCCTCGCCACGCCGAACTCGTCAAAGCGATCTTGTCGATCTCGCGCTGCCTCGGGCATCGCGTCGTTGCGGAAGGCGTGGAAACGATGGAACAGGCCGCCTTCCTTCATGTCCATGGTTGCGAAGTGGCGCAAGGCTTTCTATACAGCAAGCCGCTGCTCAAGCATCAAGTGGCGTTGCTTCCGCGCTATTTGACGCCGAATGGCGAGGCCGGCGCGCAGACGCGATTTGCGCGACAAGACGCGGCGATCGGCTAACATGACGGCCCGTCAAGCCAATCCCAAACCGGAGCGCTCGTGATCGAACCGACTAACGTATTCAAGGACAATCTCGCCCTGCTGCCCGCGATCGACGCCATCGAGCGAATCGACCTAGTGGACGGTCGAGGCGCCGTTGTAGCCACCATCGAGAACAAGCCCGGCAAGCAAGGCTCGCTCGCCGTCTACCACTATCTCCAACGAGCCTTCGGCAAGCTCGACGCGGCAGCGGCCGAACATGGCCTCGCCATTTTCGCCGAGCACACGGCCGACGCCCGTGCCCGGCCGGGCGCTCACCCCAACGTCGACCGCTTGCTCGAGATCGTTTCGGGCGAGCCCGCGCTACAGATACAAGTCATCGGCAAAGCGTGAGAACCGGTTGCGAACTCGGACTTCATGACGAGGATGCCTTCAGGCCTATGCGTCTATGCGCGCATACCGGCGCGCGTTCGCCCGTCGCGTCGCGCGCAACGGGCGATGCGGCGCTAACCGTTCGCCCTTGCCTTCAACCGCCCGAGAATCTCCTGCGTGTGCTCACCGATCTTCGCGAGCGCCCGACGTACGCCTGGCCGGCGCCCGCCCATCGACAGCGGCAGCAAAACCGCATCGGTCGTGCCGCCGTCCTCGGTCGTCATCGGCACCAAGCCTCCGCTCGCTTTGAGGTGAGGGTCGTCTAGCAGTTGCTCGGGTCGCACGATCGGGGCATACGGAATGCCCGCTGCCTCGAGCTTCGGCACGAGTTCGTCGACGCGACGATCCTCGAGAATCGACGAAAGCGCCGGGATCAACTCGGCGCGCGTCGCCACGCGCTGAGCGTTGCTTGCGAATCGCGGATCGGCTGCAATGTCGGGACGCTGCAGCACGCCGCACAGTGCGACGAATTGCTTGTCGCTGACTGCGCCGATGAACAACTGCTCGTTCTGCGCCAGCGTAAATACGTCGTACACGCTCCAGGCCGATACGCGTGCCGGCATCGGCGGCAGCGGCTCGTGCGTCATCGCGTACTGCTGCATGTGCTGCGAGCACAAGAACACGCAGTTCTCGAATAACGCGCTTTGCACCTCCTGCCCATGCCCCGTGCGATCGCGTTCGCGCAGCGCGGCAAGGATGCCGATTGCGCCGAACATGCCGCCCATGATGTCGTTGACCGAAGCGCCGGCGCGAAGCGGCCGCCCGACCGGGCCCGTCATATAGGCCAACCCGCCCATCATCTGGACGACCTCGTCCAGCGCGAGCCGCTTGTCGTAGGGCCCGGGCAGAAAGCCCTTGTGCGACGCATAGACGAGTCGTGGAAAGCGCTTGGACAACGTGTCGTAATCGAGCCCGAACTCGCGCATGAGGCCCGGCCGGAAGTTCTCGATCACGACGTCGCACTCCCCGATCAAGTCAACGGCCGCGGCCTGCCCTTCCGGCGTGGCGATGTCTATCACGACGCTTTTCTTGTTGCGATTGAAGGTGCGGAAAAAGCCGATGCCGAGGCCCGGCAGCCGGCGGGTCTTGTCGCCGCCGGGCGGCTCGACTTTGATGACCTCGGCGCCGAGATCGGCGAGGATCATGCCGCACGTCGGCCCCATGACCATGTGCGTGAACTCGACGACTCGAATGCCGTCCAGCGGCAGCGAGAACGACGTGCTCATTGCCCCTCCGCCGCATAGCCGAGATCCGCACAGTCCGGAACGAGGACGGAAACCACAACGCCGGGCAGCGTCTTGGCGAACGCCACCACTTCGGCGTTATCGGCCAACTGCGGCATCAAACGCGCGGGGACGAACGAGCCGACCTCCATTTTGCGCTGCCCGGCGGCGTACGCCTTGCGGATCCACTCGCATTTTCGCGCGGTCGGAAGGACCGTTTGAATGCTCTGCAAACCGTCCCGCAGGCCAACTTCTCCGATGATTGCGTGAGAGGGGAATGACTTCATCAACGAGTGTCTCCGGGTATCGATGCCTATGCAGGCGGAGCGCCGATCGCATGACGCTTCGGCTTTGCGCTAACTTTAAACATTCCCGTCTATCCATCAAGCGCTAATTCGTTGCTCGACGGGATCGCCGCCTTCCTGCGCCGCCCGGAACACGAAAACGTCAAAGTGCAGCGGCGGCGCTCGGGCGCAGCGTGTCGTAGCGCATGATCGCATCTACCTTCGACGCGACGTTCCGCGTGGTCGCCGCCAATCTCGGCATCAGCGTCGTGCCGGCGGAGGTCGGCCGCACCTGCGTACGTATCTTCGACATGAAGATCGTTCCGCTGACCGACGCCTGGGCCAAACGCCGGTTCGCCGTCCGCTTCAGGACTACGAGGCGTTGCAGCCGGCCGCGCAGCGGCTCGTCGATCATGTGACGCAAGCGCCGCGCTAGCGGCGATTCGCATCGGTCGCACCGCAGGGAAAACGCAAGTTGCTGCCCGCGCGAAGTTTGCCCACAATCGCGTGATCGACTGGCGGCAACGCGCTCATGCATGCGTTGCGCTCCGTCCGTCGATGTCATGGCAGTGTCACGCAGGGTCTTCGCATTCCAATCCACGCAGCGCGCAAGCAAAGCAAAAATGGAGACACCGATGAAAGCCATTCCTCTTGCAATTAGACATTCCGTACGATTAGCGGGCGCGGTAGTTGCCGGTGCATCGCTGCTGTCCATAGCACATGCCGACGACCGCAACGACGCACAGCACGGCATGAACCGCCTGCCGTCGTTCATCGTCGCGGACAGCGTCAGGATCACGACCTACGACGGCGTCAGCGACGACTTGCTGACCGGCGGCCTCGGCAAGACCGGGCTGGCCGGCCCCGCCCCCGCCATCGCGAATCCCGCCAGCCCGAGCGCAGCCGAATTACGCCGGCTCGCCATTTGGGCGAACTATCGGGCGCTCGTCGATATGACCGCAAACGGCGGCTACGGCCGCTTCTGGGGGCCCAATATCGATGCGGACGGCAATGACACGCTAGGCGAAGGCAAAGTGCCCGGCACCGAGTACCTGGCCTATGCCGACAACGGCTCCGGCAGGCAAAACGTGACCGTCATGGTGCAAGTGCCGGCGCGGTTCGATCCGGCCAAGCCCTGCATCGTCACGGCCACATCGTCGGGCTCGCGCGGCGTGTATGGCGCCGTGTCCGCAGCCGGCGAATGGGGCTTGAAACGCGGATGTGCGGTGGCCTACACCGATAAAGGCTCGGGCAACGGCGCGCAGGAACTGATGACGGGACACGTCACGCTCATCGACGGCCTGGTGACCGACGCGGCCAGCGCCGGGCGCCGCAGCCTTTTCACGGTCGAGGCCGACGCCGGGGCCATCGGCCGGTACAACTCGGCTTTTCCGAATCGCTATGCGTTCAAGCACGCGCACTCGCAGCAGAACCCGGAGCAGGACTGGGGCAAAGACACGCTCGACGCCGTCCGGTTCGCTTACTGGGCGCTGAACCATCAATTCGGTCCCGTTCTCGCAGGCTCGCATCGTCGCGTCCGATACTCGCCCGGCAGCATCATGACGATTGCCGCCTCGGTCAGCAACGGCGGCGGCGCCTCGCTCGCGGCGGCCGAGCAAGACAAGCGCGGCTGGATCACGGCTGTCGTCGTAGGCGAACCGCAGGTGAACGTGGACATGCCGCGCCGCGCGCATGTGCTCGAAGGCGGTCAGCCCATCGCGCAAGCCGGCAAGCCGCTAGCCGATTACGTCACGCTCGCCAACTTACTGCAGCCGTGCGCCGCACTCGCCCAAGCCGCAACGGGCGCGCCCTATCTCACCGCGCTTCCGTTGGCGCAAACGACGGCGATCCGGCAAGCGCGCTGCGCTTCGCTCGCCGCCGCGGGCTATGTGAGCGGCGCCGACCTGCAGGCCCAAGCCGAAGACGCGCTCGCCAGGCTGCACGCCGCAGGCTACGAGGCCGATTCCGATCTGCTGCAAGCGCCGATGTGGGACTCGCAGGCGGAACCGGCCGTCGCCGTGACCTACGCCAACGCGTATACGCGCTCGAGCGTGCTCGACAATCTGTGCGGCTTCAGCTTCGGCACGACGAGCGCAGCAACGGGCGCCGCGGGCGTGCCGCCTGCCGTTTCGCCCATGACGACCGTGTTCGGCCTCGGCAACGGCATTGCGCCGACCAATGGCATCAACCTCGTCTATAACGACGCGCCGTCGGGCGCGGCCGATCATCGGCTCGCCACGCCCGATGCGAGCTTCGCCGGGGCCGTCTGCATGCGCCGCTTGTGGACGCAGCGCGATCCGCGCATGCAGGCAAGCGTTCGCGCCATCAGCGTCGAGGCGGACCTTCACGGCAAGCCCGCCATCCTCGTGCAAGGGCGCAGCGATGCGCTCGTGCCGATCAACCATGCTTCGCGTGCCTATCTGGCCGCAAACAGCGCGAGGGAAGGACGGCGCAGCGAGGTTTCGCTGTACGAGGTCATGAACGGCCAGCACTTCGATGCGTTCCTCGGCGTGCCCGGCTTCGATACGCGGTTCATCCCCGTTCATTACTACTACCTGCAGGCGCTCGACTTGATGTGGCATCACTTGCGCGACGGCACGGCGCTGCCGCCCTCGCAAGTCGTTCGCGCCGTGCCGCGCGGCGGCGTGCCCGGCGCCGCGCCGGCGCTGACGACGGCCAACTTGCCCGCGATCGCCGTCAATCCGGGCGGCAATGCGATTGCCGTGAGCCATGGCACCGTGGACGTGCCGCACTAGGGAAGACGCAAACCGTTGGAACTCCGACCCCGTTATCGTGGTCTCCCTACTTGCGGGCGGCGCATGCGGCTTCGGTCGCGGCGCCGCTGTCCTTCATCCGCTTGTCAGGAGAACTCATGCAACGTCGCCGATTCATCGCATTGACGGGAGCCGCACTCGCATCGGGCGGGCTCTCGCTCGCGGGGTGCACGACCACGCCGCCCTCGTCATCGAGCACGGCAGAAGCCAGCGCCAGCCGACGCGCCACGATCGATGCGGATGTGGACGCCACGCTGACACGGCTTTACGGCACCGTGCGCGGTTCGCGCGAGTTGGTGGGCAATGCGCGCGGCGTGCTCGTCTTTCCTTCCGTCATTTCGGCCGGCTTCTGGATCGGAGGGCAATACGGCCAAGGCGCGTTGCGGATCGGGGGACGCACGAGCGGCTACTACAGCGTGGCGGCCGCGTCGTTCGGTCCGCAGATCGGCGCGCAGTCCAAAGCGATCGTCATGCTGTTCATGACGCAAGAAGCGCTCGATAAATTCACGAGCAGCCAAGGCTGGGCCGCCGGCGTCGACGCCACCGTCGCCGTGCTGCGCATCGGCGCAAACGGCAACATCGATACTTCCACGGCAACGAGTCCGGTCGAAGCGTTCGTGCTCACCAATGCCGGGCTGATGGCCGGGGTATCGCTCGAAGGCACCAAGATTTCACGGCTGATCCTGTAACCGGCGATAACCGGCATCTATCAGCCTCGATCGGCATCACCCGGCATCGCCCGGCATCGCCCGGCGGTGCCGGGCTGCGCCGCGGCGCATCGTCCGCGGCGCCCCTTCCTGTCACGGCTTGATCGGCACGTGAATCAAGTCGCCCGGGAGAAGCAGGTTCGGGCTGCGCGAGCCTTGTATCGGCGCATCGATTCCAAGAAGCGCCCAATCGAATGCCGGATTGAGCGGAGCCAGTTCGGGCAGCGTCGCGTCATCGTCGCGCGCGATGCCGCTCATCGTATCCCCCTTGTGCACCTTGACGACGCGCTCGGTCGGCGCCTTGGGCTTGGCCGGCTCTTTAGGCTGCGCAGGCTGATTCGGCGACGCCGGTTTTGCCGGAGGCGTGTCGTGGTCGCCGGCCGATGCGGTCGGAAAGGCGTAGCCGCTGTCCTTCGCAAACTGGATCAAGCCGTCGATGCTGTGCGGCCGCTCGCTTTGGGCCGCCAGCGCGCGATAGTAGCTGTCGTCGGCATCGGCGGGCGGATCGCCAGCCCCGGCGGCTGTTCCGCCGTGAGGCAGGTACGCCTTGTTCTGAACGATATAGGGCGACTCGTCCAGCAAATCGGAATGCTTCTTGTAAAACGCCTTCAGCGCTTGCGGCGAAGCGCCGGCAGGCGCATCGGGAATCGCGTCGCCGTGGTCGAGCAGCGTGAGGCGATAGCGGCCCTTCGAATCCGCCTTCACGCCCTGCGCGGCAACGACGAGTTCGCTCAGCTTCGACGTGTCCTTGAACGACATCAGGTACTGCCCCATCCTGGCCGGCGAAATGCCGAGCCGCTTGGCGACGGCTTGCAACGTCGGCCCCACGCTATTGCCGTGGGAATCGTCGTTGGCCAGCGCTTTCGCCTGCCCGTGGGAATAGCCGAGCTCGTTCAGGAACGTGCGGTTCAGCGGCTCCATCTTGTTCGATTGCTTCACGCGCTCGTAGAGCTTGTAGCCGTAAAGCCCCACCGTCGTCGCGAGCACGACCCCCGCCGAAATCGGCCCGGCCCACTCGCTCAATCCGCCCGCCGCGGCGCCACCCTCGAGGCTTTCGGCCAGCAGATCGCCGCCGACGGCAGCCTCATCCGTGCCGCCCGCCGCCCACTGGGCGATCTTCGGGCCGTACTTTTGAGCCAGCGGGTAGGCCCCCGCGGCCGATGCCGTCAAATAAGCCCCGCCCAAAAAGTATTGCTTATGCGCGAACTCGTAAGCAGAGATGCCCGCAAGCAGCACCGATGCGCCGCCCTCGAACGCCTCGCCCGAATAGTCGAACACCGTGCCCCTGCCGACCGCGGGACGCGTGAGCCGGTCGAGCCAACCGCCGACAGGCATCTTGTTCGTGAACAGTTTCGAGTTTTCGCCGACGAGCAGCTTTTGCGCCCAGCTAGATGCATGCAAATAGCCGTTGTTGGCGGCGCCCCACAGGATGTAGGCGCCGAAGGACCGGTTGAGCATGACCGGCACGGGGTTCTGCCCTTTGACGAGCGGCGTCTTCAGCAAGTCCCAAGCGCCCACGACGTAAAGCGCGGAGCCGAGACCCGTCATGACCTTGCCTTCCGGCGTCGCGGGCGAATAGCCGCCGCGCGCCTTGATCGGATTCATGCCGTTATCGGTGATCGCTTTTTCGGCCTTCTCGATATCGACGGCTTGCGCGCTCAGGCCTTTGCCGCGCAGCGATTGTTCGAGCTTGCCCATGTCCGACTCGCCGAACAGCTGCTTGCGCTCCGCGGGAGACAGGCGAGAAATGTTGGCGAGCGCAGCGTCCAGCTTGGCGCCGGGTTGCGACGGAATCCTCACGCCCGCAACCTCGGCGACGATGCCGCGTGCGATGCGAGAGGCCCATAGCAGGTTCGGCGGCGCCGTATGCGCTTTGAAACTTGGATTTTGCTCGGCCGCGAGGCGCACTTCGGCGTCGGTGATCGCCGATTGGGCCGTCGCGCTGACGGAGATAGAGGCCGCCGTCTCCTTGTCCTTCTGGAGATTCGTCGCGGCGCCGTCGAGCTTGCCGAAGCCCTCCACGTGCTGGATGGCCGGCCCCGCCGCGCGCAAGTCGAGCAGGATTTGCGTGACGTCCCCAGCGGTTTCGTCGACGGTCGCGGCCTTCTTCTCGAGCGGCTTCTTCATCGAAGGCGTCTTGTCGATCGTCTTGGCCAGCGCCGCTTGCACCTTTTCGAGCCCGGCGGGACCGTCGCCGGCCAGGCCGCCCCAGCGCATGACGAGTTCGGCCATCTCGGGCGTCGGCGTCGTAAAGTCCTTCACCGCTTTGTCGTTGCGTGTCTGCAGCGTCTTCACGCCGGCAGCAATCGCCCCGAACAGCCGGCTCGACTGCAATTTAGGCGGCGGGCCGAACATGCCGTAAGGATCGTCCGCAGATTGCTTCGATGACTTCGCCGCGGGCGTCGGCTTCTCGCCCGCACGCTGCGCAAGGGCGAGCGAGAGCGCCGCGCCGTCGCCGTGCGAAACGGCGTCCGTCACGGCGTCGGTCATGAGATCGTTGGGATGAGCATCGAGCGGTGTCGGCAGAAATGCATGCAGCGTGGGCTTGGTCGGCATGGCGCCGACGATGCCGTCGGCCACTTGCTTGGCCGCCGCCTTCGGATCCGGACCACGGCTCGCCAACTCGACCGATGCCGAAAGATCGCCATAGACCGATTGATATTCCGCTTGCGACGAAATCGCCCACAAGTTCGGCGGATAAGACTGGGAGATCCCGTCACGCTTGCGTTGGCGAAGTTCCGTGAGATAAGAATCGGCCGCGGCCGGAAGCGTATCCTTCGAATTGCTTGCGGTGACTTTGCCCAGTTCCTTCGATACGGCGTCGACTGTCGGCTTTGCAGCCTTGAAGATGGACTCCGCCACCTCCGGCGGCGCGCCCTTTAGCGCGTTGTGCAGGCTCGTGGCCGCAGCGACCGCACCGCCGGTCTCGTAGGCGTGTGCGATGCCGTCCGCCGCCGGCTTCACGATGCGCGCGTCGAACGCGTCCTCGATCGCCTTTTCTTCCTTGGGGGAGTTCTTGGCTTGCTCCGCCAATTGCCGCGCTTTCGCATAAACGGCCTTGGCGTCGTGCAGCTTATGAAATTGCGCGAGTATCTCGGCTTCGGTCAGTTCATGGCTCGCCGACGAACCGCCCACCGGGGCAACGGACATGTTGGCACCTTCGCTTGTCACGGTAATCGTCGAAGGCTATCACGCGTTTTTAGGCCAAATTGCACTCGTTTTTCGTAGTCCGTGCGGGCAACTGCGCCCACCGATGACACGAAACGACGCATCTCCGTCGTCCTCCGGCCGATTTTCCCGTCGCGCGCTTGCGCGGGCGCCGTTTACCCGAAGGCGGCAGGCCGCTCGCTCAGCGCGAACGGCGGCGCCGAACCGCTTGCGCCAGCAACTCGAGCACAGGCTCGGTCTGGGCCCAGCTCAGGCAGGCATCGGTGATCGACACCCCATAGCGCAGCGGCGTATCGGCCTTCAAGTCTTGACGCCCCGCTTCGAGATGGCTTTCGATCATGACGCCGACGATACGTTGCTCGCCGTTCGCGAGCTGCTCGCCGATATCCTTGGCGACGTCGATCTGCTTTTCGTGCGCCTTTCCCGAATTGGCGTGCGAGCAATCGATCATCACTTGCTCGCGCAGGCCCGCCGCGCGCAAGGCCGAGCAGCACGCCTCGACGCTGGCGCTATCGTAGTTCGGCCCCTTCTTGCCGCCGCGAAGAATCACATGGGCGTCGTGATTGCCGCGCGTTTCGAAGATCGCGGCCATGCCCATTTTCGTCATGCCCATGAACGCATGGCTCGCACGTGCGGCAACGATCGCATCGGCCGCGATCTGCACGCCGCCGTCGGTACCGTTCTTGAACCCGATCGGGCAGCTCAAGCCCGATGCAAGCTGGCGGTGGCTCTGGCTTTCCGTCGTGCGCGCGCCGATCGCGCCCCAGGCAATCAAATCGGCAATGTATTGCGGGCCGAGCAGATCGAGAAACTCCGTGCCCGCGGGCAAGCCCAAACCGTTGACTTCGAGCAGCAAGCGGCGCGCGGCGCGCAGCCCTTCATTGATGCGGAAGCTGCCGTCGAGCCGGGGGTCGTTGATATAGCCCTTCCACCCGACCGTCGTGCGGGGTTTCTCGAAGTAGACACGCATGACGATCAACAACTCGTTGCGCAGTTCGTCGGCCACCGCCTTTAGTCGGTGAGCATACTCAAGCGCTTGGTCGTGATCGTGAATCGAACACGGGCCGACCACGACCACGAGGCGATCGTCGCGGCCATGCAGAATTTCGCCGATGTCGACGCGCGTGCGCTCGACGAGCGTCTGTACGGCCGGAGGCACCGGCAGCTCGTCTTGCAACAACGCAGGAGAGATCAGCGGACGCACCGCCCCGATGCGAACGTCGTCGATACGCGTCGTATCTTGCGTCGCGTCTGCAACGCCGACCTCTTGATCGTGGGAAGGATTGTCGATGCTGCGCATAACCGTTTCTCCGGGGGACGTGTTCGAAGGCACGATTATGGCACCCGCGGCGGCGCCCCGAGCAACCGCGGCGCCGAAGCGACCGAAAGGATGCATGCGGCCGATGACCGCACGCATGCTTTGATCGATCGAGCGGCTTACTTGTCGTCGCCCTTGATCTGCGGCAGGGCCGACGCTTCGCCCGGCGTGAGCAGACCGACTTGCGAGTAGATGCGCAGCTTCTCGCGCGTGTCGGTGATATCGAGGTTACGCATCGTGAGTTGACCGATGCGATCGCGCGGCGAGAACGTCGACTGCACCTTCTCCATCGACAGGCGTTCGGGCTGGTAAGTGAGGTTCGGCGACTTCGTGCCGAGGATCGAATAGTCGTTGCCGCGGCGCAGCTCGATCGTCACTTCGCCCGTGACCGCGCGCGCCACCCAGCGTTGCGCCGTCTCGCGCAGCATGATCGCTTGCGGATCGAACCAGCGGCCTTGATAAAGCAGGCGGCCGAGGCGGCGGCCGTTGTCGCGATACTGCTCGATCGTGTCTTCGTTATGGATGCCCGTGACGAGACGTTCGTAGGCGATGAACAGCAGCGCGAGCCCCGGCGCTTCATAGATGCCGCGGCTCTTCGCCTCGATGATGCGGTTTTCGATTTGGTCGCTCATGCCGAGACCATGACGGCCGCCGATGCGATTGGCTTCGAGCATCAGTTCGACGGCATCGGCATACTCGACGCCGTTCAGCGCGACCGGACGCCCTTCTTCGAAGCGAACGGTGATCTCTTCCTTCGCGATCTGCACGTCGTCGCGCCAGAATGCGACGCCCATGATCGGATTGACGATCTTGATGCCGGACTCGAGGCTTTCGAGATCCTTCGCTTCGTGCGTCGCGCCGAGCAGGTTCGAATCGGTCGAATAGGCTTTTTCGGCCGACATCTTGTAGGCGAAGCCGGATTGGCGCATGAACTCCGACATTTCGGCGCGGCCGCCGAGCTCGTCGATGAACTGCTGATCGAGCCACGGCTTGTAGATCTTCAGGCTCGGGTTGACGAGCAGGCCGTACCGGTAGAAGCGCTCGATGTCGTTGCCCTTGTACGTGCTGCCGTCGCCCCAGATGTTGACGCCGTCTTCCTTCATCGCGGCCACGAGCATCGTGCCCGTGACGGCGCGGCCGATCGGCGTCGTGTTGAAGTAGGTGAGGCCCGCCGTGGAAACGTGGAACGCACCGCACTGGAGCGCCGCGATGCCTTCGGCGACGAGTTGCGCGCGGCAGTCGATCAACCGTGCGCCGGCCGCCCCGTATTCGAGTGCGCGGCGCGGGATGGAATCGTAGTCGTCCTCGTCGGGCTGGCCCAAATTGGCCGTATAGGCGTAAGGGACGGCGCCCTTGAGCTTCATCCAATGCAGCGCGGCGCTCGTATCGAGGCCGCCGGAGAAGGCGATGCCGACCTTCTGGCCAGTCGGGAGGCTTTCAAGAATAGTACTCATGAGGAAAACCGTTCAATCGAGGATAGAGGTTGAATCGAGCAAAACCGGCCGTCTGAAGCCCGCGCCGCGCCGCCCAGGCGGGACGAAAAGGACGCGAAAAACGCTATTGTAGCCGGTGCGGGACGATCTTCATCGATGCGGGGCCGGGCGGGCTGAAGTGGCCGCGGTACTCACGACCGCAAAGCCCGCGAAGCGAGCGACTTCACCGCCCTGCGTAATCGGTGCGACAAGCGCCACGCCAGAGGCATTGCATGCGGCAGGGGACAGGACGAGCGCAGAACTTCTTTCGCACATCGCACGACTAAGGCAGACGCGACCATTCTACGAAAAGTCTAGCCAGTCCCTCACTCGCCAGCCGCACCAGGGCGCAAAACGAGAGGTAAGCCGATGCACGATGGAAACGCAGCCTCCCCTTCCACCCGTTCGCCGATGGACAACCAGGCCCCATCCTCCATCACGCGACAGCACCGCGAAAGGCTCAACGGTCAAACCGGAAGAGTCGTCTGGTTCACCGGCCTATCGGGCGCGGGAAAGTCGACGCTCGCAAACGCGCTCGAAGTGGCGCTGCACGAGCGGGGCCGTCGCACCTACCTGCTGGACGGCGACACGCTGCGGCAAGGGCTGAACTGCGACCTCGGCTTCAGCGACGCCGAGCGGACGGAGAACATTCGGCGCACCGCCGAAGTGGCCAAGTTGATGATGGACGCGGGCTTGATCGCGATTACCGCGCTCATTTCCCCTTTCCGGCAAGGTCGGCAGATGGCGCGAGAGGCGATCGGGTCCGAGCACTTCGTCGAGGTCTATGTCAGCACGCCGCTTGCGGTCTGCGAGCAGCGCGATCCGAAAGGTCTCTACAAAAGGGCCCGCGCGGGAACGCTACCCGAGTTCACGGGCATCGGCAGTCCCTATGAAATTCCCGAGTGCCCCGACCTCGAATTGGACGCGGACGCGTTGTCTGTCGAAGAATGCGTCGCTCGATTGCTCGACGTGCTCGGCCTATCGTACTCGCGGCCGTCCGACATGCGCTGATTACGCGGGCCGCGCACACGCGCGGCCCGCGGTCACGCTTGGCGCATCACGTGCCGCAACGCGCCGTGCGCCGCCGCATAGCGGCCCAAGAACCAGTACCAGAGATACAAACGCCTGCGTAGCGGCAGTTCGCTGTCGAGCAAGAATTGCCGTGCGAAATATACGCTCGCCGCGACGCTGTTGGCAGGCACGATTTCGCGATACTGCCGGCGCACGAACTGATCGGGCCGCCGCTCGCGCAGCGCGTCGACGAGCCGCTTCGCCGCTTCGCGGCGCCTTGGCGCCAACGCGACGAACGTCGCATCGTCGTCGAACCGGCCGCGCTTCAGATATGTCTCGTCGGGCTCCGATTTGCCGATGCGAAAGTGCATGTGCTCGAAGACGACGTCCTCGAGATAGCGTGTTCGATCGTACCCCGCATGATGCAGCCGCTGGAAAATATCGAAAATATGGACGTCGATGAACGCGCCTCGATATTCCGCAGGATAGGGTTCGACCAGCAAATCGCAGGTGCGGCGGGAGAGGATCGGAAACGTGCTAAGCCCCCGCTTCTTGTTCAGGTCGTTGCCGTAAGCGAGGTAAATACCGTCGGGAAACTCGGCATCGACAGCTTCTAGCCGTTCGTCCCAGCCGGGTGTCCGGATGATCATGTCGTCGTTGGCCAACGCGATGATCCTGCCGGCCGAGGCTTCGAGGCATGCGCCGTTATAACGGCCCATCGACTGCGACGGGCCGATGATGCGTTTTACCGCGATGTCGTCGCTGTCCAAGGCATGGCTCTGTACGTCGTCGTCGTCGACGTACAACACCACTTCGACGCGGTCCGGCCGAGACACGGTCTTGGCGATGCTCTCGAACAACCGTTTCGCCTGCTCGGGGCGACCGCGAGTGGGCAGCAGCAAAGATACGAGCGGCGCACTCATACACGGTCCCGCCGCTTCGCACCGCGTTGCGCTCGTCGAAATCGGAGGTTAGCGCCACTCATATCGAAGCTCCATAGGCCGCCTCACGTTCGGTCGCCTCACTTTGCAACGCAGCAGGCCGGCGGCCGATACGGTCCGTAATGGCCCAATACTCGAACAAGTCATGAGGGAATGGCCGAGCTCGTTCGAACGCCCCGGCCATATCCATGTAGTCCGCGTACGCCGTTCGATAGCGATCGGCCCAATGATCGACGCAATCGCCGAGCACGGTCGTCCAATCCTCTCGCGATACGTCGAGCTGATAGGTGCATGCCGCGATCTGCGAGTCGTCGTGCGTGCCTAGCGAAACCGTTGCGCGCCCGCACCGCAACGCCGCCACGATCCGCATCAGCGACAGCCAACGCCAATCGCGCCGTTGAGGCATGTTCAACACGATTTTCGCGGAACGGTTCAGCGCGTCGCGCGCCTTGCGCGAAACGAATTTCTTGGGGAAGGCGACGGACAGCCCTGTGCGCTTCAACCGCGCGAACAACTCGGCGCGGTAGTCGGTCATGATCCCCGTAAACAGCAAATCGTCCGTCGGCGCAGCGCCCAATTGCGAATCGCCGACACGCTCCAACCGCGGAAAAGGAATCGCACGAACATCGACGCCCGGCAGCATCGCCGATACGTTCTTCAACACCGGCAAATCGCCGAGCACGAGCAGGCATCGGATGTAAGGCAGGCAATCGAACAGGCTCACGATCCGCCTCACTTGCACCGTCGGATGCATATAGTCGTTGTCGCTCCACAGCGGGTTGCCATGGATAAAAATCTCGCCCTCCTCGAAATCCAAATGCTCCGTCATGACGACGGCCACTCTCTTTTTCGTGGCTCGACAAAATTCGATCAACGTATCGCGCGTTTCGGGAGAAAAATTTTCGATGACGACGTTCAAGACGGACGCATTCGGCTTGCGCCCGACCGTCACCGTGTAGCCGTTTTGCGTCAAGGCAGCGACGAAGAATTCCACCTGGTCGCTGATGCCGTAGAACGGGTGGTTATATATCCAAAGATGAATTGAGGGTTTGCTTGACATATTTTCTACGCCATCCCCATTGTCTCGGTGGATTGGAAGCCACGAACGAAAGCACGAGGTCCTGCACCTCTTGCGCGGAATCGCCCGAAAACATGCATCGGTAGCCGTTCGCTACCGCTTTGTCGATCCGGAATGCACCGTCTCGTTGCAAGATGGCATAAAACTTCGCCTCCACCTGCACGATGTTGAAGCCGTGCCAACCTTCGACGACGAGTTCGACCGGCGCCTCGCGCCTCTGGACAGGCGGCGCCGCGGCATGCGGTCTCGCGGCTTTCGCACGTATCTGCCTCAATACTTCTTCGACGGACCCGCCGCTGAAACACGACGAATAACCCTTCGATTTCACCTTCGCCGGTTCGAAGGCGCCCTCGCCCTGTGGAATCGCGTAATACCGCCGCGCATAGCGGATGACGTTGAATCCGTGCACGCCTTGCCGCATCAATTCGATATCCTCGCCGCCGTCCGGCGCGCCGGCGCTCGAGGGCAGCCATCGGCGGCGCCGACGCAAGAACCGGAAAATGCCAGCCGCCAAGCTGTGAAGGCCCGGGACGGGCATCAGCATGCGCGACGCCATCTCGACGAACCAATGACGGCCCGCGCCCGCTTGCGCCATGTCCCCGCTGGCCAAGTAGATTCCACGCAGATCGGACAGGCTTCGCGCGAAGGTCGTCGGTTGCGCGTCGGGGTCGTAGTATTGCGAGAGCGGCGACCAATCGCTCATCGCCATGCGGGGATTACCGTAGACGTGCACGAACGCGCCGCCATATTCGAACACCGAACTATGCCCGGTATAGATCCGCCGCATCGGCCGAGTCGCGGTCTCGAATACGGCAGCCCATCGCTCTCCTTTCAACAGGCAATCGCTCAACGCCTGACCCTGAACGGCGCGTCGGGCCGCGGCCTGCGCATCCCCCTGTTCGCTCCTGTATCGGCCATATCGGTCACTGACCGCGGCCCAGAACTCGTCGGCGAATGCCTCGCCGGAAAACTGCTGTCGCGCCTGAGCCCGGCAACGCTCGCGCAGTTGCCAATAGGCGTGCGGTGCATCGAGGAAATCGACGATGCGCGCCATGAGCTGCGTCGCGAGCGGCTGCGCGAGATCGATTGCATTGCGATACGAGTCCACGAGAATGCCTGTCGTGGGGTCTGGCCGCATGATTGCTTCCCTTACCCCATGCAGCACGACCCCCGTTCGTTCGTCCGTCACGTAGGATGCGGTGCCGATCGTATCGGTCACGACGGGAACGACGCCCGCCGCCATCGCCTGCATGATCGACACCGAATGCAAAGACAGACTCGGCAGCAAAAAGAAGTGGGCCTGCGCCAGCAACGCATCGAGTTCGTGACTCGCAAGGTAGTCCTGAATCCACAGCACGCTGCGTCCGGTTTCAGCCGTCAGAAACTGCACGTCGATGCCGTGCGCCTTGAGCGCCGCGTCGTCCGGCTTCGCGCAGCGCATGAACAAGATGCCCTCGCGCCCGGTCTGTTTGAACGCCTGCCAGAAACGGAGCACGACATGCCCGCCGCGCAGGAAAAAATTGCGCACGTCCTGGTGCGCCGAGTTGATGAAGAGAAACGTCGGACGAGCAAGCGAGGCAGGATCGGGCGCGGCCGCATCGCTGCCCGTTTTCGCGCTCAACCCGATGCGCGAGCGATGCAGGCGCCGGTCGATCTCGGGATCGGAGAAAAACCGGCTGAGGTTGTCTAGCGTTTCCGGAATGTGCGAAAAGATGCCCAGGCAAAGCGGATGACCGAGAACGCGCAAATAGTGCGCGCGCAACTCGTCAGCCCTCGCCAACGCTTCTCCTCCCTGCTCGGCGAAAGGCAAAAACACGGGGGCAAACGATTCGCAATGAAAGACGAACGGTCGCTCGAGCGAGGGAAACGGCGCAGTATGGTGAAACTCGATATCGCCCGCCAGTTCAGCCGTCAGCGCGCGATTCGGCGCCCCGAAATGTTCCTCGTACGCCTTGGCCACCGTGCCTTCGGCATGCGCACGAATCTTTTCGCGCTCGCGGTCGGCCGCTTTGATCAATGCGTCGCGAACGGCGCCGTTCGCCCCGAGCCGCTCGAAGAGTTCGACATTGTCCCAGGCATGCAACGATACCTTCGGGGGTGCGTGGTCGACCAGCGCGCGATAAAGCGGATGAAAGCCGTTGAGCGGAATGTAATGGCTCAAGCTCCATGGAACAGCCACGCGCATCGCTTCCGTGCTCACGTTTTCCCCCTTATCGCGCGTGTCACCATTCGCGTCAAACGCGCCGGCCAGCTCGACTCGATGTCTTCGATTCTCGCGTTCTGCTCGGCGCAGCGCTGAGCGAATTCGGACTGCCTTGCTTCGAACTGATTGACTGCAGCCTTGCAGGTTTCGGCCAGTTCGGTGCACCGCCGCTCGAGCGCCGACTGCCGCTCGTCGAACCGAGCGGCCGCCGCGATGGCCGCCTCCCGGGTTTGGGCGCACAGCGCTTCCATCGAGGTGTGCTGCGCCATCCGTTTCCCGATCACGGCCGTCGACGCCTCCAGGCGCGCGATCCGATCCTCGATCGACGCAAGGCCGTCGGCTTGCGCGGTCACACGGCCGTCGAGCTTCGCGACGAGCGTTTCCAGCGCGGCGGTCAAGTCGAGCAGCCGCTCGTGTACGCGCGCCGTGTCTTTTCGCACGCGCTGTGCGGTCGAGAGTCCATCGATCTCCATGCGCAGTTCGGTCAACGACGCGCAAACGGCGATGTCGTCGGACGGATAGCGGCCGACGAACTCGCGGGGATCGATCGAGAAATCGACTTCGCCGAGTGTCTGGCGCAGGCCGAAAAAGACGCCGTCGTAGCTCACCAAGTTGAATCCGTTGTAGGCGCCGATCACCTCGGGCTCGCGTCGCGCTTCCCAGTAGCGATGAACGACGTCCTGCTCGCCGCGCAGAAAGCGGGCGAGCTCGGCCAATGCCCGAGCCCGGTCGCTCAGGCTCGACTTGCCGATGAGCAACAGCGACTTGACCTCGCCTATCGACTCGGCCGACGGCAACGCTGCAAGCTTGGCCTCCGGGGCTTTGTCCAACGCGATCGCGCCGGCTGCTCTCGGCACCGCATAAATACGGTTGTCGTACCTGACCAGATTGCAGCCGAGAAAATCGGCTTCGATCGTGACCGGCTGGCGATCGTCATCGACCTTCGAATAGCGAATGGGGCACCGCCGGCGCTGAGCGCGGTCGACCGGCAATCCGATCGTGCCATCCGTCGCATAACTCAGTTGGGAGAGCAGGTCGGCATTGCGCTCCGACCACATCTCGATCGTCTGCGCCGGTAACTGATTCCGGTAGGCGCCAATCTGTCCCGCTCGGAACGTTGCAGAATGCGGATTGAACACCGCCGCCGCGATCGCAGCCGCATCGCCCGGCGCCTGCAACTTCAGTTGAATGGACCAGATCAGATCGCGCTGGTCCTGCGCGCTGCCGCCGCCTGCCTCGCCGATCAACTCTTCGAATGAAAGCGGGATGACGTTCGGAAAGTCCAGCCAAGGCAAAAACCCGCCGATGCGCTCGCGCAACGAGCCCATCAGCCAGTTGTCGTTACACAGCCGCTCGATCCGTTCCTCGAACGTATAGCGGCTCAGCCAACCGGCGAAGGCGGTCTTTCCGTCCCGGTGGTAGTAGTGCGCTTCCGACACCAGAATATCGAGCGGGTGGCGATACATGAACAGCGCCGGCGACCGCATGAACCGATGATGCCGATTGCCGAACGGTGCATGCCTGACGGTGTCGACGAAGAAATCGCGCGCCACCGTGTGCGAGTTGCTGTACTCGACGCAGTACCAGGTCTTGCCTTGCGGAAACTCCGGGCACTCCACGCCGGCATCGTAGCCGAGCGCACGCGCCAATTCATAGAGCAGATGCGTGCCGGCCTTGGGAATCGACACTAGGAACAGCGGTTTGCGCGTGAAATGCCAATCCGTGACGGGCGCAAGCACGGCCACGTCGTCGAGGCCGACGCACGACATGAGTCGATCGCCGAGCCTCTCGCCGTCCGTTTCGCCGAACACGATAGCCTTTGGGCCGGGCGCCTCCGCGGCGCTGCTCGGATCGTCGTGACGATGCAGCGCCATCCCGCGGTCCGCAGCCGCCGCCCTTAACGCCGCCGTCCATTCCGGCTCGCCGACGGCGTGGATCGAACGGATCCCGCCTTCCCATACGGTTTGCAAGCCTTCGCAGAAGGCATGAACGTCATGAGGAAAAAACTGCAGTTGCCGAATCGCGTTCATTGTGGCGCCACCTTCGTCAAGACATCGGATAAGCTCGAAGCGACGAGGACCCCCGGCAATGCGGCGGCATCTTGCAGGTGGAAATTTACCGGACCCAGCGCTTGCGGCAACGCGTAGTAGCGCGAATCGAATTCGACGATGTTCGTGGTGCCGATACTTCTCAGCAATACGGGCTCGGGGGCGCGCCCGCCCTGCGAAGGGCTTTCGGCGCTCGCCGACGAGGGCCGCTCGCCCGGCGCCTCGAGCTCGCTCTGCGCACGCTCGACGGTATCGAGTGCCGCCCTTTGCCACGCATCCAACGCCTGCGCATCGTCGAACAAGGGCCGTACGATCGACGCCATGGCTGAGACGGCGTCTCGCCGATCGGCGACCGAACCGTGTCGGCCCTCCGAGAACCACACGCTAAGCGCTCGGTTCACGGTCCCGCAAGCCCCTTCCGCCGCGTCCCACACGGCCATGACGAGTGCCTCGTCGGCGCAAGATGAACGCTCGATCTGCGTATGCTGTCGCCAACCGTACCGCTTGAACTCGAAACGGCTCCAATCGAGATTCGACTTGTTGAACGCATAGCCGAACAAGTCGTCATCCTCGGTTTCGCGAAGCACGACGCCCTGCGCGATAGCGTCCGTCAATTTCCTCTGAAACGGTGTGTACGCCGTTTCGTCCAGGGAGCCGATGGAGCCGTAGCCGAACCGCTGCGCAAATGTGTCGAGGCCGTAATCGCGCATCATGTCCAAATGCGTGTTGGTCAGCCACCGGCGCCAGCCGCCCACGATCCCGTGCCCGCGGCGATAGTTGTGCCGATGCGCGCCGGTCAAGTTCACATGATCGAGGCGGCGCCAAATCTGCGCCGCTTGTTCGGGCCGAAGCGGCACCCCGACGGCCCTCGCCACATCGACGATCGTCGCGACGGGAGAGGAAATGAGATCTTCCCACCGCATAACGTAATAACGTTCGGCGCAATCGGAAAACGCCTTCAGATAGGCAGCGAACGGGCCCAGCAACGCCTCGAAAAAGTTCAAATCGGAAAGCTTGTACGACGCGAGGCGTTGGCGCATCAGGTCGTCGTCTTGGTCGGGCGGCAGGAACCGTTGAATGTATTCGCTCGCCAACGCATTGATCGAAAAGCACGCCGATGCCAGCGCGCCCGCCGGATGCCGCATCGAAGCCATGCGCTGGTGGCTCGCGTAGGCAGGATGCGTGCTCCAGCGCTCCGGTGCCACGTGAGAATGCACGATATCGTAGTAGTCGAGCACCTCGCGCGGGTGTGACGTGATCAGCGTGAAGTCGCCTTTGCCGCGAATGCCGATGTACTTTCTGAAGCAGGCCACGTCCTCGTCGTTGGATTTGAGCCACTTCGGCCCGCCCACCATCTGCCGGAAATTTCCGTTGTAAAGCAGATCGTCCGCGAGCCCACGCCGCTCGAAAACGGCGTCGATGCGCGAAGCTATCCTCGTTCCCACGGTATCGCAGAACCCCTGCAGTACCTGCCGATGCACGCCCGCATTCGCCGGCGCATAGTGCCCGATCTGCGCAATGACGCTGAGCAGCAGCGTAAATCCCGTGCGCGGATATCCGACGACCAAAGGGGGTGAACCGCTCATGCCGCCCCCGCCATGAAGGTCCGCGCTTCGACGACTTCGCAACGAACGCCGAGGTCGACGAAGCCGACGATGCCCGGCGTGTCGGCTACTTTGATGCGGGCCACCGACCTCCGTACGTCGATGAAGGTATCCTCGCCGTCGCCGAGCCGGTTGCAGCCGACGTTCAAGAAATATTCGCCACCGGCCAAATGCGACGTGAAGCGGAATTTGACGACGAGGCATTGACCGGCCTCCCCGTCGAGCAAAGGCTCGTTCATCATCGCGAGGTTGGTGCCGAAAACGTAGGTGCCGTCCACGGTGACCAAAGCGAACCCAACAGAAACGTTGTCGAGCGCTTGGTCGAACGACAGCTTGACGATGAGTTCCACGCCGGCGCCCGCGGGCAGTTCCACCGGGTTCGCTCTGTTGCCCGCCACGAGATCGAAGTCGACGATTTTGGCTGCGCCGTTGCCCAGCCGCGTCTCGTGCTTGTTGTACAACGGGTGCTCGAAGACCTTGTCGCGTCCATCGCCCGAGAATATGTCCGACGATAGCGCCGGCGCGACCCGCTTCGACGCCGTTTGAAGCGCGTCGCCTTCGACGTCGATGGATTTGCTCGCGTTCGTTGCATTACGGCCACCGAACAGCAAGTTCTGGTAATACGTCACCGCGCTCGCGATCGGTCCGATGTGGCGCAGCCTGCCTTGGTCGAGCACGATGCCGCGGTGGCAAATCCGCAGCAACGTATCGGCGCTGTGCGAAACGACCACGATGGTCTTTCCCTGGTTCATGAAATCGCGGATGCGTTGAAAGCAGCGGTGCTGAAATTTCGAATCGCCGACGCTGAGCGCTTCGTCGACGATGAGGATGTCGGGGTCGACGTGAATCGCCGCCGCGAACGCTACGCGTACGAACATGCCCGACGAATATGTCTTGACGGGTTGATCGAAGAACTCGCCGACGTCGGCGAACGCTTCGACATCGGGCATTCTCGCCAGCATGTCCTGCCGGCTCAGTCCCATGATCGAGCTATTGAGCAAAACGTTGTCGCGCCCCGTGAACTCGGGGTTGAATCCGGCGCCGAGTTCCAACAGGGCGGAAACGCGTCCGTGCACCGCCACGGTCCCCTCTGTCTGCCGCATGACGGAGCAAATAATCTGCAGCAGCGTGGACTTTCCCGAACCGTTGCGCCCCAAAATCCCGACGATCTCGCCGCGATAGACGTCGAACGACACGTCGGTCAGCGACCAGAACTCCCGGTGATAGCGTTTTCGAAGCGGATGCAAGGCCTCCGCCAATCGCTCGTGAGGCGAGTTGAACAGGCGGAACTTCTTGGACACGCCGCGCACGGAAATCGCGACGTCCGTCCCGGCGGCGGACTCATCACATGACATCGGCGAACTCCGGCTTCAGGCGGCGGAACGTATAAGTGCCGGCCGCGACGATCAGCAGATTGATGCACCAGAAATAGAGCGTCTGGTGCAGTCCTGGCCATTGCAGCGACCGGTAGATCAGCAGCCCGCGGTAACCTTCCACGATGTAATAGACCGGGTTGTAGAAGAACACCCACTGATACTTCTGCGGCATGATCGTTTGCGCCCAGACGATCGGCGTGCCCCAGAACCATAGATTCAGCGCGATCGTCAAACCCTGCCCAACGTCGCGAAAGAACACCTGAAGCGACGAAAACAGCCACCCGAGCCCAAGCAACAGAACGATCGAACATCCGAGGTAATAGACGATCAACAGCCGCTCAGCTCGGAACGGCACATGAAACGACATGAGCATCACGCTCAGGATCAGCAAGAAGACGACGTGCGAAAAGAGTCCGGAGACCACGTGCACCGCCGGCAGGACTTCGGTCGGAAAGACCGTTTTTTTGACGAGATGGGCGTTGCCGGTGATCGAGTTCGTGATTGCGAGCAAGGTGTCGTTGAAATAAAACCAAGGCACGAGCCCGCAGACGAACCATAGGATGAACGGTGTATCGCTCGGTCCTTGCGATTTGAACCCGACCGCAAAGACGAAGTAGAACACCGTGACGATCGCCGCGGGATGGGCGAACGCCCAGAGCGTGCCGCCGAGCGTGCCGGCATAACGGCTTTGCAGATCGCGCCATGCGAGCGCGAGAATTACGGCGCGGTGGCGCATCATCTGAATCAGAATGTCCACCGGCGCCAGCAGCGAAAGCGACAACCTCATGGCGATCACCCTAGGATTACGGCGTGTGCGTGCGCACGCGCGTCAAACGTTCCCGTACTTCGCGTTTCTGAGCATCGTGAAACCCTTCAGCAGTTCACGGATGCCTCGATCGAGGGAAAACTCCGGCCGAAATCCGGTCGCCTCGATCTTTGCGTTCGACACGATGTAATCGCGCTGATCGGGGTCCTTGCCTACCGGCGCCTCGACGAAAACGAACTGCGGACACTGCGCTTTGATGTGCTCGCACAGTTCCTTCTTCGACACGTTCGCATCGGACAAGCCCACGTTGTAAATCTGCCCTTTCATCGTGTCGTATCGGTCGAGCGCATGCTGGAACACGCGCGAGACGTCCCGAACGTGAATGTAGTTGCGCTTGAAATGGCTTTCGAATAAGACGACGAATCGGTCGTACACGGCGCGGTAAGTGAAGTCGTTGACGAGCAAATCGATGCGCATGCGCGGCGACATGCCGAACACCGTCGCCAAACGGAAGCTGATCGCATTCGGATGATCCATCAACATCTTCTCCACGGCGACCTTCTCGATCGCGTATTGCGATATAGGTCGAAGCGGCGAGTCTTCGGTGCAGAAATGATTCTCGTCGCCGGTGCCGTAGGCGCTGTTCGTCGTCGGCATCAGGACGCGCTGCTCCTTCGACAGCAACTCGAGCATCATGGCGATGGCGTCGTGGTTCGTGGTCGTGGCGCCCACCGGGTCCTGCGAGCACAACGGCGCGCCGACGAGCGCGGCGAGCGGGATGACGACGTCCGCCTCTTTGAGCAGCGGTGCGACGATGCTCTTCACGCGAACGTCGCCTTTCACGACCGAGAAATTCGGGTGATAGCAAACGTGGTTGAGGCTGCTCTGCTTGAACAGAAAATTGTCGAGCACCGTGACGCGATGCCCGGCCGCAAGCAAATCGGGCACCATGGTCGAACCCAAATAGCCGGCGCCGCCCGTCACCAGAATGGAGTAGGACACGAATGTTCTCCTTATGAAAGATCCGGCGGCAACAGCTTCGCCGCAAGAAAGTAGTCGTCGGGCACGCCGATATCGACGAACCGCCCCGCGCACTCCATGCCGTACAACGCGACGCCCGATGCGGCAAGCGTCGGCAAGATGTCGTCTTCGAGCGAAAGGGGCCCGTCGCTCGAAAACTCGAGGCCGTGCAGCGCATCGGGATCGATCCAATACACGCCGCCATTGGCGAGCCCGCCCGGCCGCCCGCTAGCCGACTTCAATGAGCGAATCCGGCCGTCGCGCTCGACCTGCATGCCCATGTAGCGGCCGGCCTCGTTTGCGCGAAACAGCGCCATCGTCCACACCGCGCGGTTGTCCGCATGAAATCGGCTCAGTACGGAAAGCTCGGCCTCGATGAAGGTGTCGCCATTGAGGACGAGGAACGGCGTATCGAGCTTGCCGCGTTCCACCGCCTTCAGCAAGCCGCCGCCTGTGCCGAGCGGCGTGTCTTCGATCGCATAGTCGATCTGCGCGTCGCGATAGCGCGAGCCGAAATGGTCGATGATCGCTTCGCGTCGATACCCGACCGACAGAACGAACCGCTCGACGCCTTGCCGAATCCAGTAATCCAGCTGATGCTCGAGAAATGGCCGGCCGCGCACGGGCGCCATCGGCTTCGGCAGCTCCGGTACGACCTGCCTCAAACGGGTGCCCAGTCCTCCGGCGAGAACGATGGCGGTGATCATCGCCGTCACTCGACCGCGTTCAGCGTCGAGCAAAGCCAATCCACTTCGTCGTCGCGCAAGTCCGGAAAGTTGCCGATATAGAAACCGTAGAAGTGGATATGGTCCGTATGCGGAAATTGCTTGTAGTGCCCATCGGGCACGATGCCCTTCAAATAGGGCTGGCGCAACTGATTGCCCCCGCCCGCGCTGCCGCGCCGAAATTCGATACCCGACTCGTGCATCGTCGACATCAGCCTCTGCGCCAATCCTTCGTCCCCCTTCGTCAGGACGAGATTGAATGCGTAATTGCTCGACCCTTCGAGCTTGAAATCGGTGCGGTATTTCCTCGAGTCGATCTTGCTCAAGAAGCGGCGCAGGTTCTCCGTGCGACGCCGCACGGTGGCGTCGAGCCGCTTGAGCTGGCTACGGCCCAAGATTCCGCCGATCTCCGTATTGCGCATATTGAAACCCGGCAATGCGAAGATGAAATCCGGGTTCAGCTCGGGATTCGCCTGCTTCCAGGCGCTGCGCACCCCCGGATCGTCGGCCTCGCGCACCATCCCATGAGAGCGCAGCATGCGCGCCTGCTGATACACCTCGGGATCGTCGGTGCACACCATGCCGCCCTCGATCGTGCTCATATGATGAGCGTAGTAGAACGAGAAATTCGACACGAGACCGAAGCTCCCGAGCTTGCGTCCGTTATGCGTCGCGCCGTGCGACTCGCATACGTCCTCGATCAGCGGGATGCCGCGCTGCCTCAACGCGTCGAGCAATGCATCGGTCAAGCCGTCGAAACCCTGCACGTGCGTCAGAAACACCGCGCGGGTATCGTCCGATAGCTTCGCGATGATGTCGTCGGAATTCATCGCCAGCGTGTGCGGGTCGATATCGACGAACACCGGTTCGAAACCGTTCTGCAACACCGAGGCGATATCGGACACCCACGTCAGCGGCGGCACGATGACCTTGCCGCCATCCGGGTGTCGCATCTTCAGCAGGGCCATCGTCAGCAGGTTCGCCGAGGCGCCGGAGTTCACGAAGACGCTGTATTTGACTCCCAGCCACTCCGACCACTCCCGCTCGAACGCACGAACATGAGCGCCATGCGTCAACTTCGGGTCGTCCTGTTCGAGGTGTTCGATCACGGCATCGAGGTCTTCGCGCAGAATGTTGTTGCGCATCAACGGAAATCTCATGAAGTCTCCAGTCATCGATCCAATCGCGCGCGAACACGCGTTTCGTTCATAAACGCTTCGCGAATTCACGCACGCGGCTCGTCACAGCCTGCAAGCCGATACCGACCTTCTCGTGCAAATCGGCGCGGGTGCCCAGCTCGAAGCGATACCCGCCGTCGGCGCCGAGATTCAAGATCTTCGCGGGCAGCGATCGGCGCGCGGCAAATTCGAACAACATCGCATCCATTCCGCCGCGTCCGCGAAACCCTTCCTCGAGCGTGACGATTCCGGCGTAGGAGGCCAGCGCATCGTGCAACTGGTCGGCGGAAAACCGCGCCAGGTCGAACACGTCGATCAGACCGACGTCGCAGCCTTGCTCGGCCAGTACCGCCGCAGCCTTCATCGCCGTATGCACCATGTAGCCGGTCGCGACGAGACAAATCCGGTGTCCGCGTTTATGGATGTGAAAGCCGCGCTTGGCGTCGGGCGGAGCGGTTTCGTAGAGCACCGGCAGGATCTGGGCGTCCAAGCGCAGGTATTTCGGGCCCATCGTGGCGACACATCCGTCGAACAGCGCGGCTGCGCTGACGTGATCGGCGGGCGAGAACACGCGGAAATTCGGCATCGCCCGCATCAGCGTAATGTCTTCGTAGCATTGATGCGTCGGCCCGGACACGACATAGCTGTAACCCGCGCCCACGCCTATCAAGTTCACGTTGAGCGGCCGCACTTCCGATAGCAACGCGAGGCTCACGCGCACCTGCTCGTAGCATCGCATCGTGATGAAGGGTGCAATGGCGTAGGCGAAAACCGTGAAGCCCTCGAGGGCGAGCCCGGCCGACACGTTGATGAGGTTCTGCTCGGCAATGCCGACGTTGACGAAACGCTCGGGAAAATCCGCGCGGATTTTGTCGAGGACCGGCGAACCGAAATCGGCGCACGTAAAGAACAGCGTTTCGTCGTCGGACATCGCCGCCCAAATGCGCTGCAACAGCGCATCGCGCATTGCGATGGGCTTGATGGTCTCGCTCATCGCAGCGGCTCCTGCAGCAGGGTATCGATGACTTCCGGCTTCGGATTGATGATGTGCGAGAGCGGCGCATTCTCGAGCCCCGGCACGCCTCGGCCCTTCAATGTCCGCGCGATGAGCGCTTTCGGCTTGCCGGCTGCCGACGCTTTCTGACGCAGCAGCGCGCTTTGCACCGCGAGCACGTCGTGCCCGTCGACCGTTGCGCATTCCCACCCGAACGCAGACAGGCGCCCGGCGAAGCCGTCGTGCGTGACGATATCGTCGGTATAGCCGAGCATACTGACGCCGTTGTCGTCGACCACGAGATGCAAGTTGTCGAGGCCGTGCTGGGCGCTGAACATGATCGCTTCCCAGTTGGCGCCCTCGTGCAGTTCGCCGTCGCCGCAGACGACGAAGACGCTGCGATCGCTGCGTTTGCGCTTGAGCCCGAGCGCGATGCCGGCGGCCACCCCGAGGCCGTGGCCCAGCGACCCGTTGACGGTCTCATAGCCCGGAATCACCGGGTCGGGAATGCCGCCGAGGAAGCTGCCCGCTTCGCAAACATGCTGGAGCGCTTCCATCGGAAAAAACCCGAGGTCGGCCAGAATCGGATACAGGCAGATCGATCCGTGGCCCTTGCTGACGATGCATCGGTCGCGCCCGTCCCAGCGTGGCCGCGACGCATCGAAGCGCAGCACGTTGCCGTAGTACAACGCGACGAATATCTCGACGGCCGATAGCGACGACGCAAGCCGCGTTTCGGGTGCGCGCCGATGCACGGCAAGCGTCTCGCGCCAGACCCATCGCGCCCGCTCCTGCAAATCGGGAAGATCCTGCAGATCCTGCAGATCCCGGACGCAATCGTCCTTCGCCTCGCCATCGGTTCGGTCAAGTGCTTGCATGTTCGATATACCAGCGATAAGTGCTTGCCAATCCCTCGTCGAGCTCGATGCTCGGCTGCCAGCCGAAGGCCCGAATGCGCGCGCTGTCCAGCAGCTTGCGCGGCGCGCCGTCGCTCTTGCGAATGTCCCAGGCGATGTCGCCGTCGTAGCCGACGACATGCGCGACTTTGTGCGCCAGTTCCCGAATCGAAATGTCGCTGCCCGAGCCGATGTTCAACGGCAGGGGCACGTTCGAAACATCGTCGGCGAGCAGCCTGAGGCATGCATCGGCAACATCGTCGCAGTGAACGAATTCGCGGCGCGGTGCGCCGCTTCCCCACAGCGTCACACAAGGCGCTCCCGAGACCTTGGCTTCGTGAAACCGGTGGATCAGCGCGGAGAGCACATGCCCCGAACTGGGATCGAAGTTGTCGTTAGGCCCGTAGGTGCTGTTCGGTATCACCGGGATGAATCGCGCCTGCCCAACCTGTTGGTTGTAGGCCAGACAAAGCTGCAAGCCGGCCAGCTTGGAAACGGCATAGGCAAGGCTCGTGGGCTCGGGCGGCCCGGAGAACAGCGCCGTTTCCGCCATCGGTTGCGCGCACTCGCGCGGATACATGCACGACGAGGCGAATAGAATCAGCTTGGCTACGCCGGCACGATGCGCCGCCCGCAACACATTCAGCGCAATCGCCAAATTCGCGGTCAACAAATCGGCCGGATACGACATGTTTTCGACGATGCCGCCGACACGGCCGGCCGCCAGCACGACGTATTGCGGCGCCGTCCGCTCGAAAAAGCGCTCGACCGCCGCCGCATCGGTCAGTTCTAGGTCCGCATGGTTCGCAAGCAGCAAATGCTCGAAGCCCGCCGCCCGAAGCTTTCCGACCACCGCCGAACCGATCATGCCCGTATGGCCGGCCACATAGATGCGCGCCGTTCTTTCCATGAGTCAGAGACCATTGGGTTGATAGACGACGACGCGGCTTCCCGTATCCTCGAAGTCGAACGGCACGTGCACGAGCTGCTTCAAGCGCTCGCGAATGGCGGCTTGACGCTCGGGTTTGGCGTACAGCAGCAAAAACCCGCCCCCGCCGGCGCCCAGGATCTTGCCGCCGATGGCGCCCGCCGTGATGGCCGCATCGTAGATGCGATCGATTTCAGGCGTCGATACGCGATCCGAAAGGCGCCGCTTGTATTGCCAGCTTGCATCGAGCAGGCTGCCGAAGTCGTCGAGCGAGCGCTGCGGGTTCTGCAAAATGCCGACGCCTTCATCGACCATTTCGCGCATGCACTTCAATTCCTTTTCGCGATTGTTCAAGTTCTCGATCTTCGACTTGGCGATGTCCGAGGCGAACCGGGAAAAGCCCGTGAAACACAGCATCAAGTGGCTGCGCAGCGCTTCCCTGCGCTCGGCCGACATCATCATGGGAACGACGTCGAACGATCCTTGCCGATGAAATTCGATGCGATTGAAACCGCCGAAGGCCGCCGATACTTGGTCTTGGGACCCGACGTGCTCGCCAATGACGTTCTGCTCAATATGAATGGCGGCCTTTGCCAGTTCGTCCTTGTTCACCATGCGTCCGCCGAGCCCGTACAACGCGTGCACGAGGCCGACGGTGAAAGAAGAACTCGAGCCGAGCCCGGAACGCGCGGGTAGATCGCCGTCGTGATGGATTTCGAGTCCGTCCTCCACGTGCGCCCAGTTGAGCACCGCACGCACCGAAGGGTGCTCGATGTCGTCGTTGCGCACGACGTTCTCGATCCTCGAATAGACCACGCGATGCTTATGCTCGAAAAACGGCGGCAGGCGACGACAGCTGATATAGCAGTACTTGTTGATCGTGGTCGCGAGCACTGCGCCGCCGTGTTGCCGAAACCAGGCGGGATAGTCGGTCCCGCCGCCGAGGAACGAGATTCGGAAAGGCGTACGCGTGATGATCATGGTGACTCCTCAATCGCCGAGTAGTTTCCGTTTGAGAGGAATGCTGGCCATCGCTTCGACGTTTTGCCGCTCTTGCGCACCGAACTTTCGCTCGACGAGACTCAGGTAGGCCGGCCGCGTGAAATACGTCTGCCAAGCCTCGTCGCGAAACCGGAGCACGTCGGCCGAACTCAGATGCTTGGTCGGCAAAGGCTGGCTCTCGTACGATAGGAACGCATAGCCCTCGTACGAATCGGGCAGCGCCCAGCCGTTGCGCTTCGCCGTGCGAAAGATCGGGCTGCCCGGCAGTGCTTGGCACGGATACATATTCGCCATTTCCGTGTTGAGCTCGAGCGCCAGATCGAGCGTCTGCTGCATCGTCTCGAGCGTGTCGTCGGGAAACCCGAAGATGTAGTTGCTGATGACGTTGATGTCCGTGTCGCGAATCGTCTCGCAGACGTCGCGGATGTTGACCTCCTTGAACGACCCCTTCGAGACTTCCTGCCGAACCGTTTGATTGCCGGCCTCGACACCGAGCGCAAGCCAGTTCACGCCGGCCCGCTTGAATAGTTCGAGCGCGTCCTTCCGAACCGTGTCGACGCGAGAGTAGGTCCACATGTTGAAGCCGAACGCATTGTCGACGGCCTGCTGCAGGACAGGAACGTAGTACTTGCGATTGAGGAAAAACATCTCGTCGCTGATCCGCAGCGTTTTGACACCGAGATCGGCCAGCTTGCGCATCTCGCGCGCCACCCATTGCGGACTCCAAAAGCGCATGCCGCGCGACTCGGCGGCCGTGACCTCGGGTCCGTTATCGGCGCGGTTCACGATATTGATCATGCAGAAGTCGCATGCGAACTGGCAGCCGAGCGAAGTGTAGATGGCGGCGAACGGCGTGCGCTCTCCGTGGTCGAACCCGGCATGCCAGAAATGCGAGCGATAGAGGTCGAGCGGCTTTTCCTTGTACGGCAGCAGATCCCAGGCGTAGCCCGGGAGATCTTCGTCCATGCGCTCTTGCGGCACGACGCATTGCGGCGCATTGAGCGTCGGAATCGGCATTCCTCCCGGCCCGCGCTGCTTGTACCCGATCCCCTTGATATGCGCCAGATCGCTTTCCAGGTTGCTCTTTAGCAGGTTATGCAACGCATAGACGCCTTCGTTGAGCAAGACGATGTCGACAGACGCCTGGGAGAGCACGTCCATCGGCAAGGCGCTCGCGTGCGAGCCGACGAAGCAAATTCGCTGGGCCGGAACCGCCTCCTTGAGCGCGCGGGCAAGTGCGAGCGCACCGATCATGCTCGTGGTGCCGGAATTCGGGTTCTGGCCGTATAGGACGAACACCGCGAGACGCGGCCTAGCCTCCTGAATGCGCCGCACGGAGTCCTCGAGCGTCAGGCGCTCCGCGTCGCAATCGAGAATGCCCACGCCGAAGCCCTTTGCCCGGCAAGACTGCGCGAGCAGCAGCGCCCATGTCGGTGGTTCGATGGCCGAGAAGACCTTGGCCAACCCTTGGTAAGCCTTCGCCGAAGAATCCGGATTGACGAACAACGCGTCCATATGCCCCTTCCCGGGTTGGCAGCGGTTTTCGATAGATTGCCGATGAGGTGAAGCGAATCGCAGAAGGACGAGCGCCGGCTACGCGCGCTCATCTTCGCGGTTGGATGCCGTCGTGCGCCGACGGCCGACCCATGACGTCAAAGCCCCGGGCCGTGAACAACGAATGCAGCGAGTGCAGCAATAAGATTTGATTGAGGCACGCGAATGCGCCCTCGACTCACGATCACGTGTGGGTTCATGGATGTAATCCATTTCAAGTATCGGAGACGCATCGCAGCGAATGCCGAGCCATTGTACGTCCGAAGTTTTGGATTGCAACAAAAAATTGACCTATTCACGCACATCACGAAATGGCGCGTGATCCTTCATTCTGTAAACCGGAGCGTCGTTTTTTGGGGTCGATACCAAAATCATTAAATATCATAGCCAAAACTGACACATGCCTGTCTTGTTATCCGAAATCGAGCCGATAAAAAGAAGCATTAATTTCAGATTAAAACATGCGTATTCCAAAAGATTCCCAATTCATATACCGAACGGTCTATCTGTGACAGCTCGGGTTTTGGCGCCGCTGGCGCCGATTCCGTAGACTCGCCGCTTGCTCGAATCGCCGCGATAGCTCAGGATGGTCGCTGCGAGCCAAGCGACAGTTTTTCCATGTGGTCGCTTCGCGGGATGTTCGAGCCTCGGGCGAATCGGTTCGATCATCGGCGATCTCGGCATCCCGGCACCGGCCATTCCTGATCGAGAGACTATAAAATGGGCGCAATAAGAGTATTCCTCGCGCTGTCCGTCGTGGTATGGCACATACGCGATACGCCTTACAAACTGCTGAACGGCGCGGTCGCCGTATTACTGTTTTTCATCATCTCCGGCTTTTACATGGCGATGGTCATAAACGAGAAATACGCGGCGATAGACGGCCCACGCTGGATTCCGCGTTTTTACGCCGCCCGTGCCTGGCGTTTATTCCCGGCGTACTGGGTGGCCCTCGCCGCCACGTTTCTTTGGTATCGGGCGACGGGCAATATCAACGTCTTCGATTTCTCTGCGCCTGGCGCCCCGATCAAGCACGCGGCCACCGCGTTTTCGAATCTGTTCATCCTGGGTCAGGACGTCCACCAGTTCCTCGTCAGAGTGTTGGTGGAGCATGCTGGCCCTTCGGCACTTCAAAGCTGGCTGGGAAAGCACGGTCACGGCGTGCTGGCCGATTACTACATGCTGGTTGGTCAAGCCTGGTCGCTTTCGAGCGAGCTTTGGTTCTATGCGATCGCACCGTTCATCGTCGTTTCGCGCAAGAAAACGTTCGTCTGCTTGGCGATCGCGCTGTTGCTGCGCGGCTTTATCGTGATCGTCTGCGGCCAGCGCAGCGGGATTTGGGGCATGTTCTTCTTCCCGGGCACGGTCTGCATGTTTCTGCTCGGCAGCGCGTCGTACCACTTGCACGGCCTGCTGCCGCGAGGACGCTGGCACGCACGGCTCGGCACGATCTGCCTAGCCGCATTCTTTGCGTGGATCGTCGGTCTGAAGTCGCGCGAGCCGATCATCCTTGCTTCCAAGTCTGACTGGTCCGTCGACGAGCTGCGTTTCTGGGTGCTCTATCTCTCGTTCGCGCTCGCCGTGCCGTTCATCTTCGAATGCACGAAGCGATCGAAGATCGATCGTCGGATCGGGGACCTGTCGTATCCCCTCTACCTCATTCACGGCGTCATCCTCGGAATTTTCACTTGGTGGAAGGTGCCTTTCGGGCAAGGTCAAATCGCCAACACGCTCGTCGCCTCGATCATTTGCGTCATCGCCGCGTTCGCGATCAATCGGTTGATCGAGGCTCCGGCCGACGCGCTTCGGCTCGCCCCGGGCCGCCGTTCCGTGCGGCCTAGCCCGACCGAAACGGCGCTCCCGGCGGCGACGGGCACGGATACGGCATGAACGCGATGCGTATTGACGGCCGGGTCCGAGCCTCTTGCTTCTTCCTCTAGGCTCCACGGACTCCGTTCGCTATTGCAGACGCACGGCCCGCTTACCGCTGCGGCTTCTTGTACGCGACGCAATCGACCTCGACCTTGCAGTCGATGACCATGCTCGAGACGACGCACGCTCGCGCGGGCGGATGTTCGCCGAAGTACTCGCGGAAGACCTTATTGAACGATGCGAAGTCGCGCGGATCGTCGAGCCACACGCCGCAGCGCACGACGTCCTCGGCGGCATATCCGGCTTCTTCGAGGATGGCGAACAGATTTTGAAGCGTCTTGCGCGACTGTTCGACGATCCCCCCGGTAATGACTTCGCCGTTCTCCATCGGCGTCTGCCCCGACACGTACAACCACCCGTCTGCCTCTACCGCGCGAGCAAACGGCATGTGCTGACCACCCGTACCTTTACCTCCCTCCACACCGTAACGCTTCATCGATTCGCTCCTTTAAATAGGGGTTTGCCTCGCGGCATCACCGATCCGACAACGCCTTCGCCGACTGCAACAGATCGTCGAGCATGGCGCGGCGCCGCTCCGGGCCGGTGTCGCGGGCTGTCATAAAACATAATGCTGCCGTCGGAAAGCCGGCGCGGTCGCGAATAGGGGCGGCCATGCAAAGCCGGAACGCGTTCGACAACCCTTCCGTGCAGCAATAGCCGTGCTCCTTCGCGAGGCGCACGTCTCGCATGAATTCGTCGAACGCGATTCGCACCCCGTTGTCCAGCACGAAATCGTCTTCGGGAATGAGCGCTCGGATCTCGTCTGCACCGAGATGACCGAGCAACAGACGCCCCGTGGCCGTCCACGGAATCGGTACGCGCACGCCGATGTCCGAAGTGATGTTGAACGGCCGAGCACTGTTCTCCGACAACACCACCGTGTACTTGTTGCCCTCGAGCATGCACAGCTGCGTGGTCTCGTCGTACTTGCGCACGAGGGCCAGGATGGCTTGATGAGCGCGGCTGATGAGATCGTTGTGAGTCGAATAGTCCGAGCCGTAATAATGCATTTCGCGCCCGAAGAAAACGCTCCCGTCCGCCGTCGCCTCCAGCAAACCGGCCTCCGAAAGAATCGCGACCAATTCGTAGATGCTCGAGCGCGGCGCGCCTGTCGCCTCGATCAATTCGCGCATGGTCATCGGGCGCTGCGCGATGTGCAATTGGCGGAAAATCGCGATGACGCGGTCCACGCCTCTCGCCCGCGACGATTCTGCTGCAGTCATTCATCCGCTCCGTCTATGCCGTCGTCCGGCCAATTTTTTCCAAGCGGTCGAAGTGTACTGTGCAATGGCCCAGCCCGCCTATACATCATGCCGCCACGCTCAATGATCGAGCACGCGATGCAAGAATTGCCGCGTTCGCTCGTTCGCGGGATTGACGAAGAGCTGTTCGGGATCGCCTTGCTCTGCGATCACGCCTCTGTCCATGAACACGACACGGTCCGCCGTTTGGCGCGCGAAGCCCATTTCGTGCGTCACCACTACCATCGTCATGCCGTCGCGCGCCAACGAGCGCATCACCTGTGTGACCTCGCCCACGAGTTCGGGATCCAGCGCCGACGTCGCTTCGTCGAAGAACATGATGCCCGGCTCGACGGCAAGCGCTCTCGCAATCGCCACGCGCTGCTGTTGGCCGCCCGACAATTGGCTCGGATAGTGCTCTGCGCGGTCGGCCAAACCCACGCGGTCCAGCGCCTCTATGGCGCGTTTGCGCGCCTCGGCCGGGTTCATACGGCGCGCTTTGATCAGCGCGAGCGAGACATTGCCGAGCGCCGTCTTGTGCGGAAACAAATTGAATTGCTGAAACACCATGCCGACATGGCCGCGAATTTCTTTCGCGCGACGCGCTTCATGCAGCGGCACCTCGTTGACCCAAACCTCGCCGGAATCCGTCGTTTCGAGGCCCGCCATGATGCGCAGTACCGTGCTCTTTCCCGATCCGGAGGCGCCGATGAGCACCACGACTTCGCCGGGCCTCACGTCGAGGTTGATCTCCGTCAGCACATGGGTCGCGCCGAACGACTTACTGACGCCCGTCAGCGAAATGACGGGCTTGACTTGATTTCCATCGGTCACGACAGTCTCCTGCGATCATGGTGGCGCACCCATTGCGAAATCGGGAAGCACACGACGAAGTAAATGAGGGCGACGAGGCCATAGATCTCGACCGGCCTGCCGATCCGATCGACGATGGCTTGCCCGCCGTGCATCAGCTCGGACATGCCGATCATGCTGACGATCGACGTGTCCTTGATCAACGATAAGTACTGACCGATGAGCGGCGGCAAGACGATCTTCCCCGTCTGAGGCAACACGACGAATGCGAAGGTTTGTGCGCGCGTCATGCCGAGAATCTGCGATACCTCCCACTGGCCTTTGGGCACCGCCTCGATGCCGGATCGAAAGATCTCGGCCATGTAGGCGCCCTGATAGACGCTCAAGCCGATCGCGCCGGCAGCGAACACGTCGATCGCATAACCGAAGTAGGACACGCCGAAGTAGATGAACATCAGCGTGATCAGCACCGGCGTGCCGCGAAACAATTCCGTGTACAACCTGGCAACGCGCGACGTGCCCCATGGACCGAACGTGCGCAACACCGCCGCGACGAGACCGATCAGCGTGCCGCCCGCGATGGCCGCTACCGAGAGCAGCACGGTCGTCACCAGGCCCTGAAGCAGGATCGATAGACTACTTTCGAGTAGTTCGACAGACATGACTCGACTCCATGGCGCGCATCGCGCTTCACACTCTGTTGGCCCGCCGCATGGCAAAGCCGCTCAAGCCGGCGCGCCGCCGCGTGGCCAACGGCGGGCGAAAGATCCGCGCGCCGAGCTGCTCGGCTAGCCACGACAGCAGATTGCTGAGCACGAGATAGGCGAGCAGCGTGACCGCAAAGGTTTGGATATACAGGAGCGTGCGCGAATTGATGACGGTGGCTGTACCGGTCAACTCCGGCAACGCAATGGCGGACAACAGCGACGTGCCGAGCAACAACTGAATCAAGTAGTTGACGATCGCGGGATAGACCGCGCGGGCCGCCTGCGGCAGCACCACGTTCGTGAAAACTTGCACGGGATCTAGGCCGAGAATACCGGCGGCCTCGATCTGGCCCCGCGGCACCGACGCGATACCGGCGCGAAAGACTTCCGACAAATAGGCGCCGACATTCAACCCCAACGCGATTACGCCCGCCCAATACGCGTTCAGCGAAACGCCGGCCGACGGCAAGCCGAAGAACACGATGAAAATCTGCAGCAGCACGGGCGTGTTGCGGATGACTTCGACGTAGCCGCGCGCCATGAACCGCAGCAAGGTCAATGGCGAGGCGCCGGCGAGCGCCGTCGCCAGACCCAATACGATTGCAAGGACGAACGAAAGCACCGTCACCTGCAGCGTCAGCCAACCGGCCTGTAAGAAGTCGGGAACATAGCCCCACAACGTCAGCCACTGGTAACTCATCTCGCCCTCCACATCGTTCGTGCTGCCGGCGGCGCCGGCATCCCTCGATCGTCGTCCTTAGAACTGCGGGTTCAACGGGTAGCGCGGATCCGCGCCGAACCATTTCTTGTAGAGCTGGGCGTTGAGTTTCGAAGCATTGATGTTGAACAGGAAAAGATTCAGGTAGCTGAGCCATTGCTGATCGCCTGCCTTGACGCCGAATGCGTTGTACTCGAGCGGCACCAACGCTTCGTTCGTGACGACGAGTTCTGGGTCGAGCTTCGCTTGATAGGCGAGGAAGTTGTTGTCTTCGATCATTGCGTCCGCCTGTCCTTGCTTCACGGCGAGAATCGCGGCCTGGGAGCTGTCGTATTCTTGAATCTTGATCGGGAAGCCGAGCGAGCGGACCTCGTCGCCGTTGGTCGATCCCTTCACGGTCGCGATCGTGCGGTTGGCCATGTCCTTGACCGATTGAATGCCGCTCGATTTCTTGACGAGCAACGCCTCGCTGGCCACGACATAGGGCGTCGTGAAATCGATCACTTTGGCGCGCTCGAGGTTACGCGTGAAATTGCAGAACACGACGTCGACCTTACTCGTCTGCAGATTCGGAATGCGGTTCGCACTGGTCGTGTTCACGACTTCGAGCTTCACGCCCATCTCTTTCGCCAGTTCTTTGGCCAAATCGACGTCGTAGCCGTCCGGCTGGCCGTTTTTGTCATAGAAGCCGAACGGCGCGAACGTCAAGCAATCGCCGACACGCAACGTGCCGCGCTGAAGAACCGTTTGAAGCGTCGATGACGAAGACGAAGACGCCGCCGCGGCTTGGTCCGGCGTCGCGACCTTGGTGCAGCCTGCCATCGCAAGCAGCCCGGCGAGAACGAACGAATAGGCAACCATAGTGCCCCGTTTGGCGAGTGTCACGATTTCAGTCCTTACAGAAGAGAGAGTCAGGGACGGGCAAATTGGCCTACGCGCCTATCGATAGGCTCGAGACATCGGCCGGGGCCTCGAATTAACTGTCCGATATATCAGACTTACATCTGGTGCATCGGACTAACTGCGAGTGTTGTCGCCCGAAAACGAGGCCGCAATGATCGTCATCACCGATTGCACGCGTTTTTTTGCGGGTGCAGGCCGCGTTCCGCTCCTTGCAGGATTCCATCCGGTTTAATGGGGCGCAGTCCCCCTCGCTCGGCGCGTGTAAACTGCTGCCTTTTTGCTTTTCGGCAATGGTGCACGTTACCGGGCGCAAGGCCTTCAGCGGCCCCGCGCTCATTCGCTTACTCGCTCGTCTGACCGACGCCGACTTCGCAGCGTCCGAGCAATCGCTCGCCGATCGGCTGGGCCAATGGCTCGTTTGGACCGACGCGATCGCATTGTCCTCGGCGCTGGGCGGCAGCCCGTCCGGCGGGGCGGCGCGCGAGCACGCGCCCGAGCACGCGGAAGATGCGCTGTGCCAACGCGTGCGCACGTCGCTGTCGGACGCTATCGCCCGCGACGCCATGCTCGTGCCTTACCGTCAACGCACGCACGCGCGCAATCGGCGGGAGCTTGCTGCGAGCGACACGGCGCCGGATTACGCGGCCTTCCGCCAGTGCTATCTGTCGCTGCAAGAGAACATGGAAAGCGCGATCGGCAATCTGCGGGCGTTGCTGCGCGGCATGCTCGCCGGGCGTGAGCCGGCGATGTCGCGGCTCGCCGCGGTGGACGCCGTCATGGAACGCGTGCTCGGCGTGCGCGAGCACAATGCGCTCGCCGCAGTTCCGGGGCTGCTCGCGCCGCATTTCGAGCGCCTGCGCGGTGCGCAGTCGGTACCGAGTCGCGCCGCGGAAAGCGACGCACGCGCCGACACGGCCGCGGATCCGCAGCGGACCGCCGCGCCGGTAGCCCCACCCACGGGCGCACCTGCACCTGCGGCCGTGCACTCGGCGGAATCGCCGGCGGTAAAAGACGGCCCGTGGCTCGACGTGTTCCGCAAGGACATGCAGAGCGTGCTGTTCGCCGAATTAGAAGTTCGTTTTCAACCGGTCGAAGGGTTGCGCGCAGCTCTTCGCGCCTGCTAACCGCGACCGTATGTCCAGATATCGCCTAGATCTTGTCGTCTTCCTCGCCGGGCTCGCCGTCCTCTGCTGGATCGGCGTCGGCTATGCCGGCTCGAATCCGCTCGCGCTCGCCGTCACGCTGCTCATCGGCGCGTGCTATGTCGCGGGAGCGCTCGAACTGCATCGCTATCGTCAACGCACGTCGAGCCTCGCGCAGGCCGTCGCCGATTCCTCCGCGCCCGCGAGCCTCGACGTATGGCTCGAGCGTATTCATCCGACGCTGCGCGGCACGGTGCGGCTGCGCGTCGAAGGCGAGCGCGCGGCGTTGCCCGGGCCGGCGCTGACGCCGTATCTCGTGGGCCTGCTGGTGCTGCTCGGGATGCTCGGCACGTTGCTCGGCATGGTGACCACCTTGCGCGGCACGGGCGCGGCGCTCGATAGCGCGACCGATCTCGCTGCGATCCGCGCTTCACTGGCGGCGCCCATCAAGGGTTTGAGTTTCGCATTCGGCACCTCGATCGCGGGCGTCGCGACCTCCGCCATGTTGGGGCTGCTGTCGGCGCTGTGCAGGCACGAGCGGCTGGAGGCGGCACGCGGGCTCGACGAACGCATCGCCACGTCGCTGCGGATCTACTCCTCGGCGTGGCGCCGCGAGGAGCGCTTCAAGTTGATGCAGCGCCAAGCCGACGCCATGCCCGTTCTCGTCGACCGCCTGCAAACGATGATGAGCACGATCGAGCGGCACAGCATCGCGTTGCAAGAGCAGCAGCTCGCGAATCAGCAAGCGTTGCACGCCAACATCGAACGCGCATACACGGCGCTGGCTTCGTCGGTGGGCCGTGCGATGCGCGATAGCGCGGCAGAAAGCGCGCGCGGCGCAAGCGCTGCGATCGAACCTGCCGTGCGGGAGACCATGGCAGGGCTTTCCCACGAAATGACGGCGCTCGGCGCGACCGTGTCGAACGCCGTTCAGCGGCAGCTCGAGACGCTGTCCGGGCGCTTCGAGGCCAGCACGGCAACCGTTGCAGCGCTCTGGACGGACGCGCTGCAACGACAGCAGCGCGCAGGCGACGCGCTGGCCGAGCAGTTGCACGCCGCCCTGGAACGCTTTACCTCCACGTTCGAGCAACGTTCGTCGGCCCTGCTGGACGGTATATCGGCGCATGTCGACACCGGCATCGGCAGCGTGGCGGCGGCATGGGACGCCGCGCTGACGCGCCAAGCGCAAGCAAGCGCAACGCAGGCGGCGCATCACGAGCAAGCGTTGGCCGCATCGGTCGCGGCGTTCGAGCAGCACGCCAAGTCGCTGGCGGCCACCCTCGGCGAATCGCACGGGCACTTGCAGGCGCAACTGGCCTCGCGAGACGAGGCACGGCTGCAAACGTGGACGCTCGCCCTCGATGCGATCGCGAAATCGCTCGCCGAGCAATGGCGGCAAACCGGCGAGCACACCGCCATCGGCCAGCGGGCGATCTGCGACACGCTCGCGCAAACCGCCCGAGAAGTCTCGGCGCGGACGGAAGAACACGCTGCGCGTACGATCGCCGAAATCTCGAAGCTCGTGCAGGCCGCATCGGAAGCACCGCGCGCGGCGGCGGAAGTCGTGGTCGAGCTGCGACACAAGCTTTCGGAGAGCATGGTGCGCGACACGGCGATGCTCGACGAACGCGCCAAGCTGCTCGAGACGCTCGGCACGTTGCTCGACTCCGTCAACCATGCATCCACGCAGCAGCGCGGCGCGATCGACGCGCTCGTTTCCACGTCGGCGGATTTGCTCGCGCGCGTCGGCACGCAGTTCGCGGGCACGGTCGAGACCGAGGCGCGTAAATTGGACGGCGTCGCGGCGCGCATCGCGGGCAGCGCGATCGAAGTCGCGAGCCTCGGCGACGCGTTCGGGGCCGCCGTACAAGAATTCGGCGCATCGAACGAGCGTCTCGTCGCGCATTTGCAGCGGATCGAAGCCGCGCTCGATCGCTCGCTCGCGCGCAGCGACGAGCAACTGGCGTATTACGTCGCGCAGGCGCGCGAGGTCATCGACCTCAGCATGCTCTCGCAAAAGCAGATCGTCGAGGACTTGCAGCACCTTGCCGCGCAGCGCACATCGACCGGAGCCGAAGCGGCATGAACGAGGAGATCGACGGCGGCGCGGAGCCGGCCGCGCCCGTCTGGCCCGCATTCGCCGATTTGATGTCGGTGCTCGTGGGTGCGTTCGTGCTGATTCTGGTGGGCGTCATCGGCTTGCAGCTCGAACTGTCCGCGCGGTTCGAAGACCAAGTGAAGCAGCGCCAACTCGAAGCGCAGCGGCGCAAGACGCTGGAGCAGGCGCTCGCCGGCCCGCTAGCAGCGGGACGCGTGACGCTCGAGAACGGCCGCATCGGCATCAGCGGCAGCCTGCTGTTCGCATTGAACTCCGACCAACTGCAGCCGCAGGGCCGCGACCTGCTGAAATCGCTGGCAGGCCCGCTCGGCGTTTATCTGCGCTCGCACGACGAGATCTTGATGGTGAGCGGCTTCACCGACGATCAGCAGGTGCGCGCGGGCAGCCGCCATTTCGCCGACAACTGGGAGCTGTCCGCGCAGCGCGCGCTGACGGTCACACGTGCGCTCATCGATGCGGGCATTCCTGCCCGAGCGGTATTCGCGGCGGCATTCGGCTCGCAGCAGCCCGTGAGTTCGAATGCCGATGAGAACGGGCGCGCGAAAAACCGGCGCGTCGAAATTGCGCCTGTGCCGAAACGCTCGGGCGCGGCGGAGCAGCATGGTTAACGGCGACGACTACGATTGCGGCGGCGTTCATTGCGAAACGACGGTGCGCGCGACGCTCGACGCGTGGCACGCATGCGGCGCGGACCGAGTGAGCCCGGCGCGCTTTCGCTTCATCGATGCGTTGGAACGGCGTGCGGCCGGCCACGACGGCGACGTGAGACGACTGCTCGACGAACGGCTCGCGGTATTGGTGGCCGACTACTCGCGGGAGATCGAACGCATCGAAGCCGGTGCTGGTGCTGATGCTGGCGCTGACGGCCCACCGCGTCGCGGCCCCTTGGGCGAACTGGCCGATGTGTTGTCGCGTCGTGCAGCGGCGCCGATGAGCTCGGACGGATCGTCAGCACCGAACGGATTTCAGCGACACCAGCACGAACGATCGCCGGACCTCCCCGTGCTCGACTATTTCCGCGAGACCTGGTCGAAAGTCAGCACCGAAAAGCAACTGCGGCAGTCGCTCGAACAAGTGCCGGACAATGCGGGCCCGCTCAATTCGAATAGCCTCGTACACCGTGCGCTTTCGCTGATGCGGGAGGTGTCGCCCGGTTATTTGCAGCAATTCTTGTCGTACGTCGACGCGCTGTCGTGGATGGAGCGGCTTGCCGGGCCGGTCGCCGGATCCGCAGCCTCCCCCGCCGCCGAGCCGTCTCGCGCCGCCGGCACGAAAAAAGGCGTGCGACGCAAAACGCGATAACGTTCGTACGCCGCATTACGATCGCCCGATCACCGGATCACCGGATCACCGGATCACCGGATCACCGGATCACCGGATCACCGGATTGCCCGATCGCCGCCTGACCGCAACCAGCCGTTTGGTACCATGCAGCGTTTCTAAAAAAGCTGACAGCAGCGTGACGCACCGATTCATGACGACCGTACGCGATTTTTGCATTCGATGCGCCCGCCGCGTAGCCCACGTGGCGGCGGCATGCGTCCATCTCGGCGCGGCGCTGATGGCCTTGGCCGCGCAACTGACGAGGTCCCTCTTCGCCGCCGGCTGGAGCCACGTACGGCATCCCACCCGCCGCGGCGTGCTGCTCGCACTCGCCACGCCGCCCGCGCTCGTCGTGCTTTATGTGCTCGCGCTGATTCCGTTCACGCCGAGCATCAGCGATATCCGCAAGGCGCGCGTCGATCGGCCCGCGCAGATTCTCTCGGCGGACGGCAAGCTGCTCGCCGAATTCAAGCCGTCCAACCGCGAGTGGGTGACATTGAAGGAGATCTCGCCGCACATGATCGACGCGTTGATTTCGACGGAAGACCACCGGTTCTACGAACATCACGGCATCGATTGGAAGCGCACAGCATCGGCCGCGCTGCATACGTTCGGCGGCGATCGCCAAGGCGGCTCGACGATTACCCAACAGCTCGCACGCAATCTCTACCCCGACGAAGTGGGCCGCGCACCGACGCTCACGCGCAAGATCAAGGAAGCGATCACCGCGGAAAAGATCGAGATGGCCTACAGCAAGGACCAGATTCTCGAGACTTATCTGAATACGGTGCCGTTCCTATACAACGCATACGGCGTCGAGATGGCGGCGCGCACGTATTTCGGCAAATCGGCCGATGAGCTCGATATCCTCCAAGCGGCCACACTCACGGGCATGCTGAAAGGCAACAGCTACTACAACCCGGTCATCAATCCCGAGCGCGCGCTGCAGCGGCGCAATACGGTGCTCGGGCAGATGGTCAAGTTCGGGCGGCTCTCGCCCGCCGCGTACGAGAAGCTCAAGACGAAGCCGCTTTCGGTCGATTTCGAGCGCCAGGTGGAGCCGCCCGGCCCCGCACCGCATTTTGCGCAGCAGTTGCGCAAATGGCTGATCGGCTGGGCCGATGCGAACGACTACAACATTTATTCGGACGGGTTGATCGTCCATACGACGATCGATTCGCGGCTGCAGGCCATGGCGACGGCCGCCGTGGCGCTGCAGGGCAGGCAGTTGCAGTCGATTGCCAACGGCCAATGGAGCGGCCGGGCGGGCTGCTCGCCGGCAAACGACCTATTCAAGTCGTTCATGCGCGAATCGGCCGAATATCGCAGCGCCCGCGCCGACGGCCGGACCGACGCCGATGCGATGAAGCAGCTTGCCGCCGATCGCGGCTTCGTACGCAATCTATGCCACGACAAGACGCAAGTGCAGGCGGGCTTTCTCGCGATCGATCCGCGCGGCGGGCAGATCAGGGCTTGGGTGGGCAGCCGCGACTTCGCCGAGGAGCCGTTCGACCATGTGCAGCAATCGCGCCGGCAGCCCGGCTCGACGTTCAAGCCGTTCGTCTACGGCGCTGCATTCGCCGACGGCGCCAAGCCGACGGATACGTTCGTCGATCAACCCGTCGAGATTCCGTTGAAGGGCGGCGAGATCTGGCGCCCCGACGACGACGCGCCGCCGAGCGGCAAGCCGATGACGTTGCGCGATGCCCTAGCGTACTCGCGCAACCGCATCACGGCGCAGCTGATCGAGCAGGTCGGCGCGCAGCGCGTCGCCAACCTGGCAAGAGCAATGGGCGTACGCGACAGTAAGCTCGACCCGGTGCCTTCGCTTGCGCTCGGCACGAGCCCGGTGACGGTCAAAGAGATGGTGTCCGCGTACGCGACGATCGCGAACGACGGCGCGTATATCGAGCCGCGCATGGTGACGAGCATCGAGGATCACAGCGGCAACGTGCTCGCTCAGTTCGATCCGGCGGTGCCGGAGCAGGCGTTGCCGGTCGCGGCGGACCGCACGCTGATCGACGTCATGCGCGACGTGGTCAATCGCGGCACCGGTGCGAGCATTCGCTCGCGCTTCGGGATTCGCGCGGATGTAGCGGGCAAGACCGGCACCACGCAGGACAATACCGACGGCTGGTTCATCCTCATGCATCCGCAGCTCGTGGCCGGTGCGTGGGTCGGTTTCGACGATGGCCGCGTGACGCTGGGCGGAAATTATTGGGGCGAGGGTGCGCATAGCGCGCTGCCGATAGTCGGGGACTTTTATCAAAGGGCGCTGCGGGCGCGGCTGATCGATTCGCGCGTTCGCTTCGACACCGAAGTGCAGCCGAGCGGCTTCGACGTGTTCCGGGAAAAACTGAGGGCCTGGATGGCATGGCTGTCGGGGACCAAGCCGAAGGTGCCCGCGCCGTCTGCGCCTGTCCATCATGCGCCGCCCGTAGCGAAGCCTGAGCAAGCGTCGTCCGCATCTGCGCCGGCCGCCGTATCTGTGCCGGCATCGGCAGCTGCACCCGCGGCGTCGAGCGTGCAGGCGCAGGCGTCCGCGCCGTTGCCCGCATCAGTGCCGCCGCTCATCGGCGTGCCGGCGAGCGGGGCAGCTGGAGCGGCACCGGGTTCCGCGGCTTCCGGTCCGACGGGCGCCGTGCCGCCGGCGCTTGCTCCGACCGTGCTACCGCCTACGTCGGGTGCTCCGGCTGCGGGAATGCCGCGCGAGAACGGCGGCTTCCCGCCGGCGGGCGCGGGATCATCGCCCACGCCGACGCCGGATATGCCGGACACACCGCCGTCAGGTGCGAATGCGGGCGGCCAGCAGCAGTGAGCAAGGCCCGCCTCGTCGCAAGATCGACTGTGTGAAACAGAAAGACGCGCCTCGATGCACGATCGACGCAGACGTGTTGCGGCGCCAACTTTCCCTGAGACTCCTCCCAAATGGAGATGGTATAGCGGAAGCAGACCGGGAATAGGCAGTCCATCCATCCCGCTCATCCGTCAGTCTCCGGCGAGAACGGCCCGATCGCGCCCCAGCGAACTTTTCGCTACACCTCTAGAATCGCTGCTTTGCGGGTAAACACCGCTTGAACACGGCGATCGGCAATGCACCAGATTGAAGCAACAAGAAACAAAACGGGCTGGGTCCTCTTGGCTCTCGCGGTAGGCGGTTTCGCGATCGGCACGACCGAATTCGCGACGATGAGCGTCTTGCCGCTTTTCGCCCAGGGCCTCGGGATCACGGCACCGGTGGCCGGCCACGTCATCAGCGCCTACGCCCTAGGCGTAGTAGTCGGCGCACCCGCGCTCGCGGTACTGGGCGCACGCCTTGATCGCCGCGATCTGCTCATCGCCCTCATGGCGCTGTTCGCCGTGGGCAACACGTTGAGCGCACTGGCCCCTAGCTACGGCTGGATGCTCGTCTTCCGTTTCATCAGCGGATTGCCGCACGGCGCGTATTTCGGCGTTGCGGCGCTCGTCGCCACCTCGCTCGTGCCCGAAAATCGCCGCACAGTTGCCGTCGGCCGTATGTTCTTGGGGCTTACGATCGCCACGATCGTCGGCGTGCCGTTCGCCAACTGGCTCGGGCACGCCATCGGCTGGCGCTGGAGCTTCGGCTTCGCCGCGGCGATGGGCGCCATCACGATGACGTGCGTGCGCTTGTGGGCGCCGTCGACGCCGGCCGCGACAGGAGCCAGCCCGCTGCGCGAATTGAACGCGCTGAAACGGACGCAGGTCTGGTACACGCTCGGGATCGGCGCCATCGGTTTCGGCGGCTTGTTCGCGGTCTATACCTATCTGGCCAATGTGCTCGCTTCGGTCACGCACGCGTCGGTGGGCGTTGCGTCGCTCGTGCTGAGCGTATTTGGCATCGGCATGACAGCGGGCAACCTCGTCGTGCCGATGTTCGCCGACCGTGCCGTCATGCGCACCGCGGGGCTGCTGCTCGTCTGGAGCGCCGTCACGCTGCTCGCGTTCCCGCTCGCCGCGACGAATGTTTGGACGCTCGCTGTCGATGTCTTCCTGATCGGGATCGGCGGTGCGCTCGGCACCGTATTGCAGACACGCTTGATGGACGTGGCAGAAGACGCGCAGGGCCTGGCGGCCGCGCTCAATCATTCGGCGTTCAACGCGGCCAACGCACTCGGGCCGTTTCTCGGCGGGCTTGCGATCGCAGGCGGGTTCGGGTGGACGTCACCCGGGTGGGTGGGCGCGTTGCTCGCTGTCGCAGGCCTCGGCGTGTGGGCGATCGCGTGCGCCGCACAGCGCAGCGCCGATCGGAAGACGGCGCTATCAATGAATCGAGCCTGCTTGGAAACCCAAGGACGCTGAAGAGCAATGCGCTGTTACGCACGCCGAGCGGCAACGACGTGGCGAGCGTCAGGCGGGAACACACGTAAGAACGCACCGCAAGCACGTCGCGCCGCCTCGTAGGCATCGACTAGACGCCGGCGAAAGGCACGGGCCGCATCAGCGGCCCGCGTCCCTTCTCGCCGAACGCCGAACGCCGAACGCCGAACGCCGTTCGCTCAAGCCTGCGCAGGCTCGCGCGCCGGAATCTTTCCTGCCGCGCGCGCGTAAGCGAACAAGCCTCCGGCCTCGACGATATTGGCCAACTCGCCGACCGGCTCGATCGCCGCATCGGGTGCGCCGTTCTCGCAACGCACGACTTGCTCTTCGACGGCGATTTCGACGATATCGCCGGTCTTGACTTGGTCGCAGAGCCGCGCGTTGGACACAACGGGCAGCAACTGCCCCGTCGACACGCAGTTACGGAAGAAAATGCGCGCATACGATTGCGCGATCACCGCCCGCACGCCGGCTGCGCCGAGGGTCACGACCGCGTGCTCGCGCGACGAGCCGCAACCGAAGTTCTGCCCGGCTACGACGATGGTGTAAGGCGACCTGCCGAGCTCGTGATCGATGAAAGGCAGCGATCCCTCCGGCAGGCCGCACATCGCGAGCGTCGCGAGCTGCGCGTAGCCTTCAGGGCTGGACGGATTGATCTTCAAGTATTCGGCGGTCAGGATCTGATCGGTATCGATGTTGTCGCCCAACACGTAGGCGACACCGCGAATGGTCTTTGCGCTCATGGAATCGGCTCACAAATAGACGTTGGGATTGACGAGACGGCCGGCGACCGCGGCGGCGGCCACGGTATAGGGCGAGCCCAGGTAGATGTTGGCGCGCTTGTTGCCCATGCGGCCGACGAAGTTGCGGTTGGTCGTCGAAGCCACCGAGATCGGCTCGTTGACGCGCCCGAACGTATCGGCGGGACCGCCGCAGCACGCGGCGCAGCTCGGCTCGGACGAAAGCGCGACGCCGGCGTCCGTGAAGATCGAGTACACCGAGGCGCCGTCGACCTCTGTCGTCACGATGCCGTGGAACACCTCCTTGGTGGCCGGCACGGCGAACGTCGGCACCGTCACCTTGCGGCCCTTGAGGATCTTCGCGGCAGCGATGAAGTCCTCGAGTTTGCCGCCCGTGCACGAGCCGATATAGGCCTGCTCGATGCGCGTGTCGGCGACGCTGTCGACACCGCCGACGTTGTCGGGCGAATGCGGCTTGGCGACGAGCGGCTGCATCTTCGATACGTCGATGTCGAGCACGCGCACATACTCGGCGTCGGCATCGGGTGTCATCACCTCATAGGGGATGTCGGTACGCGTGGCGAGATAGTCGATGGTCGCCTGATTCGGCACCATGATGCCGTTCTTGGCGCCGCATTCGACCACCATGTTGCACAAGGTCATGCGTTCCTCTACCGAGAGCGCATCGACGACCGCGCCGCCGAATTCGATTGCCTGGTAGGTTGCGCCGTCGATCGTCAACTCCCCGAGCACGGCGAGGATGAGATCTTTAGCCAGCACGGGCGGCGGCAATTCGCCGTGGAAGTTTACGCGAATGGTCGAGGGCACCTTGAGCGGAATCTCGCCCGTGCCGAGCGCGAACGCCGCGTCGGTGATGCCGAGACCGACCGAGAACGTGCCGAACGCCCCGGAAGTCACCGTATGCGAATCGGTACCGAGCAGTACCTCGCCGGGCCGGTTGTGGCCGCCCTCGGCCAGGCCGATATGGCAAACGCCCTTGTAGCGCGGCGTTCCCACATCGTAGAAGTACTTGATCTGCTGTTCGCGCGCAAATTCGCGCATCACGCGGACGTTCTGGTTGGCGAGCACGTCGGCGGTATAGATGAAGTGATCGGGAATCATCACGAAACGCGTGGGGTCCCACACGCGCGCATCGGCGCCGAACTCCTTCTTGAAGATGCTGATGACACCGGGCGAGCAAGGATCGTGAGACATCAGCACGTCCACTTTCGCCCAGATCACCTCGCCAGGCGTCACGCGGCTGCGTCCGCTGGCTTTCGCCAATACCTTCTGGCTCAACGTCTGTCCCATTCGTTTTGCTCCTTCGTTGTCTGTGGGCGTTGTCTTGAAAACGGGCGTCCACTTCGACGGCGTGTGGACCCATCGGGCCAAAGTAACATGGCCCTCCACAAATCAGAACAAATCGTTTATATTCGGCCATTTTGTTTCTACAGGGAAACAAAATGAAGCAAATCGATCAACTCGCCCCGATGGCGATCTTCGCGAAAATCGTCGACACCATGAGCTATACCGAGGCGGCGAAACTGCTCGGGTTGTCGAAATCGGCGGTCAGCAAGGAAATCAACCGGCTCGAGACGGGGCTTGGCGTGACGCTGCTCAAGCGCACCACGCGTAAGATCGAGGTGACGGAAATCGGGCGCACCTACTACGAGTACTGTTCGCGGCTATTGGCGGAAGTGCGCGGGGCCGATGCGTTCGTGCGCCAGTACCACGAAGAGCCGATCGGCAACTTGCGCGTGGTGGCGCCGATGACGTTCGGCAATCGCGCGGTGGTGCCCGCGTTGTGCCGCTTCATCGCCAAGAACATCCATGTTCAGGTCGATCTCGAACTGACCGATCGCGTCGTCGATCTCAACGAGCAGAACGTGGACGTTGCGATCGTGATCAGCCGCGACAGGCCCGAGCAAGCCACAGTGCAGCGGCTCGCCGAGATTCATTGGGGGATTTATGCGTCGCCCGCGTACCTCGCGTCGAATCCCCCGGTACAACGTCCGGAAGATCTGAGCCGCCATGGTTTTCTGCTGTTCGGCGGGCCGGCGCACACGACTGCGCTGCAGCTGCGCCACGGCAAACGGCAATTGGAAACGCGCGTGCGCTGCGTGCTGCGTTCGAACAACAGCGTCGCGCTGCTCAATGCGGCGATCGAAGGCGTCGGCATCGCGTACCTGCCGCGCTATGTCGCGCGCGAAGCCACGGCCGCGGGCCAGTTGCAGCAACTGCTGCCGAGCTGGAGCTCGGAGACTCGCGTGGCTTACGCGGCGTACCGTGACGATCGCTATCTGTCGCCGCGCGTACGCATGTTCGTGCAGGAATTGGCGAAAGACTTTGCCACGGAGACGGATACGTTCGGACCGGCTGGAGAGACGGATCCCGCTGATTGATCAGTCCCTCCGAGGCAGCCTTTCGATACCATCGGCAACGAACGGCGTTTCCGTGAAAGCACGAGGCCAACCGTGCGCGGTCGAGCGCCTCGTCAAACAAAACGGCACCGCAGCCCTTCAGCTTGCGGTGCCGTTGCAAGGCCCGGCGCCACGACGAGTACTACCGCCGTGGACCGATTCGATAGTGGCTTACATCGTCACGGTGTTGGCCACTTCCTTGAAGTCTTCGATCTGGTCGAAGTTCATGTATTGGTAGATCTTGTCGCCGTTCGCGGTAAGCACGCCCATATCGGCCATGTACTCTTCCTTGGTCGGGATCCGGCCCAGGCGCGAGCAGATCGCAGCCAGTTCCGCCGAGCCGAGGTACACGTTCGTGTTCTTGCCCAGGCGGTTCGGGAAGTTGCGTGTCGACGTCGACATGACCGTGGCCCCTTCGCGCACCTGCGCCTGGTTGCCCATGCACAGCGAGCAGCCCGGCATTTCCGTACGTGCGCCGGCCGTGCCGAAGACGCCGTAGTGGCCTTCCTCGGTCAGCTGCTTTTGGTCCATCTTGGTCGGCGGCGCCACCCAGAGCTTGACCGGAATGTCGCGCTTGCCTTCGAGCAGCTTCGACGCCGCGCGGAAGTGCCCGATGTTGGTCATGCACGAGCCGATGAACACTTCGTCGATCTTGTTGCCGGCCACGTCCGACAACGTCTTCACGTCGTCCGGGTCGTTCGGGCAAGCGACGATCGGCTCGTGGATATCGGCAAGATCGATCTCGATGACGGCCGCGTACTCGGCGTCCGCATCCGGTGCGAGCAGTTGCGGATCGGCCAGCCACTGCTCCATCGCCTTGATGCGGCGCTGCAGGCTGCGCGGGTCTTGGTAACCCTCGGCGATCATCCACTTCAACAGCGTGACGTTGCTGTTGAGGTACTCGATGATCGGCTCCTTGTTCAAATGAACCGTGCAGCCGGCAGCCGAGCGCTCGGCCGACGCGTCGGACAATTCGAACGCTTGCTCGACCTTCAGATCGGGCAGGCCTTCGATTTCGAGAATGCGGCCCGAGAAGATGTTCTTCTTCCCTTGCTTGGCCACCGTGAGCATCCCTAGCTTGATCGCGTAGAGCGGAATGGCATTGACGAGGTCACGCAACGTCACGCCCGGCTGCATCTTGCCCTTGAAACGAACCAGCACCGATTCCGGCATATCGAGCGGCATCGTACCCGTGGCCGCGGCGAAGGCGACCAGGCCCGAACCGGCCGGGAAGCTGATGCCGATCGGGAAGCGCGTATGCGAATCGCCGCCCGTGCCCACCGTGTCGGGCAACAGCATGCGGTTCAGCCACGAGTGGATGACGCCGTCGCCCGGGCGCAGCGCAATGCCGCCACGCGTGCTGATGAAGTCGGGCAGCGTACGGTGCGTCTTCACGTCGACCGGCTTCGGATAAGCGGCGGTATGGCAGAACGACTGCATGACGAGGTCCGCCGAGAAGCCCAGGCAAGCCAAGTCCTTCAGTTCGTCGCGCGTCATCGGCCCCGTGGTGTCTTGCGAGCCGACCGACGTCATCTTCGGTTCGCAGTACGTGCCCGGACGCACGCCCCGGCCTTCCGGCAAGCCGCAGGCGCGGCCGACCATCTTCTGAGCCAGCGAGAAGCCCTTGCCGCTGTCGGCCGGCTGCTGCGGCAGGCGGAACAGCGTGGAAGGCGGCAAACCCAGGGCTTCGCGCGCCTTGGCGGTCAGCCCGCGGCCGATGATGAGAGGAATCCGGCCGCCGGCGCGCACTTCATCGAAGAGCACCTCGGACTTCACTTGGAACTCGGCGATCACTTCGCCGTTCTTCAGCGCCTTGCCCTCGTAGGGACGCAGCTCGACCACGTCGCCCATTTCCATCTTCGACACGTCGAGCTCGATCGGCAGCGCACCGGCGTCTTCCATCGTGTTGTAGAAGATCGGAGCGATCTTGCCGCCCAGGCACACGCCGCCGAAGCGCTTGTTCGGGATGAAGAGGATGTCTTCGCCCGTGAACCACAACACCGAGTTCGTGGCCGACTTGCGCGACGAGCCCGTGCCCACCACGTCGCCCACATACGCGACCAAGTGGCCCTTTTCTTTCAGCGACTCGATGAATTTGACCGGGCCGCGCTTGCCGTCCTCTTCCGGTGTGATGCCGGGACGCGCGTTCTTGAGCATCGCCAGCGCATGCAGCGGGATGTCGGGGCGAGTCGTGGCGTCCGGGGCCGGCGAAAGATCGTCGGTGTTGGTTTCGCCGGGCACCTTGAAGACGGTGATGGTCAGGCTTTGCGGCACTTCGGGACGGCTCGTGAACCATTCGGCGTCAGCCCAGCTTTGCATCACGGCCTTCGCGTTGGCATTGCCTTTGTCGGCCAATTCCTTGACGTCGTGGAACTGGTCGAACATCAACAGCGTTTTCTTGAGCGCGTCCGCGGCCGTCGCGCCCACTTCGGCGTCCGACAGCAGTTCGATCAGCGGCTGGATGTTGTAGCCGCCCAGCATCGTGCCGAGCAGTTCGGTGGCGCGCGCGCGCGAGATCAACGCGCAGGCGGTTTCGCCTTTGGCGACGGCAGCCAGAAAGCCGGCCTTCACGCGGGCGGCTTCGTCCACACCGGCGGGCACGCGGTTAGTGATCAGATCGAGCAGCGTCTGCTCTTCGCCCGCGGGCGGATTCGTCAGCAGTTCCACCAGTTCGGCGGTCTGCTGAGCCGTCAGCGGCAAGGGAGGAATGCCGAGCGCGGCGCGTGCGGCTGCGTGAGCACGAAAGTTTTCAAGCATGGGGGACCACCTGCGGGTATTGCGGTTCAGGGGAAGGCCAGGCACGCCGAGGCTGTTCCTGACACTGCTTTCGACCGGGATTCTAGTGGCAACGCCCGGTAACGTCAAATGTCTTATGTCTTATATAAGACTTAGGACTCGATATGACGCCACCCATAGACATCGTTTCTTTATGGAAGAAAAGGCTCGAAACCGCCGACGGCGCGTCAAGGCCCCTTTGCGAGCCCCACCAGCAATGCGTCGATTGCCTGATAAACCTGCTCGACGACATCGGAGCCGACTTCTTTCTCCAGCGCCGCATACTCGGCTTCGAGCGCCTTCGACAAGGACCGCACCAGCTCGAGGCTCTGCTTCGTCAGCGACACCCGCACGCGGCGCTGATCCGATTCGAACCGCTCTCTCGTCACGAGGCCCATGGCCTCCATCCGCGCGAGCACGCCCGCCATGCTCGGGCTCGAGATCGTGCACAGATCGGAAATCTGCCGAGGCTCGAGCGGCCCCTCTTCGTCGAGCGCTCGGATCACGCGCCACTGCTGCTCGGTCAACCCGCGCGCGGTCAAATGCGGGCGGAATCGCTCCATCATCTTTTCCCGCGCGCGCAACAGCAGCATCGGCAGATTTCGGTGACGGAAACGGTCGGATGTGGATTCGGACATGGCGGAAGGCGGGCGAAGCGAGAACCGCACGCTCGGGCAAACCCGCACAGGCAGCGGCGATCTATTGACGCCGAATCTTATCAGGCGCAGTATCACTAACATATTAGTATTTTTAGCGATGAGCCGCCAACGCATGTTTGCACTATCCGATCATCTTCTTCATATCGAAGGCGAGCCGTTCGCGCGCGATGTCGACGTGCACGCTCTGCGCGAGGCGCTCTCGCGCGGGCGGGCCTGCCGCGCGCCGGTAACGGGCGCGGTCTATGGCGCCCTGCTCAATGACCGTGCGGCGCTCGGCGCGCTCGGGGCCGCCATGCATGAAGCGCCTTATAAAGCGCCGCCGCAGGCGCCCATCCTCTACTTGAAGCCTCGCAATACCCTTTCCGGCCATCGCGCGCGCATCGCCGTGCCGAAGGAAGCGCCCGGCATCGAGGTCGGGGCATCGCTCGGCCTCGTGATCGGGCGGACCGCCACGCATGTATCGGCCGAACAAGCGCTCGATTACGTGGCCGGGTATGCGATCGTCGCCGACCTCAGTATTCCCCATCCCAGCGTGTATCGGCCATCCGTGCGCTTTCGGGCGCGCGACGGCTTCTGTGCGATCGGCCCAGCGGCGGTGGCGAAACGTCATGTCGCCGATCCCGATTCGCTTCCCATCGCCGTAGCGATCAACGGGCGAAACGTCTTCGGGGCGAACACGGCCACATCGGTACGCGGCGCCGCACGTTTGATCGCGGACGTGACCGATTTCATGACGTTATCCGCGGGCGACGTCGTCACACTGGGCGTCCCGCACGGCGCGCCCATCGCACAGGCAGGCGACGAAGCCGTTGTCGCCATCGGCGCTTTCGAGCCGCTCCGTCTATCTTTCGTCGAAGCGGTCGAAGCGGTCGAAGTGGTAGAAGTGGTAGAAGTGGTAGAAGTGGTAAAACGAACGCAAGCGCACGAACCGCAAGGAGCGAAACGATGATGCGCGGCCGTGTCGCCTATGCGGGCGCAATCCACGAAGCCTATCCGCACGGCAATGGCGTGCGGCTCGCCGACGGCCGCATTCGCCGCGAGGACGAAGTGGTCTGGCTCGCACCGATCGAGGTCGGCACGATCTTCGCATTGGGACTGAACTACGCCGATCATGCGAAAGAATTACGGTTCTCGAAGCAAGAAGAACCGCTCGTCTTCTTGAAGGGACCGGGCACGGTATTGGGCCATCGCGGCGTCACCCGCCGGCCTTCGGACGTGACATTCATGCACTACGAGTGCGAATTGGCCGTCGTGATCGGCCGCACCGCGCGCAACGTATCGCGCGAAAACGCGATGGCGCATGTCGCCGGTTATATGGTCGCGAACGACTACGCCATTCGAGACTACCTAGAGAATTACTACCGCCCTAACCTTCGTGTGAAGAATCGCGACGGCGGCACGGTGCTGGGCCCATGGTTCGTCGATGCGGCGGATGTGCCCGATGCGTCGAGCCTCGAACTCCGCACGTACGTCAACGGCGCCTTGCGGCAACGCGGCAATACCCGCGACCTCGTCACCGATATTCCGGCGCTCATCGAATATTTGAGCGGCTTCATGACGCTCGCCCCCGGCGACGTGATTTTGACCGGCACGCCGGAGGGCGTCGTCAACGTCGATGTCGGAGACGAAGTCGTCTGCGAAATCGACGGGCTGGGCCGTCTTGTCAACGTCATCGCGTCGGACGCCGAGTTCGGACGCCGCTAAGCGAACGCCCTCAAAGAGGACATGTCATGCGCATCGAGCATCTGATCGACGGCAAGCCGCGCGCTGCCGCCGACTATTTCGAAACCGTGAACCCGGCGAATCAGCAAGTGCTGGCCGAAGTCGCCCGCGGTAACGCCGGGGACGTCGATGCGGCCGTCGCCGCCGCCAAGCGGGCCTTCCCGGCATGGGCCGCGAAAACGCCGAAGGAGCGTGCCAAACTGATCGGCAAGCTGGGCGAGCTCATCACGAAGCACGTGCCGGAGCTTTCGGAAACCGAGACGAACGACACCGGCCAGACGATCTCGCAAACGCGTAAGCAACTGGTGCCGCGCGCGGCCGACAACTTTCACTATTTCGCCGAAGTGTGCACCCGCGTCGACGGGCACACCTATCCGACGGAAACGCACCTGAACTACACGCTGTTTCATCCGGTCGGCGTATGCGCGCTTATTTCGCCGTGGAACGTGCCGTTCATGACGGCCACTTGGAAGGTCGCGCCCTGCCTCGCATTCGGCAATACCGCCGTGCTCAAAATGAGCGAGCTGTCGCCGCTCACCGCCGCCCGCCTTGGCGAGCTCGCGTCGGAAGCGGGTATCCCGGCCGGCGTGTTGAACGTCGTCCATGGCTTCGGCAAGGAAACCGGCGAGCCGCTCGTCGCGCATCGTGACGTGCGCGCCGTATCGTTCACCGGCTCGACGGCCACGGGCAACCGCATCGTACAAGCAGCCGGCCTCAAGAAATTCTCGATGGAGCTGGGCGGCAAGTCGCCGTTCGTGATTTTCGACGATGCCGATTTCGAGCGAGCGCTCGACGCAGCGGTATTCATGATCTTCTCGAACAACGGCGAACGCTGCACAGCGGGCTCGCGCATCCTCGTTCAAAGGTCTATTTATGCGCGCTTCGCCGATCGCTTCATCGAGCGCGCGAAGCGAATCAAGGTGGGCGATCCGCTCGCCGAAGAGACGATCGTCGGCCCGATGATCAGTGCGAATCATCTGTCCAAGGTGCGCGGCTACATCGAACTCGGCACAGAGGAAGGCGCGACGCTCGCATGCGGCGGACTCGACGCGCTCGATCTACCCGCTTCGTTACGGCGAGGCAACTATGTTGCACCGACGGTGTTCGTCGATGTCGACAATCGGATGCGGATCGCACAGGAGGAGATTTTCGGCCCCGTCGCGTGCCTGATCCCGTTCGACGACGAGGCGGACGCGATTCGAATCGCGAACGACATCGCTTACGGCCTATCGAGCTACGTCTGGACCGAGAGCACCGGCCGCGCGCATCGCGTCGCCGCAGCGATCGAAGCGGGCATGTGCTTCGTCAACAGCCAAAACGTTCGAGACTTGCGCCAGCCGTTCGGCGGCACGAAAGCCTCCGGCGTGGGCCGCGAAGGCGGCACATGGAGCTACGACGTGTTTCTCGAGCCGAAGAACGTCTGCGTCTCGCTCGGCTCGCATCCCATCCCCCAATGGGGACGCGCGTGACGGCGCCGACCGTTCGCAAGCGCCCGCGCTCAGGAGAGAACCATGGGTGAACTCGCTCTCGTCGCTAAAATCACGCACGTGCCGTCGATGTACTTGTCGGAATTCGACGGGCCTCGCAAAGGCACGCGTCAGGATGCGATCGACGGCCACCGGGAGATTTCGAAGCGCTGCCGCGAACTCGGCGTCGATACGCTCGTGGTGTTCGACACGCACTGGCTCGTCAATGCCAACTACCACATCAACTGTGCGCCGCATTTCAGCGGGCTTTATACGAGCAACGAGCTGCCGCACTTCATCAGCAACTTGCCGTACGAGTCACCGGGCAATCCCGCGCTAGGAAAATTGCTGGCGCAAGCGTGCACCGAGCAAGGCGTCGAAACACTCGCCCACGATGCGACCACGCTCGCGCCCGAGTACGGCACGCTCGTGCCGTTGCGCTACATGAACGCCGACCAGCATTTCAAAGTGGTGTCCGTGTCGGCCCTTTGCATGGCGCATTACCTCGACGACAGCGCGCGGCTTGGATGGGCGATGCGCCGAGCGGTCGAGGAGCAATACGACGGCAAGGTCGCGTTCCTAGCCAGCGGCAGCTTGAGTCATCGGTTCGCACAAAACGGTCTCGCACCCGAATACGCGCACCGAATCTGGAGCCCGTTTCTCGAGATGCTGGACCGGCAGGTCGTCGCGATGTGGGAGCGCGCCGACTGGAAGCCGTTCTGCGAAATGCTGCCCGAGTATGCGGCGAAAGGACATGGAGAAGGCTTCATGCACGATACGGCGATGATGCTCGGGGCGCTCGGATGGTCCGACTACGATGGTCGAGCGCAAGTGCTGACGCCGTACTTCGGCGCATCGGGCACGGGGCAGATCAACGCCGTGTTTCCGGTCACGCCGCAAAGCGGCGCGGCCATTCCGGCGCCGCAGGCTTGCGCAGCAAAAGGCTATCGTTCGTTTCCGCGCCTGTGAATTTTTCGAAGTTTCCTCATGAGGCCCTTCCATGCCGCATCTGACCATTCTTTACACCCCGAACCTCGACCGCTCGGCTGAAGAAGGCGGCGCCGACATGCGGGCGCTTTGCGAAGCGCTTGCGCAAACCCTCATTGCGCAACGCGATGAAGCGGGCGCGTCTGTCTTTCCGACGGGCGGCATACGTGTGCTCGCCTATCCGGCGGCTCACTACGCCATTGCCGACGGCGGAACAGCCGGGCGAGCCGCGGGCGGGACCGGTGACTATGCCTTCGTTTATCTGAACTTGCGTCTTGCTCGCGGCCGCAGTGCGGCGGTTCACGAAGCGACCGGCCAAGCGCTCGATGCCTGCGTCAAACGGCATTTCGCGTCGCTGCTCGCGACACGCCATATCGGCATCACGCTGCAGATCGATGAAGGCGATGAGGTTTTCAACGCGCGGACTAGTTCGCTGCATCCTCTATTCAATCGAGGCTGAACCATGCTGCCGATGGACACCGTCTCGTCGCTGGCGCGCCAGCTATACGACGCGCGCAAGACGCGCACGCCCTTGCGTCATTTTTCCAAGCAGTTCCCCGACATGACGATCGAGGACGGCTATACGATTCAACGCGAATGGGTGAAGCTCGAATTGGCCGACGGCCGAACGATCAAAGGGCGCAAGATCGGCCTCACATCGCGCGCGATGCAGCAGGCGAGCCGGATCACCGAGCCCGACTATGCGCCATTGATGGACGACATGTTCTTCGACGCCGGAAGCGACATCCCGGCTAGCCGCTTCATCGCGCCGCGCGTCGAAGTCGAGCTCGCATTCGTCCTCGACAAGCCGCTCAGGGGGCCTGGCGTGACGCTCTTCGACGTATTGTCGGCGACAGGCTATGTCGTGCCCGCCGTCGAGATCATCGATGCCCGCATCGAGCAGTTCGATCGAGACACGCGCGAAATGCGCAAGGTGTTCGACACGATCAGCGATTTTGCCGCGAATGCGGGCGTGGTCCTCGGCGGCCGCCCCGTGAAACCGATGGATGTCGATCTGCGTTGGGTGGGCGCCATGCTGCACAAGAACGGCGTGATCGAGGAAACGGGCCTGGCGGCGGCTGTGCTCAATCATCCAGCGACGGGCGTGGCTTGGCTCGCGAATAAGATCGCGCCGTACGACGAGACGCTGAACGCGGGCGACATCGTGCTCGCCGGCTCGTTCACGCGGCCGACACCTGCCGCGGCAGGCGACGCGTTTCACGCCGACTACGGTCCGCTGGGCTCGATCGCGTTCCGCTTCGTTTGAAAGCTCGCCCGACAGGCTGATCTCAACGAATACCAAGCCCTTCTCGACCCGCAACTCACCCGCCCCCCTCCTCGATCGCCTCCGTTACAGCGGGACGCCGTCGAAGCCGACACTCGTACCTTACCTGGCACCCAGCCATCAGCGCCTCGACTGGCCGGCACGCTCGTGCTCGGCAATACGACCGGCGCAAGTAAGCGATCGCCCGTCTTCGCGCCCTCTGTCCAAAAAGCCGCGCCGGCCGTTGCGGGACGCGGCCCTCGAACAAATCTTGTATCAACATCTACATATTGGTAGAATATTCAACATGAACGCGTCAACGACATGGATCCTGCTCGTCCTCACGCTGCCGACCGAGAACGCCACGGCGCGCATGCGCATTTATCGAGCGCTCAAGGCAAAGGGCTGTGCGGTGTTGCGCGACGGCGTCTACGTCCTGCCCTATGCCCAAGCGCACGAAGATTCGCTGCGCGAACTCGCGGGCGCCATCGCCGAAAGCGGTGGGACGGCGCATCTTCTGCGCGCCCCGAGCCTTGACGCGTCGCAGGAAAACGAATTCAAGACCCTGTTCGATCGCGAAAGCGACTATGACGCCTTCATTCGCTCGCTGGCGGAGACACGCAAGACGATTGCAGGACAATCCGCTGCGGAGTTGACTCGGTTGCTGCGCCGGCTGGGCAAGGACTACGAGGCGATCCGCGCAATCGACTATTTCCCAAACGATGCAGCGATGCGCGCCGAGCTCGCTTGGCAGGATTTCGTCGCCCTTGTCGATACCGTGCGCTCGCCCGGCGAGCCGCATCCGGCCGATCGCCCGATCCGCCCACTGTCGCGCGATGCGTATCAGGGCCGAACCTGGGCGACACGGCAGCGAATGTGGGTCGATCGCGTCGCCAGCGCATGGCTGATTCGGCGGTTCATCGATCCCGGCGCGCGCTTTCTATGGTTGACGTCCCCAGATGCCTGTCCCGACGATGCATTGGGTTTCGACTTCGACGGCGCGGCATTCACTCACGTCGGTGAGCGAGTCACGTTCGAGGTCCTGCTGGCAAGCTTCGCCCTCGAGAAAGATCCGGCGCTGATGCGGCTCGGCGCGATCGTTCATGCGCTCGACGTAGGCGGACCGTCCGCGCCGGAGGCGGTCGGCTTCGAAGCCGTGATGGCCGGTACGCGTCAGCGTGTCGAGAACGACGATCAATTGCTCGATCAGATGAGTTCGGTATTGGACGCGCTCTACGCGCATTTCGCCGCGAGCGCCAAGGAAGAAACGGGGAGACGTTCTTGAGCACGGTCACCACTGCAGCGCCCGCTTATTCATTGGGTCAACTCGTCCGGTACATGCTGCGCCTCGGCGCACTCGGCTTCGGCGGCCCGGTCGCCCTCGCCGGCTATATGCGCCGCGATCTGGTCGAGCGGCTCGGGTGGATCTCCGAATCGGACTACAAGGAAGGCCTCACGCTGGCGCAGCTCGCACCGGGGCCGCTGGCGGCGCAACTCGCGATTTATCTCGGGTTCGTTCATTACCGGCTCGTGGGCGCCACGCTCGTCGGTTGCGCCTTCGTACTGCCCTCCTTCCTCATGGTCGTGGCGCTCGGCTGGGCGTATGTTCACTTCGGCGGCTTGTCGTGGATGCAAGCGGTTTTCTACGGCGTGGGGGCTGCCGTCGTCGGCATCATCGCCATGAGCGCGTACAAGCTGACGACGAAGACCGTCGGCAAAGACAAGCTACTGTGGGCCATCTATCTCACGCTCGCCATCGTCACGTTTGTGACCGAATCGGAGGTTGCGTGGCTGTTCATTGCAGGCGGAGTCATCGGCTGGCTCTGGCGCGCGCCGCCGAAGTGGTTGCATAAGGGCGGCGTAAACGCCCTGGCCGCGGCGCACTTGCCCGCCGCGAGCGGCCTGGCGGCCGGCATCGACTGGCCGGTCCTCGCGCAGATCGGCGCGTTTTTCATGAAGGCCGGCGCGTTCGTGTTCGGATCGGGGCTGGCCATCGTGCCGTTCCTGTACGGCGGCGTCGTGACGGAGCACCACTGGCTGGGCGACAAGCAGTTCGTCGATGCCGTCGCCGTGGCGATGATCACCCCAGGGCCGGTCGTCATTACGGTCGGGTTCATCGGGTACCTCGTCGCAGGACTGCCGGGCGCCCTCGTCGCGGCGCTGGCGACTTTCCTGCCTTGCTACCTGTTCACCGTGATTCCCGCGCCCTACTTCAAACGGTACGGTCACCTGCCCGGCGTCAAAGCATTCGTCGACGGCATCACCGCAGCGGCCGTCGGCGCCATTACCGGGTCGGTCATCGTGATTGCAAAGCGTTCGATCGTCGACGTGCCCACGCTCGTCATCGGCCTCGTCACGATCGCCCTGCTGTGGCGCTTCAAGAAACTTCAGGAACCGATCATCGTGACGGCGGCCGCCTTACTGGGCCTTGTCGTTTATCCGCTCATTCATTCGCACGTGGTCTGACGGCGCACGTTTGCACGATTGCGCCGGCGAATCGGCGGCATCAACGTCGAGCCCCACGCGAGGGGTGCGCGCAACGCTCGGAGGCAAACATGAGCACACCGAGAATCCGGCGCATGCTGCTGTCGCGGCTGTCGGCTCTCTGCTTACTGCTCTGCGGCGCCGGCCTGCTGGCGATAGGAAGCTCGGCCGCGGCAGACGATCTCTCGCTGGATCATCTGCCGCTGAAGCACGTCGCCGATATTCCGCTGCCCGGGCGCGCCACCCGTCTCGATTACGAAAGCTACGATCCCGATCGCCACCTGCTCTTTATCGCGCATCTCGGCGATGGCGAGGTCATCGTCTTCGACACCCATTCATCGCGTGTCGTCGGCCGCATTCCCGCCGTTTCGTCGGTGCATGGCGTGCTCGCCGTACCGGAGCTGTCCCGTGTCTACGCTTCGGCCACCGGAACGGACGAAGTCCTGGCAATCGACGAAACGACGCTGAAGATCGTCGCACGCATGCCGGGCGGCCACTATCCCGACGGGATGGCTTACGCCCCCGAAGCGCATAAGCTCTACGTCTCGGACGAAACGGGCGAGACCGAAACGGTGATCGACGTTCGAAGCAATCGGCGAGTGACAACCATTTCGCTCGGCGGCGAAGTCGGCAATTCGCAATACGACCCGATGTCCCATCACATTTTCGTCAACGCACAAGGCCGCCATGAGCTCGTCGAAATCGATCCGGCGACCGACGCGATCGTGGCTCGCATCGATCTGCCGGACGCGCGCGGCAATCATGGACTGCTCATCGATCCGACGCACCGTCTTGCATTCATCGCATGCCAAGTCGACGACAAGCTGCTCGTGCTCGATATGCGTTCGAAACAGGTCATCCGATCATTTAGCGTCGGCGGCGATCCCGACGTGCTCGCATTCGATCCAGCAACGAGTACGCTTTACGTAGCGGGCGAAGCCGGCATCGTATCGATGTTCAGAGTAGACGGCGCTACGGTAACGAGACTCGGCGATGGCCGCGTGGGAGCGAACGCCCACGTCGTCGCCATCGACGCGGCAACGCATCGCGCCTACTTCCCGCTGAAGGATGTGGGCGGCCGTCCGGTCCTGCGCGTCATGGCGCCACGCGAGCAGTAAACGCAGCGAGCGCGGAAGCAAAAAAGCCACCGCGCTCGCCTCAGTTACTACCTCGAACGTCGAGCGTCAAGCGATCGACGCCCGTCCTTCTTTCACGCGCTCCTCGGGTTCCGCGATCGGCTCGATGCGCCCCATCACGAACACGAACGAGACGATGCCGACGAGCAGGATGACGCCCGCAATCAAAAATGCGTTGGTGAAGGAGTTCGTCGCGCCGACGATAAAGCCGGTGACGACGGGCGCCGCCACGCCCATCAGGTTGTTGACGAAATTCATGATGCCGCCGATGGTTCCCACGCCGCCCTTCGGCGCGATGAGCGAAGGCAGCGACCAGCCTACGGGCGCGGCCGAAGCCAACCCGCCCAGCGCGATCGAGATCCAGACGATCGCCCACATCGGGTTCGTCGTCAGCGTCGCACCGAACACGGCGAGGCCCAGCACCATGCCGCAGACGAGCACGGCCTTGCGCACGCGCGTTTCATCGCGGCCGCGCGCGATCAGATGGTCGATGAGCCATCCGCCCACGACCAAATCGGCAACCGTCGCGACGGCCCATGGAATCGCGGCGAAGCCGGCCGACTTCAGAATGCTCATGTGCATCGTTTGGACGAGGTAGCCCGGCAGCCACGTGAGAAACAGATAGAACGAATACCCGTACGCAGCGAAGCCGATCGTCAGCCCCCACACCTTCGACTTCTTCAGCAAATAGCCGAGCATGGAGACGGCGCTCGCACTCGCCGCGCCCTCGGGCGTCGCGCCGCCTTCCACGATATATCGGCGCTCGGCGTCCGAGAGCTTCGGATCCTGACTCGGATCGCGATAGATGAAGAAAAACGCGAGAAAGTACGCCAAGCTCAGCGCCGCCGTTACGCCGAAGCCCCAGCGCCAACCCAGCCCCACGACGACGACCGCGACGAGCGGCACGCCGATCACGTTCGAGAACTTCGCAGCTGCGTCGAAGATCGCCGTGGCGAGCGCGCGCTCCTTACGCGGAAACCAATAGCCCGTCGCTTTCGAACTCACGGGAAAGCCCGGCGCCTCCGCAATGCCGAGCATCGCGCGCGCGGCAAAAATGCCGCCGAAGCCGCTCGCAAAAGCCGTGAGCGCCGACGCCGCAGCCCACAGAAACGAGCCCCACCGGCCGAGGCGAGTCACGCCGAAGCGATCGAGCAAGATGCCCGCCGGGATTTGCAAAAGCGCATATGGCCAGAAGAAGGCGCTGAACAGCAGCCCCATTTCCGCCGGGGAAAGATTGAACACCGCCTTCAACTGCGGCGCCGCCACAGACAAGTTGATGCGGTCGAAGTAGTTGATGAGCACCCCTACACCCAGCAACACGCCCATGACCCAGCGCCGCTTCGCGACCCGGTTCCCTGCCGTCGTTGACATCGTCGTCTCCTCGAGAATTCGGATAATTGATGAACCTGAAAAAGTGCGTCGGGACTTGCCCGCCTACGAGATAGCGCTATCTTTCGCGATGCGCGAGTATCGCCCGTCGAGCGAAGCGCTGGCATACCAATCGAGCGCCTGATCGACGATGGTTTCGAGCGGCCGAGTCGCGTCGACTCGCAGCGTGCGGCTTTCGGCGACAGGCGACTCCAAATCGGCGAACTGGCTCGCAACGAGCGAATCGGGCATGAAGTGGCCGCTGCGGCTGCTCACGCGTTTCGCCGCCTCGCTCGGCGGCAGATCGAGAAAGACGAAGCCCGCGGCCGGGTTGTCGAGACGCAGACGGTCGCGATAGCGGCGCTTGAGCGCCGAGCAGGCCAACACGACGCGTTCGCCGCGTTCGTACGCTGCCTTCAGTTCGGCCGCCAGGCGGTCGAGCCACCCCCAACGATCCTCATCCACCAACCCGATTCCGCGCCGCATTTTGTCGACGCTGCTGGGGCTATGAAACGCATCGCCCTCGATGAAGCGCCCGCCCAGGCGCAAGGCGACGGCATGCCCAACGCTCGACTTGCCGCAGCCGGCCACGCCCATGACCACGAGGGGGAGTGCTGTCTGGTCCATCGATTCAGTCCTTTCCTTCTTGAGATAGCGCTATCTCGTTCGACCCAGAGAAAGGCGGCTCGCGTCCGCCTATCCGCTCATCCGTCCCCATTCGCAGGCGTTCGCATACAATAGCGAACGTTTGAGCGACGGTTGAGACAGCGCTATCCTAGTTGAACCATGACGAATCCGACACCCAGGAAAACCCGCGGCACCGGCCGCCCGACCCTCGAAGAAGTCGCCCAACGCGCCGGGGTAAGCACGATCACGGCGTCACGGGCGCTACGGGGGTTGAGTTCGGTGGGGGCGGAGTATGTCGACCGGGTTCGGCAGGCGGCGCGAGAACTGAACTATGTGGCCAATTCGGCGGCGCGCGCGCTGGCCCGCGCCCAGAGCGACACCGTAGCGGTGCTCGTTCCATCGCTGACGAACAACGTGTTCACCGATGTGGTGGAAGCGATTCATACGGTGCTTCGCCCGCACGGCATCGAGATTCTGATCGGCAACTCGCATTACTTGCGCGACGAGGAGGAAGACCTCGTTCGTCATTACCTCGCCTCGCCGCCGATGGGCATGATCGTGACGGGCTTCGACCGAACGGAGGCCGCGCGGCGGCTCATCGATGCGAGCGGCGTGCCGTGCGTGTACATGATGGAGCTGGCCCAGGCGGACAACGTCTACTGCGTCGGCTTCTCGCAGCATGATGCGGGCGAGGCGGTCGCCAAGCATCTGCTTGCGCGCGGCTGCCGCCACAATGCATTCATCGCTGCGCAGCTCGATCACCGCATGTTGCAACGGGGCGAAGGGTTCCGGCGCGCGCTGCAGCGCGCGGGCATGCATGACCCCGACCTCGAGATCCTCACGCCCGCGCCCTCTTCCATCGGGCTCGGCTGCGAACTGTTTCGGCAGATCTTGACGCGCCGCCCGGACGTCGACGGCATTTTTCTCGGCAACGACGACTTGGCGCAGGGAGCCCTGTTCGAGGCGCGCCGCATGAACGTGCGGGTGCCGGAAGACGTTGCGATCGTCGGCTTCAACGATTTGGCGGGCGCCGCCGACTGCGTGCCGAGGCTGACGACCGTGCGTACGCCGCGTGCGGAGATGGGACGCACTGCCGCGCACCTGCTGTTGTCGCGCATGCGTCAGGAAAGCGTGCCTTCGCCGATGATCGATCTCGGGTTCGAGCTCGTCGTTCGGGAGAGCGCCTGAGGGCGAAAGCCGCGTCGGCGCGGGCAGTTGAAAGCCCTAAGCGGGATTGTTGGAGGGGCGGGCGCCCCTCCGAGCGGATGCCCGAAACGCCCGCTTCACGGCTGAAGCAGGCGTTTCTGACCGAGCTAGCTTGGCGATCAGAAGATGTTCCGAAGGCCGATGGCAACACCGGTCTGGTTGTTGCGCCCGGGGAAGTCGGCGGTGGCCGAGCCGGTGCCGTGGATGTAGTCCACCGTACCGTACACTTCCGTGCGCTTGGACAGCGAGTACTCCGCCAGCAGCGTCGCGGAGTATCGCGTGCCGCGCCCTTGGGTCACGTCGTCGCGGTTCAGGCCGTTGCGCGAGCGGTCATAGTAGCCTGCGGCCGAGATCAGCAACGGCGACGTCACTTGCCAGGTCGTGCCGACGTAGAAGCCGTCGTCGATTCGATTCGTGTTCGTCTTGGGCGACCAAGCGGATGCCGGCGAGCCGGCCGCTGCCATATAGAGGTCGACGATACCGGTGTTGTCTTGCGCGTGCAGCCAGCCCGCGTACGCCTTGACCGCCGGCGTGAACGCGTACACCGCGCCCACGTTGAATACGCGGAACTTATTGTTCGAGTTGTCGCTGTTCTGCTGGTATCCCACATCGACGGACAAGCCGCTGATCGTATAAGCAGCCGTGAAGCCATACATGCTGCCGGCGCCGAGGCTGCCCGGCACACCGCCCACGCCGTACATGGCCTCGACGTTCAAACCGCCGAATTGCCCGTTGTACTTGATCGAATTGTTGGTGCGCAGGCCGTAGCCGAGCGCGCCCGGAAGCCAGCCGTCCTGGTCGAAGTTGCCCACCGTGAGCGGATCGAACACGTTGCCGAGCTGATCGAACAGCGGCGTGTTCTGCCGGCCCAACGTTACCGCACCATACCGATCGCTCGAAAGCCCGACATAGGCCATCCGATTGAACAGGGTGTTGGTGCTGGCCATCTGCCCGTTCCAAAGGTTGAACCCGTTCTCCAAGCGGAAGATGGTCTTCAGGCCGCCGCCTAGATCTTCGCTTCCTTTCAACCCCCAACGGCTACCGGTGATCGGGCCTACGCCCATCGAGACTTGACTGTCGTTCGTCGCGTTTGCGTTCGTCAGATAGCGCACGCTCGTGTCGACGATCCCGTACAGCGTGACCGAGCTTTGTGCGTGAGCAGCCGACATTGCCCCGGCCAATACGGTGCAGGACAGTGCCTTGACCACTGCTGTTCTTTTCATTGGTACTCCTCCAGACGTCGGTATTTGTCAACGTGGTTGACGCGCCGCTTCTCGTCTATTGAACGACGCGCCGCATAGCCGTGCCGAGGCCGTCGTGCGGCTGGGCAGGCTTTTTTTGCAGGCGGATTTTACCTCGACCGGCTGGTCGGTCAAAAATCCGTTGCTTCGTTACCAACATGCCTCATTGCCGCGTCTCGGTCCCGTCCCGAAACCCAGGCAGCGCTCGGCGACGTTGCCAAGGCACGCGCTATGACGGCACTCGCACGCGAATCTGGCGTTGCGCGAGAAGCGTTGTACCGCGCGCTGTCCAGGAAGGGGAAGGCCGAATTTGCGACGATCATGAAAGTCATCGGCGCGCCTTGCATCCTCGGAAGCCTGAAACATCCGCGACTATCCCGCGGTAGACCGCAGGCGAATATCGACGCCTCACTCCGACGCCTGGTCCTCCCGAATGAGCTTGGCGCCGAATAGCCGGGAGCGCGCTGCCTGATTTTTCAATGCGTTCTGGAGATTGCGTTGCGCGATGCGCGCGTGTTCCCGCATCAACGCCTCGGCACGCGCCCCTTCCCGACGCGCTATCGCATCGAGCACCGCGCGATGCTGAGCCTGCGCCACGACGAGCACTTGGTACGCGTCGCGCGCCACCGCCTGCACCTCGACGAAACCGCTCGGCGAAGCGAACGGCAACGCCATCGCCTTCGCGAGTTGACGCTCGACGACGCTGCTCTCGCAGGCCGAGCCGAGCAAACGATGAAACCGCTCATTCAACTCGACATAGCGCGAGAATTTCGCCTCGCCCATTTTCGGCGAAGCAAGCAGTGCGTCGATTTCATCCACGCATTCGTACAACTCCGTCATCAACGATTGCGCCACGCCCCGTTCGGCGGCAAGGCGCGCCGCCATCCCTTCCAGCGTGCCGCGCAATTCGATCGCGTCATAGATCTCGGCACTGCTGAACGACCGTACCGCATAGCCGCCCGACGGCACGGCATCGAGCAAGCCCTCGTCTTGCAGGCGCATGAGCGCGGCGCGTACGGGCGTACGCGACATGCCGAGCCGATCCACTGCCCACAGCTCGGTGATGCGCGCACCCGGCGCCACCTCGCCGGCGAGAATCAGCTCGCGCAGCCCCAATTGCGCCTTGACCGTTTGCGACGCACCGGATGCCGTGGCTGCATCGCCCGATGTTCCGTCGAATGACTCCATTCGAATCCTTTTCCCGCCTTCGATTTCGTGCGCGCCGTGCGCCCTCAAAGATCGAGCACGAGCATCGGCGATTTCGACCGCGAGCAACACGGCAAGAACCGGTCGTTCGCGGCCTTCTCTTCATCCAACAAGTAGACGTCGCGGTGATCGGGCTCGCCGGACAGCACGCCTGTCAAACACGTGCCGCATACGCCTTGCTCGCATGAAGTCGGCACTTCGACTCCCGCCTGCGCGAGCGCCTCGACCACCGTCACGCCGGATGCGACGGGAATGACCCTCCCGGAACTGGCAAGTTTCACGTCGAACGCACCGCCCGCCTCTTGAACCGGCGCCGCGGCGAAAAACTCGCGATGTACGTTCGCGTCGTCCCAGCCCGCAGTCTTGGCCGCTTCCAATGCAGCGCCGATAAATCCCGACGGCCCGCACACATAAAGATGCGTATCGGAACGCGCTTGCGCAAGCAACGCGTCGAACCGCAACCGCGGCCCACCCTCAACGTCGTCGAAGTATAGATGAACGCGTTCGGAGAACCGGGACTGTGCGAGTCGATCGCGAAACGCCATACGCGACGCACTGCGCGTGCAATAGTGCATTTCGAACGAGGCGCCTGCACGATCGAGCGCCTCGGCCATCGATAGGATCGGCGTCACGCCGATGCCCCCGGCCAGCAGCACCGAATGCCGCGCTTGGTCATTCAGCGGAAAGTGATTCTTGGGCTCGCTGACCTCGAGCAAGCAACCTTGCTCCAATTCATGCATGGCGATCGATCCGCCTCGCGACTTCGCATCGCGCAACACGGCGATCAAGTAGCGATGCGATTCGCTCGGATCGTTGCAAAGCGAATACTGCCGGACGAGCCCATCGCGCAGTAGGACGTCGATATGCGAGCCGGCAGAAAACGAGGGAAGTGCAGCGCCATCGGAACGCACGAGTTCGAACGCGCAAATATCGGTCGCTACGGCAAATTTTCGGGCGAGTTTGACTTGCATGGACGATCTCAAGAAACGGCGTTGAGGGCCGGCTGCTGCTGGGCCATCAGGCGCTCCAGCACACGGCGCGACTGCACGCCGCCGGCATCGATGTTCAACTTGAGCAGATTGCGCTGCGGATAGTCGAGCAGATTGCGCTGCTGCGCCTCGAGCATCGCAAGGTCTTCCGAAAAGATCTTCCCCTGCCCCTCGCGGATCTTCTCCGTGAGTTCGGCATCGTCCGGACGAAAATTGCGCGCCATGCCCCAGAAATACCAGATCGACGTCTCCGTCTCGGGCGTAATGAAATCGACGACGACGCTCGAGACCTTGTGCCGCGCATCGGCGTGATATCCGCCATGGCCCGCGTGAGCGACGCCGACCTCGATCATCACGTGGCTCGGCGGCGTAAAGCGGCAGATCTGCCACCGATCGCAGGGCACGTCGTGCGCCAAGCCGTTGCCGCGCAGCGCCGCGGCCCAAAACGGCGGCGGCATGATGTTCTCCATGAAACGGCTGGTCACGACGGCGTCACCTTCGACTTTCGTCTGCGGCGCGGACTCTTCGATCTCAGCCTGCCCGATGCTCGACGCGTGCACGTAGGTCTCGTGCGTGAGGTCCATCAGGTTGTCGATCATGAGCCGGTAGTCGCATGCGATGTGATACAGCCCGCCACCGTAGGCCCATTCGGGGTTGTCCGCCCATTCGAGCCGATGGATCGCTTCGGGATCGGCGAGCGCGGCATCGCCGGGCCACACCCAGATGAAGCCGTACCGCTCCACGGCGGGAAACCGGCGGGTTTGCGGGAAACCGCCTACACGCTGACACGGCATCGATGCGCACTTGCCGTCGGCCGCGACCGTGAGGCCGTGATAGCCGCAAACCAACTGACCGTCTCGGACGAAACCAAGCGACAGCGGTGCGCCACGGTGCGGGCAAAAATCCTCCAGCGCCGATACCGCTCCGTCGCGCCCTCGGAAGAACACCATGCGCTCGCCGCAGATGCGCCGCCCGAGCGGCTTTTCAGCGATCTCGTCCGGCGTGCAAGCCACATACCACGCGTTCTTTAAAAACATCCGTCCACTCCATCGTTGTATACATCAATTGATTCCCGACGCTGGCAAACCAGTGGCGGAAGCGGATCCATAACTCCCGTCACCCTTGTTTCATAGCCTTTTATTAATGATTCTTGTCCACGCAACGCTATCGCGCCCGTTTCCTGACGCGCTCGATTGTATACAGCGAAGCGAAGATTGCTAGGCCAAAACGGGGCGTACCCGGGTAAACGACTAGGCGCCTGGCCGTTTAACTCACGTCTGCCAGCAAGCTCGCGCCACGTCATCAAAATCGATAGCTCGCATATTTGTTATATGCTATAACTTTATATGGAGACGAACGTTTCAGTCCACTCGCTGCACGCGTGACGTAGCGGGACGCCTGGGCGGACACCGGCCCAACCGAGCAGCAACTCAAGACCATTTCAAACACGGAGACAACGGACATGACAGACAGCCCTCGCAACACGCTCATCGACCATGACGTCTGGAGCGGCCGCTTGTTTGGCGGGACCGACGGAAATTGGTACGCGGCGACCGAGACGCGAGACGTGACGGAGCCCGCGACGGGGGAACGTCTAACGACCATCGGCGTTGCTCGTGCGGCCGACGTAGCCCACGCCGCGAAAGCCGCCGCTGCCGCGCAACCGGCCTGGGCTGTCCTTCCCCCGCGCGATCGCGCCGCGATCATGCGTCGCGCGGCCGCCGTGCTCGAGCGCGATCTCGAGCATGCCGCGCGCTATATCGCTCGAGAAACCGGCGGCATTCCGGCCAAGGCGCAGCTCGAAGTCGCGGAGGCGGCCACGCAACTGCATATCGCGGCAGGTCTGCCGTTGCAACCGCAGGGCCTCGTGCTGCCGTCCGTCGCGGGTCGCACGAGCTACGCGAGGCGCGTGCCGCATGGCGTAGTCGGCGTGATTTCGCCTTTCAATTTCCCGCTGATCCTATCGATGCGATCCGTGGCGCCGGCGCTTGCGCTGGGCAACGCCGTCGTTCTGAAGCCCGACCCTCAAACGCCCGTGAGCGGCGGCTTTTTGATCGCCCGCGCATTCGAGGAAGCCGGTCTGCCGCCCGGCGTGCTCCAAGTCGTACCGGGAGATGCCGATGCCGGGGCCGCCGTGGTCGAGGCGCCGGAGGTGCGGATGATTGCATTTACGGGGTCGACCGCCGCCGGCCGCAAGGTGGGCGAGCTCGCCGGACGTTTGCTGAAGAAGGTTTCGCTCGAACTCGGCGGCAAGAACACGCTCGTCGTGCTCGACGATGCCGACCTCGACCTGGCCGCAAGCAACGCCGCATTCGGGGCGTTCTTTCACCAAGGGCAGATCTGCATGGCGACGGGCCGCATCCTCGCACACCGCACGATCGCGGCTGAACTGACGCGACGCCTCGTCGAAAAAGCGACCACGTTGCCGGTCGGCGATCCTGCCAGCGGCAGGGTGGCCATCGGGCCGCTCATCAACGCGCGGCAGTTGCAGAACGTCGACTCGATCGTGCGCGCATCGGTCGAAGCCGGGGCGGTGCTCGAGGCCGGCGGCAGTTTCGAGCGCCTCTTCTACAAACCGACCGTGCTGTCGAACGTGCGGCCCGGCATGCGCGCATTCGACGAGGAAATCTTCGGCCCCGTTGCCGCCGTTACACCGTTCGACAGCGACGACGAAGCCGTGGAGCTGGCCAACCGCACCGAATACGGCTTGTCTTGCGCCGTGATCGGCACGAGCCTGTCGCGGGCGACCGCAATCGGCGACCGACTCAAATGCGGCCTCTTGCACATCAACGGTCAGACGGTCGCCGATGAATGCGTGAATCCATTCGGCGGACGCGGCGACTCCGGCAACGGCGGCAGCATGGGAGGACCGGCCGACGTCGACGAATACACCCAATGGCAATGGGTGACGGTGAAAGGCGCGGCGGAGCGCACGCCGTTCTAAACGCTTTGGGGCGAATGGCGTGTCTCGTGCAACGAGAGGCGCCGCCCAAGCGCCGGAGCGCTCACGCCCCTTCGACACGTTCAACGGCTTGGTGAGCATGGAGACGAAATAATGAAAATCAAAGCAGCAGTGGCGCGCGTAACGGGCGGCCCGCTTTCGATAGAAACACTCGAACTCGAAGAACCGCGCGATGACGAAATCCTCGTGCGGGTCGTGGCCACCGGGGTCTGCCACACCGATGTCGTCGTACGCGACGGCTTGCTGCCGACGCCGCATCCCGTCGTGCTCGGCCATGAAGGCGCAGGCATCGTCGAGCGCGTGGGACGCAACGTTCGCAAGGTAGCAACCGGCGACGCCGTCGTCATGACCTACGATTCGTGCGGCGGCTGCCCCGCGTGCGCAGCGCATGCACAAAGCTATTGCCACGCCTTCTTCCCGCGCAATTTCTTCGCCACGCGCACAGATGGCACGAGTGCACTCTCGAAAGACGGCGAGCGAATTCACGGCAACTTCTTCGGACAGTCCTCGTTCGCAACTCATGCGCTGTGCCACGAACGCAACATCGTCAAGGTACCGTCCGACGCCCCCCTCGAATTGCTGGGCCCGCTTGCCTGCGGTGTGCAGACGGGCGCCGGCGCCGTCATGAACGCGCTGCGCGTGCCCGCGGGCGCTTCGTTCGCCGTATTCGGCAGCGGTTCGGTCGGGCTATCGGCCATCATGGCCGCCCGCGTAGCCGGGGCAACGACGATCGCCGCGATCGATTTGCACGACGCGCGGCTCGATTTCGCGCGAAGCGTCGGCGCGACCCATACGCTGAACCCCGCACGCGATGACATCGTAGCGGCCTTGACCGCCTTGACAGGCTACGGCGTCGATTACACGCTCGACACGACGGGCAACGCAAAAGTGATACGGCAAGCCGCCGACAGCCTCGCTCCGCACGGCACTTGCGGGGTGCTCGGCGCATCGGCTCCCGGCACGGAGATCACGCTGGACGCGGTCCACTTCATGAGCGGAGGCCGGCGCTTGGTGGGTATCGTCGAAGGCGAATCGACGCCCGACACCTTCATTCCGACCTTGATCCGGCTGCATCAACAGGGGATGTTTCCGTTCGATCGCATGGTGAAGTTCTACGCGTTCGATCAAATCAACGAAGCTATCGCCGATTCGCTCGAAGGAACGACGATCAAGCCGATCGTGAGGATGGGGTAGGAAAACACCCACCCGCCGCACAGCGCGTGAACGTGCGGCGGGTTTTGCCGACATAGCCGCCCAATCCTAGCCACAGCAGTAACGGAATGCTGAGGGGACGGATATACGTTCTTCCCTGAACATAGCGACGAGAAACAACCGCACGTTCAACGCGGCGCCATCCTCAACGCGCCGTCGAGCCGAATAACTTCACCGTTGAGCGCGACGTTGCCGATGACGTGCAACGCAAGGCCCGCGAACTCTTCGGGTTTGCCGAGCCTCTTCGGAAACGGAATCGACTGCGCGAGCGAGTGCTGCGTTTCCTCCGGCAGCGCGTAGAGCAACGGCGTCAGAAAGAGCCCGGGCGCGATCGTCACGACCCGCACGCCGTATTGCGCAAGGTCGCGGGCGAGCGGCAACGTCAACGAAACCAACCCGCCCTTCGACGCCGCATAGGCGGCTTGCCCGATCTGGCCATCGAACGCTGCCACGGACGCCGTGCAGACGATGACGCCGCGCTCCCCGTCATTCAACGGCTCGGCGCGCGTCATGCGCGCCGCCGCTAGCCGAATGACGTTGAACGTGCCGAGCAGATTCACGTTGACGATGCGGGCGAAGTCTTCCTGCGGCATGGCGCTGCCGTCGCGGCCCACGAGCCGCTTTGCCCCGCCGATACCCGCGCAGTTGACGAGCATGCGCGCAGTCCCGTGCGCGCGTTCGCCCGCATCGAGCGCCTCTTCCACCGAGCCGGCATCCGTGATGTCGCAGCGTGCCGCCAGCGCCACGTCACCGCCCAGTTCTTCCACGAGCGCATGCAGCGCGGGCTCGTTGACGTCCAGCAGCGTGACGCGCGCGCCCGCAGCCGCCAATGCGCGCGCCGTCTGCGCGCCCAGTCCCGATGCGGCGCCTGTGACGACCGCCGCTTGACCTTTTGCTTCCATGAATGTGACCTTCGTACGCGTGAGTTGTCCGTTGAATCAGGCTGTCGGCGCGCCGCCCAGCCCCAGCAGCTTCACAGCGTTGTCCTTGAGCAGCAGCGGATGCACTTCGGGCTTGAATCCCGCCTTCTGAAAATCTTCCAGCCAGCGGTCGGGGCGAATCAGGGGGAAATCGGAAGCGAACAGCATCCGTTCTTTCAGCAGCGTATTGGCATATTGGACGAGCTGCGGCGGAAAGTATTTCGGCGACCACCCCGACAAGTCGATGTACACATTCGGCTTGTGCAGACAGATCGAAAGCGCTTCGTCCTGCCAAGGCCACGACGGGTGAGCAATTACGACTTTCATGTCTGGGAAGTCCGCCGCCACATCGTCGAGGTAAATCGGCTCCGAATATTTGAGCCGCAATCCGCCCCCGCCGGGCATCCCGCTGCCGATGCCCGAGTGTCCGCTATGAAACACGGCGGGCAGCCCATACTCCGCAATCACTTCGTAAAGCGGATACGCCATGCGGTCGTTGGCGTAGAACCCTTGCACGGTGGGATGAAACTTGAAACCGCGCACGCCGCACTCTTCGATCAAACGCCTTGCCTCGCGCGCGCCCATCTTGCCCTTATGGGGATCGATGCTGGCGAAGGCGATCATGATGTCGCGATTGTCGGCGGCGAATTGTGCAATCTCTTCGTTGGGAATCCGGCGGCGCCCCATCTGGCTTTCGGCATCGACCGTAAACATGACGAAACCGATCTTCCGTTCGCGGTAGTACTCGATCGTTTCGGGGATCGTCGGCCGACGCCCTTGGCGCAGCACCGTGCCGAAGTACTTGTCGGCGGCGTCGTCGAATTCCTTGCCGAACAAGTCCGGCGGCTGACAGCACGAGACTTCCGCATGCACGTGCGTATCGATCGCGATCAAACTATCGATGTTCATACCCTCGTCCTTTCGTTAGGATTCCTAACGTACTCCGATGAAAATTGCGCCCTATTCTCGCCCTGCATTCCTAACGTCGCGGCAGCCAAATGCGCATCGACGCGTCGCCACGGTAGAGCGCCTCCACAAGTGCCGCACGCTGCATGAGCACGGCGCGCTGATTGATCGAGCCTTTATCCGTGATCTCGCCGGTCGCAAGCGACGGCGGCGGATCGAGCAGGCCCGCACGGGCGACGCGATTTGCGCTACCCGTGCCTTCGGCGAAGAGCTTGTCGAGCATCCGCTGGAACGCCTCGATCACGCGCGCGTGTTCGAAGAGTTGCGCGGCGTCGGCATGCGGCAGTTGTGCCAGCGCCCTGCATGCCGTCAAACTCGGCACGATCAGTACCCCCACCTCGTCGCGGTCGTGCCCTGTGACGACGACGTCCGCGACGTAAGGGCTACCCGCGGCAATGACACGCTGCCGTAACGGACCGACGCTGACCCACGTACCGGTGCTGAGCTTGAAATCCTCGGCCACGCGGCCGTCGAAGACGAAGCCCCGGTTCGGATTCGACGGGTCGAGCCAGCGCACCGCATCGCCGGAGCGAAAGAACCCTTCGTCGTCGAAGGCTTCCCGCGTCTGCTCGGGCGCGCGCCAATATCCGGGCGTGACGTTCGGCCCACGGTAGCGCACCTCGAGCTTGCGGCTTGCGCCCTCGCCGATCGGCACGAGCTTCAGCTCGATGCCGGGCAGCGGCACGCCGATCTGGCCGGCGCTGACCTCCGTCTCGGCGATCATCAGCGCCGAGGGCGCCGTCTCCGTCATCCCGAGCCCCGTGTTCATCACGATCCGCTCCCCGCAGTGCGCCATCGCACTCGCGTGCAGACGATCCCAGACGGGCTGTTCGAGCGCCGCACCCGCATAGAACTGCATACGCAGCCGTGCATAGAAGCGCTCCCGCAGTTCGGCGTCGGCCTCCAACGCACGAGCGATCTCCTCCCACCCCTTCGGCACGTTGAAGTAGACGGTGGGCGAGACCTCGCGCAAGTTGGCCAGCGTCGTCGCTATGCCGTCGGCGGTGGGTTTGCCATCGTCGATGTACAGCGTCCCGCCATGAAACAGCGTGAGCCCGAAGTTCTGATTGCCGCCGAACGTGTGGTGCCAGGGAAGCCAATCGAGAAAGACGGGCGGCGCTTCGGCGAGAAACGGCCACACCGCCGTTTCCATGACGAGATTGCTCGACCACATCCGGTTCGTGTTGATCACGCCCTTCGGCATTTTCGTCGAGCCGGACGTGAAGAGCAGCTTGACGATCGTGTCGCCGTTCGTTGCGGCTCGCGCGTGATCGATGGCTTGCGTAGGATGCCCGTCGAGCAGCGACGCGAGCGTCGTGCATTCGCGGCCGGCCGGCGGCGCCTCGGCCACCGCCACTTCAACGCCGGGCGGCACCGCTTCGGCGATGGCCGCAGCGAAACGCTCGCCGTTATCGGCAAAGACGAGCCCCGGCGTAATGAGCGAAACGATATGGCGCAGTTTGCCGAAAGTTTTATCGAGCAGCGAATAGGCCGGCGAGATCGGCGCATACGGGACGCCGGCGCAGAGGCAGCCCAGCGCGACGAGCGCGTGTTCGATCGAATTGCCCGACAGAATCGCCACGGGACGCTCGGCATCGAGCCCCCGTTCGAGCAATGCCTGGCCGATACTGCGCGCGGCCGCGGCAGCCTCGCCATAAGTCAGGTGCCGCCATTGCGCGTCGGCGCCGCGGCGCGCGATGAACGTACGCTCGGGAGCAGTCGCCGCGTGCTCGAACAGCCGGTCGATTACGCGTTCGGGGTACGCCGCCAGCACGGTCGTCGACCGCACGCGCAAGATGCCGTCACAGCTTTCCGTCACTTCAAGAGGACCGACGCCGAACTGCACGCGCCGATAGGGGTGGGCTGTCATCGAATGTCTCCTTCCATCCCGCGCCCGACGGCGATTCTTTTCGATCGTCGCGTCGAGTGCGTCAACTGTTGGGTCGCGCGGCGGTGCATCGGGCGATGCACGCGTGCACGCACGGCTATGCCGCTATTTCGGCCATACCTTGGACGCGCGGTGCTCCAGAAACTCAGCTAGACGATCTTGAGTTTGAGGGTCGCTCAACGCAACGGATGCCATCAGCGATTCGGTCAGCAAACCATCTTGAATCGATTGATCGGCGATGCGCGGCAGGACCTGCGTGACCGCGTAGTTGGTCGTCGGCGAATTCTGCGCAATACGTTCCGCGAGTTCGCGCGCCTTGGCGAACCCTTCGCCATTGCCGACCAGGTATTGAGCAATTCCCGCATCGTAGCCTTCGCGCGCGTCGTAGACGCGCCCTGTCAACATCATGTCGGTCATGCGCGCGACGCCGATGAGCCGCGGTACGCGCACGGATGCGCCGCCGCCGACGAACAGCCCCCGGCTGCCTTCGGGAAGCGCGAAAAACGCCGATGCTTCGGCCACGCGGACATGGCACGCGGAAGCGAGTTCGAGACCGCCGCCGATCGTCGCGCCTTTCAAGACCGCGACGACAGGTGCGCGCCCGAACTGAATCTGCTCGAACGCAGCGTGCCACATGCGCGAATGATGCATCGCTTCGACGGTGCCTCGCTCACGCATTTCCGAGAGGTCGAGCCCCGCACAAAAATGCTCGCCCTCCGCGTAAAGAACGATGGCGCGAACCGTATCCGGCATCGTTTCGAATGCCCGACGCAGCTCCGCGACCAGCGGATCGCTGATCGCGTTGCGTTTCGAAGGCCGGTTCAAGCAGACGAATGCTAGAGAGTCGGCGTGCTCGACCTTCAGGAAGGAATACGACGGTTGCGTCATGGTTACCACCAAGCAGTTATTCGTTAGCGATGGAAATAGTTATATCACATAACTAGAAAGGCTAGCAAACGAACCGGGCAAGGGTGGTGCGCGCGACGAACGCCTGCGGGGGGCATGATATGATCGATCCGCTTCTTGCTGCGCTCCACGATCACTCTCCCCCAACGCCTATGTCTTTGATTCTGCCCTCTTCCGATCACGACGCGAGCGAGCAGGCGGACCAATCCGCGTTGCTCGATCTGGTCGGCTACAACATCCGGCGTGCTTACCTCGTCATTCAAGCGTTGTTCGATCGGGAGATGGAAAAGCACGACCTGCGGCAAGCCGAGTTTTCCGTCCTGTCCGTCGTAAGAGCAAACCCAGGAATCAATCAACGAGCACTCGCCGACGCGCTTGCAGTCGCGCCCCCGAATCTTGCAACGTTGCTGGATCGTCTGGAAGCGCGCGGGTTGCTGGCGCGCCAACGCAGCACCGAAGACAAACGCGTGCAGCACGTCGAGCTGACGACGCAAGGGGTGCGGCTCTACGGGCGGGCGTTGAAGGCAGCCGCTGCCGCCGACGCGGGGGCGCTCAAGCACCTAAGCGATGCCGAGCGCGAACAATTGAAAACGCTGCTTCGCAAGATTTTCGTAGAGTAAACGAGCCTCGGCTTGCGTTGACGCTCAGCAAGCGTCAGGGAAGTCGCGGCGCCGGCCTCCGATGCGGCGGCTGCCGCGTGCGCGCGCCATCGGGTCGCGCGGCCGCAAGTCAACGCTCGTCACCCCATATCGCTGATATCAGAACCGCGTCTGCAGGCCGATCCGACCGATGAACTGCGACGGGCTGCTCGACGCGACCATGATGTCGTTGACCTGCGCATTGGCGCCCGCATTGGCTCGCTGATAGACAGCCGCGACATAGACGTTCGTGCGCTTCGAGAAGTTGTACTGCAGCTCGGCCGTCAATTGATGAGCATGGTTGTTGTTCACGACCTGATTGCCCTTCATATACGAATAGACCCCGCTGACGAGCCATGGGCTATTGAACGAGTATGCCGCGCCCACTTCGGCCTGCCAGACGCCCGCACCGTTGAGTTCGTTGCGCACGGTCGTGAACAGTGCCGTCATGACGGTTCGACCGAGATGGTAATGCGCGCCGACGCCCCAATTGCGCACACTATCCTGCACGCCCCCGACGTCGGTCTTCGTCAACGTATAGGCGGCGTTGGCGCCGAACGGTCCGTTGGTGTAATTGAGCCCGAAGCTCTGCGCATTACCGGCCCCGATCGAACCGGCCACATTGCCGAAGCCGTACATCACACCCGCTGAAAATCCCCCTATCGTCGGGCTCAGGTACTTGACCGAGTTTTGCACGCGCTCGCCGGCCATCCGGTCCCAGTCGAATGCGCCTGTCGGGTTGTTCGGCAATGCCAGCGCGGCAAACGGCCCGTTGCGGAAATCGTAGACGCCTTGAGCGTAGAACGCGGCGTCGTTCAAGCCGAAGAACAGCGAGTCGACCATGAAGTCGTATTGATTGCCGAGCGTCAGGCGGCCCCAATGCGTATCGTCGAGCCCCACATAGGCATTCCGTCCGAACAAGCTCTGTCCGGGCATGAACGAACCCGAGCCGAGTTGGAACTGGTTGGTCAAGTCGAAAACGGCCTTCAGGCCGCCGCCGAGGTCCTCCTTGCCATCGATCTTCAGCAGGTTAGGCACTTCGATGCCGTCGTCGAATTTCACGACGCTGCTGCCGCCCTGATTACTGATGTAGGACACGCCACCGTCGATCAGTCCGCTCAGGACCACGCTGCTCTGCGCGAACGCGTGCGAGGCGAACAGCGCCCCGGCTGCCGCAAAGACTGCTTTACGCTTCATGAAGAATTCTCCTTGCCTGGGATGGTGATTTCCCGCGGTCGTCGCCGCGGTTTTATGTGGATTCGGTGAATCGATGAATCGGTAATCGAGTCGGCGATCAAGCGATGTCGCGCGAAGCGGAGAACGCTTCCCCTGAGACGGCGGCGCGCCTGCGCGGCGCCGTCTCCGTCAGGAACAACGCCACGACGGCGCCGCCTGCCAGGCCGGCCAGCGCGAATTCGAGCGTCGCGGGCAAACCGAAGTGCTGCGCGATGAAGCCCGCGATGACGGGCGCCAGCCCGCCGCCGAATATCTCGCCCGTGCCCGAAACGAAACCGACCGACGACGCAACCAGTCCCAGCGGCGCGGCTTCCGTGGCGATCGGCCCGCTCAATAGGCCAAGCAAGCCCAAGGCAAACACGGAGATGCCGAACAACAATGCGAACAGCAACTGCGGATTGGCTCCTGTCCGCGAAAACAGATAGAGCAGAACGGCGGCGCCGACAAAGGCGATGACCGCGGCCGGGCGACGCCCGATGAAATCGGATAAGCCAGCCACGCAGAACGAGCCGGCGAAGCCGCCGAAGCCGAGCGCCGACACGACGAATCCCATGCTTTGCGTATCCAAATGAAGGACTTCGACGAGATAGGTCGGCACCATGGCGCTGACGACGAAGATGCCCGCCATCGCACACAGGATCGCGAGCGTCGCGAGAAGCACGTTGCGGCTGCGGAACAGTTCGGACCATTTCGCCTTAGCATGCGCAGGATCGGGATACGGCAGCGCGTTCCTCGGATGCTCGCGCAGCATCGCTGCGATCAACGCCGCAACGATGAGCCCCGGCACCGCGGAAATCATGAACACCCAATGCCACGACGGCACGATCCGCAACAACTGCGTCGCGATGATCGGCGCGAAGCCTAGGCCGAGCAGCGAGAACATGCTGAGCTGCAACCCTTGGTTCAATCCGCGCCGCGAAGGCAGCGATGCCTCGCCTGTGGCCGCGACGCTCGCCGGTGTGAATGCGCCTTCGGCAACGCCCATGACGGCGCGAATCAGCATCAAGCTGCCGAAACTGGCCGCGAGTCCGGACAGACTTGAAAGCAACGAGAAAGCGACCATTGTCACGACGAGCATCTTCTTGCGCCCGAAGCGATCGGAGACGGGCCCCATTGCAATCGCCCAAACGCCCCAGGCGACGCTGAGAATGCCGATGAGGCTGCCCAGTTGCTGAAAGTCGAGCCCGAGGTCGCGCATCATGTGAGGGAAGAGCGGTGCGACGATCCAGCGGTCGAGGCCGACAAGGCCAAAGCCAAGCCCAAGTAAGATCAGCGTCTTGCGTTCGTTCGCCGTATCGTGCTGCAAGGGAGCGTTCATGTGCGATGTCTCCGATTGTTGTCGCGGTCGATATACTTATTTTTCATATTTGTTATAAAGCATAACGTTTACGCGACCGATTGCAAGTACGCGAATCTAGGGGAAAACGCGAAAGGGGTGTCGGGGGGCGGGGG
>CBIHRA010000007.1:0-170697 GCA_966212325.1 uncultured Burkholderiaceae bacterium | reverse complement strand
GGCGGGGGGCGGGGGGCGGGGGAAAGGGAACGAGGGAGCGCCAGCCGACGAAACGGCGGGAGGGAACAGCTGGGGCAGGCAGCCGGAAGGTACCGGCGCCTCCTGAGTCGCATGCACAGTCCCCACCGTGCAGAGGCTGGCTCGTCACGAGGAGATGGCACATGTCCAAGATTTCGCGCGACTACCAGGCTCCCATGACTGGCTTCGCACCATTTACGGAACGGAAATTCGTGAATATCGAGTTCGATGGATTCCGACCGGCCGCAATTTCCTGGGTCAGCAGTTCTTAGGGCACTTTGGAACTAGTTGGGGAGGTCCTTTGGTGGGCCGGGTGGGATTCGAACCCACGGTGTCCTTTCGGAGGCGGATTATGAGTCCGCTGCCTGCAACCAGCACGGCGTCCGGCCCGTCTCGCGCCACGTTTTGAGTTCTTAGCTTGTGGCGGTTGTCGTGTAGCGTGTATCCCGCAACCAACGCGACCGCCGGTAACACCGGCAGCGACGACAGCGCGGAAAGATTGCGAGTCTATCGGCTAATGCAGCCGTCTGCAAATCGAAATGCCGAACTAATGCAAATTCAGCGGCGAAACCAAGAAATTCGGCATGCCAGCCGATGCGCACGGAGCGCCAACCCGCCCTAGCGCCGAACGCCCCCGCCCTCATCGCGCCGCCCACGCCACCATAAAAAAGGCCCGACATCGATGAGCCGGGCCTTCCATTACCGCACCAAGCGATCGCCACTATCCGTCGCCGACGATCAGTTCCCTTCGAGGAACGACTTCAGCTTGTCCGACCGGCTCGGATGGCGCAGCTTACGCAGCGCCTTCGCTTCGATCTGACGGATCCGCTCACGCGTGACGTCGAACTGCTTGCCGACTTCCTCGAGCGTATGGTCCGTGCTCATCTCGATACCGAAACGCATGCGCAGCACCTTCGCTTCTCGCGGCGTCAACGAATCGAGCACGTCCTTCACGACGTCGCGCATGCTGGCATGCAGCGCGGCATCGGCCGGCGCAACCGTGTTCGTATCTTCGATGAAATCGCCCAGATGCGAATCGTCGTCGTCCCCGATCGGCGTTTCCATGGAGATCGGCTCCTTCGCGATCTTCATGATCTTGCGGATCTTGTCCTCAGGCATTTCCATCTTTTCCGCGAGCGTGGCCGGATCGGGCTCGAGACCCGTCTCCTGCAGAATCTGCCGCGAAATACGGTTCATCTTGTTGATCGTTTCGATCATGTGAACCGGAATACGGATCGTGCGCGCCTGATCGGCGATCGAACGCGTAATGGCCTGGCGAATCCACCATGTCGCATACGTCGAGAACTTGTACCCGCGGCGGTATTCGAACTTGTCCACCGCCTTCATCAAGCCGATGTTGCCTTCTTGAATCAAATCGAGGAACTGCAAGCCGCGATTCGTGTACTTCTTTGCGATCGAAATCACGAGACGCAAGTTCGCCTCGGTCATTTCGCGCTTGGCCTGCCGAGCCTTCAATTCGCCGGCCGCCATCTGACGGTTCGTTTCCTTCAAATCCTTCAGCGGCAAAACGACACGCGCCTGCAAATCGAGCAAACGCTGTTGCTGCTCGCGGATCGCCGGAATGTTGCGCGAGAGCACCGCGCTGTACGGATGATTCTCCGCCACGACCTTCTCGGCCCAGTCGAGATCGGTCTCGCTTCCCGGGAAACGCGTGATGAATTCCGCGCGCGGCATGCCGCACTTGTCGACGACGATATGCAGGATCTGACGCTCGACCTGACGCACTTCGTCCACCTGCGCACGCAGCGTGTCGCACAGACGCTCGACCGTACGCGCCGTGAAGCGAATCGACATCAGCTCGTTCTGAATCGTCTCTTGCGCCTTCAGGTACGACTTCGACTTGTAGCCCTCCTTCTCGAAGGCACGGCGCATCTTGTCGAACCATTCGCTGATCAGCGCGAACTTCTCGAGCGACACACGCTTGAGCGCTTCGAGCTGCGCTGCGTTGGCCGTAGCCTGCGCGCTGCCGTCGTCGTCCTCTTCTTCCTCCTCTTCCTCTTCCTCGTCTTCCTCGCTCTCGTTTTCGATCGCTTCGGCTTCTTGGGCAGAGAACCCGTCCGCATCTTCCGCGTTCGGATCGATCAGGCCATCGACGAGCTCGTCAATACGCGTTTCTTCGTTCGCGACGCGCTCGGCCATGGCGAGGATGTCGGCAATCGTGGTCGGGCAAGCCGAGATCGCCATCACCATATGCTTCAGGCCGTCCTCGATCCGCTTCGCGATTTCGATTTCGCCTTCGCGCGTCAGCAGCTCGACCGTGCCCATCTCGCGCATATACATACGGACCGGATCGGTCGTACGGCCGAACTCGGAATCGACCGTCGACAGCGCAACTTCGGCTTCCTCTTCCACCTCGTCGTCCGACGAAGCGGCAGGCGCGTTGTCGTTGAGCAGCAGCGTCTCGGCGTCGGGCGCTTGCTCGTAGACCGCCACGCCCATGTCGTTGAACGTGCTGATGATGCCTTCGATCGCCTCGGTCTCGGCGAAGTTGTCAGGCAAGTGATCGTTGATTTCCGCGTACGTCAAAAAGCCGCGCTCTTTGCCGAGCTTGATCAGCGCGCGCAACTTCGAGCGGCGCTCTTCGAGCTCCTCCGCCGTGCCGGGCTGGCTCGACGCGAACGCGTCCTTCAGCAGCGCCTTTTCCTTCGCGCGGCGATCGCGCGCCTTGGCCTTTTCGCCTTTGCCCGGAGCAGCAGCAGCTTGTTGCTCTTCGCCCTGGGTTGCGTCGTCATCGACGGATACTTCGTTCAGCTTTTTCGTCATGGAGTTCGCCGTACCGGCTATAGTCTCGACTCGCGGCTGCTGGACTTCAGCCGGTTGCACCGTGGATACTTGGGTATCGCGCACTGCCGAATCGTCCGGCGTGGCAGCCGCGCCCCCTGCGCTTTTCGAACCAGATCGCCTCGCGGCGTCGGCTCTCGTCTCCGGCTTGGCGGACGCTTTCGCCGCCTTGGTCACATTGGCGGCTGCCGCCGAAGTTCGCACAGCCGCCGAGCTCGCCGGCCGCTTGCCGACTCGCTGCGCCGCACTTGCAGCCGATGTCTTTTTGCCGACGGACGCGCCAGCCGATTGAGCTGCGACTTTGCGCGCCGGCTCTGCCGCATGCGGGACCGAGCGCCGGGCCTTGCCCTTGCCCGCCCCCGCGGTACTCCTCGTACCCTTTGCAGCCGCCTTCTCGCCCGTAGTCTTTGCCATCGCTATCTCATCCCTGCCGTCGCCCCTGCCGCAGCGCACCTGCTTCGAAAAGACAAACTAGACCGCTGAAAACCTTTTATTATAGCACACACGGCATAGTCCCCCCTTCATAGCCCAAGCTGCCGCTTCATGTCGGCACGCTGCCGGTTCAGGTCCGCGAATTGTTCGATCTCGTCCGGCGTGAGCTTGGACTGTCGCGACAAGCGCTCGAGCCGTTCGCAACACGCGTCATAGCGGATTTTCAGGATGGCCGCCAGGAATTCCTCGGCGGCGATGCGTTCGCGCTCCTGTTGCTGTTCGGCCGCAGCGGCGTCTTCGGCGTCCTGCATCAACAAATCGCGCACATTTTCATCATAGACCAGAATTTCGCGGAAGATTTCTTCGAAAGTCGCCGCGTTGGCCCCATTTCGGAGCAGATCCGAGAGGTGCCGAAATTCGGCCGCGGCCCCCAGCGCGCGCGCGTGCGTGGCCGCCTCCGCAAACAGCTCGCCATGATGACTCTGATTGACGAGGCTTTCTTCGCTCGCCTCGTCCAACACCGATACGATGCGCGGATACATCACCAAATTGCGCAGCGCCCGCTCTTCTATGCCCGTCACGCGACGCCGGTCTTTTCGCGCCGGCGCAAGCCGGGCCGGCACGGCCATGCGCGAATCGACATTGCATAGCGCCGCCACTTCTTCGAACGGAATGCCGAGCCGGTCTGCAAACATGTGCATGATCTGTGCACGCAGCGCGTTGGCAGGCAGCGCCTGCAGGAGCGGCTTTGCATCGAACAGCGCCCGAGCGCGCCCCTCCGGCGTATCGAGCTCTTTGCCCGTCAGCACTTCGTTCAGCATGAACTGCGACATCGGCAGCGCATGTTCGATCTGTTCGGAAAACGCTTCCTTGCCGAACTCCCGGATATAGCTGTCGGGATCGTGCTCGGGCGGCAGGAACAAGAACCGGATCGTGCGGTTGTCCGCAGCATGCGGCAGGCATGCGTCGAGCGCCCTGCGAGCCGCGCGCCGCCCCGCGGCATCGCCGTCGAAGCTGAAGACGACCGTGTCAGTCTGCCTCAACAGCTTTTGAACGTGGATAGGCGTGCATGCCGTGCCCAGGGTCGCAACGGCATTCGGAAATCCGAGCTGCGCCAGCGCAACGACATCCATATAACCTTCCACGACCAGAACGAAGCGGGCCTCGCGAATCGCCAAGCGCGCTTCGAACAAACCGTACAGCTCGCTGCCCTTGCTAAATAGAGGCGTTTCCGGCGAATTCAAATACTTCGGCTCGCCGCCGTCGAGCACGCGGCCGCCGAAGCCGATGACGAGGCCCTTGACGTTGCGGATCGGGAACATGATCCGCTCGCGGAATCGGTCGTAGCGGCGGGCCTGGCCTTGGGCGTCGGTCTTTTCGCTGACGATAACCAAGCCTGCCTCGACTAGCGCATCGCTGCGGTAATCGGAAAACACCGCTTCGAGGTTTTGCCATCCGTCCGGCGCGAAACCGAGACCGAACCGCGCGGCCACTTCGCCCGTCAAGCCGCGCTTTTTGAGGTACTGGATCGCTTGCGGTGCGCCGCGCAATGCTTTGCGGTAGTAGTCGCAAGCCGTCTGCATCAGATCCGACAATGCCGCGGCAGCCTTGCCGTCCGCCGGCGCGTATCGTTCGGAACCGCCGCCGCCGTGACCGCCGTAGCTGCCGCCGCCCCCTCGCACGGGCGACGGTTCCTGCGGCACGGTCAGGCCGACCGACTGCGCCAGCTCGCCCACGGCCTCCGGGAACGACAAGCCCGCATGCTCCATCAGAAAGCCGATGGCCGTGCCGTGCGCGCCGCAGCCGAAGCAGTGATAGAACTGCTTCGTCGGACTCACGGTGAACGACGGGCTCTTCTCGTTGTGGAATGGGCACAAGCCCATGAAATTGGCGCCGCCTTTTTTGAGTTGGACGTACTTACCCACCACGTCGACAATGTCGACGCGGTCCAGCAGGTCCTGAAGAAAGGCGTGCGGGATCACGAGCGATGGTGCGGGACGAAGCGTTGGGCGCCGTCATGAGCGGTCGCCGGCCGATAGGCGGCGCGGCGCGCATGAGCCGCTTGCGTGCTTCGCGAACCCGTTACTTGCTGAGCGCCGCCTTCACGCGGGCGGAAACGGCCGTCATGTCGGCTCGGCCCGCGAGCTTGGCCTTGAGCACGCCCATGACCTTGCCCATGTCCTGCGGGCCCGTCGCGCCGATTTCCGCCACCGCGGCCTGGACCTGCTCCGCAATTTCGGCCTCCGACAACTGAGCCGGCATGTACTCGGCGAGGACGGCAAGCTCGGCACTTTCCTGTTCCACCAGATCGTGGCGGCCGGCCGCCTCGAATTGGCTGATCGAGTCCTTCCGTTGCTTGATCATCTTGTCGATGACCGCCGTAACGGCCGCATCGTCGAGCGTCACGCGCTCGTCCACTTCACGCTGCTTGATCGCCGCCAGCACCAAGCGGATCGCGGCCAGCCGCCCCGTGTCGCGCGCGCGCATGGCCGCTTTCATGTCGTCGTTAATGCGATCTTTCAGACTCATCTTTCACCTGGATGCACGAAAAGATTGGGAAGAATGGGGAAACGAACCCGAGTGCACTGAGCGCAAAAACCCGCTTGGGACGTTTCCTCAAGCGGGTTTTGCGCGGACTGCGCCTTCGCGAGCGGGTTAGCGGCCGACCCAAGCAACACGGGATCGATCGTTCGACTCAGGATGGCCCGATGTGGCCCTACGGCCGATGCCGCCGCGAAACCGAACGCCAGTGACCGCTGCCTCCGAAGCGACGGCAGCGCGGCCGAAGCCGGCGCGGTGCACTCAATAAAATTTCTTCGGCAGCATTTGGCTACGCAGGCGCTTGAAATGGCGCTTCACGGCAGCAGCCTTCTTACGCTTGCGCTCGGCCGTCGGCTTTTCGAAGAACTCGCGCGCGCGAAGCTCGGTCAAGAGGCCGTTCTTCTCGATCGTGCGCTTGAAGCGGCGCATCGCGACTTCGAAAGGCTCGTTTTCTTTTACGCGGATGATCGTCATGTTGCCAATCGGAAATTCCCCAAAGGTCGGGGAGTATAGCAGACCTTCTGCACAATTACACGAACGTTGTCAAGCGGTACGTACGAATTCGACCGCGGCCCGTCCCGCCGCCACGCCCGACGCCCAAGCCCACTGAAAGTTGTAGCCGCCGAGCCACCCGGTCACGTCGACCGCTTCGCCGATGAAATAGAGCCCCGGCACACGCGCGCTCATCATCGTGGCCGAAGAGAGCTCGCGCGTGTCGACGCCGCCCTTGGTGACCTCGGCCTTGCGATAGCCTTCCGTTCCCGACGGCGTCAACGTCCATCTAGAGAACGCCTCGCCCAGGCGGCGCAGCGCTTTATCAGACAAATCGGCAAGCCGCGCTTCAGGCGATACGTCTTGGGCCGCAAGCCACGCCTGGGCAAGGCGCGCAGGCAGCCATTGCGCCAAGAGATTGCCGATTTGCCGCTTGTTGCCGCTCGATTTGGCCTCCAAGAGCTCGGTGCATGCGTCCCGGCCGGGCAGCAAATCGATGGCGATGGGCTCGCCGCTTTGCCAAAAGCTCGAAATTTGAAGCACGCCGGGGCCGGATAACCCTCGATGCGTAAACAGCAGATCTTCGACGAAAGCGCCTTGCGCGCGCTTCGAGCCCGCCGTCACCTCAACCTCGTGCGACACGCCGGCAAGGGCCGAGAACGGCGCCCAATCCTCCGATGAAAACGTCAGCGGCACGAGCGCCGGCCGCATATCGACGAGTTTGTGCCCGAATTGCTTGGCGATGCGATAGGCGAAATCGGTCGCGCCGATCTTCGGAATCGACAAACCGCCCGTCGCGATGACGAGTGCGTTCGCAACGATTTGGCCGGCATTCGTATCGAGTGCGAAAGCGCCCGAATCGCCCCGACGCACAGCCTCGACGGCAACGGGACGCCGCCATGCGACATGCCCCGCATCGCACTCGGCTTTGAGCATGTCGATGATCGCTTCGCTCGAGTGATCGCAAAACAGCTGGCCGCGGTGCTTTTCGTGCCATGCGATGCGGTGTGCTTTCAGCAGTGCGAGGAAATCGTGCGGCGTATAGCGCGCGAGCGCGGAGCGGCAAAAATGTGGATTGGCCGAAAGGTAATTGGCCGGCCCGGCGTGCAGGTTCGTGAAATTGCAGCGGCCGCCGCCCGAAATGCGGATTTTTTCGGCGAGTCGCGGCGCATGATCGATCAACGCGACGCGCCCGCCGCGCTGTCCCGCCACGGCCGCGCACATCATGCCGGCAGCCCCCGCGCCGATGACGGCGATATCGAAAGATTCCATGGCGCGCATTTTACCTGCGCGCGCGGGCGGGAAAGCCGCACTGCTATACTTTCGTGTTTTTCATGCATTCCTTGCGGCGCAGCGGCTCCCCGGCCGCGCTCACCCGCATTCATTTCATCATGCTCGTTCTCGGCATCGAAAGCTCCTGCGACGAAACAGGGCTCGCGCTCTACGACACCGAGCGCGGGTTGCTCGCGCACGCATTGCATTCGCAGATCGCCATGCACCGCGAATACGGCGGCGTCGTTCCCGAGCTCGCCTCGCGCGACCATATTCGCCGGGCGCTGCCGTTGCTCGAAAACGTGCTCGAGCGCTCCGGCGCCGCGCGCGTCGATATCGACGCCATCGCTTTCACGCAGGGCCCGGGGCTCGCGGGCGCGCTGTTGGTGGGCGCAAGCATCGCCAACGCACTCGCCATGGCCTGGGATAAGCCCACCATCGGCATCCATCATCTCGAAGGCCATCTGCTGTCGCCGCTGCTCGTCGACGAGCCGCCGCCGTTTCCGTTCGTCGCGCTGCTCGTCTCGGGCGGCCATACGCAGCTCATGCGCGTGACCGATGTCGGCCTCTACGAGACGCTCGGCGAAACGCTCGACGATGCCGCCGGCGAGGCGTTCGACAAGACCGCGAAATTGCTCGGGCTCGGTTATCCGGGCGGGCCGGAAGTGTCGCGCCTGGCCGAGTACGGCACACCGGGAGCGGTGACGTTGCCGCGGCCGATGCTTCATTCCGGCGATCTCGATTTCAGCTTCAGCGGATTGAAAACGGCCGTACTCACGCAGACGAAGCAGTTTGGCGCGAACGTCTGCGAACAGTCGAAAGCCGATCTCGCGCGCGGCTTCGTCGATGCGGCCGTCGAAGTGCTCGTGGCGAAATCGCTCGCCGCGCTCAAGAAAACGCGGCTCAAGCGGCTCGTCGTGGCGGGCGGCGTCGGCGCGAACCGGCAGCTGCGCGAGGCGCTGTCGGCCGCCGCGAAAAAGCGCGGCTACGACGTGCACTACCCTGATCTTTCTCTGTGCACCGACAACGGCGCAATGATCGCGCTCGCGGGCGCGCTGCGGCTTCAGCGCTGGCCCGAACAGGCGACCAAGGATTACGCGTTCACGGTCAAGCCGCGCTGGGATTTGTCCTCGCTAGCGCGAAGCTAGCCTAGCGCGGCTCGTCCCCGCGGAACGCGTAGAACTCGGCGAACGCGGCGAACGCGGCGAACGCTTCGACACAGGCTCGGCGAAGCTCGGCTCGGCTCGACCGAGCCCTGCGCTCAGGCCGCGGGCGCCGCGTTGCGCTTGTCGTGTTCGATCACGGCATAAGCGCTGTGGTTGTGAATCGACTCGAAGTTTTCCGCTTCGAGCACGTACGAGACGATGCGCTCGTCGCGATTGAGGCGCTGCGCGACGTCGCGCACGAGATCTTCGACGAACTTCGGGTTCTCGTAGGCCCGCTCCGTCACGAACTTCTCGTCCGGGCGCTTGAGCAGCCCCCACAATTCGCACGAGGCCTCTTCCTCGGCCATCCGGATCAAGTCCTCGACGGGCAGGTCGGCCAGCAACTCGACCTCGATCGTCACGTGCGAGCGTTGATTGTGCGCGCCGTACTGCGAAATCTCTTTCGAGCACGGGCATAGGCTCGTGACCGGCACGAGCACGCGCAAGAACGTGCGGACGTCGCCTTCGCGCGACTGCCCCATGAGCGTCACTTCGTAATCGAGCAAGCTCGTCACGCCCGATACGGGCGCCGTTTTCGAAACGAAGTACGGGAACGTCACCTCGATGCGCCCACCCGTCGCTTCGAGCTTGACGAGCATGTCGGCGAGCAAATCGCGGAACGCCGCGATTTCGAGCGGCGCCTTGTTGGCCTCGAGCAAGGCAACGAAGCGCGACATGTGCGTGCCTTTCTGATGCGCCGGCAAATGCACGTCCAAGTTCCACGTTCCCACCGTCGGCTGCACTTCACCGCTCGGCGTGCGCACCGTCAGCGGATGACGCACCCCTTTCACCCCGACGCGTTGAATCGGAATCTGCCGCGTGTCGACCGTACTTTGCACATCGGGCATCACGAAGGCGGGATTCATCTGGTTCATCGTTTTGTTGTCCTAATCAGCGTAGCCACCGACCGCGCCGACGGCCCGGTGCGACTCACGCCATAACGAAACATGGGCCCGAAGGCCCATGCATGCATCCTAAAAAAACAGAGCGGCCGCCTGCGCGACCGGCCCCGGATCAAGCGACGCGCTGCGCCGCCAGCTTGGCCGCCGGCTCGAGAAAGCGCGTACGAATCGACTTTTCGATACCCGCGCCATCGAGACCGCATTCCGCCAACAGCTTGGCGGGGTCGCCATGGTCGATGAAGCTGTCGGGGAGGCCCAATTGTAGTACGGGGCGAACAACCCCATCGGCAAGCAGGGACTCCACACAGGCCGATCCGGCGCCGCCCATGATGCAGCCTTCCTCGACCGTGACGATCGCGTCGTGGGTTTGCGCGAGCTCACGCACGAGCTCGGCGTCGATCGGCTTCACGAAGCGCATGTTGGCGACGGTTGCGTCGAGCGCTTCCGCTGCAGCCAACGCCGGCACGACCATCGTGCCGAAGGCCAGAATGGCAATGCGGCTGCCCTTCGGCGCGCTCGATTGACGGCGGATCTCGCCGCGGCCCACAGGCAGGGCCGTCATTTGCTTGACCGTCGCCACGCCCGTGCCCGCGCCGCGCGGATACCGCACGGCCGTCGGGTTCGGCTGCTGAAGCGCCGTATACAACATCTGGCGGCACTCGTTCTCGTCGGCCGGCGCCATCACCGTCATGTTCGGAATGCAGCGCAGGAACGCCAAATCGTAGGCGCCCGCATGCGTCGCACCGTCCGCGCCGACGAGGCCGGCGCGATCGATCGCGAACACTACGGGCAGATTCTGGAGCGCGACGTCGTGGATCAACTGGTCGTACGCACGCTGCAGGAATGTCGAATAGATCGCGACGACAGGCTTCATGCCTTCGGTCGCCATCCCGCCGGCGAACGTGACCGCATGCTGCTCGGCGATGCCCACGTCGAAATAGCGATCGGGGAAGCGCTTCTCGAACTCGACGAGGCCCGAGCCCTCACGCATGGCCGGCGTGATGCCGACGACGCGCGAATCGAGCTCCGCCGCATCGCACAGCCACTCGCCGAACACTTGCGTGTAAGTCTTTTTCGAGGGCGACGTGGGCGGCTTGATGCCTTCGGCCGGGTTGAACTTGCCCGGGCCGTGATACAGCACGGGGTCGGCTTCCGCGAGCTTGTATCCTTGACCCTTCTTCGTGACGACGTGCAGGAACTGCGGGCCGCGCAGCTCACGAATATTTTGCAGCGTCGGGATCAGCGAATCGAGGTCGTGACCGTCGATGGGGCCGATGTAATTGAAGCCGAATTCTTCGAATAGCGTAGCCGGCACGACCATGCCCTTCGCGTGCTCTTCGAGCTTACGCGCGAGTTCGAGCATCGGCGGCGCCACGCGCAGCACGCGCTCGACGCCCGCGCGGGCTGCCGCATAGAAACGCCCCGACATGAGCCGGGCCAAATGCCGATTGAGCGCACCCACGGGCGGCGAAATCGACATGTCGTTGTCGTTCAGAATGACGAGCAGCGGCACGTCGTCGCAAACGCCCGCGTTGTTCATCGCCTCGAAGGCCATGCCGGCCGTCATCGCGCCGTCGCCGATCACGGCGATGGAGAAGCGGTCGATGCCCTCGAGCTTGCTAGCGATCGCCATGCCGAGCGCGGCCGAAATCGACGTGCTCGAATGGGCCGTGCCGAACGTGTCGTATTGCGACTCAGGGCGGCGCGGAAAGCCCGAGATGCCGCCGCGCTGGCGCAGCGTGTGCATCCGATCGCGACGGCCCGTCAGAATCTTATGAGGATAGGTTTGATGGCCGACGTCCCACACGATTCGATCGTGCGGCGTATCGAATACGTAATGCAAGGCGATCGTCAGCTCGACGGTGCCGAGGTTCGACGACAAATGGCCGCCCGTTTGCGACACGCTGTCCAATACGTACGCGCGCAGCTCGTCGGCAAGCGGCTTCAGTTGACGGCGGTCTAGGCGGCGCAAATCCGCCGGGTCGTCGATGGTTTTCAACAAGTCGTACATCGTCGTTCCATTGTAGGAAAAGTTACGCGCCCGCTTTTTTTCTCGCGCTTCTCGAGGCCAATGCCGCGCGGTGGCGGGCTTCGCATTCAACTCACCCGGTTCACCACCAGGTCGGCAAGCTCGGCCAGACGCCGTGCAGGCTCGCCGAAAGGGGCAAGCGCATCGTGCGCGTCGCGGCGCAACTGCGCCGCCAACGCACGCGATGCGTCGAGCCCGATGATCGAGACGTAAGTCGGCTTGCCGTCCTTCGCGTCCTTGCCGGCCGTCTTGCCGAGCGTGGCGGAGTCGGTCGTGACGTCGAGGATGTCGTCGACGACTTGAAACGCCAACCCGACGGCCGCCGCATACGCGTCGAGCGCCTTCAGAGCCGCTTCGTCGGGCGCGGCGCCCGCCAGCGCGCCCATGCGCACGGACGCGCGCAGCAGCGCGCCCGTCTTCATTCGATGCATCGTTTCGAGCTGCGGCCGCGTGAGCGTCAGCCCCACGCTCGCCAAATCGATCGCTTGCCCACCGGCCATGCCGAGCGAGCCGCTCGCCAGCGCCAGCTCGCGGACGAGCGCCGCCTGCGCGCGCGCATCGAGCGCAGCGTCGTCGGTCAGCGCGATGAATGCCTGCGACTGCAGGGCATCGCCGACCAGCAGTGCCGTCGCTTCGTCGTACTGCACGTGCACCGTGGGCTTGCCGCGACGCAGGGCGTCGTCGTCCATGCACGGCATGTCGTCATGCACGAGCGAATAAACGTGAATCATCTCGAGCGCGGCCGAGGCCGCCTCGAGCGCCGCCGGCCGCGCGCCCGTCAATTCGCCGGCCGCATGCACGAGCAGCGGGCGCACGCGCTTGCCGCCGCCCAGCACCGCGTAGCGCATCGCCTCATGCAACCGCGCGGGCGCTTGGGCCGTTTCGGGCAAATAGCGTTCGAGCGCCGTTTCGACGCGCGCGAGCACCGCGCGCATCCATTCTTCAAAGGTCATAGATCGTCTCCGCTGTCCGCGGGGGCCGTGCCGGGAGGAAGCGGCTTGAGCGTCTCGCCATCGAGCACGCGCACCTGCTGCTCCACCTTCTCCAGCTGCTGCTGACAATACGCCACGAGGGCCGCCCCGCGCCGATAGGCCGAAAGCGACTCCTCAAGGCTCAAGGCGCCGCCTTCCATACGGGAAACCAGCTCTTCCAACTCCGCCACCGCCGCTTCATAGTTCGGGGGCAGCGCCGCATCCCCTTGTTCGCCGCCGGGAGCGGGCGCGGCTGCGCCTTCGAGTGCTGTCTTCGCCATCGGGTAGGGGTGTATTCAAAAACAAGTCGGACATTCTACGGCAAAAGCGCCTACCCCGACCCATCAGCCCGCCGCCGGGCCCGTGCCGACGAACGGCAAAAAAACAACACTGTGCCCGCCCATACCGTACGAAGGTTTGGTTCTTGCTTGGCCTTTTTTGACCCAAATCATGTACTTAGTTGGCCTTAGCGAGGCCGAGAGGGTATAATCGCCGGTTCCCTAAATCGAATCTTCGATGGTTGGGTTGTTCGCTGCTTTCACGTTTTCATCGGGAGTGGGAATGTCCAATCTGAGCACTGCTTTGCAGCTCAAGGCCATTTCGAGCCAGCTGCCGGTCACGGCTTACTTCGACGAAGCGCTTCTCGCGCGAGAAATCGAAACACTTTTCAAGAAGGGTCCTCGCTACGTCGGGCATGAATTGATGGTGCCCGAGACGGGGAATTATTTTGCGCTGCCAAGCGAAAACGAAGGGCGCGTGCTCGTGCGCAACCAACGTTCGCAGGTGGAGCTGCTGTCGAACGTCTGCCGTCATCGTCAGGCGATCATGCTCAATGGGCGCGGCCAAGCCCAGAATATCGTCTGCCCGCTGCATCGGTGGACGTACAACCTCGACGGGGAGTTGCTCGGCGCGCCGCACTTCGCAGACAACCCGTGCCTGAACCTCGGCGCCACGTCGCTGCAAAATTGGCACGGCTTGCTGTTCGAGACGCAGGGCCGCGACATCGCGAAAGATCTCGCGAAGCTCGGCCCGCAGCATCACTTCGACTTCGCGGACTACATGTTCGATCACGTCGAAGTGCACGAGTGCAATTACAACTGGAAGACGTTCATCGAGGTGTACCTCGAGGATTATCACGTCGTGCCGTTCCATCCGGGCCTCGGCAGCTTCGTCAACTGCGACGATCTCACCTGGGAATTCGGCGATTGGTACAGCGTGCAGACCGTCGGCGTCCATAACGGACTCGCCAAGGCCGGCAGCCCGGTCTACCGCAAGTGGCATGACCAGGTACTGCGGGTGCGCGACGGCGAGCCGCCCGAGTACGGCGCTATCTGGATGGTGTACTACCCCGGTCTCATGATCGAGTGGTATCCGCACGTGCTCGTCGTCTCATGGCTCATTCCGCGTGGGCCGCGCAAAACGACGAACATCGTCGAGTTCTATTACCCCGAGGAATTCGCACTGTTCGAGCGCGAATTCGTCGAAGCCGAGCGCGCCGCCTACATGGAAACCGCGCGCGAGGACGATGAAATCGCCGAGCGCATGGACGCCGGCCGGCTCGCCCTGCTCGAACGCGGCGAATCGCAGGTCGGGCCGTACCAGAGCCCGATGGAAGACGGCATGCAGCACTTCCACGAATTCCTGCGCCGCGAACTGGGCGAAATCTGACGGCGCGCATGATCGTGCCGCGGCCTGCTGGGCGCGTTCCCCGCCGGCGCCGCGGCCACCGATCGAACGACGGGCAAGACGGCTGACATGCCGCTTGCCCGTCTTTTTGTTTAGACTGCAATCATCACGCCGTCCACGCGCGAGTCCGCTCGCCAACGAGGAGCCCATCATGCCGCACACCCACTACACCACGCTGATTTCAGCCGAGAACTTGGCGGAACGCCTCTCCAGCGCGCCGGGCAGCGTTCTTGTTTTCGACTGCAGCTTCGATCTCGCCAACCCGGCGGCAGGGGAACAAGCCTATGCCGCGGGCCACATTCCAAGCGCGCATTACTTGCACCTCGACCGCGATCTTTCCGGCGCGAAAACCGGTCAGAACGGGCGTCACCCCTTGCCCACGCGCGATGCGCTCGTCGAGACGCTCGCCAAGCACGGACTGAAACAGAATCAACAAGTGGTCGCTTATGACGCGCAGGGCGGCGCCTATGCCGCGCGGCTCTGGTGGCTGCTGCGCTGGCTTGGCCACGATTCGGTGGCCGTGCTCGACGGCGGCTTGCAGGCATGGCAAGCCGCCGGGCAATCGCTCGACAAGGCCGCTGCTCCGGCTGGTGCACGCGGCGACTTCAAAGCCGGCGCGCCGCTGGCCGTTACCGTCGATGCCCAGCACGTACTGGCCAATCTGAAGACGGGCGAGCAACTTGTCGTCGACGCACGCGGCGCCGATCGCTATCGCGGCGAGAACGAAACGATCGACCCGGTCGCCGGCCACATCCCGGGGGCGCGCAACCGCTTCTTCAAGGACAATCTGACGGCCGACGGCCGATTCAAATCGGCGCACACGCTGCGAGACGAGTTCAATGCCGTGATCGGGCAAAAGTCGCCCGAACACGTCGTGCTGCAATGCGGCTCGGGCGTCACAGCCTGTCATAACGCGCTGGCGATGGAAGTCGCCGGTTTGCACGGCGCCGCGCTCTATGCCGGCTCGTGGAGCGAGTGGTGCGCCGACCCGGCGAGGCCCGTTGCGACGGGACCGAACCCGTAATTGAGGATGGCCTGCGCGGGCGGGCACCTCATCCGCCCGGCGAGTCTTTCAGAAAGCGCACGCCGCCCGAGACACCTTTCGAGATCTGCACCTGCGGTGCAAAAATGCCGTTCTTGATTGGATTGGACGGCGCGCTGAGATTGAAGATCTCCACGCCGGCGCCCGCCGGCAAGCTGAGCAGCCACCGGCCCAACGGCGTGACGGTAGTGAGATTCCCCGAAAAAGCCGACGCCGTGCCGTAATCCAATACGGCGGCAGGCTGATGAGCGACCGTGCGCAAGGTGCGCAGCGTCACCACGTCGACCGCCGATCGCTGCTGCAGGCGGCGGGGCAACCTGCTAGTCGTCGACGTTTCTCCGTCGAGCACGTGAAGAAACTCGGGCTGGCCGGGGAGCCTCAGCCATTTCACCACCACCTTCGTTCCTTTCAGTACCCAGCGAGACCAGCGTTCGCCCACCGGAACGAGCGTAGTCGGGCGGTCCGGGTCGAGGGAGGTGCTCAGGCAGTAGCCGAGCGCGTTATTGTTCGATTTGCCGTCAGGCAGCGAAACCATGTGAGTGGCGAGCGGAGGATGGTTCATGGGATCGGTCGATCAGGCCGCCGCCTGATGCTTGATTGAAAGCGGAAAGCCTATTCGACCGGAACCGGCCGAATAGGCAACATCGCCAAAAATCAGACCAAGAGAACCGCGTGCTTCGTCGCTCGCCGCCCGCCGTTCTGCGCCTAGGGCGATCCGGCAAGCGGATCGGCCATGCTCCCGCCGATCCCTATGTCGCCGGAGAAAAAGCTAATGCAGCTTGACGCGCGGCAACGTCGTGCGTCGCAGCCAATGCGCGACCGTATCGAGCATCATCCGCGGATAGCCATGCAGCGCCGCGATATGCAGCCGGTACAGCGACATGTACATGAAGCGGGCGAACAGGCCTTCGATCAACATGCTCCCGCCGATGAGGCCGCCCATCAAATTGCCGACGGCGCTGAAATGACCCAGCGACACGAGCGAACCGAAATCGCGATAGGTGAACTCGGGCAACGGCCGGCCTTCGAGCCGGTGCGACATCGCCTTCAGCAGAAAGCTCGCTTGCTGATGCGCAGCCTGCGCGCGCGGCGGCACGTTGCGCTCCTCGCCGGGCCAAGGGCAGGCTGCGCAATCGCCGAGCGCGAAGACATCGTCGTCCAGTTCGGTTTGCAAAGTGCGGCGCACGCACAACTGCCCCAGGCGATTGACCGTCAACCCGCCGAGCTGCCCCAGCACGGGCGGCGCCTTGATGCCGGCGGCCCATACCGTCAAATCGGCGCGGACCACTTTGCCGCTTGCCGTGCGCACGACGCCGGGCGCGACCTCGGCGACCGTTTCCCCGGTCATCAACTTCACGCCCAGCTTGCGCAGCAATTCGGCCGTCGCACTCGACACGCGTTCTTGCAAGGCGGGCAGAATGCGCGGCCCCGCCTCGATCAAGACGATACCGATGTCGTGCTTCGGGTCGAGCTTATGAAGACCATAGGCCGAGAGCACCTGCGCCGTATTGCGCAATTCGGCCGAAAGCTCGACGCCCGTCGCGCCCCCGCCCACGATCGCCACTTGGATACGCGGCTCGGGCTCGGCGGCGTCCCCGAGCCCCGACTCGACGGCCGCATGAGGCTGATGCTCGGCTCGCATGCACGCCGCAATGAGACGCTTTCTGAACCGTTCGGCCTGAGCCACGGTATCGAGCGCGATCGAATGTTCCGCGGCGCCGCTGACCCCGAAGAAATGCGTCGTGCTGCCGATCGCAATGACGAGCGTGTCGTATTCGAGCTCGCGTCGCGGCAGCAATTCCACGCCGTCCGAATCGAAGACGGGCGCAATCGTGATGCGCCTGGCCGCGCGGTCGAGGCCGCTCAAATCGCCCTGTTGAAACTCGAAGCCGTGCCAGCGAGCCTGCGCCGCGTACTCGAGTTCCTGCGTGAACGGGTCGAGACTGCCTGCGGCCACTTCATGCAGCAATGGCTTCCAAATGTGCGTCGGATTGCGGTCCACCAGCGTGACGAGCGCGCGCGCCTCACCGCCCTTCTTGCGCACGACGTAACGATCGCCGAGACGGGTCGCTAATTCGAGCCCCCCTGCTCCTCCTCCCACGACGATAAAACGATGCATGCCGATACTCCCTATGCCGTTGATGATTCGGTTCGGTCGCTCGCTTACTTACTCGTGATGGCGGCGCGAGCGCAAGTTCAGCTCATTGTCCGCGAAGGCGCATGCTCGGGGAAGGCCGTCTCGGCTTATCGACGCCATACGGGCGCGAGCATGGGGCGCGGAATCAGCGGAATCAGCGGGATCGGCGCGTCAATGCGCTTCCTCCCAGTTCGCGCCGACGCCGACCTCGGCCACGAGCGGCACCTTCAGTGCGGCCACGCCGCACATCAATTGCGGCAGCTTTTCGCGGACGACGGCGAGCTCGTCCTCGGGGACTTCGAGCACGAGTTCGTCATGGACCTGCATGATCATGCGGCTCTTGGCGCCTTCTCGTTCGAGCCAGTCTTGCACGGCGATCATCGACATCTTGATGAGATCGGCCGCCGTGCCTTGCATCGGGGCATTGATGGCCGCGCGTTCGGCGGCTTGGCGCCGGGGGCCGTTGCCGCCGTTGATCTCGGGCAGCCACAGCCGGCGGCCGAAGACCGTTTCCACGTACCCTTTGATCTTCGCACTCGAGCGCGTATCGTCCATGTAACGCGCCACGCCCGGGTAGCGCGCGAAATACCGATCGATATACAACTTGGCCGCATCGCGTGTGATGCCGAGATTCGATGCGAGCCCGAACGAGCTCATTCCGTAGATCAAGCCGAAGTTGATGACTTTCGCGATGCGCCGCTGATCGCTCGAGACTTCGAGCGGCGTCACGCTGAAAACCTCGGCGGCGGTCGCCCGGTGAATGTCCTCGCCTTGCGCGAACGCGCGCAACAGCGATTCGTCGCCGGAGATATGCGCCATGATCCGCAATTCGATTTGCGAGTAGTCGGCCGACACGATCTTGCTGCCCGGGGGCGCGATGAACGCCTCGCGGATACGGCGGCCCTCGGCCGTACGCACCGGAATGTTCTGCAGGTTCGGATCGTTCGACGCAAGCCGGCCCGTCACCGCGACGGCCTGCGCGTAATTCGTGTGCACGCGTCCCGTCTTGGGATTGACCATGCGCGGGAGCTTGTCGGTATAGGTCGACTTCAGCTTCGACAGACCGCGGTGCTCGAGCAGCAGCTTGGGCAGCGGATAATCTTCGGCGAGCTTTTGCAGCACTTCTTCGTCGGTCGAGGGCGCGCCGCTCGGCGTTTTCTTCACGACGGGCAGTTGCAGCCGCTCGAAGAATATCTGCCCGATCTGCTTGGGCGAACCCAGATTGAACTCGCCGCCCGCCAATGCATAGGCTTGCGCCTCGAGCTCGATCAACCGCCCCGCGATCTCGCTGCTCTGCTTGCGCAGCCGTTCGCTGTCGATCAACACGCCGTTGCGCTCCATCTTGCGCAGCACGCGCGCCGTAGGCAACTCGATATCGCGATAGACATGCAGCAAGCCGGCCTCCCGTTCCACTTGCGGGAACAGGGCTTCGTGCAATTGCAGCGTGATGTCGGCGTCTTCGGCTGCATACTCGGCCGCTTGCGCGAGCGGCACTTCGTCGAAGCCGATTTGCTGCGCGCCCTTGCCTGCCACCTCTTCGTACTTGATCGTCTTGACGCCGAGATGACGCGACGCGAGGCTATCCATATCGTGCGGCCGGTGCGATTCGAGGACGTACGACTCGAGCAGCGTGTCGTGCTCCACGCCGTTCAATTCGATGCCGTAATTCGCGAGCACCTGCTCGTCGTACTTCAAGTGCTGACCCAGCTTTTTCTTGTCGGCGCTTTCGAGCCACGGCTTGAGCCTGGCCAGCACTTCGTCGCGCGGCAACTGCACGGGCGCATCGGGCCCGCGGTGCGCCACGGGGATATAAGCCGCGCAGCCCACGCCGACCGATAGCGAAATACCCACGAGCTCGGCCGTCATCGCGTCGAGCGAAGTCGTTTCCGTATCGAACGATGTCAGCGGCGCTCCGTCGATCTTCGCCAACCAGGCGTCGAAATGCTCCCAGGTCTGCACGGTCTCGTAGCAACGCTCCGGGGCGATCGTCGGCGCAGGCTCGGCGGCAAGCACGCCCGTGGGCTCGACTACGCCCGCCGCGGCCTGGGCATCCTGCGCGCCCTCGATGACCGCTTCGACCTCGCGCAGCCATGTCTTGAAGCCGTGCCGCATGAACAAGTCACGTAGCTCGAGCGGCGATTCGTCTCGCGCGGGCAGCGTCTCGCCGATCGAGGCAACGTGCTCGGTCAGGTCGCACGCGCGCTCCACGGTCACGAGCTTTTTCGCCATCGGCAGGAAGTCGAGCGCGCGGCGAAGGTTCTCGCCCACGACGCCCTTGATCTCGTCGGCATGCGCGACGATACCGTCGAGCGTTTCGTATTGCGCAAGCCATTTGACTGCCGTTTTCGGCCCGCATTTTTCGACGCCCGGTACGTTGTCGACCGTATCGCCGATCAGCGACAGGTAATCGACGATGCGCTCGGGCGGCACGCCGAACTTGGCGACGACGCCGTCGCGGTCGAGCGTTTCGTTGGTCATCGTGTTGACGAGCTTGACGCGATCGCTGACGAGCTGGGCCAAGTCCTTGTCGCCTGTCGATACGATGACGTTCATGCCTTCGCGTTCGGCTTGCGCAGCGAGCGTGCCGATGACGTCGTCGGCCTCGACGCCGTCGACCATCAGAAGCGGCCAGCCCAGCGCGCGCACGGCGAAATGGATCGGCTCGATCTGTTTGGAAAGGTCTTCCGGCATCGAAGGACGATGAGCCTTGTACTCGGGATACCAATCGTCACGGAACGTCTTGCCCTTCGCGTCGAAGACGCACGCGCTATACTCTGCCGTGACATCCTTGCGCATGCGTCGCAACATGTTGATGAAGCCGTAAATCGCGCCCGTCGGCTCGCCGTCGGGACCGCGCAAATCAGGCATCGCATGGTAGGCCCGATACAGATAGCTTGATCCGTCGACCAAAACGAGGGTCTTACCTTCCAGGTTTCGTTCTGCAGGCATTATGAACAAGAGAAAAGTGATTCCGAGTCTGCGATCGCTCGCAGATCAAGAACGCGCAACGGCCAAGAAGGCCCGCGCGTCGTGGCAGATGTTCACGATTATGGCAGAGTTCATCGAGGCGACCGAGTACCTTTCGGAGATCCGCCCGGCCGTCAGCATCTACGGCTCGGCACGCCTGAAACCGAACTCGCCTTACTACAAGCTCGCGACGCAAATCGCGCGCAAAGTATCCGACGCCGGCTTCGCCGTCATCTCCGGCGGCGGCCCCGGCATCATGGAAGCCGCCAACAAAGGCGCCCATGCGGGCAAAGCGCCGTCGGTGGGGCTGAACATCGAGTTGCCGCACGAGCAGTCGGGCAATCAATGGCAAGACATCTCCCTGCGCTTTCGCCACTTCTTCACGCGCAAGGTGACGTTCGTCAAAAATTCCGATGCGGTCATCGTGATGCCCGGCGGCTTCGGCACGCTCGACGAGCTGGCCGAAGTCCTGACGCTGATCCAAACGAAGAAGTCGCGCCACGTGCCCATCATTCTCGTCGGCAGCGAGTTCTGGAAAGGACTGCTGCAGTGGTTCGAGTCGGCGCTCGTGCCGATGGGCCTCATCAATCCGGAAGACATCCACCTCATGCAGGTGATCGACGATCCCGATCAAGTCCTCGAGGCCGTGCTCAAGTTCTACGAAGACCGCGGGGAAATCGAGCCGCACGCCTCGAAATCGGAAGAAGACCGGATGTTCTATCTGTGAGTGGAGCGCGACTCGCCCGCGCCGCTAATCCGGCCTTCTTTCGCGCGCCGGGCCGGTCGAGGCGCGCACCACGAGACGCGGCGGCGACGTGACACGGGTTTGATTTCGCCCCGCCGCCGCGCCGTCGACATCGCGTCCCGTCGCTTCGATTAGATCCAACAGCAAGTCCACCGCGCATTCCGCCGCTTCCACGGTCGGCACGGCAACCGTCGTCAACGCCGGCCGGGATTCGCTCGCCAGGCGAATGTCGGTGATGCCGATCACCGAGACGTCGCCCGGCACTTCGAGCCCGAGATCGGCGGCCGCTTGCATGGCCCCGAGCGCCGGCAAATCGTTCGTCGTAAACAGCGCCGTGAGGTCGGGGTTCGCCTTCAGCAATTCGAGCGCAGCCGTATAGCCGCCCTGCGTCGTATCGGGCGTGTACAGCACGGGGGCGCACCCGGCATCGAGTCCCGCCGCCCGCATGGCGTCGACGAATCCGTCGTAACGCGCCGCATGAATCCCATAGACCTTGCTGCCGACGATCGCCCCGATCCGGCGATGCCCGAGCGACAACAAATGCTGCGCAGCCAGCGTCCCCGCCAGCCGAAAATCCACCGCCACGCACGGCAGCCCCGGCGGATCGAGCGGCCGTTCCCACATGCACAGCACCACGGGTGCGCCGCGCACCTCGGTCATGCGCAAGTCCTCGAAGTCGAGATTCGCGTTCATCACGAGGACCCCTTCGGATAACGTCCCCGCGATTTGGTCGAGGTAGGCGCGGCCGGTCTCCGGATCACCGTCGGTATTGCAGATGATGAGAAAGCGCCCCTTTCGGCGCAGCGCGTTTTCCACGGCGAGCGCGAACTCGGGATAGAACGGGTTGGCAATGCTCGACACCATCAGCGCAATGGTCGGCGCACGCCCCTCTGCCAGCGCGCGCGCCGGCAGATGCGGCCGATAGCCGAGCGCCGCCACGGCGTCGAGCACGCGCTGCCGCGTGGCCGCGCCCACGCGCCCCTTGTTGCGCAGGACGTTCGACACCGTCGCGGGCGTCACGCCCGCGTGCTGCGCCACTTCGTTAAGCGTCGGCATAGCTTCTCAATAAATGGGATGGTTATTCAGCATTTGCGTCAACTACGAGACCACGGCAACATTGACCGCACATTCAGAACGAACTCGGAGACGCAGCCGCCCCGATCGCAACGCGATCGCTTTTTTAGGGCAGTCTGATTAAGCGCTTAATCTCCGCGTCGCGCTGATTAAATCATGGAGACGGGACGATGGCGAGCATTTCCTTACGCGGCGTTCAAAAGGCCTACGGCGACGGTCCGCAGGTGATTCGCGACGTCGACCTCGAGATCGGCAAGAACGAGTTTTGCGTGTTCCTCGGCCCGTCGGGTTGCGGGAAGTCCACGTTGCTGCGGATGATCGCGGGCCTGGAAGACGTGACCGACGGCGACGTTTCGATCGGGGGCAAGCTCGTCAACGACGTCCCCGCCGCGCAGCGCGGCGTGGCGATGGTCTTTCAAAGCTATGCGCTGTTCCCGCACATGACCGTCTACGAGAACATGGCATTCGGCCTGAAGCTCGCGAAGACCCCTAAGGCGGAGATCGACCGCAAGGTGCGCGACGCCGCGCGCATCCTTCAACTCGAAGCGCTGCTCGACCGGCATCCGAAAGCGCTCTCGGGCGGCCAGCGGCAACGCGTGGCGATCGGCCGTGCGATCGTGCGCGAGCCCGGCGTTTTTCTCTTCGACGAACCGCTGTCGAACCTCGACGCGACGCTGCGCGGACAAACACGCGTCGAAATCGCGCGACTGCACCGGCAGTTCGCGGATGCAAGCGTCGTCTACGTCACGCACGATCAGATCGAAGCCATGACGCTCGCCGACAAAATCGTGCTGCTGCATGCGGGCAAGGATACCGAACGATTCGGCAGCATCGCGCAGATCGGCGCCCCGCTCGATCTCTATCACCGGCCCAAGAGCCAATTCGTCGCGGGGTTCATCGGCTCGCCGCGCATGAACTTCCTGCCCGCCAAAGTCGCTTCGGTCGATGCCTCGGGCATCGTCATCACGCTCGCCGAGACCGGCGAAACGGTGCGGCTGCCGCTGCAGGGCCAAGCGTTGAGCGTAGGTGCATCGGTCACGTTCGGCGTGCGGCCGGAACATCTCGAGCCGACGCCGCTCGACGCCTCGCAAGCCGACGACCGCCACGCCGTAAGGCTGACGCGCTCCATCACGCTCGTCGAAGCGCTCGGCGAGCACAGCTACGTGCACCTCGAGCAACCGGGCGGCGCCGTGCTCATCGCGAAAGCGCCCGGCGACGCGCCGTTGCAGCAAGGCGAGCGCGCGCATTTCTGCGCACCGGTTTGCGCCTGCCATCTGTTTTCCGACGACGGCTTCGCCGTGGCGCCGCTGGAAAGCACCGAACGACAACATGCATGAGCGACAACGACAAGAGGACATTGGAATGCGCCTAGGCGTTTGCTATTACCCGGAGCATTGGCCCGAAGCCATGTGGAAAGACGATGCCGCGCGCATGAAAGCGCTCGGCATCGAGCAAGTGCGGATCGCCGAATTCGCATGGAGCCGCATCGAGCCGTCGCCCGGCGAGTTCGATTGGGGTTGGCTCGATCGCGCCATCGACACGCTCGCCGCGCAGGGGCTCCAAGTCGTCATGTGCACGCCGACGGCCACGCCGCCGAAATGGCTCATCGACCGTCATCCGGACATCTTGCCGGTGGGCGCCGACGGCCGAGTGCGCACGTTCGGCTCGCGCCGCCACTATGACTTTTCCTCGCCCACCTACTTCGAAGCATCGAAGGCGATTTGCGAAGCCGTCGCGTCGCGCTACGGAAAGCACCCCGCCGTCGCGTACTGGCAGACCGACAACGAGTATGGCTGTCATCAAACCGTCGTCAGCTATTCGCCCGCCGCCGTAACGCGCTTTCGCGCCTGGTTGCAAGCGCGCTACGGCACGATCGACGCACTCAATCGCGCCTGGGGCACGGTGTTTTGGAGCATGGAATACCGCAACTTCGACGAAATCGATGCGCCTGTCGGCACCGTGACGGAAGCGCACCCTTCGCATCGGCTCGACTATCGGCGCTTTGCATCGGATGAACTCAAGCGCTACAACCGCATGCAAGTGGACATCATTCGCCGACACTCGCCCGAGCGCCCTATCGCCCACAATTTCATGCAGCTCTTCACCGAGTTCGATCACTATGAAGTGGCCGCGGATCTCGACGTCGCTTCGTGGGACAGCTACCCGCTCGGCGCACTCGAAGAGCAATGGTACGAACCCGAGGTCAAGACGCGATATCTGCGCACGGGCCACCCCGATTTCGCTTCGTTCAACCATGACCTCTACCGCGGCATGTCGAAGCTGCCGTTCTGGGTGATGGAGCAGCAACCGGGGCCCGTCAATTGGGCGAAGTGGAATCCGGCGCCTTTGCCGGGCATGGTGCGTCTTTGGAGCTGGGAAGCCTTCGCGCACGGCGCCGGCTGCGTGTCGTACTTCCGCTGGCGACAAGCCCCTTTCGCGCAAGAGCAAATGCACGCCGGGCTGAACACCCCCGACGATCGCCTCGACATCGGCGGCAGCGAGGCAGAGCGCGTCGCGCAGGAAATCCTCCTGCTTGCGAGTGCGGACGCCGATGCCGACGGCAAAGTGCCGTCGAGCGTCGCGCTCGTCTTCGACTACGAAGCGAAGTGGCTCTTCGAAGTGCAGCCGCAAGGCGCCGACTTTCACTATCCGCGCTTCGCCGTCGAGTACTACTCGGCGCTGCGCTCGCTAGGCTTCGACGTCGATATCGTATCGACGCATGCGCCGCTCGACGGCTACAAGCTCATCGTCGTTCCGCCGCTGCCCATCGTTCCGGACGATTTGGTTCGCCGCCTCGAAAGCACGCGCGCTCATGTCGTGCTCGGGCCTCGCACCGGATCGAAGACAGCCGACCTGCAGATTCCCGCGAATCTTCCGCCGGGCCCGCTCGCGAGGTTGATGCCCGCCCGCGTTTGGCGTGTGGAATCGATGCGTCCGAACGCGACCTCTCGCGTGACGTTCAGCGGCAGCGCGCCGCCGGGCCACGCTCGGCACTGGCGCGACTTGCTCGACATCGACCCGAGCCGCGAGGGACACGAATCGATGCAGATTCGCGCAGTGTTCGCCGATGGTCACCCGGCCTACGTCAAGCATGGCGCCGTGCATTACCTTGCGAGCCTGTTCGACGAGGCGTCGACGCAATCGCTGTTCGCACGTATCGCGAACGAGGCAGGCCTCGCGCCGGAACAGCTCGGCGATGCGGTCCGCGTGAGCCGACGCGGCGGTCTCACATGGGTATTCAATTACGGGCCTGGAACGCATCGGCTGTCCGCCGACATCGGCGCCGACGCGTTCGTGATCGGATCGCACGAGATCGAAGCACAAGGCGTCGCCGCCTATCGAACCAAGGCGCGCTGAGTGCGGCAGCATAGACTTCAATGCAGTACAGACAACGACGTAAAACATAGGAGACAGGCATGACGCACAAACCCCGTACCTTGATCGCCGCCGCCGCGCTCGCGTCGGCTGTGGCGACGGGCGCCTTCGCCCCCGCAGCTCAGGCCGGCACGCTCGAAGTGAACATTGCGTTCAAAGGCGCGAGTCAACGCGCCGTTTGGACGCAGGTGATCGACGAGTTCAAAAAGAGCCACCCGGGCACCAACGTCAAGGTCGCGTTCGTCGACGAAGAAGCCTACAAAGTGCAACTACCTGCCTGGCTGACGACCGCCCCGCCCGACATCGTGAACTGGCACGACGGCGAACGCATGGCGTACTACGCGCAGCGCGGCCTGTTCGAAGACCTCTCGAGCGATTGGACGAAGAACGGTTGGGACACCGCCTATGCGTCGACGAAGGAAGCGTCGTCCTATAAGGGCAAGCAATACGCAGCGCCTACCGTCTATTACTCGTGGGGCATGTTCTATCGGAAGGACATCTTCCAGAAGGCGGGCATCGCATCCGAGCCGAAAACGTGGAACGACTTCCTCGACGACTGCAAGAAGCTAAAAGCCGCGGGCGTCACGCCCATCGCCGTGGCAGGCCGCGACGCGTGGACGCTCGCGGGATGGTTCGACTATCTCGATCTGCGCCTGAACGGCAACGCGTTCCATCAAAAGCTGATGGCCGGCGAAGTGCCCTACACCGACGCACGCGTGAAGAAGGTCTATACCACGTGGAAGCAGTTGCTCGATGCGGGCTACTTCATCGATAACTCGCTGTCGTACGACCTCGACGCCGCGCAGCCGTTCCTGTTCCAGGGCAAGGCCGCGATGATGCTGATGGGCACGTTCATTACGGGTGGTTTCTCGCCGACCGTGAAGGCAGAAATGGGCTACTTCCAATTCCCGATCATCGATTCGAACGTGCCGACCGCCGAGGACGGCCCCGTGGAAACGCTGAACATCCCGGCGAAGGCGAAGAACAAGGCCGATGCGCGTGCGTTCCTCGCCTTCACGGAAACGCCCGAAGTCGGCGCACAACTTGCGAAGGGGCTCGGCTCGCTTTCGGCGAACAGCAAATCGCCGGAGCCTGAAGATCCGATTTCGAAGATCGGCTTTCAGATTCTGTCGAATACGAAGGGCGGCATCGCGCAGTTCTACGATCGCGACATGACCAAGGAAATGGCCGACGAAGGGATGAAGGGGATGCAGCAGTTCGTGTCCGATCCGACGAAGCTCGATTCGATTCTCGCGCAGCTCGAACAGACGCGGCAACGGATCTACAAGAAGTAAGCGCAGGGGCTGAACCGCGCGTGGCTCGGAATGTCGATCGGCCGGTCGGCAATCGATGCTCACCGTCCACGCGCGCCATGTTGTTCGATCAGGAGGTTGCCGTGTCTCACCTCGTCACACATCGCTCGGATGGCGCCGTTGCACCGGGCGCGGGCGCCGGCGGCGGCATGCCGTCGCTTCCGCACGCTGGACGCCCGAGCGGACGGCCGCGCCGGCGAGTTTCGCCGACCGCGCGCCGCCAACGGCGCGCCGCTTGCTTGTTTCTAGCGCCCGCTTGCCTGATGGTGGCGATCTATGTGGTCTGGCCCGTGCTCTCGACCATACGCCTGAGCTTTTACAGCTGGGACGGCATGAGCGACGCGACGTTCGTCGGCCTCGCCAATTACATCGAGCTCTTTCACGCGCCGACGTTCTACACGGCACTGAAGAATAATGTCATTTGGCTCGCGTTGTTCCTGCTCTCGCCGCCGATGGGCCTCGCCATCGCGCTGTATCTCAACCAAGCCGTGGCCGGCATTCGCATCGTCAAGTCGCTGTTCTTTGCGCCGTTCGTGCTTTCGGGCGTCGTCGTCGGCCTCATCTTTTCTTGGTTTTACGATCCGACGTTCGGCTTGCTCGCGCTGATCGTCGGGCACGGCATTCCGGTGCTCGGCGATCCGCACTATGCGACCCCCGGCATCATTCTCGCGGCGCTCTGGCCGCAGACCGCCTACTGCATGATCCTTTATCTCACGGGACTGACGACGCTGAGCAGCGAGCAGATCGAGGCGGCCCGCATGGAAGGCGCCAAGGGATGGGCGCTGTTGTGGCACGTCATCCTGCCGCAACTGCGCCCGGCGACGTTCATGGCCGTCGTCGTCACGATCATCGGTGCGCTGCGCAGCTTCGACTTGATTTCGGTGATGACGGGCGGCGGCCCGTTCGAGAGCTCGACCGTGCTCGCGTATTACATGTACGACCAGGCCATCAAGTACTACCGCCTCGGTTATTCGGCGGCGATCGCCGTCGTCTTGTTCGCGATCATGCTGCTCTACATCGTCTATCACTTGCGCCGGATGCTCAAGAACGAGCGCTAAGGAGCCCTGATCATGTTTCCCATGCCGGTCGAAAAGTGGAAGCCCTTGCCGCGTCGAGCGTATAAGCTCTCGCTGCCCATCGCGCTGTTGATATGGCTGCTGCCCCTGATCGCAGTGCTCGTGACGTCGGTGCGTTCGTCGGCGGAATTGAGCGAAGGCAACTATTGGGGATGGCCGAAGCATTTCGCGCTCGTCGACAACTATCGCGAAGCGCTCACGACGTCGCCCATGCTGCACTACTTCTGGAACAGCGTGCAGATTACGTTGCCCGCCGTCGCGGGCGCGATCGCACTCGCGGCGATGGCCGGCTTCGCACTAGCGATCTATCGCTTTCCCGGAAATTCCGCGTTGTTCGCCACGTTCGTTGCCGGCAACTTCGTGCCGATTCAAGTACTGATGATTCCCGTCAGAGATCTTTCGCTGAAGCTCGGTTTGTACAACTCGGTCGGCGGGCTCATCCTCTTTCACCTTTCGTTTCAGACGGGATTTTGCGCGCTGTTCCTGCGCAACTTCATCAAGCAGTTGCCGTTCGAGCTCGTGGAGGCCGCACGCATCGAAGGCGCGAACGAGTGGACCGTGTTCTTCCGAATCGTGCTGCCGTTGATCCGGCCGGCGTTGGCCGCGCTGGCGATCCTCGTTTTCACGTTCGTCTGGAACGATTATTTCTGGGCGCTGTGCCTCACGCAAGGCGACGATGCGGCGCCCATCACCGTGGGTGTCGCCGCGCTCAAGGGCCAATGGACGACGGCTTGGAACCTCGTGTCGGCCGGGTCGATTCTCGCGGCGTTGCCGTCCGTCGCCATGTTCTTCGCAATGCAAAAACACTTTGTCGCCGGGCTCACGTTCGGCGCGACGAAGGGATAGGCACCGGCACGCGCTAGGTCGAGCGCGCGCCCCGCGTTCGACCGAACTCTTCGATCAAGAAATCGATGAACGCGCGAATTTTCGGGGCGACGTGATGCCGTGACGAGTACACGGCGTAAAGCGTCGTTTCCACCGTGCGCCAATCGTCGAGGGCCGATTGCAGCGTGCCTTCGCGCAAGTCGTCTTCGACATACGGATAGGGGATCAAGCTCAGGCCGAATCCCGCCCGCAAAGCGTCGCGCACCGCCAGGCTCGATGAAACCGAATAGCGGGCATCGACCGTCACCTTCTCGGTATGCTCGCCTTTGCTGAACTCCCATACGTCCGCGTGCCCCGAAAGGCTGAACCGAACGCAGTTGTGCGCCTTCAAGTCGGAAGGCGCCACGGGCTTTCCATAGGCTTCGAAATACGACGGCGCGGCGCACAGCACATGCGGCATGACCGTCAGCTTTCTTGCGATGAGGCTCGAATCGCCGAGATTATCGCTGCCTCGAATGGCCAGATCGAAACCCTCGCGGACCAGATCGACGCGCCTATCGTCGAGATGAAGATCGAGCTTCAACCGCGGATGCCGCGACAAGAACCGCGGAAGACTATTGGAAAGCCACATGAGCGTGACCGTCATCGGCGCGGACACACGCAACGTTCCTCCAGGCGCAGCCTTGACCGGACTGAGCGCTTCGTCGGCTTCCGCGAGCGCCTCCAGCCCACGCGTGACGTGTTCGAGATAAATACGGCCCTCCTCGGTCAGGGCCATCCGCCGCGTCGTCCGATTGATGAGCCGTATGCCGAGGTGCGATTCCAGCTCTGCGATATTCTTGCTGACCGCGGCCGACGACAGGCCGAGGCGCCGCCCGGCCTCGGCGAAGCTGTTCAATTCCGCCACGCAGCGAAAGACCTGCAAGGCCGTATAGCGATCCATCGATTATTCACCCGCAGTAGATGATCTTCTTGCAAAGCGCACATTATCATTTATCGGTGAATGCCATATTCTGCTGAGCGTACTTTTCAGCAAGAGACGGCTATGCAAAGCAATCCCACGCTCGCTCTGATCGAGCGACGTATTTCCGCGAACCTGTTCGACGCCGCGCACGAGATGACGGACGCTGAAATCGAAGCGCTCGTGCGGTTCGCCACGCGCGCTCCGACGGCCTACAACCTTCAGAACTGGCGATTCCTCGCCGTGCGCACCGCCGAATCGAAGGCGAGATTGCGTGCGCTCGCGTACGGCCAAGCGAAAGTATCGAACGCGGCCGTCACGTTCATCGTCTGCGGCGTGCTGCCCGATCCCGATACGATTCCGGCCCGGCTGACGCCGTTCGTCGAAGCCGGCTATATGTCCGCGGACATGTCGGCGGGATGGCGAGACGGCGCCCGCGCGAACTATGCCGATGCTCGATCGGCACGCGACGAGGCCGTTCGCTCGGCAAGTTTGGGCGCGGCCACGTTGATTCTCGCTGCCGAGGCCATGGGCTTCGCGTCGAGCCCCATGAGCGGATTCGATGCGCAAGGGGTCGCACAGGCGTTCGCGCTCGATGCCGATGACGTTCCCGTCCTGCTCGTTCCCGTCGGTCGCGCGGCGCCCGGCAATTGGCCGCAAAAGCCGCGCCGGCCGCTATCCGAAGTCTTGCAACTCGCATGAAAGCCGCCGCTCCCTCCGACCTCTTGCTGACGGCCATCGCGCCCGTCGTTTGGGGCAGTACGTATATCGTCACGACGCAGTTTCTGCCGAATTTCTCGCCGATCACGGTCGCCATGCTGCGCGCACTGCCCGCGGGCTTGCTGTTGCTGCTGATCGTGCGGCAATTGCCGAAGGGCATCTGGTGGATGCGCGTGTTCGTGCTCGGCGCGCTCAATATCTCGATCTTTCTTTCTCTGCTGTTCGTTGCGGCGTATCGGCTGCCGGGAGGCGTGGCGGGAACGGTCGCGGCCGTTCAGCCCTTGTTCGCCGTGTTCCTGGCCAGGTGGTTGCTGTCGAGCCGGCTTCGCCCGTTGTCGATTCTCGCAGCGCTGATCGGCATCGGCGGCGTCGCCCTCCTCGTTCTCACCCCGCGCGCCGCGCTCGATCCGGTCGGTATCGCGGCGGGCCTCGCCGGCGCAGCGTCGATGGCGATCGGCAACATACTGACGCGTAAGTGGCAACCGCCCGTGTCGCTGCTCGCCTTCACAGCGTGGCAGCTGACGGCGGGCGGCGTCTTGCTCGTGCCGGTAGCGCTCGCTTTTGCGCCGAGCATGCCGGCGCCGACCGCAGCCAATCTGGCGGGGCTCGCATGGCTCGCGCTCATCGGCGCCGCGCTCACGTATGTGCTCTGGTTCCGAGGCATTGCGCGACTCGATTCCGCCGTGGTCTCGCCGCTGCTGTTCATCAGCCCGCTCACAGCGGTCCTCCTTGGATGGACGTTTCTGGATCAAACGCTCAGCTCGATTCAGATCGCCGGTGTAGGATTCGTCATCGGCAGCATCTGGCTCAGCCAAAGGCCCGCTCGATGACTCTGCGCGCCGGCGGCGTATTCCTACTAGTGTCCTGTCCATCGAGAGAAAATCGCCATGAGACTCGTGCGCCTTGCCTTTACGCTCCTTGCCGTCGTCGTTTCCTCGTCCGCTCTCGCCAAGATGATCGCTCAGCCCGTGAGCTGGACGCAGGGCGGCACCACGTTCAAAAACTTCCTTGTTTACGACGACGCCACGCAAGCGAAGCGGCCCGGCCTCGTCATGGTGCCGAACTGGTTCGGCATCAACGACATCGCGATCGAGAAAGCCAAACGCATCGCCGGCAAGGATTACGTCATTCTGCTGACCGACATGTACGGCGAAAACGTACGGCCCAAGAACGACGCCGATGCGCGTGCCGCCGTCAATCCGCTTTATCACGATCGCAGCTTGATGCGCGAGCGCATTGGCAAAGCATTCGATCAACTCAAGGCGGAAGCGGCCAAAGCCCCTATCGATCCGTCACGCCTTGCGGCGATCGGCTTTTGCTTCGGCGGCGCCGTCGTGCTCGATTTGGCGCGCAGCGGCGCGGATGCCAAAGCCGTCGTCGCATTTCACGGCGATTTGAGCACCGATAACCCGGCGCTCGCCAAAAACATCAAGGCGCGCGTGCTCGCGATGAACGGCTCCGACGACGCCTTCACGATGCCGGATGTACCCAAGTTCACCGAGGACATGAAGCAGAGCCCCGCCGACTGGCAATTCGTCGAGATCGGGCACGCGGTGCATTGCTTCACGGAGACGGAAGCCACGAGCAAGACCGGCAATTGCCGCTACGACGCGAAGGCCGCCGCACGCTCGTACGCGATGATGCAAGACTGGTTGACAGAGAGTTTCGCGGCACGCTGACGAACGAGGCGTCGGTGCATGTCGTCTAGGCGGATGCGAAACCGTGCGCCGGCACCTTCCCTAGCGTTCGAATGAACTTCCACAGTTCAGGGACATCGGACGTCGCCGCATTGAACCTGAACCAGGAAGAGACCGGCTCGCCCGGCCGGAAGTAAGATCCCGGCGCCAGCCAAATGCCTTGCGCCAGGGCGCGCGTGGTCACCGCGAGGCTGTCTTCCGGGCGAATCGGCAGCTTCGCCCAAAGAAAGAGGCCCGCGTCGGGCTCGTGAAAAATCTCGAGGCCCGCCCGACGCATCGATTCGGTCACCCGCTTGTGCGCATTGAAAAGCCGCTCGCGCACATGGGCGACGTGCCGATCGTAATGCCCTTCGATGAGCACGTTCGCCACGGTCCGCTCGGTGATTTCCGACGATGTGAGCCCGACCGCCATTTTCGTGAGCGCCAGTTTGGCGATCAACTCGCGGCCCGCCGCGATATAGCCTACGCGTGCCGCCGGCGTGATCGTCTTGGAAAAGCCCGAGACATAGATCACCCGCTGCAGCCCTTCCATCGCTGCAAGGCACGTGGCGCCCGGCGGCGCCAATTCGCGCGAGATGTCGTCTTCGACGACCCACAAGCCGGTGCGGTCGGCGATCTGCAGCAGCCGGAATGCCGACGAGACGCCGAGCGAAGCACCCGAGGGGTTCTGCAGCACCGTATTGACGAAGATGCCCTTGGGCCGATGCGCTTTGATGACGGCCTCCAGCTGTGCCGTATCGATGCCGTCCGCGGTGCGCGGCACGCTCACCACGTTGACGAAGGCAAGCTTAAGAATCTGCAGCAAATTGCAGTAGCAAGGGTCTTCGACGACGACCGTATCTCCCGGCGTGAGCAGCGTGCGCACGATCAGATCGAGCGCTTGGGTCGCGCCCTCCGTCAGCAGAACGTTGGCCGCGCCCACCGCCAGCGAGTACCGGCGCAACGACGCGCCGATGTATTCTCGAAGCGAAGCCAGGCCATACGGGTGGCCGTATCCGCCGATGCGGGGGCCGGGCGTTCGGCTCACAGTGCGCAGCGCGTGCTGCAGGCCGCTCTCGTTGATCCAGTCGTTCGGAATCCAGCCGCAGCCGGCTTTGATCGGAATCGTTTGGTCCGCAAAAACATCCGACAACAGCCACGCCGCAGTCAAGCTCGGCGCACTCCAAACGGGCGCAGCGGGCGCCTCGGCCGCGCGCGCCGCCACGCGATAGCCGGCCCCGGGGCGCGATGCGATCAAGCCCATCGACAAGAGCCGCTGGTAGGCCTCGGCCACCGTGTAAGTGCTCAAGCTGTGCTGTTTGGCGAGGGCCCGCACCGACGGCAGCGCCGTTCCGGCCGCGAACGTGCCTTGGCGCAACTGTTGCTCGATGGAAGCGACGATTTGCTCGACCAACGTACCGTCGTCTTTCCTCGATCGAGACAAATTCAGCGTGAACATATCAGTACGGTAGCCCGCGAAAAATCAGTACGGTTTGGCCGCTCCGTGGTGGCCGTGTAGTGATTGTATCGCTCTCAGTCGATACAGTTGACGTCATCTTCAAGGAGACGCTTTGATGAATACGACCCCGCGCGACACGGATCTGTCGAACTTTTGGATGCCTTTCACCGCGAACCGGCAGTTCAAGGCGGCGCCCCGAATGTTCAAGGCCGCCAAAGGCATGCACTACACCACGGTCGACGACCGGACCGTGCTCGACGCCACGGCCGGGCTCTGGTGCGTCAACGCGGGCCACGGCCGCACGGAAATCACCGAAGCCGTTGCCGCCCAGCTGGCGACGATGGACTACGCGCCGACGTTCCAGATGGGCCACCCGCTCGCCTTCGAGGCCGCCGCCAAGGTGGCCGAATTGATGCCGGAAGGGCTCGACCGCATCTTCTTCACGAACTCCGGATCGGAATCGGTCGACACGGCGCTCAAGATGGCGCTGGCCTATCACCGCGCGCGCGGCGAAGGGCAACGCACGCGGTTCATCGGCCGCGAGCGCGGCTATCACGGCGTCGGCTTCGGCGGCATTTCGGTCGGCGGCATCCTGCCGAACCGCAAGGCGTTTTCGGGCAATTTGATGCCTCACGTCGATCACCTGCCGCATACCCTCAACGTGGCGGAATGCGCCTTTACGCGCGGCCAGCCGGCCTGGGGCGCGCACCTGGCCGATGAACTGGAACGCCTCGTCGCACTGCACGACGCCTCGACCATCGCGGCCGTCATCGTCGAACCGCTCGCCGGCTCGACGGGGGTGATCGTTCCTCCGAAGGGTTATCTGCAACGCTTGCGCGAACTCTGTACGAAGCACGGCATCCTGCTGATCTTCGATGAAGTCATTACGGGGTTCGGCCGCCTGGGCGCGGCGACCGCAAGCGAGTACTTCGGCGTGACGCCGGATCTGCTGACGATGGCCAAAGCGATCAACAACGCCGCCATTCCGATGGGCGCCGTCGCGGCAAGCCGAGCCCTGCACGATACGATCGTCAATGCGGGCGCCGATAACGCGATCGAGTTCTTCCACGGCTACACCTACTCCGCACACCCGGCTGCGGCGGCCGCCGCCATCGCGACGCTCGGCATCTATGAGCGAGACGGCTTGTTCGAACGCGCAAAGCAGTTGTCGGGCGCGTTCGAAAGCGCGGTGCACGAGTTGCGCGGCAGCCCACACGTCAAGGACGTGCGCAATCTCGGGCTCGTGGCGGGCGTCGAGCTCGAGCCGCGCCCTGGCGCCGCCGGCGCGCGCGCATACGAGGTGTTCCTCAAGTGCTTCGAAGCGGGCGTGCTCGTGCGCTATACGGGCGACATCCTCGCGTTCTCGCCGCCGTTGATCGTCGATGAGCAGCAGATCGATCAGATCTTCTCGACGGTGCGCGCGGCCCTGCGCCAAGTCGCTTGATCGCGCCTCGTGCCGAGCCTGCCGCCAAGGGCGGGCGACACGGCACGGCATCGAACCTGCAGAAGCCTTGCGGTCCCGATGCCATCCGCGCCGTCATCGTAGCTCCTCGCTGATATCGTATGCTTCACATCGGGCGCGGCCAGGCCGCGCCCCGTAGCGTCATGCGTATGCTCGACGGATGTCGAGCGCAGCGGAGCAACCGATGAAACCGGAAATGATTCTTCAAACCTACGGCGCCGACACGTCCGGCATGGTGTGCGGCTTCCGTTTCACGCCGCAATCGGAAGGCGAGCCTGTCGAAGCGGCCTTGGCGGCGCAATGCGCGGCGAGCGGCGGAGCCTCGGAAGACGAATTTCTCTGGCTGCATTTCAATCTGGCCCACATCGCCAGCGAGCGCTGGATGCGTGCGCACTTGGATCTGCCCGAAACGTTCTACGAGTTCTTGCGCGAAGGATCGCACTCCACGCGGATCGAACAGCAGGAAGGCACGCTGCGCGCCGTGGTCAACGACGTGATGTTCAACGAAGGCATCGAGACGTCCGAGATCGCGACGATGTGGGTCTACGTCGACCGCCGGCTGATGGTCACGGCGCGCGTAAAACCGCTGCGGTCGATCGATACCTTGCGCGAAAGCGTGCGCCGCGGGGAGCGCTTTCGCTCCCCTACCGAATTGCTGATCCATTTGCTGCGCGACCAAGCGGACCTCATGATGCAGATCGTTCGGCGCGCGGGCACCGACGTCGATCGAATCGAAGACCGCTTCCTCTCCGAACGGGCCAACGCGAATCGCGGCCAATTGAGCACCATGCGCCGAACGCTGACGCGGCTCCAGCGCATGCTCGCCCCGGAGCCCGGCTCGATTTTCCGGCTGCTCGCCAAGCCGCCGGCGTGGGTGCTGGCAGAAGACGTACAGGAGCTGAGGGAGTCCACCGAAGAGTTCTCCGTCGTCCTTGCCGATCTAGCGGGCCTGATCGAACGGATCAAGCTGCTGCAGGAAGAAATCACGTCCCGGCTCGACGAACAGAACAACCGGACACTGTTCACGCTGACGCTCGTCACGGTGATCGCATTGCCGATCAACATCATCGCCGGATTCTTCGGAATGAACGTCGGCGGCATTCCGTTCGCCGAGAACAAGCATGGGTTCTGGTTGATGGTGTTGTTCGTCGCCGGCTTCACGGCGCTGGCCGCGTGGTGGACGTTTCGCCGGCGAGTCGAGCGATAAGCGCCGTATCGAGCGCAAGCGCTGCGCGCCGCCGGCGGATGTCGCGTACGAACCGTCAGTCCGCCGCGTTCGCATCGCGCAGAAAAAAGGCGGCGCGTCCGGTGGGACGCGCCGCCTTATGTCCGTGCCTGCCGCCTCGCCTCAAGACGGCAGGCACGGCACCGCTTGCTGCATCACTTCGCCGTCGGCATCGCGAACTCCGCGCCCTTTTCGATGCTTTCCGGCCAGCGCTGCATGATCGACTTCTGCTTCGTGTAGAAGCGAACGCCTTCTTCGCCATAGGCGTGCATGTCGCCGAACAAACTGCGCTTCCAGCCGCCGAAACCGTGCCACGCCATCGGCACGGGAATCGGCACGTTGATGCCGACCATCCCCACCTCGATACGCCGCCCGAACTCACGCGCGACGTTGCCGTCGCGCGTAAAGCACGCCACGCCGTTGCCGAACTCGTGGCGGTTGATGAGCTCGACGGCTTCCGTGAAGTCCTTCACGCGCACGCAAGCGAGGACGGGGCCGAAAATCTCTTCTCTATAGATGCGCATATCGGGCGTGACGTTGTCGAACAGCGTGCCGCCCGTGAAAAAGCCGCCTTCGCGCCCGGGGACCTTGAAGCCGCGGCCGTCGACCACGAGCTTCGCGCCTTCTTCGACGCCCGTCGCGATGTAGCCTTCGATCCGCTCGAGCGCCTGCTTCGTCACGATCGGGCCCATTTCAGCATCGGGCTCCATGCCGTCCTTCACGATCAGGCTGCGTGCACGCTCGGCCAACCGCGGAACGATCTTGTCGGCCACGTCGCCCACGAGCACGGCCACCGAAATGGCCATGCAACGCTCGCCCGCCGACCCATAGCCCGCGCCGACAAGCGCATCGACCGCCTGGTCCAAGTCCGCATCGGGCATCACGACCATATGATTCTTGGCGCCGCCCAACGCCTGCACGCGTTTGCCGAAGCGCGCGCCGGTTTCGTAGATGTAGTTGGCGATCGGCGTGGAGCCGACGAAGCTGACGGCCTTGACGTCGGGATGCTCGAGCAGCGCATCGACGACGATCTTGTCACCTTGTACGACATTGAAGACGCCATCGGGCAAGCCGGCTTCTTTCAGCAACTGCGCCATGAACACCGATGCCGACGGGTCGCGCTCGCTCGGCTTCAAGATGAACGTGTTCCCCGTCGCCAGCGCCACGGGGAACATCCAGCACGGCACCATGCAGGGAAAATTGAACGGCGTGATGCCCGCGACGACGCCGAGCGGCTGGCGGATCGTCCAATTGTCCATACCGGTCGACACTTGATCGGTAAAATCCCCCTTCAAAAGCTGAGGAATGCCGCACGCGAATTCGATGACGTCGATGCCGCGCGACACTTCGCCCTGCGCGTCGGAAAACACTTTGCCGTGCTCGGCGGTGATGATGGCCGCCAGTTCGTCACGGTGCCGGTTCATGAGTTCGAGGAACTTGAACATGACGCGGGCACGGCGGATGGGCGGCGTGTTGCTCCATCCTGCGAGCGCCCCTTTCGCGCTCGACACGGCGGCATCGACGTCGGTGCGCTCGCCGAGCAGCAGCTTGCGCGGGCTTTCGCCGGTCGCGGGATTGAAGATGCGCTGAGTACGGTCGCCCTCGCCTCGCGCGCGGGCGCCGTTGATGAAGTGCGTCACGTCCGCGGTATCGCTGTAGGGTTGCATCTTTGCTCCTCGAATGGATTAATGATGCTCACAGTGTAAGAACACAGGCGCGCCGCGCAAAGAGCCCAGCGCTGAACTGATTGTTTGAGGTGCCGAACAATAGACTCATGGACACGCAAGACATCGAAAACCTCTGGACCCACCTGCGCTGGCTGACCGTCCTGGCCGAGCAAGGGTCGTATACGGCCGCCGCGGCGCGCTTGAACGTCAGCAAAGCCGCCATGAGCCAACGCATCGCCGAACTGGAGCGGGCGGCCGGCGTTCCGCTCGTCAAGCGCACCACGCGTAGCATCGAATTCACCGAAGCCGGGCTGCGGCTCGTGGAAAGCACGCGGTCGCAGTACGAGCAAATCGCCATGGGATTTTCCACGGTCAGGGAGATGGCCGGCGTGGCGCGCGGCTTGATTCGCGTGACGGCACCGGTATCGCTCGCGCGTCAGCAGTTGATACCGAATTTATCGGCGTTTTTTCGTGCGAACCCGGAAATCAAGGTGCAACTCGACATGTCGGATCGGCTGGCTTCGATCTCGACCGAAGGTTACGACTTGGCGATCAGGCATAGCGGGCACGCCCCCGAAACGCACGTCGCCTGGAAGCTTTGCGATACGCACTCGGTCATCGTCGCGACGCGCGCCTACCTGGAGCGCCGAGGCAGACCGCAACACCCGTCCGACTTGGCGGCCCATGATTGTCTCTTTTATCCCAGAGCGACAGGGCGCGGCGTGTGGACGTTCGAGCCGAAGCAGGGGGACAAGGCGGCTCGGGAGAATGTGGTCGTCACCGTCGACGGTTGCTTATCGGCCAACAACAGCGAAGCGCTGCGCGACGCCGCGCTCGACGATCTGGGCATCGCCCTGCTGCCCGACTTCACGGCGCAGCAGGCCGTACGCGACGGGCGGCTCGAGGCGATCTTGAACGAGTGGCGCCCGGTAGGAACGTTCGCCAATCAGATTTACGTCATTCGCCCCTATGCGCCGCACGTTTCGCGCGCGGTCTCCCTATTCATCGGCTATTTGCGCGACACGTTCGAGAAAGGCTTCGCGTTCTGACGGCGTTCGGCCCCTGCACGGCTTCGACGACACGGCGCCACCACTTTTCTCCTCGGTGCGGCGCGTTCAGATCGAACCGCTCGCCCATACGCGGCGTCGAAACCGCGATGCCGCGCGCGGCGCCGAGCGAGGTCACGCGCTCGAACGGCTCGTGCCAGCGGTGCATCGCCAGATCGAATGTGCCGTTGTGAATCGGCAGCAGCCAATCGCCTCGCAAGTCGACATGCGCCTGCACCGTGTCTTCCGGCTGCATATGGACGTACGGCCATTGAGGATCGTAAGCCCCGGTTTCGATCAGCGTGACGTCGAACGGCCCCAAGCGCTCGCCGATGGTTTTGAATCCGTCGAAATAGCCCGTATCGCCGCTGAAGAATACGCGCAAGTCGTCGTCGACGATCGCCCACGACGCCCACAGCGTGCTGTTGCCGTCGAACAGGCTGCGGCCGGAGAAGTGCTGCGCGGGCGTAGCGGTCAGCTCCACGCCGCCGATGGCCACGCTCTGCCACCAATCGAGCTGTCGCACCTTTCGCGCGTCGATGCCCCACTCGATGAGCCGGTCGCCCACGCCGAGCGGAGTCAAGAACATGTTCGTGGTTTCCGCCAACGCGAGCACCGTCTCGCGATCCAAATGATCGTAGTGGTCATGCGAGAGGATCACGCCGTGGAGCGGCGGCAATGCGTCGAGCGCGATGGGCGGCGCATGAAAGCGCTTCGGGCCCAAACGGCGAAACGGCGATGCACGCTCGGCGAACACGGGATCGGTCATCCAGAAGCGGCCGCGCAACTTCATGAGCATCGTCGAGTGCCCCAGCCGGAACATGCTGCGATCGGGCGCGGCGTCGAGCTCGGCTCGCGTCAGCGTATCGACGGGCAAAGCGCCCGCCGGGACGGTGCCGCCGGGCTTCTTGAACAAGACGTTCCACATGATGCTCAACGTCTTGCGCAAGCCCTGCGCCGGACGCGGCGCGACGTTGCGAAAACGCTCGCCGTCGTGCTGGAGCGACGTGTGCGACAACGCGCGCCCGCGCTGAGCGGCCGTAAGGCCCAGCATGCGGCTGACGTACTCGGAAGGCGATGACATAAGACGCGGCCCGGAGATGAAAGTAGACTGGATAGTGTAGTTCGTTTTCGTCAAAAGTAAACTGTCCGGTGTAGAATTTCGCTCATGGAACCAAGCACGATCCCTCAACGGCTGACGGACCGAAAGCGCGCCGCCATCCTCGACGCCGCCATCGAGGAATTTCTTGCGGCCGGGTTCGAGGCAACCAGCATGGACCGCATCGCAGCCCGGGCGAGCGTGTCGAAGCGCACCGTCTACAACCATTTCCCGAGCAAGGAGGCATTGTTTGCCGCGATCCTGCATCAGTTGTGGGAAGCAAGTCAGACGGGCAATGCGCCCACGTATCGCGCCGACGAACCGTTGCGCCCGCAACTGCTTGAACTGCTGATGCGCAAATTGCGTCTTTTGAACGACGAGGCGTTCTTGGCGCTGGCGCGCGTTGCCATCGCGGCGGGCATTCATTGCCCGGAGCGCGCCCGCGACATGGTGGCCCGCATGGGCGAACGAGAAGAAGACCTGACCGTGTGGATACGCGCGGCAGCGGCCGATGGTCGATTGAAGACATCGGACCCGGCTTTCGCGGCCCTTCAGTTACAGGGCCTCGTGAAGGGCTTCGCGTTTTGGCCGCAAGTCACGATGGGCCAGCCGCCGCTCAATAAGCGCGAGCAAACGAAGATCGCCGAAGCGGCGGCCGATATGTTCTTGGCGCGGTACGGGTGAAGTTGCCGGACTTCGTCACGGCAAGCTCGACCTTGACCTGACCGAGGAAATGTAGGCGGTTGCGAGGACTAATCCTCAGCGCTGTTGCGATGACGCGGCATATAGCGCTCGGATAACGCCTCGTAAAGCGGCGGTGCGAAGAGCCGCGACACGCGGCTTGCGATCAGCGCCGTCGCCATCAGCGAAATGACGAGCGCGTGGCCATTGATCATCTCGATTACGATAACGAATGCCGTAATCGGGCTTTGCGTGACCGCCGCCAGGTAGCCCACCATCCCGAGCGCGATCAACATCGGCAACTGCATCTGTGAAAAGAGCATGTGAAGTGCGTTGCCGATTCCCGCGCCGATCGCCAGCGACGGCGCGAACAACCCGCCGGGCGCCCCGGGCAGATAAGAGCCCACCATCGTGATCATCTTGAACACCGGATAGACCGCGCTGACCTGCCCATGTCCCTCGAGCATCGAGCGAGCTTCCGCATAGCCGCTGCCGAACGTATGTCCTGAAGTGGCGATGCCGATCACCGCAATCAACAAGCCGCAGGCGGCGCCGAACACGACAGGGCGATGCGCGCGCAGGCGCAGAACGATTTCCGGCATCCAGCGCTGCGTATTCAGCAGCAACCAGCAGAAGATGCCGCCCGCGATGCCTGCGAGCAGCCCGACCAGCGGCACCGCCGCGACCAGCAGATCGGGAAGGTGCGGGCCGACATCGATCGTGCCGAAATAGACGTAGTTGCCCTGAAGCCCCAGCGAAACGACACCCGCGAAGATGATCGCGGTGATGAGCACGCCGCTCGTACGCGCTTCGAAGCTGCGTGTCAGTTCTTCGATCGCGAATACGACGCCGGCAAGCGGCGCGTTGAACGCAGCCGAAAGCCCTGCCGCGGCGCCGGCCAATGCTAGCTTGCGTTCGAGCGACGCGCCGTGAATGGCGCGGAAACGCGCCGGGTAAAACCGCCGCAAACTGAACATCAACGAAGCACCGACGTGAATCGTGGGCCCTTCGCGCCCGATCGTCAGGCCACCGAGGATGGCGAGAAACGATACGAAGATCTTGCCGACGAGTATCCGGATCGTCAGCAGACGTTGGCCCAAACTTTGCGGCCCGTGCAGCGAGGCGATCACTTGCGGAATGCCGCTGCCTTCGGCGCCGACGAAAAAGCGTTTCGTGATCCAGACACAGGCGGCGCTGATGGCCGGCGTCACGAGCAACGGCAGCCAGCGGTTATGCGCGACGCGATGGAGGAAGAGGTCGTATCCGAAATCGATCAAGCGCGCGTAGAGTACGGCGATCAGGCCCGCGACAATGGCGCCGATCCAAAAGACCCCGTAGTGAAGCCAGAGCTTGTAGGCGTGCTGGAAGGATATTTTGTCCGTCCGAACTCGGATTTGCATAACTCGATAGTTTGCGCTAAAAGGCGAGTATACCGGGCCTACTTTGCATTTTCGCATTGAGAATATTTCAATTTGCCTACATTGTATTCGAGCATCGAACCAAGCGAACGGCGTCGGCGCCGGTGTCAGGGCGGTGTCGCGTCGGTGGCTTTTGTACAAGAAACCTCTCTTTGAAATGCTGACTCCATTCGGACAGGACCTCTACGTGGCCGATGGACCGAATGTCTCGTTCTTCGGCTTCCCCTACCCCACGCGCATGGCGGTCGCGCGGCTGTCTTCGGGCAAGGCGTGGGTATGGTCGCCCGTCGAGCTGACAGAAGGCTTGGTCCGCGCCGTAGAGGCTATCGGGCCTGTCGCGTACATCGTGTCGCCCAATAAGCTCCATCATCTTGCGCTACCGGCATGGGTGCGCCGTTGGCCTGAAGCGAAACTGTATGCACCGCCCGGACTAGCGAAGAAACTCAAGACGCTTCGCTGCGACGGCGAACTGGGCGACGAGCCGGAGCAGCCATGGGCCAAGGACATCGATCAGGTCGTGTTCCGCGGCTCGATTGCAATGGAAGAAGTAGCGTTCTTCCATCGAGCCTCGCGCACGGCGATCTTCGGCGATCTCATCCAGCGCTTTCCGGATACGAACGCCACAGGGTGGAAAGGCATGCTGATGCGGCTCGACGGCGTCGTGGGGCCGCACGGCAGCACGCCCCGCGAATGGCGGATGAGCTTTCTTTCTCGCGGCGCAGCGCGTAACGCACGTCGCAAAGTGCTCGATTGGAAACCCGAACGGCTCTTGATCGCTCACGGCGAATGCGTACGGGACGGGGCCACGCAGGTCGTCGACGAGGCGTTGAGCTGGATCTGAGCGCGGGCGCTTTATGGCCTTGGCGCAAAAGCACGAGACTTCGTCGCAAAAGTAACCTTACGAATTACGCGTCAAAACCAATAATTCCTCTCGAGTACTCGATTTCGCCGAAATACGTTTTTAACTACGAATTCTCGAAGTTTACAAATCGAGGGAAATCATGAACGCCAACGATCCACTTGGCGCGCGGCTCCGGCCCGCGCTGCTTGCGCTCGCCGCTTCCGCACTCTTTTGCCTCATGCAGCCCGCTTATTCGGGTGCCCTGCCGGACGGTGGCCATTTCGTCGCGGGAAGCGGCTCGATTGCGCAATCGGGTACGTCGCTGACGATCAATCAAAGCACCGCGCGCGGCGTGATCGATTGGAACGGATTTTCGATCGACCGCGGCAATCAGGTTTCATTCAATAACGGCAACGGCGCAACGCTCAATCGAATTACAGGCGGTAATGCGTCGACGATCCTAGGCTCGCTGTCCGCAACGGGCAGTCTCTACGTGATCAACCCGCAAGGCATCGTCATCGGCAGCAGCGGCATCGTCTCCACCGGCGGCCGCTTCGTCGCCTCCACGCTCGATACCGACAACACTTCGTTCATGAACGGCGGACCGCTCACGCTGTCGGGATCGTCGCCGCATCGGGTCGTCAATCTGGGCCATATCGGATCGACGAACGGCGACGTGTTTCTCGTATCGGCCGACGAGATCGATAACTTCGGCCTCATCGGGGCGCCGAAAGGCACTGCCGAGTTTGCCGTCGGCAAGAAGGTTCTCCTGCAAGACTCCTCGACCAGCAAGCAGGTGTTCGTGCAAACGGGCAGTCGCGGCACCATTTGGAATCAAGGCGATATCGCCGCTGCGCAAATCAACTTGCAAGCCGCGGACGGCAACATTTTCGCGCTAGCGGGGCACAACGCCGCGCCTAGGGCCACCGGCACCGCGACCCGCGATGGCCACGTTTGGCTCGTGGCCGAAGAAGGCACCGTGAATATGTCCGGGCTGTTCGGCGCGATGAACGCGGACGGCAGCGGCGGGACGGTCGACACCGTCGCGCACCGTATGGCCTTTCCCGATATCGGCCCCGGCATCATCGGCCGCGTCTGGAACATCACCACGCCTCAGTTCAAGCTCGGCGCGCCGTCCGGGCGCGCGTTCGCTCAAACGCTCAACGGGGGGACGTCGATCAACGTCCAGACGACCGGCGGGATCGGCAGCATCGGCAACATCGAAGTCGCATCGAACCTCGGATGGACCGGCTCCGGCACCTTGACGCTCGGCGCGTATCAAAATGTGGTCGTCGATAAAGGCGTCACCATTCAGAACAAATGGGCCAGCGGCAACTTGGCGCTCAGAGCCGACGTGACCGGCATCGACAACGGCGGGAGCGTCATCAACAACGGAACGATCGACTGGTCGAAGAGCAACGGCGCCGTGAGCGCGCTCTACGACATGAACGGCAGCTACACCCCCGGCACGCTGATGGCCAACCCCACGTGGGCCGCGCCGGCCGATAGCGGGCTCGTCACGCAGTTCACCGGCTATCGGCTGGCGAATTCGATGGCCGACCTGCGCAATATCACCGACCCCACCGGCAACTATGCGCTCGGGCGCGACGTCGACGGCGACTATACGTACCTCAACCCGATCGGCGGCGGCGAGCAGCCATTCACGGGGCAGTTCGATGGGCTCGGCCACACGATCGACGAAGCGTGGCTCGGCGGCGGGACCGCACTGTTCAATCGAATCGGAAAAGGCGGCGTGGTTCGTAACCTGGGGCTAACGAACGCCGACTCTGGCTACAGCGGCTGCTCCGTCTGCTACGCCTATGGCATTCTCGCCAATGAAAACGACGGTCTCGTCCTGCGCACCTATACGACCGGCGACATTTACTACGTGCCGCGCAACGGCCCACCGGGCCCTGGCGATACGAACTTCGGCGGGCTCGTGGGCGTGAATCGCGGGATCATCGCGCAGTCCTGGAGCGGGGCGTCCGTATCGGGCGCAGGCGACATCGAAGGCGTTCCGGCAACGGGCAACCTCGGCGGGCTGGTTTCGTACAACGCCGGAACGATCACTCAGTCCTATGCGACCGGTTGGGTGAGCGGTGGAAGCGGCGCGAACCTTGCGGGGCTCGTCGCCATCAACGACGGGGCGGTCACGCAATCGTTCGCCACCGGGTTCACTCGAGGCGGCGCAAACGGCGGCTCGGGACTAATCGGCGGCGGCAGCGGCGGTAGCCTCGGCGTCTACTGGAACGTCGATACGACCGGCGTGGCGGACGGCGGCGGCGACGTGCCTTCGCAAAACGGACTGACGTCGGCGCAAATGACCAACCCCGCGAATTTCGTCAACTGGAACTTCGGGCGGGACGGCGTTTGGGCGATGCCGGCCGGCGCGGACCATCCCGTGTTGCGCTGGGAAATTCAAAGTTCAGCGATTCCGTTTCAATAGATCTCCGGCACGATCATCTCCGCCGGCACGGGCTGGCGGATGTAATCCTCGTTGTGCACGCGCGCGGGCAGCGTGATCGGCGCGTGCGCGACTTCGCCATAGGGCACCTGGCTCAACAAGTGGTGGATGCAATTGAGGCGCGCCCGCTTTTTGTCGACGGCCTGCACGACCCACCAGGGAGCGTCCTCGTGGTGCGAGCGCTGCAGCATCACTTCCTTTGCCTGCGTATAGGCTTCCCACCGGCGCCGGCTTTCGAGGTCCATCGGGCTCAGCTTCCACTGCTTGAGCGGATCGTGAATACGCGCCTGAAAGCGGATTTCCTGCTCTTCGTCCGTGATCGAGAACCAATACTTCAAGATCTGCACGCCGCTCCTCACGAGCATTTTTTCGAACTCGGGCACGGAGCGGAAGAATTCTTCGTATTCCTCATCGCTGCAAAAACCCATCACACGCTCGACGCCCGCGCGGTTGTACCAGCTGCGGTCGAACAGCACCATTTCGCCGCCCGCCGGCAGATGCGCGACGTACCGCTGGAAATACCATTGCGTCCGTTCGCGGCTGTTCGGTGCGGGTAGCGCGGCGACGCGGCAGACGCGAGGGTTCAGCCGCTGCGTGATGCGCTTGATGGCGCCGCCCTTGCCCGCTGCATCGCGCCCCTCGAAGATGACGACGAGGCGATGCCCTGTCTGAACGATCCAGTCCTGCAGTTTCACGAGCTCGCCTTGCAGACGGAACAGCTCCTTGAAGTACTGTCTTCGTAGGTTACGCGCTTCGGGCGTGAAGGCGTCGGCACCGTCGAGGATGCGGTCGTCCACCTCCATCTCGAGTTCCTCGTCGTAGGCGTCGACGAGATCTTCCTCGAAGCGGCGCTGCCGCTCCGCCAGCAATTCGGTGTCGGTCTTTCGGTTCTGCTCGTCCATACCTATCTCCTGCCCATCGAGGCGCTTCACGTGTTGCGCCGCGCGGCGGCGACGCAGGCGTTCATTATCTCGGGCGTCGTGTCAGCCGTGTGACAAACGCCGAAGGCGCCCCCTGGGCCTTTCCGGCCGGGACGCGGTTTGCCGTTCGTTGTCCAGTGCCCTACACTAACCGCCGAAGGAGACCAGGAGCGGCGTTAGCCCGCTCGCCGAAAACAATACGAGCCGGGGAACAAAATGACGCTAGCCGCGACAGTCAACACTTTTTTCCATTCGAGCGTAAACACCTTCAAGCGCATTGCGATCTCGGGAGCGCGATTCGTCGCTGACGGGAGAGATTACGTGTTGGAGCCCCATGGGATCTTCGAAGGTTTCGATCTCGTCATTTCCCGCGACGCCATCGATGCCCATGCTGCTCGCATCGACCACCTCAATCAAGGTGTCGGCACCCATCGCAACGTCATCAACGATCAAGAATGGCGCAGCTTTTACGGCGCCGGGCAACGCAATTTCATTCACGTAGTCACAGGGCACCCTGGTGGAACGCCGAAGGCGTTGGACTCTGCCCCCTGCGCTGGATGTGGCTTGTGCCTACCGCTCGAGCAGTTGCAAATCGACCACCTTCACCCGCAAGACGGCAGCGCTGTGCCTCCGATTCTCAAGGTCTTTCGCAGTCTCGACCTTACCGTGAGTGGACCGAAGGGTCCGCTAGGCGCGGCCGTGCGAGCAAATCACCTCGCTGGCGGCGACGACGCAACAGGAGGCCCCGGCAATCCGAAACTTGCCAAGGGCAGACTAGCCGTACTGGTTCGAGGACCCAGATATGTCGGACCGCTCGCAGCACCAAGCAGGTTCAACCGGCACACGACTTCCGAGGCCGGCAATGCGTTTCTGAGTTTGTTGTGGCGCGCCCCCGGCGGGATGCAGGAACTGGAAAATGCCTGCCGGAATTCCCTTCTGAACCTACGGCCATTGTGCGGCGTCTGCAACCGGGCCAAATGGAATACGCCGCGTGTTTACACTTGACCTCATAGCGGCCTTCCTCGGCCCGCGCGTCCACGCTTCGGCGTGCGCCTCGAGACATCGCGGTTTCTCGTTCGGCAAGCTGCGGTACGTTCCGCCTTCGCCGCTCGGCGACTTCCGTTTTGCTCGGTCATTTACTCCCTGCTTGTCGAGGCGATTTTAAGTTTCATTTAAGCCTCGCTCTCTACGGTAAGCCTCTTCTTCAGACCGACTCCGCGGCGCGCGACCTAACGTGACGTGCGCCCGAGCGCGTCGCCGCTTCGCTTACCGTTTATCCTCATCGTCGACCATGGCACTTCCCGCACCCGTCGAGCCCACGACGCGCATCGGCAAAGCTGTTCTCGCTTCCACCACCGATTCAGCCTTCATCGCCTTTGCAAGCATGCATTCCGTGCAGCAGTGCAACCGGCTCTTCGCGCTGTCTTGAGCACCGGAACGATGCGAACCTGGGTAGTCGTGTTCGTTCTGATGTGCTCGTTCACCGGTCAGGCGCTGGCGCGCCAGCGCGCACACGTCCGGACGCATCGGCCGCGGCCCGCGGTGCTCGCGCGCGCAGCGATGGTCGTCGATCTCGCAACTGGGCGTACGCTCTACGCCAAGCACGCCGATCAACGTTTGCCCATCGCGTCGCTCACCAAACTGCTGACCGCAATCGTCGTCATCGACTCCAAGCGCTCGCTCATCAAGCCGGCGCACATTACCGATGCCGACGTGGACCGGCTGAAATGGTCGCGCTCGCGACTGCCGGTCGGCTCGCTGTTGCTCAGGCGAACGATGCTGCACATCGCGCTGATGTCGTCGGAGAATCGCGCCGCATTCGCGCTGAGCCGCGACTATCCGGGCGGGCGCGCCGGGTTCGTGCGCGCGATGAATCGCAAGGCAAAGCGTCTGCACATGCGGCATAGCCACTTCGTCGACCCGACCGGGCTGTCGCCGCGCAACATTTCGACCGCGCGCGACCTGACACGACTCGCGCGCGCCGCTTATCGATACCGGCAGATTCGCCTGTATTCGACGTCGCACGGCAAGCTCGTGCTCGGCGGTGCGGGGCCGCTGATGTACCACAATACGGATCCGCTCGTTCGCGCTGCGAGTTGGAACGTTGCGCTGCAAAAGACAGGCTTCACCAACGAAGCGGGGCACTGCCTCATTGTCATGACACCCGTTCACGGACACATGATGCTGATCGTGCTGCTAGGCGACCCAACGCCTCGAGCACATTTTCGGGACGCTATCGATCTGCGGCGCTGGCTGCTGCAGCGCCGCCATTGGTAGGCAGCTACACGCGGACCCGGCACGCCGCCGCCGTGCGGGTTCGAAGGGACGGACTTTTATGTCACACTGTGACGCAGTTTCATCGGTGGCATCGAGATTTGGCCGCACTACGTCGGGAGAACACTAATGACCGGTTGGCACATGGCACTTGCAGTGGCGCTCTGCATCCTGCTCGTCGCCTGTTCCCGCCGAGAAAGCGTCTTCTCGTTGTCGCCCGTCTTTACGGCACGCGCGGATATTCCTGCGTCGCAGGTCGCAGGGTGTGTCGCGCATCGCTGGAAACAGGGCGCCCGGCGTTTGCATCGCGGGGAACGCGACGGAACGATCACGCTGCGTGCCGAATCGGTGTTCAGGGGAGCGCCGATCGGCTTGCGCGTCGTTCGCGACGGCCGGCAAACCCGCGTCGAATACTTCCGGCGGCGCCACGCCGACCCGCTTTACGGGGCCATGGTGCGCGATTGCCTGCAGTCCGGCGATAGTGAGGGAGCGGACGCGGTGCAGGCCGTCCCGCAGTCATGACCGCGCCGCGCCGCACGCACGGCCTCAGGCAGTCGGAAGTGCTGGGCGACAGCGCATACCTGCGGCTTCGGTCGAGATCGTCGCTGCTGGGCGGCGCGCTAGGCCTAGCCTTCCTCACACTGATCGCACGCGCCTTCTGGGTGCAATGCATCGACGACGGCTTCTACCAGCGGCAGGGCGATATTCGCCAGGTCCGCGATTTTACGGTGCATGCGGCGCGCGGGCGCATTCTCGATCGCAACGGCAACATTCTCGCGATGAGTCTGCCGACACGTACGTTATGGGTCGACGCACGCGATGTGCCGAATGTCCCGGACAGCAAGCTCGCCTCCGTGGCCGCCCTGCTCCATATCGATCGGCGCCGTATCGAGGACGCCTATCGCGATCATCGCGCCTTCGCCTATCTGAAGCGACAGGTACCGCTCGACACAGCGAAAGCGGCCATGCAACTTGACGTACCGGGGCTTTATGCGGAGCGCGACTATCGCCGATTCTATCCGGAGGGATCCGTCGCCGCACAGGTAACGGGCTTTGCGGGCGTAGACGGCAAGGGACAGGAGGGCGTCGAACGCGTCGACGACCGAATCCTCACGGGCACCGACGGCAATCGGCGCGTGCTGCGCAACGCGCGCGGCGAAGTGATCGATACGCTGCATTTCGTGCCGCCCAGGCGGGGCCAGGACATTCGCCTTTCAATCGATCGGTCGATCCAATTTGCGGCCTTCAAGGCCGTGCGCGACGCGGTGCTACGCACCGGTGCGAAAGCGGGCTCGGCCGTCGTGCTCGATGCGCACACAGGCGAAATCCTCGCGATGGCGAACTGGCCGACCTACGACCCGAACCGGCGCGCCGCGCGCTATGGTGTGCAGATCCGAAATCGCGCCGTGACCGACGTATTCGAGCCGGGCTCCGTGCTCAAGCCGCTGACGATCGCGCTGGCGCTTCAGCGCCGCATCGTCGCGCCCGATTCGCTCGTGTCCACGGACGGCGGACGCATGCGGCTCGACGGCGCCGTGATTCACGACGATGCGGACTTCGGCGTGCTCACCGTTTCTCAAGTGATCCAAAAGTCGAGCAACATCGGCACGACGAAGATTGCGCTGCAACTGACGCCGCGCGACATGTGGCGCAATTTTCACGCGGTGGGGCTTGGGCGCGCCCCCGCTGCCGGGCTGCCTGGCGCCGCGGCGGGGAACCTGCGCCCGTATCGTCACTGGCGGCGTATCGAACAAGCGACGATGTCATACGGCTACGGACTGTCTGCCTCGCTGCTGCAACTCGCGCAGGTCTATACCATCTTCGCGAACGATGGCGTATTCGTTCCCGCGACGATTCACGTGCACGACGCAGCGCCCGTGAAAGGCCGGCGCATCTATTCCGCCCGCGTGGCGCGCGAGGTGCGCGCGATGCTGGAGAGCGTGGTATCGAAGGACGGCACGGCGCCGCAGGCGAAAGTCGTGGGCTACACGGTCGCAGGCAAGACCGGCACCGCCTACCGCTGGACGAAGCACGGCTACGACCACAGTCAGTATCGCGCATCGTTCGTAGGCATCGTGCCGGCGCGAGCGCCGCGCGCGATCGTCGCGGTATCGATCGACCGGCCGAGCAAGGGCTCGCACTTCGGCGGCGCAGTCTCGGGCCCCGCGTTCGCCGATATTGCCGAGCGAACCATGCGTATCCTCAATGTGTCGCCCAGTCAACTCACGACCGATGTCGTCTCGTCGCAAGGGCCCGCTACGTGAGGCCGGCACGCGCGCTGCCTTCATGCGGTGCGGCGTTCTCGCAAAGGCGGCAACAAAAGCCCGAACGCGAAGACGGCGAGCACCGCACACGCCATGAACGCCGCGCGATACCCGAAAGCCGCGACGATCGTTCCCGACAGCACGCCGGAAAGAATCGATCCGACACGAGATGCATTGAAGAAGTGCGCCGTTGCGAGCCCCGTCTCGCCCGGCATAAGATCCTGCACGTACGTCATGCCGAGGCAAGACGTCACCGCCACCACCGTTGCCGGCAACATCTGAAGCGGCACGATCGCAAGCGGCTCGCTTACCAATGTGAGCGCAAGGAAATACACCGCATGGACTACGGCCGAAGCCGTGAGCCATACCGGTTTACGTAAGTTGGACGACCGGGCGCCGAGCCACAGCATCATCGGAATTTCGAGGAATGCGCCGGTACCGAGCGCGGCCGACACGGTCAGTCGCGTGCCGTGCAGTTCATGGATCATGTACAGCGGCAACAAGATCATGGTGGCGTTTGCCGCCAGGCCGGTCAGCGTCAACGCCAAGAGCAAACGTGCAATCGCCTTTCGCGAACAGACGGGGCGCCCTGGATCCGGCTTCGCATCGAAAACAAGACCTGTTTTTCCACGCGACCGAACGGAAAGCACAACCTCATCGCACGCCCCGCTGCGTCGCCGCAAATTCACCCCGGCTTTCGTTTCGTTCATCCGCGCCGCTATCACGGCACTGGCGGCAAAGCTGGCCGCCGCAAAAACGAATAGCCCGGTGAACCCGGCCTGAGCCAAGATCAGCGCCCCGACCGCGGGGCCGAATACCCACGCGACAGAAAGCAATGTGCGCAACGCCGCCGATGCGAATTCATGCTGAGCGGGATCGTCGATTCGCAGTACGGCTCGCCCGAACGAAAATATCTGCGACAGCGACGCCGCGCCCGGTCCGAGCAACGCCGCGCCCACGATCATCAACTCGGCGTAGCCGCGCAAAAACGCGAGGCTGGCATAGCCGAGCGCGGCGACGAAGAGCGACGCGATCAGCAACGGGCCGTGGCGTTCAGTGCGATCCGACCAGCGTCCAACCGCCGTGCTGGCAAATACCCCGCTTGCCGATACGAGCGTCATGAAGGCGCCGAGCCGCAGCGGCGACATGGCCGCCTGCTCGATCCCGAACAGCGACAAATACGGCGCGGTAAACGAAAGCGCGACGCCGAGCATCAACGTGGCCAGTGCAAGCGGCACGAAGTGCGGTATCTTTAGCAGCCCTAGGAAGCGCGTATACACGAATCAGCTTTCTTCGTCTTCGATCCAAGCGGCGACGTCGACGGCGCCGACGATCGGCCCGCCCAAGACGAATTTCGCATCGGCAGGGGCGGGTACGGAATACGCGCGGTCGCCATAGTTGATGGCGAAACGCACCGACCCTCGCTTGCGCAGCCTCAAGCCTTCAGGCGCAGGCGACGTCTCGATACCGGCCGCAGCCAAGCAGCTCGCCATGACGCTTCGCAACAGCGCGCGATCGAAGCAAGCCGCCATATAGGTCACGCGTTCCCGTCGCAGCAACGCGGGCAAGCCGTCGTCGAAGCGCGCGACGACTTCCGTTTCCGGCTCGGGCAGCACATGATCGCGCCATGTCGATGCCGATCCGCTCACGTCATCGAAACGCACGCCAGGCCGAATCGACGGACGCAGCGACTCCACTTCGACGACGCGCACCGGCAGCACACGCTGAAGCTCGCCGGGCGGCAGCGGCGGGGCGATCGCAAACGTCTCGGATTTCGAACCGGTGCGCGGACCGAAGAGCCAGTGACTCGAGCCGCGTTCGATCTGATCGACGACGGTTGCCGGCAAAATCGGCAGCGTAGGCGCAACGACGAGCCGATAGCCGTCGACGTCGGCGCGCGCCGATACGATATCGATGTCGAGCCCGAGCTCGCGCAGCACGCTGTACCACTCGAACGTCCAATGCTGATAATCGAAATCGGCGCCGTGGCGCTGCGTTTCGATCACCCAATCGGCTTCGTAGTCGAAGAGCAACGCCACGTCGGCGCGCTTGCATCGCATGCGCTCGGCCGGCACGCCGAAGCCGCGCAGTTCCTCGCCGACTTGCGAGGCTTCCCGCCCCCCGGGAGATGGTGTGTCGTCGGGCGCGTGAAGGCCGGAATGCATCTGCTCTTGCGCGAACGGACATTGCCGCCAGCGGAAGTACGACACGAGTTCAGCCCCGTGTGCAAATGCTTCCCACGTCCATAGCCGCACCACGCCCGGGGCGGGAATCGGATTGTAAGGCGCCCAGTTCACGGGGCCGGCCTGCTGCTCCATCACCCACAAGCGTCCGTTGCCGACCCCGCGATAAAGGTCGTGACTGAAGGCGGAGATGTCCGGGTGGCCGGTACGCGCCCAGCGGTGCTTGTCCTCTTCGGGCAACGGCAGCACTTCCGTTCTCGGCACGGGGTAGCTGTCCCAGGCGGCGACATCGAGGCCACGCTTCGCAAACGCGTAGTGGTCGAACGTCGTGTAGAACCCCATGAAGTTATGAAGCAGATCGCGCCCGGGCGCATAGCGACGAATCACATTGGCCTGCAACGCATGGAAGCTCGCCACCTCGTCCGACTGAAAGCGCCTAAAGTCGAGCACGTGCGCGGGGTTCGCGTCGGTCGGCGTGCGATACGGCAGCTCGATCTCGTCGAAGCTGCGGTATTCCAAGCTCCAAAAAACGTTGCCCCACGACGCATTGAGGGCGGCGACGGTTTCGTATCGCGCCGCGAGCCAGCCCCGAAAACGAAGTAATGCCGCCTGCGTGTAGCTAGGCAACGTATTGTGGCAACCGAATTCGTTGTCCGTCTGCCATGCCACGACGGCCGGATGCTCGCCGTACCGGCGCGCCATTTCCTCGACGATGCGCACGCAATGCGCGCGATAAACGGCGCTGGAAATGTCGTAATGCCGTCGCGAGCCGAACTGCATGACGCTGCCGTCTCGCGCGACCGGAAGCATGTCGGGATGACGATCGACGAGCCACTTCGGGGGCGAGGCCGTCGGCGTGCCGATGACGACCTTCAGGCCATGACGCGCCAACGTGGCGATCGCGTCGTCCAGCCACCGCCATTCGTAGCGGCCGGGTTCCGGCTCCATGCGCGACCAAGCGAATTCGGCGATTCGCACGCGCGCGATGCCCATCGCCGCCATGCGCGTCGCATCGGTCTCCCACTGGCCTTCCGGCCAGTGTTCCGGGTAGTAACAAACGCCGAGCTGCATTGAAGAGTGTCCTTATTTCGATTGACGCCGCCAGTCCGTCAGCGGCGGCTCAGACATCACATGCACCCGTGCGCAAGCGCACGAATGCGAATCCGGATCTTGCTCCCTGTCACCCCTTCGTCGCACCGAACGTCAGCCCGGCGACGAAGTGCTTCTGCATCGCGAAGAACATCGCGACGGACGGCAACGCGGCCAGCACCGATCCGGCCGAGACGAGATTCCATGCCGTGGTCCACTGCCCTTTTAGCGCCGCCACGCCCACGGTGATCGGCGCCGCGTCGTCGCCTTGCGTGAGGCACAGCGCCCAGAAATAGTCGTTCCAGACGAACGTGAAGACGAGAATGGCGAGCGCCGCCAACGCCGGCCGTACGAGCGGCAAAACGACGCGCCAATAGATCGCCCACTCGCTGGCGCCTTCGATGCGCGCGGCCTCGATCAGTTCGTACGGCAGCTCACGAATGAAGTTGCGCAGAAACAGCGTGCAAAAGCCGGTTTGAAAAGCCGCATGGAAAACGATGAGCGCCCATACGGTGTTATACAGACCGAGGCCTGCCATCAGCTCGCGCACCGGAATCATCAGAATTTGTATCGGAACGAAGTTGCCTGCAACGAACAAACCGAGCAGCGCCGCATTCCCGCGAAACCGGTAGTTCGCTAGCGCATGGCCCGCCATCGACGCGAGAAAGATCGATACCGCTACAGCCGGCAGCGTAATCAGGCAACTGTTCCCAAAGTAGTGAAGCATCGGCGTTTGCGTCAGCGCCGTGCCGTAGTTTTCGAGCAGCGCGAAATGCTTGGGCCATCCCCAGTAGTCGCCGGACAACAGCTCCTCGGAGGAGCGCACGGAGGTGACGAGCACGGCAAGCAACGGCACGAGCCAAAGCAAGAGCGCGATGGGCAGCGACAAACGGTAGGCGAGCCGAGGCAACGGGCGCCAGCGCTGAACGGGCATCGGATACATGGAGGACCCCTTACGAATCGGTGCGCACGAGGCGGCGCAACTGCCAGACGATATAGACGAGCATGATCGCGAATAGGACGACGGCGATGGCCGCCGAGTATCCCTCGCGGTAATACTTGATCGCTTGGTCGTACATGAAATAGGCGAGCACGGTCGAGCTGTCGAACGGGCCGCCGCCGCTCATCACCGAAATGAGGTCGAAGCTGCGCAGCGCGCCGATGACGGTCAACACCACCGCCATGAACGTGGCGGGCCGCAGTTGCGGCAAGATCACGTGCCAGAGCAGCGCGAACCCGCGCGCGCCTTCCATGCGGGCGGCTTCTATGATCTCCGGGTTGATGCCCGTGAGTCCCGTCAAGTACAAGATCATGCAAAACGGAATCTGCGGCCACAGCGCCGCGAAGATGATGCCGTAGGTCACGTAATGCGGATCGCCGAGTACAGGAATGCCGTGGCCGACGATGAGCTTCAATAGCCCGAACGTCGGATCGTAGAACCAGGAAAACACGAGCCCCACCACGACGCCGGGCAATACGAACGGCGCGAAAAACAGCGACTTCACGAGGCGAATGCCGAAGACGTTCTGATTCAAATACAGCGCGAGCGCCAGCCCGGCGGGCGGCGCTAGCAGAAACAGCGCGAGCCACAGCATGTTGTTTTTCAACGCGACGTAGAACGTATCGGAGGCAAGGAGCTCGCGATAATTGTCGAGACCGGCGAACGTCTTCGCCGTCATCCCGTCCCAATGATGAAAACTGAGCCAGATGCTGCTGACGATCGGATAGATGACGAAGACGGTAAAGAGCGCGAGCCCCGGCAACAGGAAAAGCAGCGCGGCTCTCGTACGACGCCGCGCCAACGGCGTCGGCCGCGTGACCGCGGCGCGGGAAGGGCGCCCCAACGTACTTTCGGTAACGGAAATCGACATGAACGGGTACTCCGGCAAAAATAGGCGGGGCGAGCTGAAACGATCCGATCGATCTCATCGATCCGAAATGAATCGATACGATCCGGAGCCTCTACGGCATCGCCCCACGCCTGCGGCGCGTCGCGGCTTACTTCTTGTAGATGCGCTTGCGGGTCGCTTCTAAACGCTGCAGGATCGAATCCAGTTGCGTGGGATCGGAAAAGAATTGCTGCATGGCCTTCATGCCTTCGTCGGCCATCTCCTTGGTCATGTCGCGGTCGTAGAACTGCGCGATGCCGCCCGTCGTGCCGGCGAGCGTTTGAAAGCCGACCTTCGAAATCGGGTCTTGCGGCTCCGGCGCCTTGTTGTTCGACGGCAATTGCCCCCAGCCCATCGCCAGTTCGCCGTTGATCTGCGGCTGCCCCATGAATGCGAGCAGGCGTCTCGCATCCGCCTTGTTCTTAGCCTTGGCCGGCATGATCAAAACATTGACGGGGCCGTCTTCGGCGACAGGCACGGACGCATCGATGATCGGGAAGCGGAAATAGCCCATCTCGTTGCGCGTGGCGGTCGGCAAGCCGGCGGAGAAGAACGTCCCCATCAGCAGCATCGCGGCTTTGCCGTTGACGAGCAGCGGGGAAGTCGAATCGACGTCGTAGGAAAGCGCGTTGTCGATGAAGTACTTGTCGTCGATGAGCGTTTTCCACGTTTCGTACACGTGCTTGACTCGCGGATCGGTGTAAGCGATGTCGCCGGCCATGAGCTTCTGATGGAACGCATAGCCGTTCACGCGTAGATCGAGATAGTCGAACCAAGCGGCGAGCGTCCATGCATCGCGCGCAGGTACGGCGATCGGCGCGATGCCGGCGGCTTTAAGTTTCTTGCAATCGTCCAAGAACTGCGCCCAGGTCGTGGGCTCGCTCGTGATGCCGGCCTGCTTGAAAAGGTCCTTGCGATAAAAGAACCCGTACGCGTCATAGCCTAGCGGCAAACTGTATTGTTTGCCCGCGTACGTCGACGACTGCTTCACCGAAGCATACGTTTGGTTCCAGCCGTTCTTTTGCCAATCGTTCGTCAGGTCTTCGAGCAGGCCACGCTGGGCGAAGTACACCATCCGCTCGCCGTTATGCCAGCTCAGCATGTCGGGCGGATCGGTGGCCAGCCAGCCCGACATCTGTACCTTGTACGCTTCTTCGCCGACATAGCTGACCTTCAGGTCGACATCGGGGTTGGCCTTCTTGAACTGATCGAACGCGTTTTGCCAGGTGGCGCGCTGGTTGCCGCGCGCCGAAACGGTGACGTTCAAGGTGCCGGCCAGCACAGGCGACACCGCGGCGATCGTCGCGCATGCCACGCATGCCAGTGCTAACGGACGGACGTGCAGTTTCATTTCTGTCTCCTTTCGATTGTCTTTGGTGCGACTCAAGTACAGCGAAGATATTGCTGCCCTATCGCTTCGGTGTTGCATCGGTATTGCTTACGATTTCAAGCAGATCGACCGCATCGAGTCCTTACGCCGCCGCAAGGACAGCGCGCTCGAGCGCGACGGCCGCGCCGCGTTCGTCGAACAAGTGCCAGGCGTCGCTCGCGAGATGGAATGCCTGGCGCTCGCCGGGCCGCAGCGGCGACGTGCCTTGCGCCTTCGCCAACAGCGGCGCGCCACCCGGTTGATCGAGATGAACGTAGGCGGCCTCGCCCAATTGCTCGACGAGTTGCACCGTGCGCACGATCGAGCAACCGCCTGACGCCGGGGCGCGCTCAGGCGAGGGCGAGGGCGAGGCCGTCAGATGCTCGGGGCGAATGCCCAGCGTCACCCGTTCGCCGTTGCCCAGACGCTGCCGAGATGCGGCGCCCGCCAACGCCAATTGCTCGTTGGTGTCGTTCAGGCGCACGACGATGCGGCTGTCGTCGACCGATACGATCGTCGCGGGAAGAAAGTTCATGCGCGGCGAGCCGATGAATCCCGCCACGAAAAGACTGGCCGGCCGATGATAGAGATCGAGCGGCGCGCCGGTCTGCGCGATGCTGCCCAGCCGTGCGACGTCTTCTCCCGAGCGCAGCAGCACGATCTTGTCGGCGAGCGTCATCGCCTCCACTTGATCGTGCGTCACGTAGACCGAGCTCGCTTCACGAAAGCGCCCATGCAGCCGCGCGATCTCAATGCGCGTTTGCCCGCGCAACGCCGCGTCGAGGTTGGAAAGCGGCTCGTCGAAGAGAAACACCTTCGGCTCGCGCACGATCGCCCGGCCGATCGCCACCCGCTGGCGCTGGCCGCCCGACAGCTGCTTCGGCTTGCGCTCGAGCAATGCATCGAGTTGAAGGACACGCGCCGCCTCGGTCACGCGGCGCCGTATCTCCTCTTTCGGCGCACCGGCGATCCGCAGCCCGAACGCCATGTTGTCGAACACCGACATGTGCGGAAACAGCGCATAGCTTTGAAAGACCATCGACACGCCGCGCTCGGCAGGCGGCGTGTCGTTCATTCGCTCATCGTCGATGCGAAGCTCGCCCGTCGTCATGTCTTCAAGGCCCGCGATGATGCGCAGCAACGTCGACTTACCGCAGCCCGAGGGCCCGAGAAAAACGCAAAACTCGTGCTGCGCGATCTCAAGGTTGACCTCGCGCAGCACCGGGGCGTGTTGCTCATACTGCTTTGAAACTTGGCGCAGTGAAATAGCCGACATCAGGCGCTCCCTTGTCGAAGATCCGCGAAAGTGGGCGCAGAATTTAAGCGCTTAAATTTTTGTGCCTCAAAAGGCTCCAATCCTCGTACCATGTCGTCTCCAAAGCACGCTGTCGTTATGCACAGAACGTAGCTCAATCGATCTCGGCTGTGCAACTTTTGGACAACCATCCCAGCATGTGAACAACATGCGTTGCCGAACGCGATCCCGCGCGCGGCCGATTAGGGTTCATTCGTATCCGGAGGGAGTCACTCGTGGTAACGCTTGCCGAAGTCGCGCGACGCGCGCGCGTGACCGGCGCGACTGTGTCGAATGTCTTACGCAATCCGCAGAAGGTGAAGCCTGAAACCGTGGAGCGCGTGATGGCCGCGATTCGCGAGCTCGGCTATCGGCCGAACTTGACGGCTCGCGCGCTGGCCAGAGGACGAACATCGACACTCGCGCTGATGCTCTCGAACATCGCCAATCCGTTCTACCCGGAATTCGTACTCGCGGCCGAACGGGAAGCACGCAAGCGCGGATACTTCCTGCTCGTTTGCAACACCGACGACGACCCCGCCATCACGCGCGCTTATCTGGATCAAATCGCCGGATCGCTCGCGTCGGGCATCATCGTCATGAATACCGATTTGCGGGAACGCGAATTGACGGAGATCGCAGGCAAAGGCGTGGCCGTCGTGCTGTGCATGTGGGAGCACGTCCAAGCCTCTCGCGCGCTGCCTTGCGTGACGATCGACTTCGCCGCAGCGGGCGCGCTCGCAGCGACACATCTGTCGGAACTGGGCCATCGGAAATTCGGCGCGCTCGTAGGCGCGGGCTCGGGCGGTCCGCAAACGATTCGTTTCGACGGTTTCGCGGCGTCCCTCGCCGCCCACGGACACACGGAGAAGTCGCTAACCATCGTGCACGCGCACGACTCGATCGAAAGCGGCTATGAAGCGGCTATGGGGCTCTTACTCGAAAAGCGCGGCTTGACGGCGATCTTTGCAACCAACGATCTGATGGCGATCGGCGCTATGCAAGCGGCCGCCGATTTGGGCAAGCGCGTCCCCGACGATCTTTCCGTGATCGGACTGACGGACATCGAGCTTGCGCATCAGTTCCGGCCCGCGTTGACAACGGTGCGCTTGCCCACGGCCGAGATCGCCGCGCGCTCGGTGGCATTGACGCTCGACATGGTCGACGGCGGAACCCCGGCACAGGAACTCTACCTGGTGAGATCACCGGAACTCGTCGTACGCCAGTCGACGGGACGCCCGCCGGCTCGGCGTCGATGAAACCCAACATGCATGAACCTTGCCAGTTTAGCCACGCTAGCTATACTTCATACATTCCGAGAGACCGGACCGATGCCCTGAGCGCGGTTCGATACAACATCGTCACGAAGCCACAGTCATAGCCGCGATCAACGAACGAAGGAAACGTAACGCGAATGCGGCGCCGCGCCCGAGCGGGTCGCGATGAACTGTCGACACGCTGACCAACGCCGGGCTGCTGTGTCGTATCCCCGCAACCGATGTCCGGTGTCGGTCGAACTCGACCCCGGAGATAATACCGAGGAGGCGCGAATGGCAGACCAGTTTGAGCAGCGCGAGTCGCTGGCGGTGATGCATCAAATGGGGTTGAACAGCGGCGCGGTCGAGCGCCGCAAGCAAATCGTAGGCCTCGCACCGGCCGACATGGCGCGGATAGCCGCCATCAAAGACATCGTGCTGCGGCGGATCGACGACTATTGCGCCGCTTTCTTCGAGCATCTGGCAGCACTCGAGGAAGCACGTCCGCTGCTGGAGAACCGCGCGCTGTACGAAAAAGCCAAGCGCATGAAGCTCGAGCATCTGGCCGGTCTCGTATCGGGCGACTACGGCATGAAATACGTCGAGCAGCGCATCGAGCTCGGCTTGCTCTATTCCGCGGCGGGCCTCGACGCACGCGTTTTTCTCGGCGCGTTCCTGAACCTGCTCAGGCATATCGGGACCCAGGTCATGGAGCATGGGGAGCCTTCTCCCGCACAGGCCTTCGAGGGCTTCATGTCGTTGGAGAAGGTGGCGTTCTTCGACATCGGACTCATCGTCGATGTCCTCGTTTCGCAGCGCGAACGGGTGATTCGCCAACAGCAGGAAGCGATCCGCGAACTTTCGACGCCCGTCCTTCAGTTGCGCGACCGTCTGCTGCTCCTGCCGATCATCGGCGTCATCGATACGCATCGCGCACGTCTCATCACCGAAAGCTTGCTCGAAGCCATACGAGCGAATCGCGCGAGGATGGTCGTGATGGACGTCACCGGCGTCGCGACGATCGATTCGCGGGTCGCAAATCATATCCTTCAAACCGTGACGGCGGCGCGCCTCATGGGCGCGAAGGTGCTCGTGACCGGCATTTCCGCGCCGGTCGCCCAGTCGCTCGTCTCGCTCGGCATCGAACTGGGCGGGCTCGACACCGTCAGCGATCTCCAAGGCGGCATCGAAGTGGCCGAGCGCAACCTCGGCTACCGCGTCACGCAAGGCGAGCCGCTGGATGACCGCATCAACGGAGTGAGCTGACACCGTGTCCGTCCCTATCCTCAAGCAAGGCGACGTGCTGATCGCCTCGATTCAGTCGGCGCTCTCCGATCAAGACCTCGTTCAATTGCGCGAGGACTTCGCCGATAAGATCGGCAAGTACCGAACCAAGGGCGTCGTCATCGACGTGACCGCGCTCGACGTACTGGATTCGTTCGCCACGCGGACGCTGCGCGGCATCGCCTACGTCGGGAAGCTACGTGGCGCGACGACGGTCGTCGTCGGCATTCAGCCGGAAGTCGCGTTCGCGATGGTGCAGCTAGGATTGGCGTTCGACGACGTCGCGACGGCGCTCGATCTCGAAGAGGGCCTCGACCACCTGCGCAAGACCATCAGCCGGGGCCTAGGTCATGGAGGGTGAGATCAAAGTGCCGATCGAGCGGGAGGACGACGTCGTCATCGCTCGTCAAAAGGGCCGCGAGCTAGCTGCAGAGACGGGGTTTTCGAACACGGACCGCACGATCATCGCGCTGGCGATCTCCGAAATCGCGCGAAACATCGTAAGCTACGCGCGCCGCGGCGAAGTCACGATGCGCCGCGTGGATGATGGCGTACGCGTAGGTGTCCTAATCATCGCGGAAGACGAGGGTCCCGGCATCGCCGACATCGAGCTCGCCATGCGCGACGGCTATTCGACGGCCAAGAGCCTCGGCGTGGGACTACCCGGGACGAAGCGCATCATGGACGAGTTCGAATTGACGTCCACGGTCGGCAAAGGCACTACCGTTCGAATGACGAGGTGGCTGCGATGACGGCAGCCGACGCGCCCGGAAGTTCCGTGATCGAATGGGGCTGGGCCGGCCGCGCGCTGGTAGAGCCGTCGGGCGATATGCATGCCGTCGTCGAACGCGACGATGGCGCGCTCGTTGCGCTCCTCGATGGGCTCGGTCATGGCTTCGAAGCCGCGCAAGCGGTGCGCGAGGCCGTCCCGGTGATCGAAGCGCAAGCAGGCCCATCGGTGGTCGAGCTCGTGCAGAAGTGCCATCAGGCTTTGCACAAAACACGCGGCGCGGTGATGACCGTCGCTTGGTTCGACGCGAACGATGCATCGATGACGTGGACGGGTGTGGGCAACGTCGACGGTGTATTGATGCGCGGCGCGGCAAACCGGCAATCGCGCAACGAAGCGATTTCGACTCGCGGCGGGGTGGTCGGCTATCGGTTGCCGACGCTGCGCGCCGAACGTCATGCCGTGTCCGCCGGCGATTTGCTGGTGATGGCGACGGACGGCATCCGCAGCACTTTCAGTTCGGGCATCGTGACCCAGTTCACCGCTCAGGAGATCGCGGAGTCGATCCTTGTCCGGTATTCGAAAGGGAACGACGACGCTCACGTCTTGGTTGCGCGCTACCTCGGGGTCCGGTCATGACGACGCCACTCGATGCATTGCGCGCCGAGTACCTGTCCGGGCTTCGCGCGTATATGGAAAACGAAGGCGAAGCCGGGCTCGCGCATGCCTATGAGCTCGGCCGCCGCGCGATGATGAACAAACATGGCTTGCTCGACATGGCCGCGCTTCACCGCGCCGCGCTCGATGCGCTCGTGCTGTCGGGGCCGCCGGCGCAGCAGCCTCGGCGCATGGAAGCCGCGACCGCCTTCTTCAACGAACTGCTTGCGCCGTTCGAGCTGTCGATCGAAGGCTATCGCGCCGCCTTGACCGCCAGCGAAGAGCGTTTCCAGCTTGCCGTCAGCGGCGCTACGGCCGGTCTATGGGACTGGAATCCGCAAACCGACGAAATCTACTTCTCGCCGCACTTCAAGCGGATCATGGGCTACCAGGACGGCGAGCTGCCCAACGTGCGCCAGGCTCATTTCGGTGCGATTCACGCGGACGACGCCGAGCGCGTGGCGCAGTCGTTGAAATCGCATGTGGAAGCACGCACGCCTTACGACGTGGAATACCGCGTCCGCACGAAAACGGGCGAATTCTGCTGGGTTCACTCGCGTGGCCAGGCGCTCTGGAATGAAGCCGGCGTAGCCTATCGGATGGTCGGCTGGATCTTGGATATTACCGACCGCAAACGCGACGAAGAAGCGCTGCGCGCCTCGCGCGAAGAGATGCGGCGCTTGTCCGCGCACATCCAGCAAGTCAGAGAAGAAGAAAAAGCCCGGATCGCTCGCGAACTGCACGACGACTTGGGGCAGCAATTGACGGCGCTCAAGATGGCGACCTCGCTGTTGGAGCCGAACGGCAATGCGCTCGCAACGGTGTCGCACGACTCGCTAAAGGGCATTTACGCGATGATCGACGAGCTCGTTCAATCGGTCCGACATATCGCCGCCGATTTGCACCCGGTCATGCTCGACGATCTCGGCTTGATCCCCGCGATCGATGTCTTGATCGACGAGTTCGCCGCCCGCTACCGCATTCGCGTCGTGCGCCACCTCGATCCCACCGCGATCGAATTCAACCGCAAGTGCAGGATCGATATCTTCCGGATGGTGCAGGAAGCACTGACGAACGTCGCGCGCCATTCGGGGGCGACGGAAGTCGTGGTCGATATCGCGCGCGCGGACCCGCATTGCATCGTGCGCATCGTCGACAACGGCCGCGGCGCAGCGCACAACGGACCGAAAGGCCGGCACTCGTTCGGGCTGCTCGGCATGCGCGAGCGAGCCGCGTTGCTCGGCGGCGAGGTCCGCATCAGCACACAGCCTGGAGCAGGATTCGCGCTGACCGCTGTCTTGCCGCTGGCGTCCATCGAGGAAAAAGAAGCGCACTGAATTGGATACTCGCCCGGCGCAACGAGGCACGTGCCATCACGCGGCGGGCCGCCGTGCGGTCGTGCCGGCGCTGTGTCCGCGCCCGGCTTCGATCGTCAATCGAGGGAATTGCTTCCGTGCCATTGCGTGAGCGTAATCGTCACCCCCGCTCCCGGCGCCGACACGATATCGAACTCGTCCACCAAGCGCTTGGCGCCCGACAGCCCTAACCCTAGGCTGCCTTTGGTCGAATACCCGTCTTGCATGGCCTGTTCGATATCGGCGATACCGGGTCCTTCATCGCTCGCGACGGCGACGATGCCGTTGCGGCTGCCGTCGGTGACGGGACGAAACGACATCTTTCCTCTGCCCGCATGTACCACGATGTTGCGAGCGATTTCGGAAACGGCTGTGGCAAAGGCAACGGCCTTCGTTTCGGTCATGCCCTGGCGCATCGCGAGTTCCCTCGCCGTCTGTCGCGCCCAGTCGACATCCGACGCGCCGCTGATGAAAACGTGTATGCGTCTGCCGGTCGCGCGCTGAGACGTCATAGAACCGTCTCGGTGACGGGCGTGCAACGCAATGTCATGGAAGCGCTCCGCACATGATCGAGTGCGAGCATCGTATCACCGATGCCCGCGCACGCCGCTGCCGGCCACCGCTATGATTCGCCGCCCGCCGCCTGCCTAGCGCGGCCCTGCGCCGCTGCGAACATTTCGCGCAGCTGGCGGCGGTCGTCGTCCGTGAGATGAGCCGCCTCGGCCGGCATGGCGAGAACGAGGTAGAGGGTCAGGTCGCCTCTTACGCCGTTGCGATCGGAAAGCCCTTGCCCACGCAAACGAATCGCACTGCCTTGCCGGGAATGCGCCGGGATCGTTACCTGCGTCGTCTGGCCGAGGATGCGGGCATCGAGGCTGCCGCCCAACATCGCCGTCACGAAATCGACTTGCAGTTCGCAGGCGATGTTCAAGCCCTCGCGGCGAAATGCCGAACTGCAGACGATCACGATCGAAAACGTCGCGTCGCCCGCGGGACCGCCGTGCGCGCCCGGATGCCCTGCCCCCTCGACGACGAGACGCTGTCCGTCCCACGCGCCCGGTGCGATCGTCATCCTTACTGTTTTTCGGCATGCGGCGATGCGCGTGCCGCGGCACGTCGAACAGCGGCTGCTCGCATGGCCTTGGCAGTCGCTGCAAGGTCCGTGCACGCCGTACGTCGCTTCAAGTTCGCCGCCATGGATGGCGATCTCCAGCGGAACGAAAAGCTCGGTCATGCAGTTGGCCCCGCGCATCGGCGGGCGATGCCGAGACTCGCGAGGCGCAGCGTCGGGCTCTTTCGCCCATGCTTGCGGTCGGGGTTGCGGTCGAGGCTCGGGCGTGGGGCCGGAACGAGCGGAAGATGCGGGCGCTTGGCGCACGCCGGCGAGTATTTCGAACGCTTCTTGGACGCGTTTGAACGCGGGCTCGACCGTAGCTTCGCGGCCCTTGTTGCGATCCGGGTGGTATTTGGCCCTCAGCCGCCGGTATGCGCGTTTCACCTCAGCCGGCGACGCAGTGCCCGGCAGCTCTAGCCGCCTGTAGTATTCATCGAGGCTCACGCGCGCTCCCCGTTGTCTTCCTAGAACCGTAAGTCTAACAAGAACCTACGGCGGCGCGAGCAGCGTTCGGCGCGCGATCGGGCGCCAACGGCGTAGTATCTCGTCCAGTAGGGACTGCTTTCACCGACGATAAGCCGGACTACGAGCCTGCCTAGTCGCCACGCAGCATGCCCTGCGAGCCTACGGTCATACCAAAGCCACTCGGCCGGCATCGCCCGCACCATAAGTACGGGCGCGCGCTCGGGTCGATCGATTCCGTACAAGGAGGAGGTGCATCATGCTGATCGGCGTCCCCAAAGAAATCAAAAACCAGGAATATCGCGTAGGGCTCACCCCCGCCGGCACGCGCGAGCTAGTGAGCCGCGGGCATCAAGTGCTCGTGCAAACGGAAGCGGGCGCGGCCGTCGGCTTACCCGACGATGCCTATACCGCGGCGGGCGCCACGATATGCGGCACCGCACAAGACGTCTACGGGCGCGCCGACATGATCATCAAGGTCAAGGAGCCGCAGGCCGTCGAGCGAGCGATGCTGCGCAAAGGGCAGATCCTCTACGCGTATCTACACCTCGCGCCCGACCGCGAGCAGGCAGCCGATTTGATTGCGTCGGGAGCGGTTTGCGTCGCCTACGAAACGATCACGGGTCCAGGCGGAGGGCTTCCGTTATTGGCGCCGATGAGCGAAGTGGCGGGCCGCATGTCGGTTCAAGTCGCCGCGGCGCAGCTGGAAAAGCCGCACGGCGGCATGGGGCTACTGCTGGCGGGGGTGCCGGGCGTCGCGCCGGGACATATCGTCATCATCGGCGGCGGCACCGTGGGAACCAATGCGCTGCAGATGGCGATCGGCATGGGCGCGCGGGTGACGATCCTCGATACGAACGTCGACCGCCTGCGCCAACTCGACTTGATTTTCGGCAATCGAATCGTGACGCAGTTTTCGAGCGCGCACGCGCTGGAGCGGTGTGTCGCGAGCGCCGATGCCGTCATCGGCGCCGTGCTGATCCCTGGCGCAACCGCCCCGAAGCTCGTCACGCGCAACATGATTTCGACGATGAAAAAAGGGGCCGTCGTCGTCGACGTGGCCATCGATCAAGGCGGGTGTTTCGAAACGTCGCATGCGACCACGCACGCCGATCCAACTTATCTTGTCGACGGCGTCATTCACTACTGCGTCGCCAATATGCCGGGGGCTGTGGCTCGCACGTCGACGTTCGCCTTGACCAATGCAACGCTGGCGCATGCAACCGCGCTCGCGAGCAAGGGTTGGCGGCGCGCGATGGCCGAGGACGCGCATCTGCGCGCGGGCCTCAATGTCTGCGAAGGACAGGTTACGCACGAGGCCGTGGCGCAGGCGCTCGGGCGACCGTATGTCAAAGCGGGGGATTTGCTCGCCTAGCGGCTACGGAGACTGTCGCGCGCCGGCGGGCGCGCGATGGACTTCACTCCCCGGTCTTATAGCTCAGGATGTTTGCGCCCAGCGTGTACGCGTACAGGCTGCTGGGCAGCAAGCGGAATTCGACGCCCTTGTACTCGATATCCGCCGCCACGTTCTTTGTAGTAATTAAGATCGGGCGCTGAATGTGAGGGTGCAATTGCGTGAATTCGACGCAGTGACGCAAAAGCGAGCGGTCTTCCATCGGACGATCGCTCCACTTTACCTCGACGATCCACTCGGGCCGCTGGTGGCTGGAAGACAGCCATACGATATCGACTTCTCCCGTGTTCCAGCGCGCGTAGTAGAGCTCGACGCTGCCGCTATGCTGCCACTGGCTGAATATCGCCGTCTCGGTGAGATTGCCCATCGTTTCGGCATCCGAATCCACGTGACCGAACAGCGCGGCGCGCATGGATGGGTTCGTCAAATAGATCTTGAAGCGCATGGCGCGTTTGAAGCGTTTGGCGCTTTGATCGATTCGCTCGACTCGCCTGATCAAGAATGCCGCCTCGAGGTATTCGAGGTACCGTTTGATCGTGTTCTTGGCAACCCCCGAACTCTTCGAAAGCTCTTCGAGAGAGACTTCATTTCCGGTGTTATACGCCAGAACCGTGAATAAGCGGTTCAACTCTTGAATGTCGGATATCCCGTACAAGCTCGGCAAATCTCGCAATAGCACCTTGTCGATGATATCGCTCTTGATGTACTGCCCCGCGTTGGACTGTATCGTTCCGGAAAACACCGCCTCCGGATACCCCCCATAGCTCAAGTAGCGAATGAACTGCTCGTTGAGCTGGCCGATGTCCTTGCAACGATAAACGATCGATACGCGACCATCCGTGCGGTCATCGGTGCGGACCTCCTTCCGCTGAATGAGGGACTTCTCCTTTCCGACGAATTGCAGGTACTCCGCGAACGTCAGCGGCGGCAAGATGAAATCGCTGAATCTTCCTGCGCCCGACTCGTTGCTCTTCATTCTTAGCGCAGCTGCAGCCGACCCCGTCGCGACGAACTTGTACTCCGAGAACGAATCGACCAGCGACTTCAAATGGACTTCCCATCCTTTCAAGTACTGGATTTCGTCGAAAAATACGTAGAGCTGTTCGTGCTTCCGGCGCTTGAGCAGGCCCGTATATAGCGCAAGGAGCTTATCGAGTCTCAAGCCCGTATAGAGCGGAGTCTCCAAAGAGAGGTACAAGATGTTGCGGGGCTCAACGCCCGAACGGAGCAACGCCTCGATCGCATGATAGATCATGACGGTCTTTCCGACCCGGCGCGGCCCCATGAGAACGACGGCTCGCCGGATCGAACGATCGATCACCGATCCGAAAAACGGCTCGAAGTACTTCCGGCGCGGCATCTTCGAGTATGCGACGAGGCCGGGCGCCCCATCCTCCCACCACGGGTTATCGAATTTCAGGCGACCGATGATTTCGTGCTCGGAGATTTCAAACATGGCATCGCATCAAGATCAGTTGATTAATCTTGATGTTGCACGCCTCCCAAAATAAAGTCAATCGATTGATCTTGCCTGAAGCATACGGAAGCTAGCGAAGCCGGGCGCCAACGCTGTAGTACGATCTCGACATTGCGACCGCATCCATCCAGACCCGCCCCCGCGCGTTTCACTCAAAATGCCGTCCACCGTCCGCAATTCGCTCGTCTGGATCTTCGACGCCTTCGAGCGCGATCCCACCTACGTCCGCAAGCGTATGTTCAGTGCCGATGCCGCGTATATCGACGCTCGCCTGTGCTTGACCGTCGGCGATCGCGAGGAACCATGGAACGGCCTGCTCGTGTGCACGTCGCAGCAGCATCACGCGACGCTCATCGACGAGATGCCTGGCTTGAAGCCCCACCCGGTGCTCGGCAAATGGCTGTATGTCTCTCAGCACGATCCCGCATTCGAATCGATCGCGACGCGCGCGACGTCGCTCGTCCTCGCGCGCGATCCGCGCATCGGAGTGGAGCCCAAGCCAAAAAACCGCAGCGGCAAGCACGCGTTGCCGAAAGCGTAAGCGCGCGCGTCAATGCCCGACCAGCCGCGAGTGGTTGCCGAAACACCTTATGCACCGAGGAGAACACAATGAGCGAGCACGTGATCGTGCCTTGCACTTTCGAGCGTCACGCCGATTCGATTTTGGCGATCTTCAACGAGGCCATTCTGAATTCGACGGCGCTCTACGACTACAAAGCGCGTACCGCGCAGAACATGGCGAGCTGGTTCGATGCGAAGCGCGCCGGCGGCTTTCCGGTGATCGGCGTCGAGGACAGCGGAGGAACGCTGCTGGGGTTCGGCAGCTACGGGACGTTTCGCGCATGGCCGGCATATAAGTACACGGTCGAGCACTCCGTGTACGTACATAAAGACCATCGTGGCAAGGGGCTCGGCCGCGTGCTGATGCAAGCGCTCATCGACGCAGCACTGCAAAACGACGTGCACGCGATGATCGGCGGCATCGACGCCGCGAACCGCGGCAGCATCGCGCTGCACGAGCGGCTCGGGTTCAAGCATGCCGGCACCCTGCCACAAGTCGGATTCAAGTTCGGGCGCTGGCTCGACCTGGCGTTCTATCAGTTGTTGTTGGAGACGCCGGCTCATCCGGTGGATGAGTGACGCCGAGCATGCTCGGAAAGTCGACCGGCGCCCCCGCATGCCCGGCGGTGCGCATCGCCGCGTTATTCCTGGTACATGTACACCGTGTGTCCGGGACCGCCCAAGCTCGCGAACGTCTGTGCGGGCACGGTCGTCACTCCGCCGAGCCACGGATCGAAGTAAGTGGTGTCCCCGGTGTCCAAATCGTACCCGAGCACCACGATGAAATGGCCTTCGATGAAAACTTGAATGGGAGCGAATTCGATCAACGACTGCATATGACCTTGCCACGTAGGCGTCGTCTTCATGACCCAACCGTGCTTCGATAGACAGGTCTTGTTGAAGAACTTCACGAGTTCTTCAACCTGGCTCTCCGTAATTCCATCGAACCGCCATTCGCGATAGAGATCGGTCACATACTTTTGCGATATATCCACGCCGTGGGTACGTAGAACGATCGACAGTGCAGTCGCCCAACAATTGCCGTCGTACCGTTGAATCTCTCCGATCGGAATGATGTTGCGGAACGCTTCTTCAGTCATACCCCGGTAATCCATAGCGATTCTCCTGATGAGTGGCTCGTGCCGGCCGCACGAAGCCCACCACCGAAGACTACGTATGGCGCGCCTGAAGTTGAACAGAGCAAAGGTACCGGACCAAGTCACGGGATACCTGGCTATCGCGCTTATCTGTCCATGTAACGTTCCGACACGCGCCTCCGGCGGCCACGCGTTAGAACCGATCCACGCGAAACGGCGTAGCGTCGACCACCGGCTGCTCGCCGGTAATCATCTCGGCGATCAGTCTGCCCGTTATCGGCCCCAGCGTCAGTCCGTGATGCGCATGGCCGAACGCAAACCAAAGGCCGTCATGCCGCGGAGCGGGACCAATGATCGGCATCATGTCCGGCGTGCACGGGCGGCTCCCGAGCCAAGGTTCAGCATCAAGGCGTTCGCCTAACGGAAACGCCTCTCTCGCCAGCGGCTCGACCGCTTCCAGTTGAACCGGCGTTTTGCGTGTGTCGCGCAGGCCGATCTCCACGCCCGTCGTCAAGCGGATGCCGCGCGTCATCGGCGTAATGAGGTAACCGCCTTCTGTATCCAGCACGGGATGGGTGAGCGAAGCACCGTTGCGCGCCGCGTAATGCATGTGGTACCCGCGCTTCACGCCAAGCGGCAGCCTATAGCCGAACTTCCCGGCGAGATCGCCCGACCACGGTCCCAGCGCGACAACGACCGACGGCGCACTGACCTCGCCGCGTTCGGTCATGACACGCCATGACGGTTCGAGCGTGGCGGCGTCGCCGGTCAGCACTTGGCCGCCGAGCCGCTCGAACAGCTTGGCATAAGCCGCCACGAGCCCGCCCGGATCGCTGACCGACTCCGCCGACGTGTACCGCACGGCGCCGATCAACACCGGACCCAATGCCGGTTCGGCCGCATGCAGGCCCGCTCGGTCGAGCGCCTCGTGCTCGACGCCATATTCGGCATGCCAGTGTCGCGCGGCGGACACCGCTTCCTGCATGGCACGCTCCGTTCTGAATGCTCTGATCCAGCCGCCCTTGCGCAAAAGCGCCTGTGCGCCCGCCGCTTCGATCAGGGCGTGATGCTCGGTCAAGCAATGCTCGATGAGCGTCGCGTACGCGCGCGCGATTTTCGCGTGGCGGTCGGCGCGAGAGTAATGCCAATACCGATAGAGGAACGGCAATACCTTCGGCATGGCGGATGGGTGATAACGGACATCCACCGCGTGGTTGCCCGCGTAATGCATCAACGATCCTAGATCGCGTGGGAACGCGTATGGATAGACGCCTTCGCGCTGGATCAATCCAGCGTTTCCGAACGACGTCTCGTTGCCCGGCGCCTTGCGGTCGATCAATGCGACCGATAACCCGCGCCGTTGCAATTGCAGCGCCACGGATACGCCGACGATGCCGCCGCCGAGCACCATCGTTTCGAACTTCATTGTGTCGATGTCCTAAGCAGTTTCAATAGACGATGCATCGTATCAACGAATGCGATTCGCGCGCTTGCTGCGAGCATCGTCACACCGTCGAGGGACCGGAAACCTCGCCGCCGATCGAGTCGAAGACAGGCGGCGCGGTCACGATCGACTTGAGCGCCGGATTCGGCTGCAATAGGCGCGTAAAGTCGGGGCGCGGACGGCGCAATGCCGGCGACGACGCAAATGCCGACTCGAGCGCCTGCGACACGGCGAGCGTCTTCATATCGCCGCGAAACGGGCCGACGATCTGCAGCCCGAACGGCATGCCTGCCTGATCGACGCCGCACGGCAACGAAATCGCAGGATGCGTGGTCAGGGTCACGACGTACGTCAGCGCGAGCCAGCGATAGTAGTTTTCCTGCGGCTTGCCGTCGACCTCGGTGGCGTACAGTTGCGTCCAAGGGAACGGCGATACCGGCGTAGTCGGCGAAACGATCACGTCATAGCGCGCGAACGCGGACTGGAACCGTTGGAAGATGCGCGTCTGCTCGGCCTGCGCCCACGCGCTATCGGCAAGCGACATCTTCGCACCCAGTTCATAGTTCGCGCGCGTATTCGGCCCCAGCAAGCCGGGATCTCGCATGTACGTCGCGTGCAGCCCCGCGACGAAGCTCTCCGCACGAATCACATCGAAGCAGCGATGCACTTCGCCCAGGTCGAAGCTCACGGGCTCGCATGTATGCACGATGCGCTTCAGTTCGGCCATGCGCGCGCGAAACGTCGTGCGGATGCGCTCGTCGACATCGCAGCACCCGAAGTCTTCGGTGTACCCGATGCGCAGCGTCGCGGGATCGCAATGTGTAGGCAAAGCGAACGCGAGCGGATCAACGGCATAGCTCAGCGGATCGGCGGCCGATTCGCCGGCGGTGGCGGCCAGCTGCAAAGCGGTATCGGCCACGTCGCGCCCCATCGGGCCGACGACCGATATCGGCGTCCAGCCGAGCAGCCGCCTAGAGTTAGGGACTAGCCCGGGCGACGGCCGCAGGCCGACTACGCCGCATTTCGACGCGGGAATGCGCAGCGAGCCACCGGTATCGGAGCCCGTGCAAACGGGCAGCATGTCGCACGCGAGCGCGGCGGCGGATCCGCCCGACGAACCGCCGGCATTCAGATCGGGATCGAACGGGTTACCCGTCGCGCCCCATACCGCATTGCGCGTATTCGCCCCGGCGCCGAGCTCGGGCACATTCGTTTTGGCGACGACGATCGCCCCGGCCGCCCGCAAGCGTTCGACCAGCAACGCGTCACGCGACGGAACGTTGCCGCGCGACATCGGCGAACCGTAAGTCGTCAGCAGCCCGGCCGTATCCTCGAGATCCTTGATACCGACCGGCAGGCCGTGCAGCAGACCGAGCGGCTTGCCGTCGACGACGGCCTGCTCGGCCGCCTTCGCCGCTTCGCGCGCCACATCGAAGCAAGTCGCCGTCACGGCGTTCACCGCCGGATTGAAGGCCTCGATCCGTTGGATGCATGCGTCGAGCAGTTCCACCGGCGAAATTGCCTTGGCGCCGATCAGCCGGCGCATCGTCACCGCCGAGAGCTGAACGAGCTCTGCGTTATCGGACATCGTAGGGGCTCCTAATCATTCGTTGCGGCTCAGCCGATGGCTTCGCCGGTACGGTCCCGCAGCCAAATTACCGGAATCAGCGACACTGCGCACGCAGCGGCCACGTACCATGCGGGCGCGAGCGGATTGCCCGTGCGCGCGACGAGCCAGCTTGCGATCAGCGGGGAGAACCCGCCGAAGAACGAGGCGCTGACGACATAGGTCAACGCAATGCCCGTAGCCCGCACTTCGCGCGGGAACAACTCCGGAATCATGACGAGCACCGGCACGATCTGCGCCGAGACGAGCACGGCAAGATAGGCCGAGACGGCGCACAGCAATCCTATCGACGGTTGCGCGGACAACCAAGCGAACGCCGGGTACACGGACAACAGCAATACGACGCGCGACGTGACGAGCACGCGCTTGCGAGTCACGCGATCGGCGAGTTTGCCCGCAAGCGGCGCGGTGACGAACAGCACGAGCGCGCTGACGACGCCGGACGTCACCGATGCGGTGGGCGACAAATGAAGCGTCCGAACCGCGTGATTCGGCAGGAAAAACGCCGTGATGTAGACCGATACGGAGCCGCCCAGTTCGGCAAACGTGCCGAGAATCGTGAGCCGCAAATGCGTAGTGAGCGCCGCTTTCAGCGCGCCGCGTCGCCGCCCTGCATGCGATGGGCTCGTGCTCAACGTCTCTTCCAAGCGCCGGCGAATCAGCATCCCGACAGGCGCGGCGACGATACCGAGCGCGAAGGGAATTCGCCAACCCCAAGCATTCACGACATCCTTCGGCAACGAAAAATTGACGAAAGTCGCGACCGCGGCGCCAAGCGCGAGACCCAATGCCGTTGCGGCGAAGTTCCAGCTCGCGAAGTACGCGCGCGTGTCGTTGGTGGCGTATTCGACCAGCAGCGTGGTCCCGGGCCCGAACTCGCCTCCCGCTGCAAACCCTTGGACTAGGCGTGCGGCAAGCACGATCAGCGGCGCTGCGATGCCTGCCACCGCGTATGTTGGCGCGCCTGCGATGAGTGCGCAACTGAGCGCCATGAGCATGATCGTGAGCACCATGGCCTTCTTGCGACCCACGCGATCCGCGTAGGCGCCGATGACGATTCCCCCTAGAGGACGCACGACGAAGCCCACGCCGAACACGCCGATGGACAGCAAGAATTGGTTGACCGGCGAAGCGGAAGGAAAAAATAGCTTCCCGATCTGGATCGCAAAGAAGCTGTAGATCGTGAAATCGTAGTATTCGAGCGCCGTGCCAAGCGTCGTTGCGGCGATGACTTGGGCCTTCGACAAGCCCGCTTTCTGTAGTGCAAGAGAGGCCACGGCGCGGCTCCTTGGATCGACGGCGATGGGGTATGCGTTATCATATACGAGAAAAAATAAATTCTCGTATACGACAAAACCCCAACCTCCCAAGGACCGGAACTTTCCTTATGGCGAAGCGAACGGCGGCTGCCGAAACGACGGCTTCGGCGGCGGATCCGCAGGTCGATCACAAAGCCGTCGGCGCGCGCCTGCGCAGCGCGCGCAAGTCGCGCGACCTGACGCTCACGCAGTTGTCGGCGCTCTCGGGCATCGCAGTATCGACGATTTCGAAGGCGGAACGCGGCGATATCGCGCTCACGTACGACAAGTTCGCCGCATTGGCGCACGCATTGAACGTGGACTTCGATACGATCGTCGGGCGAGCAAAAAGACGAGGAGCGGGCCCGATGACGCCGTCGCTGACGCGCTCGGGCAAGCAGATGATCTACGACACGCCGAACTACGAGTACGGCATGATCGCTCACGATCTGACCGGCAAACGCATGGTGCCGATGCGCGCGCACGTCCATGCGCGCAAACTCGAAGACTTCCCGGACTTCATCCGCCACAGCGGCGAGGAATTCGTCTTCCTGCTCAAAGGCAAGCTCGACCTTCACTTCGAAAACGGCGCCGTGTTCCGGCTCGAGCAGGGCGATAGCCTTTATTTCGATAGCGCGGTGGGCCACATCTATCTCAGCGCGAGCAAGGAAGACGCCGAGGTGCTTGTGTGCTGCGTCGATACGGAAGCGCATCGGCCGCCTAGTACGCTGTGAAGGGAAGCGCGTAGTGCCGCCCATCACTCGGCGAGCAACAAGACGAGAGTTGTCATCGCATAGCAGATCCGCTGCCATCCACTCGGCTTGCTCCCCGTTCTGTGGGCTCAAGTCCTCGGCGCTGACCAACATCGTGACGCCGGGGACTATGCACTGCACCGAACCGGCTTTCCCCTCAGCAAAATAGAGCCGACCACAGCGGTGTTGAAGACATCGCGCGTCGCAAGCCGGTCGTGACCGGTATTGACGATGTGGCCGCCTTCGCGGAAACAAGTCATAGCGCTTCTGTCCTTCCTTTCTGTCGACAGATGGTTCGCGGGCCACCGATCATTGCATCGTCGCCTACACATACTCGATCGATCAGCGCTCGCATCGAATCGGCAATCGGCACTGCAGCAATGCCTTGCGGCGCTAGAACGAAGAGATCAGCCGCGCGCCGCATTCGGTCGGATCGTTGTGAAACGCGACCGGCACACCATGATGCTGGCGCGTGCTGTTTTCCGGGATGATCTTGAACTGTCCTCCACACTGGGGACACGAAGTCAGATGGTCTTTCAGCGCCACGGGAACGCCCAGCGCTTTCAAATCATCGCTCGCGGTGATCACATGACCGCCATGCGTCGTCTTGTCGTTCAAGCGGATCACGCCACGTCCGTTTTCGTCTTTCATCACACTCCCCGCGTTGCTCGTGTTATCCCACCGGTGGTCAGAGCGAGACCGGGCTGGATAGGATCCGTCTCAACCATCGCTCTTCGGAGCGACACCGCTAAATGTCTTGGGGTGTTGCGCATTGGCGCAAATCTTGTTCCAGCCAGAGAATTCGAACACGGTCGCATACCGGCCTCCGTTGCTAGGATCAAGAATTCCGTAATCTAGGTCAGGCTTCTCCAACGAAAGCGGGCCCGACTCGGCAAGCGGCTGGTTTGCATCGGTCACGTAGATAAAGCGCGCGCGGACGGGTTTGTCGCCAATCGTTTTGTACGTGACATTTCCGCAAATGAATTTCCGTTTGAAGCTCCGCGCGGGGCTCGTCAAATGTAGATCATGCGACATTTCATATTCATCCGAAAACTTAACGTCTCGGGCGCCGGCCAGGGCAGACTCGACAGCCGCCTCTGCAGCGCTGTATTTTGCCGACGCACTTGCCGAGTAGCTACCGAGCAAAGCGAATCCGGCACATATCGATGCAACGATTTGCTTCTTCATTTTCCAAGGCCCATGAGTAACTTTACGCCGTCGAGCGCGGCATGCTGGCATCAGGCTTGTCGAGCCAAGACATCGCATATTTTCTGCCGTCGGGCTCACCCAACCAGGTGTCCGCCCGTGTCTTCGGATCATTCGGATACTCGCCGCGCTGCTGAGCCAAAACCGTCTCGCCCCAGCCAATTGGCGTACCGGAGCGAGGTTCCGCATACGGGTCGTCGGCGCTCACGGCCGACATTCGTTCGATTGCGTCAGGCCAGATTGGATCGCGGCACGTCATGTTCGCCAGTATTCGCATCACCGTGAAGACCAGAATCAACGGCATCATGAACAGGCGAACGATGGCAGGCGCGCGCATGCCGAAGCTATACATCGAAAACAGGAACGACTCGCGCGGCGTCTCATGCTGCGTATGAAACAGCATCGGTTTGGGCAAGCCGTTCGGACCGTCGTTCATGTAGGCGCACCAGTAGTTCCATTGCGCGAGGGCCATTTCAACCTGCGCATTGCCGGTCCATTCCCGGCCGATCGAAAACACGCGCGTGACGTTGCCGTGAGCGTCGACCGTATAGTGGCGGATATGGAAGATCGTGCCGAAGGATGTCTGCTCGCGGTGGAGGCAGAAGACTGAATCTTCCGCCCAAGGCACCTCCCAGATCACATCGCCCTCTCCAGGTTTTCCGCCGAAGCGGCGTGAGCGAATCGCGAGAATCTTCCGTGCTGCGCGATGAAAACGAATTGGACGATAGCGTAAGCCAAAGAATAGACCGCGTCCCAGCTTCCAAACCATGAAACCAAATCCCAAAGAAACGAACAAAGCGAAAATATCACCAATCGTGTCCGCGGCATCCGGATATTTCATATTAGTAAGCCAGTAGATGTACGGCCCGATTCCCATGAAAAAGAATGCCAACGCAACACCAGTAACGAGCCATTGCTTTTCGAGAAAGGAAGGCTCGATAACATCCATGAAGATCGAATTGATCTTGAACGTCGACCCGAAATCCTGGACATTAGGACTTACTGGTCCTCTGACCGGCAAGCGATGCGCCAGGTCCCATTGCGGCACCGGTTTACCAATGCATTTTGCCATGACTCGTTCGTCCATTCGTCAGCCTCCTGCCGCTGCGCTAAATGCCTCGATTTCTGCCTTGAGCGAATCGTAGTGCTCACCCTTGCTGAATTTGCAGCGCGACACCCAATCCTTGACCGCCGACGCCTTGAAGACTGCGATTGCTATTCCGATGAGAATCGACAAAATCAGGACGGGCCAAAACAATGGAAGACTAGCAAATGCGGCAAACGCAAGGTAGGCTCCAAGTACCCCGCTCCCCAGATAGAGCCACCCGAGTCCTTTTTCGCGATTTCGGAAAGCCTCCGGTGCATTCTTGAATATGTCATACCCAGCCAACACGATCCCTGCGGCCGCCCCCAGCCCGCGCCCTATCTTCGACCCAACCTCAGCCCACTCGCTAGCCCCAGCCCACTGCTTCATGATAAATGCCGACAACGGATGAGCCGGCGCCCTAACTACGGTTTCCGATGCGGTCTCTATGACGGTCCCAAGGACCGATACAACAGCGCCAACCGCCTTCATACGGGCTTCCCTTTCACCGAACTGGTCACTGCCCGCCCAATCGTTGGCAGCAAAAGTGAGCGTCACCATCTGGAAAATCACCGTCACAACACCGAGATTGAACTCCCGCGCGGAGCCGAGCCATTTCTTGGCTGCGTCCACGCCCGGCACTCTGATCGCCTTGATCGACCCGGCCTCCAACTTGCCGTCCCTGACCAAGGCATCGACGTCCATCTCATAGGCGACGATGTTCGGATCGCTCGGTGGTGCACTTTTTATCACCTGCTTGCCGACTTGCGTCGCCGAAGCGCGCTGCTCGGTTCGGTCGCCGTCGAGTTTGACGCCCAATTCTCGCGCCTGCTGTAACGCCCAATCACGGATGGCAAGCTTACTAACCTGCGACGGTTTGAGCCGAACGCCACCCTGCATCGCCAGGCGAATCGTCACGAAGCCAAGCGCGGCGCCGCGCGCGCCTTCCGTGAGCACCTCGACCACGCGATTGGCGGTCGTCACCAGGAGCCGATCGTGCAAGCTCGCTGCGCTACCGGGGCTCTCGATCTTCTTGAACGACTCCTTGTACAGGTTCAGGAAATTTTCGTACTGAATATCGGACCCATGCACCTGCGCGTCCGCCGCTTTCGCCATCGCCTCCTGATTGAACATCAAGGCACGCACGTACAAATTGCGAACGTTTGAGGCTTGACCATTGAGCCAATCGTCGAGCACCTTCTTGCAAGGCTCGGTTCCGACCGCCGAGCCAATCGCCTGCGGACCAGCGTCGCCCGAATCGAAAAGCAAAGGGCATTCGTCGATTGAGCGTTGAGGTCCAGTTGCACCGCCACTTGCTTCAGCCTCCGCTCATGACGCTCGATCGCCCTTTGAATCGAATGGCAAATGGTCATGCGGTCGTCATGGCTCGCTAGGCTCAGACCCGCGAAATCGTTCAGCCCGAAAGTCAACACCGACCGCCTGCATTCGGGCAGACCCGCGAGACGCTCGTCCGTGAACGCGATTCGAGCATTTAGCAGCGACTCGATGTGGCGCGCGACTGCGCCCTTCAGTTCGTCCAAGCTCAACTGCTGCACGACGGCAGGCGCCGGCCGATGCGCCCCTTCGCCAAACAATTTTTCGAGCAAACCCGGTTCGAAGCGATTCATAAGTCGGAAAAGGTTCTCGGCCTCGGAAAATCGGAAGTATATGGGGCTACACATCCGAGCGTATAGTACCGGATCGTTCTACGCGCTCAATTTCCGCCTTGGTGAGGCTAAGTACACCGCGAGAGAATAGTGAGATATCCACGAATCTCTCCGATATCGAGGCATTTGAATCTTTTCACCAGCCCGTCGACGCACGGGCTGGTGCAGCGCAACACACCACAGATCGCCGCCTGAACGGATTTCAAGCGATTAGCATATCGCTCGATTCAGCCCCGGTTGCCCGCATGCAAAAAATTAATCATGCGTAAAAGCGTGACCGCCCTTCAAGCCCGATGCCCCGAAATCGGCCCAGCTTCCCCGGTCAGGTTCAACAGCCCGTCGATCCAAGCCAAAAAGGTCGAAAACGTGAAATCCGAAGACCGATCGGTGCGAAACGCCTTCATCACAGGCATATCGGCCGGGTCGCGCTGGTTGAGCAGATCGGCGATGAACGCACCCACGTCAGCGTCGATGCCGTTCTCGTGAATGCGCGACCCCGTGAAGCTGACCGCGGTCACTTGATGGTTATGCATGAAATCGCCTCGCGCCCACGGCATGAAGTAGCCGAAGTTGGGCAGCGGATTGAGCGTGCGCTTGAGCAGATCGAGTTCCTGCTCGAACATCGTCATCGAAAGCGCGTCCTTACTGGCGTCGTCCGGCGCGGCGATTACCGCGGGAACGAAAGCCCGATAGTGGTAAGCCGCCATGATCTCGTCGCGCTGGTACGTCGTGTAGCCGAACCGGTCGTGTGGGAAAGTCTGCGATAGCGCGGCGTAGGCGCTTCCCATGTTGTTCGGATCGAAGTGCGGCGATAGCTTACTGTTGATCGTAATCATGCCGTCGGGCGCATCCATCCCCCACTCCGTTCTCACCTTGGAATAAAGGCCGACGGAAGGATGCAATGCGGGATCGGCATCGAATGGGGTATTGAAAACCGTGCCCGCATCGTCGAGCAGCGAGCTGTGCGCTTGCGGCTGCAACGTATTGCGCAGCATCGCATAGTTCGCGAGCGAGCCGTAACCGCCGGCGCTCGTGCCGTACACCAGCAAGCGGTTCGGCCGGGCGAGTCCGTGATCGACGAGCCACTGCGCGACCGCCTGCGCATTCCTCAAGCCGTTGTAATGCTGAACCCGCCACTCTCCGGTAGGCGAGGTATAGGTCCGCACGGCGCTGCCCATGTGAATGTCGCCCGTGCAATACGGCACGAACACTTGAGTCCAGTCCTGCGTTTCCACTTGCGGTTCGCCCACGAGCCGATGCGCGAAATCCATTCTGATCATCAACGGCGATAGAAACGACGACATCAAACTCTGGCTCGCCGTGCCATTCATGTAATTGTGAGGAATACCGTCGTGGTTGAATGCGCCGAGACCCGCTTCGGGCCCCGAGGTGGCCGTTTCGGAGCATGTGGCGTAGTTCCAGCATGCACCGCCGGGCTGCATCATATAGAGCATGTTGTCCGATTGAGCCCGGTTCACATAAAAGCGTAGCGGTGTGCCGTTGCCGCAAGAAGCGCCGCTGCTTTCCGGCAGCACCACCTCATACCAGGCGTAATACGGAATCGCCGGATCGGGCAGCGTCGTATCCGTCGCGCGAGCGTTCAGCGCCGCGCAACCGAGCAGCGCGCCAATGCATGCGTGCTTCAGCCATGTTCTCGTTGCAGACATTCTCCCTCCGTTTCTGTCGTTCAAAGCACGATCGACGCGCGGTGTGCGCGCCGTACCGTTCAGTGCGTGCCGGGCAAAGGCGCTTGATCGAACAACTGAACGCGTAACGCTTTGAGACGCTGCGCGATCACGATCTGCTGTTGCTGCGGGTCGGGCACGCTCGATTGAACCTCCTGCACGATGTCTCGGCTCTGCCGTGCATAGGTCTGAAAGCGCGGATCCTCGGCCGGCGAAGGCCCTACTGTTTGACGCGAGTAAGCGTCCCATTGCCGGCGCGAGGCCTCGAGTTGCGCCGCGCGTACGCCCGGATCGGCTTCGGCGTCGGACAGCAGCGCCGCCGTCATGGCTTGCGCCTGAACCGGCACGATCTCGTGGCGAGCGACGTGCTCAGGTAATTCGGCAAGGATCTCGCGGGCCAAGCGCGTTCGCTCCGCAGCCGACATGCCCTCCCTGCCGCTACCGAACGCGGCCACTCGGTCGCGAAACCGCGCGAAGGCCACGATGCGCTGCACCTCCGTTTGCGCATCGGGCCTGCCCGCCAACGCTTCGCGCAACGCCGCGACGTCGAGCGAGCGCTCTGCAGAGCCGACCGAAGAGGCAGCGGCGGCAGCCAACCCCGATACCCCGGATGAAGCAGAAACGGAAGCCGGCGATGCGCCGACGGAATCGGCGCGCGGCCCGTAGCCGGCATGAGACCGGCTCGCATACCGCCACGCGCCAATGACGCAGATGGCGACGATTGCACAAGCCGCGGCGGTCGCCACGCGCCGTCTATGGGTTTCGACTTTTTTCACTGCCTCTCCCTGTAAGCCGCCGTCGTTTTTTGAGATACCGACATAGGACTACGTTTTAGGTCGAAGGCTGTCGATCGTCAAAATCGACGCTAAAAGCCACGCTCTAGTTTTTATGGAACTCCGGCGGCTTTCATGCAAAACGCGATTTAAATATTTCGCATAAAGCATTCATACCCGCATTCGCTCGATACGGAATCGATCGCGGGCGATAAGGGGAGAAAGAACCCGCGCGAATTGCGCGTGCAAGGGAGGAGATTTGATCGGAGGCGCGCCGGGGCGCCTCCGTTACTACACGGCGTGGGGAAAATCAGCCGGTCAGCGGTGCGCTTCGCGCTTTCCCCATCCATTCAAGATTTGCTTCTCGAGCACATCGTAGCCGCCGCCGAAGTGATGTCCGCCCGACGTGCGGATGACCTCATGCGTGCCCGCAAGCGCAGGACACAACGTGTCTTCTTCGTTCTCGCCGTAAAAACATTGCACGAGCGCAGCGGGAACGCGATCGATTTCCGGCTTCGCCTTCAATGCTTTATCGCTCGGCGGCAGGCCAAGCCACCCCGTCACGCGCACTTGGAAATCGGCGGCGGGAGCGAAACCGAGCAGCGAAACGATCGCCACCTTCTCGCGTACCGCCGGCGGCAGCCGATTGTAGGCGAACGGCATGACGTCCGCGCCGAACGAGTAGCCGATCAACGCGAACGAATCGGCGTGCCAGCGCGCGCCGTATGCGCGCAGTACGCGCGCCAAATCGCGACTGACTTGATCGGGCGTCTTCTCGCTCCAGAAATAGCGCAGGCTATCCCAGCCGACGACGGATACGCCATCCTTCTGCAATTGCTCGCCGATCGTCTTGTCGAGATCGCGCCAACCGCCGTCACCCGACATGACGATCGCGAGTTTCCCGTTCGGGTGCGCAGCCGGCAATTCAACGAGCGGCAAATCCGACACGTCCTGCTCGCCGCTCGTCTCCGCCTTCAGATGCGGCCGCACTAATGCCGCCAGTTGTTCTGCGCGGGACGTCGTCGCGTCGAACATGCGAGGCGGCCGCGCAAGCAGCGGCGCCATCAAGCGTTTCTCATCCTTGCCGAAATGAAACCCCGGTGCGTCGGCGCCTTCCTTGACGGCCGAGCGCAGCGCCTGTGTCATCGGGGCCAGCGCGCTTTGCCCGGTCACGCCGGTCTCGACGAACCCCGGCAACACACTGCCTCGGCTGACCGTCGGATCCGGCGGGCATTGCCGAAAATCGCGGTTCAGCTTCGGCTGCGCATCGACGGCCACGGCGCCTGCGATCGTGTTGGCCGGCGCTTGAGCCAAGACGTGCAGCGCAAGCGTTGCGCCCTGCCCGGTCCCGGCCATGATCGGTGCGAAGTAACGGTCCGATTTCAATTGCCGCTCGAGCTGATGACTGACCGCTTCGGCGTCGCCGTCGAGGTGCCGGCACGGCTCTGCCGTCGCCGCGAGATTGGCGGCGTAGCGCCCCGTGTCGACGCCGACCGTCAGCGCGCCTTCTTTTGCCAACGCACGGGCAGCTTGCGTATCGGCATCGGTCCACCCCTTGCCCGCCGAGAACAGCACGACGAATGCGCGCATCTCGCCCTGCGGCCATTCGACAGCGACCTCGCCGTACCGTCCGCCCGATACGCGCGACTCGGCCGCATGCGCGGCCATGCACAACGACACGCTCGCCAGCACGGCCAGCCATTTGAATCGACTCGATGCAGCACGAAATTTCATGAACGGCGCCCGCCCGCCAGTATAGAAAGGTCCACCAACGTCAGGAGCGCGCTGGCCCAGCCGGATACCGCGAGATAACGCGGCTCCCAGCCGGGCTGAAACTTGCCCTTGAATGCACGAAGGCCTTGGAAGTTATAAAAACGCCCGCCGAATCGCCACACCATCGACCCTAACCGATGCAGCGGAGAGCTGAGCGGCGAAGGCTGCACACCCGAGAACGGCGCGACGCCGAGACTCAAGTGGCGATATCCCTCGCTCTTGAGATGCAGCGCGAGCTGCACGAAGAGATAATCCATGACATACGGCGACGCCTGCTCCACATGACGCATCACGCCCACCGTCGCCTCGACGTTCAAATCGGTCGTCATGAAGGTCGTAAACGCGACCGGCACGCCGTTCTCGCGCACGAGCATGACGGACTGCGCAGCCAGATACGATTCGCTGAACGCGGCGACCGAAAAGCTCTTCTCCCGCGCAGCGCGGCTCTTGAGCCAACTGTCGGAAATGCCGCGCAATACGTCGATGAACGCTGGCACGGCGGCCGCATCGATCACTTCCGTCGTGCAGCCGTCGCGCTCGGCCCGGCGCAGCGAGTATCGCAACGCCGCGCGCTTCGGTCCGCTCAGGTCGAAGCTATCGAGCGCGAGTCGCGCCTCTTCTCCGAGCTTCATGAGCGTCAATCCGGAATCCAGATACAGCGGCAGCGAATCGGCGCGTACCTGGTAAAAAGCGGCGCGCCCGCCGTGGCGATGCGCGAGCACGACGAACTTGCGGATCAACTCGCCCCATTCTTCGCGCGGCCCCACCGGGTCGTGCAACGCGGCCCACGTACGGCCATGCTTCGCGTACATCAAGAACGCATGGCGAGAATCGGAAAACAGAAAGCTCTTGTCGCCCATCATGGCGAGCCCGGCATCGCTGCGCTCCTGCGCGCGAATGATGTGGACCGCATCGGTCAAATCTTCCGTGCTCGGATGCACGAACCGGCCGGCCGCGGGGCGTAACAGCTGCCAAATCGCAAAGGCCGTCGCGAACAACCCAGAGGCGAGCATCGCCCGCAGCGAGCGCGACGCACGCTCGTCGAACGCGAACTGCCACCAGAGATCGTTCTGATAAGGGACGTTGCGATAGGCGAAGAACATGATCCACATCGCGCACATCAGCACGATGGCGACCGAGATCAACCAGCCGGCCGTGAAGGGTTCGCCGAACAGCGCGGCGCGTCGGCTGAACTTGCGACGCGTGACGAGCAACAGCGCCAGCAACGTCGCGAGCACGCCCGCCTCGACGAACGCCAACCCTTTGACGACGGACATCACCAGGCTAGCAGCGGTCAGCGCGACGGTGAGCCACCATGCCGCGTCCAGCCTGCGCAGCAGCCCGCGCGCGACGAACAGCAGCAATACGCCCACGATGCCGCTCACGAGCTGCGAGCCTTCGAGCGCCCAGAGCGGAACGAGCTGGCGCAAGAGCGCCAGGCGATGCGCCAACGCCGGCGTCGCGCTCGACACGATCAGCATCGAACCGGTGACGAACGTGATGAGACAGAGAAAGAGCGGCGCGATGCGGCCGATGCGGGCCACGCGGCGCAGCGGCAAGCGCGCGCGCAACGCCTTGCCCTCGTAGCCGGCGAGCACGGCGGCCGACAGCACGAGCGGCATGCCGAAGTAGACCGCGCGGTAAGCCACGAGGCCGGCGACGAGAGACGGCGCCGTCACGTCGCCGCTCAGCGCGAACACCATGACCGATTCGAATACCCCGACACCGCCCGGCGTATGGCCGAGTATGCCGAGCAGCAGCGATGCGCTATAGATCGCAAGAAAGCTCACGAAGTCGACGTGAGCGCCGGGGAGGAAAGCCCACAGTGCGGCGCCCGCCCCGACTACATCGACGGCGCCAAAGACGATCTCGCCAATCAGGTCCGCCCTCGACGGCACGTCGAACGTCACACGACGCCAACGTGTCTCGATTCGCCGCGTGCATGGGCCGCAGCACAGAACGATCGCCGCCAAAGCGGCGAGCACGAGCAGACTGCCGATACGCAAGACGCCGGGCGAAACATGCAGCATGGCCGCCAGCAGACGAGTATCCCAGAGCGAGCCCAACGCGCTCACGAGCAACAGCGCGAGCACGAGCGAAACACTGGTGAATACGGTGAGCCGCCCGACCTGCGACGGCGTCACGCCCGCTGCGCCGTACACCCGGCAGCGCACGGCGCCGCCCGTCAGCGCACCGAAGCCGGCAATGTTGCCGAGCGCGGACGCAGTCGTCGCGCCGATCCATAGCAGCGTACGCGGGACTTTCACATCGACGTGGCGCAGCCCGATCTCGTCGCGAGCGACGAGCGCCGCAAAACTGACCGCGGTAGCGACGAGCGCGGCTGCCCATCGGCCGGGCGCGATGTCGAACAAACGCTTGCTGACCGAATGGTAATTGATGCTCTGCGAAATGTTCTGCAGCGCCAACAGGAGCAGAACGCACACGACGAGCGCAAGGGCGGGCGACGCCCAGCGCTTGTAATCGATATGCCGCAACTTCGCGCAAAACGCGGCCAAGGCCTTCACACTGCGGTCCCCATTACGTCTGAACAACTCCCCGTCATCCCGCGTCCGCGCCCATCGGCGCTGCGCGCGGCGACGACGAGCGGCAGGCGCCCGTCGATCGATATAGCAACTTGTGATCGATTACAACGCGCGGAGGCTCACATTGGTTGACGAGGGAGAACCCGCAGCTCGAAATGGGGGATCGATTGACACTAGACGAATGGCTTGCCTTCTACCTGCTCGAAGGCGATCGTTCCGTCCTCGGTTTCGAATTTCTCTACGTAGTTGCGTGCACCGCACATCGGGCAGCGGAAAAGCAAGCCCTGGCCTTCGTTCTTGATGACGACGTCGGACAGTTCCCATTGCGCTTGGCAACTCTGATTTCTACAGGTGAATATCGGCATGCTGCTACGGCTCCTTTAACTCACTGTCCGCCGACGTCTTGCGCGGTCGCTTTGCGGGAGCGACTCGAGCGAGCGGCGGATTTACGCGGCGTTTTGGTGCGCTTCGCATCGGCTTGGGCCGCGGCGGCAGTCGCCGTCGCGCTCGATTCGGCTGGCCCGGCGGAGGAGGTCGGCTCGTTCGGTTCCGCCGGCTGGGCGGCGGCCGTCTCTCCCTTCTTCGAAGCCGTCTTGCGCGCGCGGCGCGTCTTGGGCGCCTTGGCCGCCGAGGAACCGGCTTCCTGCCCGGCTGGCTCACGAAGCGGCTCACCCGCAGGCTCACGAAGCGGCTCACCCGCCGGCTCACTCATAGCCTCACGGGCTGCCCTACCCGTCAACGGCTCGCCAACACCGCTTCCATGCTCGATGGGAAGCAACTCGGAAACGGCGGCCGGCTCCATCACTGCCTCGCTTCGCGTGCCGGGCGCTTGCTCGCGCGTCGGCTTGCGCGCGCCCTTGCTCTTCTTTCGGCCTTTGCCTGCGACAGCTTCGTTCTGCCCTGCGTTCTCAGGCACGGCAGCGGCCACGGCTTGCTTCTGCGGCTCCGGCGCGGCGGCGGACGATAGGGGCCGGTAGACGAATGCACCCGATTTATCGTCGCGTCCCACCTCCAGCAGGCCGCGCGCTTGCGCCTCGTCGAGCAAATTGCCGAATGCGCGGAAGCCGTAGTACGACTCGCTGAAGTCGGGCTTGCGGCGCTTGATCGCACTCTTGAGCACGGACGCCCAGATCTTGCCGCTCTCCCCGCGCTCTTGAGCCAGCGCCTCGAACGTTTCGACGGCAATGGCGATCGCCTTGGCCTTGCGCGATTCCATCTCCGCTTTGGGCTGCTTGTCCTCGTCGGCTGCGCGCTTGGCCGCGGCGTTCGCCTCGCGCGTTTCGCGCTTCGCGATGGCGCGCTGCTGCTCCCGAACGAGATCGTCGTAGAAAATGAATTCGTCGCAGTTGGCGACGAGCAGATCGGACGTCGAATTCTTCACGCCCACGCCGATCACCTTCTTCGCGTTCTCGCGCAGCTTCGACACCAGCGGCGAGAAATCGGAATCCCCGCTGATGATGACGAAGGTATCGACATGCGACTTCGTATAGCAAAGATCGAGCGCATCGACGACGAGCCGGATATCGGCCGAGTTCTTGCCCGATTGCCGCACGTGCGGAATTTCGATGAGCTCGAAGCTGGCCTCGTGCATGGACGCCTTGAAGCCTTTGTAGCGATCCCAGTCGCAATAGGCCTTCTTGACGACGATGCTGCCTTTCAGCAACAGCCGTTCAAGCACGGGCTTGATGTCGAACTTCTCGAACTTCGCGTCGCGCACACCGAGCGCGACGTTCTCGAAGTCGCAGAACAGCGCCATGCTGACGCTATCTTGGGGGGAAGCCATAAATCTCTCCAGCCGTTCGGGCGCAAAGGTTCGTTGATTTCTAACGTGCGCACATGATAGCCGGTTGGCTGGACAATCCGGCGGCAAGCGCCGAGCACTGCGTTGCGCAGTGCTCGTGCGGCGCCTGCCGCCTCCCCCTCTCCCGCGCTGTCTACTTGGCTAGCGAGGGCATGGGCAGCAAGGCGGGCGACGACTCGGGCCAGCGTAGCCGTTCCACCGTGATGTGTCTGCGAGGCGCTTCGTGCGCAAATGCATCGATCGTCTCGCGCACGTCCGCATCGATGAAATCGGCGCGCTCCGCATCGATCAGCACCGTGGAGCGCTCCGGAATCTGCGCAAGAGCGCGCATGAGCGAGGGCTTTGCGAAGAACGTCGCATCCTTGCGCAGCGACAGCAGAAAATAGTCGTCGTGACGCGTGAGCGTGACGGTGCGCGACAGGCTCCCGCGCAGGGCGAGCAGCGCACTCGTCGCGATGCCGATGCCGATGCCGATCAACAGATCCGTCGCGAGCACGCCGACGATCGTCGCGACGAACGGCACGAAGCGATCGACGCCCTCGCGCGCCAATTCGACGAAAAGCCGGGGCTTGGCCAGCTTGTAACCCGTTTGAATGAGAATCGCGGCGAGGCTCGCGAGCGGAATCAGATTCAGCACGGCAGTGAGCACGAAGATGCTCGCCAGCAGCAAGATCCCGTGAATGAAGGCCGACATGCGCGTTTGCGCCCCGGCATGCACGTTCGCCGAACTGCGCACGATGACGGCCGTCAACGGCAGCCCGCCGAGCAGCGCAGCGACGACATTGCCCGCCCCTTGCGCCTTCAGCTCGCGGTCAGGCGATACGCGCCGGCGCTTCGGGTCGATCCGTTCCAGCGCTTCGAGACTGAGCAGCGTTTCGAGGCTAGCCACGATCGCCAGTGTCATGCCCACCCGCCAGACATCGGGGTCGACGAGTTGCCCGAAATCGGGCATCGATATGGCTTGCGCCAGCGCACCGAACGAGTCGAGAGAGACGAGCGACACGCGATGCTCGACCGGCGTTGCAAGCGACGGCGCGAGCCAATCGAGCATCAGCGTCGCCGCGATGCCGAGCGCTACGGCGGCCAGCGGCCCGGGCACCGCGCGAACGAACGCTAACCGCTTGGCTTGCGGCGTTTCCCACGCAAACAGCATCGCAACCGAGACGGCGCATAGGATCAGCGACGTCGGCAAGATCTGGCCGAAAGGCGTGGATATCGCCGCGGCATGCGCGATTTTTGCATCGCTCCCGGTGATGAGTCCTGCACCGAGCGGTATCTGCTTGACGATCAAGATCAGGCCGATCGACGCGAGCATGCCCTTGATCACGGCGGCAGGCACGAAGCTCGCCACGCGTCCCGCTCGCAGCAGGCCGAAGCCGACCTGCAGCAATCCGGCGATCAGCACGGCGGCGAGAAATGCCGAGAAGCTGCCGAGCGAGGCGATGGCGGATACGACGATGACGACGAGGCCGGCCGCCGGGCCGCTCACGCTCAGGTGCGAGCCGCTCAGCAGGGCGACGACGAGCCCGCCGACGATGCCCGACACGAGCCCGGCGAACGGATCGACGCCGGACGCAGTAGCGATGCCGAGGCACAGGGGCAAGGCGACGAGGAAGACGACGATACCGGCGAGGACGTCGCTACGCAACGTCGAAAAACGCGAATCGGATGGGATATCCATGGTCTGACGGAGACGAGTTGGGGCGAGCCGCGCGTCGAGTGCGGCGCGCGGACACGAGGGACGAAAGATCGAACAGCGGATACTGAAAGTGACGACGACAAAAAATCGTTGGAGAACGAACTTAGAGAGACTCGGGCGGACCGCTCACGCGGCGTTGCGCATCGGCCAAGGCGACTGGTCAGGTTCGCTGTCTTGCGCGGCGTCGGTCAGCGAAGTCAGCAGCCCTTCGCGCAATCCGAACACCCACCCGTGCACGGTGGGCCGATGCGGGGCGCTGCGCACGATCGGCGACTCTCGCAACAGCTGCACCTGATCGATGACGTTGAGCTCGACGAGCCGATCGACGCGCGCCTCGAAATCGTCGATGGCATTGAGCGTATTGCTATGCCGCTTCGCCAGCTCGCGCAGCCCGGCGATCCGGCGATTCACGGCCGGCAGCGCATCGGAAGGCGCGCTGAGCGCGGCGCGAACGCCGCCGCAATGGTGATGGCCGCAGATCACGATATGTTCGATATGCAGCGCATGCAGCGCATATTCGATGACGCTGGACGTATTGCCGTCATCGGACGTGTATAAGTTGGCGATGTTCCGATGGACGAACAGTTCGCCCGGCTGCGCATTCGTGATGCGCTCGGCGGGCACGCGGCTGTCGGAGCAGCCGATCCAAAGAATGCGAGGCTGCTGCCCGCGAGAAAGCCGCTCGAAAAAGCCAGGATCCCTTGCCGACACCTCTTGCGACCATGCACGGTTGGCAAGCAATAGGCGCTTCGCGTGGTTCATCAACGTCCTCCTGCAAAAGTCGGTTCGAACGCGCCGCCGCTCTCTTTCAAAGAACGTCGATCAACGTTACGAACAGCTTACAATCAGACGAATCCGAAAAAAAATGAAAAATAAATCCCTTGTCGGGGACGAAGCCCCTTATTGGAATGCTACCTCGGCGAAACTGCGCAGCTTCCGGCTGTGCAACCGATCGAGCCCGTTCATGCGGAGAAGCTCCATCGCTTTTACGCCGATCTGCAGATGCTGATCCACCTGGGCACGGTAGAACTGGTCGGCCATGCCGGGCAATTTGAGCTCGCCGTGCAGCGGCTTGTCCGAGACGCAGAGCAGCGTGCCGTACGGCACGCGGAAGCGAAAGCCGTTCGCCGCGATCGTCGCGCTTTCCATGTCCAGTGCGATCGCCCGGCTTTGCGAAAGCCGCTGCACGGGCTCGCGATGGTCGCGCAACTCCCAATTGCGGTTGTCGACGCTCGCCACCGTGCCCGTGCGCATCACGCGTTTGAGTTCCGCTCCTTCGAGCCGGGTGACCTGCGCTACGGCGCGCTCGAGCGCCACTTGCACCTCGGCCAGCGCGGGAATGGGCACCCATAGGGGCAGGTCGGCGTCGAGCACGTGATCTTCGCGTACGTAGCCGTGCGCCAGCACGTAATCGCCGAGCCGTTGCGTATTGCGCAGCCCGGCGCAGTGACCGAGCATGACCCATGCATGCGGACGCAGCACGGCGATGTGATCGGTGATCGTTTTCGCGTTCGACGGGCCGACGCCGATGTTGATCATCGTGATGCCGCTGCCGTCCGCCCGCTTCAGATGGTAGGCCGGCATTTGCGGCAGGCGCGCCGGCGCCGTGCCCTCGTCGGGCTGCTCGCCGAGATTCGCGTTGTACGTGACGACGTCGCCGGGCTCGACGAACGACGTGTATTCGCTGCGATAGGCGCGCAACTCTTCGTCGTCCGTATGCGACATCAGTTGACGGCCGAGCTTCGTGAATTCGTCGATGTAGAACTGGTAGTTCGTGTAGAGGACGTAGTTCTGAAAATGCGTCGGCGAGGTCGCCGTATAGTGCTTCAGCCGATGCAGCGAGAAATCGACGCGCGGCGCCGTGAACAACGCGAGCGGCAACGGCTCGCCCGGCAGCGGCTCGTAGGTGCCGTTGACGATGCGATCGTCGAGGGCGGCGAGGTCGGGCGTATCGAAGACATCGCGCATCGCCATCAACCGGTCGCGCCCGAGATCGCCCTCGAGATGGATGCCCTCGGCAAAGGCGAAATGAATCGGAATCGGCTGCTGCGACACGCCCACCTCGATCTCGACATGGTGATTCTTCGCGAGCAGACGCAACTGCTCACGATAGTAATTGCCGAACAAATCGGGGCGCGTCACAGTGGTCTCGAAAACGCCGGGCCCGGCGACGAAACCATACGACCGGCGCGAATCGACATGCGTGTTGACCTCCGTGCGAACGCGAATGAACGGATAGCAGGCTCGCACGCGCTCGTGAAACGGCTCGTTGCGCCGATAGCGCGCGAATGCATCGCGCAGGAAGGCCGCGTTCGCTTCGTAGATTTCCGACAGGCGCATGACGGCATCGGCGGCGTCGGCAAACGCTTCGGTCGGGAAATCGGTCGGATGCATGGCGCGCGCATGCTGCGTCAGGTCGTTCTTCATATTGATGTGGCCTCGTTCGTTGCAACGACATTACCACGAAGCGCCGCCATCCGGCCCCGCCGCGCCCATCCCGTGCGCTCGTGACCGCACGCTGCCGCACGACGACTCGCAGCCGGATCGAGGGTCGCATTTGCTAGAATCCAAGGATTCTCCGGAGAGCCATCATGAAGCCGTACTTTTCCGCCGCTTGCGCGGCGCTCGCCGTCGCGAGTCTCGCCGCGCCGCATCTCGTGCTGGCGGCCGCGCCGGCCGACGACGCGCAGGCACGCGAGGCGCAGCGCAAGGCCGACGAGGCAGCCGGCCTGCCCGATCTGACCAAAATCAATCGCCCGGCGGCGCAAGTGTCGTCGAAGGTCGACATCAACGACGTCCAGCGCAAGCCGAGCTTTTACGAAAAGAGCGCCAACGGCACGGAAATCACCGAGTATCGCGATCGCGGCAAGCCCGTGGAGATCGACGTTCACTCGAACTTCGGCACGCACTATCAGATGAGCGCATCGCCCGATACGTCGCCGAAGGTCCGAGACAACGGCCAAGCGAGCACACGGCTGCCGTCGATCAACTTGCGCTACTGATACCGATTCGCATCGCTCGGCACGCCGCGCCTTCTCATCGATTGATCGATCGGCGGCGCGGCGGCGAAGCGCGTGTCGACCTCGCGCTTGCCGGTTCCCCATTCAAATCGCACCCGAAGCCTCTCGCACGCATGGCCGTCTTTACCGCCGTCAACGAAACCGATCTCGCGCACTGGATGCGCCATTACGACCTCGGCGAAGTCGTCGATTTCCGCGGCATTCCCTCGGGTATCGAAAACAGCAACTTCTTCTTGACGACCACGCGCGGCGCCTATGTGCTGACGATCTTCGAGAAGCTGACGGCCGAGCAGCTGCCGTTCTATTTGGAGCTCATGCGCCATCTGGCGACGCACCGCGTGCCCGTGCCCGATCCCATGCCGCGCAACGACGGGACCCTCTTCGGCATGCTTCACGGCAAGAGCGCAACCATCGTCACCAAGCTGCCTGGCGCGCCGGAGCTCGCCCCCGGCGCGGAGCATTGCGCGGAGGTGGGCCAAATGCTGGCCCGCATGCATCTGGCCGGGCGCGATTTCGAACCCTATCTGCCGAATTTGCGTAGCCTGCCGTGGTGGCAAGAAACCGTCCCGCAAGTGTTGCCGTTCTTGGCCGAATCTCAGCGGGCATTGCTCACGGCGGAACTCGCGCATCAGGCCGCGTTTTTTGCCTCGAACGATTATGCGGCGCTGCCGGGCGGCCCCTGTCACTGCGATTTGTTCCGCGACAACGTGCTGTTTGCGGCCGCGGAGCCCGGCACGGGCCACACGGTGCGCCTGGGCGGATTTTTCGATTTCTATTTTGCGGGCTGCGACAAATGGCTGTTCGACGTGGCCGTGACCGTCAACGACTGGTGCGTCGATCTCGCGACGGGCAAGCTCGATCCGTCGCGGGCCGACGCGCTGCTGCGCGCCTATCAAACCGTGCGGCCTTTCACGCCCGAGGAGCACCGCCATTGGGGCGACATGCTGCGAGCGGGCGCCTATCGTTTCTGGGTATCGCGCCTTTACGACTTTTACCTGCCCCGCGCGGCTGAAATGCTCAAGCCGCATGACCCTACTCATTTCGAACGCATCTTGCGCGAGCGCCTAGCCGGCGTTGCGCCTTTGAGCGCGTCACATTCATGCAACTGACCGAAGTTTCCGCTAAGACCGGTTACGTTTGGTACCGGCAAGGCATCTGGCTGTTCCGTCGCAATCCACTCGGATTTCTGACGATCTTCTTCACCTACTTGCTGGCGATGTGGGCGCTGTCGATGATTCCAGTCGTCGGCGCGGTGGTGCCGCTCGTGCTGATTCCGGGGGTCGCGGCAGGATTCATGGCGGCCTGCCGGGACACGGTAGCCGGGAAGCTCGTCTTTCCTACGGTGCTGGCCGATGGCTTTCGCTCGCACGGCACGACGGCAGCCGTGCGGCTGCTCGAATTGGGCGGGATATACGTCGCGGCAATCGCGCTCGTTTTCGCCGGCTCGGCATTGGCCGACGGCGGCGTGTTGTTCAAGGTGATGCTGGCCACCGAGGCCGTATCCCCCGAAACGCTGGAAGCCAGCCCGCTGCTGACGGCAGGGCTCGTCGCCTTCGCGTGTTACGTGCCGGTCGCGATGCTGTTCTGGTTCGCCCCCGTGCTGACGGCGTGGCATGATCTGCCGCCCGTCAAGGCGATGTTCTTCAGTTTCGTGACGTGCTGGCGCAATCGCGGCGCGTTCATCGTCTACGGCTTGCTCTGGATCGCCACGGCTGTCGTCGTTTCCACCGCGCTCACGCTGCTGATGGACGCGATGGGTGCTCGCGCTTACGCGTTCACCGTTCTGTTTCCGGCATCGATTACCTTGACGTCGATGCTGTACTGCTCGTTCTACGCCACGTATCGCGGCTGCTACGGCGTGCAGGAACCCAATGGGCCGGATCCCCAAGGCAGAGCCGGCGCTTGATCAACGCCGGCAAGAAGGTGCAGCCAGGAAACTCAGCGAGCCGCTTGCCACGAAGGCTGCGCCACGGCGACTTCGCGGTCCAACTTGCGCATGCGGAATTCGAGATCGTAAAGATCGGTGGCTTCCGCGAGGTAAGCGTCGTGGCGAGCCTTTTGGCGCTCGTCGGCCGTTTGGGTCAGGAGAAGGAACAGGCGGCTAAGCAGGAACATGATGGCCTCGTGCGGTAGTGCGTACGTAAGTAGGTGTTAACACCTAAGCGATAACCCGAATTATAGGGAAAACCCTAGGGTTTCGCCAGCACCATCTTCTTCTGTGGTTTTTCTGCATCACGGGGCGGTTCGCCGGCTTCGCGCCTGCCGCCTTCGCGTGCATCGGCAATCGGTCGTCACCGTGCAGCGGCGCGCCGAGCGGCAGCGGGCGGTCTCCGCCTTTGCTCCTGCAGGAAAGCCCAGATCATCGTGCTGGCGTCCGGGCCGTCCTTCGAATGGAACGGGACCGCTTCGTCGCCCCCCGACCACGCGTGGCCCAGGCCCGTCACTCGGCACAGCCTCACCACACGGCGATTTCCGATCAGATAGTCGTGGATGTCGGCCGTGCCCTCGCGGCTTTCGCGAAGCGAGCCGGCGACCCATGCGCCCGCGCGGTCGATGAGTCCGTTCAGACGCAAGAAGGCGAGGCTCAGTTGTTCGGCGTTCTTGGGTGCGACGACATGGTCGGCGTCGCCGTGAACGATGATGGCCGGCATACCCGGATACGCCGCCGCGTCCACCATGGCGTCGACGAGTGCAACGGGGTCGCGTCGCGCGCCGCGCCGCATGACGTCCATGGCTGTCATGCCCGAATGCGCCTCGCCCAACGCGGGCGCCGAGTGCAAGGCCACGGCCGCGAACCGGTCCGGATAATGAAGCGCGAGCAGCGAGGCGAGACCTGCCCCCGCAGACAGTCCCGCTAAATAAACGCGCTCGGGGTCGATGCCGTGATGGGCGATCAGCGAGTCGACGAGCGAGACGACCGCCCGCGCTTCGCCCAAGCCCGCCGTTTCCCGGTCGTCGTACCAATGCCAGCATCGGTGCGCATGCGCATGCTTCGATTGCTCGGGGTAGACGACGGCGAACCCATGAGCATCCGCTACGAGATTCATACGTGTGCCCATCGCGAATTCGTCGATCGTCTGCTTGCAACCGTGCAGCATGACGACGAGCGGCATCGGCCCGGCCTTTGCCGTCGGCGGCACGTACAAGCCGTAAGACAAATGATTGACGAGGCGGCCCGGCAAGGGCGGGGCCGAGTGGTACGAGCGCGTCCAACGCCCCTTCGCCCAGGCGCCGGGGCGCGGGCGCACGCGCGACTCGCGGGCGTCGCGGGTCTCGCGTGCGCCGCGCGTATCGCGCTCGGACGCGCGGCGCGGGCTCTCGGTAGTTCGCTTGCGGCGCTTTTTTGCCGTCGCCTGGCGCACGTTCTCGGCTTGTGCGCCCGGCACGGCTGCCATCCAGCGTTTGAGGCCCTGCAGCCAGAGCTTCGACAGGCTTTTCGTCATTGGCGTGGCTCACTAAAAGGGACAATTCCGCAGTGCAACATCGTTTTATGACGCAATGCACAATATACCCTGTTCGCCGAATCGCGCCCGGCCGTCGGTTCCAGCAATTGAACGTTTCGGCCTCGTTCGGGATCGCACGTCCGTGGGCGGCGCAGGGCGCGCGGCCTGGTTATACTGTCCGTTCCCTTCTTGCGTGTCGCCTTTTGGGATTGCTCACGCGTTATACAGATAGGAGCCGTGCGGCCAACCCGCTCGGCAGACGTCCGATATGCACGATTTACCGCTTCACCTTTGGTTCTCGATCACGCGACTGGGCGGCGCAGGCCTGACGCTGCCGCTCGCCGTCGCGATCGCGCTGTGGCTCGCGCTCGGCTATTCGTGGCGGTTGGCCGGCGGCTGGCTCGCCATCGTCGGCGCGGCGGCGGCGATCGTCACGCTGACGAAGATTGCGTTCCTTGGGTGGGGCGTCGGCGTGCGCGAATGGGATTTCACCGGCGTCAGCGGGCACGCGATGCTTTCGACGGCTGTCTACCCTGTCGCCTTTTTTCTAACGCTGCTGCCCGCTCGCACGACCGTGCGTATCGTCGGCGTCGCTTGCGGCCTCGCGGCGGGGCTCGCCGTTGGGCTATCGCGCGTCGTCCTCAGCGCGCATTCGCCGTCGGAAGCGGTGGCGGGCTGCATCGTCGGCGCGCTCGCCGCCGTCCTGTTCGTCTGGCGTGCGTGGGACGCGAAACCGGGTAAGATCTCGGTCGTTCCGGTCGCCGTCAGCCTACTGATGCTGACCGTCGCGCTGCACGACGTGCGCGTTCCGACGCAATACTGGATCACGCATATCGCACTTCATTTGTCCGGCCGCGATCGCCCGTACATTCGGGCGCGCTGGCGGGCGGGGTACGACGCCCCCCGGCGCGTGCCGATAGCCCCTTCCTCACCCTCGGGCCGCAGCGCCGCACTGCCTTCTTCGTTCGTTTGAGCGCGATCCGCGCCCATCATCCCCCTAACTAGCGCCGATCGGCGCATTCTCGATTCGCGAGCGCCGCTTATGCGCGACGATATGGCCTGGATCCGGCGATGCGTTATCACCCAACGTATATTACGATGTGGGTTTCGACTCTGCCCCTTTGCCCCATGAACGTCCGAACGTCAGCCGTCCGCCGCTGCCTGCGCACGATTGCCCTTTGCGCGTCCGCCGTTGCGGCCTTCGCAGTTCAGAGCGTCGCGCAGGCGGACGAGCTCGTGGTGTCCGCGGCGTCGAGTCTGACCAACGCATTCCGCGAAGTCGCGACCGCTTTCGAGCGCGGCCATCCAGGCACGAAAGTCGTCCTCAATTTCGGCGCGTCGGACGTGCTGCTACGGCAAATCGTCAATGGTGCGCCGGCCGACGTCTTTGCATCGGCCGATGAGTCGGCCATGGACAAGGCGGTCGACGCCAAAGCCGTGCTGCCCGATACGCGCCGCGATTTCGCGTCGAATTCGCTCGTGATGGTCGTGCCGGCCGACAGCAAGCTCGCGGGACCGTCCTTGCGCGAAACGCTCGAACAGCCGCAGGTCAAGCACGTCGCGCTAGGCAATCCCGCGTCGGTGCCGGCCGGCCGGTACGCAAAGGCGGCGCTCGAACGTGCGGGCGCGTGGGACGTCGTCAGCGCGAAAGCCGTGCTTGCCGGCAACGTGCGCGAGAGCCTCGATTATGTCGCGCGCGGCGAGGCAGAAGCGGGCTTCGTTTTCGGCACCGATGCCGCGATGATGCCTAAAGCGGTCAAAGTCGCCGCCACGCTTCCGACGCCGACGCCCGTCACCTACCCGATGGCGCTCGTGAAAGGCGGCGCGCATGCTGCCGACGCCGAGGCGTTCGCCGCATTCGTCCGCTCTCCGAGCGGCCAGGCAATCCTCGCGAAATACGGCTTCAAGCCCCCGGCGCCGCGTTGATCGCCGCCGCTTGGATTCGCGCTCAATCGATCGGATACGCCGTGCAAGACGCCTGGACTCCACTGTTGCTGTCGCTGAAAGTCGCGGGATGGGCGACGGCGCTCGATATCGCCTTCGGCGTGGCGGGCGCGCTCGCCCTCGCACGCTGGCGCTCGGCCTTGCGCGACGTCGTCGATGCGCTGCTGACCCTGCCGCTCGTCATGCCGCCGACCGTGCTCGGCTACTACTTGCTCGTGCTCCTTGGGCGACGGGGTCCGGTTGGGTCCTGGCTCGATACGTTCGGCATTCGCCTTGTCTTCACATGGCAAGGCGCCGTCATCGCGGCCATGATCGCGGCATTTCCGCTCGTCCTGAAAGCAGCGCGCTCGGCGTTCGAGGCCGTCGATCCGCAGTTCGAACAGGCAGCCCGCACGCTCGGCATGGGTGAGACCGCCGTGTTCTTCCGCGTGACGCTGCCGCTTGCGGCGCGCGGCATCGTGGGCGGCGCCTTGCTCGCATTCGCGCGCGCGCTCGGCGAGTTCGGCGCGACGCTGATGCTCGCGGGCAATTTGCCGGGGCGGACGCAGACGCTGTCCGTCGCTGTGTATTCCGCCGTGCAGGCGGGCGACGATCATACGGCCAATGTGCTGGTGCTGATCACGTCCGTCGTCTGCGTACTGGTGCTGCTCGTGGCGGGACGGCTCATGCCGCAGCACACGCTGCTGAGTTCACGCTAAGACAGGAGCCGGCCATGACGCTGACCGTCGACATCCGAAAGACGCTCGTCACGCGCGAACGCCGCTTCGAGCTCTGCGTATCCTTTACGGGCAACTGCCCCCGCATTGTGTTGTTCGGCCCGTCCGGGGCAGGGAAAACGTTGACGTTGCAGGCCATCGCCGGGCTGCTCAGGCCCGATTCCGGCACGATCACGCTCCGCGGCGAGCCGCTTTTCGATGCGGGCCGCGGCATCGACGTACCGGCGCGCGCCCGTCGGGCGGGGTACTTGTTTCAGGACTACGCGCTGTTTCCGCATCTGAACGTGCGGCAAAACGTGAGCTTTGCGTTGCGGCGCGGCTGGTTCAATCCGCGCGCGCGAGAGCGCGCGCATGAAGTCGATTATTGGCTCGACGCGTTCGATTTGACCGGCGTCGCGGGAAGCTATCCCGCGCAATTGTCCGGCGGGCAAAAGCAACGCGCGGCGCTCGCACGGGCGCTCGTATCCGAGCCGCGGATTTTGTTGCTCGACGAGCCCTTCGCCGCGCTCGACGCCGGCATGAGAGAACGCATGCGCCGCGAGCTCCTGGAACTGTTGACGCGCCTCGATATCCCAATGGTGCTCATCACGCACGACGAAGCCGACGTGGCTGCGTTCGGCGACCAAGTCGTGCAACTCGACCGAGGGAGCGTTCAAGAGGTCGCGCCTTACGAAGGGTTCGCGGCGCGAGACGCCTCGCGTTGACGGGTTCTTTACGCCGAACGGCAACTGATCGGCAGTCGATCGGGGATCGGCCCGGCGTTCGGCGTGCGCGCCGAGCGGCTCAGTCCGCCGTGCCCAGTATCACGCTCGACGCCTTGAAGACGGCAACTGCCCGCTTGCCGGCGGCAAGCCCGAGCGCATCGGCGCTCTCGTTCGTGATGATCGCCGTGACGACCGTCGAATTGGCGTCTGGCGGTGCGCCCGCGACGCCATCGAGGGTCATCGAGACTTCCGCATTGACCGCACCGCGCGTTAGCTGTGCGACGACGCCGCGCAGTTGATTGCGCGCCGACAAGCGCAACGGCTGTCCCGGTGCGGCGTCGTCGGCCATCAACATCACCCACGACGCCTTCACGAGTGCGAACGCAGGGGACCCGACTGCGAGCCCGAGCGTTTCGGTGCTTTCGTGCGTCACCACCGCGACGATCGTCTGGCCCCCGGGCAATGCGAGCGAAATTTCGTCGTTGACGCTACCGCGCGTCACGGCCGAAACGGTCCCGTAGAGTTGGTTGCGCGCGCTCGTTTTCATGCCGATTCTCCCAATGAGTGCCCAATCGCCTGCGAAATGCTCGATGGCAGCACTCGCGCGCTCGATGAACTTGCGATGTTCGCGCTCGACTGCCTGGAACGTCTCGATCAGGCGCTGGCCCCGCGGCGTCAACCTCGTGCCGCCCCCGCCCTTGCCGCCCACCGAGCGCATCACGAGCGCTTCGCCCGCTAGGTTGTTCATCGCATCGACGGCGTCCCAGGCTGCCTTGTAGCTGATGCCGACCGCCTTCGCGGCCGATGTGATCGATCCCGTGTCGCGAATTGCGGCCAATAGCGCAATGCGTGCCGCGCCGCCGAGCGTTTCCTGCCCCGCCCGCAGCCAAAGCGAGCCGCCGAGTTCGACGGGGACGGTTCGGCTGTCGTCGGGGAGAGCGGAAACCGGTGAGGCAGGACGTTCGCGCATGGAAAGCGGGGATAGGTGACGGATGCAAGCCCGATTATAGGCGGGCGTCGGCGGACGGAAGCGCTCGCCGCTTGCCGCGACCGCGCCGATGACCGCGCCGATGACCGCGCCGATGACCGCGCCGATGACCGCGATCGCAGCTGTGCGCCGCGCACATTGGCCGCACCGGGTCGGCAGCCGATGCGTGCAGCCTGACCGCCGCGACGCAAGCGAACCGTTGGCATTACGGCTCCCGTACGATCTTCGGCTTGGAGAGTTCCTTCAATAGCCGCTCGCCCTCGACTGCCGACCAACGGTTGATCGCTTCGCACCAGCCCCGCGCAAAGCCATGCTCGTAGGGCGGCACGTCCAACGCCTCCAAGAAACGCAGTGCGGTCGCGGCGTCGCTGCCGTCGCCCAGCACACTTTGAATGCGGCTCAGTTGTTTCGACAGCTTGCGTCGCGTCTTGCGCGAGGCCAGCGATTCGAAGAACTCGAGCGTGTAGCGCAAGCGTTTCGCTTCGATGCGCCGGCGGTGCCGCTCGGCCGATTTCAGCGACGTCAAATCGGGCTTGGCCACCAAACGTCTGTAGTGCTTGCGCACGCGTTTGACGGCGTAATCGGCGAGTGGCTTATCGGCCATCGCGAGCGGCCCCGGCGAGACCCGCTGCATCGCCAGCCATCTAAGCCAGCCGAGCGCGAGCAGCGCGTAGCGGCGCGAGCGAAGGGCCGCCGCCGCCTGCCTGCGCGCCTCGTCGCGTCGCGCACTGGCCCTCGCATGCAACGACTGCCACGAGGCGTTCTCGACATCGGCTTCAGCCAAGGCATGCAGCGTGACATCGACGAACACGTCGAGATCTCGCGCTTGCCCAAGGAGCGTGCCGAGCCAATCGAGATCCGGCGCGATCGCGCGCGTCCATCCATCGTCGACCCAACGCGGAAACGTCTTCAGCAATGTCTTCAAGCGACGCAAGGCGACGCGCATCTGATGCACGAACTCGGAACCGGCGACATTGCGCACGCCGGCCTCGTTGCCGAACCATTGAAAGGCGATGCTCGAACACAGCTCGACCAAAGCGCCGTGAGGGCGGTCGATGCGAGACAAATCGGTGCGCGCTGCCCGCACCGGCGTATTGTCCGGCTCGCGCTTGCAGGCGCGCCCATACCCGTCCGTCAGCACCGGAAAGACAGGCAATACGTCGGTCAGCACACCGGCCGCCGCGAATAGCGCCTGCAGCGGGACGGCGGTAGGGTCGGCCGCGGCCTGCGCGCCATCCATTCGCGCGACGAGCCGCAATTCGCAGAAGGCGATCGGCAGCGTGCCTTCGGTGCGCGCAAGTGGCCGCGACGCAGACGCCGATTCGGCGCGTTCGGCCGGCACGGCAACTTTGCGTCCGGGTGTTTCCGACGATGCTGCGCGCGCTTCGTGAAGCTCGATGTCGACGTGCTCGCCGTTGGAAGCGGTCCAACGCCAAACTCGGCGCCATACCGACAGCGCCGGCGACGACGCATGCTTGTCGGACTTGCCTAGGGCGTGCCGGAGCGACGCAGGCAATGCGTCTAGAATGTCCGGCGGCAAACACGGCCCCGGTGATTCCGATGACCCGGCCTGACGCGGGTCGTCCCAGACGACCTCGCACTTGCGTACACCGGGCACCAGTGTGCTAGTGCGCACAGCCGTCGTGCGAGCTGCGCCGTCGCCCGAATCGTACGCCATGACGCGCCACGCCTCGTCCGTATCGACGAATGCACGCACCGTCGAAACTTGGGCCGGGTGCACTTCGTCGATATCGGGCATGCGGCCCAACGCGTCCGCAATGGCGGCGCCAAGGCCGGCATGCGCAGCAGGCTTCGAGGACCGCCGCGCGCCCCGCTTGCCCTTCGTCGCGCCGGCACGCTCGGCACGGTGGCCGGATGCAGCCGGCGCCGCCATCCATTCACTCGCCGCCGCAGCTTCGACCGCGAGCACCAGTTCGACACTCACCGACATCATGGCTCCCAAGCTGTCGCCAGCGACTCATCTTACACACTCGCGCTGCTCGGGGTGGCATCGCAAAGTGCGCTGAGGCGCTCTGGGTACCACGTGCCGCAGGCTGTCACTCCGGCACGTATTGGGCCTCGCCGTTACCGAACGACCAATTCTCCGGCAACACCTCGACCAGATTGATGAAGACGTCTTCCTTGCGGATGCCGGGGCGCTCGGCCAGCAACTCGACGATACGGCGGTACAGCGCTCGCTTTTTCGCGAGTGGACGCGTGTTGCTGACCGTCAGTTGAATGAGGACGAAGCCGTCGCTGCGTTCTATGCCCAGGTAATGGCGGTCGTAGACGAGGTCTTCGGCGCAATGATCGCTGAAGACCATGAACTGGTCGTCCTTCGGTACGTTGAACGTTTCGACGAGCGCGCGCAAGACCCCTTCGCCGAGCGCCTTTTTGTATTCGGCCGTCCGTCCGGCCGGGAGCGAGATGCGTGCTAGAGGCATGGTTTTTCTCCGCATGGATTGATGAACGGGTAGCCAGCATACGAGCGGCGAGTCATAATGAACAGAAATCAACGATGATTTCATTCATTTACGATTGAAATGAAAGTCCTCGATCTTGATGCGGTGCGGGCTTTTGTCCATGTCGCCGACTTGCGCAGCTTCACGCGCGCGGCGGACCTGCTCGGCACGACGCAGTCGGCGGTCAGCTTGAAGGTGAAACGGCTCGAGGCTCACCTCGGCAAGCCGTTGTTCGAGCGAACCCCGCGCGTGGTGCGGCTGTCCTCCGGCGGCGGCGCGTTTCTCGATGCGGCGCGGGAGCTTTTGCGGGCGCACGAGCGCGCGCTGGGCTCGCTCGGCGCGGAACGCCGTCGCCTGAAGGTGGGACTGAGCGAGCACGTTGCCGGACGGCGGCTTGCCTCGCTCGTTGCAAGCTTGCATCGGCACGATCCGCGTCTCGTCATCGAAATGCACTTGGGCTCGTCCATTCCGCTCGTGACGCAGTATGACGAACGGCTGCTCGACGCCGTCATCGTGCGCCACGAGCCGGACGAAGTCGCCGCGCGCGCGGCCCATGTCGGCGGCGCGTTGGACGGCGAGACGTTGTTCGTCGAACCACTCGTTTGGCTCGCGGCGCCGGGCTGGGCGCCGCCCGCAGGCGAGCCGCTACCGCTCGCGGTCCTTTCGACGCCTTGTGGCGTGCGCGCCGCCGCCATACGCGCCTTGGAACAAGCCTCGATCGACTGGGAAGAAACGTTCGTGGGCGGCGGCATGGCCGCGATCGGCGCCGCGATCTCGGCCGGCCTAGCTGTTTCGGCGCTTGCACGCCGAGCTGCACCGCCGGATGTCGTCGATGTCGGAGAGAAGTTCGGCTTGCCGCCGCTGCCTGAATCGCATGTGGTCATGTATTCGCGCGTGCGAGAGCCGCGCGCCGCCGATGCGCTGCACATGCTCGCGAGGTCGCTGGCGCGGGCTTGACGAAGCCGTTTGCGCGGAGAAGGCGGAATGACGCCAGCGGAAAACGGCAAGCGCGGGCGCCAAGCGGCAGATAGGGCTCCCCCCGGCAACACGCCGCACGCCGTACGCCGCGATCAGTTTATGTCGATCCGGTACTGGACGAACTCGCTGCGAGGCGTATAGCTGTCGTACAAACCGCGCGCACGGTAGTTGTTTTCCTTGGTCGTCCAATAGACGCGCGACCAGCCCTGCCCCCTCGCCTCATCGATCAGCCAGTCGATCAACGCGCGCCCCACGCCGCCTGCACGCACCGTCGGATCGACGAAAAGGTCCTGCAAGTAGCAGACAGGCGTGAGCAGCGACGTGCTTTCGTGGATGATGTAGTTGGCGATGCCGATCACTTCGTCGTCGCGCTCGGCGACGATCGCATGAACAGGCGAGCCTTCGTCGAGGATGCGCGCCCACGCATGCAGGGTGATCGGCTCCGACGGCTCGCGTTCGTAAAACCGCGTGTAGCCGTCCCACAGCTCGCGCCAACGCGCTTCGTCCCGCGGCTCGATCTTGCGTATCGTCACTGTCATCGGTTTGTGTCTCCGTCGCCCTACGAACGGTCTCGATTCCGCGTGCGAGTCGCCGCCGTGATGACCCCGATGCCCAGCAGGATCACCGCCACGATGATGACCGTGTGTTGCGCAACATGCATGGTGAGCAGCGCCCACGAAACGCCGCCGATCAGGATCAACCATCCAACCAGATAAATGAGCAGCGTCATCGAATTCGCTCTACGTGTTCCAGTGCTCGAAGTTTAGCGGATTGCAAGGCGCACAGGCCGCCGCCGGTTACTCGCGGTTACACAAGCGACAGCCCCGTATCACCCAGCCTATCCGCGATACGTACCATATGAGCAGGTGAACTACGGGCTTGCGACACAACGGCCGCAAGCGCAATGAAAGGAAAATGAAACGAATTCTATTAAGTGCTGCGCTCGGGGTTGCTGCCATAGGCGCGTCGGCCAGTGCGTTCGCGCGTACCGACATTGGCGTATTTTTTGGCGTCCCGGGTCCAGTTTATGAGGCGCCGCCCCCGGTCTACTACGCACCACCTCCCCCGGTCGTGTACGAGCAGCCCGCGCCCGTGTACTACGGGCCCTACTACGGCGACGGATATCGCCGAGAATGGCACGGCAACAGGTGGCACCATCATCACCATCATGACGACGACGATGACTGATCAATGGATGCAGCCGTCGTAGGCGCATCTCCTAAGGGCGACGAAATATCGTAATGAGCAACGTCCAGACGCTCCACGCGAGCCCGCCAACGCCGCTCAGGCCTGTGAGTGTTGCGGACACCATGTAGGTCACAGGCCGTTCGGCGAACAGCACAACTATGTGAGATCGACCCATCACGATCGGTGCGTGCGTAGTCCACTCGGTCCATGATGATTGAATGGCGTATACACCCGCCATTGCCACGACCACCGCGGCAAAACAGTTATAGCATCTCTCGTAGGTAATTCGACGTTGTCTGTCGATGTCGCGTATGAACAGGGCAACTCTCCCGTTTTCCAATGCTAGATGCCATGCCCGATATGACACGGACAGAAGTGCCCAATCGCGTATGCCTCCAGCCGCGCACGATGCCGAGCATTCTCGACTACAACGTAGCGACAGCTGCAACCGGCTCGCAAAACACTGCCATCGCCATCTAGGTGCTTGTTAGTGAATGACGATGCCGCATTTAAGTGATCCCGGCGCATCAAGCAACTGGACCTTCGTCACTGACTAGATCGGATCGCACGGTCCGCTTCCTTGCGGTTTTGATGCTCAACAAGCGATGCGGATGCCTCAAGTTCCTGGCGGGCTCTCCGGACACGGCAAAAGCTCCGAACGCCCCAGCCGAATACCGCACCGAAAAAGATTGCGATCACGGACAGAATAATCGACCCGCAAAGAACGCCGCGCCCTGTCATGCATAAACCACTCATGCTCCAGGCACAAAGGAAGATTGGCTCACCCTCCGGCTGGCACACAATCTCACCGGTCTCGTGATCCCGCCAGCCTATCAGCGTCTCCCAATTATTGGCTTCCGTCAGGTAAGCAGTGATCGTCATTCCTGATTCGATACGTGGTTTGCCTGGTGCCGCTACCGAGTACTCCTTGCGGCTTGCGCTTTCGAACCCGAACAGCGTGATCGGTCTACGGTTCTGGGACGTCTGCACAACACCGAAGACACGCTTCAAGCGAACGGTTTCAAGAGGCATATTTCGGCTTCATTCAGTTTCCCAGTTTATCGGCTTGCGCCGAGCTTTACTTAATCAACTGCATCCCTGCGACCTTCGAGGCCGTTACGTCAAAGGTCACTGTGTATTCGCACTGGGCCACATATCCGGAACGCTCGATCAAGCAGTCTGCGAAATCGGATTTCGCAGACGCCACGAAAACACGAAGCGCCTTTCGAACCGTGTCGGCAGCTTCAACGACCAGTTCCTTGGTGCCGATCATCGAATCGATAATATCTTTCATCTGCTCGCGCTCAACGCCGTAACATCGCCCCAGTACCAACACGACTTCGATCAGCGCGGCCTGGGAAACGTACCCCGGCCGTTCGGCCGACAGGGATTCCATCAGCGCCGTCGCCTTCTCTGACTGCACGGCGTCGTCCTGCGCGAAATAGCGGACCAACACGTTCGTATCCAGTCCGATCATCGCGCGGATGCCCCCTGCTCGGCGATGGCCCGATTCATGTCGTCGATCGACACCGGTTTCGCGGGCTTCTTCACGATGCCCTTGAGCGACGCGAGCGAGCGCGTGGCCGGATAGAGCTCATACCGGCCCGTCGCCTCGTTGAAGCTGAATTCGATTCGGTCGCCGGACTCGAGACCAAGCTGATTGCGCACGTCTACCGGAATGGTGACCTGGCCCTTTGATGTGATAGTTGCTGCTGTCATGGTAACCCCTCCGATACTCCTTACATTACGGTAAGGCAAAAGGAAAAGCAAGGACGCGAGCCCACCTAGCCATCCGAGACGAGCGACACGCTTCCTTGCATTAATCCAAAAATAGACTAACATCGAGATGTAGTTTATTCAGAGATCGATCATGGCTGCTGCCGTTCATCACCTGTCTACCGCCGCCGCGCGTGCGTCGAAGCATTCGCCCGCAGCCGCCCCATCGATAGCGGACATGTCCGCGGCCGGTCTGCGCGCGTTCTTCAACATCGCACGAGACTGGGGGCTCGCCATCGATGAGCAAATCGTTCTCCTCGGGTCCCCCGGCCGGTCGACGTTCTTCAAATGGAAGGCCGCACCGGGCTCGGCCAGGCTCTCGCGCGATACGCTCGAACGTCTATCGTTGCTGCTCGGCATCTATAAAGCACTGCAAATCCTGTTGCCCGAGCCGGCCACCGCCGATACCTGGGTCAAACGGCCGAACAGCGCCCCGCCCTTCGGCGGCGCCAGCGCGCTCGATCGCATGCTCGCCGGCAACGTGAGCGATCTCGTCGCGGTGCGGCAATATCTCGACGCCATGCGAGGCGGATGGGCGTGACGAAGGACGAAGATCAGTACGCTCCTCACCGCCTCGCTCGCCTCGATTGGTCGCCGGCCTATCGCGTGATTCCCACGCGCTTTCCGGCCGTCAACCTATTCGACCGCGTCGCGTCGTCGGAGGACTTCGATGCCCTCTATGCGCTCGAAGCCATGACGAACGATCGTCTTCGCACGGAGGTCGGCGAGTTGGATCTCGTCCCGCCCGAAGAGCGATGCTTCGGTCCCGGCTGCGGGCCGATCATGGCGGCCTTCACGCACTTGAATCCGCTCGGCAGCCGCTTCTCCGACGGCAGCTACGGCGTCTTCTACTGTGCACGCCAGGCAAGCACGGCTGTCGCCGAGACGCGATATCACGCCGGCTTGTTTCTCGCCGCAACAAAAGAGCCTCCGCTTCGTCAGCAGATGCGGCTTTATACGGTCCACGCCCGCGGTCCAGCCATCGATCTGCGCAACGATCCGACGCTCGACCCCGCCGTGCTGTCCCCAACCGATTATTCGGCGGGCCAAGCGCTCGGCCGGCGTCTGCGCACGGCCGGCGCCGCCGGCATCGTCTATCCTTCCGTTCGCGATTCGTCGGGAGAATGCCTTGCCGCATTCAAGACGACGCTGCTGCGCGACTGCCGCCACGCCGCCTACTTGGAATACAACTGGAACGGCAGCGCGATAGACAGCGTCTTCGAGTTGAATCAAATCGGGTGATGGGCAGCCGCCGGTAGCGGCAATCTACGGCAACGACATCTCGTCGGCGCCTTCGGCCAGAGCCCGATCGACGGACACGGACCACGCACGCGGCGTCAGCGCTTCGGTCACGGTCAGCTTGCCCGTCGCTGCGAATGCACCCGTATCGATAAAAATCTGCGCGCCGATCCGCCCCATCTCGCGCATCGGCGTATGGCCGCAATAGGTAGGCGACAACCCGGCCTGCCGCTGCACGAGCCCGGTGCCGAGCGCGAGCTCGCGGCCCCATAGCAGTTGCTGGCGCACGCGCTCGGTAAAGACGCCCCGATCGAGCGCGGCATCGTCGCCAAAAAACTCCGCATGCAAGACATTGAAGCGACGCGCCCCGCTGCCGACCACGCGCACCAGCGGCAACGTCCGCAACCGCCGAGCATAAGCGGCGAGAACGCGGTCGGGCAACGCTTGCGCCCACTCGCCGCCGAGCGCATTCCAAGCACTGCGCCGCATGACGCCTTCCGCGACCATGCATAGCGCGTCTTCGTGATTGCCGAGCACAGGGAAGAACCACGGCTTGTCGAGCAATGCGAGCGCCTCTTGTGATTGACTGCCGCGATCGATCAGATCGCCGACGGAAAACAGCCGGTCGCAAGCCGGATCGAAAACGATCTCGCGCAACAAATAGCGCAGTGCGTCGACGCAACCGTGCAGGTCGCCGACGACGAAGTCGCGGCCGGCCGTGTTCGCGGCATGCCGGCAAACGACAGGATTGGCCTCGTTTTTCGTGTTCATATCGGCAATCATAGTCTCGGTCCACGGCTTTCAACCGCCCGCTGCATCGAGCAGCCATCCACCACGCGACAACACGCAGCGAGACACGGCAACGCACGGCAATACGCGGCGATAAACAGCAATGCATTGCGCCAATGCCGTCCAGGAATGCACCACACATAGCGGCGCACCCTCGCCGCGCGCCGCTCCGTTCGATTACTGCTGCCGCTCGCGCAGCTTGCCGATGTCGGCCGCCGTCACCGTCGCCTTCGGGTTGCCGAATTGCCGCGTCACGTAGTTCGCGATCGCCGCAATTTGGTCGTCGTTCAATTGATCCCCGAAGGCCGGCATCATCACGTCGGCGTCTTTCGTCCGGCGATTGACGCCATGCAGGATCACCATCGCGAGATTGTCCGCGTTCGGCGAGCCGACGGCGCTGTTGTGGATCATCGAGGGATAGGCAAGGGGCGCACTGCCGCCGACCCCTCGTCCGGTCCAGCTATGACAACTCGCGCAGTTGGCGACATAAAGCTGCGCGCCGTCGATACCGGCCACGCGCGTCCCGCGCAGGCCCTTGACGTCGTCGGCGGGACGGCCCCATTGATCGCGCGCCCGCGTTTGTCCGCCCGAAACGGGCGGCACCGAGCGCAGATACACGGCGATCGAGCGCAAGTCCTCGGCCGTCAAATACTGCGTGCTGTCGGCCACCACGTCGGCCATCGGCCCGGCTGCATTCGCACGCCCTGGGGCCACGCCCGTGCTTAGATAACGTGCGATGTCGCCGTTGCTCCAATTGCCGATGCCGCCCGCCTTGTCCGGGGTGATGTTATAGGCGCGCCAGCCGGCTTGCACGGCGCCGGAAAGCCGTTCATCGGACTTCAGCCCCTGCATGAAATTGCGCGGCGTATGACATTCCTCGCAATGCGCCAGCCCTTCGACCAGATAGGCGCCCCGGTTCCATTCAGGGTTCTGCTTCGGGTCGGGCACGAAGCGGCCCTCGCGGAAGTTGAACAGTTTCCAGAAGAACATGAGCCAGCGCTGGTTGAACGGGAAGTTCAGCTCGTTGCGCGGCGGCGTATAGCGCACCGGTGTCAAGGTGTTCAGGTAGGCGCGAATCGCGAGCAAATCGGGCTCGGTCACGCGCGTGTATTCAGTGTAGGGAAACGCGGGATACAAATGCTCGCCGGTCTTGCCGATGCCCCGCTGCATCGCGCGCAGGAAATCGGCGTCGGTCCAACGGCCGATGCCGGTATCGGGATCGGCCGTGATGTTCGGCGTATAGAGCGTGCCGAAAGGCGTGCTCATCGCCAGCCCGCCGGCAAACGGACGGCTCGGATCGGCCGTGTGGCAAGCGGCGCAATCGCCGACGCGCGTGAGATATTCGCCGCGTTTGACCATATCGGCCGCGATGTCGTTCGTCAACGCGGCGCCCGCCGGCTCGGCGCCGGAGCCGCCCGAAGGGCTCGCCGCCGCAGCGCCGCTCGCCTGCGCTTGCGCCGATGCAGCGTCCGTCGACAACTTGCGGTTATTCCCCGAGACCGTCGACGTTGGGCTGGCCATCGATGCCTGAGCGGAGACCGCACTCTGCGATACGCCAGCACCGGCCGCCAGCCTATTGGATCGAACGGCACCGCTCGCGCCGGGCGTACTGCCCGCGCCCGATGCTCCGGCCACACCGATTTCGCTCGCGCCTTGCGCCTGAGCAGCCGCAAACGGCAACTCGTCTGCCGATGAGGCCTCGAGCTCAATCGATGCATACCAAGCCAGGTACAAGGCGAAGATCGAAAAAGCCGCGGCGGCGCCCGCCATCCGCAGCGGCCGCTGCATGACGTCGTGTGCGGGCCGGCGGCGGCGCGGGCCGGCGGCTCCGGAGTTCAATGGCTGATTCGTCATCGGAAGTTTCATCGAGTCATCGCCGAATCAGAGTTCGCGCTTGAGTTTATCGGCCAGCCGCAGGGCCAAGGCGGCAATCGTCAGCGTGCAATTGACCGTTGCGGCGGCCGGCATGACACCGCTCGTCGCAAGAAACAAGTTCTGATGGTCGTGCGTCCGGCAATCGGCATCGACGACCGAATCGCTCGGGTCGGCTCCCATGATCGTCGTGCCCATGATGTGGTTGTTCGGCACGAACCGATCGTCGAACGTCACCTCTGTGCCGCCGAACAAGCCGGCAATCTGTGCGTAAGCCTCGTGCGTGTTGGCCGCGCTCTTTTGGACGTAGTCGTCGATCGAGTAGTAGATCTCGGGTTGCGGTATGCCGAGCGCATCCTTGTGGTCGGAGGAAGGCACGATCCGATTCCGAGAGTCTGGAAGCTGCTCGTGGAAACTGTTGATCGTCAGCGTGCGGGCCGAGCGGTCGCGTATCTGCCGATCGAGCTCGGCCCCCGTCAATCCGCCGGCGATCAACGCGGATGTCACCGCTCGCGTCGGCACGCCGTTCGATAGGTGCAGCTTCTTCGAAGCGTAGTCGGAACGAAACGCGCCATCGCGAAAACTCACGACGGACGTCATCTCCATCGGCCCGCGGCCGGGCCAAAGGGCCTCGTTCGCAAGAAAGCTCACGCCCGTGCCCGGGTGGTCCATCAAATTGCGGCCGACCTGGTCGGAACGGTTGCCGACGCCATGCGGAAACTTGTCGGACGTCGACATCAACATCAACTTCGGCGTCTCGATACCGTTCGCGGCCAGCACGAACAGCTTGCCCGTCACGCGCGTGGTACGGCCCGACGGGTCCTTGTAATGAACGGCCGAAACAAGTCCCTTGTCGTCCGCTTCGATGCGATAGACGACAGCCTGAGCGATCAACTGCGCACCGGCCTTTTCTGCCTTCTCAGCATGCACGACGCCGTTGTACATCGCCGCGATCGGACAGATCGGCATGCAGTTGTTGTTGCCGCAACACGTGGGACGCTCGTCGTAGGGGCGGCTATTGCGGGCGACCGGCTCGGGCACGACCACGAAGCCGTTTGCGTTGAGCACGTCCGTAAAGCGCGCATCCATATACGAGAGCGGCAGTTGCGCCATCGGATAGGGCTGAGCGCGCGGCGACCCGAGGTCGATCGACATGTCGGGCCCGGAAACGCCGAGTTCGACTTCGGCCGCAAAATACCAAGGCTCGAGCGCTTCATAGGGGAACGGCCAATCGCGCCCGACGCCGTACATCGTCTTCAGCTTGAAGTCCGAGGGCAGTAAGCGCCAGGCGGCTGCCGCCCAATGCCAGGTCGTGCCGCCTACGAGCCGCAAATATTGCGCGTTGTACGGATAGTCGCCCTTTTGGATCAAGTAATAATTCGCCGGGGCGTACTCGGGATGCGGCGCGAACGGCAGCGACGGATACGGCGTCGTGAAATCGCCTTTGGCCGGCGAATTGCGGAAGTTTTCGACGATCTGCCAGCGCGGGACACGCGAGCCGGCTTCGAGCAAGATGACCGAGGCGCCCGCCAGTGCAAGTTGATGCGCGACGAGACTGCCCGCCACGCCCGAGCCGATCACCACGACGTCGGCGGAAGGGTTGTTTGCCATAGACTTCGCCTAGCTCGCCGTCGGCTTTTGCGCCCAATAGAACGGCACGTCCCGGCAATACGAGGGAATCGTGAGGACGTCGGCTACCGGATCGAACATCAGCGCGTGCTCGTAGGCGACGACTTGAACGGTGGGCAATTCGCCGATGAGCCCGAGATACCACGCGCGCATGATGTGTCCTACCGTTTTCGAGAGCCGCGCGTCTTCGGCCGCGAGCGCGGCGGTGACGGTATCGCTCGGCACGCCGCCGTGGGTTTTCAGCCACGCATTGAGCGCCGCGACGTCGGAAACGAAAGCGCTATCGGCTTTCGCCAACGCATCGTAGATGCGCTTGGCGAGCGTCGCATCGAGGCTCGCTCGCCCCGTCAACTGCCGGGAAAGCGCGGTAAAGGCATCGAGCCCGCCGCCGGCCGGCGGCTCGAATGCAAAAGCGCTCGGCGCCGCAAGCGGCAGCGCGAACGTCAATGCGGCGGCCGAGGCGCATGCGCCCAGTAGAAATCGTCTGCGAGGAAAAGCCGGTCGAATCTCGTATGGCCGGCCGGTTCGCGCATCTGTCATGTGGGCTCCAGCATCGTGTCCAAGACACCGCCGGCACGCGCCGACGGTATTCGCCCCCCGACTCCGGTCTCAACGCCGCCTCGCCCCGGCGGTCTGTCTTCTTCCGTCCTCACGCGCGGGCGGGGCCCACTGGCAGCGACTATAGCCGCGTCGCAGCATTTAGACAATCGGCATACGAAAATTCATAGTGTCAGCCGGCCTCCCCCGCATAGGCGCGCTGCAACAGCGCGATATCGAGCTTGCACATCTGCATCATGGCCCGCATGACGCGGGCGGCGCGCTCGCGATCCTCGTCGCGCAGCATGTCGCCCAGCACCGTCGGCACGACTTGCCAAGTCACGCCGAACTTGTCGCGCAGCCAACCGCACTGCAGCCGCTCGCCGCCCTCGCCCAGCTTGTCCCATACCGCGTCGACTTCCGCCTGAGTCCGGCAGCCGATAAAAAACGAAATCGCCGGGGAGAACGCGAATTGCGGATTCGGTCCGCCGTTCAGCGCAATGAACGTCTGGCCGTCGAGTTCGAACGTCACGCTCATCACGCTGCCCTTCTCGCCAGGCCCCGCCTCCCCGTAGTGCATGACGTCGACGATCGCGGAGCGTTCGAATACGGACGTATAAAACGCAGCAGCCTGCTCGGCCTGGTCGTCGAACCAAAGAAACGGGGTGATTTTTTGCATGGCGCGACCTTCCCTTTATGTCACTGCGTTTTCATGACGTGCGACGTGCGCGTCCGGTGCGGTAGACGACGAATGGGTGGCTGCCGGGTCGACATCGATGTAAAAAACGGCCCGCCGGCTGTCACATTTACAGCGAACGGCATCGCGGCGCGCGCGCAGCTTCGCATGAAGACTAGACGATGCCTGCCCGTTCGGCACGGACCGTGCCGCGCCGCCAAACCCACGCTCGAACCGCAAAAGCGGATGCCGGCTTCGCTCGACGCGCGCATACTTCGCGTTATCGACGCCATCCGTTCGTCGAATGCGAGCCCCACTCGGGGCACGGCGGCATGCAACGTGCTTCCCGCTCATTCGCGCGCTCACGCCGCCGCGCCTTCGGGTCACCGCCCGCGCCGGTGAGCGGATCATCGAGCGCCGCCTGACAACGCGATGCGATCGCACCCGGGACGCCACTGGCGGACCGAACGTGCATCCACATCGCCGACGAACCGGAACGGACCGATGGAACATCGTCAAACGTATGCGCCGCGGATTTACTTTCTTCACCCCCTCCTCGTCGGGCCCCTCGACGCCTGGCCCGCGCAGTTCGAGCGCGCGGCATCGCTAGGCTTCGATCACGTCCTGATCGGCTCCCCGTTCGCCACGGGGCAGGCCGCTCACTCGCAACTGGCCGCCGATTACACGAAGCTGCATCCGATCTTCGGCCCCGGCGACGCCGACGACATTCTGCGGCGGCTCGCGCAAGCCGCGCGCGCGCAAGGCTTGAGCGTCCTCCTCGACCTCGTGCTGGACCGCGCGGCTGCCGACGGCCAATTGCCGCGCGAGCACCCGCAATGGTTTCATCCCTACGAGCCGGCAACCGTGCGGCTCGACCCGCGCCACGTTCGGCACGAGGACAATGCGGCCTACGCGAACTTCGGCGATCCCCACGTCTGCGCGCAGTTCGGCGCTTGGTGGAGCAAACGGCTCGTCGCGATGACCGACGCCGGCGTCGCCGGTTTTCGCTTCGACTCGCCGCATCACGTGCCCCTCGACATCTGGCGTGAGCTGCGGGCGGCCGTGCGCGCGCGGCGTGAAGACGTGCGCCTGCTGGCTTCCACCCCGGGTCTTGCCCGCACCGATCTCGCGCGCCTGGCGCCCGTGCAGTTCGACAGCGTCTTTTCGTCGGTACGCTGGTGGGACTTCCGCGAAGACTGGCTGACCGACGAGCATGCGGCGCTCATTCGAATCGGCGCGCCCATTGCCTTTCCGGAAGCGCCCTATGGCCCGCGCCTCGTGACCGAGTTCGCCTATGCCTCGGACGCCGCCGTGGTCGAGCGCGCGTATCGCCGCGCCGTCGCCGCGTGCGCCGCGCTCGGCACGGGGTGGCTCGTGCCGATGGGCTTCGAATATGGCGTCGCGGAGCCGCTATCGCACACGACGGGCAGCGCGGACCGGTATCGCGATGCGTGCGCGGCAGCGCGCTTCGATCTATCGGACGTGCTGCGCCAAGCGAACGCGTTGCAGGCTCAAACGCCGTTGCTGTCGACAGTGGGCGAAATGCGCCAGCTCTCGGCCGCGGGCGCGAATGTCGCCGCCGTGCTGCGCGGCGAGCGCCGCGATCTGCGCGATGCGCGCGAAGCCGTGCTGTTCGTCGCCAATCCCGATTTGGACAGGCCGGCGCTCGTCGAGCCGGCGCGTTTCCTGGAAGGGGCGCCGGGCAACTTCATGGCGTTCAAACCGCTGGCGGACCCGTGCACGACGCAAGCCGAGCCCCTGACCGTCTTTGCGCTCGCACCCGGCGAGGCGTGCCTCTATCGCGCGCAACCGTGCCCCAACGTCGCCGCGCGGCGGCCGTCGAAGCGCGCGTCCAGCGCCTCGGTGACCGAAGCGCTCGCTGCGCCCCGCATCGCGATCGAAAGCGTGACGCCTTCCGTCGACCACGGCCAGTTCGTCGTGAAGCGCGTGGTGGGCGAAGAGGTCGAAATCGGCGCGGCGATCTTCGGCGAAGGACACGACAAGATCGCCGCCGCCGTGATCTGGCGCGCCGCCGACGAAACGGCATGGCGCGAGACGCCGATGCAGCCCGCGCCGCCCGCGGGGCTCGATCTTTGGCAAGGCCGAATCATGCTGACGCGCGTAGGCCGTTACGAGTTCACCGTGATCGCCTGGCGCGACGATTTCGCATCGCTCGTCGACCACATCCGCAAGAAGCTCGATGCGAATCAATCGGTCGAGCTCGAGTTGGAAGAAGCCCGTCATCTACTGGCGCGCGTACTCGCGGAAGCCGAGACGGCGGAAGACACGGGCGCACAACAGCAGATCCATCACGAGCATCGGGAACACGAGGCGCAGCGCGCAGCGATCGCCGATCTGAAGCGAATCGCGACGCGCTTCTCGCATGCGAGCCATGCGGCCAAGCTCGAAGCCGTATTGGCCCCGGAGACGGCGGCAGCAGTCGCAAAGGCCCGGCACCGACCGTTCCTCTCGCGCGACACGACCATCTACCGAATCGACGCCGAACGCGCCGCCGCGCGGTTCGGAAGCTGGTACGAGATTTTCCCTCGTTCGATGAGCGGAGATGGGACGCGCCACGGCACGTTCGACGACGTCATCGCGCAACTGCCGCGCATCCGCGACATGGGCTTCGACGTACTCTATTTCCCGCCGATCCATCCCATCGGCAAGATCAATCGCAAAGGACGTAACAACACGCTCAACGCGCAACCCGGCGACGTGGGCAGCCCTTATGCGATCGGCAGCGCCGAGGGCGGCCATACTGCCGTGCATCCCGAGCTCGGCACGCTCGACGATTTCAAGCGCATGCTGGCCGCCGCGCACGAGCATGGACTCGAAATCGCGCTCGACTTCGCCATTCAATGCGCGCCCGATCACCCCTGGCTGGCCGAGCACTCCACGTGGTTCGCCTGGCGCCCCGACGGCACGCTGCGGTATGCGGAAAATCCGCCCAAAAAGTATCAAGACATCGTCAATCCCGAGTTCTACGCGCACGATGCGAAGCCTGCCCTTTGGCTCGCGCTGCGCGACATCATCGCGTTTTGGATCGATGCGGGGGTTCGCATCTTCCGCGTGGACAATCCGCATACGAAGCCGCTGCCGTTTTGGGAATGGATGATTGCGGATATCCGTTCGCACGACCCGGACGTGATCTTTCTATCCGAAGCGTTCACGCGCCCCCGCCTCATGTATCGGCTCGCGAAAATCGGGTTTTCGCAGTCGTACACCTATTTCACCTGGCGCGAATCGAAGCGCGACTTCACCGAGTATCTGACCGAACTGACTCAAACGAACGTTCGCGAGTTTTTCCGCCCGAACTTCTTCGTCAATACGCCCGACATCAACCCGCGCCACTTGCAAGCTTCGGGTCGCGCGGGTTTCATGATCCGCGCGGCGTTGGCCGCCACGCTTTCGGGCCTTTGGGGGGTCTATAGCGGGTTCGAGCTCTGCGAAGCCGCCGCGCTGCCCGGCAGCGAGGAATACCTCGATTCGGAAAAGTATCAGTTGCGTGGGTGGGATTGGCATCGGCCCGGCAACATCGTCGACGTCGTCACGACGCTCAATCGAATCCGCCGCGCGAATGCGGCGCTGCACTCCCACTTGGGCCTCACGTTTCTGACCGCGCACAACGACCGCGTGCTCTTTTTCGAAAAAGCCACGCCCGCGCGCGAGAACGTCGTGCTCGTCGCGATCAGCCTCGATCCGTTCGCCCCGCAGGAAGCCGATATCGAACTGCCATGGCAGATGTTCGAGCATTGGCGCATGCAGGAATCGGACGCGCTGGCCGTCACGGATCTCGTCACCGGCACGCGCCTGCAATGGCGCGGACGACGCCAGCACGTTCGGTTCGATCCCGATGAGCGCCCCTTCGCCATCTGGCGCGTAGCGCCCGCGGCCGGCCTGCCGCGGGACGAACGCGCGCAGGCGTTCGTCGGGCTCGCGAGCCGACTCGGCTCGAACGCACAAGACAGCCACGGCGGCCGCGACGCCTCGGAGACGCACCATGAAGCGTGAAGATCAACCTCTCGATACGGCCGTCACACAAGAGCAGGACAAGGTGGCGCGCGCATCGCGGCGTGCGGCCCGCTCGCCGTTGTCGGACGATCCGCTCTGGTACAAAGACGCGATCATCTATCAAGTGCACGTGAAGTCGTTCTTCGACGCGAACAACGACGGCGTCGGCGATTTCGCAGGGCTCATCGCCAAGCTCGATTACATCGCGGAACTCGGCGTCAATACGATCTGGCTCCTACCGTTCTATCCGTCTCCGCGCCGCGACGACGGTTACGATATCGCCGACTACCGCAACGTGCACCCCGATTACGGCACGCTGGCGGACGCGCGCCGCTTCATCCAAGGCGCGCATGCGCGCGGCATGCGGGTCATCACCGAACTCGTCATCAATCACACGTCCGATCAGCACCCGTGGTTTCAGCGTGCGCGCCGCGCGAAGCCCGGGTCCAATCATCGGAATTACTACGTCTGGTCGGACACGGACAAGAAGTACGAAGGCACCCGCATCATCTTTATCGATACGGAGCCGTCGAACTGGACGCATGACCCGGTGGCGGGCGCCTATTACTGGCATCGCTTCTATTCGCACCAGCCCGACCTGAACTTCGACAATCCTTCCGTCATGCGCGAAGTGCTGCAGGTCATGCGTTTCTGGCTCGACCTCGGAATCGACGGGCTGCGGCTCGACGCGGTGCCGTACCTCGTCGAGCGCGAGGGCACGAGCAACGAGAATCTGCCCGAAACGCACGCCGTCCTGAAGCGAATCCGCGCCACGATCGATGCCGAGTATCCGAACCGGATGCTGCTCGCCGAAGCGAACCAATGGCCGGAGGACGTGCAAGAATACTTCGGCAACGAAGACGAATGCCACATGGCGTTTCACTTCCCGTTGATGCCGCGCATCTATATGGCGATCGCGAGCGAGGACCGGTTTCCGATCACCGACATCATGCGTCAGACGCCGGAGTTGCCGCCTACGTGCCAGTGGGCGATCTTTCTGCGCAATCACGACGAGCTCACGCTCGAGATGGTGACCGACTCCGAGCGCGACTACCTGTGGAACACCTATGCGAGCGACCGGCGCGCGCGGCTGAACCTCGGCATTCGCCGGCGGCTCGCCCCGTTGATGGAGCGCGATCGCCGCCGCATCGAACTCATCAATTCGCTGTTGCTTTCGATGCCGGGCACGCCTGTCATTTATTACGGCGACGAGCTCGGGATGGGCGACAACATTCATTTGGGCGACCGCGACGGCGTGCGCACGCCGATGCAGTGGTCGTCCGACCGCAATGGCGGCTTCTCGCGCGCGGACCCCGAACAGCTCGTGCTGCCGCCCGTCATGGGCACGCTGTACGGGTTCGACGCGATCAACGTCGAAGCGCAGACCCGCGACCCGCACTCGCTGCTCAACTGGACGCGGCGCATGCTCGCCACGCGCCGCTCGAAGCATGCGTTCGGCCGCGGCACGATCCGTTTCCTGCGCCCCTCCAATCGCAAGATCCTGGCCTATCTGCGCGAGATGGAAGGCGAAGCGCCGATCCTGTGCGTGGCGAACCTGTCGCGCGCGCCGCAGGCGGTCGAGCTCGATCTCTCCGAGTTCGCGGGCCGCGTGCCCGTGGAAATGACGGCCGACTCGGTCTTCCCGGCCATCGGGCAACTCACGTATTTGCTGACGTTTCCGCCGTACGGCTTCTTATGGTTCCTCCTGTGCAACCGAGAAGACCGTCCGTCGTGGGCGCAACCGAGTTCGGAGCAGTTGCCCGAATTCATCACGCTCGTGCTGCGCACCGGGCAAACGGGCCCTACGCCCGAGAACGTGCGGCTGCTCGAATCGGAGGTGCTGCCGTCGTACCTCAGCCGTCGCCGCTGGTTCGCCTCGAAAGACCAGAAGTTGCACGCCGTGCGGCTCGCCGCGTTGACGACCATCCCCGACGCCGGGTTCGCCTTCACCGAAATCGAGGCGGATGTCGGCCGGCACACGGAACGCTATATCCTCCCGCTCGCGATTACCTGGGGCACCGATACGACGGTGCCGCTGTTCATGCAGCTCGCGCTGGCGCGCGTGCGGCGCGGGCGCAACATCGGTCATTTGACGGACGCGTTCGCACTGCCGCTATTCGCGCATGGCGTGCTGCACAAGATGCGCGAGCGGGCGGCGATTCCTACGGTGCAGAAAAGCGAGATCCGCTTCGTGCCCACCGGGCGTTTCCATGAACTCGACGAACTCGGCGACACGCCGGAAATTCGCTGGATCGCCGCGGAGCAAAGCAACAGCTCGCTCGTCATCGGCGACCGAGCCGTGCTCAAGCTCGTGCGACGCTTGATCGGCGGCGTCCACCCCGAAGCGGAAATGAGCCGTCATTTGACGGAGATCGGCTACGCGAACACGGCGCCGCTCTACGGTGAAGTGGTGCGCGTGGATCCGCAAGGCGTACCGCACACGCTCGCCTTGCTGCAAGGATTCATCGAGAACCAAGGCGACGCCTGGAACTGGGCGCTCGATTATCTGCGCCGCGTGATCGACGAACTGGCGCTCGCGCCGGAAAGCGAGGCGCTCGAGCCCGAGAAGCTCGAAGGCTATTGCGCGCTGGCGGGTTCCATCGGCCGGCGGCTCGGCGAGCTGCATGCCGCGCTCGCTACGCCCTGCGACGACCCGGCGTTCGCGGCCGAAAAGGCCACGCGCGCCGACGTGCGCGGTTGGATCGAGGGAGCGCGTTCGATGCTCGAGCAAGCGCTCGACGTGCTGGCGGCGGAAGCCGCCAAGAAGGAAGGCGGGGCGATGGATGAAGCGACGCGCTCGCTCGCGCAGCATCTCATCGATCGCCGGGCGAAGATCGTCGAAGAGTTGGAGCGTCACGTCCCGCACGATGTCGATGCCCTGCGCATCCGTGTACACGGCGATTTCCATCTGGGGCAAGTGCTGATTTCGCAAAACGACGTTTACCTCATCGATTTCGAAGGCGAGCCGGCTCGCCCCTTGGACGAGCGCCGCATGAAACGCAGTCCCCTCGTCGACGTGGCAGGCATGCTGCGTTCGCTCTCGTACGCGAGCGCGGCGGCGCAACCCGTGTCGGAAAACGCGCCGGCGCAAATGGCCGACCGCAAGCGTGCCCTGTTCGACCGCTTCCGCGAAGCAGGCCAGCAAAGCTTCCTCGACGGCTATCGCGAAGCCATCGGTCATGCCGTGCATTCGCTCGTGTCGCCCGAAGCCGAAGGGGTGCTGCTCGATCTGTTCCTCGTCGAAAAAGCGGCCTACGAGGTGCGCTACGAAGCCTCTAACCGGCCTGCATGGCTCGGTCTGCCACTGCGCGGTCTCGCGGCGTTGACGGCCCGATTGCTCGGCGAGGCGGGACACGGCGGACACGGCGGGCATGTGGAACAAGACGAGCAGGTCGAGGGCGATGACGACGACGGCGAACCTTCCGCGCCGGATCAACCGTGAGTATTGCCGAGATGGGATCCATGAACGACCAACCTTCACGCGTCCGCGAGATCGCCGATCGCGATCCGGCGGTGGGCATGCACCCCGTCGACATCGAAGCGCTCGTCGACGGCCGTCACCCCGACCCGTTCTCGCAACTCGGCATGCACCGCACGCCCGCCGGTCATGCGGTGCGCGCCATGCTGCCGGGCGCGTCGAACGTTTCCGTCCTCGCGAGAACCAACGGCGAGTGCATCGGCAAGCTCGCGCAAATCGATTCGCGCGGCTTGTTCGCGGGGCTCGTCGAGCGCGCGGAGCCGTACCGGTTGCGGATCGATTGGCACGGCGTCGAGCAGGAAATCGAGGATACCTATTCGTTCGGTCCCGTGCTCTCGGAAGAGGCCCTCGGCAGACTCGCGCGCGCCGATCCCTATGCCGTGCTCGACTGTCTGGGCGCGCGGCCCTGCACGTTCGAAGGCGTGCAAGGCGTGCGCTTCGCCGTATGGGCGCCGAACGCTCGGCGCGTGTCGGTGGTGGGCGACTTCAACACGTGGGACGGGCGCCGTCATCCGATGCGCCTTCGGCACGTGGCCGGCGTCTGGGAGCTGTTCGTGCCGAGGCTTTCGGCGGGCGCTTCCTACAAGTACGAGATCGTCGCGCGCGACGGCCGCACGCTGCCGCTCAAAGCGGACCCGTGCGCACTGCAAACCGAACGCACCCCGGCAACGGCATCGGTCGTTGCCGACTGGAGCGCGATCGACCAGTTCCCGTGGACCGACGGCACGTGGATCGAGAACCGCGCGACGCTGCAAAACGCGCATGCGCCGATTTCGATCTACGAAGTGCATCCGGAATCGTGGCTGCGTATCGAGGAGGACGGCCACCGCGGACTGAACTGGTATGAGCTCGCCGATCGCCTCATTCCCTACGCGCTCGGGATGGGATTCACGCACGTGGAATTTCTGCCGATCGCCGAGCATCCGTTCGGCGGCTCATGGGGCTATCAGCCGCTGTCGCCGTTCGCACCGTCGGCGCGCTTCGGCTCGCCCGCAGGTTTCGCGCATTTCGTCAATCGCGCGCACGAAGCCGGGCTCGGCGTGATTCTCGATTGGGTCAGCGCGCACTTTCCGAACGATGCGCACGGCCTCATCCAATTCGACGGCACGCCGCTTTACGAACACCAGGATCCGCGCGAAGGCTATCACCAAGACTGGAACACGATGATCTACAACCTCGGGCGCAACGAGGTCAGCGCGTTCCTCGTGGCATCGGCGCTCGCCTGGCTCCTGCGGTATCACGTGGACGGCTTGCGCGTCGACGCCGTCGCCTCGATGCTCTATCGCGATTACTCGCGGGCCGAGGGCGAATGGGTCCCGAACATCTACGGCGGACGCGAGAACCTCGAAGCGATCGCCTTCTTGAAGCGCGTCAATCACGAAGTCGCCTACGCGCCCGGCGTGCCGGGCGCCATTACGATCGCCGAGGAATCGACGGCATGGCCCGGCGTGACCGCGCGCCCCGAGGACGGCGGGCTCGGATTCCATTTCAAATGGAATATGGGCTGGATGCACGACACGCTGCACTACATGCACGAAGATCCGGTCTATCGCCGCTACCATCACCACAACATGACGTTCGGCATGGTCTACGCCTATTCCGAGCGTTTCGTGCTGCCGCTCTCGCATGACGAGGTGGTGCACGGCAAGGGGTCGCTGCTCGGCAAAATGCCCGGCGACCGCTGGCAGCAGTTCGCCAATCTGCGCGCGTATTTCGGCTTCATGTGGACGCATCCGGGCAAGAAGCTCCTCTTCATGGGCGGCGAGCTCGCGCAGTACGCCGAGTTCAACCACGATGCCTCGCCGCATTGGCACCTGATCGACGATCCGATGCACCACGGCGTTCAATCGCTCGTACGCGACTTGAACCGGCTCTACGCGGCCGAACCCGCGCTGCATGCGCTCGACGCCGAGCCGGGCGGGTTCGAATGGCTCGTCGGCGACGACAGCGGAAATAGCGTGTTCGCGTACCGACGGTGCGACGGCAGCGGGCGCGAAGTCACGGTCGTCTGCAATTTCACGCCCGTGCCGCGGCATGGCTATCGCATCGGCATGCAGCGCGCGGGATGGTGGAGCGAAGTGCTCAACACCGATGCCGCGGCCTACGGCGGGTCCAACGTCGGCAACAGCGGGGGCGTCGTCACCGAACAGGTCTCCAGTCACGGCAAACCGCAGTCGGCGGTGCTCACGCTGCCGCCGCTCGCCACGATCGTGCTGCGCGCCGAGTGACGGCATGCGGTACGCGGCCCGCCAGGCCTCACGCATAACGACGACAACGATACGAATCGAAACAAGGACGCGGCATGGCGAATTCGTTACCCGATCGGCTCGATCCCGGGACGCCGTACCCGCTCGGCGCGACGTGGGACGGGCTCGGCGTGAACTTCGCCGTATTTTCGGCGAACGCGGAGCAAATCGACCTGTGCTTGTTCGATTCCGCGGGCCATAAGGAACTCGCCCGTTTGCCGCTGCCGGAATGCACCGATGAAGTCTGGCACGGCTACTTGCCCGGTGCGCACCCCGGCACCGTATATGGTTTCCGCGCGTACGGTCCCTATCAACCGCAATACGGCCATCGGTTCAACCCGGCGAAACTGCTGATCGATCCTTACGCGAAGAAGCTGACCGGCCCCTTTCGCTGGGCCGATGCGTTGTTCGGCTATCGTCTCCATTCGAGCCGGCAGGATTTGTCGCTCGACAAACGCGACTCGTCGCCGGCCGTCCCCAAGGGGGTCGTCATCGACGAAGCCTTCGACTGGTCCCGCGACGTGCGGCCCGACGTGCCATGGCCTGAAACGGTCATATACGAAGCGCACCTTCGCGGCGTGTCGATGCTCAACCCCGACGTGCGCCAACATGAACGCGGCACGTTTGCGGCGCTCGCTTCGCCGCGATTCATCGATCATTTGCATACGCTCGGCATCACGACAGTCGAATTGCTGCCGATTCACGCGTTCCTCGACGAGCGCTTCCTGCTCGAGCGCGGGCTGACGAACTACTGGGGCTACAACACCGCCGCCTTCTTCGCCCCGCATCCGTCCTATCTGTCGACACGGCGCTTGAACGAGGTGCGCATCGCCGTGCGACAACTGCACGCGGCCGGCATCGAAGTGATTCTCGACGTCGTCTACAACCATACATGCGAAGGCAACGAGCTCGGCCCGACGGTATCGTGGCGGGGCCTGGACAACGCGAGCTACTACCGGCTCATTCCGGGCGACGAACGCCATTACATCAACGATACCGGCTGCGGCAACACGTTGAACTTGTCGCATCCGCGCGTTTTGCAGATGGTCATGGATTCCCTGCGCTATTGGGTCAGCGCGTTTCACGTCGACGGTTTCCGGTTCGATCTGGGCGTGACGCTCGGGCGCGAAGGCACCGGGTTCGATCCGGGATCGGGTTTCTTCGACGTCATCCGGCAGGACCCTGTGCTCTCGCAGCGCAAACTGATCTCCGAGCCCTGGGACGTCGGCCCCGGCGGCTATCAGGTCGGCCATCATCCGCCCGGTTTCGGCGAATGGAACGACAAGTTCCGAGATTGCGTGCGGCGCTATTGGCGAGGCGATGCGGGCATGCGGCCCGAACTCGCCGCCCGGCTCACAGGCTCGGCCGAACTCTTCGATCACCGCTTCAGGCGCACGTGGGCTTCGATCAATTACGTGGCGTCGCACGACGGTTTTACGCTCGCCGACGTCGTTTCCTACGAGCAAAAGCACAATGAAGCGAACGGCGAGAACAATGCCGATGGTCATAACGAAAATTGCAGCGCAAACTGGGGCGTCGAAGGGCCGACGGACGACGGCGCCATCGCCTCGATGCGTGCGCGTGCGGCCCGCTCGATGCTCGCGAGCGTCTTCACTTCGCTCGGCACGCCCATGTTGGCGGCAGGCGACGAATTCGGGCGAAGTCAGCGCGGCAACAACAATGCGTATTGTCAGGACAACGAACTATCCTGGATCGACTGGCGCGTTGCGCAGTCCGACGAAGGGCGTGCGCTGACCGCATTCACGGCCCGCCTGATCGCCCTGCGCCGCCAGCATCCGCTATTGCGCGACACACGCTTTCTGCGCGGCGACGCCGAGGTATTGCCCGGCGTGAAAGACGTCGAGTGGTTCGACGAGCGGGGGGAGCCGCTGACGAGCGACGCATGGCAAGACCCCGAAGCCCGCGCGCTGACGCTGCGCCGCGCGGGCCGAAACGCGGAAGACGAAATCGAAGTTCTGTTGCTGATGCATAACGGCTCGAGCCTCGACCTGACGTTCGTGCCGCCTCCGCCACACCTGGAATGGATTGTGCTCGCTGACAGCACCACCCCCGGCGCGTTCTCGCATCGGCTCCAAGCGGGGCCATTGCAGATCGGCGCGCATGGGTTCCTGCTGCTTGCCGCCCTGCCGATGCGAGCCGAGCCCGGTACGCCGCCCGGCGTGCCGGTGCGCTAGCGAACATCGTCGTCCCGAGAGCTTGATCAAGGAGCCGCTGACATGTCCGAACATCCATCCGACTCGCTCGCGTATTGCGCGCATCGGTTACCGTTCGGCGCCGAACTGATCGGCGCGCCGGATAGCGGCCATACGCCGCGTACGCGCTTTCGCCTATGGGCTCCGTCTCGCTTCGCCGCGCGCGTCGAGTACGAATACGAAGGCAAAGCGGGCGTCGCGGATATGAGCCCCGCCGGCGACGGCTGGTTCGAGGCGCAAGCCGAATGCGGCGCCGGCACGCGCTACCGTTACCGGCTCGATGGCGACCTCGCGGTGCCCGATCCCGCCTCGCGCTTCCAACCGGAGGACGTTCACGGCCCCAGCGAAATCGTCGACCCGCACGCCTATCGATGGCAGCACCCCGAATGGCACGGGCGCGCTTGGGAAGATATGGTGATCTACGAGCTGCATGTGGGCGCGCTCGGCGGCTATGCGAACGTCGCTCGGCGCTTGCCGCATCTCGTGCAACTCGGCGTCACGGCGATCGAACTGATGCCCGTCAACGATTTCTCGGGGCATCGCAACTGGGGATACGACGGCGTGCTCCCCTTCGCGCCCGACTCGATGTATGGCCGTCCCGAAGAACTCAAGGCGCTGATCGATCGCGCGCACGAACTCGGGCTCGCCGTGCTGCTCGATGTCGTCTACAACCATTTCGGCCCCGACGGCAATTACATGCCGCACTATGCCCAAGCGTTCTTTCGCGACGACGTGATGACGCCGTGGGGGCCGGCCATCGACTTCCGTCGCAATGAAGTGCGCGAGTTCTTTTGCCAGAACGCGCTGTACTGGCTCAACGAATACCGCTTCGACGGGTTGCGGCTCGACGCGGTCCATGCGATCGGCGACGAGGGCTGGCTGCGCGAGCTCTCCGGTCGCGTGCACGCCTCGATCGAACCGCAGCGGCACGTGCATCTCGTCCTCGAAAACGAGCACAACACGGCTAGCCTGCTGCAAACGCATTTCAATGCCCAGTGGAACGACGACGCACACAACACGCTTCATGTTCTTTTGACGGGCGAGCACGAGGGCTACTACCGCGCCTACGCGGAAAAGCCCATCGAAAAGCTCGCACGCGCGCTGTCGGAGGGCTTCGTCTATCAGGGCGATCCATCGCCGATCCATGCAGGCGCCGCGCGCGGCGAGCCGAGTGCGCACTTGCCGACGACAGCATTCGTGATGTTCTTGCAGAACCACGACCAAATCGGCAATCGCGCTTTCGGCGAGCGGCTGCGTGCGCTTTGCGCGCCCCAAGCGCTGCTCGCCGCCACCGCGTTGCTGCTGCTGTCGCCGCAGATCCCGCTGCTGTTCATGGAGGAAGAGTTCGGCTCGACGCAGCCGTTTCTGTACTTCACCGACTACGCAGGCGATCTGGCCGACGCCGTGCGTGAAGGCAGGCGTCGCGAGTTCGCGAAGTTCTCGGCCTTCACCGATCCCGAACGGCGCGCGAAAATCCCCGACCCGAACGCCGCGAAAACATTCGCGCTGTCGTCACCGCCTACGGAGGAAGAACCGAACGGGACGGTTTCCGCGGCCTCGGCCGACGGGCATGGCGAACGCGAGGCATGGCTGCATTTCTATCGCTCCGCCCTCGCCGTGCGCGCCAAGCTGATCGCGCCGCGCCTTCGCGGCGCCCGCTCGCTCGATGTCGCGCTGATGCGTACGGCAACCGGCCATGAGGCGAACGCGCTCGTTGCACGCTGGCGTCTCGCCGATGGCGAAACGCTTGCGGTCGCGCTGAATTTGAGCTCGGACACGCTGCCGTTCGACAAACGGCCCGACGGCATGGTCATCTTCGAAACGCCGCCGCGCACACGCGACAGCGTCGATGCGTACCAGCTTCCCGGCTATTCGTTCGTTGCTTGGCTGACGGGCGACGTCAATGCGTACGCGCTGAAGCACGATACCCGCGGCACGACGCCGCGAGGGAGCCGTGCATGAATGAGCCCGTGACGCCGCGCTCATCCGCTGCACCGTCGCCCGGTCGCGAAACGATCGAGCGCATCGCCGCGCGCGCAGGCTTCGAAGTGCAGTGGGACGACGCCAACAAGCGGACGCATCGCGTCAAATCGGAAACGCTCACCGCCTTGCTCAGCGCGTTGGGGCTGCCCTGCGATTCCCGCGAGCGCGCCAAGGAAACGCTGGCGATGCTCGATGCCGAACGTGCCGAGCACCCGCTGCCGCCGCTTCTCACGGCCGAATGCCACCGCGCGACGGCGCTGCCGATCGCATCGACGCGGGCGGGCGCCGGCTACCGGATCGAACTCGAGAGCGGCGGCGTGATCGAGGGGCGCTTGGGCGCGCCCAGAGGCGAAGCAGCCCTGCTGGCGCCTATCGCCGAACCCGGTTATCACACGCTCGAATTGGGAGATCGGCGCATACGATTGGCCGTCGCGCCTACACGCTGCTACACGATCGACGATGCCTGCCGGGAGGCCGGAGCGTCCGCTTCGGCACCGGGCCAAGCCGTTCGGCGGACCGACGCCGACGCGCCGCGCGGGGTCTCAGTCTGGGGCGTCGGCGCGCAGTTGTACGGCTTGCGGCGCACGGGCGACGGCGGCATCGGCGATTTCACGGCGCTCGCTTCGTTCGCCCGACACAGCGCGCGACAGGGCGCCGACGCGGTAGCGATCAGCCCCACACATGCAATGTTCAGTGCCGATGCCGGCAAGTTCAGCCCGTACTCGCCTTCGTCCCGGCTCTGGTTGAACGTCGCGCATATCGATCCGGCGGCCGTGCTCGGCGCCGATGCATTCGCGGCCGTGCTCGACGCCGCGCACGCCGATGGCTCCGGCCCGCTCCGGGAACGATGGACGGCCCTCGAGGCATTGCCGCTCATCGACTGGCCGAACGCGGTCACGCTGCGGCTCCAGGTGCTGAGAGCGCTTTACGATCGCTTCTGCGCGCACGAACGGGCAGCGGCCACGCCGCTCGGCGGCGAATTCGACGCCTTTTGCGCGCGGGGCGGCCACCCGCTCGAAGATCACGCGCGCTTCGAGGCGATCGATGCGATTCAGCGAGGCCAGCATGGCATCGGCCACTGGCGAGATTGGCCCGCCCCCTTGACGGACCCGCGCCGCCCCGAGGTCGAATCCTTCGCGCGCGAGCATCGCCACGAAGTCGATTTCCACCGGTTCTTGCAGTGGCTCGCCGCCAAGGGATTGAACGGCGCACATCGCGCGGCGCGCGACGCGGGCATGGCAATCGGTCTCGTCTCCGACTTGGCCGTCGGTTGCGACAGCGCCGGCAGTCATGCATGGTCCTATCCCGATGACATGTTGCGCTCAGTCTCCGTCGGTGCGCCGCCAGACTTGTTCAATCAAGCCGGCCAGTCGTGGGGGCTGACGACGTTCTCGCCGCGCGCCATGCGCACGCAAGGCTTCAGCGCGTTCATCGACATGCTGCGCGCGACATTCGCGCACGGCGGCGGGCTGCGCATCGATCACGTGCTCGGGCTTCGGCGGCTTTGGCTCGTGCCCGAAGGAGCGAGCGCCGCCGACGGCGCGTACCTGCGCTACCCGCTCACCGATTGTCTGCGTCTCATCGCACTCGAATCGATGCGGCATCGCGCGATCGTCATCGGCGAGGACCTCGGCACCGTGCCCGAAGGCTTTCGCGATCGCCTGGCGCGTCACGGCGTTCTCGGCATACGCGTGCTGTGGTTCGAACGCAGCGAAGACGGCGGCAATTTCACGGCCCCTTCCCAGTGGGGACGCACCGCGATCGCGACGACGACCACGCATGACTTGCCGACCGTCGCGGGCTGGTGGAGCGGCGCCGACATCGCCTGGCGCGACCGGATCGGCCAAACCGCGCCGCGCCAGGACGGCCGCGATCCCGTCGCGCTTGCCAACGCCGAGCGAGCCGCCGATCGCCACGCGCTCTGGCGCGCGTTCCAGCAAGCGGGCGTCGCGGCGGCCGGCGTGGGCGCGCCGGCGAAGGACCAGCCCCCCATCGACGAGGCGCTGGCGTTCGTCGCCGCGACGCCGTCCCCGCTCGCGCTCTACCCCATCGAGGATCTGCTGGGCCTCGCCGATCAACCGAATCTGCCGGGCTCCATCGACGAACATCCCAACTGGCGCCGGCGCCTCACTGCGCCGGTCGACGCGCTTTTTGAGGAAGACGCTTTGACCGACCGTCTGCTCGCCCTTTCGCGCAAGCGCAAGCGCGAGCACGCCCCGAGCCCGAGCTCCGCCACCGAACCATCCCGCAAACCATGACCGTCCCGCGCTCCACGCTTCGGCTACAGCTGCATCGCGGCTTCACGTTCGACGATGCGCTTGCGCACGTCGACTACTTCGCCGCGCTCGGCGTGAGCCACCTGTACTTGTCGCCGATCACGGCAGCCGTGCCCGGCTCGATGCATGGTTACGACACGATCGACTATGCGCGCGTGAACCCCGAGCTCGGCGGCGAGCCCGCATTGCTGCGTCTCGCCGATGCCGTGCATGCGCGGCAGATGGGACTCATCGCCGACATCGTGCCCAATCACATGGGCATCGCCGGAGGCCACAACGCATGGTGGCTCGACATTCTCGAATGGGGGCGGCACGGCACATACGCGCGCTACTTCGACATAGACTGGCACTCGCCCGACCCCGCGTTGCGCGGCAAGGTTCTCGCGCCGTGCCTGGGCGCCCCATACGGCGAGGAACTCGCGGCGGGCCGCATCGCGCTGACGTTCGATACCGCGCTCGGCCGCTTCATGGTGAGCTACGGCGAGCATCGGTTTCCAGTCTGCCCCACCGATTATCCCCAGATCTTGCGCGGGGTCCCGCATGCGGAGCATCCGCAATTGACAGCGCTCGCCGAACGCTTCGACGGCCTCACGGTTCAACCGGAGCATCGCCAGCGCGCGCATGCCGCGCTCGATGCATTGCGCGCTTACGTTTCGGAAAACGGCTCTGAGCCGTTCGACGGCGTGCTTGCCACCTATGCGCCGAACGATGCGCCGTCGCGCGAGCGCCTGCATCGGCTGCTCGAGCGGCAATTCTTCCGTCTCGCCTGGTGGCGCACGGCAGCGGACGAAGTCAACTGGCGGCGCTTTTTCGACATCGGCACGCTGGCCGCCGTACGTACGGAGCGCGCGGAAGTGTTCGACGCGGTGCATGCGCTCCCGTTGCGGTTGTTCGCGCAGGGCGTCATCGACGGCGTTCGAATCGATCATGTGGATGGGCTCGTCGATCCGCGCGAGTACTGCCAGCGGGTGCGCGAAAAGCTGGCCGAGCGCGAAGCCGAACGGCCGCCGCGGCTCGACCGTTCGCGCGCCTATCTCGTCGTCGAGAAGATCCTCGCGCGCGGCGAGGCCCTGCCTGCCGATTGGGGTGTGGACGGTACGACCGGTTACGACTTCATGAACGACGTGGGGGCGCTCCTGCACGACCCGCGAGGCGAGGCGCCGCTGACGGCCGCCTGGGAAGAGCTGTCGGGAACGAACGAATCGTTCGCGCAAGCCGCGCGCGATGCGCGGCGCAAGATGCTCGCCGAAAATTTATCGGCCGAACTCGATCGCGCCGCACGCGGCCTGCATCGCATCGCCCGCGATCAGCTCACCACACGAGACTTCACGTTCACATCGATTCGGCGCGTCGTGGCCGAGCTCGCGGTCTATTTTCCCGTTTACCGCATGTATCCGCAGAGCGGCGTGCGCACAGCGGCCGACGAAGCGCACTTTCGCGTTGCACTCGACGGCGCGCGCCGCTCGCTCGCGCGCGCGGACCACGCCGTGCTTTCCTTCGTCGACGCCATGCTCGGAGGGCCCGGCAGCGCAAGCCCGAACGGCCATCCGACCGCGAATCGCGACAAAGAACCCGGCTCGGCCGCTGCATCGCCCGCCAGCCGCGAGCGGCGCACGGCCTCGACGCTGTTCGCGCAGTTGACGGCGCCGCTCGCAGCCAAGGCCCTCGAAGACACGGCGTTTTATCGCTATGGGCGCTTGCTGTCGCGTAACGAAGTCGGCGCGGACCCGGGTGAGTTCTCGCTCGGCGTGGACGCTTTTCACGAGGCCAATCTCGAGCGCGCGCGGCGCTTTCCCTATGCGCTCGTCGCAACGGCCACGCATGATCACAAGCGCGGCGAAGACGTGCGAGCGCGGCTTGCGGTGCTGAGCGAAATCGCCGACGAGTGGACGGCGAAGCTGCGCGCATGGTCGACGCTCAACGCGCCGCATCGGCGCGCGTTCGGGGGCCTCGATGCGCGCGCTGCCGGCCCTTCCGGCGATTCGCCGCCCGCCTTCAGCGACATGCCGGCATCGATCGACGCGCTCCATTCGGCGAGTGCAAACGCAAGCGTCGCTGCAAATGCGAGCGCGAGCGCCGCTGCTCAAACGGCGACGGCGGCGTCACCGGCCGGGTTGTCCACGGCCTGCACGCCGCTGCCGGGCCCCGCGCCCGATTGGGCGCCCGGCCCTGCGGCGGAAGCCATGCTTTATCAAACGCTCGTCGGCGCCTGGCCTTACGAACTCGAATTCACCGATGCCGCCGCCGTCCAAGCATTCGCCGAGCGCGTCGCGCAGTGGCAGTTGAAGGCGTCGCGTGAAGCGAAATACCGAACGAGTTGGCATGCGAACGACGAGGCCTACGAAACGGCGTCGCGAGCCTTTCTGCTCGATATTCTCGCACCGCAGCGGCGCGACGGATTCTTGCGCGAGCTGTCTTCATTCGTGGCGCGCATCGCGCGCGCCGGCGCCATCAATAGCTTGCTGCAAACGGTTTTGCGGCTGACTTCCCCGGGCGTGCCGGACCTTTATCAAGGCGCCGAGCTATGGGATTTCAGCCTCGTCGACCCGGACAACAGGCGGCCCGTGGATTTCCACGAGCGCTGCGCGCGGCTCGTCGATACGCCTCCGAGCGAGCAACTGCCTAATTGGCGCGACGGACGTGTGAAGCTGGGCATCGTGCACCGCGCGCTTACGCTGCGGGCCGTGTCGCCGGCGTTGTTTCTCGAGGGCGCCTATATTCCGTTGACCGTCCAAGGCGCACGGGCGCGACATGCCATCGCCTTCGCGCGACAGCATGGGGACGCCTATGCGATCGTCATAGGAACGCGGCTGGCGTCGTCGTTGTTGTCCGATTCGAGCGATGTTCCGCACGTCGATCCTTCCGCTTGGGAGGACACCTCGATCGAACTGCCGCCGGTGCTTGCCGGGCGCGCGCTTTTCGATTGTTTGAGCCCGGCGGCGCCCAAAGCCGACGAAACGGGGCAGTTGTATTTGCGCGAGGCATTGAGCGCGCTGCCCGTCGCACTGCTTGTGGAAGAGGGCGTGCCTCGAGGGTAACGAGCGCGGCAACGAGCGTCGCCGCCCGGCCGCCGCGCCGACCGAATCACTGCGCGGCGAGCGGCACTCTAAGCACGAGCGATGACGGCGCGCCGTCTTCCGTCGCGCTTTGCTCGAACGCGCCGCCGTGCGCAACGGCAACGCGCTGCGCCAGCGCCAGCACCCAAGCGATTCTTCCGGCTTCGCGCGGCGCAACCGCCTGCGTGCGAGCGAACGGCTCGAGCGCATGCGGCAGTTCCGCGTTCGCCAACGCAGCGAAGCTCGTATCGAAGGCGACTTCCGCACGCCAGAAAGCCGCATCGATTTGGCTCGTCAACGTGACTTTGCCGCCGGGCGCGCTCGCATCCACGGCGAAGACCAGCATGATCCATATCGCCTGCGCCAGACGCTCGGGATCGCCGTCGCACCGCTCCATATCGATCGACGAATCGACGGTGATCGAAGCGCCGCGCGCGTCGGCGATCGCGCGGCGCGCATCCGCAAGCGCGCTTTCGACGACGGCGTTGATCGCAAACGATTCGCGCGCGAGCGGCAACGACTTGGTTTCGGCGCGCGTCTTGTCGACAGCCTCTTCCAACAGCTTCACTTGTTGCTCGACGCCCGAGCGAATACCGGCCAGCGCCCGCTGCGAGGGCGCATCGGCCGGGTCCAGCTTGCGTTCGAGCACATACGCCCAGCTATGAATGGCGTTCAGGGGACTGCGCAGATCATGCGAGACCAGCGACAAGACATGGTCGCGCATGAACAGCGCGGCTTCGGCCCGCAGGTGTGCGAGACGTTCGTCGGATGCGGATGCGGGAGCGGCATGGGAAGACGTCGACACGATCAGCCTCTCGGAAAGTCGCTCGGCTGCCCGGGCGCGCGCAGGCGAGCGGGACACACAGCGCTCGCGACGTCGCGACGACCCAGTGACGCCGTGAGCGTATGGAATAGACGGACATTATAGGCACCATGACGAGCGGAGCGCCTACAATAAGGGTTTTACCTTTTACCTCATTCGGAGCGTAACACTCATGACGACCGTCACCACGGAATCGGGGCTGAAGTACGAGGATTTGACCGTAGGCGAAGGGGCCGAAGCAACGGCGGGCCGTACGGTCACCGTGCACTACACGGGCTGGCTCACCGACGGCCAGAAGTTCGACTCGAGCAAGGACCGCAACGACCCGTTCGCGTTCGTGCTCGGCGGCGGGATGGTGATCAAAGGCTGGGACGAAGGCGTGCAAGGCATGAAAGTGGGCGGCGTACGCCGTCTCACGATTCCGCCGCAACTCGGCTACGGCGTCCGTGGCGCGGGCGGCGTCATTCCGCCCAACGCGACGCTCGTATTCGAAGTCGAATTGCTCCAAGCGTAAGCGCACGCATATGCGTATGCGCTGGACGGCGCCGAGCCAACGGCTGAGCAAAGCATGAGGCCGCGGGCATCACGATGAACGCACATACGATTGCATCGCCGGCATTGTCGCTGCGCCGCTACGGCGCGGTGAGCGCATGCGACGTGCACGGGTTTCATCAGCTCGTGCTCGGCATCGACGGTGCGATGGAGATGGCCGTCGACGGCGTCGGTCATCGAATCGACGCACAGCATGCTTGGCTCATTCCGGCGGGCTCCCGTCACGAGTACTCGGGCATCGGCCAAAACCGGCAGCTCGTGCTCGACGTGCCGTGCGCCTCGTTGGCCTTGCCCGAGCGCGTGTTTTCGCGCGCGCTGCCGCTGACGATGAGCGATGCCCTCGCCGGCGTCGTGCAAGCGGCGGCTTCCCAGGCGATCGGCATGGAAACGGCGCTGCAGGCGCATGCCTTGCACGAGGGCATTCGCAGCCCGAGCGACGCCGCATACGAGACGCGCGAATTGCAGCGTGCTCGCCGCCTGGCGTGGGATACGGCCGCGCGTTTAGCCGCTGCCCTGGGCGAAAGCGTGGGCATCGATGCCGCGGCGTCAAAGGTCGACTACGTGCGCATCGACAAATGGTTGCGCGCGCATCTATCCGAGCCGTTGCGCGTAGCGGATCTCGCGGCGCACTGCGGTTTGGGCGAGCGGCGCTTTCATCAATTGTTCGACGAGGCCTTCGGCACGACGCCCTATCGGTATCTACAGCGGCTTCGCCTCGATACGGCGTTGATGCTGCTGAGCGATCCCAGGCGGACGTTGATCGACGTTGCGTTGACGGTCGGCTTCGCCGATCAAAGCGCTTTCACGCACGCGTTCACGCGGCGTTTCGGCCTTGCGCCTGGACAATGGCGAGCAATGGAGATGCATTGACTTCCCTTGAATGGGGGAATTCGTCCGCAATGTGATGCGCCTCACCGCGCTTCGGTCCGTTTTTCATTCGGGGGCCACGATTGCATCTCCTTTATCTCGACGAATCGGGACATCCAGACGACAAAAAGCCCGCTTTGTTTCGGCAAAAGCGGGCTTCTCTGCGCAGGGAGACGCGCGAATTACTCGACCGATAGCTGCAGGTGCAGTTGCGAGCGCGTGACCGTGCCATCGACGGCATCGCCCGCCGAATCGCGCTCGGACTGCGATTGCGGCGAAAGCCGCGCGCGCTCGATCAGGTCCAGGTACTGAGACGTGACGTCACCCGTGATGTAATCGCCGTCGAAGCACGATGCCTCGAAGCGCGACAGCGCCGGATTGATGTCGCTCACCGCTTGCTTGAGCGCGTCGACGTCCTGGTACACGAGATGATCGGCGCCGATGATGTTGGCGACTTCTTCGTCCGTACGCCCCGAAGCAACGAGTTCGCTGCGCGTCGGCATGTCGATCCCATAAACGTTCGGGAACTTCACAGGCGGCGCGGCCGAGGCGAAGATCACGCTCTTCGCGCCCGCATCGCGCGCCATTTGCACGATCTCGTGCGATGTAGTGCCGCGCACGATCGAATCGTCGACGATCAGCACGTTCCTATCCTTGAACTCGATCGCCATCGCGTTGAGCTTCTGACGCACCGACTTCTTGCGCACGGCCTGCCCCGGCATGATGAACGTGCGGCCGACATAGCGGTTCTTGAAAAATCCTTCGCGATACTCGACGCCGAGCTTGGCCGCCACCTGCATCGCCGCCGGACGCGACGAATCGGGAATGGGCATGACCACGTCGATCGGCACATCGGGCAACACGCGTTTGATCTTTTCGGCCAGATAGTCGCCCATGCGCAAGCGCACGTTATAGACGGATACGCCGTCGAGCACGGAATCGGGCCGCGCGAGGTAGACGTATTCGAAAATGCAAGGATTCAGGCTCGGCTTGTCGGCACACTGCTGGCTATGCAGTTGCCCTTCGTTGTCGATGAAGATCGCTTCGCCGGGCGCTACGTCGCGCACGAACTCGAAGCCGATGCCCTCGACGGCCACCGATTCCGACGCCACGATCCATTCGACCCCTTCCGCCGTCTCATGCTTGCCGATGCAAAGCGGACGAATACCGAACGGGTCGCGGAAAGCGAGCAAGCCGTAGCCCGCAATCAACGAGACGATGGCATACGAGCCGCGCACGCGGCGATGCACGCCGGCGACCGCCTTGAACACCGTACCCGGATCGAGCTGCAGCCCCGAGCTCGCCAGTTGCATCTCGTGAGCCAGCACGTTGAGGAGCACCTCGGTGTCCGAGTTCGTATTCACGTGCCGCCGGTCGATGCGGAACATCTCGTCTTTCAGCTGCTGCCAGTTCGTCAGATTGCCGTTGTGCGCGAGGATGATGCCGAACGGCGCGTTCACGTAGAACGGCTGCGCTTCCTCGGCGCTCGACGCCGAGCCGGCCGTCGGGTAGCGCACTTGGCCGATGCCGGAGGTGCCGGGCAAGCTGCGCATGTTGCGCGTGCGGAACACGTCGCGCACCATGCCGTTGGCCTTGTACATGTGGAATGTGCTGCCGTTCGCGGTCGCGATACCGGCTGCGTCCTGGCCACGATGCTGCAACAGCAGAAGGCTGTCGTAGATCAGTTGATTGACCGGGGAGTGGGAGACTACGCCTACGATGCCGCACATGGCAGGGTCCTTCAAAGATACGAAAACGTTGGCGCCGGCCGCACAGCCGGCACACGCACTCACACGCGAACGTACGCGGCAAGCGCGGGGGGAAGCAGAGGCTTCAACTCGCGGACGCCTTGCTCGGCATAAGGCCGCAACAGCGCGTCGCGCCAAAACTGTTGCTTCGGCAGCTCGGTCAGCCCGGCCAACGCCACCAGCAGCAGCACGAACACCACGCCACGCACGATGCCGAACAGCAAGCCGAGCGAGCGGTCGACGCCGCCGAGCCCGCTCACGGCGACGAGCCGCGAGATCAAGGCGTTGGCGACGCTCGCCACGAGCACCACACCCACCATGATCGCCGCAAACGCCAGCAGCCACTGCGTCAGCGCACCGCCGGGCCAGTCGCTTGGAATATAGGGCACCAGGAGCTGCACGTAGCGGCAAGCGACAAAAAAAGCCACGACCCAGCCGATCAAGCCGAAAATTTCCGACAACAGCCCGCGCCATGCCCCGCGCAGCGCCGACAAGCCGACGACCGCAAGCACGGCGTAATCGAAAGCGGTGAACATCGAGGCCGTCACTGCGCTGCGTTGCCCGCGTTGGCGGTCAGCCCTGCTTCGCGCACCTTGGCGATCGCGGCGGAAGCCGCCGCGCGATCGGCAAAGGGTCCTGCGCGCAACATCGTACGCGTCTTGCCGCTAGCTTGCTTGCTATGTTCGATGTAGGCGGGAACCCCCGCCGCCTTGAGCTTCTTTTCCCATGCCCGTGCGCTTGCATCGTCGGGAAACACGCCGAGCTGCACGGCAAAACGCGCGCCGGAGGGCGCCGCCGGCGTGCCGGATTCGGCTTGTGCGGCGCTGGGCGCGGGAACGGCGGTCGGTTTGTCAGGCTGCGCCGCGTTCGCGCGGGCGGTTTTGGCCGTTGACGCGCTTGCCGGCGCCGGCTTCGCCGCATTCGCCGATGCATTGGCGTGAGATTGACCGCTGCCGGCGGGCTGCGGCGCCGCCTTGGCCTGCGCGGCCCCGCCTCCCGCCGCCGTGCCGCTGGAGGCATTCGCGCTGTCGGCCGTCTCGCCCCGATCCGGGGCCACGCCATCCTGAGTCGATTGCGGGTTGTCGCTATCGTCGACGCCGTGCGAGGGCGCGACCGCCGGGCGGTTCGGGATATCGATGGCGATATCGTCGGTCAACGGCTTCGGATGCGAATCGAGCACCATGGGCAGCACGACTACGGCGGCCACGACGAGCGCAATAGCGCCGACGAGCCGCCGGCGCGCCCGTTGCTTTTCGGGCAAGGTAGGGTCGAGCAGCATCGCATCGGCATCGCCGGCGCGCTCGGTACGGCGGCTGCGCCGTTCTTCGCGCGCTTCGAACGCCCCGCCGCTGCGCGCGGATCTAGCCCCGGCGCCACGCCGGCGCGGCGTGTCGTCTTTTTTGCCGAACGAGAAAAATCGCATGAATCCGCTGGTTTCGAGGGGGCGGCGCATCCGTTCGACGCGCGTCGATCAATGTTGCCGCGACTTACGGTAGGCCATGACGCCTGCCACGGTATAGAAGCTACCGAAAACCACGATTCTATCATCCTCCGTCGCTCGGCTCAGCGCATCTTGAAAGGCCTGCGCCGGCGAGCCGAAGCGCGCGATGCTGCTGTCGGGGCCTTGTTCGACTCCCGCGGTTCGCAGAACCTTTTCGAGGTCCTCCCCGGACGCCGCGCGCCCGAGCGGCAGATCGGTCACGCACCAGTGGTCGATCTCTCCCTTCAGGTGCTTGACGACGCCTGCGATGTCCTTGTCCCTCATGGCGCCGAACACCGCGTACGTGTATCGGAAGAAGCCCATGCTGCTCAGATTCTGGGCCAGCACGGCCGCGGCATGGGGGTTATGGGCCACGTCGAGCACGACGGACGGCCGCCCCGGCAGCACTTGGAACCGTCCCGGCAATTCGACGTTGGCCAATCCGAGCCGCAAGTCCTGCGCGGAGACGGGCAACCGGTCGCGCAGCGCTTCCAGGGCCGCGAGCGCGGCCGACGTATTGATGAGCTGATTGGCTCCGCGCAGCGCGGGATACGCCAACGCCGAGCGCCGGAGCGTGGGGCCGACGTAGCTCCACTGCTGACGTTCGCTGCCCGCTTGTCCTTCGTAACGGAAATCGCGGCCGAACAGCCACAGATCAGCGCCGATCGCTTGCGCGTGATCGATCAGCGTCTGCGGCGGCGCCGGATCGGCGCAAATGGCCGGCCGGCCCGGACGGAAGATGCCGGCCTTCTCGTAGGCAATCTTCTCGCGCGTATCGCCCAGGTATTCCGTATGGTCGATGTCGATGCTCGTGACGATCGCGCAGTCGGCGTCGACGATGTTCACGGCGTCCAGCCGGCCGCCTAGCCCCACTTCGAGGATGACCGCATCGAGACCGCTGGATGCGAACAAACGCAGGATCGCGAGCGTCGTGAATTCGAAATACGTGAGCGATACGGGCTCCGCGAGGCTCGTGCGCGCCGCCTCGACGGCTTCGAAGTGCTCGAGCAGCGCGGCGTCGGTCGCGTTTTGCCCGTCGATGCGCGCGCGCTCGTTGAATTGCAGCAAGTGCGGCGACGTATGGCAGCCTACGTGATAGCCGGCGGCGCGAAGAATCGACTCGAGCATGGCGCAAGTCGAACCCTTTCCGTTGGTGCCGCCCACAGTAATGACGGGGCAATCGAACGAGAGCCCCAGCGCATCCTTCACCTTACCGATGCGCGTGAGACCCATGTCGATGCCGACCGGATGCGCCGATTCGAGATGCGCGAGCCAGGCGTCGAGAGTGGGAAAAGTGGTCATCCGAAACCGCGGGCCGTCCCGCGTCAGCAGCGTTTAACGATTAGGCGACGGCGTCCGCAGGCTGGCGCGTGAGCAAAGCGATGAGCCGCGCCAGTTCCTCGCGCAGCTTGCGGCGGTCGACGATCATATCGATCGCACCCTTTTGCAGCAGGAATTCGGCACGTTGGAAGCCTTCCGGCAGTTTCTCGCGCACCGTCTGCTCGATCACGCGCGGGCCGGCAAAGCCGATCAGCGCTTTCGGCTCCGCGATCACTACATCGCCGAGGAACGCGAAGCTCGCGGACACGCCGCCCATCGTCGGATCGGTCAGCACGGAAATGAAGGGCAGCTTGGCGTCGGCGAGCTTCGTCAGCATCGCCGTCGTCTTCGCCATTTGCATCAGCGAAAGCAGGCTTTCCTGCATCCGCGCGCCACCGGAGGCCGTGAAGCAGATGAACGGCACCTGTTGTTCAAGCGCATTTTGCGCGCCACGCGCGAAGCGTTCGCCGACGACCGAGCCCATCGAGCCGCCCATGAACGCGAATTCGAAACAAGACACGACGACGGGCAGCGTATGAATGGCGCCGCCCATGACGACCATGGCATCGGTTTCGCCGGTATCGTCCATCGCATCCTTGATGCGGTCCGGGTATTTGCGGCTGTCCTTGAACTTCAGCGCGTCGACGGGGACGATTTCCTGACCGATTTCGTAACGGCCTTCCGCATCGAGCAGCGCGTCCAGGCGCGCGCGGGCACCGATTCGCATGTGATGGCTGCATTTGGGACAAACGTGCAGATTCGCCTCGACGTCGTTGCGATACAACACTGCCTCGCACGACGGACACTTGACCCAGAGCCCCTCCGGGATGCCCTTACGGCTTTTCGGGTCGGTCTGTTTGATCTTCGGCGGCAGCAGTTTGTCGAGCCAGCTCATCGTTGTTCCTTCAATTTGATGTTGTTTCGTACGCGCATCGCGCGAAAGTCGCTCGCCGTCCCGCGTCGGCGAGCGCCGCCCCGAGTGCGGGGCGGCCCGCCGCGGTCAGGCGGCGTCGAGCGCTTTGCGAATCTCGGCGACGAAGGCCGTCAGCTCGGAGGCGGCCGTCGGCGCCGGCACTTCTTCGAGCAGTTGCACCAAACGGCTGCCGATCACGACGGCGTCGGCCACTTCGGCCACCGCGCGTGCCGTCGAGGCGTCACGAATACCGAATCCGACCCCGACAGGCAGCCGCACTTGCGACTTGATCGCCGGGATTTTACTCGCGATGCTGGAAACGTCCAGATTTGCGGCGCCGGTCACCCCTTTCAGCGACACGTAGTAGACGTAGCCGCTCGCCACTTCGCCGACAGCCGCAATGCGGGCGTCCGTCGACGTGGGGGCGAGCAGAAAAATCGGATCGATGTTCGCCGCGCGCATGCGCTGAGCGAATTGAGCCGATTCCTCAGGCGGGTAATCGACCGTCAGCACGCCGTCCACGCCGGCCTCGGCCGCCGCTTTGGCGAACGCTTCGACCCCCATGCGTTCGATCGGATTGGCATAACCCATCAGCACGACGGGCGTCTTGGCATCTTGCTCGCGGAACCGTTTCACGTCGGCCAGCACGTGCTTCAACGTGACGCCCCGCTCGAGCGCCCGTTCGGACGAGCGCTGGATGACGGGACCGTCGGCCATCGGGTCGGAAAATGGCACGCCGAGCTCGATGACGTCGGCGCCCCCGGCCACGAGCGCATGCATGAACTCGACCGTGCGCGCGGGATCGGGGTAGCCGGCCGTGATGAACGGAATGAGGCCTTTCTTGCCTTGTGCGGCCAATGCCGCGAAAGTGGGTTCGATACGGGACATAGTGTGTTCTCTACCGATAAGTGCGAATCGCCGCGCCGTTCATGAAGCGACGGCGGACGCGTCGGACGGTGCGCCTTCGATGGCGGCCACGCGTTCGCGCGCGATCGCGCAGTAATTTTCGTTGATCTCATAGCCGACGAACGCGCGCGCGTGCCGCGCACACGCCACCGCCGTCGTGCCGCTGCCCATGAACGGGTCGAGCACGCGCCCGCCGGGCGGGCAGCTCGACAACACCATCCGCTCGACGATCTCGAGCGGTTTTTGCGTCGGGTGATCGACGCGCTCCGCGTGTTGCCGATGCAGCCGCGACACCGACCAGACGTCCTTCGGGTTGTAGCCGACCTCGAGCCACTTGCTGCCCTCGAACAGCTTGCGAGAGCGCGCCTTCTTCGTGACTGCGTCGTACGGAATCCGCACGGGGTCTAGATCGAAGTAATAATCCCTCGATACCGCGAAAAACCCGATGTTGTCGTGCACGGACGTGAAACGGCGCGTCGTGCCGCCCATGCTCGGCACGCGCCGGTCCCAGATGATCTCGTTGATCATCGTGAGCTTCGTTTTCAGGAACGAGAAGATTTCCGGCGCGTACTGCCAGGTGCAAAATACGTAGAGCGAGCCGCTCGGCTTCAACTTCGGGATCGCCAGCTCGAGCCAACGCCGCGTCCATGCGAGAAAATCCTCGCCCGAGCGCATGTCGGAATCGTTGCCGTAATCCTTGCCGAGCCCGTAGGGCGGATCGGCGACGATCAGGTCGATCGAGCCGTCCGGCACCGCTTGCGCATCCGTCAGAAAATCGCGGTTGTGCAAGTCGATGGCCGGCCGCGGCGCACCCGTGCCGCCGAGCGCGCCGCCCGCGGCGGAAGGCCGCGGCGCGTCGAAGTCGTCGATGAGATCGCGCATTGCCGATGAGGCTCAGAGCGCGAGGCCCGAACGCTCGGCGACCGTGTGCATATCCTTGTCGCCTCGGCCCGACAGATTCACGAGCAGGTGCGTGTCGCGCGAGAGCGTCGGCGCAATCTTGGCCGCGTACGCGAGCGCGTGGCTCGATTCGAGCGCGGGGATGATGCCTTCGATCCGGCAGCAATCGTGGAATGCCTTGAGCGCTTCCTCGTCGGTGATGCCGACGTATTGCGCCCGCCCGCTATCTTTCAACCATGCGTGCTCGGGGCCGACGCCGGGATAGTCGAGGCCGGCCGACACCGAATGGGTTTCGATGATCTGACCGTTCTCGTCCTGCAGCAGGTAAGTGCGATTGCCGTGCAGCACGCCGGGACTTCCGCCGATCAGCGAAGCCGCGTGACGACCCGTTTCGATCCCGTCGCCCGCTGCCTCGACGCCGACGAGCTTGACCGCCGCGTCGTCGATATACGGATAGAAGATGCCCATGGCGTTCGAGCCGCCGCCGACGCACGCAATGACCATATCGGGCTGGCGCCCCGTCAACTCGGGCATCTGCACGCGGCATTCATCGCCGATCACGCGCTGGAAGTCGCGAACCATCATCGGGTACGGATGCGGGCCGGCGACGGTGCCGATGATGTAGAACGTGCTCTCGATGTTCGTCACCCAGTCGCGCATCGCTTCGTTCAGCGCGTCTTTGAGCGTGCGCGAACCCGATTCGACGGGCACGACGGTCGCGCCCAGCAGCTTCATCCGGTAGACGTTCGCGGCCTGCCGGCGTACGTCCTCCGCGCCCATATAGACCACGCACTCCATGCCGAAGCGCGCGGCGATCGTGGCCGTGGCCACGCCGTGCTGGCCGGCGCCTGTTTCGGCGATGACGCGCGGCTTGCCCATGCGTTTGGCCAGCAAGGCCTGGCCGATCACGTTGTTGACCTTGTGCGCGCCGGTGTGATTCAGATCTTCGCGCTTGAGAAACACCTGCGCACCGCCGAGCAGCTCGCTCCAGCGACGTGCATGGTAGATCGGGGACGGACGGCCGACGAAATACTTGAGTTCGCGCTCGTACTCGGCGACGAAATCGGCGTCTTTGCTGTACTTCTCGTAAGCGGAACGAAGCTCGTCGAGTGCGTGGACGAGCGTTTCGGCGACGAACGTGCCGCCGTAAGGGCCGAAATGGCCCTGTTGATCAGGGAGGTTATACATGGTTGTCACTCTTCGCAGTGGCGGCACGGCGCGTAGTGGCCGAACATGGGCCGAACCGCGCCGCCTGAGCCTTTACTCGGCATCCGCTTCGCGCACCGCGCGTACGAACGCCGCCATTCGAACGGGATCTTTCACGCCCCTGGCGCCCGGCACTTCGATGCCGCTCGAGACATCGACCGCGTACGGGCGCACGCGCCGAATGGCGTCACCGACGTTTTGCGCGTTCAACCCACCACTCAAAACGGCCCGACGCGCGAGCTCTGCTGGAATAAGTGACCAATCGAATGTCTTCCCGCCACCGCCGTAGCCTTCGACGAGCGTGTCGAAGAGCAGGCCGCCGGCTGTCGAATAGTTAAGGGCCGATTCTACCAAATCGGCCGGCTGCGTATGCACGCCGATGCGAAGGGCGCGCAGCCAAGGCAGGCCGGCGATGCTCGCCAGTTCCTCGCACTGCGCCGCGGTCTCGTCGCCGTGAAACTGCAGCAAGGTCAAGGGCACGTTGCTCGCGACTTCGCCTATCCATGCCGGCGTCGGATTCACGAACAAGCCCACGACGGAGACGAAAGGCGGCAGCCCCCGGGCAAGATCGATCGCCTCGGCCACGCCCACCGACCGCGGGCTCGGCGGATAGAACACGAAGCCGATCGCATCGGCGCCGAGCTCGACGGCCAGCTCGACGTCGCTCCGGCGCGACAGGCCGCACAGCTTGATGCGCGTGCGGCAGGGATGCGAGCCGGCGGCTGGCGAAACGGGGACGGCGCTCGTCATGGATTTACTCGCTCCAAATACCGCTCCAGGGAACACTGCCGAGAGGCGCGGGCGGCACCGCGAAGCCCTCGGGGTAGCCCACGTGGGCCAGGTACAAGCCGTCGGGCATGAACGTAGGCGCAGCGTGATCGCGATCGCGCGTTGCCAGCACGTCGGCGAGCCATGCGGCCGGATAACGCCCCCGGCCGACGGCCACGAGACAGCCCATCAGGTTACGGACCATGTGATGCAGGAACGCGTTCGCACGAAAGCGAAAATGAATCATATCGCCGGCTTGGCGGATGTCGATTCCATAAAGGTGCTTGATCGGCGATTTGGCCTGGCATTCCGAGGAGCGAAACGCCGAAAAATCGTGCTCGCCGATCAAGCATTGCGCCGCGGCGCGCATGGCCTCGATATCGAGCGGCGTGTGAATCCAGCCGGCCCGCCCCGCGAGCATCGGCGAGCGCACGGCGTTGACGTAGAGCACGTAGTAATAGGTCCGCTCGAACGCCGAAAAACGCGCATGGAAATCGTCCGGCATGCGCTTCGCCCAATGCACGGCGACCGTCGGCGGCAGAAACGCATTCGTGCCGCGCACCCATGAAAATTCCTGACGATCGAGGTCCGTGTCGAAGTGCACGACTTGCCCGAGCCCATGAACGCCAGTGTCGGTGCGGCCCGCCACGACCGTATGCAGCGGCTTGCAGGCGAAATCGGCAAGCGCCCGCTCGAGCGCGTCTTGCACGGTCTTGCCGTGCGGCTGCGATTGCCAGCCGCAAAACGCCGAGCCGTCGTATTGGATACCGAGAGCGATGCGCATAGCCACGTATCAGGACAACGGGGCGAGCGTGGCGAGCAGCGCTTGCGCCTCGTCGCGCGTGGCCGCGTCGTTCGATTCGATCACTTCATGGATCAGCGTACGGGCGCCGCCGAGATCGCCGAGCGCAATGTATTCGCCGGCAAGATCGAGCTTGTTGCGTGCGATCCGCGCGAGTTGCTCGGGCGTGAACTGCGGCGTAGGCGTCGATTCCGCCGAAGCCGACGCACCCGTGCGCTCGCCTGCTTCGCCGCCAGGCAAATCGAGGTCGAACGATAGAGCGAGCGGACCGATCGGCGCGGCGCCGAGCCCGGAAACGGCGGGCGCGGCGGGCGCCGGCGGCGATTCTTGGCCTGGTTGCCCGTCGCGCTCATGGGCACCCTGACCAACGCTACGGCCCGGCTCGACGGGCGGCGTCGCCTCGTCGTGCACGTTGGATCCGGCTTGCGAGGCGGGCGCCTCCCCCTCGTGTTCATGCGCTTGCTCGTAGTCGTGCTCGTCCGCTTGCGGCGGATGCGCCGTGTCGCCACCAGGTTCGGCATCGGCGCGCGGCGGCAAGCCCATTTCCAGCCCGTCGAGCGCGGCGATGGCCTCCGGCGGCAGCGTTGCTTCGCGCTCCGGCGCCATCGCCCTTTCAGACTCCGCCGAAGGGGGCGTTTCGCTCGCTTCCGGCTCGTACGCCGGAGTTTCGCCCGCCTCAGGCGGTACGACTTCGGCTACGACACCCGGCTCTTGCTCGGGCGAAGTGTGCGCGGCTACCGGGGTGCCGGTCGATGGCGGCGTTTCCGCCGCCGGTTCGCTCGCTACCGGCGGCTCAGCCCGCACCGGCCGTTCTGGCTCGGTCCCGGCCTCAGTCGGCGCCGGGACGGGAGCAATCTCTTGGACCTCGGCCGGGGCAGGCGGCTCGGCCACCGCTGCAGCGTCGATGGCCGGCGCACCCGTTTCCGATTCCTCCGTCACGACGGTCTCGTCGGCCTCGCCGGCGGGCAGCGCGAACAGCGGATTGTCAGGATCGAGCTGGCGCCCGACCGACGCCACATGTACCCAATTCGGCCCGCGACCACCCGACAGCCGGTAAATGCGCTGCGCGATTTCGTCGAACCCCTGAACGTTCTTGCGTTCCGCGTAGTGCGCGGCAAGCCCCATCAGCGCGCGCTTGCTCGAGGGCGTACGCGCAAGTACCGCCAGAAATTCCGCCTCGATCGGATCGTCGGGCGACGCCGCGCTCAACGCCGCAGATCGAGCGGCCGTGCCGCCCTCGCCCGCGGCGGGCCCGCCGGCCGAAGGCGCTGCGGTTGCCGGCGCGCCCCGTCGACGCCGGCTGATCCCGAGTGCGATCAGCAGCACGAGCAGTGCCGCGACGACAGCGGCAACGACCGCCGCGATCGCAGGAATGTCGGCCCGCGCAACGCTGACGCCGTACCCGCCGACGCCGATGAAACGTTGATTGGCCGCCGCCGCTGCCCGCGACTGACCGGGCGCGGGAGTGGAAGCGGCGCCCGATGCGGCCGGCCGCGCCGAGAAACCTGCTGGGCCCGCGGGCGTATTGGCGCCGCCGGCGCCGGTGCGATTGGCAGAGTTGGAGCCGAACCCGTGCCGCTGCAGTTCCATCAGCACGCGGTTCTTCAGCGTGAGAAGTTGCTGAAGGCTGGAGACTTTCGGATGCGATGCAGGCGTGGCCGAAGCGGCGGCAGCCGAAGCCGGCGCGGGCTTCGCGGCGCGTGGCGCATTCGCTGCGCCCGTCGAGGCGCCCGCAGCAGCAGCGGCCGACGTGGCTTGGTTGGAAGCCGCAGCCGAGGCTGTCGCCGCTTCCGACGCAGACGTCGCGGCGGCCGAAGCCGGTGCCGAAGGCTGCACGGCGCCCAGCGCCGCCGATGCGCCCGCCTCGCTCGCGCCGCTTTGCTCTACGGCGCTCGCCGGCGCAGCCGGCGCCGGCTGAATGGCGCCGGCCCACGCATGCCCGCCGCTCGCCCCCACCGGCGCACTCGGCTGCGAATGCGGGGCGGTCGTCGCGGGCGTATTGGGCGCGGCGGGCGCGGCGGGCGCGGGCGCCGCCTTCGCGTTCGCCGTGCCTCCTGCCGCCGCGCTCGCAGGCGCCGGCGAAGCGGCAGGACTGCCCTGTCCAGGCCCGGGCTTGGCTGCCTGGGCCGCGCTTGCCTTTGGCGCGGCAGCGGCCGCCTGCGACGCCGCTGCGCTCGGGGACGCGGCAGGCGTCCCATTAGACGCCCCGGCGGCGGCCGAAGCGGCAGGCGCGGCCGGTTCGGCCTTCGCGACCGCCCCGGTCGCATCGAGGGGCGGCACATTCAACGTGGCGCCGAGCTTCAACAGACTCGGATCGCCACGCATGAACGCCGACGGATTCGCGTCGAAAATCGCTCTCGCGGCCCGGCCGAGCACGGTTTTGTCATGCGACTGCGTGACGAAAGCGGCGATATCGGCGAGCGATTGCCCGGGCTTGACCGTATACACGGTCGCGGCAGAACCCGCCGGCACACCCGGCACCGCGGGCGCCGAAGCGGGCGCGGCGGCTGGGGCGGCCCAAGCAGGCGATGCGTCGGTAAAGCCGGCAAGAGCCAGCCAAGCGCAGGCGATTGCGAGCGGTACGGCGCGACGCGTCGAACGTTTTGTCATGGAGGTGTCACGCGCTCTCGAGCGCGCCTCGATATGGCAATTGGGAGTAAGCAAGGATCGCAGCACCAAACAAAAAAGGCGTCGCGGCATGGCGACGCCTTTCGTGGGCCTCTATGCGTCGTAACCGCATAGTTTACGTGAGGAACCCGGTCAAAACCACTGCGCAGCGCCGAACGCGACCTCGGGCGGTGCGGCGCGCGTGACAGCTTACTTCTCGAGCAGGATACGCAGCATGCGGCGCAGCGGTTCCGCCGCACCCCACAGCAGCTGATCGCCGACCGTAAAGGCCGACAGGTATTCGCCACCCATCGCCAGCTTGCGCAGACGACCGACCGGCACCGACAACGTGCCCGTCACGACGGCAGGCGAGAGGTCGCGCATCGACGCTTCGCGCTCGTTCGGCACGACCCTGACCCAATCGTTCGCCGCCGCGAGAATGCCGTTGATCTCATCGAGCGGCACATCCTTCTTGAGCTTGATCGTCAGCGCTTGCGAGTGGCAGCGCATTGCGCCGATGCGCACGCACAGGCCGTCGACCGGGATCGATCCGGGCTCGCCCATGGCCGGCTTGCCGAGAATCTTGTTCGCTTCGGCGCCGCCCTTCCACTCTTCCTTCGACATGCCGTTGCCGAGATCCTTGTCGATCCAGGGGATCAGGGAACCCGCGAGCGGCACGCCGAAATGCTGCGTAGGCATGGCATCGGAATTCATCGTCTCGATCACGCGGCGATCGATGTCGAGAATGGCGGACGCCGGGTCGGCCAATTGCTCTTTGACGGCGCCATGCAGCGTGCCCATTTGCGACAGCAGCTCGCGCATGTTCTGCGCGCCCGCGCCCGATGCGGCCTGATACGTCATGGCCGTCATCCAATCGACGAGACCTTCGCTGAACAGGCCGCCGAGCGCCATCAGCATCAAGCTGACCGTGCAGTTGCCGCCGATGAAGTTCTTCGTGCCCTTGACGAGGGCATCCTTGATGACGTCGAGATTGACCGGGTCGAGCACGATCACGGCGTCGTCGGCCATGCGCAACGACGATGCGGCGTCGATCCAGTAACCGTTCCAGCCCGCGGCGCGCAGCTTCGGAAATACTTCGTTCGTGTAATCGCCGCCTTGGCAGGTGATGACGACGTCGCACTTCTTCAGGTCGTCGATGCTCTTCGCATCTTTGAGCTTCGTCTCGTTCTTGGCGAACGACGGCGCATTGCCGCCCACGTTGCTGGTGCTGAAAAACACCGGTTCGATCAGATCGAAATCGCGCTCCTGCTGCATCCGTTGCATCAGGACGCTGCCGACCATGCCGCGCCAACCTACGAGACCTACGTTCATGACTAACCCTTGGAGTGGACGCTTCCCCGCAACTTGCCCGGCGTGACCGCGCGGGGAAGTCGAGCGGGCACGACGGACGATCAGCGTTTCGTGATCGTTTTGGGGGTAATCGTAATAATGGCGATCGCGCCGGCCATGCCGACGGCGACAGCAATGGCGAGCCCGCCTACACGGGCCGTATCGCCGTGCAGGTTTCGAATCGAGGAGATTTGGGACAGTTTCGCCATCGCGACAGTCTACACGAAAATTGCCGATCGGCACGCCTGCGCGCGCAGCCGATCCAGCAAAAAATCCTTCTTTTCAGGTGCTTTCGTGCGAGCGCAGCCCAAATGGTCCGCTCGCACGAAACGGCGCCGCAACAACGCCGGAAGGATCAGAGCGCCGCGCGCACCGCGTCGCCCATTTCCACCGTGCCGACTTGACGGCAGCCCGGCGTCGCAATGTCGCCCGTACGGTACCCGGCCTCGAGCACCTTCTGAACGGCCTTTTCGATGCGGTCGGCCTGCTCCGCCTTGTTCAGCGAATAGCGCAGCATCATGGCGGCCGACAGAATGGTCGCCAGCGGATTGGCCACGCCCTTGCCGGCGATATCCGGCGCCGAACCATGCGAGGGCTCGTACAGACCCTTATTGTTCTTGTCCAGCGACGCCGAAGGCAGCATGCCGATCGAGCCCGTCAGCATTGCAGCCTGGTCGGACAAAATGTCGCCGAACAGATTGCCGGTCACGATGACGTCGAACGACTTCGGAGCCTTCACGAGCTGCATGGCCGCGTTGTCGACATACATGTGCGAGAGTTCCACGTCCGGGTACTGCTTGGATACGTCGACCATGACGTCCTTCCACAGCTGCGACGTTTCGAGCACGTTCGCCTTGTCGACGGACGTCAGCCGCTTGCTGCGCTTGCGCGCTGCCTGAAACGCGACATGAGCGATCCGCTGCACTTCCGGTTCCGTATAGCGCATGGTGTCGAAGCCTTCGCGTGCGCCTTCGAAAGGGCCGTCCGGCGCCGTGCGCGTGCCCCGCGGCGTGCCGAAGTACACGTCGCCGTTCAATTCGCGCACGATGAGAATGTCGAGACCCGAGACGATCTCGGGCTTGAGCGACGACGCGCCCGTCAATTGCGCGTAGCAAATCGCCGGACGGAAGTTCGCGAACAACTGCAGGTGCTTGCGCAAGCCGAGGATGGCTTGCTCCGGGCGCAACGCGCGTTCGAGCGAATCGTACTTCCAGTCGCCCACCGCGCCGAACAGGATCGCATCGGCCTCTTTCGCGAGCGCGAGCGTCGAATCGGGCAGGGGATGGCCCTTCGCTTCGTAGCCCGCGCCGCCGACGGGCGCTTCTTCCATCTCGAACGTTTCGCCGAGCGCGTTGAGAACCTTCACCGCTTCCTTGACGATTTCCGGGCCGATGCCGTCACCGGGGAGCACTGCAATCTTCATTAGGAGTCCTATCGAGTTGTCGAGTTACCGGGTTTGCCGAATGTCCGGTCGACCGCGGCCCTCGCCTCGGTCGACGCGGATGAACATCGTCAGCCGACGATCCGGTGACCGAGCCACGGTTGCTTGGCCATGCGCTCGGTTTCGAACGCGCGAATCTTGTCCGCGTGCCGCAGCGTGAGTCCGATATCGTCGAAGCCGTTCAGCAGGCAATATTTGCGGAAGCCGTCGACTTCGAACGCGTATTCGCGGCCGTCGGGCGTGCGCACGACTTGCGCCTCGAGGTCGATCGTCAGTTGATAACCGTTGAACGCGTACGTTTCGTTGAACAGGTGATCGACCTGCTGTTCGGACAGTACGATCGGCAGCACGCCGTTCTTGAAGCAATTGTTGAAGAAGATGTCGGCAAAGCTCGGCGCGATCAGCGCGCGAAAACCGTACTGCTGCAAGGCCCAAGGCGCATGTTCGCGCGAGCTGCCGCAACCGAAGTTTTTCCGCGCGAGCAGCACCGACGCGCCTTGATAGCGCGGCTGATTCAGCACGAAGTCGGGATTGAGCGGGCGCCGCGAATTGTCCTGCCCCGGCTCGCCGTGATCGAGGTAGCGCCATTCGTCGAAGAGGTTCGGGCCGAAGCCCGTACGCTTGATCGACTTCAAGAACTGCTTCGGGATGATCGCGTCCGTATCGACGTTCTCGCGATCGAGGGGCGCAACGAGCCCCGTGTGCACGATGAATTTGTCCATGTCTCTCTTACTCCGCGGCCTTTTTGAGGGCGTGGCCCGCATCGCTCATGTCCTGACCGAACCCGGCGACGGTGTTGCAACCCACGAGGCTCAGCAATGCGCCGGCAAGCGCGACCGACGCGGCCCACCGGCAAAACGTCCGTGCATTCATGGCCTCACCCCAACTTGCGAATATCGACGAAATGCCCTTCGATCGCGGCGGCCGCGGCCATCGCCGGACTCACGAGATGCGTGCGCCCGCCCGCGCCTTGGCGCCCTTCGAAATTGCGATTCGACGTGGACGCGCAGCGTTCGCCCGGCTCCAACCGGTCGGCGTTCATGGCGAGGCACATCGAGCATCCGGGCTCGCGCCACTCGAAACCTGCGTCCACGAACACCTTGTCGAGTCCTTCGCGCTCCGCTTGCGCCTTGACCAGGCCCGAGCCCGGCACGACCATCGCAAGCCGAATGTTCGACGCCACGCGGCGTCCCAGCTTCTTCACGACATAGGCCGCCGCGCGAATGTCCTCGATGCGCGCGTTCGTGCACGAGCCGATGAACACCTTGTCGACCTTGATCGATTCCATCGGCAGGTTCGGTTCGAGCGCCATATACTGCAGCGCGCGCTCCATGGCGTCTCGCTTGACGGGATCTTTCTCGCGCTCGGGATCGGGCACGCGGCCGTCGATCGCCGTGACCATTTCGGGCGACGTGCCCCACGTGACCTGCGGCACGATCTGGCTCGCATCGAGTTCGACGACGCGATCGAAATGCGCGCCCGCATCGGAGACGAACGTGCGCCAGTATTCGACCGCGTGATCCCATTCGACGCCCTGCGGCGAGTAGGGGCGCCCCTTCAGATAGTCGATGGTCGTGTCGTCGACCGCAACCATGCCTGCGCGTGCTCCAGCCTCGATGGCCATGTTGCAGACCGTCATGCGCCCTTCCATCGACAGCGCGCGAATGGTCGAGCCGCCGAATTCGATCGCGTAGCCCGTGCCGCCGGCGGTACCGATTTTGCCGATGATGGCGAGCACGATGTCCTTGGCCGTGCAGCCGCGCGGCAACGAGCCGTCGACCTTCACGAGCATGTTCTTGCTCTTCTTTTGCAGCAGCGTTTGCGTGGCCAGCACATGTTCGACTTCCGATGTGCCGATGCCGTGCGCGAGCGCGCCGAACGCGCCATGCGTGGACGTGTGCGAATCGCCGCATACGATCGTCATGCCCGGCAGCGTCGCGCCCTGTTCCGGGCCGATGATATGAACGATGCCTTGACGCATGTCGTTCATCTTGAACTGCGTGATGCCGTACGCGTCGCAGTTGGCGTCGAGCGTATCGACTTGCAGCTTCGACACGGGATCGGCAATGCCATGGCTGCGATCGGTAGTCGGCACGTTATGGTCCGATACGGCCAAATTCGCGCTGACGCGCCACAGCGGGCGCTCGTGCATCTTGAGCCCTTCGAATGCTTGCGGGCTCGTGACTTCATGCAGCAATTGACGGTCGATGTAGAGCAGCGTGGTGCCGTCCTCTTCCGTATGGACGACGTGCGAATCCCACAGCTTGTCGTAGAGAGTCTTTGACATGGTATGCGCGGTAATGATGGCAACGGGCAATCCCGGTTCGGTCGATTATGCCACGCACACTGCCGCCGCGACACCGCCGACCCAGAAAAAAGCGATAAAAAACAGTGAGTTGGGTGGTAGTGTCACTACCAGGTTCATGGAAGGCGGGAGCGCAAGCACCGCCCGGGCGACGCAGCGAAAAGCTGAATGCGGGCATTCGCTCGGGCCTCGCGCCGTTGCGAATCCCCTAACCGAACGGACAGCGACGCACAGGACTTGCGCGAGCGATAGATTCTCTGGCGCGAACGATCCTTCATCGCGCCGGCACACGGCCGTCGCTGTCGCCCGCCTCTATCTTCGGCATCTCCAACCGATGCTCGCAAATACCGTCGTCGACGAGGCGGAGCATCAACTCCGCCAGCACGCGCCCCGTGGCGTGTCCCGTCGGCTGGACGACGGCGGTGACGCGATAGGGGCGCGCGAGCTCCGCCGGCACGCCGTCATAGACGATCAGCGAGATATCCTCGCCAAGACGCCGCCCGCTATCGACGAGCGCGCGAAACACACCCTCTCCTGCGAGGTTGTTGTCGACCAAAATGGCCGTGGGGGGCTCATGCAGCGCGAGCAGCGTTTGCGCGGCTCGGTAGCCTCCGTCGCGCGTAAACGGACACTCCGTAAGCAGAGCCGGCAGCGCTTCGATGCGCGCGTCGCGTAGTGCGCCAAGGAAGCCTTCGCGCCGCTGCGCGGCGAAATTCATCGTCAACGGCGCGCTGATCATCGCGATACGCCGGTGGCCGAAATCGATCAGACGGCGCACAGCGTCCCGTGCGCCCGCTTCATTGTCGAAATCGAACCACGCGTACGGTTCGGCGGCTTGCGTCCGACCGTATGCGACGTAAGGAAACCCCCGCGACCGCAAATACGCGATGCGCGGATCGTCGACGAGCGTGCGCGCGACGATCAGCCCGTCGACGAGCCTGCCGTCGACAAGTCGCCGATACGTCTCCAGCTCCGCGCCCGGCCGCGCGGATACGATGAAAAAGTCCAGATTGCGCTCCGCGAGCCGCTCGGTCGTCCCTTCGACGACTTCGCCGAAGCGCGGGTCGCCGAGCGCGCCGGCGCCGAACGGGTAGACGATCCCGATCGCTTCCGCGCGTCCCGTCGCGAGCCGCCGCGCCGTCGGATCCGCGACGTATCCGAGTTCGCGCGCGGCTTTCATCACGCGCTCGCGCGTCGCTTCGCTCACGTCGTCATAACCGTTCAACGCTCGGCTGACTGTCGTGCGCGACAACCCCAGGGCATCCGAGAGCGCCTTCAAATTCACCTTTCCCGCCGTTCCTCGCACGCTTTCACTCCAAGCACATCAATTCCGGCAATTGTTTCCGCACAGCAACTCTTACCGTCAAAAATTTATCTTTTGACGTCCAAACCGGTTTGAAATAGCATCCAAACCGGTTTGGACATCGATGCCCGCCGCCGTCCCTTCAACGTTCCCGAGACAACGCCGACCATGACATCATTCTTCCTTCCCTGTACGCACACAGCCAAACGTTTGCTGCTGATAGGCGGCGCGCTGGCCGCCCTTTCGGCCGCCGCCCATGCGCAGAGTGCCGGGGCCCCTGCGCCCACGCCGCACAGTCAGCAAGCCTACGACCCCGAGGGCGACTTCACGATGCGCTGGACGCGTGCGGACATCCGCCAGATCGTCGCGCAGTCGCACACGGCCGGCGCCGATAAGAACTCGCTGCCGCAAGCTTTGACGATGCCGGACATTCCACAGGACTTTCCGCTGATCAACTCGAACGTGTGGGTCTGGGACACTTGGCCGCTTGCCGATCTGCGCGCGAACCAGCTCAGCTACAAGGGCTGGGAAGTGATCTTTTCGCTCACGGCCGATCCGCATGCCGGCTATACGTTCGACGATCGCCACGTGCACGCGCGAATCGGCTTCTTCTATCGCCGTGCCGGCGTGCCGGCCTCGCAACGTCCCGCAAACGGCGGCTGGATCTGGGGCGGCCACTTGTTCCCGGACGGCTCGAGCGTGAAGGTGTTCGGCACGACGCCGATGACCAACAACGCCGAATGGTCGGGCTCGGCACGACTCACGCACGGCGATAACGTCAGCCTCTACTACACCGCTGTGTCGTTCAACCGCTCGGCCCCGGGCGGCTCGGACATCACGCCGCCTTCGGCGATCATCACGCGCGCCGACGGGCATATTCATGCCGACGACAAGCACGTCTGGTTCAGCGGCTTCGACGATCACAAAGCGCTGCTCGAGCCGGACGGCAAGTGGTACCAGACGGGCCAACAGAACACCTACTTCTCGTTCCGCGACCCGTTCGTGTTTACCGATCCCGCCCACCCCGGAAAGACCTATATGGTCTTCGAGGGCAATACCGGCGGGCAGCGCGGTGCGCGTACCTGCACGGAAGCCGATCTCGGCTACGCGCCCAACGATCCGTACAAGGAAGACTTGAACGCGGTCATGAACTCGGGCGCAGTGTATCAAAAGGCCAACGTCGGCCTTGCGGTCGCAACGAATCCGCAACTGACCGAATGGAAGTTTCTGCCGCCGATCCTCTCGGCCAATTGCGTCGACGATCAAACCGAGCGCCCGCAGATTTACATGAAGGACGGCAAATACTATCTGTTCACGATCAGCCACCGTACGACGATGGCGGCAGGCGTCGACGGCCCGGACGGTGTATATGGATTCGTCGGCAACGGCATTCGCAGCGACTTCTTGCCGCTGAACGGCGGCAGCGGCCTCGTGCTCGGCAACCCGACCGATTTTTCCGCACCGGCCGGCGCACCGTACGCGCAAGACGCTAACCAGAACCCGCGAGAATTCCAGTCGTATTCGCACTACGTCATGCCCGGCGGTCTCGTGGAATCGTTCATCGACGCGATCGGCCCGCGACGAGGCGGCACGCTCGCCCCCACGGTAAAGATCAACATCAACGGCACGTCGACGACGGTGGATCGTTCCTACGGCCGCGGTGGGCTCGGCGGCTACGGCGACATCCAGGCGAACCTGCCCGCGACCGGCGTCGGCCACAACGAAGCCGGCCCGGGCGCTCGACCGTAACCGCGATCGACCGATTACGCCGGCGGTAATAGGGCGCAGCGTGCGAGGCACGCGCGCCCTCGTTCTTTCAGCTTCCTAGTCGTGCTGCGCTTGTCGACTTCGTGCAACGCGCCGCGCGATCTTGCCATCAGGCTTCGAATCGATGCTCCTCCGTCTTTTCCTCGGAATCGCCGCACTGCTGCTTACCGGCCTCTTCGAATCTCGCGCCTCAGCCGCGGCCTGCGTCGCACAAGCGCAGCCGGGCACGCCCCAATGGCGGCCCGCGCTCCACTACGCGCCGCAGCGCAATTGGATGAACGATCCGAACGGCCTCGTCTACGAGAACGGCCGCTACCATCTCTTCTATCAACACAATCCATTCGGCAACGACTGGGGCAACATGTCGTGGGGCCATGCGGTCAGCACCGATCTCGTCCACTGGCATGAGCAGCCGGTCGCGCTGCAGGCGAGCGACACCGAAGACATCTTCTCCGGATCGATCGTCGCCGACACCCGGAACACCTCGGGACTCGGGGCGCCCGGCGTGACGCCACTCGTCGCGCTTTACACGAGCGTCTACAAAACAGGATCCGGCCATGCGCCGGGCACGCAAGCCCAGTCGCTCGCATACAGCCTCGACGGGGGCGCAACATGGCGGCCGTACGACCACAACCCCGTCCTCACGCTCTCCCCTGAATCGAAGCAGTTCCGCGACCCGAAGGTGTCGTGGTACGAACCGGGGCACTACTGGCTGATGGCAGCGGTCGTCGCGGATGCGCAAGTGGTCAAGCTGTATCGATCCGACGATCTGATCCATTGGGCGTTTCTCAGCGATTTCACGCTGCCTAGCGTGCCGCACGCGGGCGCCCTATGGGAAATGCCCGACCTCTTTCCGCTGCCCGTCGACGGCGATCGACAACGCGTCAAATGGGTCATGGTCGTCAACGTCAATCCATGGTCCATCGCCGGCGGTTCCGGCGCGATGTATTTCGTGGGCGACTTCGATGGCCATACGTTCAAGCCGGATCGCGTCGCGCCTGCCGGCTCGGATCCTTCGCAATGGCAATGGCTCGACCACGGCGCCGATTTTTATGCAGCCGGCACATTCTCCGGCACACCGTCCGCGCTGCCCGTCGCGATCGCGTGGATGAGCAATTGGGATTACGCGGCGAAGGTGCCGACCGCACCATGGCGCGGTTCGATGACCGTACCGCGAGAGTGGGCGTTGCAGACGATCGACGGAGCGCTTCGACTCATTGCGAAACCGGCCCCGGCGTTCGAATCTTGGCTGGATATGCAACCTGCGTTGCGCTTCGGCGACCTGGCCGTCGCTTCGGGAACGCATGCCCTTCCGGCGCAGACTCGCGGTGACGTGCAGCGCATCGTCCTGACACTCGAGCCGCGCGACGCCGCACGCGCCGGACTCGTCGTGCGACGATCGGCCGACGGCGCCATCGGCACGCGCATCGTCTACGACACCGCGAGAGAGACGCTTACGTTGGATCGATCGCAATCCGGCGAATCGGATTTCTCGGCAGCATTCAGCGCGCGGCACATCGCCCATCTGCCGCTGCAACAGGGTCGCCTACCGCTCGAAGTCATCGTGGATCGAAGCTCGATCGAAGTATTCGCCGGGAATGGCCGCATCACGATGACGGATCAGATCTTTCCACCACCCTCGGCCGATGGCATGGCCGTGTTCTCGGAAGCGGGAAACGCGCTGTTCGGTGGATTCGAGATTACCCCGCTCGACGCCTGCGCGATCGCGCGTGACGCGCATTGACCCACGCGAGCCCTGAAATCGGAAAATGCTCCGAATGCGACGGGAAGCCGAAAAACCTACGCGATGCGCATCGCCGCGTACGTTGCGGCGTCGGCAGGGGCGTGGAACGCGAAAAAGAAACGCGACCGGTGGGCGAACCGGCCGCAAAGCCGCCTGCATGGGAGGCCGAGGAGGCGCAGGCGGGGCGCGGCGCGCAAGCGAGCCGCGCGCACGAGAGATCGTGACCACAAGACATGGCGTCAAGTGCGGAAGATCGGGTTGTGTCCGCGCGTACGGCACGCATAGAGGAATAAATAGGTCACGCACAACCCGCGAACGGGACTGCTTGCGCGCGACGAGGCCGCCTGCGTCCGAGGCCGGAGCAATGCTTGTCTAGCAGGCGGGACACGACGCGAAACGCGCGTGCCATAAGGGATGCGGAAAAGGCCACGGCGGCGCTGCTTGCATCAAACATTGCCGCGCAGCGACCCGAGCCCGCGCGCCGGAACGCTACGCTCGCCCGCCGGCTGCAGCGGCTCGCCTGACACGCGCAGCGCAACTGCCGTCGCGACCGTGCTCGCGTAGACGTTCAGTGCCGTGCGGCCCATATCGAAAAACGCGTCGATACCGAGAATGAGTAAAACCGCTTCCGCCGGCAAGCCGATCGCCGCCAGAATCACTGTGATCGCCACGACGGCGCCCGATGGCACGTTCGCCGCGCCGTCGATCATGATCGTCGTCAGCACGATGATCGTGAAGACGAGCGGCCAACTCCACGTCACGTGATAAACATCGGCGAGATAGCCCACCGCCAACGCCGTGTAGAGCACGGCCCCGTCGCGATTGAAAATATAGGAAAGCGGCAGAATGGTCGAGGCAACCGATTGCGGCACGCCCATCTCGGTCAGCTTCTTCAAATGCAGCGGAAACGTGATCTCCGACGAGCGCGTCGTGAAAGCGAGAATCAGCGGTTCGCTCACGTGCTTGACGACAGCGCGCGGCGAAAGCCCGGTGGACTTGACGATCAGCGTGAGCAGGATCGCCAAGATAGCCATGCCGAGATAGGCCACGCCGAGCAGCTTGAGCAACGGCAACAACGCCGACACGCCCTTCGAGGCGAGCAGCCCAGCCAACGTCGCGAAAATCGCGACTGGGGAAAATGCGACGACCCATTCGGTCAGCTTGAAAAGTGCAGCCAGCATCGAATCGAGCACGGCGACGAGCGGCCCCGCTTTGTCTTGGACTGCAGCGAGCGCGGAGCCGAGCAGGACGCCGAATACGAGCACCGGCACAGAATTGCCCGATGCGAGCGCAGAAACGATATTCGCGGGCACGAGATCGACGACGAACTGCATCCAGTCGACGCCGCCTGCCAAATTTTTCGGCATGGCGGCCGTTTGCGTCATGCTGGCACCGACTCCGGGATGGAACAAGAAATTGAGCCCCAGACCGAGGGCCGCGGCCACGAAGGTCGCCGCGATGAAAAACGCGATGCTGAGCACCGCCGTCCTGCCGAGACGGCCTCGCTGCACGGCGGCGCGAAAGGTGCCCACCGTTACCGATAGCAAAATGAGCGGCATGACGACCATCTTGATCGCATGCGCGAAGATGGCCGATAGAAACGACAGCTTGGAGGCGAAAGCCGGCACGAGAACGCCGAATAAAGCGCCCAGCACGAGCCCCGCGATCATCTGAGCGGGAACTGAAATTCCTTTACGTTGGTTGGTCATTTTGGCCTCGGATCAGTTTGATTCTTGCGTCGGTGCCATCCAGGATGTGATTCCACATGTGCCGACGTGCCGCTTCGGGCTCTTTTGATTGGATCGATGCGTAGATACTGAGGTGCTCCAACGTGCCGCGCCGCACCGTCGCGGCATCGTCGCGATGCAATTCGTTGAGTGCAAGCCCGGTTTGGGCGCGCAACATCCGGTACGAGGTATGAAGGCGCTCGTTCTGTGCGGCCGCAAACATTTCTTGATGAAAGACCCAGCCGATGCGCTGCTCAGTCATCAGATCCGTTGAATCTTCATCGACGACGCGGCGCAACTGATCGGCCGCAGCCGTCAAGCCATCCGTCGCGCCGTTCACGGCGGCCAAGTAGGCGGCCGTGCTCTCCAATGCAAGCCTGACCTCGAAAATTTCGCGCAGATCGATCTTGGTCGGCGCCGTGACATAGGTGCCCTTGCGCGGAATGACTTCGACCAGGCCCTCGACGACGAGACGCTGTATCGCGGAGCGCACCGGCATATGACCCAACATCAATTCATCGGCCATATTGCGCGGCGAGACGGGGTTGCCCGGTGCCAGACGCCCTTCCAGGATTCGAGAACGGATCTGCGTATAGGCCGCTTGCGTATCGGATTGACGGTCTTCCGCCATCTGAGATCTCAATTAAGTTGTTATGCCGAAATGGTTGAATTGGCTCGCCCAGAGATTACCTTAATGCGCGTCAAGGCGGACCTGATATTTCTGGGAGTATAAACGCTCCGCAAATCGGGGTAACACCGGACACGCGTGATACAGGCACGACAGAGGCACGACAGAGGCACGACAGAGGCAGAATAGAGGGATGCCAAAGGTGCAATACCAGCACAATACCAGGGAATACGGGTGCGATAGGGGTGCAATGCGGGCGCGATAGGGGCACGATACAGGCGCTGCTGGCCCAATGCGAACTCGACGCTGAAGGGTAGGCATCGCCGCGGCTGGCATTGCGCGAATCGACGGATAGCGAGATAGGAAAGAAGGGATAGTCGACTAGGACCTGATCGCCGTAAGATACCGTAATCTCGAATAGACAAATCCGTCTCCTCGATTCTCAACGAATCTAAACGAATTCGGCACACCGAGACGTTTCTGACTGACGACCGAACATTTATGCCCGATAGCCGCGAGCTCTTTTCCATCCACGCCGTTTCGGCCGAACATGTCCTTCCGCTTCGACGTAAGATCCTTCTCGATAATCAGTTCGATTCCTGCCGCTTCCGGGGTGACGACGATCCCACGACGTTGCACGTGGCGGTCCATCAAGGCGATAGGACAGTGGCGGTCGCCACCGTATGCCGCGAGGCGTTGCCCGGATCGCAGAGCGACACCGCATGGCGCCTTCGAGGCGTGGCGGTCGAGCCCCATGCGCGCGGATACGGTTTCGGGCGCACGCTCATGAAGCTATGCTTCGATCACGCGCAACGGCACGGCGGCCGGCTCGCCTGGTGTACCGCGCGTGAATCGGCACGGAGTTTTTATGAAGCGCTCGGCTTCGCTTCTTCCTCGCCACCCTTCAAACTGCCTTCGCGAGGCGACTTGCTCTTCTACGAAATGCATTACGTATTGCCGGGCGAACCGAGTTCGGACGTTGAATAGTCAGGCGTGGAAGAGCCGCGCCTAGAGGTGGCCTCGCCATCGCGCAAATAGCCTTTGGCCGATACATGGCTTCATTCGCGCCTTACACCCACGACGGCCGTCACGCCACCAGGGCATGCAGTTGCCGGTTGATGCGAGGCTCGATTTCGCGCGCCTCCTTTGCCAAATTGACCTGCTTGGTCGATTTGGCCACATCGAGTAGATCGCTGCCGATGGAATAGCCGCCACGGTTCGTGAGCCAAACGAGCAAATCGGATAGGTGCCATACCGACGGGTTGCCCTCATGCACCGGCAACGGAAACTGCGACGGATGCGCGAGCATCAGTTTGCGCATGTTTTGACGCGTAACGCCGGCGACCTCCGCAACGTCGGTCAAGCCCACGAAATCGGGACCTGCCTCGACGAGCCGCGCCGACGCAATCGCTTGCTTGACGTCACGCAGCGCCGTGTAGATTGCCGACCAAGCATCGGCGCTTTCGCGCCGGAACGCCAATGCGATTCGCCCCGGCTGGCCGATGCCGATTGTCGCGTCGTCGCAGCCCGCCTCGAAAAGGCGTTCCACGATCTGATCGTGATCGCAATCTTCGTCCGCCAATTGATACTTGAGCGTAAATACGTATTCCATCAGGACTCCTAAGTTCTTGCTCGTCCGCTCGAGGTCGGACTCAACGGACGCCGTGCGGCCGCACAATGATCCACCACGCGCTTCAAAGTTCTCGCGTGGCTGGCCGCGCAACGCGGCGTACTCCAGATGCTGGTGATGCAAAATTCTCCACAGCGACAATCGGCATCGTTGTATGGGCATAGCATCTGGCCCCAGGCATGCCCATTTCCCTTGCGCGGCTGAACCCGCCAGCCATGAGCCTTCGCATACACGAGCGCTGCTTCGATTTCCTTCTTCGGGTGTGGTCGGTGCATTCGTCAATGCGGCAAGAATACCGCTCGTAGTGTAGGTTGTCAAACGACAACCTTGGGTTATCGACGAATGCAGCGTACAGGCTACGGCGCCCAAGGAGGAATACGCCGAATGGGATAGGCCTGCGTCGGACAGAGCGCGTACTGAACAAAAGAACAAAGGAAGAAAAAAGCCCCGACGGAGTCACCCGTCGGGGCTTTTTTTGCCGTTCAGTACCGCACGGCGCGGCCACTGGCCCGCGCCGGCGTAACCGTGTATCAGCCGCGCTGGCTGATCGGCTTGGCTTCGCGCGGCGTTTCGCCGATGAACAGCTGTCGCGGACGGCCAATCTTCTGCTCGGCTTCCGAGATCATCTCGTTCCACTGAGCGATCCAGCCGACGGTGCGCGCCATCGCAAAAATGCAGGTGAACATCGAGGTCGGGATGCCGAGAGCGCGCTGCACGATGCCCGAGTAGAAATCGACGTTCGGGTACAGCTTGCGCGACACGAAGTACTCGTCCTCGAGGGCGATCTTTTCGAGTTGCATCGCCAGCTTGAACAGCGGGTCGTCATGCAGGCCGAGTTCTTCCAGCACCTCGTGACACGTTTCGCGCATGAGCTTCGCACGCGGATCGTAGTTCTTGTACACGCGGTGGCCGAAGCCCATCAGCTTCACGCCCGAGTTCTTGTCCTTCACCTGCTTGATGAACTCGGGAATGTTGTCGGGCGAGCCGATTTGCTCGAGCATGTTCAGCGCGGCTTCGTTCGCACCGCCATGCGCCGGGCCCCAGAGGCAGGCGATACCGGCAGCGATACAGGCGAACGGGTTCGCGCCCGACGAGCCGGCCAAACGCACCGTCGAGGTCGACGCGTTTTGCTCGTGGTCGGCATGCAGAATCAAGATGCGATCGAGCGCGCGCACGAGTACGTCGTTGATCTTGTACTCTTCGCACGGGTTCGAGAACATCATGCGCATGAAATTCGCGCTGTACGACAGGTCGTTCTTCGGATAGACGAACGGCTGGCCGATGCTGTACTTGTACGCCATCGCCACGAGCGTCGGCAGCTTCGCGATCATGCGAATAGCCGATACGTCACGGTGATGCGGGTCGTTGATGTTCAGCGAATCGTGATAGAACGCCGACAACGCGCCGACCGACGCGACGAGAATCGCCATCGGGTGCGAATCGCGACGGAAACCGCGGAAGAAGAACTGCATCTGCTCGTGCACCATCGTGTGGCGCGTGACCGTGCTGACGAATTCTTGCTTTTGCGCAGCGGTCGGCAGGTCGCCCTTCAGCAGCAGATAGCACGTTTCGAGGAAATCCGCGTTTTGCGCGAGGTTGTCGATCGGGAAGCCGCGGTACAGCAGCTCGCCCTTGTCCCCGTCGATATACGTGATGGCCGAGTTGCACGATGCCGTCGACATGAAGCCGGGGTCGTACGTGAACTTGCCGGTTTGGCCGTACAGCTTGCGGATGTCGATTACGTCCGGGCCCATCGTGCCCTTGTAGATCGGCAGTTCGACGCTCGGCGAATTGTCGCTGAACGAGAGCGTGGCTTTAACATCTGACGGAGTCATAGCATCCTCAATCGAAGTTGGAACGGGTTTCCGATCATGCGCGCGCGGCGCGTCCAGCATTGCGGCGCTCAAACGGCGCGCAACAGCCCCAGCACCCGGACGATATCCGGGTCGGAAAGGTCGCCTTCCGGTTCCTTGCGAGAGAGAAGCAAGTCCATCAGGTCGTTGTCGCTCAGCTCGAACAAGCGGGTGAGCGCACCCACGTCTTCGTCGCTGAGGCTATCCTCATATCGGCTGAAAAAACGCTCGAAAATCAAGTCGTTTTCCAGCAGACCCCGCCGCGAGCGCCAGCGCAGGCGCGCGCGACGCAGCGGATCTGACTGATGCGAGGACGCACCAGTATGCGCCGTCCCGCCGCTCGACGCCCCGAAGGACTCGTCGGGCGGCAGCGAATGAAGCGAGCGCGGGGAAGCGAGTTTCATCGTTAAACCGTGCGGCGCACCATCAGTTCCTTGATCTTGCCGATCGCCTTCGTCGGATTGAGGCCCTTCGGGCACACGTCGACGCAGTTCATGATCGTATGGCAACGGAACAGACGATACGGGTCTTCAAGGTTGTCCAAGCGCTCGCCCGTCGCTTGGTCGCGGGTGTCGGCGATGAACCGATAGGCCTGCAGAAGGCCCGCCGGCCCGACGAACTTGTCCGGGTTCCACCAGAAGCTCGGGCAGGACGTCGAACAGCTCGCGCACAGAATGCACTCGTAGAGGCCGTCGAGCTCTTCGCGCTCTTCCGGCGACTGCAGGCGCTCTTTCTCGGGCGGCGGCGTGTCGTTGATGAGATACGGCTTGATCGAGTGATACTGATTGAAAAATTGCGTGAAGTCGCAAATCAGATCGCGCACCACAGGCAGGCCCGGCAACGGACGCAGCACGATCTTTTGCGGCAGATCGTTCAGGTTCGTGAGGCAGGCGAGGCCGTTCTTGCCGTTGATGTTCATCGCGTCCGAACCGCATACGCCTTCGCGGCACGAGCGGCGGAACGACAGGGTTTCGTCCAGCGCCTTCAGCTTGACGAGTGCGTCGAGCAGCATGCGCTCGCCCGGGCCGATCTCGAGCTCGTACGTCTGCATGCGCGGCGCGGCATCCTTGTCCGGATCGTAGCGATAGATTTCGAAAGTACGTTTTGCCATTTCGCGTGTGTCCCTTTAATTCGCCGGCTTAGAAGGTACGGGCCTTCGGCGGCACCGATTCGACCGTCAACGGCTGCATGTGCACCGGCTTGTAATCGAGGCGATCGCCCTCGCTGAACCACAGCGTGTGGCGCAGCCAATTGACGTCGTCGCGTTCCTCGTAATCGCTTTGGGCGTGAGCGCCGCGGCTTTCCTTGCGCGCTTCCGCCGACACCATCGTGGCGCGAGCGACTTCGATCAGGTTCGCCAACTCGAGCGCTTCGACGCGAGCCGTATTGAAGACCTTCGATTTGTCCTTCAGGTGCACGTGCTCGACGCGCTCGGCGACTTCCTTGATCCTCTCGACGCCTTCGGCCAGCAGCTTCGACGTGCGGAACACGCCGGCGTGCGCTTGCATCGTCGAGCGGATATCGCCCGCGATGGCTTGCGTGTATTCGCCCGACGTGGACTTGTCGAGCTTGTCCAAGCGCGACAGTGCGAAATCGGCGGCGTCGGCCGGCAGCGGCTTGTGCTCCTTGATTTCCTTGACGTAGTTGACGATGTGGTTGCCCGCGGCTCGGCCGAAGACGACCAAGTCGAGCAGCGAGTTCGTGCCGAGACGGTTCGCGCCGTGCACGGACACGCACGAGCACTCGCCCACTGCGTAGAAACCGTTGACGACTTCCTCATGGCCGCGCGGCGTGCCGACGACTTGACCGTGGATGTTCGTCGGAATGCCGCCCATTTGGTAATGGATCGTCGGCACGACGGGGATCGGTTCCTTGATGCAGTCGACGTTCGCGAACTTCAGCGCGATTTCGCGAATCGACGGCAGACGCTTCATGATCGTCTCGGCGCCGATGTGCGACAGGTCGAGCAGCACGTGGTCCTTGTTCGGTCCCACGCCGCGGCCTTCCTTGATTTCCTGGTCCATCGAGCGCGACACGAAGTCGCGCGGCGCCAAATCCTTCAGCGTGGGCGCGTAGCGCTCCATGAAGCGCTCGCCGTTCGAGTTGCGCAGAATGCCGCCTTCGCCGCGCACGCCCTCCGTGATCAGCACGCCCGCGCCGGCCACGCCGGTGGGGTGGAATTGCCAGAACTCCATGTCCTGCAAGGCGATGCCCGCGCGGGCCGCCATGCCGAGACCGTCGCCGGTATTGATGAACGCGTTCGTCGACGCCGCGAAGATCCGGCCCGCGCCGCCCGTGGCGAACAGCGTGCACTTGCCTTCGAGAATGTAGACGTCGCCCGTTTCCATTTCGAGCGCCGTCACCCCGAGCACATCGCCGTCGGCGTCGCGGATCAGATCCAGCGCCATCCATTCGACGAAGAATTGCGTCTTGGCGGCGACGTTCTGCTGATACAGCGTGTGCAGCAGCGCATGGCCGGTACGGTCGGCCGCCGCGCACGCGCGCTGGACGGGCTTTTCGCCGTAGTTGGCCGTATGCCCGCCGAACGGACGCTGATAGATCGTGCCGTCGGCGTTGCGGTCGAACGGCATGCCGAAGTGCTCGAGCTCGTAGACGGCGTTCGGCGCCTCGCGGCACATGAACTCGATGGCGTCTTGGTCGCCGAGCCAGTCGGAGCCCTTGATCGTGTCGTAGAAGTGATAGTGCCAGTTGTCTTCGCTCATGTTGCCGAGCGAAGCGCCGATGCCGCCCTGTGCGGCGACCGTGTGCGAGCGCGTCGGAAACACCTTCGACAGCACGCAGACCGACAAGCCTGCCCGTGCGAGTTGCAGCGAAGCGCGCATCCCCGAGCCGCCCGCGCCGACGATGACCACGTCGAAGCGACGACGCGGCAGAGAATTCTTGATTGCAACCATTCTTTTACACTCTCCAGAGAATCTGCGCGGCGTAGCCCGCACACGCGAGCAGCCAGACGATCGTCAGCGCTTGCAACACGAGACGCGTGCCGACGGGCTTCACATAGTCCATCCAGATGTCGCGCACGCCCACCCACGCGTGGTAGAAGAGCGAAAGCAACGTGACGAACGTTGCGAGCTTCATCCATTGAGTGGCGAAGATCGAAGCCCAGCCGTCGTAGGAGAAGTCTTGCGCGCCGAAGAACCAGGCGAGCAGGATGACGGTGTAGACCGCCATGATCACGGCGGTGATGCGCTGCGCGAGCCAATCGCGCAGGCCGTAGTGTGCGCCGACGACGAGGCGCTTCGAGCCGATTCGGTTGTTGGCTGCCATTTTCTTAGAAAGCTCCGAACAGTTTGAGCGCGAAAGCGATCGTCAGGACCGACGACACGACGAACACGATGATGGAAGTGCGCTTACCGCTTTCCTTCGAAACCGCGTCATGGTTCGTATCCATCACGAGGTGACGAATACCGGCGCAGAAGTGAAAGAGGAAAGCCCACGCCAACCCGAGCGTGACGATTTTGACGATGATGTTGGAGAGAAAGCCTTTGAAGACTTCGAAGCTCAGTTCGGAAGTGAGGCTCTGACTGAAGAGGTACAGCAGAAACGGAAGGAAAAGGAAGAGTGCCGCACCGCTGACCCGATGCAGGATCGATACGCGCCCCGCCAGCGGTAGACGGTACGCCGTCAAGATTTGACCGACACCGATGTTCCGGAACTCCGGCCTCGGTTTTTTTACGGCTTCTGCCATGCTAGACCCCTACTTTGTAGTCACACTAACCCGCAATTTTAGCGCCTTTTTATACCGCGGCGCAGCGAAAACCGGAGAACACCGTTGCATGAGGTGCAACGAACGCGCCCACGCTGCGCCGTTTGGAAGGCGCCGGGCCCGCTTCAGCTCAGGTCGTTCTGATAGTGGTACCCGGTTGTGACATACCAACCGCGGCGCACTTCGACCGGCCGATCCCCGTAGGTATAGGACACGCGCTCGACCGACAGCAGCGGGAAGCCGGCGGCCACCCCTAGCAGTTCAGCCACCGCCGGCTCGGCGGCCACGGCGCGAATCTTTTCGGACGCCCGAATCATGCGCGTGCCGAATTCAGCCTCGAACATCGCGTAAAGCGGGCCCTTGTATTCGCTCAGTCTTTCAACCGTCAGCCCGCGGAATACGGCCCCGGGCAGCCAAATTTCATCGAATACCGTCGTGACGCCGTCGAATTGCAGCAGGCGCTTGATGAGGACGACCGGATCGGCGCTCTTCAACTCGAGCTGGCGCGCGATCTCGGCGGGCGCCCTCAGGCGGCGGCACTCTAGCAGCTTGCTGACGTGGGGGTGCTCCGCGCCGTCATCGGCCAGTAACCGAAGGAACCGAAACTGCGCGCGATCCTCATTGTGGGTCGCAACGAACGTACCCTTGCCCTGGCGGCGCACGAGCAGGTTCTCGGCCGCGAGTTCGTCGATGGCCTTTCTAACGGTGCCTTGACTGACCTTGTAACGCGCGGCCAGCTCGACTTCGCTCGGTATGATCTCCCCGGGCTTCCATTCGCCGGATTCGAGGCTCTGCGTAATGAGCCCCTTGATCTGCTGGTACAGCGGGCTGAACGTAGGCGAAGCGCCGCCCGCGGCCGAGCCCTCGACGGGCTGGACGTTCGGGTTGCTCGCGCTGGCCTGGTTCGCATTCATCCGCGCATTTCAACACAAAGAGCGCGCGGCCGTCCAGGTTTTCGTAGGAAATTCATATGTCTTATATAAGACATAAGATACGGTTGACTTTGGAGAGTCTCGCTCCTACACTCCGACGCGAGCAAGGGTTTCGCCCTAGATTCGGCCTACACGCTTCGCGTAACGCGCATAAAATAGCGCTTTTCCCAAGCGTAGACGCATTACACGCACCAACGCATCCCTGGAGAGTTCAATGGCTAAGTCCGCAAAGCGCGTTGCCGTCACCGGCGCCGCAGGTCAAATCGGTTACTCGCTGCTGTTTCGCATCGCCAACGGCGATCTGCTCGGCAAGGACCAGCCCGTCATTCTGCAACTGCTCGACCTCCCGCAAGCGCAAGCCGCGGTCAAGGGCGTCGTCATGGAGCTCGAAGACTGCGCGTTCCCGCTGCTCGCGGGCGTGGTGGTGACGGACGATCCGAAGGTCGCGTTCAAGGATGCCGACGTCGCGCTGCTCGTCGGCGCCCGTCCCCGCTCGAAGGGCATGGAACGTAAGGACTTGCTGTCGGCCAACGCCGAAATCTTCACGGTTCAAGGCCGCGCCCTGAACGAAGTCGCGAGCCGCGACGTCAAGGTGCTCGTCGTCGGCAACCCGGCGAACACGAACGCGTACATCGCCATGAAGTCGGCGCCGGATCTGCCGAAGAAGAACTTCACGGCCATGTTGCGCCTCGACCACAACCGCGCGCTGTCGCAACTCGCCGCGAAGTCGGGCAAGCCGGTCTCTTCGCTCGAGAAGGTCACCGTTTGGGGCAACCACTCGCCGACGATGTACGCCGACTACCGCTTCGCGACGGCCGACGGCCAGTCGGTGAAGGCGCTCATCAATGACGAGGAATGGAATCGCAACGTCTTCCAGCCGACCGTCGGCAAGCGCGGCGCGGCGATCATCGAAGCGCGCGGCCTGTCGTCGGCGGCTTCGGCGGCCAATGCGGCAATCGACCACGTACGTGACTGGGTGCTCGGCACGAACGGCAAGTGGGTCACGATGGGTATTCCGTCGGATGGCTCCTACGGCATTCCCGAAGACATCGTCTACGGCGTGCCGGTCACCTGCGAAAACGGCGAATACAAGCGTGTCGAAGGGCTCGAAATCGACGCCTTCTCGCGCGAGAAGATGGATTTCACGCTGAACGAGCTGCTCGAAGAGCGCGACGGCGTGCAACACCTGCTCGGCTGATCGTCGCGAGCCGGCCTCGCCCGTGCAAGCGGGCGTGCCGGCGAACGGCACGAGCGTCCGGCGCCGAGCCCTCCGCCTGCTAGCAAGTGCGGGGAGCCGGCGCCGGCGCCTCATGTCGGATTCGCGCGTGCTTTGCGGCAAACGTCGCCCTGCGCGTGGCAGAGCCCGCCCGAATCCGGCTTTCTTGGATCGATTCAAGCTCCCGACGCCGAACATGCGCGCCCTCACTCCAGCGGAAGTGTTGTTTGACGGCGAAGCGCCTCCTGCGCTGCTGCCTGTTTGCGATCACTATGCGGGCAGCGAAAAGCTGATGCTGAAATCGCTGGCGCTTCAAGGTCAGCTAGGCCCCGTTTTCGACGTGACGCTCGACTGCGAGGACGGCGCAGCGGTGGGCCACGAAGCGGAGCATGCCGAACTCGTCGCTTCGCTCATCGGCGGCGAGCACGACCGCTTCGGGCGCGTGGGCGTGCGCATTCACGATTTCGCTCATCCCCATTGGCGCGACGACGTGCGCTTGATTTTGCGCGCGGCCAAGCAAGCGCCGGCATACGTCACGGTGCCCAAGGTGCGCAGCATGGCCGATGCGGCCGAAATGTGCGCCTTCATCGAAGCCACTCGCCGAGAGTTCGGTATCGAGAAACCGGTTCCCACGCAGTTGCTGATCGAAACGCATGGCGCGCTGGCCGAGGTCTTTCGTCTCGCGTCGCTGCCTACCGTCGAAGCGCTGTCCTTCGGCCTGATGGATTTCGTCTCGGCGCACGACGGGGCGATCCCCGACGCCGCGATGCGCTCGCCGGGGCAATTCGATCATCCGCTCGTGCGGCGCGCAAAGCTCGAAATCGCCGCCGCCTGCCATGCGAATGGGCGTGTGCCGTCTCACAACGTCAGCACTGAAATCCACGATATGTCCGTCGTGGCGGCCGATGCCGCTCGCGCCCGCGACGAATTCGGCTACACGCGGATGTGGAGCATCCACCCCGCCCAGGTACCGGTTATCGTCGAAGCCTTCGCGCCGCGCGACGAAGCGATCTCGACTGCCGCCGAGATCTTGCTGGCCGCGCAAGCCGCCCAATGGGGACCGACGCGCCACGGCAATACGCTGCACGACCGCGCGAGCTACCGCTACTACTGGTCGGTACTGCGCCGCGCACGGGCGACGGGCCGGCCGCTACCGCCCGAAACGGCGCCGCTGTTTCCCGCCCACGCTTCCTCGAAAGGGACATCATGACTGCCCACTCATCGGCCCTCGCCGCCCCCGGCGCCGCCTTCCGTGCCGCCGTCGCCGCCGAACAACCGCTGCAAGTGGTCG
>CBIHRA010000006.1:0-182575 GCA_966212325.1 uncultured Burkholderiaceae bacterium | reverse complement strand
GCGCCGCGACGGCACGCAAAAAGCCGTCGTGCCGACGATGCAAACGCGCGCCGATTTGTATCAGTATCTCGGGTACCACGCGTATGAGGAAAAGCTCGACGCGTTGTTCGCCGCCCAAAAGTGACATCCGGCGCCAAAGATCGATCAAACATTCGCCATTCGTAATTCGAAGCTGGAGACAACACCATGAGTGATGCAGTGAAGGAAGCGCCGGCCGCCGGCACGTTCAAGCCGAAGAAATCGGTCGCCCTGTCGGGGGTGACGGCGGGCAATACGGCGCTTTGCACGGTCGGGCGCACGGGCAACGACTTGCACTATCGCGGCTACGACATTCTCGATGTCGCCACGACCTGCCAGTTCGAGGAAATCGCCTACCTGCTCGTGCACGAGAAGCTGCCGACGGTGTCCGAGCTCGCCGCCTACAAGAAGAAGCTCAAAGCCCTGCGCGGCTTGCCGGCCAACGTGAAGGCCGCCCTCGAATGGCTGCCCGCCTCGGCTCATCCGATGGACGTCATGCGCACCGGCGTGTCCGTGCTCGGCACCGTCCTGCCCGAGAAAGACGACCACAACATCGCGGGCGCGCGCGACATCGCCGATCGCCTGATGGCCTCGCTCGGCTCGATGCTGCTGTACTGGTACCACTACTCGCACAACGGCCGGCGCATCGAAGTGGAAACCGACGACGACTCGATCGGCGGCCACTTTCTGCATCTGCTGCACGGCAAGGCGCCGTCGCAGTCGTGGGTGGAAGCGATGCACACGTCGCTGATCCTGTACGCCGAGCATGAATTCAACGCCTCGACCTTCACGGGCCGCGTGATCGCCGGCACGGGATCGGACATCTATTCGGCCATCACGGGCGCGATCGGCGCGCTGCGCGGGCCGAAGCACGGCGGCGCGAACGAAGCGGCGTTCGATATTCAAACGCGCTATACGACGCCCGACGAAGCGGAAGCGGACATCCGCCGGCGCGTGGAGAACAAGGAAGTGGTGATCGGCTTCGGCCACCCCGTCTATACGATTTCCGACCCGCGCAACAAGGTCATCAAGCAAGTGGCGCGCACGCTGTCCGAGCAAGCCGAGGACATGCGGCTCTACCACATCGCCGAGCGGCTCGAGACGGTGATGTGGGACGCCAAGAAGATGTTCCCGAACCTGGACTGGTTCAGCGCCGTGTCGTACCACATGATGGGCGTGCCGACGGCGATGTTCACGCCGCTGTTCGTGATTTCGCGCACCTCGGGCTGGAGCGCCCACATCATCGAGCAACGCATCGACAACAAGATCATCCGGCCGAGCGCGAACTACACTGGACCGGAGAACCTGAAGTTCTTGCCGATCGGCAAACGCTGATCGGACCCGCGGGCCCGCGCGTCGGCGACGGGCCCCCCATGGCGGTATCGGAGCGGTGGGGAGACGACATCATGAGCACAGATATGTACGAAGCAGGCCTCGGCAAGAACGCCGCGAACTTCACGGCGCTGACGCCGTTGATGTTCATCGAGCGCGCAGCAAGCGTTTACCCTACGCGTCTGGCCGTCGTGCACGGCGACATTCGGCGAACGTGGAAGGAAACGTATGCGCGTACGCGGCGGCTCGCCTCCGCGCTCGCCGCACGCGGCATCGGCCAAGGCGATACCGTTGCCGTCATGCTGCCGAACACGCCGGCAATGGTTGAAGCGCACTTCGGCATTCCGATGGCGGGCGCCGTCCTCAATACGCTGAACACGCGTCTGGACGCCGGCACCCTGGCGTTCATGCTCAATCACGGCGAGGCCAAAGCGCTGCTCGTCGACCGCGAGTTCTCCGATCTCATGCGCACCGTGCTGCCGGCCGTCGAGCGGCCGATCCTCGTCGTCGACGTGGACGACACGCTCTATACGGGCCCCGGCGAACGGATAGGCGCAATCGAATACGAGGCGCTGCTCGCGAGCGGCGATCCCGACTTCGCCTGGCAACCGCCCGCCGACGAATGGAACGCGATCAGCCTGAACTACACGTCCGGCACGACGGGCAACCCCAAGGGGGTCGTCTATCACCATCGCGGCGCCTACACCGCTGCAATCAGCAATATTCTCGAGTGGGACATGCCCAAGCATGCAACCTATCTCTGGACATTGCCGATGTTCCACTGCAACGGCTGGTGCTTCCCATGGGCGATCGCCGCACGCGCAGGCGTGAACGTCTGCTTGCGCAAAGTCGAGGCGAAGGCGATTTTCGATTTGATCCGGGCCGAGGGCGTCACGCATTACTGCGGCGCGCCGATCGTTCACAATCTGCTCGTGAACGCGCCGGATGAGCTGAAAGCCGGCATCGAGCATCGCGTTCACGCGATGGTGGCCGGCGCGGCGCCGCCCGCAGCGCTGATCGAAAGCCTCGAGCGGCTCGGATTCGAGCTGACGCACGTGTATGGCCTTACCGAGGTGTACGGTCCTGCGTCGGTCTGCCCGCAACAGGAAGACTGGCCCTCGCTCGACATCGGCGAACGCGCGCGGCTCAACGCGCGACAGGGCGTGCGTTACCACTTGCAGGAAGGCTGCGCGGTGCTCGACCCCGACACGATGAAGCCGGTCGCGGCGGACGGCGAAACCATCGGCGAAATCATGTTCCGCGGCAACATCACGATGAAGGGTTACTTGAAGAACGGGACGGCCACCGACGAAGCGTTCCGCGGCGGCTGGTTCCATTCGGGCGATCTCGGTGTCGCCTATCCCGACGGGTACATTCGCATCAAAGACCGCAGCAAGGACATCATCATCTCGGGCGGCGAGAACATTTCGAGCATCGAGATCGAAGATGTCTTGTACCGGCACCCTGCCGTGCTTGCCGCGGCGGTGGTCGCCAAGCCCGATCCTCGCTGGGGCGAAACGCCATGCGCATTCATCGAGCTCAAGGCCGGCGCGACGACGACCGCCGCCGAGTTGGTCGAGCATTGCAAGGCGCATCTTGCCGGCTTCAAAGTGCCTCGCGCGTTCGAGTTCATCGAATTGCCGAAAACATCGACCGGCAAGATTCAGAAGTTCGAACTGCGCAAGCTTGCGAAATCCGTTTCCGCGATCGACGTGTGACGTTCGTTCGTACCACCAACCATGGCCTGCCCTCCCCCCATGACCGGCCTGTCGGCCGGTCGTGACGGGCAAGGCCGACTAGCGCTCACGCACCATGAACACTGAATATCGCAAAGCACTGCCCGGCGCCGGGCTCGACTACTTCGATGCGCGCGCGGCCGTCGACGCGATCGAAAAAGGCGCATACGACACGCTGCCCTACACGTCGCGCGTGCTCGCCGAAAATCTCGTTCGCCGCTGCGAGCCGGCGCTGCTGACCGATGCGCTCAAGCAATTGATCGAGCGCAAGCGCGAGCTTGACTTCCCGTGGTTTCCGGCGCGCGTCGTATGCCACGACATCCTCGGCCAAACGGCGTTCGTCGATCTCGCCGGCTTGCGCGACGCCATTGCAGCGCGTGGCGGCGATCCCGCGCTCGTCAATCCCGTCGTGCCGACGCAGCTCGTCGTCGATCATTCGCTCGCCGTCGAATGCGGCGGTTACGACAAGGATGCGTTCGCCAAGAACCGCGCGATCGAAGATCGCCGTAACGAAGATCGCTTTCACTTCATCGACTGGACCAAGAAGGCGTTCAAGAACGTCGACGTGATTCCGCCCGGCAACGGTATCCTGCATCAGATCAATCTCGAGCGCATGAGCCCCGTCGTCCAGGTGCGCGACGGCGTCGCCTTTCCCGACACGCTCGTCGGCACCGATTCGCATACGCCGATGGTCGATGCGCTCGGCGTGATCGCCGTAGGCGTCGGCGGCCTCGAAGCCGAGAGCGTCATGCTCGGGCGGGCATCGTGGATGCGGCTGCCCGATATCGTCGGCGTCGAGTTGACGGGCGAACGTCAGCCCGGCATCACGGCCACCGACATCGTGCTCGCCCTGACCGAGTTCTTGCGCAAAGAGAAGGTCGTTTCCGCCTATCTGGAGTTTTACGGCGAAGGCGCGTCGCGTCTGACGCTAGGCGACCGCGCGACGATCGCCAACATGGCGCCCGAGTTCGGCGCCACCGCGGCCATGTTCTACATCGACGAACAGACGATCCGCTATCTGAAGCTGACGGGCCGCGACGATAACCTCGTCAGGCTCGTTGAGACGTACGCGAAGGAAACCGGCCTGTGGGCCGACGCGCTGTCGCACGCCCAATACGAGCGCGTCTTGCGCTTCGACCTGTCGAGCGTCACGCGCAACATCGCGGGCCCGTCGAACCCGCACCGCCGCGTGCCGACGACCGAGCTCGCCGCGCGCGGAATCAGCGGCAAGGTCGAGAACGAACCGGGCAAGATGCCCGACGGCGCGGTCATCATCGCCGCGATTACGAGCTGCACGAACACCAACAATCCACGCAATATGATCGCGGCCGGGCTGCTCGCACGCAACGCGAATCGCTTAGGGCTCCTGCGTAAGCCGTGGGTGAAGACCTCGCTCGCCCCGGGGTCGAAGGCCGTGACGCTGTACCTAGAAGAAGCGGGGCTCTTGCCCGAACTCGAAAAGCTCGGCTTCGGCGTCGTCGCCTATGCGTGCACATCGTGCAACGGCATGTCGGGTGCGCTCGATCCTGTCATTCAAAAGGAGATCGTCGACCGCGATCTCTACGCCACGGCAGTCCTGTCGGGCAACCGGAACTTCGATGGACGCATTCATCCCTACGCGAAGCAGGCGTTCCTCGCCTCGCCGCCGCTCGTCGTCGCCTATGCAATCGCGGGGACCATCCGGTTCGACATCGAAAAGGACACGCTCGGCGTCGACGGCACGGGCAAACCGATCACGCTGAGGGATCTTTGGCCGACCGACGAAGAGATCGACGCCGTCGTGGCATCGAGCGTCAAGCCCGAGCAATTTCGCCGCGTGTACGAGCCGATGTTCGCGATCGCGTCGCAACGCAGCGAAGCGGCGCAGCCGCTCTATGAATGGCGGCCGCAGAGCACCTATATCCGGCGCCCGCCGTATTGGGAAGGCGCGCTTGCAGGCGAGCGTACCCTCAAGGGGATGCGCGCGTTGGCCGTCCTGGGCGACAACATCACGACCGATCACATTTCGCCGTCGAACGCCATCATGCGCGCGAGCGCCGCGGGCGAATACCTCGAAAAAATGGGCCTTCCCGAAGAAGACTTCAACTCGTATGCGACGCACCGGGGCGATCACCTGACCGCGCAGCGCGCGACGTTCGCGAACCCCACGCTGAAGAACGAGATGGCGATCGAGAACGGCCAAGTGAAGACAGGGTCGCTCGCCCGCATCGAGCCCGAAGGCCGCGTGACGCGCATGTGGGAAGCGATCGAAACGTATATGGAGCGCAAGCAGCCGCTCATCATCGTCGCCGGCGCCGATTACGGGCAGGGATCGTCCCGCGATTGGGCCGCCAAGGGCGTGCGCCTTGCGGGCGTGGAAGCGATCGTAGCGGAAGGGTTCGAGCGAATTCATCGCACGAACCTCGTCGGCATGGGCGTGCTGCCGCTCGAGTTCAAGCCCGGAACGACGCGCACGACGCTCGGCATCGACGGCACGGAGACCTTCGACGTGATCGGCGAGCGTACGCCGCGCTCGGACCTCACGCTGGTGATCGTGCGCAAGAACGGTGACCGCGTGACCGTACCCGTCACGTGCCGGCTCGATACGGCGGAAGAAGTGTCGATTTACGAGGCGGGCGGCGTGCTGCAGCGCTTCGCGCAGGATTTTCTCGAATCGTCGTTGGCGGCATAACGTAAGGACGGCACACGCATGACGCACCCACCGCAAATCAAAATTCCCGCCGTTTATATGCGCGGCGGCACGAGCAAGGGCGTATTTTTCCGGCTGCAGGACTTGCCCGCGGCCGCGCAAGCACCGGGCGCAGCGCGCGACGCGCTGCTCACGCGCGTGATCGGCAGCCCCGACCCCTACGGCAAGCATATCGACGGCATGGGCGGGGCCACGTCGAGCACGAGCAAGACGGTTATCGTCTCGAAGAGCACGCGGCCCGATCACGACGTCGATTATTTGTTTGGGCAGGTCGCCATCGACAAGGCATTTATCGATTGGACCGGCAACTGCGGCAACTTGTCCGCGGCCGTGGGCCCGTTCGCGATCTCGGGCGGGCTCGTCGACCCTGCCCGCGTACCGCGCGACGGTATGGCTATCGTGCGGATCTGGCAAGCCAACATCGGCAAGACGATCGTCGCGCACGTGCCGATGACGGGCGGCACCGTGCAGGAAACGGGCGACTTCGAGCTCGACGGCGTGACGTTCCCGGCCGCCGAGGTTGCGCTCGAATTCATGGACCCGGCGGCGGACGAAGATGGGGCCGGCAGCTCCATGTTTCCGACCGGCAACGTCGTCGACGATCTCGACGTGCCCGGTATCGGCACCCTGAAAGCGACGATGATCAATGCGGGCATTCCGACGATTTTCGTCGATGCGAAGGCGATCGGCTACCAAGGCACCGAACTGCAGGACGCCGTCAACAGCGACGGCAAAGCGCTGGCGATGTTCGAGACGATTCGCGCGTACGGCGCGCTGCGCATGGGCCTCATCGAGCGCATCGACGACATCGTCAAGCGGCAGCACACGCCGAAGGTCGCATTCGTCGCCCGGCCTGCGGATTACGCCGCATCGAGCGGCAGGCAAGTGCGCGCGGACGACGTCGACCTACTCGTGCGTGCGATGTCGATGGGCAAGCTGCATCACGCGATGATGGGCACGGCGGCCGTGGCGATCGGCACCGCTGCGGCGATTCCGGGCACGCTCGTCAATCTGGCGGCGGGAGGCGGCGAACGCGAAGCCGTGCGCTTCGGGCACCCGTCCGGCACGCTGCGCGTAGGCGCGCAAGCGGCGCTCGTCGATGGGCAATGGGTCGTCAAGAAGGCGATCATGAGCCGCAGCGCACGCGTGTTGATGGAGGGGTGGGTGCGTGTGCCGGGTGCTTAATGGCCTCGAACGATATCGGAGCGTGAAGTCGTATACACCACGCCCGAAGCATCGAAGTGAACGTTGAAGAAGGCGTCGCCCGAAGGGCCGCCTTCGTTCCATTTCCAGCTCCACACGGTTTCGGGCTTGAGCCGATAGACGGCCACCTCGCCCGGCTTTCCGAGCAGCCTCCGCACTTCATCCTCGGTCATGCCGATGCGAACCTTTGCGAAGTTCGCGGCGGTCAGCACTTGCGTGACGGAGACGAGCCTGCCACGAGCATCGATATCGACCATGTAAGTGCTCGTCCCTTGCGGGCCGCGCGGATACTCGAAGCGCTTCGAGCCGTCTTCGAACGTACGCTCCGTCTCGGGCGCTCCCATCTGGTCGCGAATCTCGGCCTCGGTCGTGACGCCGGGCGTCAGCCCTTTGAGCAGGAGCGCATCCGGCTTGATCGCATTGAAGAAGTCCTTCAGTTTTCCCATGGCTTGCTCGGCTTGTCGATCGTCGCAACCGGCGAGCGCAAGGGCCGCGCTCACGCAGACGACCGTAAGTAGTGTGAAGCGTTTTTTCATCGTGCATGAAATCGGGTGGGCGACGTGCAGTCTCCGACTGACGATCTGCGGGCAAGCATAGCGCATATCGTGCGTCGTTACCGCTAATTCCCGATCCGCGAAAGCGTTTCGTCCCAGCGCGTACGTCAAGCCTGCATGCGATAAATGTCGAGCAGCGCTTCGACGGGATGCCTGAGCCGGCGGCCGCGCAGGCGCGCCACCTGGCATCGGCACGAATAGCCCGTCGCGAGCAACTCGGCGCGCTCGTCATCGGCCAATGCAGCGCCGCCCCTGCGCGGCGGTACCCATTCGTCTACATGACGCGCCCACGACTGCTCGAAAATCGCCTTCGACGTTTCGACGTTGCGCAGTTCGTGCCCATAGGTGCCCGACATGCCGCAGCATCCGCTCGCCGGCATCGTCAACGAGGCGCCCGCTCGAGCGAAGACCTCACGCCATAGCGCTGCCGAGGCTGGTTCGTTGGTGCGTTCCGTGCAATGCGGCAGCATCCGGAAGGACACGGCGGCCTTCGCTTCGCGCCTGGCTGGCGACGCAGCGATGCCCAGCGCATCGATGAGCCACTCCTGCGGCAGCAACACGCGCGGGCATGCGTCGGCGCCGTCGACCTTTCTGTATTCCTGCCGATAGACGAGCGTCATCGCGGGATCGACGCCCACCAGGGGCACATCGAACCTAGCAAGGGCGGCAAGCTGGGCCGCATTCTTTGCAACCGCTCGCACGAATGCGCGCGTGAAGCCCTGAACGTGCAGCGGCTTGCCGTTGGGGCGATACGCCGCTACGAACACGCGGTACCCCAGCTGCACCGCAAGCTCGATAAACGCCGCGGCGACTCGCGTTTCGAAGTACCGCGTGAACGCATCTTGAACCACGACGATGCTGCGCGCCCGCTGCGCTTCATCAAGCTGCCGCAACCGCTCGGCCGTGGCCGGTTCTACCGCGCATCGATCCAACACATCGCGCCAAGATTCTCCGCTCTCGAGCAACGGACTGTCGACGATACCGGCCAGGCGGCGCAACATCGCCTTCACCGCAGGCGCCTTCATCAGCGTGTTATACAGCGCGCGACCGCCCGGCATCGCCGCGATGTAGGGCACGCTGTATTCGAGCGAACCGATCAGGTAGTCGCGCGGCGGGCGCGCGTACCTCGAGTGGTAATGCGCGAGAAAGCGCGAACGAAACTCGGGCACATTGACCTTGACCGGGCATTGCCCCGCACAGGATTTGCAGGCAAGGCATCCCGCCATCGCGTCATACACTTGGTGCGAAAAGTCGCGTTCGCCATGACGTTTGCGCCAGCTGTGTGCTATGCGGACCGGCAGCGCGGCGGGCGCGGGCTCCGCCGCGAGGTCGGCGCCCGCCTGCCCTTGCAGCCTCAGCCATTCGCGCATCAGCGAGGCGCGCCCCTTCGGCGAGTGGACACGTTGGCGCGTCGCCTTCCACGATGGGCACATCGCGTCGTCGGGATCGAAGTTGTAGCATGCTCCGTTGCCGTTGCAATGGACGGCATCACCGTTACGTTGCCATACGCGCTCGTCGATACGGCGGTCCGCCTCGCCGCGCGTCGGCACCGCGTCGATTCTCAGCAGCGAGGCGCCGCTGCCGGCGGGCGTGGCGATCTTGCCTGGGTTCAACTGATTGTGCGGATCGAACGCGGCCTTCAGGCGCTGCAACGCCGGGTACAACGGGCCGAAATAGTCGGGCACGTATTCGGACCGCACGCCTTTGCCATGCTCCCCCCATAGCAAGCCGCCGTATTTCATCGTCAGCGCCGTCACGGCATCCGAGACCGGTCGAATCAATGCGGCTTGTTTCGGATCGCGCATGTCCAGCGCCGGCCTCACGTGCAGCACCCCGGCGTCGACGTGGCCGAACATCCCGTACCGCAGCCCGAGTCCGTCCAGCAACGCTCGAAATTCGGCGATGTAGTCGGCGAGGTGCTCAGGCGGCACGGCAGTATCCTCGACGAACGGCTGCGGACGGCTCGCGCCGCTGACATTGCCGAGTAGGCCCACGGCGCGCTTTCGCATGGCATAGACGCGGTTGACCGCCGCCTCGCCGTCCGCGATCGTGACAGCCACGCGGCGCACCGTCATATCCGTGCGCAAATGGTCGACGAATTCGGCCACGCGCTTGCGCACCGCTTGCACATCGGCCCCGCTGAACTCCACCAAGTTGATGCCCCCGGCTTCGCCCTTCTCGTTGCCGCCCGGCTCATCGGGAAAGAATTCCGCAACGTTGCGCCAGACGATATCTTTTTTCGCCAACGCGAGCACCGTCGAATCCACCGTTTCGATCGACAGCGGGCGGTGCGCCATCAGCGCCCGCGCGTCGCGCAACGCGTCCATGAAGCTCGGGTATCGGATATTGACGAGCGCGGCATGCGCGGGAATGGGCAGCACGTTCAGCGTCGCTTCGACGACGAAACCGAGCGTGCCCTCCGAACCGCACAGCACGCTGTTGAGGTCGAAGCGGCCGGCATGGTCTCGCAGGTGCGCGAGGTCGTAGCCCGTCAAGCATCGGTTCAGCGCGGGAAATCGCTCGCGAATCAAATCGGCCTCTTGCTCGGCGATTCGCCGCGCGGTGTCGTATACATGGCCGATCGCATCGTCCCTGCTGCATAAATCGGCAAGCTCCGCATCGCTCACGGGCGCGCTCGACAGGCGTCCCCCGCCGATCAGCACCGTATCGAGCGCCAGAACGTGGTCGCGCGTCTTTCCGTAGGTGCAGCTGCCCTGACCGCTGGCATCGGTGTTGATCATGCCGCCGATCGTCGCGCGATTGGACGTCGACAGCTCGGGCGCAAAAAACAACCCATGCGGCGCGAGCGCAGCATTGAGCTGATCCTTTACGACCCCGGCTTCGACGCGCACCGTCCGCGCTCGCGCGTCGATTTCGATGATACGGTTCATGTGCCGCGACAGATCGACGACGATGCCCTCGGTCAACGATTGACCGTTCGTCCCCGTGCCGCCGCCGCGCGGCGCAACGACGACTTCGCGAAATGCCGCCTGACCCAGCAGCGTGGCGATGCGCCGAACGTCCTCGGCGTTGCGAGGAAACAGCGCCGCTTTCGGATAGCGCTGATAGATCGAATTGTCGGTCGCCAGCACGGTGCGCAGCGCTTGGCTATCGTCGATGTCACCCTCGAAACCGGATGAGCGCAGCGCCTGCAAGAAACGCGCGTCGGCACCCGTGAGCGTGTCGTCGACGGGAAGACGTGAGATAGCCATGGCAATCGACTCGGTGTGGGGCCCGCGACGCGCGCGGACCATGTAGACTCTGCATGAATCCGGTGGGTGGCGGCGTTCCATGCTTCTTCGTTATCGTCCATTGTCATTCGCAGCCTTCCAAGAAACAAACGGAAGTTCTTTGGGATCTTCATGAGTTTTTTGAATGAATTACCGGAAACTCACCCCTTCTATGTCGCTGTTGCTGGCTTTCGAGGCATCGGCACGCCATGAGAGCTTCACGCGTGCGGCCGAGGAATTGGCGCTCACGCAAAGCGCTGTCAGCCGGCAAGTCCAGACGCTCGAAGCCATGCTCGGGATTGCACTATTCGTGCGTGAAGGCAAACGGATCGCAACGACCGAGGCCGGCCGAGCCTACATGATAGAAATCGGCGCGGCGTTGACCCAAATACGCACTGCGACATTGCAGGCGTTGTCGGCACAAGCGCTGAGCAAACGCCTGCGCGTGGCGACGTTGCCGACGTTCGGCGCGAAGTGGCTCTTGCCGCGATTGCATCGGCTTTATCGCGCGCACCCGGATTTGCAGATCGACTTGCACTCGCGCATCGAGGAAGTCGACTTCGCCACGCAGCCGCTCGACGCGGCCATTACCGTCGGGGATGGGCGTTGGCCGAACGTGATTGCACACCGGCTCTATGCCGAAGAGCTGGTCTTGGTGGCGAGCCCGCAGGCGGTAGCGCGTGCGCGCGCACCACGTCGCGGAGCCAAGCGCGTCCGGCAGGGCCGGGATGAAGGCCGGGGCCGGCCCACCGTCGCGATGCTCGAAGGGCTGACATTGCTGAGAGTCAGCAGTTTCCCCGATGCATGGCGAGAATGGTGCGCCCACTTCGGCCTGCCTCACGATGCCCTTTTGCTGGGCCCGAGCTTCGAGCTGACGTCGCACTTGATTCAGGCGGTCATGGCCGGCATCGGCGTGGGGCTCGTGCCGCGCCTGCTCGTGGCCGACGAGTTGAGCGAGGGCCGGCTCGTCTGCCCCTTCGATCCCGTGCCCAGCTCTCGTTCGTACTATTTCACCTACCCTGAGCGCGTCCGGCATCATCCAGCCCTCGAAGCGTTTCGCGAGTGGCTGCTTCACGAGCAGCGCATGCCGCTTCGCTAGGCCTCATACGGCCTCACACCGCACGGTCCTTCCTATCTATCGCCTGCGCTTCGCAGGCTTCGGCGCGATGGGCGGACGCTCCAATGGACGCGGCGGAAGCGGCGTGGACATGACGATCGACGTGCGCGTCTCGCCGTACAGGTTGATTTGTCCGATGACCCGCTCCAAGTCGCCCATGCTGACTGCGGCCAACCGCATGATGTACGAGTCCGCGCCCGTCACATGATGGCATTCGAGCACTTCCGGAATCGCTTCGAGCACCTTCAAGAACTTCGCTTTTCCCGGCTGCGGCACGGTGATCGCAATCAACGCGGTCACGCCGTATCCCGCCGCTTCGGGATTGACGCAAGCCACGTAGCCTTCGATGACCCCAGAGTCTTCGAGGCGCTTCACGCGCTCGGTCACCGCGGGCACAGACAATCGCACCTGGCGGGCAAGCTCCGTATAGGTCATGCGGCCGTCGCGCTGCAGCAGCGCCAATAGACTCCAATCGAGTTCGTCCATGCCGTCTAATGTTTTAAGGTCAAAGCGCCATTTTCCCTTAAAAACTTGCTTCTATGGCGATCCAGGATCGCCTACGATCTCTTCGTCCAAACGAACTCTTGGAGGAGGGGCGGATGCTGTTCATCAAGTCCATGGCAATCGGGTTTTCGATCGCGGCGCCGGTCGGCCCCATCGGCATGCTGTGCATTCAGCGCAGCCTGAGCCGCGGTTTCCGCTCGGGCCTCGCGACGGGACTGGGCGCAGCGTGCGCCGACATGATCTACGGCCTGCTGGGCGCACTCGGCATCGCGGGAATCGCGGCGACGGTCCCGGCGCTCGGCATCGTCTTGAAGATCGGCGGCGGCGCGTTTCTGATGTGGCTCGCCTGGGCGATCGCGCGGGAGTCTAAAGCAACGCCCGCGTCCGCAGCGGAGGGGCCGCGAGCATCGGTGCGGCGCGATTTCCTGACGACGTTCGGCCTGACTCTATCCAACCCGATGACGATCATTTCGTTCATCGGCATCTTCGCGGCCCTCGGCTCGTCGGCCGGCGCGCCCGGCAGCACCGGGTGGGTGAGCGTATTGCCGATGGTGGCCGGCGTATTCCTCGGGTCCGCCGCCTGGTGGCTGTGCTTGAGCGGCACGACGGCGGCGCTCGGGCGGAGAATTCCCGTGTCTTATATTCACGGGATTGCACGCCTGTCGGCGCTCGCGATCGGCGTGTTCGGCGGCGTTCAAGTCGTCTCGGGACTGCGCAGCGTCATCTAAAGGGCGGCTCCGATCGCGCCTGTCTAAACGTGCGAGCGCATGGCAAAATGGCTCGTTTCTCCCGCTTGGCCTTCCGGAGGTCGCTATGCCGATTCTCGTGGGTACGGCATCATGGACGGACAAAACGCTGATCGAATCGCGCGCCTTCTATCCGGCGGGCTGTAACAGCGCCGAGGCGCGCCTGCGCTATTACGCCGGCATTTTTCCGCTCGTCGAAGTCGATTCCTCCTACTACGGAATGCCGAGCGCGTCCAACAGTGCGCTCTGGGCCGAGCGCACACCGCCTGGGTTCGTATTCGACGTAAAGGCATTTCGCCTCTTCACGGGCCATCAAACCGAGCCCAAATGCCTGCCGAAAGATATTCAGGCCGAGCTGCCGAAGACCGACAAGAAACATCTGTACTACAAGGACGTTCCTTCGCCCATCGTCGACGAGCTATGGATTCGCTTTTTCGCCGCATTAGAGCCGCTGCAGGCCGCCGGCAAGCTAGGTGCCGTGCTGTTCCAATTCCCGCACTGGGTGACGGCGTCCGCGAAATCGATCGAACACGTCGAACACTGCGCCGAACGCGCACGGCCGTTGACGACCGCCTTCGAATTTCGGCACGAGAGCTGGTTCGACGACAAACATCGCGATTCGACGCTCCGTATGGAGCGCGAATGCGGCGTTGCCCACGTGATCGTCGATGCGCCGCAGAACGTGCACAATCGTGTGCAAACCGTATGGGAGGCCACTTCGCCGGCGCTTGCCATCGTTAGGCTTCATGGTCGCAATGCGCAAACCTGGAGCGGAGCTCAATCCGCTGCCGAGCGGTTCAACTATGACTACGGCGACGAGGAGTTACGTACGTTATTGCAGCCGATACGAGAGATCGCGAATCGCGTGGCACGCACGCATGTGCTATTCAATAACTGCTATCGCGACATCGCTCAACGCAACGCGCTGAGCCTGATGGGGATGGTATCGGCATAGGGGAGCAATTTCATTGCGGTCGGGATTCGGCCCGATCCGGAAGCGACAAGAAAAAACGGCGGTACGTGTCGCCGACACGCCCGCCCAAGCACGACGCGGAGTTACATCAAAACGAATGGCGCATACCGATCCGGATATCGGCTTGCGTCGTCGTAGTCGACGGCGCGAAGCTGTAGCCGATCACGGCATCGACGCCGCTCGAGGCCTTCAAGTAATCGCCCGAGATATAGACGTCAGTGCGCTTGGACAGCAGATAGTGCAGCCCAGCCGATACCTGATTCCAATGGTGGCCTTCGAAGTGCGTGTACTGGTACCCGCCGTCCACGCTGAAAGCAGGCGTCACGTTCCATGACGCCCCGCCCTCTCCCACCTGCATGTGCGACGATTGACCGAACGCCTTGATCGTGGTGTACGTGTAGTTGCCCATCAGCGTCACAGGACCGAGCGCGTAGCTCGCGCCAACGCCGACCGTGCCTTGTTTGTCCACCGGGAACGACGTGCTCGAGTACAGATCCGTTACCGCACCCGTCGCGGGATCGACGCTCACGGTCGGCCTGCCGAGGAACGTATGCGTGCCGATCATCGCATACGGATCGAACGCATAAATGCCGTTCGGATTGTTCAACTGCGTATAGGCGACGCCCATCGTGAACTTGCCATGCGCATAGTGTGCGCCCAAGCTATAAGCACTGTTCTGATGAAAGTTGCCCGCCACGTTGCCGAACGACCACATGCCGCCGAATTTGAAACCGTCGATGTCGTTCGACAAGAACTTCACCGAATTCGGCAAGCGATCGCCGTTGAATCGATCGAAGTCGCCCTGGTGGATCGCGTACCCGCTCGCCCAGGCGGACACGTTGTACTGAAACACCATCTCTTCGGTCATGTCTTGCTGATTGCCGAACGAAACCGTGCCCCAAGGGCTCGACAGCCCAACGTACGCTTGCCGCCCAAATTGCGAGCCGCCGAACGTCAACCGCCCCGTGCCCAGCTTGAACCCGCTTTCAAGGGCGAAGACCGCGGACAACCCACCGCCGAGATCTTCCGTGCCTTTTATTCCCCAACGATTGCCGTAGGAAATGCCGTCGTCGAATTTGATGACGTGGGAACCGCCCGTATTGCTCGCGTAGGTGATGCCTGCGTCGAGGATCCCGTACAGCGTGACGCTGCTCTGAGCGTGGACGACACCGGGTAACCCGGCGAGCGCCAGCGCGATGCCCGTGCCGATGTGGGCGCGCAATGCTTTCATGATGTGCTCTCGTTATGTTTGAGTCGTTGCAAGTCGTTGCAAGGCTTTGAAGGTCGCTCCACTCCGTTCAGTGAGCGGCCAGCGCACGGTTGACGGCCTCCAGCCCATTGCCCCCGTTCGCCGTGGTCACGCCGTTCAGCCAAGTCGCGACCAAGTCGGGATGCGCTTTCAACGCATCGCGCGCGGCCGCGTCCACGCCTACCTTGTCCTGCAGCACGCTCGCGATCACGTGATTCTCGAGATCCACATTGAACGTCATTTGCTTGAACAACCGGCCGAGGTTCGTGCACTGGTTGGCAAAGCCCGGTCTCGTGACGGTGTTGACCGTCGCGCCGCCGTAATTCGGACCGAAATAGGCATCGCCGCCCGACAAGTACGTCAAGTGGAACTTCGTATTCATGAGATGCGGCTCCCATGCGAGGAATACGATCCATCGCTTATCGCGCACGGCGCGTTCGACCTGCGTCAGCATCGCGGTCTCGCTCGATGCAACGAGCTTCCAGTCGCCCAGGCCGAACGCTTTGTCGCCGATCATCTTCGTGATGTTCTGATTGGCCGGGGCGCCGGGCTCGATACCGTAGATCTTGTCGTCGAACTTATCGGCGTACTTTGCGAGATCGGCAAACGAATGCACTCCCGCCGCCGCCACATAATCGGGCACCGCCAGCGTGAATTTCGCATTGGTCAGATTGGCGTGGAGCACGTCGATCGCGTGGCTCTCGACGAACGGCTTCACGAGCGGACCTTGTGCCGGCATCCAATTGCCGAGAAAGACGTCGACCTGCCCCTTCTTCAGCCCCTCGTAGGTAATCGGCACCGATAAGTTCGCGACGTTTTGCCGATAGCCGAGCGCCTTGAGCACGACGCCGCTCATCGCATTCGTCGCATCGATGTCGGTCCAGCCGGGATCGGCCATGCGCACATCGGTACAATTGCCGGGCTCGGCGGCCTGCATCGGCGGCGAGGCCGAGGCGGCGGCCGCCACGAGGAGCGCCCCTATCAAGCGCCGATATCCTGAGTATCCGCTTCCGTTCATCTCCTGCTCCTCTACGATTGACCTGCGTGTGGTGGGGTTGGATCTCCATCGGCGGCGGGCCGATCATTCTCGTGTGACGCGCGGATACCGCGCCATCGCTTCAAGCGTGTCCAATTCGATGTGATTGCGCATGTAGCGCTGGCTCGCGTCGTTGAACGGCTGCCAGTCCCACGCCTGGATGCGCCCTTGCGTCGACGCCGCGTAGTGAAAACGTCGGCGGCGCTGGCTCGCGAGGACTTCGCCGTGCAGCGCGTCGATGTTCCAGCGCCGTCGGATCTCGGCTCTGAACGCGGCGACGGTGTCCGCATACGCCGGGTCGCTCGCGAGGTTGACGAGTTCCTTCGGGTCGGCGGCCAGATCGAACAATTGGTCGGGGTCGGCCGGCGTGTGAATGAATTTGTGCGCGCCTCGGCGAATCATTACGATCGGCGCGATCGCACCTTCGCCGAGATATTCGCCGAACGTCTCGTCGTGCCCTCCGTCGCCGCGCAGGTGCGGGAGGAGGCTGCGGCCATCGATGGGGTCGGGCCAGGCCGATTCGCGCTCACCCGTCGCCAATTCGACGAGCGTGGGAAGCAAATCGATCGTCGATACGGAGCCGGCAACCCGATGCGGGAGGAAATCCTTCGGAGCATGCACGATCAGCGGCACCCGCGCGGCGTTCTCGAAGAACGTCATCTTGTACCACAGGCCCCGTTCGCCGAGCATATCGCCATGATCGGACGTGACGATCACGATCGTGTCGTCCGCCAGCCCGGTGGCCTCGAGCGCATCGAGCATCGCGCCGAACTGCGCGTCGACGTACGACAGCGCGCCGTAATAGGCGCGCCTCGCGTTTCGCACCTGCTGCTCGTTCGGCGGCGTCCGGTCGTTCTCGCAAACATGGCGCAAGCGTTTCGAATGCGGGTCGCTCTCTTCGAAGCTCAGGGACACGCTCGGCAAGTCGATCTCTTCGTCGCGATAAAGGTCCCAATACTCCGACGTTATCGCATAAGGGTCGTGCGGATGCGTGAGCGACGCCACGACGCAAAACGGGCGAACGTCGGCGCCGGCTTGACGCTCCCGTGCGATGTCGTAAAGCTTTTGCCGCACGGTGAACGTGACTTCGTCGTCGAAATCGAGCTGATTCGTGCGCACGCACTGGCCGGCATCGAGCACGGAACTCATGTTGTGGTACCAGCTCGGCCGTACTTCCGGATGGTCCCAATCGGGTGCCCATCCGAAATCGGCGGGATAGATATCGGTCGTGAGCCGTTCCTCGAAACCGTGCAACTGGTCTGGCCCGCAAAAATGCATCTTGCCCGACAATACCGTCCGATATCCGGCTGCCCGCAGGTAGTGCGCGAACGTCAAAGTTTGCGCCGGAAATTCGGCCGCGTTATCGTAAGCCCCAATCTTCGAGGGGAGCTTGCCGGCCATGAGTGCGAAACGCGAAGGCGCGCAGAGCGGGCTCGCGCAATAGGCCGAGTCGAACACTACGCCGTCGCGCGCCAGCGCATCGATTCGCGGGGTCTTCGACACCGAATTGCCGTAGACGCGCAGCGCCGAGGGCGTCATCTGGTCGGCCATCAAGATGAGTAAGTTCTTTCCGGTATTGGGCTTCATGAACTCGATGTTTAAAATGCGTTGAATCGACCTGCGCCTCGCTCGGGCAGCCACGCTGCCGATGTTGCGCTGCAAGGTCTCGGCGGCTTGCATGCCGGGTGCGTGACGCCAATATGGCCACCCACAATTCGCGTGTGAAGACGGCCGCTATTTATGGCCCCATAAGGCATGCTTATGTCTGAGCAAGACCGTTTGCCACCGCTGCAGATGCTGTCGGTGTTCGAGTCCGCGGCGCGGCTGGCGAGCTTTACCGCGGCCGCTCGCGAGCTTGGATCGACGCAGCCCGCGGTCAGCCAGCGAATCGTCCAGTTGGAGGCCGAACTGGGTGTGCCGCTGTTCGAGCGGGGACACCGCGGCGTCACGCTGACAGCCGACGGCCAACGGCTTTATGAAGCGGTCCGCCAGAGTATCGAAACGCTCCGCGACGCCGTCGCCGATATCCGCGCCGCCCGTGCAAAGGGCGCATTGACGATCGTGACCGATGCGGGTTTTGCGACCTACTGGCTCGTGCCGCGGCTCATGGACTTGCGCCGGTTTCTGCCCGGCATCAACGTGAAAGTGGTGACCTCGCAATCGGCGTTCAATCCTCGGCAAGATCATGCCGATGTCGCCATCGCGTTCGGCGACGGCGACTGGTCCCCTTGCACGGCAACACGTCTCTTTCAGGAGCAGGTCGTCCCGGTTTGCTCGCCGGCCTTCCGCGCGGCGCATCCCGACATCGCCCGCCCAGCCGATTTGCGCGCCGCACCGCTGCTCCATGTTCAACCCACGCAACCCGAGCGATGGATGGGCTGGAACGGATGGTTCGCGATGCACGGCCTGTCGGCTCCGCCCGACGAACACGGGTCGACGTTCAACAGCTATTCGCTCGTCATGCACGCCGCGCTCACGCACCAGGGCGTCGCGCTCGGGTGGTTGCCGCTCGTCGACGAGCTCGTAGCGAGCGGGCAACTCGTCACGCTATTCGACGAACCGGTTACGACTGCGCGTGGGTATTTTTTGGTGTGTCCGCCTGCGCGGCCGGAAGCGCCCGCTGCGCCGGCTTTTCGTCGATGGCTGTTTGCCGCGTGCGCGGCAAGTACCGTGGCCGCCGAGTAGTCCCGCCACATTGGCGATCGACACTGTCACCGCCGCCGAAGCGATTCTGCGAAACATTCGCCTGCGACACGGCAGTCGCCGGCGGCGACGATACCCGCGCGGGCAACTCAACCCGCTACGAGCCGGCGCGGCGCACCCCAAGCCCGCAACCGTCAAAGCGCTTCGACGAGATCTGCCCGCTTCGTGCGGCAATACGCCGTGCATGCGATATGCGCCGCATTTGCCGCCGCGTTCACGATCGCGCTCGCATTCGCACTCTTGCAGACAGAAACCACGATCGGCGGCGGTACAGGTTTGAGCGGCAACTCGACGAATTCGCCCGTCTGCAGCTCGTCCGTCACGAACAGGCTCGGGATGCAAGCAACCCCGTAGCCGTCGCGAATGAGCTGCACGATCGCGGCCACCGACGGCGAGCAGGTCACGCGCGTCTGTTCCGGCGGAATTTGCTCCTGCCGTGCCAGGGCCAGCACGATGCTCTGCAGCGCCACCTGCGGCGCAGTGCCGCGACCGAACGTCAGAATCGGGCGCTGCAGCACGCGCGGCGCGAGCCCGGTAGTGCGCCGCGAGATCAAGCCGCGCCGCGCGATCCAGCGCACCGGATAGCTCGCGATCGCGCTGGACACGATCTTGGTGCTATCGATCCCCTCCACGCGGATCGCGACATCGAGTTCCCCTGCCAGCAACCGTTGCTGGAGCACCGCGCTCGAATCGACCGTCAGATCCACCTCGAGTTGCGGAAACTTCGAATTGAGGTGCGTGACGTAATACGACAGCCATGAGTGAACGACGGTCTCGATTACTCCCAGCCTCAACTTGCCGCCGACGATCACCTCCTGTCCCGCCGCCTCGCGCAACACCCGCACTGCATCGACGACACTGCGCGCCAGGCCGAGCAAGCTCTCGCCGGCGGGCGTCAAACGAAACCGCGTCGTCGACCGATCGATCAACTCCGTGCGCAGTTCGTCTTCGAGCGATTTGATTCTCAGGGAAATCGTCGCCGGCGTCGCATGCAAGACGCGAGCCGTCGCCCGAAAGCTCTCGAGCTCCGCCAGCATGACGAACGTTTCGATGAAGCGCGTGTTCATCGGATCGTCGAGCGCGCGGAATCGCTGGCCACCCGGAACGCCTGCATCGCCTCGCCAAGTTGCTGCGCCTGCTCGTTGAGCGAAACGGCGGCCGCGGCGGCCTGTTCGACGAGCACCGCATTTTGCTGTGTCGCGCCGTCCATTTGCGCGATCGCGCGATTGACCTCGTCGATGCCGATGCTCTGCTGAGTTGACGCCGTCGCGATTTCGCCGACGATCGTCGTCACGCGCTTGACCGCCTCGACGATGCCGTCCATCGCCTCGCCCGCCGTTTCAGCCAGCGTTGCGCCGCTTTCGACCTGTGCGATCGAGGTATCCACGAGCACCCGAATCTCCTTGGCCGCCGCCGCGCTGCGTTGGGCAAGGCTGCGCACTTCGCTCGCCACGACGGCAAAGCCGCGGCCGTTCTCGCCGGCGCGGGCCGCCTCGACCGCTGCGTTCAACGCAAGGATGTTCGTCTGAAAGGCGATGCTGTCGATAACGGACGTGATGTCGGCCACCTTCTTCGAACTTTCGGCAATCGCGCGCACTTTGCTGACGACATCGCCGACCACGCCGCCGCCACGCTCGGCCTCGGAAGAAGCACTGGCCGCCAGCTCAGTCGCACGCGACGCATTCTCGGCATTTTGCTTGACGGTGGACGTGAGCTCATCCATCGCCGCAGCCGTTTGTTCGAGCGAAGCGGCTTGCTGCTCTGTACGGCTCGACAAGTCGCCGTTGCCCGTGGCGATTTCGGCCGCCGCCGTGCGTATGGTCTGCGCCGCGGCTTTCACGCGCGAAACGGTGCCGGCCAGTGTATCGCGCGTATAGGCGATGGCCGACACGATGCTGTCGTCGTCTCCCTGTACAACGTCGATACGGCCCGTCAAATCGCCCGATGCGATCTGCCGCGCGAGCTCCGCGGCACGTGCGGGCTCGCCGCCGACCGAACGTCGCACGCTCTTGACCGCCAGCGACGTCAGCGCGGAAATGCCGATACCGAGAATCACCAGCACGACCAACGATGTAGTCAGCATGTGATAGAAAGCCGCTTGAATGTCGTCCTGGTACGCGCCGGCGACGAAATCCCAATTCCACGGTTTGTAGCGCTTGACGAAACCGAGCTTCGAACTCGGTTCTTTCTCACCAGGCTTCGGCCACCAGTATTCGACAAAGCCCGTCCCGCTCGGCGAAGCGCCCGCGGCCGCGATATCGCGATAGAGGAAATCGCCTTTCGCATCCTTCCATTGCGACATGTTCTTGCCGTCCAACTGCGGCGCCATTGGGTGCATGACGACAACCGAATCGGCACCGACGACGGTGACATAGCCTTTGCCGCTATAGCGGAGATCCGCGGTGCGGGCCAATGCCTGTTGCTTGGCGGCATCGACGGTGATCTTGCCGGCCTGAACGTCGCGATCGAGCCCGGCAGCGATCGAAGATGCCATTTCGCCGAGATCGGCAAGGGCGTGCTTGCGCTCGGCCAATTGCATGTCACGCATCTGCACTGCGTACCAGACCGTTAGCGTGAACAGTCCGACCCACGTCAGGAGCAGCGGGATCCAGAGCTTTTGTCGCAAAGTCAAACGAGACATGATGTTTCTTCCGACGAATGAGGCTTGTTGTACAGGGGGCGCGCAAAGGCCGTTTGGCCGCCTCTCTTTTATCGGCACCCGGGTGCGAATGTTAAGCAGATCAAAAAGCCGTCGCCACGTCTTTCGCCGCCGATATTCGATCACTCGGCAGGGGCACAGTCAATTCGCGCAGGCGCCCGGCACACGGGAGCAGGCCACGTCTTTCCCTTGTCGATCAATATGTTGAACGTTCGGCCACGGCACGGCGCGGCACCGATGCTCTGGGGAAAACCCGCATGAAATCGTTAAAGAAATCTTGACAGAGGCGCGCGGAATTATTTGCTGGCGAATCGTTTGTTTCGAACCTACTCTCGTCACTTAGTCGATCCATTTAAAGGAATGCTGCCTTGCCTCACCGCTTCCGCCAGCTCGTACGCCACAAAGACTTCAGAGGTCCCACCGCCGGACAGTGCGGGCCCTACGCCCAAGCCAATCTCGTCATCATTCCGAGTGCCTACGCGGAGGATTTCCTGCGCTTTTGCGTTCGCAATCCCAAAGCGTGTCCGTTGCTCGGCGTCGGCGAACGCGGCCGATGGAACGTGCCCGCGCTCGGGCAAGACCTCGATCTTCGCACCGACGCGCCCGGCTACAACGTTTATCGTGACGGTGTGCTGACCGAACAGCCCGAGGACGTCGTCGCCCTTTGGAACGAAGACTTGGTCGCATTCGCGATCGGCTGCTCGTTCTCGTTCGAGCATGTGCTGACGCAGGAACGGATCGGGCTGAGGCATATCGACGAGGGGGTGAACGTGCCGATGTTCCGCACGAACATCGCCAACGTGCAGGCGGGGCCGTTCGGCGGCCGATTGGTCGTGTCAATGCGGCCGATGTCCGGTGCCGACGCAATCCGCGCCGTGCAAGTCACGAGCCGTTTCCCGTCCGTGCATGGAGCGCCGGTCCACTTAGGCAGCCCGCGTGCCATCGGCATTGCCGATTTGTCACGCCCCGATTACGGCGATCCTGTGACGATCCATGAAGACGAAGTGCCGGTGTTTTGGGCTTGCGGCGTCACGCCGCAAAGCGCGATCGAAGCGGCGCAGCTACCGTTCGCGATCACTCACAGGCCCGGACACATGCTCGTGACAGATATTCCCAACGCATCGCTCGCCGTCCTCTGAGGGCGGGCTTTCACCCGCACGCCGTGGCAGCGACGAGACCAACATACATGGCGAGCGTTCTTTGAGCAGCCTCTGCGACGAGCCTGTCATGGGCTCTTAATGGCGGAGCGCCACGGCGTCGGCGCCGGCAGGGATGCGTAGCGGAGACGACGGATCGTTCACGGCGCGCCATATCGCTTCCGTCACGTCGCTCACGCGCGTGGTCTCCGATGATTCCCACCCCGAGTACACGCGTTGCGCTAGCTCGACATACGGCGCGGGAAAGCCCGCTTGCATCCGCGAGCGCGCGTTCTCGCGGAAACGCGTCTCCGGCGCCCTCCCCGGCAACACCAGGCTCACGCGGACGTTGAACTGCTTCAGCTCCAGCGCGAGCGATTCGGTGAATGCATTGACCGCCGCCTTGCTCGCCGTGTACACGGAGATCATCGGCAGCGCCTTGAGCGTTACGCTCGACGTCACGTTCACGATGACGCCGCCCTGTCGTTGCCTAAATTGCGGCAGCACCGCTTGCGTCATCGCGATCGTACCGAGCGTGTTGGTTTCGAAGACATCGCGAACGAGGTCCATCGACATGCCTTCGAGGGCATTGAGCACTCCGATTCCGGCATTGTTCACGAGCGCGTCGATAGGGCCCGCCTCCTCCACGACTCGGCGAATACGCTCGGGGTCGGTGACATCGAGCGCAAGGACGCGCAAGCGCTCGGATCGGGGCAGCAAGTCCTCGCGCGGCGTTCGCATCGTCGCGACGACGTTCCAATCGCGATCGAGAAAATACCGGGCGGTTTCGAGCCCGAACCCGGAAGAACAACCTGTGATCAAGAGGGTTTTCATGAAGGTAGCGCTCCAACGCCTGATTTGAGGTACGGAGACGATAGGCCCTCCCATCCGGATTAGCTACAATCCAAAGTCCGAGTTTCATTCGCAAGAGTCCAGCCATGGTCGACCCGCTTTCCCAGGTGGTCGCGCTGCTTCAGCCGAGCGCCTCGTTCTCGAAGGTCGTCGGCGGCGCCGGTCGCTGGCGGGTGCGCCGCGCCGAATCCGGGCAACCGTTCTATTGCACGGTTCTCGATGGCTCGTGCCGGCTGGCCGTAGACGGTTGCGAGCCGATCGTTCTGCAGGCCGACGACTTCGTCCTCATTCCCTCGGGATTCGGCCGCTCGATGTCGAGCCTCGCACCGCCCGCGTCGAAGGACGCCGTCAACGCGCCCGTGAGGCTAGGCGACGGTCAGTTCCGGCTGGGCGAGCAAAGCGGCCCGCCCGATGTTCGTTTCCTCATCGGTCACTGCGTCTTCGGCTCACCCGATGCCGCCTTGCTCGTTTCGCTGCTGCCTCGGGTGGTGCACATTCGCGGCGACAAACGGCTCGCGACGCTCGTTCAACTCGTCGGGGACGAATCGCGTGCATCGCGGCCTGCGCGCGATGTCGTCCTCGCACGCTTGCTCGAAGTCCTATTGATCGAGGCGTTGCGCTCGACGGCGGGAACGGCCGCTTCCCCGGGCCTATTGCGCGGTCTTGGCGACGAGCGCCTCGCCGTTGCGATACGCCGCATGCACGAAGATCCCAAGCGCACGTGGACCGTGGCTCAACTCGCGAAGGAAGCGGCCCTCTCGCGCTCGGCGTTTTTCGAGCGCTTCAGCCGCGCCGTGGGCACCCCGCCGATGGAATATCTGCTTGCTTGGCGCATGGCGATGGCCAAGCACATGCTGCTTCGCAAAGACGGCAGCGTCGCGGAAGTCGCCGAACGGGTGGGATACGGTTCGGCCAGCGCGTTCAGCGTGGCGTTCACGCGGTTTGTCGGTACGCCGCCGACGCGATATTCGCAGGAGCAGGTGCGCAAGCAGGCACACGGCGGCCCGCGGCAATCGCCAACGCCGATAGAGGAGCCGGCCGGTGCGGATATCGGCGCCGACGCTGCGGCGAATATCGCGACCGACAGCACGGCGCACGCTCGTCGCGACGCGCTGGAAGATGCGGCCCTGCTGCGCCGCTTGCTGCGCGCGAAGGACCACATGGACGCCGCGTCGCACGAAGCGTGGCCCGTCAAGCGCCTCGCCGAAGTCAGCGGCATATCCGCAACCCACTTCGCGCGCTCGTTCAAGCGCGCATTCGGCGTGCCGCCGCATCGCTATCTGCTGACTCGGCGAATCGAACAAGCCACGACGCTGCTGCGAGATACCGAACGGAGCATCACTGACATCGCCTTCGCTACCGGATGGGAGAGCCTGGGCACGTTCGGCCGCATCTTCCGCGACATCACCGGCCAAAGCCCAGGAGCGTGGCGCGAGCAGGGGCAAGCGAACGTGCCGGATCTCGCGCTCATGCCCGCCTGCGTCGCGAAGGCCGCTCAGCGTCCCGACCTCAACGTGGCAGTTTCGGAGAAGCGCAGGCGTACGGCCGACGATACATTGCGCTCACCAACCAAGGAGGTGTCATGAGCGAAGGGGTCAACGTGGTGGGGCTGTACGTGGACGATCAGGACGAAGCACTCGCGTTCTACGTCGATAAGCTCGGCTTTAGCATTCATACGGACGTGCGCAACGGCGACTATCGCTGGCTCACGGTCCAGCATCCCGATCAACCGTCGTTTCAACTGGGCCTGTTCGCGCCCGGCCCGCCCCTGCACGACGAAGCGACGGCGCAAACGCTGCGCGCCATGGTCGCCAAAGGCGCCATGCCGCCGCTCGTGCTTGCCGTCGACGACTGCCGCGCCACGTACGAGCGGTTGCGCGAGCGCGGCGTCGAATTCACGCAAGCGCCGATCGACCGGTACGGCAACATCGATGCAGGCTTTCGCGATCCGGCCGGCAACGGTTGGAAGATGATCCAAAACCAGCGGAGTACCGCATGAGGCCGGTCGATTTCGCTCCCGAATAAATGCGCCGATAATGTGCCCTCGGGCACGGCCGGTGCAGCGCATGCGCCGCCGGAACGCACCGGCCGGCGCCTTCCACGACCGTATCGGCCGGGCCCGCTCTCAGCGCACATCCGCACGGAGGATCGAGCATGGTCAAGATCAGTCAGCCGATTGCGGCTTTTCTCTGGTTCGACAACGAAGCCGAGGAAGCCGCCCGCTTTTACACGTCGCTATTCGAAGACAGCCGCATCGTCGCAGTCAGTCGTTACCCCGACGCCATCCCCAGCAAGGCCGGCTCTGTCATGGTCGTCACGTTCGAGCTTGCCGGTCAACGATTCCATGCCCTGAACGGCGGCCCGCAATACAAGTTCAACGAATCGGTATCGCTGATGATCGAATGCGAAACCCAAGAGGAGATCGACGAGTTGTGGGCCAAGCTCACCGAAGGCGGTGAAGAACGCCCTTGCGGATGGCTGGCCGATCGATTCGGCCTATTCTGGCAAATTACCCCGCGGCGCATGATGGAGATCATCAGCGGCGACGATCGGGAGGCCGCATCGGCCGCGATGCAAGCCATGTTCCAAATGAAAAAAATGGTCATCGCCGACATCGAGCGCGCGGTCGCATCGCTTCATCGGTAACCGTTGACCGTCGACCGCTGACCGCTGACCGTTGACCGTTGACCGTTGACCGTTGACCGCAAGCCGACGCTAGCCTGCGCGACGCACCGCCGCGCTAGACGTTCGCCACGATGAAATCGGCCGGCACGCTACGAGACAGCACAAGATCGACGTTGACGAGATCGTTGCCCTCGAGTTTGGCTCGAACGGCAGCCTCGTCCATGCCGTATCCCCGCCATCGCCCGGCGAGGCGATCGACCAACGCCTCGCGCGGCACGTCGAGCATGACGGTAACGTCGAAATAACGGCGCAGCGGCGCCCACGCGGGATCGTCGAGCAGCAGGTAGTTGCCTTCGACCACGATCAGTCTCGCCGATGCAGGGATGATCGCCGCACCGGCGCGGGCGATTTCGAGCGACCGGTCGAAGACGGGCACGGCGATCTCGCTGCCGTCGTCGGCGCGCAGGCGCGCGAGCATGGCCGCAAGGCCGCCCACGTCGAACGTGAACGGCGCGCCTTTGCGCGCGCGTTGACCTCTCGCCTCCAAGACGCGGTCGTCGAAGTGATAACCGTCCATGGCCAAAATGCAAGCAAAGCCGGGCCGCTCGATGTCGAGCCGTTGGCAAAGCGATTCGACGAACGTGCTCTTGCCCGCGCCCGGCGCGCCCGCGATGGCCACCAAGCGACGGGCTTCGCGTTGCGATCGATGCAGGTGTTCGACTAATTCGGCGAGCCCGACGCGATGGGGCTGCGGCATTGTGCTGTTCACGGCAAGCGGCTCCGTTGAGAAGGCTTCGGCGCATAGGACGCACAATGCTAACAGCCTTCGCGGAAAGCCCGCTACGGCAATGGTTTTAACGCCGCCTACCGCCTACCGTCTACCCCGACGATCCGGTCATTGCGCCGGCCTTATCGCCCCATCCTCGACACGGCGCGCGTTCGTGCTTGCCGTCGCACGCTTCGATCGCGTATGGGCAACGAACATCGTCGGCGTCATCCCGCACATGCGCTTGAAATGCCGGCCGAAGTGGCTTTGATCGAAAAAGCCGACTTCCGTGGCCACCGCCACGCTCGGCACGCCCGCGAGCAGCAGCGATTGCGCCCGCGCGATGCGCAAGCCGCACAGATATCGATAAGGCGACGAGCCGAAGCGCTCTCGAAACGCGGTGGCGAACCTCGAAATGCTCAATGCCGCCGGCGCGGCCATTTGCGCAAGCGTCAGTGGTTCGGCGAAATGCGCCTCGATGAACGCGCGCGCTTGGTCCAATCCTTCCGTTCGCTTCATCATGCGGCGCCCCGCAACGGTTGCAGCAGCGCCAGTTCCTCGGCGGACCGATGGCAGAGAATGTGCGCGCCCGACGGCAACGCTCGCAGCGGCGGCGGCACGGCATTGCATTTGCCGTCCACGCGCGCCGAGCAGCGCGATCGAAAACGGCAAAGGTCCCCACCACCCGCATCGGCCGACAGCGGCGGCAGCGCGCAGGCGCCGATATGGCGATGCGCATCGAGCCATCCGCGTTTGAGCGCCGGGACGGAATCGACGAGCAAGCCCGTATAGGGATGATGCGGCGGGCTGTCCAACAGTTTGCGTTGCCCCGCTTCGACGCGCTTGCCCGCATACAGCACGATCACGTCGTCGCAAACGGCTCGCACCGTCGAGATATCGTGGCTGATGAACATGTACGACACGCCGAGCTCACGGCGCAATTCGCGCAGCAGATCGAGAATCGCTGCGCCGACGACGGTATCGAGCGCCGAAGTCACTTCGTCGCACAGGATCAACGAAGGCTCCGCGGCCAACGCGCGCGCGAAATTGACGCGCTGCTTCTGCCCCCCCGACAAGCCGCCGGGGCGCCGCGCCGCGGCCGAGGCGGGAAGCTTGACGAGATCGAGCAGCTCGGCGATGCGGCGTTTGGCGGCCGCGCCGCGCAATCCCTTGTAGAACGCCAGCGGGCGGCCCAGTATTTCCTCGACCGTATGGCTCGGGTTCAGCGCCGTATCGGCGTTCTGAAACACGAGCTGAATCCGTCGGTATTGCTCGGCCGAGCGCCCGCTCAGTTGTGCCGACAACAGCTTGCCCTCGAACAACACTTCGCCGCTTGCCCGCTCGACGAGTCCAGCGACGACGCGCGCGAGCGTCGTTTTTCCCGAGCCCGATTCGCCGATGACCCCGAGCGCCCCGCCGCGCGCGATCGAGAGGTTCACGTCGTCGAGGACGCACACCGCCGGATTGCCGTGGCGGTCGATCCGGCCGTAGCCGGCTGCCAAGCCGCGTATTTCCAGCAGCGGCACGCCCGCTGCGCCGGCCGCCGCGGCCGGCCCGCCCGAACCGGGTTGCCCTTCCCGATGCGCCGATGCAGCCAGCAACGCACGCGTGTAGGCATGCGCGGGCGCCTCCAGCACTTGCTCCACGTCCCCGCATTCCTGCACTTCGCCGCCGTTGAGCACGACGATTCGATCGGCCATCTGCGCGACCACGGCCAAATCATGCGACACGTACACCGCCGTCGTCCCGATCTCCTTGATCACGCGCTTGAACGCGACGAGCACTTCGATCTGCGTGGTCACGTCGAGCGCAGTCGTCGGCTCGTCGAAAACGACGACGGCGGGGTCGGTAATCAACGCCATCGCCGCCATCAAGCGCTGCAATTGCCCGCCCGATACCTGATGAGGATAGCGCTCGCCGATATGCTCGGGAGCCGGCAGCGCCAGCGCGCGAAACAGCTCGATCGCTTTGGCGCGTGCGGCCTCGCGGCTCATGAGCCGATGCAGCAGGGCCGGTTCGATGACTTGGTCCATCAACGTGCGCGCCGGATTGAAGCCGGCCGCCGCGCTCTGTGCGACGTAAGCGACGGTGCGCGAGCGCAGCGTGCGCCGGCCCGCTTCGTCGAGCGTCAGCACGTCGGTGCCGCCCACGCGTACGCTGCCGCCTGCAAACGAACAACCGTGGCGCGTGTAGCCGAGCAGCGACAGTGCGATCGTCGTCTTGCCCGAGCCCGACTCGCCGATCAAAGCCAAGACCTCGCCGCGGTTCACGGTAAAGTCGACGCCCTTCACGATCTCGGTCGTGCCCTCGCTCGCGCTGCCCGCGACGATGCGCAACCCCTTTACTTCGATCATCACGTTGCTCACTTCTGGCCTCCCTGTGCGAAGCCGCTGTGACGGCGCAAACTGTCGATCAGCAAATTCATTCCGACCGTCAGCGTCGCAATGGCGATCGAGGGCATCAGCACGGCCGGCGCCGCTTGCGACAGGCCGCCGATGTTCTCGCGAACGAGCGAGCCCCAATCCGCGTTCGGCGGCTGCACACCCAGGCCGAGGAAGCTCAGGCCGCTCAGCAGCAGCACGATGAAGACGAAGCGCAGCCCGAAATCGGCGAGCACGGGGTGGATCATGTTCGGCAGCACTTCGACGCGTGCGATGTAGAACAGCCGTTCGCCTCGTGCACGGGCGACGAGTACGTATTCGAGCGTCATCAGATTGACCGCCAGGGAACGCGAAATGCGATACGCACCCGGGATGTATGCCACCGCCGCAATGATCGTCAGCATGGGAATGGACGAACCGAACGCCGCAATGGCGACGAGCGCCAGCACCTTGCTGGGAATCGAGATCAACGCGTCGAAGAAACGGCTCAGCGCTTCGTCCACCCAGCGTGCGGAAACGGCCGCAAAAAGGCCCAAGCACGTGCCGATGCCGCTCGCCAGCACCGCGGCGCCGAGGGCCAGCCCGACGGTGTAGCGCGCGCCGATGAGAATGCGGCTCAGCATGTCGCGGCCCAGATAGTCGGTGCCGAACGGATGCGCCGCGCTGTAGCTCGCGAAACTCAGCGTCGAAGCGAGCGCGCCTTCCTTGTAAGGCGCGAGCATCGGCCCGACCACCGCCATCAATAGCCAAAAGCAAACCAGACCCAGGCCGATCTTGCCGAACCACGATAGACGGAGCCGCCGCGCGCGGCGCGAGCGCTTTGCCGCTTCGGGCGCCGCTTCGTCGTAGATCTCGGTGCCGGGATGGGGAATCGAGGATTGTGCGGGGCGATTCATCGTTGACGAAGCCTCGGGTTGGAAATGATCTGACATAGGTCGGCCAGCAATACGAGTCCAAGATACGCTGCGCAAAACACCATGACGCAGCCCTGAACGAGCGGCATGTCGCGGTTGGTCACCGCGTCCACCATCAGGCTCGCGAGCCCGGGGTAATTGAAAATCGACTCCACGATGACCACGCCGCCGAACAAGTACGACAAGCTCAGCGCCACGGCATTGGCGATCGGGCCGATCGCATTGGGCAGCACGTGCCGCAAGACGATGCGCACTTGCGATGCTCCCTTCAGGCTCGCCATTTCGACATAGCCCGAATTCAACTGGTCGAGCACCGCGGCTCTCGTCATGCGCGCCATTTGCGCAATCAGCACGCAGCACAGCGTCATCACGGGCATCGCGTAGATGCGCACCAAATCGCCGAACGAGGACACCGACGACAGATACGACAACGCGGGCAGCCAATGCAGATTGACGGCGAAGATCAAGACGGCGATGGTGGCGACGAGGAATTCGGGCACAGCGACCGTCGAGAGCGTCAAGAGGTTCAAAGCGCGATCGAGCAGCGAGCCGCGGTACATCGCCGACAAAATGCCGATGGCCAGCGCGATCGGCACCGCCACGACGGTCGTCAATCCGGCCAGCATCAACGAGTTCGGCAACCGTGTTTCGATGAGCTCGCTCACGGGCAGGCTATTCGAAAGGGACATGCCGAAGTCGCCGCCGACGATATGAAACAGCCATTGCAAATACCGCTGCAACGCCGGCTGATCGAGGCCGAACTGATGCCGCAAAGCGGCGACGGCCTCGGGCGTGGCGGCTTGCCCGAGCGCCTGCTGCGCGGCATCTCCGGGCAGCAGCCCGGTCATCGCGAACACGATGGCCGAAACGATCAGCAAGGTCAGCATGGCGAGGCCCAGGCGGCTCGCAATGAGCCTATAGGCTTGACGTTTCATGGACGCTCGTCTCCTTCATCATTCGTTGTATCTTGGCTTGCGGCTCGGTGCAGGGGTAGCCTTCGAAGTTCGGCGGGCCCGGCGGCCCGGGCAGAGCCCGGCCGCCGCGCCCCCTGCGCCCCCCGCGCCGAAGCGCGCTGCGGTTACGTGTCGAGCCAAACGTGCTCGGAAAAAGCGAAGCCCATGAGGCCTGCCAGCGGAATCTGCCCGAGTCCCTTGAGCTTCGTCGTGTGTGCATCGAGCGAACTGAGGAACATCGGGATGCCGATGCCGCCCTTCTCATGGACGAGCACCTGCATGTCGCCGTAGATCTTCTTGCGCTTGGCTTCGTCGGGTTCGCCGCGCGCCGCGATCAGCATTTGATCGAACTGCGGATCCTTCCAGTTGGCTTCGTTCCAAGGTGCGCTGGATGCGAAGAACTGCGTGAACAGCATGTCGGCGGTCGGCCGGGCGTTGATGTTGCCGTAGCTCAGCGGGTGCTTCATCCAATGGTTGGACCAATAACCGTCGGACGGCACGCGCATGACCTGCAGATTGAGCCCGGCAAGCGGCGCCGCCTGCTGCAACAGCATCGCCATATCGACCGAGCCGTCGGCGGCGGGCGATGCGAACAGCTGCAACGGCGTGCTGCCCACCCCGGCCTTCTTGAAATAGAACTTGGCCTTGTCCGGGTCGAACTTGCGCTGCGGCAAGCCGGCGAAGTAATACTTGTTGGTCGGATCGATCGGCTGATCGTTGCCGATCGCGCCGTAGCCTTGGAACACGGCCTGACGCATCTGATCGCGGTTTTGCAAGTGCATGAGACCGAGACGGAAGTCTTGATTGCCCGTAATGCCGCCCTCGTTGCGGATGATGAGGTCGGTGTATTGGCCCGTCTTCGTCTCGAGCACCGCAAAGCCGGGCGTGCCCTTGATGCGGGTGGTCGATTGCGGGCTCACTTGATTGATGAGCTGCACGTCGCCCGAGAGCAAGGCATTCACGCGCGCCGACTCGTCGCCGATGCCGATCAGCTCGATTTCGTCCAGGTGCGGGAGGCCGCTCTTCCAATAATGCTCGTTCTTGACCACCACCGTATGCACACCCGGGGTGAACTCCTTGAGCTTGAACGGGCCCGTGCCCACGGCCGTCTTCGTGAAATCCTTCGTGCCGTCCTTGACGATCAGAAAATGCGCGTCGGCGAGAATGACGGGGAAGTCGGCGTTCGGGCCCGACAGCGTGATGGTCACTTCGTTCGGCCCGCTCGCCTTCACGTCGCTGATTTGATCGGCGAGCGTCTTCGCTTTCGAGGCCGTCGCGGGATCCTTGTGCCGCATCAGCGAATAAACCACGTCGGCCGGCGTCAGCGCTTTCCCGTCATGGAATTGCACGCCCTGGCGCAGCTTGACGACCCACACCTTCGCGTCCTGCGTATCGAGCGAAGTCGCGAGCGCCATCGTGGCGCCCAAGTGCGAATCGAGGGCGGTCAGGCCGCTGTAGATCATGTTGCAGCGCACGTAATCGGTGGCCAGCGCGCCCTTGGCCGGATCGAGCGTGTCGGCCGTCGACGACGATTGCGTCGCCACGCGGATCTTGCCGCCTTGCTTCGGCGTGCCTTGCGCTTGCGCGGCTGGGCTCGCGACGAGCAAGCCGCCGCCCGTGACCGTGACGAGCCCCGCCGCGACGAGCGCGCGCAGTGCATCGCGTCGCGACGCGCCCTTCGCGGTCAACTGTTCGAGCGTGGTCTCGGCCCCGACAGCACCGTAATGTGAGGTGTCCTTTTTCATTGCACTTCTCCGCGATGTAAGCCAAGGCTGGCAAAAATAGTTAACCGGCGGTCAACTCGATGATTCAATTCAATCCTCGTTCGGTGAAGGCCTCCAAAACCCTCACCCGGACGACGGCGCGCGCTCGCCGAGCGCGATCCCGTATCAGTAGAAAACGTCCTTGATCCGGTAGTAAGTCCCGACGATCGGCAGAAACCAGGGCTTGCCCGTATGCCCCGGAATCGCGGGCCAAGGCAAGTCGCGCCAGGGGTTGGCTTCCGCGCGGCCGTCGATGACGTCCGCCATCGCCTGTCCCATATGCGTCGACATCTGCGTTCCGTGACCGCTATAGCCGAGCGAGAAATACACGCCGTCGTGCTGCCCTGCGCGCGGCAGCCGGTCGGCCGTCATGTCGACGAGTCCGCCCCAGCAGTAATCGATGCGCGCGCTTGCCAATTGCGGAAACAGCTCGGCGAGGCTGCGCTGCAAAATACGTCCGCTTCTCTCGTCCGAGGGCCGCTCCGATGCCGTAAAGCGCGCACGCCCGCCGAAGACGAGACGCGTATCGGCCGTCACGCGGAAGTAGTTGTGCATGAGCCGCGTCGTCGTATAGGCGCGCCGGTTCGGGAATATGCGCGACGCCGTGTCGGCGCCGAGCGGCTCGGTCACGACGATGAACGAGCCGATCGGCGCGATCCGCCGGCGATACCAAGCGAACGGTCCGTGTTTGGAGGGGCCCGTGGCGATCAGCACGTTCGTTGCGCTCACCTCTCCGCGCGAAGAGACGACGCGGTAGCCGCCCGCGGCCTGCTTCGCGATCGTCGAAACCGGCGCGTGCTCGTAAAGCGCCGCCCCGTGCCGACGCGCGGCCTGTGCGAGCCCGGCCGCGAACTTGCCCATGTGCATCTGCCCGCCGTGGCGCTGCAGCATTCCGCCGTAAAACCGGTCCGATTGCACCTCGTCGCGGATATGCGCGGCGTCGATCAAGTCGATGTTCGAATCGACCTCACGACGAATCAGCTCGGCGGTCTTGGCCAGGTGGTCGTAGTGGTGCGGTTTCGATGCGAGCTTGAGCTTGCCTGTCGCCGCATAGTCGCAATCGATCGATTCCTCGCCGATGATGCGCTCGACGGTATCGACGGCTGCCGAGTAAGCGAGGTAGTACCGGCGCGCGCGTTCGAGACCGATCTGCGCGACGAGCGCCGAGAAATCCTGGGCGACGCCGGTATTGACGTGGCCGCCGTTGCGCCCCGATGCGCCGCCGCCGATACGCCCCGCATCGAGCAACGACACGCTCGCCCCTTTTCGCGCCAGCGCGAGGGCAGCGGACAGCCCCGTGAAGCCGCCGCCGATGACGGCGACGTCCACGCGGCCCTCTACGGGCCCGTCATCGCCCAGCGGCGCGGCGGGCGCGGTATCGAGCCAATAGGACTCTAGCTTCATCGTGGGTTTCCTCGTTCGATGCAGAATGTCGATTGCGTTCAGCCGGCAGGCGCCGCGGGAAGCGATATGACTTCGTTCAGGCTTCAAAGGCCGAGCATCGACGCCAGATGACGTCTCAATGCTTCCTCCGAAGAGTCTTTCAGCTGATGGCCAGCCGGCGCTCGACTCCTGCGAATGCCTGCGTCGTAGAAACATTTAATCAATGCAAAAACAAAGATGTCTGTCATTTGGATGGCACGCGCCACATAAAGCGCGCGTTTTACCCCGGTGCGACAGCAGAGTCTGCGGCAATCAGCGTTGACCCTTACTCGGCCCTTCCGATGAAAAGATCGTCCTAGTCAGGCTACGTGGCGCATGACACAGTTCGTACCCATGTACCAATCAAGACCATGTGGGGGTATGCGTGTCGGACTCCATTGAATACAGGCCCTTTACGGCCGCGGACGTCGCGGCGGCGCACGCGCTGAGCGCCGAAGTCAAATGGCCGCATCGCGCGGAAGACTGGCAATTCGTGGCCGGCATCGGCGAGGGATTCGTCGCGCAACAGGGCGCTCGAGTGGTCGGCACCGTGCTGTGCTGGAAATACGGCGAGCACACGTCTTCGCTCGGTATGGTGATCGTTGCCCCGTCCCATCAGGGATACGGCATCGGCCGGAAGCTGACCGAAATGGCGCTAGGCGCCCTCGGCGACAGGGCGACCGTGCTGCACGCCACGCCTGCCGGCCTTCCGCTGTACGAGAAGCTCGGCTTTGGGCGGATCGGCACGCTCGATCAGCACCAAGGCGCCGCGCTGCAGCCGCCCTTGCTGCCGCTGCCGCCGCGCGAGCGGCTGCGCCCGCTCGGCGTCAACGACACGCCGCGCCTGATCGAACTGGCTTCGCGTGCGAGCGGCCTCGATCGCACGGCGGTCCTCCCCGGATTGCTCGAAAGCGCCGAAGGCATCGGCCTCGACCGCGACGGCGAATTGATCGGCTTCGCGCTCTTTCGCCGCTTCGGGCGCGGACGCGCGATCGGTCCGGTGGTCGCACCGCGCGACGCAGATTTCGGCGCCGTGCGCGCAAAGGCCCTCATCGGTCATTGGCTCGCATCGAACCCGGGCATGTTCATTCGGTTCGACGCGCCTGGCGAAGCCGGGCTGACCGAATGGCTGGAATCGCTCGGCCTCGTGCGCGTGGACACCGTCGTCAAAATGCTGCGCAACGCCGATCGTATGCCCGAGCCCGACGCGGCCTTCGCTCAATACGGCATCATCAACCAAGCGATCGGATAGTCCTTGCGATGAGCTTTCTTTATAGGGCAGACCCTGCGCGGGGTGCGGTCTGGGCCGAGCTATTCGCCGAGCGCGCGCCCGATCTGCCGTTCCGAGTCTGGCCCGACGTGGGCGATCCGGCGCAAGTCAAATACTTGGCTGCTTGGCAACCGCCCGAGGATTTGGCCGGCCTGCTGCCCAATCTCGAGGTGTTGTTTTCCGTCGGGGCCGGCATCGATCAGTTCGATCTGTCGCATGTCCCGGGGCACGTGCCCGTCGTGAGGATGATCGAGCCGGGCATCGTCGAGGGAATGGTCGAGTACGTTACGCACGCCGTCTTGACGATTCATCGCGACTTCTTCGAATACGCCGGTCAGCAGCGGGAAGCGTGTTGGCGCGAACGGCCGGTTCGGGCCGCCTCGTCATGCCGGGTCGGCGTGCTTGGCCTCGGTATGCTGGGCACGGCCGTACTCGAACGGTTGAAGCTGTTCGGCTATGCCTGCGCCGGATGGAGCCGGTCCGCCCATCGCATCGACGGCGTCGATTGCTACGCGGGAGAACAAGCGCTCGACGACTTTCTGGCACGCACCGATATCCTCGTCTGCCTGCTGCCGCTCACGCCTGCCACGCGCCGCATGCTCGACGCGCGGTTGCTCGGCAAGCTGCCGCGCGGCGCATCGTTGATTCAAACAGGCCGCGGCGAGCATCTGGTGCAGGACGATCTGCTGCGCTTGCTCGACGCAGGCCACCTGCGCTATGCGCTGCTCGACGTGACGAGCCCCGAGCCGCTGCCGTCCGACCATCCGCTGTGGCGACACCCGCGCGTGCGCATTACGCCGCATATCGCAAGCGCGACACGTCCAGAAACGGCCGTGGAGTCCGTCCTGGAGAACCTGCGCCGGCATCGTTCAGGACTGCCGATGATCGGGGAAATCGACCGCGGGCGCGGGTATTGACCCGCCGCCCCCCCAGCAGAAAATGCTGACCGCGGGCATCAAAACGCGCGGCGCGCACTATTCCGAGGCATTTTTCGGAAACGAAGCCGAGCAGGCCGCCGGTACCATGGAATCATCGTCTTTCCACCTCCACGGGCCCGCCACCATGTCGATTTCCTCGCTCATCGAAGCAGACCGTAAGCATCTGATTCATCCCGTCGTCAACTATCGCGCCCACGAGGCCCGCGGCGTCACCATTCTCGACTCGGCGCACGGATCGTTCGTGCGCGATGCGCAGGGCAACGAACTGCTGGACGCGTTCGCGGGGCTATGGTGCGTCAATGTCGGCTATGGCCGGCAAAGCATCGTCGACGTCGCCGCCGAGCAAATGAAGAAGCTGCCCTATGCGACCGGCTATTTTCACTTCGGCTCCGCGCCCGCCATCGAACTGGCCGAGCAGCTCGTCGCGCGCTCTCCGGCATCGCTGCAGCACGTGTACTTCACGTTGGGCGGATCTGACGCCGTCGATTCCGCCGTGCGGTTCATCACGCACTACTACAATGCAACGGGCCGCCCGCGAAAGAAGCAGTTCATCTCGCTCGCGCGCGGCTATCACGGTTCGTCGTCGGTGGGCTCGGGGCTGACGGCGCTGCCTGTCTTTCATCGGCACTTCGATCTGCCGCTGCCGCATCAGCACTACATCCCGTCGCCGTACGCTTATCGAAGCGACTTCGCCGACGATGCCGCCCTCATCGCCGCTTCGGTCGCCGCGCTCGAAGCGAAAGTCGCCGAGCTTGGCGCACAGAATGTCGCCGCGTTCTTCTGCGAGCCGATCCAAGGATCGGGCGGCGTCATCGTGCCGCCGCTCGGCTGGCTCAAGGCGATGCGCGAGGCCTGCCGCAAGCTCGGCATTTTGTTCGTAGCCGACGAGGTGATCACGGGTTTCGGCCGAACCGGGCCGTTGTTCGCCTGCGAAGCCGAAGGCGTCGAGCCCGATCTGATGACCGTCGCGAAAGGGTTGACGGCGGGCTACGCGCCGATGGGCGCCGTGCTGATGTCCGACGAGGTCTATCGCGGCATCGCCGACGGCAGCCCCGACGCAGCCGTCGGCCACGGTTACACCTATTCGGCCCACCCGGTCAGCGCCGCGATCGCGCTCGAAGTGATGCGGCTCTATCACGAGGGCGGCTTACTCGCGAATGCGGCGGCGCTGGCACCGCGCTTCGCGCAAGGGCTCGACGCGCTGCTCGAGCATCCGCTCGTGGGCGACTCGCGCCATCGCGGACTGCTGGGCGCACTGGAGCTCGTCGCCGACAAGGAAACGAAGGCGGGCTTCGACGCCGCACTGAAACTGCCCGATCGCATCGCGGCCGCGGCGTACCGCAACCGGCTGATTTTCCGCGCGTTCGGCGACAACATCCTCGGTTTCGCGCCGGCGCTCTCCTATAGCGCCGACGAGTTCGAGCTGCTGTTCGAGCGGTTGCGCCGGACGCTGGACGAAGTGCTTGCCGAACCCGACGTTCGGGCCGCACTCGATAGCGGAACCAGAGTGACTGCGTGCTAAAGTAGCCGCTCACCGTTGGTGTTAATGGCATGACTCGGGCGACAGAACGATGAGCGGCGATTGCAAGCTGGACCGGATCGACTTACGAATCCTTTCGCAACTTCAAAAGCGTGGACGCATTACGAACGTCGAGCTGGCCGATGCCGTCGGTCTATCGCCGAGCCCGTGCTTGATTCGCGTCAAGCGGCTCGAGAAAGCCGGCTACATCGTCGGCTACGGCGCGCAGATCCAATTGGAAAAGCTCGGCGACGTGCAAATCGTCTTCACCGAGGTCACGCTTGCCGATCACCGTCGCGAAGACTTCAACCGCTTCGTCGCTGCGATCAAGGATGTCGACGAGATCATCGAATGCCATCTTGCGAGCGGCGGCTACGACTACCTGCTCAAGTTCGTGACGCGCAGCGTGAGTCACTATCAAAGCGTCATCGAAGGGCTGCTCGAACGCGATATCGGCATCGAGAAGTACTTCAGCTACGTCATCATCAAGTCGCCTTTCGTGAAAACGCACTATCCGCTCGAGGTGCTGTTCCCTCATTCTTGAATGACGTGCGGGGCTCGCTTCTATGCCGCGCAATGCGCTCGCGGCCCGCCGCGCCATGGTTTTCTCCTTTCGCTCTTTCCAATTTGTGGAGGCAATCCCTTCATGGCTGACAAATATAGAATCGCCGTGATTCCCGGCGACGGCATCGGCACCGAGGTCATGCCGCAAGGCTTGCGCGTGCTGGACGCGGCGAGCCGCCGCTTCGGCATCTCGCTCGAGTACGAGCATATCGACTGGGCGAGCTGCGATTACTACGAGAAGCACGGCCAGATGATGCCCGACGACTGGAAGGCGCAGTTGCTGCGTTGCGACGCCATCTTGTTCGGCGCAGTGGGCTGGCCCGCGAAGGTACCCGATCACATTTCGCTCTGGGGCTCGCTGCTCAAATTCCGACGCGAATTCGATCAATACATCAACTTGCGCCCGGCCCGGCTGTTCGAAGGTGTCCCGTCGCCGCTCGCCGGCCGAAGCGCCGGCGACATCGATTTCTGGATCGTGCGCGAGAACACCGAAGGCGAATATTCGTCGGTCGGCGGCGTCATGTTCCCCGGCACCGACCGGGAGTTCGTCGTGCAGGAATCGATCTTCACGCGGCGAGGCAGCGAACGCGTGCTGAAGTTCGCCTTCGATCTGGCGCAGCGCCGCGAAAGAAAGAAGCTGACGGTGGCGACGAAGAGCAACGGCATCGCCATCAGCATGCCCTGGTGGGACGAGCGTGCGGCAGAGGTCGCCGCCGCCTATCCCGACGTCGCCTGGGACAAGCAGCACATCGACATTCTCAGCGCGCGGTTCGTGCTGAGCCCCGATCGCTTCGACGTGGTCGTGGCGACGAACCTGTTCGGGGACATCCTTTCCGATCTCGGGCCGGCCTGCACGGGCACGATCGGCCTTGCGCCTTCCGCGAACCTCAACCCCGATCGCACGTTCCCGTCGCTGTTCGAACCCGTGCATGGCTCGGCGCCCGACATCGCCGGCAAGAACGTTGCCAATCCGATCGCCATGATCTGGTCGGCGGCGATGATGCTCGACTTTCTCGGCCAGCACAGTGGTAAAGCGCGCGAGGCGCACGACGCGATGCTCGCCGCGATCGAGGCCACGCTGCGCGAAGGCCCCCGTACGGGCGATCTCGGCGGCAGGGCCACGACGGACGAGGTGGGCGCGGCGATCGCCGAACACGTCGCCCGTGCATGAACATCAATGGAGACTTCGACATGACACGTACTTTTTCGCCCGACGCATTGATTCGTACGGAAAATTTCATCGGCGGCAAGTGGGTGCCGGCCGCCGACGGCAAGCGCTTCGCCGTAACCGATCCGGCCAACGGCCAGACGATCGCCGAAGTGGCCGATAGCCACGCGGCCGATGCGCGCGCCGCCACCGATGCAGCCGCGGCCGCCCTGCCCGCCTGGCGCGACACGCTGCCCAAAGAGCGAGCCGAGATCTTGCGGCGCTGGCATGCGCTGATCGTCGCCAATCAAGATGCGCTCGGCGCGTTGATTTCGCGCGAGCAAGGCAAGCCGCTTGCCGAGGGACGCGGCGAAGTGGCTTACGGCGCGTCGTATGTCGCGTGGTTCGCCGAAGAAGCGACGCGCGTCTACGGCGACTTGATCCCGCAACAGCAACGCGGCAAGCGCATGAGCGCCGTCAAGGAACCGATCGGGATCGTCGCCGCGATCACGCCGTGGAATTTCCCGCTCGCGATGATTGCACGCAAGATCGCGCCGGCATTGGCCGTCGGCTGCACGGTCGTCGGCAAGCCCGCCGAGGATACGCCGCTCACGGCGTCGGCGCTGGTCCTTCTCGCGCAGGAAGCCGGCGTGCCGCCCGGCGTGCTCAATCTCGTGACGGCTTCGCGCGATCGCGGCATCGATGCCGTCGCCGACTGGCTGCACGATTCTCGCGTGCGCAAAATCACGTTCACGGGCTCGACAGCCGTCGGCAAACACTTGGCGCGCGAATCGGCCGGCACGCTCAAGAAGCTCTCGCTCGAACTGGGCGGCAACGCACCGTTCATCGTCTTCGACGACGCCGACCTCGACGCCGCCGTCACGGGGCTCATCGCCGCGAAATTCCGCAACGGCGGTCAAACGTGCGTGAGCCCGAATCGCGTCTATGTGCAGGCTGGGGTCTACGAGCGGTTTGCGGCACTGTTGGCCGAGCGCGTCGGCGCCTTGAAGGTGGGCGCCGCCAGCGACCCGTCGGCGCAAATCGGCCCGATGATCAACGCGCGTGCGGTGGACAAGATCGCACGGCACGTCGACAACGCGCTCACGCTCGGCGCGCGAGTGGTGACAGGCGGAAAGCGTCTCGCGCAATTGGGCCCGAACTTCTATGCGCCCACCGTGCTCGCCGATGCGAACGCGAGCATGCAACTGAGTTGCGAAGAAACGTTCGGCCCCGTCGTGCCGCTGTTTCGCTTCGACGCCGAGCAAGAAGCCGTCGATGCCGCGAATGCTACGCCTTACGGGCTGGCGTCGTACTTCTACACGAACGACATCAAGCGGATCGAGCGCGTCTCGCGCGCGCTCGAAGCGGGCCTCGTCGGCATCAACGAAGGCGCGATTTCGAGCGAAGCCGCGCCGTTCGGCGGCGTCAAGGAGTCGGGCTATGGCCGGGAAGGCTCGAAGTACGGGCTCGACGACTATCTGTCGATCAAGTACATGTGCCAGGGGAATCTTGCGTAGCCCTTGCCGGTAGGAAGCCCTAGCGCAGCGCGCCGATTCGCATTCGTACCAATGCGAATCGGCCGGGCGGCAGTCGCTCGGCTCGACGGTCGGCGAGGCGAAGCGGCGCCCGCACGCCCCTCCCTAGAATTCGATGACCGGCGCAGCTTCGCTCAAGATAGTCCTCGCGCTTGGCGCGGCCCATGTCGCCGTCAACGCCTGGTCCAAAGCATCGAGCAACGTCGTCATATCGGCCGGCGCGGTTCGATGATGCGCTTCGGCGACGATCAAAACAGCCGAGGTGTCGCTTTGCACCGCCGAGCATGCGCTTTGCCGATGCGACCATCGGCGAGCGTGCGCGCACCGCGCCGCATCGGTGAAAACGACTTCCCCGGGCTCCGGCCGTTCGATCTCGCCGGCGAACGATTCATACCGCTCGTCGCCGACGGCGAAGCCTACTTCTAGGTGGTGCTCGATGCGAGCGATGTCGAAAACGGCGATCGGGATGCCAAATGCGAGCGAGACGGCGTTACAGAGATCGACGAGCGGGTGCAATTGCGGCAGGGCGCCGTCCTTCCGGAAACGCCGGAGCAGCGATTCCGACGCGCAGCGGTACTGCGTAGGCTTGAGACCCATTTGCGAGAAGGCGCGCCGCCAGGCCTGAATCTCAGGCCAGTCGCCCTCGGAAGCGGCATCGAGCCGTGCACGCGCCGCCGCTTGAAACTCGGCCACGCGCGCTTCGACGTTCGGCGACGGGCTGATCCCTTCGACGATCAGTACGCCGGGAACGAGGCTCGGATGGCCGTGCCAGACATCGGGCGAGTGTCGGAAATACATCGAGCGGTCTCCTATTCACGTACGAAACGCACAGGATGGAAGAGACCGCGCTCGCCGTCTTGAATGAAATTGCAGCGGCGGCGCGCTACGGCCCGCCGGTGCACATGCGCGGGCCGATCGACGGCTATCCTTCGCTCGACCGCTTACTTGCGCTTGAGTTGCGAAATATCGCGCACCGCGCCTCGATCGGCCGAGGTCGCCAACGCCGCGTAGGCCTGCAAGGCTTGCGACACGACGCGCTCGCGGCCGACCGGCTGCCACGCCTTGTCGCCGCGCGCATTCATCGCTTCGCGACGGCGCGCCAACACCTCGTCCGGTACGGCCAAGTGCATCTTGCGCTGCGGAATGTCGATCTCGATGACGTCGCCGTTTTCCACGAGGCCGATCGTGCCGCCTTCGGCCGCTTCGGGCGACGCATGGCCGATCACGAGCCCCGACGAGCCGCCCGAGAAGCGCCCATCGGTGAATAGCGCGCAAGTCTTGCCCAGACCCTTCGATTTCAGATACGACGTCGGGTAAAGCATTTCCTGCATGCCGGGGCCACCCTTCGGCCCTTCGTAGCGAATCACGACGACGTCGCCCGGGACGACCTTGTCGCCCAGGATGGCTTCGACTGCGTCGTCCTGGCTTTCGAACACGCGTGCGCGGCCGGAGAACACCCATTGCGACTCGTCGACGCCGGCCGTCTTCACGATGCAGCCCTTCTCCGCCAGGTTGCCGTACAGCACTGCCAAGCCGCCGTCTTTCGAATACGCATTGGCCTTGCTGCGAATGCAGCCGCTCTTGCGATCGGTGTCCAGCGACGAGAACGTCGCTTCTTGGCTGAACGCCACCGTCGTCGGAATGCCGCCAGGCGCCGCCCGGTAGAACCGCTGCGCTTCTTCGCCCGCGCCGCCCATCACGTCCCATTTGGCGATCGCGTTGCCGAGCGTGCCGCTATGCACGTTGCCGCAAGACAAATCCACGAGCTCGGCACGCGCGAGTTCGCCGAGAATGCCGAGAATACCCCCTGCGCGATGCACGTCTTCGATGTGGTACTTGTCCGTGGCAGGCGCCGCCTTGCACAGGCACGGCACCTTGCGCGAAATGCGGTCGATGTCGGACATCGTGAAATCGACGCCGGCTTCTTGAGCGGCCGCGAGCAAGTGCAGCACGGTGTTCGTCGAGCCGCCCATGGCCACGTCGAGCGCCATGGCATTCTCGAAGGCTTGTTTCGTGGCGATGCTGCGCGGCAGGACCGACGTGTCCTCTTCTTGATAGTAGCGGCGGCACAGGTCCACGACGAGACGGCCCGCTTGCTCGAACAAGCCCTTGCGCCAAGCATGCGTGGCGACGATCGTGCCATTGCCGGGCAGCGAAAGGCCGATCGCTTCGGTCAGGCAGTTCATCGAGTTCGCCGTGAACATGCCCGAGCACGAGCCGCATGTGGGGCAAGCGCTGCGTTCGACTTCGGCCACCTCGGCATCGCTGATCCTCGGATCCGCGGCTTTGATCATCGCGTCGATCAGGTCGATCTTGGCGATGACTTGACCGTCGGTCGGCGATTTGACTTTACCGGCTTCCATCGGCCCGCCGGATACGAATACGACGGGGATGTTCAGCCGCATCGCGGCCATCAGCATGCCCGGGGTGATCTTGTCGCAATTGGAAATGCAGACCATGGCGTCGGCGCAATGCGCATTGACCATGTACTCGACCGAATCGGCGATCAATTCGCGCGACGGCAGCGAATAAAGCATGCCGCCATGGCCCATGGCGATGCCGTCGTCAACGGCGATCGTATTGAATTCCTTGGCCACGCCGCCGGCCGCTTCGATCTCCTTCGCCACGAGCGCGCCCAAATCGCGCAGATGCACGTGGCCCGGAACGAACTGCGTGAACGAATTCACGACGGCGATGATCGGCTTGCCGAAATCGTCGTCTTTCATGCCGGTGGCCCGCCACAAGGCGCGCGCGCCGGCCATGTTGCGGCCGTGAGTCGAAGTGCGTGACCGGTAATTGGGCATCTGTGTCCTCTGGTGTCGCTGTCGTCTAGGAATGGAGCGTCAAGGGCTGGCTCATCGCGCGTCTACAGACCAGCGCGAGCCGATCGGCCCTACGCCGATCATGGGAATAGTCCGAATACTGCGAGAATGCCGGTAAGACGTCCAATATATTTTTTCTACGGAATTAGGTCGAAAAAAGTATTGTCGCACGAACGCCCCGCGCCGGGCGGCGCTTACACCAAACCGGCCGGCGGCCGACTCAGGAAATCCACCTAGTGGTGCGCCTGCCGACGGACGCGCATGATGGCGTAAGGACGCGCACGAATTGGTTGCGTCCGCAAACGGGGACAAATCTCCATAGGTAGGATTGACGCCGAAAGGCAGCGCTTTTTGCCCAATCGAATACGCGGGCGCGGGCGCACACTACAACCATCGACACACCGACCGGAGTAAGGCCCGGCGGCCTGAGTCGCGATCCTCGATATTCAGGAGACTGGCATGAGCACTTTGGCGGTAATTCTCTGCGTTTGGGCCACGGTTGCCACGTGCGCGGCCCTCTTCATCCGCGGCGCCAGCCCGCGCCTCGAGCGCGCCACCGTCCGCGTGCCGGTCGAAAGCCGATCGACGCAGGCCTCGATTACCGAATAAGCGCGCTCGGGCGATCGCCCGGCGCTCACTGCAAGCCCGTGTCGTCGATCGACCGGGTTTCGCTTCGTTTTTCCGTCTCGCCTTCCCTTTTTCCGTTCGGCCCCGCCCGTAACACGGCCGCAAGCGGCTCGTCGGCTCGTCGGGCGGCGCAGCCTCGGCTGATAAAATCGCGCTGCATTTGCCATCAGCTACGATCAAGGGCCACTTCATGTCGACTTCATCGCATGCGCTCCCGCGCTGGACGCTTTGGGCGCCGCTCGCCGCTTGGCTGATCCTCGCACTCTCGCGCATCGTGCCCGCCGAGGGCTTGGCAATTGCACTCGTTGCCGCCGCGTTGGCAGGCTCCGTATTCGCGGCCGTTCATCATGCCGAGGTCGTCGCTCATCGCGTGGGCGAACCATTCGGCACACTCGTCCTGGCGATCGCCGTCACGATCATCGAAGTGGCGCTCATCGTCTCGGTCATGCTTTCGGGCGGCCCTGAAAAAGCCGGCCTAGCGCGCGACACCGTGTTCGCCGCGGTCATGATCGTGTGCAACGGGATCGTCGGCCTTTGCCTGCTCGTCGGCGGCTGGAAGCACGGAGAACAGGATTTCCAAGGTCTCGGCGCGAGCAAGGCGCTGGCGGTGCTGGCGTCGCTGTCGGTACTGTCGCTCGTGATGCCCAATTACCTGAGCGCCATGCCCGGTCCGCAACTGTCCACTTCGCAACTGGCGTTTGCCGGCGTATCGTCGCTCGTGCTGTATGGGGTGTTCGTGTTCGTGCAGACGGTTCGGCATCGCGGCTATTTCCTGGCCGCCGGGGCAGAAGACGAGAATACGCACGCCGTGCCGCCGAGCAGCCGCGTGGCGCTGACGAGTCTGGGGCTGCTGTTCGTCAGCCTCGTCGCCGTCGTGCTATTGGCGAAACTGCTGTCGCCCGCGGTCGAACGGGGCGTGATCAACATCGGCGCACCGGCCGCCACGGTCGGCATCGTGATTGCGGCGCTCGTGCTGCTGCCCGAAGGGCTGGCCGCCGTCGGCGCCGCCCGGGCGAACCGCCTGCAAACGAGCATGAATCTTGCGCTCGGCTCCGCGCTGGCAAGCATCGGTCTGACGATTCCCACCGTGGCCGCGGTGTTCGTTTGGACAGGGCGTCCGCTGATGCTCGGGATCGGCGCAATGGAAACGGTGCTGTTGGCGCTCACGCTGTTCGTCAGCTCGCTGACGCTGAGCACCGGGCGAACCACCGTCCTGCAAGGGGCGGTGCATCTATCGCTGTTCGCGGCTTACTTGTTCTTATCCGTCACGCATTGAGAGAAATCGAGAGAGGCAGCGCTCAGGATCGCGATCGCATAGGCTTATCGCTCCCGCCCCTCAAGATCGGCCGAAATTTGTCGTTGTACATTGGAATCCCATGCGACGAGCCGGGCGAGCCAGCGCCCGTGGCAACGATCGCTCGATGTTATGCAAGCAACGCTCATTCAACTTTCCGCTACTCGGCCGCAACGATCGGCCGCCGCCGTTGCGGCCGCCGTTTTGCTTTGCGCCGCCGTCTTGGTGTCGCCCTATTCGACGGTCCAAGGCGTGGTCGCCGCGCCGTTCATGCCGATCTTCGTCACCTCGGTGACCCTCGCGGAAGCGCTCACCGCTTATCTGCTGTGGACGCAGTATCGCGTATCGGGCCGATTCGTATTCGCAGTGCTCGCAAGCGGCTATGCGTTTACGAGCGTCACCGCCGCCGCTCACTTGGCCGTCTACCCAGGCGTGTTCTCGGCGACCGGTTTGTTCGCTCCCGGCGACCAAACGGCGATCTGGCTGTGGCTGCTTTGGCGCGCCGTGTTCGCGCTGTCTGTCATGGCGTCCCTAGCGGCACGATCGCGCGCGCCCATTGGGAATAACGAAGGCCGCAATTGGCGCGGCGTCGTGACGATTCTCGGCTCGATCGGGCTCTCGATCGTACTGTGCTGGGCCGCCATCGCCGCGCGCGACGTACTGCCCAACCTCGTTTCGAACGCCGGCCCCTATCGGCATTTGATACGCGGGCCGGCCACAATGTCGGTCTCGGTCATCAGCCTCGCGGCGCTCGGCATCTATGCGCTCGTCACACGCTTGCGCACGCTCATGGACCTCTGGCTGGCGGTCGCGCTGCTTGCCGGCGTCGTCGATCTCACGCTGACACTTAGCGCCGGCGCGCGGTACAGCGTGGGTTGGTACGCGGCGCGCATCGCTTCCATGTTATCGGCCAACGCCGTGCTCGCCATGCTCCTGTCGGAAACGAGCCGCACCTACCGCCAACTCGCCGACGCACACCGCACGCTGCAAGCGCTATCGGTGCGCGACGGCTTGACAGGCGTCTTCAATCGCGCCTACTTCGACGAGCGTTACCCGCGCGAACTCGCGCTCGCGCGGGCGGCGGGCTACCCCCTTTCCGTGTTGATCGTCGATGTCGACCACTTCAAGGACTACAACGACGCGTTCGGCCATCTGGCCGGCGACGAATGCCTGCGGCAGATCGCTCACGCGCTGAGCGCAGCGTTGACGCGCCAAACCGACTTCGTCGCCCGGTACGGCGGCGAGGAATTCGTCGTCGTGCTTCCCGCCTGCGACCCGCGCGTCGGCGCGATCACCGCCGAACGCATGAGGCAAGCCGTCGTCGATATGAAACTGCGCGGACCGTCCGATCGCACGCCGTACGTGACGATCTCTATCGGTCACGCATCGAGCCGATCGCACCGCGAGCCCGAAAGCGCGGCGCTGCTGGAGGGCGCCGACGCAGCGCTCTATGCGGCCAAAGCATGCGGGCGAAACCGCGTGGAGCACGAACAGGTGGGGTGAAACGGGTCCTCTTGCGTACATGGCGAGAACGCCGGCCCAGGCTCTCTGGGGCCGGCGGCCCGCAACCCGGTTGACTTCCGCGCTATCCCGATTACGCTTAGCAGTGCTTGCATCCGTCGCACCGCGTCAGGAGGATCGACAAACCAATTCGCTCGCGCGCAAGGACCACGCATGAACTATCGCGAAATCATCGGCGCACGCAGCTATCGCTTCGACAGCCTCGCCACGCTGCTGGCCAAAGCGAGCCCGCGCCGCTCGGGCGACGAGTTGGCCGGCCTCGCGGCGGCGTCGGAGGAAGAGCGCGTCGCGGCGAAGATGGCCCTCGCGCAGGCGCCGCTCGCGGCCTTTTTGAACGAAGCACTGATACCTTACGAAAGCGACGAAGTCACGCGGCTCATCGTCGATACGCATTCGGCGGACGCCTTCGCCGAGATCTCGCACCTTACCGTCGGCGATTTCCGCAATTGGTTGCTGGCAGACAGCACCGATACCGCCGCCCTTACGCGCGTCACCGCCGGCCTCACCCCAGAGATGGTGGCGGCCGTATCCAAGCTCATGCGCAACCAGGATCTGATCCTCGTCGCGCGCAAGCGGCCGGTGATCACGCGGTTCAGGAATACAGTGGGATTGCCGGGGCGCCTCTCGGTGCGCCTGCAGCCGAATCATCCGACCGACGACGTCAAAGGCATCGCTGCCTCGATGATCGACGGCTTGATGTACGGCTGCGGCGACGCCATGATCGGCATCAACCCCGCCTCCGATTCGCTTGCCGCCATCACCTCGCTGCTGACGATGATGGACGAGTTCCGTCGCGCTTATGCGGTGCCGACGCAAACGTGCGTGCTCACGCACGTCACCAACACCCTCGCCGCGATCGAAAGCGGCGCCCCGGTCGATCTGATTTTCCAGTCGATCGCGGGCACCGAGAAAGCGAATGCCAGCTTCGGCGTCTCTCTGTCGCTGCTCGCCGAAGCGTACGAGGCAGGCCTCTCGCTCGAGCGCGGCACCGTCGGCGAGAATCTGATGTACTTCGAAACCGGCCAAGGCAGTGCGCTTTCGGCCAATGCGCATCATGGCGTCGATCAGCAAACGTGCGAAGCGCGCGCATACGCCGTAGCCAGGCGATTCAATCCGTTTTTGACGAATACGGTGGTCGGCTTCATCGGCCCCGAATATCTCTACGACGGCAAGCAGATCATCCGCGCCGGGCTCGAAGATCACTTCTGCGGAAAACTGCTGGGCGTGCCGATGGGCTGCGACATTTGCTACACGAACCACGCCGAAGCCGATCAGGACGACATGGACACGCTGCTGACGCTGCTCGGCGCGGCCAACGCGAACTTCATCATGGGCGTGCCCGGCGCCGACGACATCATGCTCAACTACCAGAGCACGTCGTTTCACGATGCCCTTTACATCCGCCGTGTGCTCGATCTGAAGCGTGCGCCCGAATTCGAATCGTGGCTGGAAGCGATGCGGATCACCGATGCGTTCGGGCAGATCCAAGATCAGTCGCGCAACCGGCTGCTGCTCGACTGGATGCCATCATGACGGACGAAACGTTGGACGGGCCCGGCGCAAAGGCCATTGCCGCCAATCCCTGGCATGAGCTTCGCCGGTTCACCGATGCGCGCATCGCGCTCGGGCGCGCGGGCGCGAGCTTGCCGACCGCGCCGCTGCTCGCCTTCGATTTGGCGCACGCGCAAGCACGCGACGCCGTTCACGCGCCGCTCGACACCGAAGCGCTCAAACGCGAGCTCGACGGCCGCGCGCTCGATTCGATCGAAGTGCGAAGCGCGGCGCTTAGCCGCGAGCAGTATTTGCGCCGTCCCGACCTCGGGCGCGAGCTCGATGCATCAAGTGCCGCGCAGCTCGCGCGGCACGCGGCGGCCGCCGAAAAGAAGCCCGATCTCGTGTTCGTCATCGCGGACGGGTTGTCGTCCCAGGCAGCCGCGCTGCATGCCATTCCATTGATCGATCGAACGATTGCACGTTTGAACGGCTGGCATGTCGGCTCGATCGTCATCGCCACGCAAGCGCGCGTCGCGATCGGCGACGCCATCGGCCAGTTGATGAACGCGGCAATGGTAGCCGTGCTCATCGGCGAACGGCCTGGGCTCAGCTCTCCGGCAAGCCTCGGCGTGTACTTGACGTACGCGCCTGCCGTCGGCCGCACCGACGCGCAACGCAACTGCATTTCGAACGTGCGCCCCGAGGGGCTCGTCTATGAGGCGGCCGCCTTCAAGCTCGTGCATCTGCTCGACGCCGCGCGCAGCCGGAAGCTCACGGGCATCGATCTGAAAGACGAAAGCGTGTGGGAAGGCGCCCTGCCGCCCGCCGCTAACGGTGCGGATTAGCCCGGTACGCCTCGAGCGCCTTTCTCGCCTGAGCGCGAACGGCACGCTGCACGAGCGGCGTCCAACCGAGCAGCAGCCCCTTCAGCCCGAGCGCTTGACGCGCCCATCGCCATAGATCGAACGAGTCCCGATGTTCGGCGATCAGCCCATCGCGGAACGTGAACCGCGCGCTGATTCGGTTCACTACGGTTCGGCCCGTTCGGCTGAATACGTAGGTGGCGGTCCACGACGCGCGGCCCGAACGATCGTCGGCCTCGATGCCGGCAAACGTCAACGAAAAGTCCTGCGCACGCCGCGTCAACATGCGCCACATATCGCCTGCGGCAGCGCCATGAAGCTCGCCGAAGACGGGATCGGAAAATACGACGTCGTCGGCGTAGCATCGCGCCATCGCCTCGGCATCGAGCCTCTGAAACGCTTCGTAGAAGCGAACCACGAGGTTCGCATTGGGATGGCGGTCGTCCATGAGGTGCGGTCGTTGTTGGAAATCCGACGATGCTACGCGTACTTCGGCTCGCCCGGGCGGCGCTTTTCACCGCATAGACGCTCTATTCCCATTCCGTCGTTTTCTCGTCCGGGTCGACGAGGGTAAGCCCTGCCGTCGGCAAAGGCAGCGCGGTCTTGTACCGCACTTGCTTGAGCGCAAAACTCGAGCGGATGTTCGACACGCCCTCAATGGTCGTGAGGCGCTCGATGATGAAGCGTTCGAGCGCGCGCATGTCGGGCATCACCACGCGCAGCAGATAGTCCGCGTCGCCCGACATCAGATAGCACTCCATCACTTCCGGCTGCTCCGAGATCGCTTGCTCAAAGCGCTGCAACGCGTGCTCGACCTGCTTCTCGAGGCTGACCTGAATGAATACGTTGATGCTGAGCCCGAGCGGTTCGGGATCGAGCAGCGTGACTTGCTGCTTGAACAGGCCCAGCTTCTCCAGTGCGCGCACGCGATTGAAGCAGGGCGTCGTCGATAGGTTGACGGCGCGCGCCAGTTCCGCATTCGTGATGCGTGCGTTCTGCTGGAGCTGGTTGAGGATGCCGATGTCGATGCGGTCGAGCCGCCTGGGGTTTACGCTCATCGCTAACATTCCGAATAAACGGTCATAACCGGAATTTTTACACTACCGATCGACAAAATCCCAGCAAAATGAGAGGCAAATTTTGTGGCCCCGCAGGTAGCATCGATCTCATTGGCGCAAACGAACGAGCCCACGTGCGGGAGACAGGCGATGACGGATTTATCGAGCGGGCTGGAGGAAAGAGAGCGCGCCGTATCGGCTCGGGCCGATACGGACGCTGGGGAAACGGCCGAATGGCTGGAAGCCCTCGATGCCGTCGTCGCGCACGCCGGCAAAGCGCGCGGGCAGTATCTGCTCGATCGCCTGGCCGATCATGCCGATCGATGCGGACTGTCGCCGGCAAGAGCACACGTCACCCCTTACGTGAACACCATCCCCGTTCACGAGCAACCGCCCTATCCCGGCGATCTCGAAGTCGAAGCCAGGCTCTCTGCCGCACTGCGCTGGAACGCGCTCGCAATGGTGGTACGCGCCAATCGAGCCTACGGCGAGCTCGGCGGCCATATCGCCAGCTATGCCTCGGCGTGCGACTTGTTCGAAGTCGGCTTCAATCATTTCTTCCGGGCATCATCGCCGGAAGCCGACGGCAGTCCGGGCTCCGGCGGCGATCTCGTCTACTTCCAGCCGCATTCGTCGCCGGGCGTCTACGCGCGCGCGTATCTCGAAGGATTCCTGACCGAAGATCAGCTTCGGCACTACCGACGTGAAATCGCGGGCCCGGGACTGTGCTCGTATCCGCACCCGTGGCTCATGCCCGATTTCTGGCAATTCCCCACCGGCTCGATGGGCATCGGTCCCATCAACGCGATTTACCAAGCGCGCTTCATGCGCTACTTGCAAAACCGAGGGCTCGCTCACACCGAAGGCCGCACGGTATGGGGTTTTTTCGGCGATGGCGAAATGGACGAACCCGAATCGCTCGGCGCGCTCTCGCTCGCGGCGCGCGAAGGGCTCGACAACCTGGTCTTCGTCATCAACTGCAACTTGCAGCGGCTCGATGGCCCTGTGCGCGGCAACGGCCGAGTGATCGACGAGCTCGAGGCGCAATTCGCCGGCGCGGGCTGGAACGTGATCAAAGTGCTCTGGGGCTCCGATTGGGATCCGCTGTTCGCACGCGATCATGCGAACGCGCTGGCCCGCGCGTTCGCCGATACCGTGGACGGCCAGTTCCAAACGTTCTCGGCAAACGACGGCGCCTACAATCGCTCGCGCTTCTTCAGCCGGGATCCTGCGCTCGCTACGCTCGCCGCCCACCTCACCGATACGGAAATCGACCGCTTGCGACGCGGCGGCCATGACGCGCGCAAGCTGCATGCGGCATACGCTCGCGCGCTCGAACATAAAGGTCGGCCCACCGTCGTGCTGGCCAAGACGATGAAGGGCTTCGGCATGGGTGCGGCGGGCCAAGGCAGAATGACGACGCACCAGCAAAAGAAGCTCGAACTCGACGATCTCAAAGCGTTCCGCGATCGCTTTCGTGTGCCGCTGTCCGACGACGAAGTCGAACAGCTGAACTTTTACAAGCCGAAGGAAGACAGCCCCGAAATGCACTATCTGCATGCACGCCGGGCTGCCTTGGGAGGCTATCTGCCCAGAAGGCGGATAGCGGCATCGAAGGGGCTGACCGTCCCTTCGATGCAATCCTGGGGAGCATTCGCGCTCGAGGCCGACGGACGGGCGATGTCGACGACGATGGCGCTCGTGCGCATACTCACGGCGCTCTTGAAGGACAGCGAAATCGGTGCACGCGTCGTTCCGATCGTCGCCGACGAAGCACGCACGTTCGGCATGGCGAACATGTTTCGGCAAGTCGGCATCTATTCGCCGCTCGGGCAACGCTACGAACCGGAAGACCTGGGCTCCATGCTCTATTACCGCGAAGACACGCGCGGGCAGATTCTCGAAGAAGGGATCTCCGAAGCCGGCGCGATCTCGTCGTGGATTGCGGCGGCGACTTCATACAGCGTCCACGATCTGCCGATGCTGCCGTTCTACCTCTACTACTCGATGTTCGGCTTTCAGCGTATCGGCGATTTGATTTGGGCCGCCGCCGACCAACGCTCGCGCGGGTTCCTCGTCGGCGCGACGGCGGGCCGCACGACGCTCGGAGGCGAAGGCCTGCAGCATCAGGACGGCGGCAGCCACCTCGCTGCGTCGACGATTCCGAACTGCCGCGCCTACGATCCCGCATTCGCCTACGAAGTCGCGACGATCGTCGATGCAGGCATGCGCGAAATGGTCGAAGACCAGCGCGACGTGTTCTATTACGTGACGGTCATGAACGAGAACTACGCGCAGCCATCCGCACCCGGCGGCAATGCCGATGCGTTGCGGCAAGGCATCTTGAAGGGACTGTATCCGCTGTCGGCGACGGCGCAGAAAACCGCACGCGTGCAGTTGCTGGGCTCGGGAGCGATCCTCGGCGAAGCGATCGCTGCCCAGCGCATGTTGAAAGACGATTGGGGCATCGATGCCGCCGTATGGAGCGCGACGAGCTACACCGAGCTGCAGCGCGACGGCATGGCCGCCGAGCGGCAATCGCGCCTCGGCGACACCGAAGTCACGCCCTATGTCACGGCCGCGCTCGCCGCATCGAGCGGGCCGATCGTCGCGGCGACCGACTACGTGCGCGCCGTGCCGGAACTCATCCGCGCCTACGTGCCGCGCCGGTACGTTACGCTGGGCACCGACGGCTTCGGCCGCAGCGATACGCGCCAAGCGCTGCGCGCATTCTTCGAAGTAGATCGCGCGAATATCGTAGTCGCCGCATTGAAAGCACTCGCGGACGATGGCGGGATCGATGCCGATGTCGTCCGCGCCGCGCGGCACCGCTATGGCAAAAATTCGGAGCCCGGCGCGGCGCCGTGGGAACACTGAAGCGCCGCGCGCCGGCGCGGCTCAATGATTCTTACTGGTTCGGCAGCGCATAGGCGACCACATAATCGCCGAGCTTGGTCCCGAACGAGCCGTGGCCGCCCGCGGCGATCACCACATACTGGCGGCCGTTCACGGAATACGTCATCGGCGTGGCCTGACCGCCGGCCGGCAAGCGAGCGCGCCATAGCTCCTTGCCGTTGGCGACGTCGAAGCCGCGGATGTAATTGTCGGCCGTCGCGCCGATGAACGCGACGCCGCCCGCGGTCACGATCGGGCCGCCCAGCATCGGCATGCCGAGCTTGAACGGCAGAGGAATGGGCGAGCTGTCGCGCGTGGTGCCGATGCGTTTCTTCCAGACGATTTTGTTCGTCTTCAAGTCGATCGCGGACATATACCCCCACGCGGGCTGCTTGCACGGCAGACCGAACGGCGAGAGGAACGGATTCAATGTCACGCCGAACGGCACGCCGTATTGGGGCTGTACGCCCGCTTCGGTGCCGCTGCCTTTTGCCCCGGCTATCGGCTCCATCGGATTGCCCGGGCCTCGCGGGATGAGCCGCGAAACGAACGGCAAAGCGATCGGATTGGCGATGGCGATCTGACGGTCGGTATCGACCGCAATGCCGCCCCACTCGAACATGCCTAGGTTGCCCGGGAACACGAGCGTGCCCTGAAGCGACGGCGGCGTATAGATGCCGTCGTACCGCAGCCGATGGAACATGACGCGGCAGACGAGTTGGTCGTACATCGTCGCGCCCCACATGTCCGCGCCGGACAGATTGCGGTCCGGGCGGAACGTCAGCGCCGAGAACGGCTGCGTCGGCGACAGACGATCGCCCGGCGCGGCCCCCTGCGGCACCGCGCGCTCGGGCGCGGGTACGACGGGCTTGCCCGTGCGCCGGTCGAGCACGTAGAGGTTGCCCGTCTTCGCGGGTGCGTAGACGACAGGGATCGCCTTGCCGTCTTGGCCCGTGATGTCGGCGATCGTCGGCTGCGAGGGCTGATCCATATCCCAAAGATCATGGTGAGTGCTCTGATAGAACCATGCGAGCTTGCCCGTCGATGCATTCAGCGCCAGCAGGCCGCTCGCATAGCGTTCCTGCAGCGGCGTGCGGCTGCCTCCCCAGATGTCCGGGGTCGACACGCCCATCGGCAGATAAACCAGGTCGAGCGTCGGATCGTAGGCGGCCGGCGCCCATGAATTCGGCGAATTCCAGCTGTAGTGCTGCCCTGGGCCGGGCATGGCGTTCGGGTCTTGCGCGCCCGGATCGAAAATCCACAGCAGTTTGCCCGTACGCACGTCGAAGCCTCGGATCACGCCAGAGGGCTCGCGCGTCGAGAAGTTGTCCTCTACCGAACCGGCCACGACGATGATCTTGCTCGTCACTACGGGTGGCGAAGTCGGCTCGTACATGCCCGGCGTCGTGACCGGCTCGTTGTGCTGGAGATCGAGGTCGCCGTTGTCCGCGAAGTCGGCGCAACGCTGTCCCGTTTCGGCATCGAGGGCGTAAAGATGGCCGTCGTTGACGGGCAGCAGAACGCGGCGTGTGCAAGCGGCCGGTGTCGCCGGCGCAGCGCTTGCCGATGCCGCAGTATTCGATGCTTCATTTGCCGCCGCCGAAAGATCCACATACGACACGCCTCGGCAAGTCACGTGCTGGAACGACGGATCGGCCTTGAGCTTCGGATCGAACTTCCACTTCAGCTTGCCGGTCTGCGCATCGAGCGCGAATAAAATTTGGTGCGGCGAGCATAGATAAAGCAAGCTGCCGATTTTCAGCGGCGTGACTTCATTCGTAATTTCGACGGGATCGTTGGGCCCTTTCATGTCGCCCGTCCGGAACGTCCATGCCACCTGCAAGTTCTTGACGTTCTCGGGCGTGATCTGCGCGAGCGGCGAATAGCGCGTGCCTTGTTGCGTGCGGCCGTAAGCGGGCCAATCCGCGGCGTCGGCGTCGCTTGCGGCAACCGGTGCGCTCTGCGCGTTTTGGGCGCTGAACGTGCCGTTGATCGTCTGCGGATCGTTGAACACCGCATAGCCGAGCACGACACCCCAAATCACGAGCGCCCCCAACAACGCGCCGACGGCCAGGCCGCGCGGCGGAATCAACGAAGGGCTGACGACGAGCAGCAGCCATAAGCCGAAGATGACGAGCACGTCGGATCGCGGCACCAGAGCCCAAAAGTCCGGGCCCGATTCCCAGAGCCCCCACCCGGCCGTGCCGATCAACACGAGTGCATAGAGCAGAAAGGCGGCCGGATGCCGCCGCCCGATGAGCCATGCGACGACGAGCAGCACGAGACCGGTTGCGACGTAGTACGGCGAACCTCCGATCGCGAGCAGCCATGCGCCGCCGGCAAGCAGATAAATGGCGGTAAGCCCGCAAAAGGCCACGGACAGCGCGTTGACGACACGCATCGGACTGGATGGGGTGGGCTGGGTGGTCACGACCGCTCCCTCGGTGACGGTTTGAATAACGGAGCGCACCGCCTCGCAGCGTGCCGCGCCGGATCAATGCCATCGGGGCGCAAAAAATGTTCCCGATCCGCTGGCGGCTGGGCGATCCCCGGATGAACGTCTCTCGAAACGACGCAGGGATGTACCCCGCGTTTGAATCCGCAAAGCGTTCTACTTTTCGCCTCCGCCTACCACGAGGTCGTTCTGGACGGCAGTCACCCCGTCTAGGCTCTGAACCGTGTCGCCCGCCTTTTGCTTTTGCTCCGCGGTCGAAACGTGCCCTTCTAGCTTCACCACGCCACCCGAGGTACTGACATGCACATCGTTCGAATCGATGTGATCGGCGCGCATCAGCGCGATTTTCGCGCGCGCCGTAAGCACACTGTCACTAACGCCCAAGCCTTTTGAAGGTGTCGACAGGCTCTCCGGCGGAACGGACTTCGGCCGCGCCGTACTCGAACTCGCCTGGCTCCACGCCCCGCTCGCCGCCAGAATGAGAGAGCAGCCAAGCCCTAAACCAAGACCTAAACGCGTCGTCGCCCGTCGTTTCATTCGGCTCTCCCAATGATCAAGCACCGTTTCGCAGCCCAGGGCCGGTGTTCGCGGCCGCCGACGAGAGCGCGCAACGACCGTACCCAGGGAACAGCGGCGCAGCGCGGTAACGAATCTGCTCTATCCGACGAAGCGCGTTTTCGGCGTGCCGCTCGACGCTTATCGCCCGCTCGCAGCCGCTTGAGCTTGACCTTGGCTTGCGATCGGGGCGACGGCCGGTGCTTCCCTGATCCGGCGAAAAATCAGCGCGGAGCCGAGCGTGATGGCGCCTACGCAAACGAAGCTCATCCGGAAGCCTAGGATGGTCGCCGCCGATTGATCGGAAAACATCTTCACGAGCGCACCGCCGATCGATACGCCCAAGCCCATCGCGAGCATCTGCACCATCGAAAACAAGCTGTTTCCGCCCCCGGCGTCCTCGATCGACAACCCTTTGAGCGTGACGCTATTCATCGCCGCGAACTGCATCGAATTGGCCGCCCCGAAGGTAGCGAGAATCAGGCCTTCGACGACGATCGGTGTGCCGGGCGAAATCGACGCGAACGCCACGATCGATCCGCCGACGATCAGCGTATTGACCAGCAAGAACGTGTCGTAACCGTAGCGCCGAACCAACGGCGCTATCCATTGCTTCGCTGCTGCGCCCGCGAGCGCGGCCGGCAACATCATCAAACCCGATTGCAACGGCGTGTAGCCGAGTTGAAGCTGCATCAGCAACGGCACGAGAAAGGGCACAGCGCTCGATCCGATCCGGCAGACGAGATTGCCGGTCAACCCGACACTGAAATTCGGCTCGCTGAACAGCGACAATTTGAACAGAGGATCGCGCCGCCGCCGCGCATACGGCACATAAGCGAGCGCAGCGGCGAGGCCGAGCACGAAAAGCGCCGTCGCCCACGCGGCGCGATGCGATTCGAACGGCACGTCGACCGCGAGCGAAAACGCGATCATGCACAACGACAAAAGCGAGCAGCCGACCCAATCGAACGGTGGCGCAGCAGCGCCCGTCGCCTGCGGCAAATAACGCTGAACCGCCGCCAGCCCGATCGCACCGATCGGCACGTTGATCAAGAAAATCCAATGCCACGAGACCGCTTCGACGAACCAGCCGCCGAGCGTCGGCCCGACGATCGGTCCCACCTGCCCCGCAATGGAAATCATGGCGAGGGCGGACACGTACTGCTCGCCGCGCACGCTTCTCAACACCGCCAGCCGCCCGATGGGCAGCAGCATCGATCCGCCGACGCCCTGCAACACACGCGCGACCACGAGCTCGGTGAGCGTATGCGCGCCCGCGCAGCAGAGCGAGCCGAGCACGAAGATCAAAATGGCGGAAAAGTACACGCGACGCGTGCCGAAGCGATCGGCCAACCAACCCGAGGCCGGCGTCAACATGGCCATCGTCAGCGTGTAAGCCACGATGGCCGACTGCATCGCCAACGGCTTGACGCCGAGGCTATGGGCAATCGAAGGCAGCGCGGTGTTGACGATCGTCGTATCGAGCGCCTGCATGAAAAAGCCCGCGGCGACGATCCAAAGCAGCGCTGTGTGGGACGAATCCTTGTTCATACGAAGCGCTCTAGTGCGCCTGCCCGACGAGCGGGCGCAATGACCGGAAACTTAATCCAAGCATCATATTGGAATCGGTTTCTATCGAGAACCCCGCTAGCGGCATTGACTGTTATCGACATTGCCGATAACAATGCGCCATGCTCAATCCCATCTGGTTAAACACGTTCGCGACCGTCACGGCGTGCCGCAGTTTCACCGAGGCGGCGCGCCGGTTGGACTTGACTCAGTCGAGCGTCAGCGAACATATCCGCCGTCTCGAAGCGGCGGTCGGCAGACGCTTGCTCGTGCGCGACACGCACTCGGTCGCGATGACGGCCGACGGCGAGGCGATGCTCGTGCATGCCGGCGTCATCCTGCAAGCGATGAACCGCGCTCAGTCGCAGTTTCGCGGCCCTCGCTTGAAGGGCCGCGTGCGTCTGGGCTCGTCCGACGACATCGCCCTCGGTCCGTTACCGACCGTTCTGGCGGCCTTTCGGAACGCGCATCCCGATGTCGAGCTCGAAATCACGATCGGCATGACCGGGAAGCTCTACGAATTACTCGATGCGGGCTCTATCGATCTGCTGATCGGCAAGCGGCGGCTCGGCGATAAGCGCGGCGTGCCGCTTTTCACGGGGCGGCTCGAATGGATCGCGCGCACGGGCACGCGCGTCGATCTCGATCAGCCGCTTCCCCTCATTCTCGTCGCCGAGCCCAGCGTGACGCGCGCCGTCGTGCTCGACACGCTCGCGCAAACGGATTTTCGCTGGCAGGTCGTCTGTACGAGCAGCAGCCATTCGGGCTGCGTCGCCGCGGCGCGCGGGGGGCTCGGCATTACCGTTCGGGCGCAGTACCTATCGGCACGCGGGCTTTCGCAACCCGTCAATGCCGCTAGCCTTCCGCCGCTGCCCGACGTCGAATTCATCGCGCTCGCCGGCAAGCGGCTCAGCCGTCCGGCCGGAACGCTGCTACAACTGCTTTACGACAGCGATCTGCGCGGATCGTGGATCGGGGAGTGACGAACGTCCACAGACGTCGGCAACTTCGGCAATTTCGAAAGCGCCGGCGATTCTATGAGCGAAAGCGTAACGGGATCGCTCGCGCCAACGATCAATCCGACACCGGCGGCGTCAAATACGGATTGTCGACACTAGGCTCGCAGCGCCGTTCACGGACTTCCATCCTCGCGATGCTTTGCAGATGGACTTCGTCCGGGCCGTCGGCGAACCGCAATGCACGTCCCCACGTCCAGTGATCGGCCAGCGGCGTGTCAGGGCTCAGCCCCATCGCACCGAATACTTGCATGGCGCGGTCGCAAACGGCCGTGTGCACGCTCGGCACGAGCGCCTTGATCATCGAGATCTCCTTACGCGCCGCCTTCGCACCCACGTTGTCGATCATCCATGCGGCTTTCAGCACCAGCAGCCGCGCCTGATCGATTTCGATACGCGACTTGGCGATCCATTCGCCGATCGTCCCTTGCTCGTGTAGTTTTTTGCCGAACGCGGTACGCGCTTGCGCGCGCTCGACCATCAACTCGAGCGCCAACTCCGCGGCGCCGATGGAGCGCATGCAGTGATGAATCCGCCCCGGACCGAGCCGCGCTTGCGCGAGCGCGAACCCACCGCCCTCTTCGCCGAGCAGATTCGCTTGCGGCACACGCACGCCCTTGAATTCGATCTCGCAGTGGCCTTCCGGCGCGACGTGGTTGACGACGGCGATATTGCGAACCACTTTGACGCCGGGCGTGTCCCTCGGCACGAGGATCATGCTTTGCTGCCGATGGCTCGGCGCATCCGGGTTCGTCTTGCCCATGACGATAAAGAGCTTGCAATTAGGATGCGCGGCATTCGTGATGAACCACTTTCTCCCGTCGATGACGTAGTCGCCGCCGTCGCGGCGAATCGACGTCGTGATGTTCGTCGCGTCCGACGACGCGACGGCAGGCTCCGTCATGGCGAATGCCGAGCGGATCTCGCCGTCGAGCAGCGGCTCGAGCCAGACTTTGCGTTGATCCGGTGTGGCGAACATATGAAGCAACTCCATGTTGCCCGTGTCCGGCGCATTGCAGTTGAACACCTCCGGCGCCCAGGCTACCCGCCCCATGATTTCGGCGAGCGGCGCGTATTCGAGATTCGTCAAGCGCGTGCCGGGCTCGTCGTCGCGCAGGTGCGGAAGGAAAAGATTCCACAAGCCCTCGTCGCGTGCGCGCGCCTTCAGCGCCTCCATGAATGAAACCGGATATTGGCCGGCACTCACTTCTTCGTTCCATTGACGAATACGCGGCACGATGTGCGCGTCCATGAACGCACGAACCTGCGCGCGCAATGCTTCCACCTTCGGGCTATATGCGAAGTCCATCGTCATCTCCATCGATTCGATTTGAAGTCGTCGACGCGCCGCACCGCCAGCGTGCGTGGCAGTGGCCGCGCCCGATCAAGTCAGCGTGACGCCCATCTGCGCCAGCGCGCCCACCATGCTGCCCACTTGGCCTGCGCGCTCGCTGGACGCATTACCGCCAAGCGCGCGCTTTTTTACGCCTTGAGCGATCGAAGCGAGCCGAAAGAAGCTGAACGCCAAGTAGAAATTCCAGTTTTCGATGGCCGCAATGCCGCGCAACGCGCAATAGCGATCGACGATCGCCGCTTCGTCGGGTACGCCGATCTCGCCTCGATTCAGCCCCTCGAGCCCCAAGATGTGGCCGCGCGGAGGAAGGCGCAAACACATGCAGAAGTACGCGATATCGGCGAGCGGATTGCCGAGCGTGGACAACTCCCAATCGAGCACGGCACGAACGCGCGGCGCGTCGGGCATGAAGATGAGGTTGTCGATGCGGAAATCGCCGTGCACGAGCGAGGGCCTGCCGTGCTCGTCGGGGCAGCGCGCCGGCAACCAGGCGATCAGCGCCTCCATCGCGTCCGATTGCTCGGTCTGCGCCGCGCGGTATTGCCGCGTCCATACGTCTATCTGCCGTGCAAAGTAATTACCCGGCTTTCCGTAATCCGACAACCCGACCGCCTCGATGTCGACCTCATGCAACGCCGCCATCGTGCCGACGATTGCGTCGTAGATCGCGCCGCGTTGCTCGAGCGGCACTTCCGGCAGCGCCGGATTCCAAAAGATCCGCCCTTCTTCGTAACTCATCACGTAGAACAGGCTGCCGATGACGGCGGTATCCGTGCAAAGGTGGAAGGCTCGTGCAACCGGCACGTTCGTCGCGGCAAGCGCGGACAGCACGCGAAATTCGCGATCGACGGCATGGGCCGATTTGAGCAGCACGCCCGGCGGCTGACGCCGCAGCACGTAGCTGCCGCTGCGCGCCTTCAGCAAATAGGTCGGATTCGATTGGCCGCCCGCGAATTTCTCGACGGTCATGGGCCCCTCGAAGCCGCCGACGTGTGCGGTCAAGTAGCGTGTCAGATCTTCGATGTCGAATTGAAAACTAGCGTTCATGACGTAGCGAGCATCCGATCGGTTCAACCGTAAGTAACGAGTTCGCGCCGGTGCGCATGTTCGAGGTGCGGCACGGCGTTGAAGGAAACCAACGACATCGCTGCCTCGTTGAAGACGTACTGGCACACGCTGCTGTTGCGGATCTGCATGTTCAGCGCGATCGCCGTTGCATCGGGCGCTTGCAAGACTTGCTGCGCCGTGACCGCGATCGGGCCGCCCGAACTGACGACGAGCACGCGTTTGCCGCTGCCTCGCTGAAGGTTCGAGCGAGCGTGCCGCACGCGCGCTTGGAATTCGACCCACGTTTCGGGCACGGGACCCGGCAACCGCGCCTCGGCCCAAAGTTGCAGGACCTGCTTGAGCGTGCGGTAAAAGGCTTTTTTTGCGTCCGTCGAAGAGACATGAGACGCCACGCCGTGTGCCGTAAGGTCAGGCGACGCCGCACCCGATACCGGCAAACTCGCTTCGCCCATCGCGGCGAACAGGGCGCCGAAATCGTATTCGTTCAAACCGGCGTCTCGCACGGCGTCGGCCTGCGGGCCGCCCATTCCTGCGACGATCTCGTCCGCGGTTTGTCGATGACGCCGCATCGTCCCGGTCACGATACGGTCGAACCGCAGTCCCGCCTGCGCGAAGTACTCGCCTAGCCAGCGAGACTGCGTGCGCCCCGACGGCGATAGTTCGTCGTAGTTCTCGGCGCCGAAAGATGCCTGACCGTGCCGCACGAAATAGAGTTCCGCCATGTCGTCCTCGTCCCCTCTCCGCCTAGGAGAATACTCATCGGCGAAGCATTCACAAAGTTTATTGTCGTAATACCCCGCAATAAGTCTTAGTGACACCTCGGCCTCGGGCGTAGACGGTCCGCCGACGGGCCGGTCGGCTTTCCTCGCATTTCTACCGATTCATTTCGCGCATCAAGCGACCGACTTGCTCGCGCAGCCACAGATGAGCCGGGTCGGCCGTCGCGCTTCGGTGCCAGTAGCAATGCCATTCGAGTTCGGGCAACTCGAACGGTAATTCGAGAATGCGCGCGTCGTATCGCTGCAGCAGCACGAGCGGCGCCGTGAGCGCGAGATCGGTGCGCATGGCGATCAACGGCGCAACCAAGTAGTGCTGAACGCGCGTCTTGATCGATCGGCGCACGCCGAGCCGGTTCAATTCGGCATCGACGAGACCGGGGCCCTGCGGACGACTCGAGACATGAATGTGACCGAAGGCCAAGTAATCGTCGAGCGTCAGCTTCTTCTTCCGATAGGGATGATCGGGCCGCAGCATGCAAGCGTAGCGGTCGCGGCCCAGCGGCGCCTGTTCCAGGTAGGGATCGTCGATGAGCGGCGCGTCGATGGCGAGATTGACCGCACCGCTTGCGAGCGCCTCGGGCACGTCCCGGCGCGTCGTGAGGTAGCTTTCGATCCGCACGCCGGGGGCGAGCCGCTGCAATACTTCCTCCAACGCGGGAAGCAACAGCGCCTCGGTCAGGTCTGTCATGCTCAGACGAAACGTCCGTTCGGAGGAAGCGGGATCGAAACGTCCGCCCGCGTGCGTGCTCGAATCGAGCAATTGCAGCGCTTCGCGCACGCGCCCGACGATGTTTTCCGCCACGGGCGTCGGCACCATGCCCGCCGGCGTGCTGACGAACAAGCGATCGTCGAACGCCCGGCGCATCCGCGCCAGCGCATTGCTGACGGCGGGCTGCGTGATGAACAGCGCCTCGGCCGCGCGCGTCAGGTTGCGCGTTCGGTAAACCGCTTCGAACACGACGAAAAGATTGAGATCGACTTTCGATAAGCGCATTTCTATGTTTCCCCTGACGGCCATCGCCGACACGCGCACGCATTCGCCAAGCGACGACCGGCAAGGTATCACGGACGCCGCCGCATGCGGCGGGCCGGAAAGGCGTCGCCCCCAGCACAGCCCATTCCGACCGGCCCGATCGTCGTCATGCGCATGCATTGATCGACGTCAAGCCGGCCACCGCGGGAACGGAAAACAATCGATAAAGGTAACGTCGGGGCGATGGACACAGATGGATACCGAACCAACGCGGCCGCCTGCCAACGGCGCCGAAACCGACGCAAGGTTGCTCGCAATCGTCCGCGCGCTCAGTCGCGAACTGCACGGCGACGCGAGCGGGTATGGCGAACCCATGCTCGATTCGGACTTCGAGCGCGACCTGGGCTTCGACAGCCTTGCGCGCGCCGAATTGCTGAGCCGCATCGAAAGCGAATTCGCTTGCCAATTGCCGCTGGCAGCGTTTACCTCCGCCGCCACGCCCGCCGATATGCTCGGGCTGTTGACGGGCGAAACTCGGCGCGAGCCTGTCGGGGCGAAGCCGGCCGCACGACCGCCGGCTGCCACGCCTGCAAAATCCCCAGATGCTACGGCCGAACTATCGGTTCCTCTGCATGCGGCTACGCTCGTCGAAGCGCTGCATTGGCACGCCGACGAACACCCCGAAAGAACGCATATCGTCTTGATCGAAGCGGACGGTGCGACCGAATCGCCGATATGCTATGGCGACTTGCGCGAGCGCGCCATGCGCGCCGCCGGCGGCCTGCGATCGCTCGGGATCGATGCCGGCGACACGATCGCCTTGATGCTGCCTACCGGCACGGACTTTTTCGTCACATTCGTGGCCGCGCTGCTGTGCGGCGCGGTTCCCGTTCCGATCTACCCGCCCATGCGTGCGAGCCAACTCGGCGAGCACGTCGAGCGATACGCCACCTTGCTGACGAACGCGCAAGTCAAAGCGCTCGTCGTATTCGATCCGGTCAAGACGGTCGGGCGTCTGCTCGGCGCACGGGTACCGACATTGCGCCACGTCCTGACAACCGAGCACATCCCCGCGCTATCGTTGCCTGCCGCGGTGAGCGTCCATGCCGACGACGTGGCGATGTTGCAGTACACGTCCGGCAGCACCGGTCTGCCTAAGGGTGTGATCCTCACGCATGCCAACTTGCTGGCCAATATACGCGCGATGGGCGCGCGCATCGAAGTGCGGCCCGACGACGTGCTAGTGAGTTGGCTCCCCCTCTCGCACAACATGGGGCTGATCGCCGCTTGGCTTGCGCCGCTCTACTTCGGCATACCGCTCGTCATTGCTTCCCCGCTCGCCTTCCTGTCGCGTCCGGAAACATGGTTGCGCATGATCTCGCGCCACCGCGGAACCATCACGGCCGCGCCGAATTTCGCTTACGATCGGTGCGCTCGCCATCTAGCGGATGCAGCGCTCGACGGTATCGACTTGTCGTCTTTGCGTCTGGCCGTTTGCGGCGCCGAGCCCGTCAGTCCCAAAACGATGCGTGCGTTTGCCGAGCGCATGCGCATGGCGCGGTTCGACGCGGGCGCCATCACGCCCGTCTATGGTCTTGCCGAAAACACGCTCGCGCTGACAATTCCGCTGCCGGGACGAGGACTCGCAACCGATGAAGTATCGAGAGCGCCGCTTGCGCGCGAACGACAGGCCGTGCCTGCACGAAACGATGACAGCGCCATCGAAGTCGTCTCTTGCGGAGCCGTGCTGGCGGGTTCGGAGCTGCGCATCGTCGACGATCAGGGCTTGGCCTTGCCGGAGCGTCACGTAGGCAAAATCGAATTTCGAGGTGCCTGCATGACGCGCGGCTACTATCGGAACCCCGACCAGAGCGCGCGTTTGATGGATGGCGAGTGGGCCGACAGCGGCGATCTCGGATACGTAGCCGGCGGCGAGTTGTTCGTCACCGGCCGCGTCAAAGATATGATCATTCGCGCCGGCCGTCACTTCTTTCCGTACGAACTGGAAGATGCGATCGGCCGGCTACCGGACGCGATTCTCGGCGGGGTTGCCGTATGCGGCGCAGCCGATCCAGACGACGGCACGCAACGCGTCGTGATTTTCGCCGAAACGGCCCAAGCGGATACCGTCGTGCGTACCCGGTTAGTGGAGCGCATCAATGCGACGACGATCGCCTGCTTCGGCGCACCGGCCGAGCGCGTCATACTCGTCGCGCCGGGCGCCATTCCCAAAACGCCCGGCGGAAAGATTCAGCATGCCGCGATGCTCGAGCAGTTCGAGCAATCGGAGCACGATCATCGAACGCTGGAGGAAACGAGCGCGCCGCCTCCGCCATGGCGGCAATGGTCGGCAGTCGCGGCCGGCAGCGCGAAGTCGCTGTTGCGCCGTGCAGGCCGGCACATGGGATCGCTGGACTTCGGGTTGTGGTGCTGGGCCCTTGCCGTCTTGATCGCATTCGTCGTGTATTGCCGGGTGGCATTGAGCAAAAACGAAGCGCAGAACTGGCGCACGGCTGCGCGCGGGGCTCGCCTCTTTCTGCGCTTGACCGGCCTATCCCCCGAAATCGCGGGCGCACCTTCGTCGTTTCCATCGTCCGCGTCGATCGTTGCCGTCAATCACACGAGCTATCTCGACAGCATCGTCCTGATGGCGTGGCTGCCGCACCCCGCGCACTTCGTCGCCAAGCGGGAGTTGGCCGGCCGCCTCTTCGTGGGACACCTTCTTCGAAGGCTCGGCACGCGCTTCGTCGAGCGTGCGAATTACCAGCAAAGCGTCGAAGACGAGGCGCGAATCGAGCGCAGCGCGGGGAGGGAAACTCTCGTCTACTTCCCCGAAGGCACCTTCGGGCCGGCGGCTGGGCTCGGGGCATTTCACCTCGGCGCGTTTCGCGCGGCATGCGTGGCGGGCCGGCCTGTCGTGCCTATCGCATTGCGCGGCGTCAGAGCGGTGTTGCGCGACGGCGAATGGCTACCCAAGCGAGGGGCGATCGAATTGACCGTGCTGCAGCCGATCATGCCGGAAGGCGCGGATATGGCGTCGATCGCCAAGCTGCGCAGCGAGGTGCGGCATGCGATTTTGGCACACTGCGGCGAACCGGAAATGATCGGCGCCGGCCTGGCCGGTCCTCTCCGTCCAGAGGCAGAATCGTCCTCCGGTTCTTAAGCGCGCGTTAATGTTGCATTCGTATGCTGGCGGCCAACTCATCTCATCCGTCGGCAATCGTCATGTCAATCACGCGCCACCGTGCCCGAATTCGTATCTCATCGTTCGTTTTGCTGTTCCTGGCCGCCTCCGCGGCTCACGCAGGCGAAATCAAACCGTTGATGCGGGATATGAAATCCGCCATGCGCGGAGCAATGAACAGCAGCACCATGGCGCAGTTCAGCGGATATGTCACGCGGCTGGAAAACGACGCGACGCTGGCCGGCCGCCAGCCGTATCGCAGCGATCCGGTAACCTATCGAGAAGGCATGCAGGCGCTCCAACGCGAATTCGGGCCGGTCGATGAAGCGATACATGCGAACGATCTCGCGGGCGCCAAGAGAGAATTGGCGAAGATCGATCAAACCAGACGCCACTATCACGACTTGTTGAATTGATCGACTGCTTCCGCTACCGAGTTCGCGAGAATCGCCCCATGAAACGCCCGACGCCGTATCCGCTTTCCATCGTTTGCCTGCATTGGCTCCTGGCCGCCGCTTTGATCGGCAATTTCGCGATCGGTTGGGCGCTCGACGATAACGAAGACCTCATTGGGCTGCACAAGTCCGTCGGAATCGCCATCCTCTTTTTGGTCGCCCTCCGCCTTCTGAATCGACTGAGGTTGCGGCGGCAACTACCGCCGTCCGTCAATGGACCGGGCACGTTGGCGCACCTGACGGAACGCACGGTGCATGCGCTGCTATACGCGACGATGCTTGCGATTCCCCTGCTAGGGTGGCTCAAGACGAATGCGGCCGGCCACGCCGCCAGCTTCTTCGGCCTCTTCTCGCTGCCCACGTTGCTCCCCCACGACCGGACGTTGTCGCACTGGTTGGGCGTGTCGCATTCCGTCGCGGCCTACGGGCTGGCCGGCTTGGTCGCGTTTCATGTGCTCGCCGCCTTGGCCCACGGGCTCGCGAAGACCGAGAGCGTGCTGCCTCGCATCCTTCCCGCTCGAAGCCGGTCTTCGCAGCCGCATTGACGAGCGCGGCCGGCGCTCGGCTTTCCCCCTCTTCCGTGCGGCAGCAGACGGAGCAGCAATAGACCGCAGGCCCTTCCCACGCCGCCGCAAGCTGGTCCGTTGACTTGCGTCAATCGCCGGTCCCCCCGCAAGACGAGAATTGAACGTGCTACGGGCGCTGATGAACGCGCTCGCGCGCGGCGGCGCTCCGTTCTGCCGTCGCCAAGGGTTGCCGGGCACGAACAAGGAATCTCGAAGACGTTCCTCGTGCCCTCGGCCACGATGCATCTTGCGCTCGACGGGGACTGACATGCCGATTTCGCGTTCCATCCGCACGTTGCCGCCGGACACGGCGGGGGATGCCGGAACGCATCACGCAGCGCGCCGGAGCTCGAACGCGCAGTTGCACACGAATGCGCGCACGAAACCGATCCGGCGCCCGTCACGCCGGGTATCGCCCGCGCGGTTGATGCTCGCCGCCTGCTGCGCCGTTGCGCTCAACGCCGTCCACGCCGAGCCGCTGGCCACGCTGGAAATCGAGCCGGTCCAACTGTCCGACGAATACGTCGCCGATGCGGTCATCGAATCGGCGCGGCAAACGGACATCGCCGCGCAAGTCTCTGGACGGGTGACCTCGCTCTACGTGAAAGCAGGCGACCGCGTGGGCGCCGGGCAGCCGCTGCTCTCGGTCGACCAGCGCGCGGCCGAACAACAGCTTGCGGCCGTCCAGGCCCAAGTCGCGGCGGCGCATGCCGAACGCGAAGTTGCGCGGCGCGAGCTGGAGCGAACGCAAGTCCTGTACGAGAAAAAGTACGTGAGCCAAGCGGCACTCGATCGCGCGAAAGCACGCTACGAATCGGCTTCCGCCATGTCGCTCGCCCGACGAGCCGACGCGCGCGCCGCCGCCGTCGAGCCCGCCTTGCGCAACATCGCCGCGCCCTATGCGGCCACCGTAGGCAGCGTGAACGTCGAACTCGGATCGATGGCGATGCCTGGAACCCCGCTCGTCACATTGTTCGATCCGAAAGCGCTGCGCGCGGTGGCGACCGTCCCGCAGTCGCGCGCCGCACTGTTGCGCACCGACGTCCCGGTGCAGGTCGAGCTGCCCGATCTGGCGCCCGCCCAGCGTTGGCAAACGGCCAGCTCGGTCACGATCTTGCCGCTGACCGACCCGCTCAGCGATTCGATCGCAATACGCTTGCCGCTGCCATCGCTCGCCGGGGAGACACTGCGCCCCGGCATGTTCGCTCGCGCGCATTTTTCGATTGGCGCACCGCGCGGGCGGATCATGGTGCCGATGTCGGCCGTCGTACGCCGCACTGAAGTGACCGCCGTCTATGTCGTCGGCGGCGACGGTAAAACGACACTGCGCCAGATTCGGCTCGGACAAGCGCGCGCGGGCAAGGTCGAGGTGCTCGCGGGGCTCTCCGCCGGCGAGCGCATCGCGCTCGACCCGCTCGCGGCCGCGCATCGCTGAGCCGCCCCGGAGCCGCAGATGACGACACCCGCACCCGAGCTCGGCATCTCCGGCCGCATCGCAGCCTTCTTCCAGCAAAACCGGATCACGCCGCTCATCGCGCTCGTCGCATTGCTGCTCGGGCTATTTGCAATGGTCATGACGCCGCGCGAGGAGGAACCGCAAATCAACGTCACGATGGCCAACGTGCTCGTGCCGTTTCCAGGCGCCGGCGTGCGCGACGTCGAGCGCATGGTGGCGGGCCCGGCCGAGCAGGTCCTGTCGCAGATCAGCGGCATCGAGCACGTGATGTCGGTATCGCGCCCCGGCCTTGCCGTGCTGACCGTCCAGTTCAAGGTCGGCGTGCCGCGCACCGAGGCCCTCGTCCGCCTGTACGACACCGTGTTTTCGAACGAGGATTGGCTGCCGAAGAACCTCGGCGTGCTGCCGCCGCTGATCAAGCCGAAGGGAATCGACGACGTGCCGATCGTCGTCCTCACCCTCTATGGCACGCAGCCCGACACCAACGCGTTCGATCTCGAGCGTGTGGGCCATTCGATCGAGGCCGAGCTCAAGCGCGTGGCGGGCACGCGTGAAGTCGCCACCATCGGCGGCCCGCAACGTGCCGTCAACGTCTTGCTCGATCCGGGGCGCATGCGCGCCATGGGCGTGACAGTCGACGATCTGCGCCGCGTGTTGGCCGCGGCCAATGCGGGCGCTTCGGTCGGCGATCTAGTCAGAGACAACCGCAGTATCCACGTCGAAAGCGGACCCGTGCTTTCCAATGCGCGGGAGGTCGGGGACGTCATCGTTGCCGTGCATCGCGGTCGTCCGGTTTTCGTGTCCGACGTGGCGACCGTCGAAGAAGGACCGCCGGCCGCCACGCACTATGTTTGGGAGGGATTGGCAGGCGCGCACCCCGCGGAGCACCCGGCCATCTCCGTGACCGTGACGAAAAAACCGGGCGAGAACGCCGTCACGGTCGCGCGGCAAGTGTTGCGCCGCGTCGATACGCTGCGCAACACCGTGATTCCGGCCGGCATCCGGATCGAAGTCGCGCGCGACTACGGGCTCACCGCCAACGCCAAAGCGATGAAGCTCATCGAGAAGCTCGCATTCGCGACCACCTCGGTCGTCGTGCTCGTGTTGTTTGCGCTCGGATGGCGCGAGGCGCTCGTCGTCGGCATCGCGGTCATTCTGACGCTCACAGCCACGCTGTTCGCTTCCTGGGCTTGGGGATTTACGCTCAATCGCGTGTCTCTGTTCGCGCTCATCCTATCGATCGGCATTCTCGTGGACGACGCCATCGTCGTCGTCGAGAACATTCATCGGCATCATTCGCTGCGGCCCGATGCGCCGCTCGCCGCAATCATCCCGGGCGCCGTGGACGAAGTGGGCGGCCCCACGATCCTCGCCACGTTGACCGTGATCGCGGCGTTACTGCCGATGGCCTTCGTCACGGGACTGATGGGGCCGTACATGAGTCCCATTCCGATCAATGCAAGCATGGGCATGGCGATTTCGCTGTCGGTTGCGTTCATCGTTACGCCGTGGCTTTCCCGCATTTGGATCGCGCGTGCGAAACATGATGGCGATCACGGCGCGCGCGGCACGATGCGCATGAAATTGCTGCCCTTGTTCGAACGCGTGTTCGCTCCATTTCTCGACGAGACGCGCGGCGCGCGCAATCGCAAGCTGCTCTGGCTCGGCGTGGCCGGCGCCATCGTCCTCTCGCTCGCGCTGCCGGCGGTTCAGTGGGTGGTGCTGAAGATGCTGCCGTTCGACAACAAGTCGGAGTTTCAGGTGGTGGTCGATATGCCCGCCGGCACACCGCTCGAACGGACGTCGAGCGTCCTGCACGAGATGGGCGCGTATCTCGCCACCGTGCCCGAAACCGCCACCTATCAAGCCTATGCCGGCCTGTCGGCGCCGATCAATTTCAACGGCCTCGTGCGCCAGTACTACCTGCGTGCCGGTGCGAACGTGGGCGACCTCCAAGTCAATCTCGTCGATCAATCGAAGCGTCATCGGCAAAGCCACGCCATTGCCACGGCGGTCAGGCCGACGCTCGAGCGGATCGCCGAGCGCAACGGCGCGCGCGTGAAGGTGATCGAAGTGCCGCCGGGGCCGCCGGTGCTCGCACCGATCGTGGCCGAAGTCTATGGCGCGGGCGAAGTGCAACGAAACGCCGTGGCTCACGAGATCCGCCGGGTATTCGCATCGACGCCGGGCATCGTCGATGTAGACGACAGCACCGTTGCGGCGGCGCCGCAGCACGACTTCGAGCTCGATCGGCGCAAGGCCGGGCTGCTCGGCGTCTCGCAGCAAGACGTCGGTCAAACGCTGCGGGCGGGGTTGACGGGCGAAAGCGTCGCGTACCTTCACGACGGCAGCAAATACCCCGCCGCCGTGCGCATCGCGCTGCCGGACAGCCTCGGAGGGGATGCGTCGGCTCTGCTTGCGCTCGCGGTACGCGGCAGTCAAGGACAACTTGTGCCGCTCTCGGAACTCGTTCGCGCGCGCGACACGACGATCGACCAGCCGATCTATCACAAGGACTTGCTGCCCGTCACCTATGTGGTGGGCGATATGGCCGGCAAACTCGATAGCCCGTTATACGGCATGTTCGACATGCGCAGCCGGCTCGCCAAGCTCTCCGTTCCGGGCGGCGGCAGACTCGGCGAATGGTTCGTGCGACAGCCCGACGACCCGTATCGTGCGTTCTCGGTCAAATGGGACGGCGAATGGCAAGTGACTTACGAAACGTTTCGCGACATGGGCATCGCGTACGCGGTGGGCCTCATCCTCATCTACTTGCTCGTCGTCGCACAGTTCGGCTCGTACCTCACGCCGCTCATCATCATGGCGCCGATCCCGCTCACGATCATCGGCGTGATGCCGGGCCATGCATTGCTCGGCGCTCAATTCACTGCCACATCGATGATCGGCATGATCGCTTTGGCCGGCATCATCGTGCGCAACTCGATTCTGCTCGTCGACTTCATCAATCTCCAGATTGCAGAAGGGGCGCCGTTTCGTGAAGCCGTCGTGCGCTCCGCGGCCACGCGCGCCCAACCGATCCTGCTCACGGCCGTGGCCGCGATGATCGGCGCGCTGTTCATCCTCGACGATCCGATCTTCAACGGCCTCGCCGTTTCGCTCATCTTCGGCATTCTGGTCTCGACGCTGCTCACGCTCGTCGTGATCCCGCTGCTCTATTACACGGCGTACCGCCGCCGTTTCGCCGCTATCTCACCCACCACGGCACACCCGTAAGGAGCGAATCATGACTTCATGGCAAATTACTCGGGTTTTCGCGGGCATTTTCATTCTCGTCTCGCTCGCACTGGGCGCGCCGGGGAGTCCGCTCTTCGTCAGCGGCTGGTGGCTCTGGGTCACGGTGTTCGTCGGGGCAAACCTGTTGCAGAGCGGCATTACGCAGTGGTGCCCAATGGAAATTTTCATGCGCAAACTGGGGTTGCGCGCCGGCGCGTAACGGGCTTGCACGGCGACATCGAGGATGCCACGGTGAAAGCGCTTGCCTTTTTACGCGTTGCCCGCGCATCGGTCATCGTGCTAGCCGCGGTTAGCACGATGGCGCACGCGGAAACGGATTTGCTCGGCGCCGCGCACGATGCGATGGCGCACGATCCCGGCTATGCGGCCGCCGTCGCTCAACACGAGGCCGATGCGACCAAGCGCAAGCAAGGGCAGGCAGGGTACCTGCCGCAAGTTTTCGCAACCGGCAACGTGCGATACGGCGCGATCGATCAAGAAACGACCGGCGCGCACTTTTCCGGCGGCGGATTCGGCTCGAGCAACGGCATCGCCTTCGATACGCGCGCGGCAGGCGCCACAGGGGCCGGCTGGGCAATCACCATCAAGGAAAATCTATACAGCGCCGCCAAGCACGCCGATGCGCGGCAGTTCAACGATGCGGCCGATGCAGGCGACGCATCGTTGCGGCTCGCGCGCCAAACGCTGCTGCTGCAAGTCGCGCAATCCTATTTCGCCGTCCTCGCAGCAGAAGACGATGTGGCCGCCCTCAAATCGACTCGCGATGCGGCGCTCGAAGCGCGCAACATAGCGCAAGGGCATTTCGACGCGGGCGATGCATCGATTACCGACGTCAACGACGCACTGGCCCGTGCGGACTTGGCGCAAGCGCAGATGGTCGCGGCCACGACCGCGCTCGAACTCAAGCGCGCCGAACTGCGCGATCTGACCGGCGCTGCCGATGCCCCCTTGCGTCGCCTCGACAGCGCAGCCGCCCTTACGTCGCTTCCCGCCGGCGACCTCGCCGATTGGACGGCACGCGCGATGACGGATAACCCTCTCATTGCGCTCCGTAGACTGGGGGTCGACAGCGCCCGTGCCGAAACGTCCCGCTATCGCCCAGGCGCGGGAACGACCGTCGACGCGTTCGCCTCCTATATCGGCGACCGTGTGAACGGTGCGGGCTACGGCGGCAACAGTTCGATGCGCAGCAACAGCGCGGTGGTCGGCATCATGGTCACGATTCCGCTCTACACCGGAGGTCTGCGCAGCGCCAAGTCGGAAGAATCCTCCGCGCTGCTCAACCGCGCAGGCCTCGACGAAGAGGCGGCTCGCGTGTTCGTCACGCGCGAGGTGCGCCAAGCCTTCCTCGGCATGCAAAGCGCGAAAGCTCAGGTCCACGCGCTCGCACAGGCCCTGCACTCGGCGGAGTTGCAATTGGAATCCAATCGCACCGGATTCGACGCGGGCGACCGTCCGTCGATCGACGTGCTCAACGCGGAACAGGCGCTATTTGCTACCCGGCGCGATCTCGCTGCCGCGCGCTACCAGATCGTGCTGAACCGCCTTCGCCTGGCCGCCGCGGCCGGCGAACTCGACGAGCAGCAGCTTGCGCAAATCAACGCGCTCTTGCATTGACCGTACACGACGTACGATCGCGCGCCAACGCGGCATGTCGCGCTCGTCCGGACGCCGAATTCAAGCGCCTTATGGCGCACCGAGAAGGAGGAAGCATGGCTCATATCGTGATTCTGGGCGCCGGCCTGGGCGGATTGTCGATGGCCTTTGCGATGCGCAAGGCGGCACGGCCGGACGACGACGTGACGGTAGTGTGCGACGACACGCACTTTCACTTCGTGCCGTCGAATCCCTGGGTGGCCGTAGGGTGGCGCACGCGCGACGAAGTATCCGTGGAGCTCAAGCCCGTGCTCGACAAGAAGAACATCGGCTTCGAGTCCATGGGCGCCAAACGCGTTCACCCCGAGCGCAATGCGATCGAAATGGCGGACGGCAGGATGCTTACATACGACTACCTCGTCATCGCGACGGGCCCGAAGCTCGCCTTCGACGAGGTGGAAGGTCTCGGGCCGCAGGCGAATACAGCGTCCATCTGTCATGTCGACCACGCGATGCAAGCGGCGAGCAGATGGGAGGCGTTCGTCCGCGACCCGGGCCCAATCGTCGTCGGAGCGGTGCAAGGCGCATCGTGCTTCGGTCCCGCATACGAATTTGCGATGGTCATGGATGCCGATTTGCGCCGTCGCAAGATTCGCGACCGTGTGCCGATGACGTTCGTCACTGCGGAGCCGTATGTAGGCCACCTCGGCCTGGGCGGCGTGGGCGACTCGAAGGGCATGCTCGAATCGGCGATGCGCGAGCACGACATCAAATGGATCTGCAACGCGAAGACGACGCGCGTGGAGGCCGACCGGATCTTCGTCACGGAGCACGACGATCTGGGGCAAGAGCACCGCAAGCATGAGCTGCCGTTTCGCTTCTGCATGATGCTGCCCGCCTTCAAGGGCGTGGACGCCGTGGCGGGCGTCGACAAGCTGACCAATCCTCGCGGCTTCGTACTCATCGACGAATATCAGCGAAACCCGGCTTATCCCAATGTGTACGCGATAGGCGTCTGCGTCGCCATCGCCCCGTTCGAGACCACGCCTGTTCCCACCGGCGTGCCGAAAACTGGCTTCATGATCGAATCGATGGTGAGCGCGACCGCCGAAAACGTTCGGGCGGCGCTCGATGGACACGAGCCATCGACGCGCGCGACGTGGAACGCGATCTGCCTGGCCGATTTCGGCGATCGCGGCGTCGCATTCGTGGCGCTGCCGCAAATTCCTCCTCGAAACCTGAACTGGTCGAGCGAAGGCAAGTGGGTGCATATGGCGAAGATCGGCTTCGAGAAGTACTTCATGCGAAGGATGCGCACCGGCTCGACGGAGCCGGCGTACGAACGCATGCTTTTGGACTTGCTAGGAGTGAGAAAGCTGAAAAGCTGAAAAGCTGAAAAGCCGAAACCGCGAGAAGCTGCATCGATAACGGCGCACGCTATGCCTACCTCGCTCGATCCTGTGACCGTGCAACGCCGCTTCGGCCGCTGGCTGCCCGGCGTTGCAATGCTGTTCGGCTATCGGCGCGCGTGGCTGACGAAGGACTTGTTTGCCGGCATCACGCTGACTGCTTTTCTCGTTCCCATCGGAATGAGCTACGCGCAAGCGGCGGGCTTGCCCGTCATCGCGGGGCTTTACGCCACGATCGCGGCCTTGATCGCCTATGCGGTGTTCGGGCCGAGCCGCATTCTCATGCTCGGCCCGGATTCGGCGCTCGCCGCTTTGATCGCGGCGACGGTCCTTCCCCTTTCTGCGAACCCCGGACACACGGTGGCGTTGGCGTCGATGCTCGCCATCCTATCGGGCGCCCTATGCGTCCTGCTGGGCCTCATGCGCATGGGTTTCGTCTCCGACCTGCTCTCCCATCCGATTCGCTACGGCTATCTCAACGGCATTGCCGTCACGCTCATCGTCGGCCAGTTGCCGCAATTGCTCGGCGTTCCCGACGCGCACGGCGCCTTCGTCGGCGCTTCGACGCACGTCATCGGCCGTCTGCTTGCGGGGGAAATCAACGCAGCCACCGCAAGCGTCGGGGTCGGCTGCATCGCGACGATTTTGCTGCTTCGCAAGTATGCGCCGGCGGTGCCTGGCGTTTTCGTCGTCGCCGCGGCCGCGGCAGGCGCCGGCTGGTGGCTGCATGCGCAGCGTCACCTGCTCGTGCCGGTCATCGGCCCCTTGCCGTCGGGATGGCTCACGCCGCAAGTCCCTCCTGTGTCGATCGACGAAATCGGCAGTTTGCTCGGCGGCGCAATAGCGGTTGCGCTCGTCTCGTACGCCGACATCAGCGTCATGTCGCGCGTGTTCGGGCCGAGGCAAGGCCGCTCGTCGGATCGAAACCAGGAACTCATCGCGCTCGGCGCGGCGAACCTGCTAGCCGGGTTCGTACAAGGCTGCCCCGTCACCAGCAGTTCTTCGCGCACGCCGGTGGCGCAAGCGGCTGGGGCACAGACGCAAGTCACGGGCGTCGTGGCGGCGGCGTGCATCGCCTTGCTGTTGTGGGCAGCGCCGTCGCTGCTCTCGCACGTGCCTTACTCGGCGCTTGCCGCGGTCGTGATTTGCGCGGCCCTTCGCATCGTGGAAATCGGTAGCGTCGCGCGGTTGTATCGGCAACGGCGCAGCGAATTCGCCGTGTCGATGCTTTGCTTCGCGGGTGTAATCCTGCTCGGCGTCGTCCAAGGCATCTTTCTATCCGTCGGGCTCGCGCTGCTGTCGTTCGTCTGGCGCGCCTGGCACCCCTATGATGCGGTGCTCGGCCGTGTGCCGGGAAGGCGCGGCTATCACGATGTCGGCCGACACCCCGAAGCGCATCAATTGCCGGGCCTGCTTCTCTACCGATGGGACGCCCCACTGTTCTTCGCCAATGCGAATATTTTTGCCGATCATCTGCGGTGCGCCGTTTCGCGATCTGCCGTTCGTGTCCGCTGGGTAATCGTCGCTGCCGAACCGGTGACCGATATCGACGTGACCGCGGCCGATATCCTAGATGCGCTACATGACGAACTGCGCGCCGGCGGCATCGAGCTATGCTTCGCGGAAATGAAAGGCCCGGTGAAGGATCGACTCCGCGCCTACGGCATGCTGGACAAGTTCAGCGGAGGCAGACCGTTCTTCGCAACAGTGGGAGAAGCCGTCGAGCACTGCCTTGCCGTGCAGCAGCGCGGGGCCGCGCATCGCGCCGCCGGAATCGACACCGCGCGCCCGCCGCCAACGGGCGACATCGAACAGTAGGCCGTCGCCCCGGGCTGGCCCCAATGATCGCGGGAGGCCATGCTGGCCTCGGTCCCCTGCGATGTCACAAATCGGCGCGCCGCTACGTCTAGTCGACTACCCAACTCACGACTAGCGTGCATATGTCCGACTACTCATCCTCTTTCGCCTCCTCGAGCTCCGACGATCCGTTCTCCAGCACCTTCGCAGCCAGTTACGCCGGCGTCGTGTCCTTTCTGGCCGTCGCCGACGAAGGCAGCTTCGCCCGGGCCGGCGATCGCCTAGGCATCGGCCGGTCATCGGTCAGCCGTAACGTGCAACGGCTCGAAGCTCAGCTGGATGCGCGTCTCTTCCTGCGCACCACGCGTCGAACGTCGCTCACGCGGGAGGGGGAGCTCTTTTACGAGAATTGCCGTCAAGGCATCGAGCGTATCGCCCGCGCATTCGACGATCTGCGCGAACTGCGCAACGGCCCGCCCCGCGGTCATCTGCGCGTTGCGGCCACGTCGGGCTTCGGCCGCAAGGTCGTCGCGCGATTATTGAAGGGCTTTCACGAGGAATTCCCAGAGATCAGCGTCGAATTGCTGCTCGACGACCGCCCCGCGGATTTCACCGCCGAGCGAATCGACGTGTCGTTTCGCGACGGACGCTTGGAAGACAGCGGCATCGTGGCGAGACAGTTGATTCCGATGCAGATGATGGTCTGCGCGTCGCCGGCCTATGCCGCGATTCACGGGCTGCCGCGGCACGTCGACGAACTCGCCCGTCACCGCTGCGTCAACCTGCGGACGGCATCTGGCCGCATCCGGCAATGGGAATTCAAGATCGACGGTCACGCGGAGCGGCGCCAGCCCGCCGCCCAACACACGTTCAACGATGTGGGGTTGGTCACGCAGGCCGTGATAGATGGACTCGGCATCGCGCAGTTGCCTGTCTATCATGTGCGCGATTTGATCACCAGCGGGCACTTGATCAGTTGCCTCGGGCAGCATGCACCCGACGACGGAGGCCACTACGTGTGCTACCCGAGCAGGAAGCATCTGCCCGCGAGAATTCGCGTGTTCGTCGACTACATGACAGAGCAGATCCGCGCACTCGATTTGCTGTGTTTGCCCATGACGGCATCGATTCCTGCCGGTAGCGGACTTTCGACGGTCGAGTGACGAGCCGCGCGGACCGCACCCGGCGGGGCACGACATGGCGGGCGCAGGCTTTACGCCGCGCATGCGGCGATCGGTGCGCGCGCCGCCTCGCTCCATCCTTCCAGCACGCTCAATGCGTGTTCGTCCGCCTCCAATATGGCAGGCACTTCTTCCTTCAGGAGATCGACGAACGCCCGGATCTTGGCGTCGAGAAAGCGCCTGGACTGATAGACCGCGTAGACGTTCACAGGCTGTACCGAGTAATCGGCGAGCACGCGCACCAACGCCCGCGATCGCAATCCCGACAGCGCCATGCCGGCAGGCAGAATAGCGATGCCAAGCCCTTTCGATGCGGCGGGCTCGAGCGCTTCCATCGCATTGACCGTCAGGTGCGCCGCGCGCGCATTCACCGAAAGGCGCTCGCCGGTGTCCTTGCGCTCCCATATCTCGAACGAAAAGGCCGGTGCCGTCAATTGAAGGCAATGGTGTGCGCTCAAGTCTTGCGGCGTATCGGGCTCGCCGTATTTTGCCAAATAGGCTGGCGACCCGCATACGACGCCCGCGATCGTTCCTAGCCGAACACTGACGAGGCACGAATTCGGCAATGCCGGCGCGATGACGATCGATACGTCGTATCCGTCTTCGAGCAGCTTGCCGGATGCGCCCGTAACGGCTGCTTCGACGCGGAGCTCGGGAAATCGCTGCTGGTACTGAAGGACAGCGGGTATGAGCAGTTGATGACCGAAGCTCGACAACGCATGGACGCGCAGCCGTCCCTTCGGCTGGGCGGTGGCCGAACGCGCTTCCGCTTGTGCATCGTCGAAGCTAGACAGAATGTCCCGGCACCGGCACAAGTAGCGTTCGCCCGCCTCGGTCAAAGCCACACGCCGCGTCGTGCGATTGAGCAGTCGACTGTTCAGGCTCGTTTCCAATTGAGCGATGGCCCGCGACACGGCAGGCACCCCGATGTCCAACCGCTTGGCCGCGGACGTAAAGCCCCCGACTGTCGCGACGTTGACGAAGATCCGCATGCATTCGAGCGTGTCCATAACCCGTCCCTTGCTAGCAAAAGCTCATCAATAGAAATCGTCACCGCGCACTCGCGTGCGTCGCCGTCGCCGTCGCCGTCGCCGTCGCATTACGTTCGATGATTTCCGCGATTTGCGCGTCTGCCTGCGCGCCGTAGCCGGCAAACACGTCGGTGCGATAACTCGTGTTGTGCGCCGCCCCCAGTTGCGTGCCGGATTGGTCATGCGTGTCGACGTCGACCTGCATGGACAAGCCGATACGCAGCGGGTGAGCGTCGAGCTCGCGTTGATCGATGCGGATACGAACCGGCAGGCGTTGCACGATCTTGATCCAATTGCCCGTCGCGTTTTGCGCCGGCAACGTCGCGAACGCGCTGCCGGTACCGGCCGAAAACCCCTCGATGCGGCCGTGGTACTCGACCTTCGATCCGTACGCGTCGGCAGTTAGCGTGACCGGCTGACCGATACGCATCCGCTGCAGCTGCACTTCCTTGAAGTTCGCGTCCACCCAGACGCCATCGAGCGGCACGATCGCCATCAACGGGGTGCTCGGCGACACGCGCTGACCCACCTGCACCGAACGTTTGGCGACGTACCCCGTCACCGGTGCGGGCAACGTATCGCGCGCGTAGGCAAGATACGCATCTCTGACTTTCGACGCGGCGGCCCGTACATCGGGATGCTGCGCCACGCTCGTGCGATCGGTCAGCGCGCGGTTCGCTTCGGCCTGGCGCCGCGCGGCATCGAGCGCCGCCTGCGCCGAGCGAACGCTGGCGCGCGCATGAGCGATGTCTTCCGCAGAGACCGCTCCCGTACTCGCGACGGCTTGACGGCGATGCAGATCGTCTTCGGCCCGCGCGAGATCCGCTTGGCGCTGTGAGACGGTCGCCGCGTAAAAGGCGTTGTCGACGTAGAGACGGCTGACGCGGCGGACCGTGACGCCCAGTGCCGCCTCGGCGTTCGCGAGCGCGATTTTCGCGTCGGCCGGATCGAGCATGACGACCGGCTGCCCGGCCTTCACGATTTGCGTGTCGTCCGCCTCGACTGAAATCACCGTACCCGACACTTGGGGCGTCAGTTGCACGAGATTGCCGCTCACATACGCGTCGTCGGTCGACTCGTAATAACGTGCGTACTCGAAGTAGTAAGCGCCGTACGCCGCGCCCGCTGCCGCCACGGCCAGAGCCAGCAGCGCGAGCAAGCGCTTGCGCCGGCTCGGGGGCGCCGCGCTCGCATGATTGTCTCCGGCTGGGGCATGGGCGCGGCCGGCATCTTCCTCCCGGCGCTCGCTGCTTCGGTCCGCCACTTCGCGGTCTGTCGTAATCGTATCGCTCATTTTCGATCTCCTGATGGGTTGGCGGGCGAGCGCTCAACGGGCGGCCGCCACCGAATCGGCCTGCGCGACGGGCTTCGTTTCGCGGGTAGACGACGCAGGCGCCGACGTCGTGTCGACATAGCCGCCGCCGAGCGCCGAAGCGAGGGCGATCTGCTGATCGCGGCGATTCATGTCGAGGTTGACGACGGCCTGATCCGCGCCGAGTGCGACGATGTCCGCATTGAGCACCGTCAGTTGATTAGCGAGCCCCGCCCGATACTGCGTCAACGCCAGATCGTCGGCGCCTTGCGCCGCCGTTTGCGCCGCGCGCGCATCGACGAGCTGCGCATCGCTCGCGCGAACTTGCGCGAGTTGCGTCGCGACGTCGGAGAGCGCGGCGATCAGCGTCTGGTTGTACGAGGCCACCGCATAGTCGAATTGAGCGTATCGCCCTTTCAACTGCGCACGCAGTGCGCCGGCATCGAAGATCGGCAAGTGAATGGCCGGGCCGATCGAAGCCGTTCGACTTGCCGCCGTCAGAAAGCGGCCGAAGCCGAATGCATCGAGCCCGATCGCGGCGCTCAGGTTGATGTCGGGATAGAACTCCGCCTTCGCCTCTTTGACGTCGTGTGTCATCGCATCGACGCGCCAGCGGGCTGCGACGATGTCGGGCCGCCGGCTCAGCAGGTCGGCCGGCAGGTTGTCCGGCAACGTCACTTCGTCGCCCGCGCCTAGCGTCGGCCGCTCGATCGAGAGGCCGCGGTCGGGGCCCGCGCCGATCAGCGCGGCGAGCTGATAGCGCGTGGCCGTGATGCTGCTGTCGAGCGCCGTCACGGCGGCGCGGCTCGTCGCCAAGTTCGCTTGCGCGGTACGGCGTTCCACTTCCGTATCGAGACCGGACGCAATGCGTCCCGCGGTGACGCGAACGATTTCTTCACGGCGAGCCACCTCCCGCACGGCGATATCGTGCAAGGCGTAAAAGCGAGCCAACTGGTTATAGCTGCGGGCGACGGCCGTCACGAGCGTGAGCTTGACGAACGCTTCGTCGGCTTCGCTCGCTTGCGCCTGGGACAAGGCGGACTTCAACGCCTCGCGATTCTTGCCCCAGAGATCGAGGTCGAACGATGCACTCAGCACGCCCTTGTTTTCCGTCCGCCAAGCGCCCGCATACGGCGGCGGAACGAGCGCCGTGCCGCTGTACTGCTGGCGTGTCAGCGTGTAGTTCGCATCGACGCGCGGCAACGTGCCCGCCCTCGCGGTTTCGCCGTATGCTTGTGCCTGCCTGAGCCGAGCGCCGGCTTGCTCGAGCGTCGGACTGCCCTTCAGCGCTTCTTCGACGAGCGACTTCAACTGCGCATCGCCGAACTGCTCGACCCAATCTGCGCCGGGCCAACGGCCGTGCTCGGCCGGAAGACTCCGGGCGGTATCGAATCTTTGCGGGCCGTCCATCCGCTTGTCGCTATGGATGCCCGCGTAATTCGCGCATGCCGCAAGCACCACCGACAATACCGCCGCTGCACCTGCCTTCAATGCATGGCCGATCAAGCTCGCTTCCGAATTTTGCGATTTCATTCTGCTCTTCCCGATAGAGAAACGTGCAACGCATGCCGTCGTTCGGCCGGCGTCGAGGCAGCGCTCAATGACCGCCTGCCGCCGCGCCCGCGCTCGCGCCTTTGGCGGGCTTCGTCAGCCAGATCAACGGAATGATCGCGACGAAGATCACGGACGACAGCCAGAAGATGTCGTTCAGGCCCAGCATCGACGCCTGCGCGTTCAGCGACGCTTCGAAGAAGGCCGTGGCCTTTTGGGTGCTCGCACCAAGCGCCGTCTGCAATTGCGCGATCGCGCCGACGAAGGTCGGATTGTCGACGCTCGTCTGCTCCACGAGGCGCGCGTGATGCAAGATGGTCCGGTCGTTCCATCCCGTGCTCAGCAGCGAGGTACCCACCGCGCCCGCGAAAATCCGCGCGAAATTGGACAGGCCCGCCGCCGCTGGAATCTTCTCCGGCGGCAGGCCCGACAGAATGATGGCCGTGAGCGGCGTGAAGAACAGGGCCGTCGGAATGCCCTGCAGGAGCGTCGGCAAGACCAGCGTGTAAGCGTCGACGCCGGTCGTATAGTGCGAACGCATGAGAAACACGCCTGCAAAGCCGAGGAAAGCCAACGTCGCGAGCACCCGCATATCGGAGCGCGGCATGATCTTGCCCATGACGGGCGCCAGCATGACCGAGAAGATGCCCAGCGGCGCCGTCACAAGCCCCGCATCCACGGCGCGGTAGCCGAGATAACCTTGTATCCACTGCGGCAGCACCACGAGGTTCGCGAAGAAGATGGCGAACGCCACCGAGATCGCCACCGTGCCACCGAGGAAATTTCGCCCCGCGAACAGCCGTAAATCCACGATGGGCTTTTTCTCGGTGAGCTCCCAGATCAGAAAAAAGACGAAACCGATCGCCGCGACGATGGTCAACAGCCAAATCGTCGGCGACGCAAACCAATCGAGGTCCTTGCCCTTGTCGAGCATGATTTGCAGCGACGCCACCCAGACGATCAGCGAGATCAAGCCCACTTTGTCGATCGGCAGCTTGCGCGCGGGCGTTTCGCGGCTGCGATAGATCGCCCAGATCGCGCCGGCGGCGAAGAGGCCGACGGGCACGTTGATGTAAAAGATCCATGACCAGCTGTAGCGGTCGGTAATCCAACCGCCCAGCGCGGGCCCCGCGATCGGCCCGACGGTCGCCGTCATGGCCCAAAGCGATAGCGCGCTCGAGCCTTTCTCCTTAGGGAACGACGACAATAGGAGCGCCTGCGAAAGCGGAACCAATGGCCCTGCGACCGCCCCCTGCACCACGCGGGCGGCGAGCAGCACGAGCAGATTCGGCGCGAGCCCGCAAGCGGCGGACGACAGCACGAACAGCAAGATGGACCAAACGAACAGCTTCACTTGGCCGATGCGTTGCGTGAGCCATCCGGTCAGCGGAATCGATACCGCATTGGCCGCCGCAAACAGCGTGATGACCCATGTTCCTTCATCCACCGATACGCCGAGATTGCCGGAAAGCGTCGGAATCGCGACGTTCGCAATGGACGAGTCGAGCACGTTCATGAACGTGGCGAGCGCGACCGCGAACGTGCCGAGCGCGAACCGGAAGCCTGTCAGGGGTGCAGAGGCGCCGGAGGTGGGGGGTGTGTTCATGTTCCATCCTTTAGGATTCCTAATCAAGTGAAGAACGCGCCATGTTTCATTCGACTGTCCGATTCGCTGGCGGTCTACGCCGCCGCGCGCGCGATCACAAAAAAGCGGCGGCAATCGAGGATGCCGTGCAACCAGGCGAATGAAGACCAACCGGGCTTGCCGCCGCGCCGATGAAACGAGAGCCGCCCCCGAGAGAGCACGAGCAAAGTTTTGACGCCGGCCAGCGGGTCTTTCACGCACCGACGCACCTGTTCGCTGCGGCTCGTTCCGCGCAAACACCACGCGCAAAAGTGTTCGCAGTTATTGGTGAGCAGGCGATATCGATCTTCTCCGAGCCGAGACTTCGCGCGTTCGACCGCTTCGAACCCACGGTAAAGCGCCTCGGGCTCCCCTTGCACTTTCACTCCTTTTCCCGCCGAAAACCGTCTCAGCTCAATGTATTCGACGGGACGCCTATCGGACGAACGATGAAATCCGCCATAGTGGATGACGAGCCCGTTCCCCGCGTAAATGCCATGATGCGTATAGCCTTCTCGATCACTGACGAGATGGGCGCCGACCTCGATCGCCGATTCGGCGTCGGCCCATTGCTGCGATGTTGCAAACCGATCGACAATGTGCGTTTCCATGACGAGCCACCCACGTCATGCCTCCGATGCACTGCATGCCGATCAAGCGTCTTGGGGATGCATACATCGAAAGCGCCAATCACCCTTTTTCCGGGCCGAAGGCAAAGCGGCACCATCCAAGGCGCATTGCCTCGGGGAACACCATCGCCGTGTGAGATCGTTCAGTGCGTGCGCTTAACCATGGCCCGAATGGTAGGTGCCTCGGTCGCATGGCGGTAGATACGTCCGAGAACACTCATTGTTGCCGGAGAGGCACCAATGAACGCCGGCACGACGAATCGTGAATTCGACGAACGAAACCGAGCGATTCGGCCGCGCGGGCCTGCGCTCATAGATCCGTCAAGCAGAGCAAGTCGAGCGCGCGGATTTCATCCGTCATGAAATCGACGAATGCGCGAATACGAGAGGGCAAGTGTTGCCGGCTCAAGTAGCAGATGTAATGGCCGCGGTCGTCAGGCACATACCGTTTGAGCGCGACGACGAGTTCGTTACGTGCAACGTGATCGTGGACCTGATAGCCGGGCATCTGGGCAATGCCGCGGCCGTCCAATACGGCCTTCAAAACGAGGTCGGCGTCGTTGAACGTCAATCTGCCGGCGGGCGAGTACTTGCAAAGGCGGCCGTCCACCTTGAATTCCCACTCGAAGATGCGGCCGCCCGAGAATCGCAAGTTGATGCAGTCGTGCTCGTCCAACTCTTCGAGCGTGGTCGGCAAGCCATGCCCCTCGATATACGCGGGCGATGCGCAGAGCACGCGCTCCATGGGGATCAACTGCTTGGCGATGATGCTCGAATCTTCGATGCGGCCATCGCGGAATGCGACGTCGATTTGTTCGGAGACGAAGTCGGTCTGTCTATCGTCGAGAACAAGATCGATCGAAATGTCCGGATATGCTTTCATGAAACTATCGAGCAGCGGCGCGACGATCTTTCTGCCGAAGCCTACCGGCGCGCTGATCCGCACGAGGCCGCGCGGCGGCCCCTCGCGCAAGTCGAGCATGTCGTTCATGGCCTCGACGATATGCGCCACGCCCCGATGACAGTTCTCGAAAAAACGCTCGCCCTCGAGCGTCAGGTGCGTCGTCCTCGTCGTTCTCTGGAACAGGCGCGTGCTCAATTGCGTTTCGAGTTTCTGGACATTTCGGCAAACGGCCGACCTGCCGATGCCGAGCCGTTCCCCCGCCTTGGCGAAGCTCCCTTCCGTGGCAACGGCCATGAACGCGATGATTCCGGCATAGCTCGTCGCGAAACCCGTAGACAAATCGACAGCACGATTCGGCAATGCAACGCGCGAGCCGTTGCTCGCCGTATCCAGCAGATCCATGAATCGGCCCCCCAGCCATTGGACGAGCGGCGCGAGCAAGCCGGCACGCCTCGCTTGGATGCGATGCGAGGGTGATGCGGCATCAGGTGTGCGCCGTCCGCGTCGAGTCTACGATACATCGGCGCCGCACGAAATCGCTGTCTCCACGAATAGGCGGCGCAGCGAGGCACGGCGGCCGCGCCTATCCGGCAATCGAATTCAGCTATTCGATTCATTGACTCCATAGCTTACGGCCGTGCAACGACAGCGCCGCGGCGCCGATCGCAAGGATCGCGTCCGGTTGAGCGCGCCGCCGATTGGTGCGCAAAAGGAAACACCGTGCGTCCGAGCGCGGCTCTACCGCCGGCGTCGGCTCGCTCATATCATTGATTCGGCGGCGCCGGCTGGCCGTGCCGCCGCATCGGACGCCCCCCAGCGACGAGCGGCAACGCCAGCCGGATCCGCCCCACAGCTACCGATAAACGGCTGCGCACCATCGCGCCGGCACGCTCGAGAATCCGCCATGGACGACAAGAAGCTTGAACCTCCCCCGCTTTCCCTGCCCGACCGGTATCGCGGCCGGGAGTTTCACCCGCTCTATACGACGACAGTCACGGTGTCCGGCGGCGAGACCGGGCACGGGCGCGCCTCCGGTATCGTGCGCTCCGACGACGGCAACCTCGAACTGGAACTGCGTTTGCCACCCGTGTTCGGCGGCCCGGGGGACGGCACCAATCCCGAACAGCTGTTCGCCGCCGGCTTCGCCGCATGTTTCCATGGCGCGTTGAATCTGCTGGTCACGCGCGCTCAGATGGACGCGAGCGATATGTCCGTTCAGGTGCAGGTCTCGTTCGGCCGGGATCCGATGGACGGAGGCTATGCGCTGGTCATCGATCTGCGGGTGCGGATGCCGGGCGTCGAGCGAAGCGCGGCCGAAGAGCTCGTCCGACACGCCGAACGTCTTTGCCCCTACGCAAAGATGGCGAGGCAAGGAACCGTCAATATCGTGACCGTGGTCGACTGATTGGTGCCGATACGGCAACAGCGTGAGTGCGTCAGCGTATCTACCGCCGTGGTTCGCGCCCGCCTACGATTCGTTTCACGCGGTGCATTGCCGCCAACGAACTCTGGAGGATGAATCATGAAGATCGTCGTACTCGGCGGTACCGGCCTCATCGGCTCGAAAACGGTCGCCATACTCCGTCAAGGCGGCCACGAAGTGCTTGCCGCCTCGCCGAAAAGCGGCGTCGATACCATCACCGGAGCTGGCCTTGCCGACGCGCTGGCCGGCGCCAAGGTCGTGATCGATCTTACGAATTCGCCCTCGTTCGAAGACGAAGCGGTCATGGCGTTTTTCCAAACGTCGGGACGCAATCTGCTGGCAGCGGAAGCCGCCGCGGATGTCGGGCACCATGTCGCACTATCGATCGTCGGCACGGATCGCACGCCGGAGAACGGTTACTTCCGCGCAAAGGTCGCTCAGGAAAAACTCGTTGAGGCGTCGGGCATTCCCTATACGATCGTCCGCTCGACGCAATTCTTCGAATTCCTCGGGGGAATCGCCGACGCCGGCATGCAAAACGGCGCGGTGCACCTCTCTCCCGGCGCATTCCAGCCGATTGCCTCCGACGACGTGGCCGCTGCGGTGGCGGACGCCGCGCTCGCTGCGCCGAAGAATGGCATCGTCGAAATCGCGGGCCCCGAGCGTGCGCCGTTCGACGAGATCGTCGCGCGTTATCTGTTGGCCGTCGGCGATACGCGTCAAGTCGTGCGCGATCCGGCCGCGCGTTATTTCGGCGGCTTGGTGGGGGAGAATTCGCTCGTTCCTCTGGGCGAAGCGCGCCTCGGCAAGCTGAGCTTCGGCGAATGGTTCAACCGTTCCAGAGCGCGCGCCTGATATTGGCGCCGGCCTTGCGCCATACCGTCATGGCGGAAACGCATGACCGTAAAATCAGGCCGGGGCACGGGCGCATGAGGCATGCGCCCGTGCCCCGCATTGCTACGGCGTCACGATCTGCTGCAGATAGTTCGTAATGACCGACTGCGTAAACCCGCATTGCGAATCGACAAACGTCACGACACCCGATGAAGAGAGGTGCAGTTGGCCGTAGTCATCGGTATAACCCGCGAGTGTGGTCTCGATATCTTGGCCGTATACCGTGGCGCCGACGATCGAACCCGGCTGGTTATACGACCACGCCTGATTGTAGGCGCCGTCCTGGCCGATTTGCGTTTGCGGCACGAAGAACTGCGTGTAGTACTGCGCCTTCGTGAACGGCCCGGCCCAGCCTCCCGTGGTCACCCCGAAGCCGTCGTCGGAAAACAGGTTGTAGACGAGCGAAGTCGGGGGATATTCGGGCAACGTCGAATCGGTGCTCTGCATCCACCACTCGTTGAGCGTGACGTAGTCGTCGACTTGCTGCGCGCCGTTGTACCAAACCGACAGATCCTCGGGGCGGTCCGCCACGTATTGCGAACAATCGCCGCCCGGCCCGGTGACCGATGCGATCGTGCCGTCCCACCATTGCTTGTCGGGCGCCCGATTCGGATACGTGCGCGATTGAATCCCGTACAACTGCGAGCTGATCTGAATCTTGAGGTTCTCTGTATAGCTCGCCACCAACTGCTGCGTCAGCAGCGCCCAGTATTCGTCGCCATTGACGATCGTTTGCGGCGTGTAAGCCAGCATTCCGAGCATGACGCTGCGCCCCGAAATCGGATCGCTGTACGGCGACTGCCATAGCGTCTGCAGATCGTCCCCACTCGCCTGTTGCAGGTTATCGTGCATCTGCGTGACATAGTCGATCGTTGCATTGGTCGCATCGACGAGCATGTTTTGATATTGCTCGAGCGAGAACGTGCCGCCGCTGCTCTTGGTGGCGTCCACGGCGACCTGCACCCCCGTCGACACGAGCGAAGCCAGTACGCCGCCCACACCTGGAATGGCGTTCAAGCAAGCCTGCACGGCACCGAACAGGCAGTCGACGAGAATCGTCATCGTCGGATCGGCGATCGGAGCGGCCGTGAAGTCGACGAAAACGCCGGTCGTCAGCGACGAAGCCACGCTCTCGCAGTTTTGCAGCGCAAGATAGGTCTGGTGCAGCACGGCGACCACCGTGTTCACGTTGTCCGTGCTGGCCTCGGGCAGCGGCCCGAGATCGTACTGGGGAATCCCGATGAGGCCGCGCGTCGTAGTCCACTCCCACGTGGGCCAGCCGGCCGCATAACCTAGGTTTTGCGCCACGCGCATCGTGGCGTTGGCCCAGACCGCCGGATCGGCCAAATTGGCTAGTTTGGCCGGCTGCTGCAGCGAGAAAAACAACTGCGTGTTGGGTGCGTCGTAAAACGCGAGCTGCGGATAGCTCGGCGTAAAGACGAGCGCCGAGGCATTGCTGCCGTCGCTCACGTAAGTGGGGATGGCCAATTGATTCGATCCATTGGCTTGCGCGGTCGCCCAACGCATGATCGCTTGTCCGCAGGCTTGAGGATCGTTGGGGTCGTATCCGGGCAGGTCCGCGATCGGAATCGACATCGTGGTCAACCCCGGATTGGCGAGAAAGCAAATAACGCCCCATGTGCCGTTGCCGACTTCCCATGTCGGAATGGCGCCCGCAAAACCTTGTGCTTGCGCCCATTGCATGACGGTATATACGGCGTATTGGCCCATGGGCACCGACGAATCGGATGGGGCAAACGGCGCGAGGGCTTCTGTACTGACGTCCTGCCACTGAACCAACGGCGTGGCTTGCGGGGGCGGGGGAATTTCGCTAAAAGCGGAACGAAGGGCTTTCGATGCGGCGGTCACGATAGGTCTCCTACGCGAAACGTCGATGAAATATGCCGCCGCGGTTTGCGCGGCGACGGGGGATGCGCGAGGCGCGCAAATCGCATTTTTTGTGCATTAATACAGCACACGCATGCTTATTCGTAGCGAATGCCGAGTATTGCGATCAGCCGGTAACGTTGCCGCGGAAAATCTTTGTAGTAGCCGGCTGCCCGGAAAGGCGCGGATTGCCGCCAATTGAATCAGGACTTCGTCAGGAATGCAATCGTGCTTATCGTAGTTTTTATCCTTCCGCGCGGACTGCGTGAAACAGCTCCTCCTCCTGAGCGCAATGCAGGCGAACGATGGCTTCAAGCCCGTACAGCAGGCGCTGTACCTCTTGCATTCGACGCAGATCGGGCCCGTCCGACGGCATGTTCGCCGTCATCTGCTTGAGCAAGCGCGTCATCCTGAAGATCTCCCGGTGCGCACCGCTCATCGCCGCCAACGGATCCTCGCCGCCGAGCAGCGGGGCGAGGCGCGGATAAACGTCGGCGTCGTCGCTGCGCTCGTGCGGGATCAATTGCCGATCGAGCGAATCGCTCAAAACGGAAAGCGCCTTCGCGACGGCGGCGCCGGGCAGATGCGGCAGACCGTCCGCGAGATCGCGGATCTGCTTCAGCACCGGGGCCAGCGCCGCATGTTCGGTCTTCAGCTGGTCGATGTCGACTTGGGCAAACTCACCGATACCCGCAGATCCGGCGAGCGAGGTAGCCGAGGCTACCGAAGAACGCGAAGCGAGCGAGGCGCGCAGTGCGTTGACGATGACGATCACGTCGATCGCTTCTTGAAGCACCGCGCCCGCAATGGGCGGCAAATAGCCGAACGTGGCCACGATCATCGCCGCGATCGATAGCCCCATGCCGGCCGAGACGCTTTCCACCGCGATGCGGCGCGACCGCCGCGCGATCCGGATCGCATCGACGAGGCGATCGAGACGGTCCACGAGCAGCACGACGTCGGCAGCCTCGGAGGACGCCGCCGCGCCTCGAGCGCCCATGGCGACGCCCACGTCGGCTGCAGCCAGCGCAGGGGCATCGTTGACGCCGTCGCCGACCATGATGACGACGCCCTCGGCTCGCGCCGCCTCGACCGCATGCAACTTGTCGGCAGGCGTCTGCTCGGCTTGAACCTGCGTGACGCCGAGCAGCGCGCCGACCGTGTCCGCCACGTCGCGTCGATCGCCGGTCAGCATGACGAGCCGGTGGATGCCCTCGCGCTTGAGCAACCGGAGCGCGCGGGGCGTCTCCAGCCTCAATTGATCCGCCATGCGTATCGCGCCGATCATGATGCCGTCCAAGGCAACGAAGACGGCCGCGCCTTCCTCATAAGCCATGTCGCTGAGAAACCGCTCGCTCCAAGGGCCGGCCGCTGCGCGCGCGGCGACGTAGGCGAAGCCCCCGATCGTGACCGTGCGGCCGTCCACCTTGCCCGTCAAGCCGGCTCCGGGCGTCTCCTCGACGGACACGGGCGGAAGCAGAGCGACGTTGCGCTCGCGTGCGGCGATCGTCAGCGCCTCGGAAATAAGGTGGCCGGAGGCCTGCGCCAAAGAGGCGGCCCATCGCAGCACCGAATCGGTTTGCACGTCCGGGGCGCAATCGATGGAAACGAGCCGCGCCCGCCCGCCGGTGAGCGTGCCCGTTTTGTCGAAGAACAAAATCGATGCCTGCGCCAGACGCTCGAGCGCCCCGCCGCCTTTGACGAGCACACCGCGCTTGGCGCAACGCGACATCCCCGAAACGATCGCAACGGGCACCGCGAGAATCAGCGGGCAAGGGGTGGCCACGACCAGCACCGCCAGCGCGCGTGCCACGTTACCGGCCGCTAGCCAGCCGGCCCCCGCCAGCAGCAGCGAGGCGAGCACGAAATAGGCGGCATAGCGATCGGCGAGCCGAACGGCGGGCCCGCGTTCGCGCTGGGCGGACTGGACCATGCGCACGATGCCGGCCAGCGTGCTTTCTCGCGCCGCCGCGGATGCGATCATCTCGAACGGCGCGCCGGCATTCACGACGCCGCTGCATACCGTCTCGCCCGCCGATCGTCGACGAACCGCCGCTTCCCCCGTCAGCATCGATTCGTCGACTTCGGCAATGCCGGTCAGCGATCCGTCCACGGGCACGAAGGCTCCGCCTCGCACGAGCAGCCGGTCGCCCGGGCATACGTCGTCGAGCGCGACCTCGCGCCACTGTCCGTCCTCGAAGCGCACCGCCGTGCGCGGCGCCCGGCTGAGCAAAGCGGTCATCTCCCGCTTTGCACGATTGCTCGCATAGCGTTCCAGCGCGCGGCCGCTCGCGACCATCAACGCGATGACGGCGGCGGTAAGGGTCTCGCGCAGCACCAACGCGAGTCCGATCGCCAGCCAAGCGAGGATATCCACGCCCGGCTGCCGTCTGAGCATCGCCTTGGCGATGGTGACAGTCAGAGCGAGCATGACCGGCAATGCGCCGGCGAGCCACAGCCGATCCGCACCGGCGCTCATGCCGACGGCGGCCAAAACGGCGCCCGCGACCATCGTGACCGCGGAGGCGATCAGCAAGACGAAGTCGACGGGCAAGGAAAATCGCGGCATGGCACGAACGTGGACAATTCGATTCGATCGTACGTTCGGCGCGCTCGATCGGCTTGATTTGACGCAAACCTCCCGCTTGACATCGGTCAAACGACGTACGGCCATCGACGGACACAATCTTTCTACCCGAGACTGCCCGCCACCTGCGAGGAGCAATCATGAACGCCCCGGCTTCCGCCCGCCCGCACCCTACGCTGCCCGCCAAAGTACTCATTGCGGTGGATACTTCTTCCGCATCGCAACATGCGGTCGCTTATGCACGAACGCTCGTCGCCCCCGGCGGCCGGGTGCGCCTCGTCAGCATCGCCGAGAACCCGCGTACGCTCGTCCCGATGGGCACGCTCGTCGCCGCGCAGCTCGACGCGGCTCGGGCGGAATTGGCGCGCGACGCCGACGAAGCGCTAGCCAAGGCACGTGCGGTCTTTGCAGGACGGAACGTTCAGATCGATATGGAAGAAATCGATCTATCGAAGCACGGCGGCGATATCGTGCACGCGCTCATCGATGCTGCGCAGATGTGGCAGGCCGATCTGATCGTGGTCGGCGCCCGACAGCATCATGGCTTGCTGAGGTGGGTAGAAGGCGCCGTATCCGAGCCGCTGGCGAGGCTTTCTCACTGCCCGATTCTGATCGTGCCCGCGGCCTATTCGATCAAGCCCGATCGATTGCCGGAGCATATTTTGTTCGCGGTGGACGGCAGCCGTCATGCCAAGGACGCGTTGCAGTACGGCTTACGGTTCGCAACGCCCGATACCGCGCTGACGGCGGTGTATGTCGTCGATCGCGCCGTGCGCCTGACGGACTTCGTGCCGATCGACGTGCTCGAGGACGCCTTCATCGAGGAAGGCCGCCAAGCGCTAGCGGCGGCCAAAACGCTGCTTGCCGCGGTTTCGGAGCATGCGGTGACGCGGCTCGCCGAAACCGAACGCACGGGCGACGACATTGCCCATACGATCGCGCGCGAAGCCGATCGCTGGAATGCCGACCTCGTCGTCATGGGCACGCACGGGCGGCGCGGCATGGCTCGCTGGATGCTCGGCAGCGTCGCCGAGCGGGTGGCTCGTCTAGCTCACGCGCCGCTGCTGCTCGTCCATGCAGCCGAAGGCTGAATGATCGGCCATGAAGCCGAAGCCATACCAGGAACTGGTGAGCCGCGGCCTCGAGCTCGGCGAAAACCGCATTCTTGCGGGCATGCATTCTCCGCTCGATGTGATCGGCGGGCGTATGTTCGCATTGGCGGCGGCAGCCGCGAACCTCAACGATCCGGCCAACGCCTCGCTCAAGAGCGAAGCCTATGCGCAAGCCCATAGCACATTGATGCAATTGACCGGCACCAGCGCGACGACCTTCGCCGCCTTCGCGCATTCGGGCACGACCGCGACCGATCGTTTCGCCGATTACACCGCCGACAAATCGGAATTCGCTCGCCGCATGACGTTCGGCTTCGGCCAAATCGAATCGACCGATGCACCGCCCGTCGTGCCGAAAGGGGCCGAGGTGTTGCTCGAAACGCGATTTCCATATTTGAGCGCCGCGCAGCGCCGGGTCGTATTGAAGACGACAGAAATCGCGTCGGGCTATCCGGTCATGGACGATGCCGAAGGATGGGGACGCCTGAACATGTTCGCCGCGGCCGACGGCTACGGCGCTTTCAACGGCGACGTCAAAGTCTCGATGGATGCTTCGCTAGGCGGCTTCAATGCCGCCGATACGTGGCGCAACGACATCTCGGGGCCGGGCAAGCTCACGCTGCAAGGCAGCGGCACCCTGACGCTCGCGGGCAACGACAGCTACACGGGGGGCACGCAAGTGAGCGGCGGCGTCCTCGCCGCGGCTTCGGCTTTTGCGTTCGGCCGCGGCGACGTGTACGTAGGCTCGGGCGCCGGTATTCAAGTGGCCGCAGCCGCACCTGTGACGATCGCGGGCAAGTTCACGCAAACGAGCGGCAGTGCGCTCGAACTCGACATCGACGGCAACGGCGGCGGACGTTTGCGCGTAGGGGGCCAACTTACGATCGCGGGCGGCACGCTGCACGTGAAGTTCGTCAACGGGTACGTGCCGAGAGCCGGCGATACGGTCGCGCTGATCGACGGCGCGGCCGGATCGGCGAAGTTCTCGGCGATCGACGTGGACGGTTTCGGCGCGACCCCCGTCTACGACGCGGCGGGGGTTTCGGTGAAGCTCGCCGCGCGATGAGGCGCTGGGCACTAAGCCGACAACTTGAACTCCCCGACCGCCTGCGCGAGCTTCGCCGCCTGCTCGCGCAGCATTGCCGCAGCCGCTGCCGATTCCTCGACTAGCGCCGCGTTTTGCTGAGTCGTATTGTCGAGCTGCGCGAGCGCCTGATTCACTTGGCCGAGCCCCAAGCTCTGTTCGTTGGCGGCCACCGAAATTTCGGAAATCACGCTCGTGATGCCGCGCACGCCGTCGACGATCTCGTCCATCGTCGAACCCGCCGTCCTCACGAGCGCCGAACCGCTCTCGATTCTGTCCACCGACGAGCTGATCAGTTGCTTGATTTCCTTGGCCGCCTGCGCGCTGCGCTGCGCAAGCGCGCGCACCTCGCCGGCCACGACTGCGAAGCCTCGCCCGTGCTCGCTGGCGCGCGCCGCTTCGACAGCCGCGTTGAGCGCGAGAATGTTCGTCTGGAATGCAATGCCGTCGATCACGCCGATGATGTTCGCGATTTCCGTCGATGCTTTCGTGATCGCATCCATCGTCGAAACGACATCGCCTACCACTTGGCCGCCGCGCGTGGCGACGCTCGACGCCGATTCCGCAAGTTGACTGACTTGCGTGGCCGCATCCGCGGAGTTGCGCGCCGTCCCGGAAATCTGCTCGAGAGCGGCAGCCGTCCTCTGCAAGTTCGACGCGGCGAGCTCGGTGCGGCTCGACAAATCTTGATTGCCCTGCGCGATTTCCGCGCTAGCCACGTTGACCGACTCGCTGAAATCGCGAATGTGCCGCAAGATCACGCTGATCTTTTCCGCGAATAGATTGAACGCGTGCGCAATTTGCGAAGCCTCGTCGTTGCCGCTTACCGGCAGCCGCCGCGCCAAATCGCCACTGCCGCTCGCGACGTCGTTCAGCGCGTCGCGCACGAGCAGCACGCGTTTGAAGGCCGCGTTCGTCAGCGTTCCGACGAGCGCCGCCGCGATCAGCGCAACCAGCAAGATGGCGACGAGCGTGGTCGTGGCGACGGCACGCATGCCGGCGGTCACGTCCTGCTTGTCCAGTGCGAGCACGAGGCTCCAATCGGTGCCGGCAATCGGTTGGGCGCGCAGCAGTTTCGTCGCGCCGTCGATACGAACCGCCACCGATGCAGAGGCGCCCTGCATCGCCTTGAGCGCTTCCGGCGTCAGTTCGGGCGCCATCTCCGTGGCCGGCTTCATGATGAGGTCGGTCTTGGCGCTCGCGATGACCTCGCCCTTCTCGTCGACGAGAAACGCAAAGCTTGCAGGCGTCGGATGCACGGCGGTGACGATCTCGCTCACGCTCTGCATGAAAAGACTCGCGGCCATGACCGCCTTCACGTTGCCGTCTCGAATGATCGGCACCGCGAAGGCAAATGCGGGCTTGCCCGAAGTCGCGTCGCGATAAAGCGCCGTGACCACGATATGGCCGGCCGCGACTGCTTGCTTGTACCAGGGGCGCGCGGTGGGATCGTAGGTCGGCGCGAGCGGCACGTTGGAGAATGCCGTTTTATCGGGCAATCCGAGCGTCATGATTTCGAAGCCGCCCGACTTGGCGAGCAGCTTCAGCGCCGGCAAAGGATCGCCCTCGCCCACGGCGATCGTATCCGCCAGCGCTTGCGTTTCGCGCGTGCGGCTCTCGATCCATCCATCGATGGCCAAAGCGTGGCCGGTCAAAATCGATTTGAAATTCTGGTCGATAGCCTCGTCGTTGTGAACTTTGACGACGTAATAGACGAGACCCCCGGTTACCGCCAGCGCCGTGACCACGATCGCAACGCAGGCGGCGAGGATTCGACCGCGAATGGTTCCAAGCATCATGCCGTTCTTCTCCGGAAGACATTAAGACGATGGCCGATCAATCCCGCCATGCAGGAGATAACGACAATGAGCCGCCCGAACTTGAGCGATTGAGGGACACAAAATAGTCATTCGTCGCGATTGCATCGCGATGCGATTGCGCGAATCCGCGTTTGCATTGCGTTGTTTAAGGGCATCCTTAATTAGATGTAGGGAAAACCTTAGTTGCGTTGAGCACCGCGAGATCCGTTCGCTCGCCCACGCCCGAGCGCGCCTGGAATCGACGTTGCTCTTGCCTGGAACGGACGTTGCTTGATTGACGCGCCTCCACCAATGCCCGAGAAACGACATGCCGAGCACCGCTGCGATCGCCGAAGGCCTTCCCTTTCCGCTTGGCGCTAGTTGGGACGGCGCCGGCGTGAACTTCGCGCTGTTTTCCGCGAACGCGACCAAGGTCGAACTGTGCTTGTTCGACGACACCGGCACGCGCGAGCTCGAGCGCGTGGAATTGCCCGAATTCACCAATGAGGTGTGGCATGTCTACATAGCAGGGTTGAAGCCGGGCACGGTTTATGGCTATCGCGTCCACGGACCTTATGAACCCGATGCGGGTCACCGCTTCAATCCGAACAAACTGCTGCTGGATCCGTATGCGAAAGCGCACGTAGGTGCATTGCAATGGGATCCGGCGGTCTTCGGCTATACGATAGGCGCGGAAGACGACGATCTATCGTTCGATGAACGCGACAGCGCGCCGTTCGTGCCGAAATGCGTCGTCGTCGACCAGACCTTCTCGTGGACGCACCCCATGCACGTACGCGTCCCATGGGATCGGACGGTCATCTACGAATTGCACGTGCGCGGCTATACGAAGCGCCACCCCGGCATACCGGAATCGCTGCGCGGCACGTTCGCGGGCCTCGGGCAAAAGGAAGTCGTCGATTACATTGCCCGCCTCGGCGTCACGTCCGTCGAATTGATGCCGATTCACTCCTTCGTCAACGACAGCCATTTGCTCGACAAAGGCCTGACGAACTACTGGGGGTACAACACGATCGGCTTCTTCGCCGCCGATCCGCGTTTCTTCGCGAGGGGTGCCGGCGCGATCGGCGAGTTCAAGGAGATGATCGACCGTTATCACGATGCCGGGCTCGAAGTCATCCTCGACGTCGTCTACAACCACACGGCGGAGGGAAACGAACACGGGCCCACGCTATCGTTTCGCGGCATCGACAACGCCTCGTATTACCGCTTGCTGCCCGATCGCAAGCGCTACTACATCAACGATACGGGCACGGGCAATACGCTCAATCTCTCTCATCCGCGCGTCCTGCAAATGGTGACCGACAGCCTGCGTTACTGGGTAGGTGAAATGAACGTAGACGGTTTCCGTTTCGATCTCGCGACGATTCTGGCCCGAGAGCCTTATGGCTTCGACGAGGCGGGCACGTTTCTTCATAGCTGCCGGCAAGACCCTGTGCTGTCGAGCGTCAAGCTGATCGCCGAGCCGTGGGATTGCGGCCCGGGGGGCTACCAAGTCGGCGGGTTTCCCCCTGGCTGGGCCGAATGGAACGATCGGTTTCGCGACACGGTGCGCGCATTTTGGAAGGGGGACGACGGCGTGGCCGCGGAACTGGCAAGCCGCTTGACGGGATCCGGCGACAAGTTCGACCGGCGCGGCAGGCGGCCCTGGTCCAGCGTGAATTTCGTCACGGCGCACGACGGCTTCACGCTCAACGATCTCGTTTCATACAACGACAAGCACAACGACGCCAACGGCGAAGACAACAACGACGGGCACACGGACAACAAATCGTGGAATTGCGGCATAGAAGGCCCGACCGACGATCCGGGCGTGCGTGAACTGCGCGAGCGCCAAAAGCGCAATCTGCTGGCGACGCTGCTTTTCGCGCAAGGCACCCCGATGATCGTCGCCGGCGACGAGTTCGGGCGCACGCAACAGGGCAATAACAACGCCTATTGCCAGGACAACGAAATAAGCTGGGTGGACTGGGCCGGCATCGACGACGACGGCCGCGCGCTGACCGACTTCGTCGTCAAACTGACGACGCTGCGCCACACGCTGCCGGTGCTTCGCCGCAACCGGTTCCTGACAGGACGATTCGACGAGCGCCAGCAGCTGTCCGAGGTGCGCTGGATGAGCCCGGCCGGCACCGAGCTGACCGACGAACAATGGCAGGACCCTTCGATGCGCTGCTTCGGCATCGTGCTCGACGGACGCGCGCAGGTCAGCGGCATTCGCCGGCCCGCCTCCGACGCAACGCTGCTGATCGTGCTGAACGCACATCACGACGTCGTCGAATTCAAGCTGCCCGACATTCCGGGCAGCGATCGGTGGAGTTGCCTCATCGATACGAACGTCCCCATCCGCGACGAATTGCCCGAATTCGAATCGGGCGATGTCTATCAGGTCACGGGGCGTTCGCTGTTGCTGTTCGCGCTGCATGCGAAAGGTCAAACGCAGCGGATCTTCATGAGCCTGGAAAAGAAGCTCACCGAGGACACCGATTCGAAATGAGCAAAACGGCGAGCGGCGCGTCCTCGGCCACGGCTTCAATCGACGGTCAGCTCGCCGATCAGTGATAAAGCAATGCGATCAAGATGATGATTGGAATCGGTACACCGAGCAGATAGAGCAGGATCGAGCGCATAGGTCCTCCTGGTTCGGTTACAAAATGCGGTCGTGAATCATCGAAGCGAACGAGCTAGGCGAACGAGCTAGGCGAACGAGCGAAGCGCGGCGGGCCGGCGGCTCATACATCGCGTAGCCGTCCGCCGAACACCGCCATGAAACTCGCCGCGAACGCCCCCATCAACAACGAAACGAACAGCCAGAGCGACGCCGATACGCTCGCGCGGCGCGCATGGTCGGCGGCTGCTTTGGCCTCGTCTTGCATGGCGGCCACTTTCTGTTGAAGTTGCGAGTAGGTCGAGCTGACGCGCGATTGTGCGGCCTGCGGCGCAAGACCGGTATAGCGGGCCACGAGCGTCGCGACGTATTCGCTGTCCGCGCTCGACAACGCGTCGCCCGTCGCCAGGCTGTTCAGAAAGATGCGCGTCACTTCCGCCTTCGGCGGCGATCCCGTGGATGCCGGCTCGCTCACGAGGGCAGCGGGTTCCGTCGCCGGTGTTGCGGCAACGGCTGGGGTAACGACCGGGCTGACGACGGCGCCCCCCGCAGTGTTCGCCATCGAATTCGGCGGCGATGCCGCAGAGGCGGCCTCGACCGCACTCGACGCCGTGCCCGAGCGGGCGTTCGACGCAAGCGCCGCCGAGCCTTCCGATGCCGCCCCCGCGTTTGCGCCGGCCGCGGGCGCCGACGCATCGAGGTTCGGGGCGGCCGACGGCTGCGCGGCGGACGATGCCGTCGCAGCAGACGAAGAAAGCGAAGCCGAACCGCCCGAGGAAGGCCGCCGGAACAGCGAATCGACGTAATACCCGACCGGCCATCGATTCTCGGCCGCGCGGGCATCGCCGCGGTCGAGCACGAGCGCGCTCGGCCCGGCGCTTGCCGCGGCCTGCGCGCCGGTGCGGCCGAGCGCCGGCAGCATCGCTGCGAAGAGCGCGGCCGTCGCGAGCGTGGCGACCGCCCAGGTCAGAAATCCGTGCGCCGTATCGCGGAAATAGACTTCGTCCATGGCGACGGCGGGCCATCGATGCCGCAAACGGCCGGCCAAGTAACCGCCGAGCCCGGAGGTGAGCACCTGCGTCACGCACACCCATAGGATCGCGGCAAAGCCGAATCGGCTCGCCGTTTCGCGGGCGGAATGCCACGGCGATAGCGCGGCAAGCCCGAGGCCCGTGCCGAGCGTGAGCAGGATGAGCCCGAACGCCGCGGCGGCCACGGCCCCCGCAAAGACGGCGCCCCACGAAACGACGCCGGCGTGCGGCCACCATGCGGTCTGGTCTTCGACATAGGCGGCAGGTCTGACAGATGCGTTGAGTTCGGCCATGACGTATCTCCGGGAGCCTTGCGAATCGGCGGCTCCAATCAAGCGCTGCGGTTCGATCGATCGGTGCGGAATGAACGCATAAGGCCGTCAGCATGCTTCGTGCCCGTGCCGCGGGCGCGCGCGGGGTCGATCGGCACAGCCGTGATCGCCGTCGGCTTTCTGCTGCGCTTCAATCCGACGTCATCGTGGCCGCGGCCGCCTTCGCCAGCTCGGGTATCGAAGTCACGACCGAGACCGTGCTGAATCTGAACGAATCGGCACTCGTTCTCGACCTCCTCGAGTTCATCGTTCAAGCACGCAGACGGGCGACCTGCAGGTGTATGGATGCCGCCGAGCCTGATGTCGGGCGGAGGTGTTACGCATTTCCGTAGGTCAATTTCCGAGCCGGGCGTGAATCGCCCGTGGCGCCCGCCGCCGGGGCGTTCCCACGTTTTTGAAGCGGTATGCTTCCCATTCCGAAAAGTGATACCGTTCGACAGCATGCCACCGTCGGGCCTTCTTCGCGCAGAAGAAGGCCCCGCTGGTCGGCCTGCCCGCTTCGTAGCGCAATCGCTTCATATTCCAAGGAGGGGACATTGAAATCCAACAACATCATCGGCGCGCTGCTGCGCGGTGCGATCGTCGCTAGTGCATTCGGTTTCGTCGCGGCCGGGGCCCATGCTGAGGATCTGCTGGACTCGGTCAAATCGAGCGGCGTGTTGCGCATCGGCTGCGAAGGCACCTACCCGCCGTTCGACTCCAAGAACGCGGCCGGAGAGCTCGAAGGGTTCGACGTGGACGTGGCGAAGGCCGTCGCGGCCAAGCTCGGCGTGAAGCCTCAATTCATCACCACCGAGTGGAGCGGGATCATCGCCGGCCTACAGGCCGGCAAGTTCGACGTGATCGTCAACCAAGTCACGATCACGCCGCAGCGCAAGGAAGCGCTCGACTTCAGCCGGCCGTACACGTATTCGGCTGCGCAACTGATTCAGCGGTCCAACGACAAGCGCGAATTCAAATCGCTCGCCGAATTCAAGGGCGACAAGAAGCTCGGCGTCACGCTCGGTACGAACTACGACCAGATGGCCCGCGCCGTTCAGGGTATCAACGTGCAAACCTACCCCGGCGCGCCGGAAAAATTGCGCGACCTCGCCGCCGGACGCATCGATGCGACGATGGACGACCGCTTGATGCTGCCGTACATCATCAAGACGTCGAACCTGCCGCTTCGGCCCGGCGCTATCTTGAAGGGAGGCGAGCAGGAAATGGGCATCCCGTTCCGCAAAGGCAATCCGAAGTTCGAGAAGGCGATCAACGACGCGTTGAACGCCCTGGAGCAGGACGGCACCATGAAGAAGATCTCGATGCATTGGTTCGGGAGCGATGTGACCAAGCCTATCGGGCAGTAAGCGTCCGTTTGCCTTCATAGGGGGCCGCCCTGCTCTCGACCGCGTGAGCGGGCGGCTCCGAGAACGACACCTCGACGCGCAGGCCCCCTAGTTCCGCGGATTTGCCGATGTCGATGCCGGCGCCGTGCGCGTCCGCGATGCGCCGTACGATCGACCAGCCGAGACCGCTGCCCGTTTGGGCGTTTCCTTTTGCACGGAAAAACCGCTGTCCTAGCCGGCGGATATCCTCCTCGCCCAATCCGCCGCCGCCATCTTCCACCCGAACCGAAACGCGGCCGTTTCGGCGCAGTACGGCAACCACGATTCGCGATCCCGCCGGGCTGTATCGCACCGCGTTATCCACGAGATTGCGAATCAATACGGCGAGCAGCGGCGCGTTGCCGGACACGACGCACGAGGCCGCCGCATCGAGTTCGAGATGCTGCCGTTTTTCGATCGACTGGGGAGCGAAGTCGGCGGCGGCCAGCTTCGCAACTGCGACGAGATCGACGGGACCGCTTTCGGTCAGCACGCCCGCATCCAACCGTGCGAGCAGCAACAGTTGATCGACCAGATGCGCCGCGCGATCACACCCTTCGAGGACACCGCGCAGCGCGTGTTCTCGAAGGGTGTGATCGCTTTCGGCCAGCGCGACCTGCGCCTGCGCCTTGATCGCGGCAATCGGAGTGCGAAGTTCATGGGCGGCGTCCGCTGTGAAGCGCCGCTCGGATTCGAGCATCTCGCGAATACGATCGAACAACCGATCGAGCGCGTCGAGCATCGGTTGCATCTCCTGCGGCGCGCGCGCCATGCTCACTGGATTCAACGCGCGCGGATCGCGCCGCGCGAGCAGCCCTCCCAGTTCGCGCAGCGGCGCCACGCCTCGCCGAACGGCCCACCATGTCGCGAACGCAAGCAAAGGCAGCGCGCCGACCATGGGCCAAAACGTGCTGCGCATGACGGCAAACAAGATCGACGTCCGCGAATCCAGCCGTTCCCCGACGTAGACTTCGATATCGTGCTGAGCGCCCGGCGCCGCAAAAACACGCCAGGGCCGACCGTCGATCCTCACGGTGGAAAACCCTGCCTGCCGGCCCCGCGACGCGGGCGCCATGGGTTGCGCGGGCGCGTTGGCCGAATGAATGCCGAGCCGCCCTTTGTGAAAGACTTGAAACACGACCTTCGGCGCATAGCGATGAAGCGTCGGCGCATCGACGGCCTCGTCTTCGCCCTCGGACTGCGCTTGCTGCATGACGAGCAATGCCGCCGCCTGAGCGAGATGGCCATCGAGCAATTCGTCGATCTCCCCGCTCGCATCGCGCCATGCGAGCGCCGTCGCAGCCAGCCACACGGTCACGATGCCCGCCGTCACGAGCACGAGCAAACGTCCCTGCAGCGAGCGAGGCAGCATCACAGCGCACCCGGCCGCTCGCGCAGGAGCACGTACCCGACGCCGCGCACCGTCCGAATCAGATCGGCGCCGAGCTTGCTTCTGAGGCGGTGAATATGCACTTCCACTGCATTGCTCTCGACCTCTTGGCCCCAGCTATAAAGGTGCTGTTCGATTTGCTCGCGCGTGAGAACGTGGCCCGCGTTCAACATCAGCACGTGCAGCAAGTCGAATTCGCGTGTAGAAAGCGTTACGGGACAGCGGTCGAGATAGACGATGCGCGATGCCGGATCCAACACGACGTCTTGGGCCTGCAAACGTTCGCTGGGCCTACCGTGCGCACGACGCACCAGCGCCCGTAGGCGAGCGCCGAGTTCGTGGAGATCGACGGGCTTGACGACATAATCGTCAGCCCCGACGTCGAGCCCCCGGATGCGATCGGGCACGGCATCGCGCGCGGTCAGCACCAGAATCGGCAGCGTCACGCCGGCACGCCGCACCGTCCGCAGCACGTCGATGCCATCCATGCGCGGCAAGCTCAGATCGAGGACCGCAGCGGCGTACGGCTGCGCGCGCAGCTCGCGCTCGGCCGCCTCGCCATCGCGAACCCAATCAACCTGAAAACCTTGCTGCCGCAAGCCGGCGCGCACACCGTCCCCGAGCAGCGGATCGTCTTCGGCAAGCAAGATGCGCACGCGTTCCCCCTGTGCCGAAGCTCAGTCGTCTTCGCGGTCCGGCCGCGGATGCGACACGGCCGCCGATGCCGATGCCTGATCCGCGGAGACGGGAGGCGCCGTCGCGCCCGATTGCGCCCACCATCCTGCCACGCCCGCCGCCACGGCGAACGCGATCCACCAACGCGCCTTGCGAATGCCCTCGCCCGTGCGTCCCGACTTGTATCCGGTCACCATTGCCGAGACCAAGTTCTCGCGATGCAATAGGCTGCTTATCAGCACCGCCGCAACGTGCACGATGACGAGCGCGAGCATCGCGCTGGCCGCTCCCTCGTGAATCTCCTCGGCCCACTCTCCCGCGGCGCCGTTGTAGGCGGCCCAGCCGGTCACGGCGACAACGCACGTCATGAGCAGCATGGCAATGATCGCGACTGCGCCGGCCGGATTGTGGCCCACGTGCCGCTGCGGTTGTCCTTTGGCGAGGCTAGCCAAATAACGGACGATCGCCGCGGGGGAACGGACGAACTCGGCGAATCGCGCGTATCGCGTGCCCACCATGCCCCATACGATGCGGAAGCAGACCAGGCCGATCATCGTGTAGCCGAACGTCACATGCAGCAGGCGCCATCGCTCGCTTTCGGCGGTCAGCCAGGCGCCGGCGAACGAAATGACCATCAGCCAATGGAAGACGCGCACGGGGGCGTCCCAAACCAGAATGCGGACCGTGCCCGATGGGCGCGCACCGGCCTCAGCGCGGGATGCGGACGAATCTTTCATCGAAGTTTCCTTGATTTGCACTCGTGTGACAGGCGGCGCAGTTCGACGCACGGTTGACCGCCGGCAGATGCCATGCCGAAGCCGGCACTTCCTCGTGCGCCCGCATGAACCATCTGGAGCGCGTGATGCGATCCTCCGGCGGCGCAGCCGCGGCCCGCCCTGCACGAGCTGCGTGCGCCGTGAGCCACGTTGTCAGCTCATCGACGGAAGCGGCGTCGAGCGAAGCATTGCCGCCGAAGTGACGGTCGAGGCTCCCCAAGATGCGCCGCCACGACTCGGCGGGCAGCATCCCGGGGGGATAAGCGATATGGCAGGATGCACACTCTTGCCGGTACTTGGGCAAAAGCGTGACGGGAGCCGTCCGCATCTCTTCCTCGGCCCAACCGGCGGGGCTCGATCCTGCCAGCGAAAGCGCCCCCAATACGTATGCGATAGCGCGGACTCGGGCGCGGCGGATCATCATGTTTCGTCCTCTCGAAGTCGTGGATAAACAGCGCGCACGCGGGTCATGGTTTCAGGGTTTCAGCGTCATCAGCCAACTGAGCACGTCGGCCTTCTCCGACGCAGTGCATTCACGTCCCACTACGTCGGAGCAATTGCGACGAAACCACTTCTCGGTCTTGGCGGTATTCGTGAAACGCTCGGGATTGAAAGCCGGCGCAAGCGGCGCAATGGTCTTGCCGGTGACCGCATGGCGGCCGTCGCCTGTCGGCGTCGCGCCGTGACATGTCGCGCATGCCCAGTCGCGGCCGTGCCGCGCCGTGAAGAATTGCCGGCCCCGCGCGGGATCCGGTGCGGCTCCCGACTGGGCGGCGTAGCCGCTCAGCGCTTGCGCAGGCGATTGCGGCCAAGCGGGCGAAGGCGCGGCCGCCGCGATCACTGCGGCAACGACGCCGAGAGCATCGACAAACCGAACCCACCGCCAGCCAGCGAACCTGAACATGTGAATCTCCCAGTGCATGCCTTGCATGTTCGGGCCGATTCCTTACCGGATGCTTAACATCGGCGTGGGCTCGACCGGTTACGCCCGGGCCGCACCGTGGCGTCGCCATACCGTCACCGCTTCGCCGCCCAAAAATCGCCATTCCCTCCACTAGGATCGCGCGGCGGCAATCCGGCTCGCTTGATATGCGTCAACGACGCGTAAGTGCTCCGCGCAGGGGTTCGTCGTGCAGCCGGACCGGCCGTCTCCCATTGATAACGAAAACGCATCGATCATTCGAAAGATCGCACTTATCGTTTCGCCATCCGCAGGCGAAGATTCCCGAAACCCCAAACACCGGACGCCCGTATGCCCGGGATTTCAGGAGACGCCTCGATGCACCCCTGCCCTTCTACTCATTCGTCGGGACATTCGAAGGCCGCGACAGTTTTTCGCGTCACGGCCGGAAATTTCCTCGAGCAGTTCGATTTCTTTCTATTCGGCTTCTACGCGACGCAAATCGCGCACGTCTTCTTTCCTGCCGGGAGCGAGTTTGCCTCGTTGATGATGACGTTCGCCGCCTTCGGCGCCGGCTTTCTGATGAGGCCGCTGGGCGCGATCGTGCTCGGTGCCTACATCGACGACGTAGGCCGCCGCAAGGGCTTGATCGTCACGCTCTCGATCATGGCGAGAGGTACGATCCTGATCGCATTCGTCCCCGGCTACGCGACGATCGGCATGCTGGCGCCCGCGCTCGTGTTGGCGGGGCGGCTGCTGCAGGGCTTTTCCGCCGGCGCGGAGCTGGGCGGCGTGTCGGTCTATCTTGCCGAGATGGCCACGCCCGGCCGCAAGGGATTTTTTACGAGCTGGCAGTCCGCAAGCCAGCAAGTTGCGATCGTCGTGGCCGCGGCGCTCGGCTTCACGCTCAATCAAACGCTGAGCGCAACGGCCATCGCGTCTTGGGGATGGCGAGTTCCCTTCTTCGTCGGCTGCATGATCGTGCCGTTCATATTCGTGCTTCGCCGCAATCTGGAGGAAACGCAGGCATTCAAGGCCAGCCGCCGTCGCCCCAGCATGAAAGAGGGGTTCCGCACGCTGCTCGAGAACTGGACCGTCGTCATCGCCGGCATGATGCTGGTCGCGATGACCACCGCGAGCTTCTATTTGATCACGGTGTATGCGCCGACGTTCGGCAAGACGGTCTTGCACTTGAGCACCGCCGATAGTTTGCTGGTGACACTGTGCGTCGCCGTCTCGAACTTCGTATGGCTTCCGATCGGCGGTGCACTCTCCGACAAGATCGGCCGCAGGCCGCTTCTCGTCGCCATGACCATGCTCAACATTGCCACCGCATACCCGGCGCTCTCGGTGCTCGCTCACGCGCCCAGCTTTGCCAACATGCTGCTGGTCCTGCTTTGGCTCTCGTTCATGTACGGCATCTATAACGGCGCGATGATCGTCGCACTGACGGAAGTGATGCCCGAGCAAGTTCGTGTCGCGGGCTTCTCGCTCGCCTACAGCCTCGCAACGGCGGTGTTCGGCGGCTTTACGCCCGCCATCTCGACGGCCCTGATTCACATGACCGGCGATAAAGCCGCCCCCGGCTATTGGATGAGCTTCGCCGCGGCATGCGCCCTCGCTGCGACGTTCGCACTCTATCGGCGGCGCGCACCAGCGCTTACGCCGGCGCACTGATCCGCGTCGCCTCTACGCGCATCCACACCCACACCATCCGATTCGAGCTCGATCATGAAAACCTTCCTTCCGAGACTATTCGGCGCCGCGCTGATCGCAGCGTCGGCCGCCGCGGCGACCGTACAAGCCGACGAACTGCACGTGATCACCTCCGGGGGCTTCACGGCTGCGTACAAGGTGCTCGGCCCCAAGTTCGCGGCGCAGACGGGCGATACGCTCGACACCGCGCTGGGCCCGTCGATGGGCAAATCGCCCGAAGCGATCCCTAACAGACTGGAGCGCGGCGAACCCGCGGACGCCGTCATCATGGTCGGGTACGCCCTGGACGAGTTGATCCGCAAGGGCGAGGTCATCCCCGGATCGCGCGTCGAGCTCGCGGATTCGCGCATCGGCATGGTCGTGCGGGAAGGTGCGCCGAAGCCCGATATCAGCTCGAAGGACGCGCTGCGGCAAACGCTGCTGCACGCCAAGTCGATCGCCTACTCCGACAGTGCGAGCGGCGTCTACATCGAAAGAGAGCTGTTCAGGAAGCTCGGCATCGAGGATCAAGTCAAGTCGAAGGCAAAGATGATCCCGCGAATCCCGGTCGCGTCCGTGGTGGCGAACGGCGACTACGAAATCGGCTTCCAACAAGTGAGCGAATTGCTGCCCGTCAAGGGGGCAGCCTTCGTCGGAAAGATCCCCGAGTCTTTGCAATCCGTCACGCGTTTCGCCGCCGGCATTCCCGTCAATGCACAACATCCGAAGGAGGCGAAAGCGCTGCTCGACTATCTGGGCTCACCCAGCGTACAACCCACGGTAAGGTCGACCGGGCTCGATACGGTGACTGCCCACGAATGATCGTTCCGCCCGGCCGATTGAGACACGGCGGGCGTGCCGGCCGTATCGGCTTCGGGTCGAGCTTGCGCAGTGCCCATGCTGCGCGCGACGACGGGTTCAATGACGCGCACGACGCGCTTTTCGCCGGAAGCGGCGCGAGCCATGCGGCCGGTCTATCGCTTCGGTCGACAATGCCTCAATTCGACTTCGATCGGGTAGGCTTCCATCTTCGTGTCACCTCGCAGCGTTCAATGAAATGTGACATTATTCACTATAATGATCACGCGAATCCCATCGTTCGCCGCACCGGCGAGGGATTGCGCCGGCTTGCTCGGCCCCTCCCGTCCGAGTAAGCCGGCGAACGAATGTCCGCGCAAGCGGCACAGCAGCGTCATCGCACCATATCGACAGAGGTTTGCATGAAGCCGGCAGAGGTGAAAAAGAAAGGCGCAGCCGAACTGCATCGTTCGGATGTCGGCGCTCGCCTGCGGGCCTTGCGCGTCGAGCAAGGTTTGTCCGTCAACGAACTCGCGATGCGCGCCGGCGTCTCGGCCGGCACCGTGAGCCAAGTCGAACGCAACAAGGCGAATCCGTCGGTGCGGATTCTCGAGCGTCTAAGGCAAGCGTTGTCGGTACCGCTTAGCGCGCTGCTGGAAGAGGATGACGCGGTATCCGACCCGGTAGCCGGCGACTTCGTGCGCAAGGCCGCCGAACGGCCGCTGTTCGACGTCGGCAAGGACGGCATGCAGAAAGAACTGCTGTCGCCCCACGGCGAGCACGACCTCAAGATGATGATCATCCTGCTGCCGGCAGGCGCGGGATCGGATGAAGTGCTCGTCGGCATAGGTGAAAAAGCGGGACTCGTGCTCGAAGGCACGATCGTGCTGAACGTAGGCGATCGTCGCGCCGTGCTTCGGGCCGGCGACAGCTTCCAGTTCAAAAGCACGGTGCCGCACAGCGTACGCAACGAAAGCAGCGAGCTGGCGCGTGTGCTGTGGATCATGAACACGCAGCCGCCGGTGATTCATTTTTGAGCACGGGCGCGCGCGGATCGCACGGGGTTTCCCCAACCTTCCACATTTTATTTTGAGGGCTAGCATTTCGCTCGTCGTTCATTATAATGAACAACATTCGATGCTTGTTCATTGTGGGTAGTGCGGTGGACAAGTCCTGCAATTCGCACCGACGTGCGGCGTTACGCGTTACGCCAGCGCGTTATGCCAGCTTTGAAGGTCCGCCACGCCATGTCCACGCCGCCGCTCGATTTCGATCCGTCTACGATCCCGTTGCCGCAGGGACACTTCATCGGCGGCGCGTACCGTTCGGCCGATGAACCGCTGATCGCGGTTCACCGTCCTTCGGACGGCCGGCTGCTGGGCCATGTCCCTGACGCGTCCGCAGATACGGTCGATCATGCCGTTAGCAACGCAATGCAGGCCTGCAAGACGAGCGGTTGGGCGACGCAGCCGCCTCGCGAGCGAGCTAGGGTACTGAGCCGTTGGGCGGATTTGATCGATCGGAATGCAGTTAGCCTCGCGCAGTTGGAGGCGGTCAGCTCGACTCGGCCGGTGGCCGAGGCGTACGCGTCCGATGTGCCGTTTACCGCCGAGGCGATCCGCTTCTTCGCGGAGCTCGCCGATAAGCATGGCGGCGATTTTGCCGCAACGCGCCGGGACAGCGTGGGGTTCGTCGCATCGGAGCCCTATGGCGTCATCGGCGCCATTACGCCATGGAATTTCCCGCTGTCGATGTGCTCGTGGAAGTGCGGGCCTGCGCTCGCCGCCGGGAACGCGGTCGTGCTGAAGCCGTCGGAGATGACGCCCTTTTCCACGATGCGCCTGGCGGAACTCGCGATCGAAGCCGGCATGCCGCCCGGCATCTTCAACGTAGTGAACGGCCGCGGTGCGACGACCGGGGCAGCCATCACCCGTCATCCCGACATCTCGAAGGTGAGTTTCACCGGCTCCACCCGCACGGGCGCAGCCATCATGAGCGACGCGGCCCTATACGGCACGAAGCCGGTTACGCTGGAACTCGGCGGAAAAAGCCCGCAGCTCGTGTTCGAGCAGGTACCGGACTTGGCGCACACGGCGCGTTGCATCGCGCGCGGCTTTACGAGCAACGGGGGCCAAGCATGCGTCGCCGGTACGCGGCTCATCGCGCACAAGCGCATCGTCGAGCCGCTGCTCGAAGCGGTGCAGGCTCATCTGACCAACATTGCGCCGGGGCCGCTATGGCACAGCACGACGCACTATTCGCCGATCATCAGCCGAACTCAAGCCGAGCGGATCGACGCGCTCGTCGCCGAGAGCCGAGCGAGCGGCGCCGAACTGATCTATGGCGGCGGTTTCTTCGACGATACCGACGGGGGCTATTTCCATCGGCCGACGCTGCTGGCGAACGTGAACGAATCGACGCCCGCGGTGCGGCAGGAATTGTTCGGCCCGGTGCTGACGGTTCAGACCTTCGAGGATGACGACGAAGGCATCGCACTCGCCGGGCACCCGACGTACGGGCTCTGTGCGGGCGTCCATACGCGCGACATCGGGCAAGCGATGCGCGCGATGCGCCGTATCGCGGCCGGTACGGTCTGGATCAATCGCTACGGCCGCAGCGGGGACATGATCATTCCCACGGGGGGATTCAAGCAGTCGGGCATCGGGAAAGATCTCGGACGCCAAGCGCTGGAAGCCAGCATGCGGTACAAGAGCGTGCTGATCGATTTCGATTCGATGTGACGAACAGAACGCCGCACGTAGTAGATACCAGGCAGTAGGCCGATACGGCAGAAAATGCGAAGGCAGCGCCAACCGAACGATGGAAGCCTGAAATGCTGAGACTTGAAGAGGTGTACGACACGCCGGACTTTTCAGGCGCGGTCGACGTGGTCGTGATCGGCGCGGGGATCGTCGGGACATCCATCGCCTACGAGTTGGCGCGGCGCGGCGTTTCCGTCGCACTGATCGACAAAGGCGTCGTCGGCGGCGAGCAATCGGGCCGCAACTGGGGCTGGGTCCGTCAGCAGAACCGCGACCTCTTCGAATTGCCGCTCGCCATGCGCAGCCTTCGCCGGTGGGGCGAACTGCGCGATGAAATCCAGATCGATCTAGGCTTTCGTCGCGAGGGGATTCTTTATGCCAGCAGCGATGAAAAAAGCATCGCTCAATGGGACGCGTGGTGCAAGCGGGCCGGCGAGCTAGGGTTCGTCAGTCATATGCTCGGCGCCGCCGAGGTGAATAGCCGCGTCCCCCAGGGCGGCCCGAGGTATGCGGGGGGCGTCTGGTCTCCCTCGGACGGGCGTGCCGAGCCTTCGCGCGCCGCACCGGCGCTTGCCGAAGGGGCGAAGCGTCACGGTGCGCTGCTCTATCAAAACTGCGCGGCGCGCGGTTTGGAATTCAGCGCAGGACGCCTCAGCGGCGTATGGACCGAGCGCGGTCTGATCAAGGCAAGCACCGCGATATGTGCGGGGGGCGCATGGAGTTCGCGCTTTTGCCGGCGCCACGGCATCGATCTGCCTGCGGTCAACGTCATCGGAACGGCTATGCGTACGTCGGCCGCCGCGAACGTGATCAACGGCTGCTTCAGCGGTCCTGGCTTTGCGCTTCGTCGCCGCCTCGACGGAGGATACACGGTTGCCGTTCCGGGCTTCGGGCGTATCGACTTAGCGCCACTCGGCTTGCAGCACGCGCTGAGGTATTACCGCAATTACCGGAACGACATCGGCAAGAAGCTCAAATACCGCCTTGCAAAGCCCTGGTTCGAGGGCCCCGAGGCATCGGCGACTTGGCAATTCGATCAGATTTCCCCATTCGAACGCTGCCGCGTGCTCGATCCGAAGCCCGATCTCGAGTTCGTGAAACTCGCGCTAGATAACGTCAAACGCGCTATCCCGCAGTTGTCGGACCTTCGGGTCGTGCATGCCTGGGCCGGAGCGATCGACACGACGCCCGACCTCATTCCCGTCGTCTCCGACGTCGCGGCGCTTCCGGGGTTCTACGTCGCCACGGGGTTCAGCGGTCACGGCTTTGCCTTAGGGCCAGCGGCGGGAGAGCTTGTCGCCGATATGGTCACGGGCGCGAAACCCATGATGGATGTCGCCCCTTACCGATTGAGCCGTTTCGCGGACGGCACGTCCCTCAACGTTCCGGAAATGATGTGACAGCGCAAGCACGCAGCCGCGGCCCGGCGCTCATTTAGCCGCAAAGAGCGCGTCCAGACGATAGCCCCGCTTCACGACCGGCGATTCGATGACCACGTAGCTGATGCATTTCTCGATCCCGATATCGCGCTCCATCAACGCCTCGATCACACTGTGGTAGTGGACGATGTCGCGCGCAATGCACTTGAGCAGATAGTCATAGCCGCCCGTCGCTTGATGGCATTCCATGATTTCGTCGATGCCGCGAATTGCATCGGTGAAGCGCGCGAAGTCTTCACGACGATGATCGGTGAGCGTGATCTTGGCAAAGACGATTTGAGAGGAGCCGAGCTTCTCGATCTTGATCGCCGCGCCGTAGCCCGCGATGAACCCGGCCTGCTCGAGCCGCTTGACGCGCGTTAGACACGGGCTGGCCGAGAGGCCGACGGCGTCGGCCAACTCCACGTTGGTGATGCGGCCGTCCCGCTGCAACTCGGCGAGGATACGCAAATCCAGCCGGTCAAGTGTGCAATCCGTTTTCATGCCGGTCCGGTAGACCTCCAAATGATCGCCTTCGCGCGCGCAGAAGACCGACGGTAGCGCGGCTTGCGGTATGACGATAGGACGATCTTGCTATTCGTCCTCGCCGTTGCGGCCCGCAGCAATTCGCGCAGCAGGAAATACTGCGACGCCCCTCCAAATCGCATGAAACCTATCTTTTGCGCCAATCAATTCGGCGTATCAGCGTAGTGATTCCTGCTTAAATTTCACTTACCGACATTGCGGTCGGCTCTTGCCCGAAGTGGCTCGCCGCGGGCTTCTCATTCAAGCGTCCCTCGGGACCCATCACTCATCGAGATTGAAGACATGATCGACTTCGAACCGAAATACATCACGTTCGATTGCTACGGCACCCTCGTCAACTTCCAAATGGCCGACAAGGCGCGAGAAATCTACGGCAACCGCCTGCAGGGCGACGCCATGGAGAACTTCATCAAGCTCTTCAAGGCCTTCCGTTTCGACGAAGTGCTCGGTGCATGGAAGCCCTATCGCAATGTCGTCCACAACTCCGTCCGCCGCACGTGCGAGCGCACGGGCGTGCCTTACATCGAAGCCGAGGCCGAAGCGTTCTACTTGGCCGTCCCGACGTGGGGCCCGCATCCGGACGTTCCCGAAGGCCTCTCGCGCCTTGCGAAGAAGTACAAGCTGGTCGGCCTGACCAACGCGGACAACTCGCAAATCATGAGCAACATCGAAAAGCTCGGAGCGCCGTTTCACGCCGTCATCACGGCGGAAGACGCCGGCGCCTACAAGCCGCGCATGCAGGGCTTCGAATACATGTTCAAGAAACTCGACGTGCAGCCTCACGAAATCCTGCACGTCTCGTCTAGTCCGCGTTACGACCTGATGACGGCGCATGACCTGGGCATCGTTCACAAGGCTCACGTGCTGCGCGGCCACGAACCGGAAGCGCCGGCCTACGGCTATACCGCCGTCAAGAGCATCATCGAATTGGCGGAGCAGCTTGGCTTGTAAGCGTTCGACGACGCCGTGGCCGTCTGCCGACGGCCACGGATGCCTTCCGCGCTTTTCTCCTTCCTCGCGCCGAATCGCTCATGTTCACCTTCAGCCCTTCTCGAGGCATATGCCCCGCATCCGCCGTGCAGTCCGACGCCGTGTTGGCCAGTGGCTTGTCGGTCAGTTTTTCACGCCTTGACGCACTCGACGCGATCGCGATCACACGCCGCGTTTATGACATTGACGGTACGGCGACTCGGTTTTCGACCGAGAAAGACGACACCTTCCGCATCGACGCCGCCAACGGCGCACGCTACGTACTGAAAGTCTCGAACCCCGGCGAGACGGCGGAAGAACTCGATTTGCAGGTCGCCGCGATGCGGCACGTGGCCGCCGCCGCGCCCCACTTGCCCGTGCCGCGCGTGCTGCCCAGCATCGGCGGGCAGTGTGTCGTTCCGCTTGCACCGTCGCAGCAACCGCAGCGTACGGCAAGGCTTTATACCTACCTCGAAGGCAAGCCGCTCGATACGCTGCCCGCGAGTGCAATCGATCATTACGAAATCGGCGAAGTGCTGGCGCAGCTGCAGCTTGCGATGGCCAGCTTCCGCCATCCGCATGAGCACCGGGTGCTGGCTTGGGACGTCAAACATATGGCGAGCCTGGCAGGGTTGCAGGCACACGTCGCCGACCCCTTGCACCGGTCGCTGATCGAGCAGGCATTCGCGCGTTTCGCGTCGATCGAGCCGGCTTTGCGGCGCTGTCGCACACAGGTCGTCCATAACGACTTCAACCGCTCGAACATCGTGGCCGAGCCGGGCGCATCGCGATTCGTGAGCGGGATCATCGATTTCGGCGACACCGTGCATACGGCGGTCGCCATCGACGTCGCCACGGCAGTCATGAACCAGTTTCCGCTCGACTTCGACGCGGACGGCCCTGACGACCTTTTCGCGCAGGCGCGCGAACTCCTACGCGGGTATCTCGCGCATGCGCAACTGAGCCCGGACGAACTGATCCTGATTCCGCACCTCGCGATGGCGCGCGTCGCGGCGCGCGCCTTACTCACGTCATGGCGCGCAACGCTGTTTCCCGACAACGAGGCCTACATCCTACGTTTCACTCGGCCAGGGTGGGAGCATCTGCGTTGGCTCATGCAACGCGATCACGATGCGGTGTCCAATGCCTTGCTCTAGTGCTTCCCTCGCCCCAAACACCTCTCCTCTCCTTTCCTGACCGCTCTATGAACGCCACCTCCACGTCGCAGTCGATTGCCGTCACAGAAGCCGCCGACGCGAACAAGCCGCACGACGCACTACGCGGCGACATGCCGAACGGCTTCAATCCGTCATCGATCTCCCATCTCGATGCCGCCACGCAACGGCATATTGCGCGCCGCCTGCGGGTGCTCAGCCCGTCGTATCGGTTGTTCTACGCCGAGCCGGTGAAGATCGTACGCGGGGAAAAGGTCTATCTGTACGACGATCAAGGCAACGACTATCTCGACGCCTACAACAACGTCGTCTGCGTCGGCCATGCCAATCCGCGCGTCGTCGACGCCATTACTCGCCAGCTCTCGACGCTCTGCACGCACACCCGTTACATGCAGGAGCCGATCCTCGACTACGCCGAGGCCCTTCGCGCGACGTTCAACACGTCGATCCGCGAAGGCCAAATGATGTTCACCTGCACCGGTTCCGAGGCCAACGATCTGGCCATGCGCATCGCGATGCACCACACCGGCAAGACGGGCGTGATCGTGACCAGCGAGGCGTATCACGGCAACTCGCATTTGACCTCGAGCTTTTCGCCGTCGCTCGGGCGCAAGGCGCTGCTCGGGCCTTACGTGCGAACGGTGTCGGCCCCGGACGCGTATCGCATTGCGCCGTCCGAGGTAGGCCGCCGCATGGCTGAACAAGTCGCGTGGCAGATTGAAGACATTCGTCGTCACGGCGGCGGTCTGGCGGCGTTCATCGCCGATTCATTCTTCTCTTCCGACGGCGTCTTCGCTCATCCCACCGACGTGCTGGCCCCGGTGGCCGAGGTGGTGCGCCGTGCCGGCGGCTTGTTCATCGCGGACGAGGTTCAATCGGGCTTCGGGCGAGGCGGTACGCATATGTGGGGGCACGAACGGCACGCCGTCGTGCCCGACATCGTTACGTTGGGCAAACCGATGGGCAACGGCTATCCGGTGGCTGGCCTCGTCGTGCGCCCCGAAATCGTCGCCGGCTTCGGCCAGGACATGCGCTACTTCAACACGTTCGGCGGCAACTCGGTAGCGATTGCCGCCGCGCAGGCCACGCTAGACGTGCTGCGCGAGGAGCAGGTCCTGGAGAACGCGCAACGGGTGGGCGCGATCCTGCTCGAGGGATTGAACGGCCTCGCGCGCAAGTACGACTGCATCGGCGACGTGCGCGGCACGGGGCTGTATTTCGGCGTCGAAATCGTACGAGACCGCGCGAAGAAGGACACCGACATCGCGACTGCGCTCGAGCTCGTCAATGGCTTGCGCCAACGGCGCGTGCTGATTTCGGCAACAGGGCCGGACGCAAGCGTGCTGAAGATTCGTCCGCCGCTCGTATTCGGGGCGAACGACGCCGACCGATTGCTGACGGAACTGGATGCCGTGCTTGCCGCATTGTGAGCCACCGGCAATCGCGGCAATGAGTCGGGTATGCGAGAGGCTCACGCGGACGTTAATCGACGTTTAACGCTCACTTGTCGAGCGGTTAATCATTCATAGGCGCGTGCGACGCATAATTGCACGCACGTACCAACATCGACGCAAACCTAGGAGCAACAGTGACCGTCGCAATCGTATTGCACCGCGCCGATGGCGCACCTCTTTCGACCACGTTCCGCCGGGCGGCGTTCGGATATAACGATCCGTTCGCGCGACACCGGGAGATCGCTTGGGAAGGCCCGGATTCGATCGCCGCGGGTCGCATCAGCTTCATCGGCGAACTCGACGTAGCAATCTTTCCCCACATCGAAACCATCGTCGTCGTGGAAGGGGCCGTCACGCTGCAAGCGGAGGGGACAGCGCCGTTGGTGCTGGGCAGGGGCGAGGGCGCGGTGATCGGCGTCGGTACCGGGCTTCGTGTGACGGCCGAGTCGCGCGCGGTTCTCGCGTTCTGCGCCGCCGCCGGCGAGGCCACTGCGCAGCGTGGCCTCGTGCCCTTGCGCGCCGATGCCGACTACAAGCCCTCGTCCACCCTGCCGGCGGAGGTGCTGCTCGGTCCGGCGCCAGAATGCCGCAGCGATAACGTCTTCACGGACGAAGGCGCGCAGTATCAGGCCGGCACCTGGGATTCGACGCCTTACCATCGGATCGTTCGCCCGCATCGCTTGAACGAGTTCATGCATTTGCTCGCCGGCAGCGTGCGGTTCGCCGCACCCGACGGCAGCGTGCTGTCGCTCGCGGCAGGCGATACGCTCTTCGTGCCCAAGGGTGCCCCGATCGGATGGGAAAGCAGCGAGCGAGTGGCCAAGTTCTACGTTACGCAAACCGTCCGAGTTCCCATCGCACGAGATTGATCATGTCCCCTCCGCTGCACCACATTCGAACTTCGCCCACACTGCCTGCGGCCGCCGACGTAGTCGTCATCGGCGGCGGCATCATCGGCGTTTTCGCCGCGTACTACATGGCCCAGCGCGGCGTTTCGGTCGCTCTGGTCGAGAAAGGCAGGATCGGCGCCGAGCAGTCCAGCCGCAATTGGGGATGGTGCCGCCAGCAAAACCGCGACGAGCGTGAATTGCCGATAGCCAGCAAGAGCCTCGATCTGTGGGAGCGATTCGGCATCGAATCCGGCGAAGACACGGGCTTTCATCGATGCGGGCTGCTGTACCTGAGCAATGACGACGCCGAGCTGTCCCGTTGGGCCAGTTGGGGCGAGTTTGCAAAGACGGCGGGCGTCACGACCTACATGCTCGACAGCCGGCAAGCGGCGGAGAGGGGAAAGGCGACGGGCAGAGCGTGGAAGGGCGGCGTTTTTTCACCCAGCGACGGCACGGCGGACCCCGCGAAGGCCGCACCCGCCGTGGCGTCCGCGCTCATGAAACTCGGGGGCAGCGTCACGCAACATTGCGCGGCGCGCGGCGTTGAACTCCAAGGCGGGCACGTGTGCGGCGTCGTCACGGAAGCCGGCGTCATCAAAACGCGGACGGTCGTGCTGGCCGGCGGCGCATGGGCGTCCGCGTTCTGCCGCCAGCTCGGCATCCGCTTTCCTCAGGCCTCGATTCGCCAGTCCATCCTTAGCGTGGCTCCGGTCGAACATCGCTTGCCCGATGCGTTGTTCACCTCCGGCGTGTCGATTACTCGCCGCAACGACGGACGCTATGCACTCGCCATCAGCGGCCGAGCGCGCGTGGACGTGACACCTCAGTTTCTGCGATTCGCACCGCAGTTTCTACCCATGTTCGCCAAGCGATGGCGCAGCCTGCTGCCTGGCGGCATGGAAGGCGTTCGAGGCGGTCACGAAACATTGAAACGGTGGCGGCTCGACGCACCCACCCCGATGGAACAAATGCGCATTCTGGATCCGAAGCCCGATCGGGCGACGATCGCCGAAACGCACCGCCGCGCCATTGAACTGTTGCCCGAGCTTCGCGAAGCGAAAATCACGCATGCGTGGGCGGGTTTCGTCGACAGTACGCCCGACGGCGTCCCTGGCATTGGGGAAATACCGGGCGTCCCGGGATTGATCTTGGCAGCGGGGTTTTCCGGTCACGGCTTCGGCATTGGTCCCGGCGCCGGGCATTTGATCGCGGACATCGCCACCGGCTCAGAACCGATCGTGGATCCTGTCCCGTACCGGCCTAGCCGATTCGCCCATTCCGCATGGGGCAAGGTGGCTGACTTCTAGCGAGCGATCCCATCAAGAAGATGTGCGCCGGAGACTTCTCCGAGCGCACATGTTTCCAGACCAAGGCCGGCGCGCGGCTTTTCATTCGGCCTCGAAGTAACGCTGCGCCAGAGCGACCCAGTACCGCACGCCGGCCGGAATGATGTCGTCGTTGAAATCGTAATTCGGGTGGTGCAGCGCCGGCGACACATTTCCCAAGGGCGCATTACCGATGAGCACGTAAGTGCCGGGCCGCTCTTCCAACATGAACCCGAAGTCCTCCGACGTCATATTCGGTGCGATGCCGTTGTGAAGGCGTTCGTCGCCGAACGTTTCGCGAATGACCGCTTCGCACAGCGCGGTCTGCTCCGGCGTGTTGATGGTCGCGGGATAGTATTGGAAAAACGTGACCTCCACTTGCGCGCCATAGGCGCAAGCGAGCCCTTCGCACATGAACTGGATGTCGCGCTGCAACTTCTGCTGCAAGACCGAGGACAGCGTGCGGATCGTGCCGCGCAACTCGGCGCTGTCGGGAATGACGTTGTCCGTATTGCCCGCGTGGAACATGCAGACCGAAACCACGGCGGGATCGACGGGATCCTTGTGCCGCGCCGCGATCGTCTGACACTGGAGCACCATCGAGCAGGCCAGCGGTATCGGATCGAGGCCCAGATGCGGCTGTGCCGCATGCGCGCCCTTCCCGGTAATCGTGATCTTGAATCGGGAGCCCGCTGCCATGATCGGGCCCGTGCGCAGTCCGAAATGCCCACCGGGCAAACCGGGCCAATTGTGCATGCCGAATACCGCTTCCGTGGGACAGTGCTCGAACAGGCCGTCGTCGATCATCTTGCGTGCGCCCGCGCCGCCCTCTTCGCCAGGCTGAAAGACGAAGTGGACCGTACCGGGCAAGCGCGGCAGATCCTTCAAGACGCGCGCGGCGCCCAGCAACATCACCGTATGACCGTCATGCCCGCACGCATGCATGATTCCATTCGTACACGAAGCATGCGCGAATTCATTGGCCTCTTGGATCGGCAGCGCATCCAAATCCGCTCGCAACACGATGCCCCGGTCCGGGTTCGTACCCGGCAAGCTGGCGACCACGCCGGTCCCGCCTAGGCCGCGCAACACCGCGTAACCGAGCGATTCCAATTCGTGCGCGACGATATCGGCGGTCCTGCGTTCTTCGAATCGCAATTCCGGATGGGCGTGCAGGTCGCGTCGCAACTTCGACCAATGCGCGTGATGAGCAAGCAACGAATTTTCGGCCACGCCGGAGGTATCCAAATCGATGTCCCTTTACAAAGTTAGCCTTCGGCGCGACCCATGCGCCGTCGATGAAGAACCGCTCCGGCCTTCCCACTCGCAACAGGTGAGATCAGACGAGAAATGCGGCGATGTCATTGCAGCGCGTCCTTGAGCCGATACCAAGCGCCCACGAACGGCAAAAACCACGGCTTGCCGAAGTGACCGGGAATGGCGGGCCAATCGAAGTCTTTCCAAGGGTTCAAATCGGCACGTCCGTCCATGATCTCGGCCATCAGCGTACCCATCAGCGTGGCCATTTGCGTGCCGTGGCCGCTATAGCCCATCGAGTAGTACACGCCGTGTCGCGCCCCGGCGCGCGGCAGCCGGTTGGGCGTCATATCGACCATGCCGCCCCAGCAATAGTCGATGCGCACGTCGGCCAGTTCGGGAAACACGGCGGCCATTTGCTGCCGCAAGATCAAGCCGCTTTTTTCATCTGAACGAGGGTTCGAGGTCGCAAAACGCGCGCGTCCGCCAAACAGTATCCGGTTGTCGGGCGTGACGCGAAAAAAATTGACGAAGTTTTTGGTGTCCGTGGCCATCCTGCGCGTCGGCATCAACCGGTCGAGTAAATCCACCGGCAAGCGCTCCGTGACGATGAGGAACGCACCAACCGGCACGATTCTGCGCCGGATCCAGCCGAACGGCCCGACCTGCGAGATGCCGCTTGCGAGAAGGACCTGCGCCGCGCGGATCTCTCCGCGCGGCGTTTGGACGACATAGGCGCCGCCCGATTCCCTTTGCAACCCCAGAACCGGCGCATGTTCCAGAATATGCGCCCCTCGTGCTTGCGCGGCCCGCGCGAGACCTCGAACGTAGCGGCCGACGTGCATCCCCGCACTCTTCTTGAAGATCAATCCGCCGTGGTAACGATCGGAACCGAGTTCGTCGCGAAGCTCCGCTCTGGTCACAAGGCGCGTATCGGGGTCCACGCCTGCGGCCAACAGCGCCTGGCTTCGCGCGAGCTTCTCGAAGTGCTCCGGTTTCGCCGCGAGCTTGAGCTTGCCCCTGCGCGCGAAATCGCAATCGATCGACTCCTCCCTGACCAATCGCTCGACCATGTCGACACCTGCGTCGAACGCGAGATACAGCCGGTTTGCCAGTTCCGTGCCGATGCGCTGCGAGAGCGTGGCGTAATCCTGCGCGAAGCCGTTGTTGCACATGCCGCCATTTCGCCCGGACGCCGCCTGCCCGACGGTGCCGGCTTCGCAGACGACGACGCGCGCGCCCTTTTTAGCCAGCGCCAAGGCAGCCGCCGCCCCCGTGATCCCCCCGCCCACCACGAGCACGTCGCAACGTCCACCGTGCTCGTCAGGCAAATGGCTGCAAAATGGCTCCGACGTCTCGAGCCAGTAAGATTCGAAATGCATTACCTACTCCAAACAAGGCGCACCGATCGTGACGATCGTGTGCATGCAACACGCCGATTCATCGGGCTGGCGGGCTACAGCAGTGCGACCGCCTCCACCTCGATCATCAGGCCGAAGTGCAGCGCGGGAACCGGAACCACGGCGCGAGCGGGTCGCGCCTCCCCTGCCCAACGCGCATAAACCTCGTTGAATCGCGCCCAGTACTCGACGTCGACGATATAGACACGGACCTGAGCCAGCTTCGTGACGTCGCTCCCTGCACCGGCGAGCGCGCATGCCAGATTGGCCAACACCTGATCGGCCTGTGCTTCGAACGGCTCGTTCGTCAGTTTTCGTCCGGTCGCGTCGATCGGAAGCTGACCCGACACGAATACCAGGCCGTTGGCGATCGACACGTGACTGTAGTGACCGCCCGGCGGGGCCAATCCAGCGGGGTTCACCGTCCGAGGGTACTGCGCGCCGTCTTCGCACTGATCCATAAACACCACTCGAAGTAGAGAGAAACTCGCGGCCCGTTGCGCTCGAAACGACGGATGCCATGGTTGATCGATCGGTTCACCGCTAGGCCATATGCGAACCCACTATAGAAAAAAACATTCTCGTCGTGTTTCATATGCAATGAACACATCGTTAACGATGTGTTAATGCTTGAGCTGCAAGACACGCAATTGCGGCGTGCGCTGGGCAAGCCCGGATGCGCCGCCGCCGATCCGCCCCGCATCGAGCGACGATACGCTCGCTTCATCGCATCCTCCCGGCCCGCCGGGCTTCCGGGCGCATACGCATCACGCTTGGAGACCGACGAGCGCGGGCAGGCCGCTCAAATCCTTGATTTCGTGACAGCCCCAGACCGGCCAGCTCGGCTCATGGCCACGCGAGACGAAGACCTTGTTCTTGATCCCGACGTCGTCTGCCGATAGGTGGTCGTAGCGCATGCTGGACGAGACGTGGAGTATGTCGCTCGGGCTGCAATCGAGTTGCTCGATCATGTATTCGAAGGCACGCAGACGCGGCTTGTAGGCTTTGGCCTGCTGCGCGGTATAAACGCGGTGGAAAGGCGCACCGAGCTTTTCGACGCTGTATGGAATCTGCGCGTCCATCGCATTGGAGAAAATGACCAGCTTGTATTCCGTGGCAAGGCGCGCCAGCGCGTCCGGCACATCGGGGTGCGGCTGCCAGGTCGGCACCGCGTTGTAAAACTCGAGACCCTCGTTATCGCGGTATTCGATGCCCCAGCGGCGACAAGTCCGTTTCACCGAATTGCAGAGGATTTGGTCGTATGGCCGCCAGTCACCCATGACTTCGTCCAGACGATAACGCGCGAAATCCGTCGTGAACTGTTGCATGTCCTTGGCAGCGATGCGGTCCGCGAAAAGCACGCGCGCAAGGTCTGCCATCTGAAAATTGATCAGCGTTCCATAGCAATCGAACGAAATGTACTTGGGCCTCAGGCTGGTGCTCATGTCAAGGTTTCCTCTGTTCATCGAATGGTTGCCCGTCGATACGGGAAGATCGCAGGAAGGTCGGCTGGCGAGGCACCTGCGAATCTACGCTCGCCGTGTTTGATGCACGAGATCTCGGCAGTGCCGCTTTGCGCCTCGAGCAAGCAGAGCACTTCGAGGCGTTGCGCGTCGGCCGGCACACGATTGTCGAACAATATCTCAAATGACTCGGCGGTGCCAGACTTTTTGCCGATACAGGGGATTTCCCGGATAAAAACCGGACAGGCGCCTGCCCAGCAAGGCACTGTGTTCGGCCACGGCGCCGGAAACAGGCCTTCGTACCGCAAAATCCCTAATTTCATGAGGTCTATGAGCGCGACAGGGCCTTCTACCGGGGAGCAGATCCAACGGTTTTCTCAAGTAGTGCGCAACGCCCGTTGGGAGCAGCCGCTCCATGCAACCGCGCGCCGTCCTTGTGCGAGTCGCATTTTTTGTTCTACAATTCTCACCGAGACGAGTTCCAAAGCTGCCAAAACGGAATCCCTGGAGCCGTCGTTATCCACCGTATCGGAGCCCTCCGGTTCGCACCTATGATGGCGGGCCCCGATGCGCGTACGTTCCATAGAAGCCCTGCCGGCGAGTGATCGCCATCCCAATTTCCAGTTGCCAAGATGTTGACCACGAAAGCACAGCACAGCGGCGAACCTGCACGAGGGTCGATCGTTACAGAACTGGCCGACAAGCTCAAAACGCAGATTTTGAACGGCCGCTTCAAGCCTGGCGAATTCCTGCGCGATATACGCATGGCAGAGGAATATCAAGTCTCCCGCCACACGTTCCGGTCGGCTGCGCAACTGCTGGTGAGCAACAGAATCCTCCGGCAAGCGGCGAATCGCGGTTTTTTTGTGCCCGAGTTCGGCCCGGACGATATCGTCGACGTCACTCGCTTACGTGCCGTCCTGGAAGCAGAAGCCGTCAAGATGATCGTTCTCAACGGTAAGATTCCCGACGGCGCGATAGAGGCGGTGGAGCGGCTTCGCAGTGCGCCGCCCGACGCCCCGCGTTCGCTGCTGGTCACGGCAGACCGCGATTTCCACCGCGCAATCATCGTCGCAAGCGGCAGTCCGCGACTGCAACGCTGTTATGAAATGCTGGAATGCGAAATCGAACTTCTGTTAGTTCAGCGTCAGGAGTTCTACGAAGATCCGGAGACCATAGTCCGCGAACATGAACACCTGATTGCGTGCATGAAAAGCCGCGACTTCGAAACCGCCCGCGATGCATTTCTGGAGCACTGGGATGATTTGCGCACGAAGCTGCTCCGTGCGGAAGCCGGAAAATTGCTGGGGACCGCCCACCTTCTCACCAGCGATGAGAAGGCACAGGCAAGCGCGGCGAAAGCGAGATAGCTGACCGCGACCTTCCCGTAGCGAGTGGCGACACGACGAATTGCCGATCGCCACCGGTCACGCCACGGCGCCCGCACCGCCGTTGTGTGCGTGCGGATCCTCCGCGCGGTGCGTCAACACGTGACGCAGAAACTCCCGGGTACGCGCTTCTCGCGGCGAGCCCAGCACTTCCTTGGCGCTGCCTTGCTCGATGATGAGCCCCGCGTGCAGGAAGCACACTCTATCGGCCACTTCACGGGCAAAGCCCATCTCGTGCGTAACGACGAGCATCGTCATCCCTTCGCGCGCCAGCGTGCGCATCACGCTCAGCACTTCGCCCACGAGTTCCGGATCGAGCGCAGAAGTGGGCTCGTCGAACAAGATCGCCTTCGGCTTCATCGCGAGCGACCGTGCAATCGCGACCCGCTGCTGTTGGCCGCCGGACAGTTGATGCGGATACGCGTCTATTTTCTGGCCCAAGCCAACCTTATGCAGCAACTCGATCGCCTCGCGCCGCGCTTGCTCGACGGGCACGCGCTTCACATGTACCGGCCCCTCCATCACGTTCTCTACGGCCGTACGGTGCGGGAACAGGTTGAAACGCTGAAACACCATGCCGACCTGAGTACGAAGCTGATTGATATGGCGCGAGCGCTGCTCCACCACTTGATCCAGCAGCTTGATCTCGCCCGAATCGTAGGACTCCTCACATAACCGCGGCCAAAGCGCCGTAGCACCGAGAATCCAACGACCTCGCCGTTGCGTTCGAGCACCACGCTTTCGCCTCGCTTCAGCAATGCCGATAAGAGCGCATCGCGCTCCAAGCCGGAAGCTCGGGCAGCCAGTTCGATGAGACGAGGAAAGTCGGTCGAGGTGCCCATACGCAGTTGCTCCCCCACGAGCAACGCGACCGGCATCGCCTTGCCGACGTTCCCTTGACATTGGTCCAACGATCCGCAGACGCTGAAACCCAATTTTTCATAGAGCGGTTGGCCCGCCGGGGTCGCGTGAAGGAATGTCACGCGCGGCCCCAGCTCTTCGAGGACGGTCTCCATCAGCTTGCGCCCGATACCCCGGCCCTGGTGCGCGGATGACACGATGACGTGACCGAGAGAGGCGCGGTCCATGCCGAACTTCCAACACATCGCAGTACCGATGACGACACCGCCTTCCTCAGCCACGAACCCTATCGACGTGTCCGCCGAGAATTGCCAGTCTTCCAGCCTGTACGACCAGCCGAGCGCCATGGAAAGGCCATGAGCCGCCTCAACATCGGCCAGGGCGAACGTCCGATAGCGAAGCGTCGTATTCGACGAAGGAACGTGTGCGACATACGCCTGTTTCATAAAGCGATCCTTCCAACGTTGCGCGCTAATCTTCGGGCGCCCACGGCACGCCCGCCGCATCAGCCAAGTTCATGTGACGGACTATAGAAAGAAACGCATTGCGCGTGCTTAATAGCCAATAAATTCGGCATTAAAACGCGATTAACGATCAGGCGCGAGCCTCGTGCTCCTTCGACGCGCCGGCAGTCTTGCGACAAAATTCCGCCGGCCACGCGGCGGCCAAATCCCGTACGGCCACGCCGCGGCACGGCCGTCGGCGCTCAGCCATTCAATATGGCTTAACGTTCTGTTTATTCGCCGTTAAGCACAAATTCTCGGTGCGCTTCTATAGTGGCCTACCCGAATGCGCGATGTCGGCATGTGACGCCGATCGCGGAACGAATCGCCAGGAGTCAGAAAATGAATTTGGAGTCGTTGAATACGCCCGCCGCATTGATCGATGTCGCGCGCATGAACCGCAACATCGAACGGATGCAGCAACGCATGAATGCGCTCGGCGTGAGCTTCCGGCCACACGTCAAAACGACCAAGTGCCTGCAGGTCGTGCAAGCGCAAATGGAGGCCGGTGCACGCGGCATCACCGTATCCACGCTCAAGGAAGCCGAACAATTTTTCGCAAGCGGCATCCGCGATGTCGTCTACGCCGTCGGCATGGCTCCGACCAAGCTCCCGCAAGCGCTGGCGCTGCGCCGGCAAGGCTGCGACCTGAAAATCGTCGCCGATAGCGTCGCCTGCGCCGAGGCCATCGTTGCTTTCGGCCAGGAACACGACGAATCCTTCGAAGTCTGGATCGAGATCGACGTAGATGGCCACCGCTCAGGCATCGCCCCCGAGGACGACACCCTGCTCGCTGTCGCGACGACGATAGCTGACGGCGGCATGCAGCTTGGCGGCGTACTGGCCCACGCAGGGTCCAGCTACGACTACGATACGCACGAGGCGCTGGTCCGCATTGCCGAACAGGAACGTTCGGGCTGCGTGCGGGCGGCCGAGCGTATCCGGGCGGCCGGCCTGCGGTGCGACGTCGTCAGCATCGGGTCCACGCCTACTGCGCTGGCCGCCGAGCATTTGGAAGGCGTCACGGAAGTTCGTGCAGGCGTCTACGTCATGTTCGATCTCGTCATGCACAACGTGGGCGTGAACGACACTTCGGAGATCGCATTGAGCGTACTGACCACTGTGATCGGCCACCAGCGCGAAAAAGGCTGGGCCATCGTCGACGCCGGCTGGATGGCGATGAGCCGCGACCGCGGCACCCAGCGCCAGAAGCGCGATTTCGGCTACGGACTCGTCTGCCTTGAAAACGGAAACGTGTTGGACGAATACCTGATGAGCGGCGCGAACCAAGAGCACGGCATCATCTCCCGGTCAGGCGCGCCCGACCCCGACATCGAGCAGCGGCTTCCCATCGGGACGCGTTTGCGCATCCTCCCCAACCATGCGTGCGCCACAGGCGCGCAGCACCCTGCCTACCAGGTCATCGGCCCGGATGGCATGGTCGAGGCCTGGCCTCGCTTCTATGGTTGGTAACGAGTGCCGAATTCGAAACCCTGGCACTGCTGACAATGGCATTGTGCCCGGCGCCGGGCACTTGATTGCGGATATCGCGAGTGGTGCGGAGCCGGTCATGGACCCTTCACCGTATCGGCTGGCCGATTCGCCCAGTCTTCGTGGGGCAAGGTCGCCGATTTTCAAGTCGAATCCAGTCGTTACCGCGAAAGCAAAGCAGCTATATCAATCGTAGAACCCGAGGACGGACTTGACTTCCGTGTACTCTTCCATGCCTTCGATCCCGTACTCGCGGCCATTGCCCGACTGCTTGTATCCGCCGAACGGCGCTTGCGGGTCCCAGGCGGGATAATTCAGATGCACTTGCCCCGACCTGATTTGCGCCGCGACCGCCCGCACGAGTGCCTTGTCCGCGCCTTGCACGTGTGCTCCCAGCCCATAAACCGTGTCGTTCGCTATGGCGATGGCTTCTTCGATCGAGTCGTACGGCAGCACCGCGAGGACCGGCCCGAAGATCTCCTCCTGAGCGATCGCCATATCGGTACGAACATCGGAAAATATGGTGGGACGCGCATAAAAACCCGCGCTGAATCCCTCAGGCCGTCCCGGCCCGCCCACGATCAATTTGGCGCGCTCGTCGATACCCGCTTCGATCATCGTCTGTACCCTGTCGAACTGGGCACGATTGGCGAGCGGGCCGTGCGTCGTCGCCACGTCGAACGGATCGCCGACGATCATCTGTCGGGCCGCGGCGACGGCCAGCGCCTCTACCTGCTCGGAAACGTCACGCGGCACGATCAGTCGAGTCGGCGCGCTGCACGACTGCCCCATGTTCCGAAATGCGGCGGCAACGCCCAGCGAGACGGCGCGCGGCAGATCGGCATCGGGTAACACGATGTTCGGCGACTTGCCCCCGAGTTCCTGAGCCACACGCTTGACAGTCGGTGCGGCTGCTTGCGCGACCAGCACGCCCGCACGCGTCGATCCCGTGATCGAAACCATATCGACCTGCGGGTGCGATGCGAGTGCGGCGCCGACCTCCGCGCCGCTGCCGTTCAGCAGATTGAACACGCCCGGGGGCACGCCCGCATCCGCGACGACCTCCGCAAACAGCAAGGCGCTCAGCGGCGAGAGCTCGCTGGGTTTCAGAACTACGGTGCAGCCCGCTGCCAGCGCCGGGCCGACCTTCGCCGTGATCTGATAGATAGGCCAGTTCCACGGCGTGATCAGCGCACAGACACCGATCGGCTCGCGTACGACCGCGGTCGTCCCCCGTCGAGTCTGAAAAGCATAGCCCGCCAGATTGTCGCGCGCGACCCTGATGTGTTCAGCCGCGAGCGGCACGTGTGCGGTGCGCGCATAGGTGATAGGCGCACCCATTTCCGTTGCAAGCGCCATCGCGAACAGTTCGGCGCGCTCCAGCATCAAGGCATGAATACGGTCGAGCAGCGAGGCCCGCTCTCGAGGCGAAGTAGCAGACCAGCGCGCAAAGGCTTTGCGCGCGGCACGTACCGCACGATCGGCGTCACGCTCGTTTCCAAGTGCGATCTCGCACACCGCATCTTCGGTGGAGGGGGAGACGACGGCGAATCGATCGGAGCCGTCGGAAGCCGCCCACTCGCCGTCGATAAAAAACCGATCCAACCTTCCCGCTTGCATCAGGTGACGAACAGGTGAAGTCATCGCAGCGCGTCCTTGAGTCGATGAAATGGTTCGCGGACACCGCAAGGGCGCCAAGCTTACGCGAACCACTATAGAAAAAATTATCTACACCGTGTTTAATGAGCGATGAACGCGACGTTAAAGGATTCTTAATGCTGCAGTTGGAAGACATGCAATTGCTCCGCGCGCTCGGAGCATCGCAATCGCTTGCCGCGGCCGCTCGGCTGCTCGATCTGACGCCACCCGCGGTCACGGTGCGCCTGCAGCGCATCGAGGAGCGCGTGGGCGTGCGCCTCGCCACGCGTGCGGCCCGAGGCATCTCGCTCACGGACGAAGGCCAGCGCCTCGTTCAGGAAGCCATCGACATCCTCGAGCGGATCGAGTCTATTTCATCGCGCATTTCCGGAGCGTCGAGCGGCGTGAGCGGCCACTTGCGCATCGTCGCGCCGTTCGGGTTCGGTCGCGAGTACGTCGCACCGCTGGTTCGGGATCTGCATCGCTCGCACCCGAACCTCGCGATCTCGCTCGTTTTGGTCGAAAGCCCCTTCGCGGCGGCGTCGGGTGCAGACGTAGTCATTTCCATCGGCCAGATCAAGGGCTCGTCCTGGGTGGGACATTTTTTAGCCCCGAACGACCGCTTCCTTTGCGCGAGCCCAGCCTTGGCGCGCAGCCTGTCGAAGCTCAAGCATCCGTCCGAACTCGCCATGCATCCCTACCTGACGTTACGAGAGAACGACGAAGACGTGACACGTCTGCGCTTCGCTCAACACGACGCTGCAGGCAAACGCGTCGGCAAGGCGGTAACGGTGCGGCTCAACAGTGTGCTGTCGTCGAACGACGGCACGGTCGTCAGAGACTGGGCGGTAGATGGGCTCGGCGTGGTCGCACGGTCCGAATGGGATTGCGCGCGACTGATCGCGGAAGGAAAGCTCAAGCGGGTGCTGCCGGAATGGCGCCTCGAGCCGGCCCCGGTCATCGCCCTGACGCCCACGCGCCAGGGCCTGACGATCCGCCAGCGCGTGTTCTTGGACGCCGCGAAGCGAGCGTTCGACTCCGCGCCATGGCGGCCCGCCCGCGGCCATTGAGAACCGCGTGCCGGCCGAGCGATTCTTCATCGAGGACACGCACTCGAGACCGCGACCGCATCGACGGAGCGCCTAGCGAAAAGGCACAGTCCGACTCTACCCCGGACTATCGTCATTCGCGGCGCCGCCGCCCTTCGCTTTGGCGATCATCCGATGGAATTCTTGTGCGGCGGGCGTGAGCTGACGTCCGCGACGTCTCACGATTCCGACGCGCCGCTTGACCACGGGCTCGACGAGCGGCACGCTCGTCAGAATCGGATGGTTGCCGCCCGGCATGGCCATCGACGGCACGGCGGCCACACCGATCCCCGCTTCGACCAATCCGAGCATCGTCGTGACGTGCCGCGTCTCGCAGGCACTCGGCGCACGCGGCGCAACGGCCGCAAGCGCCTGATCGAGCAGCAGGCGGTTACCGGAGGTCTTGTCCACCGATACATACTCGTGCTCGTAAAGCTCGTTCCAAGTCACACGTTTCTTGCGAGCGAGCGGATGGTCGCGGCGACAGGCCGCAACGAATCGGTCCTGCAGCAGCAGTTTGAACTCGACCTCCGGCTCCTGACTGCCTATAAAGCTCACGCCGAAATCGGCCTCGCCGCTGATGACGGCGCCTAGCACCTCGTTCGCGCTCGCATCGAGCAGTTTCACCTTGATGCGCGGAAAGCGGCGGCGATAGCTCGAGATGACGCTCGGCAAAAAATAGTACGCCACCGAAGGCACGCAAGCGATCGTCACATGGCCCATCCGGCTAGACGCCACATCGCGAATGCCGAGCAGCGCGACGTCGAGGTCGTCGAGCAGTTGTTCCGCGCTCGGGGCGAACACGCGGCCGATCGTGGTCAGCGTCACGCTACGCGTGGTGCGCTCGAACAGGCGCACGCCGAGCGCCGCTTCGAGCTTGTCGATGCGGCGGCTCAAGGCCGGCTGCGAAATGTTGACCGCCTCCGCAGCCTTGCGGAAGCTGCCGAGCTCCGCTACCGCGCGGAAGGCCTGCAAGTCGTTCAAATCGAAATTGATACTCACGAGTCGTCCTCCTCGGTGCGACAACCACCCCGCCGGCAAGAAGACTGCGCTGACGGCGCGGCAAGAAAATCCTGACAACCGAAACAACGAATTCCTACGCCAACTTTCGGCATGCGCTGATCGGAGCCGAGCGCCTGCCCAAGTAGCATTGACTCACCCCGTCCGAGCAACAGACGCAGAGCGGCTCTTAGTAGTGCGTTGCGATTTAAGGAGGCAGCGAAAATGTATCCCTCGACCCTCGATCCGGACTTGTCGGACCTGCCCGCGGCAGTGCTGCCGTTTCGGCAATGGATGACGGCGTGGTACCTCTATGCGGTAGCCGACGGCCAAATCAAATCGACTTACAACCTCGATGACGCCACGGCGGAGCGCCTCGAAGGCTACTTCAACACCGGTCTTACTCCGAGCGAAGGCGTCGGCGCCCTGTTCGGCGCGTTGCATTGAACGACGGCGCATCGAACGCGAGACTGCTGCGTTCAATGCGCAACGAGGCCGTGGCGAATCGAATAGCGGATCAGTTCGGCGTTGTTGCTCAACCCCAATTTCTGCATCAAACGCCGTTTGTGAGTGCTGATCGTCTTTGCGCTGAGCGAGAATGTGTCGGCGATGTCATTGATGCTGCGCCCGCTCGCCAGCGCGCGCAGGACCTCGAACTCCCGATCCGATAGGACCTCGTGAGGCGGCACGTCGCTCGAATGGCGTTCGAACACAACCGCATCGACGAGTTTCGGATCGATGAAGCGCCCCCCGTCGGCCAGCTTTCGAATCGCGGCGAGCAAGACCTCGGGATCGCTGTCCTTCGTGAGATAGCCGGCCGCGCCCGCACGTAAGGCGCGCGAAACGACTTGCGCTTCGTTGTGGATGCTGAGGATCAGAATCGGCATGTCGGGATACTCGCCATGCACACGGCGAATCAAGTCGACTCCGCTAATACCCGGCATCGTCATGTCGAGCATCAGCAGGTGAACCTCCGTGTTGCGCAGTTTGCTCAGCACGTCCGCACCGCTGATGGCCTCATCGGCGACGACGATGTCCGTAGCCGTCGCCACGATCTGCTTCAATCCGCTGCGCACCACCGCATGGTCATCGGCGATGAGAATCTTGATCATGTTCGCTTCCTCTAGCTGGAATGCCAATTGAACTCACCGTCCCGCAACCGGGCGCACGATCTGTTTGCAGCGAAGCGCCGATCGAATGCGCGAGGCGCGGACGTCCGTATCCCCTTTATACGGGCATCGTTGGCATGCCGCATATTGTGCATGTGTTGGCGCAAAGCCTGCGCTTTCGGGGCGAGGAAAGACCGGCAAAGAGCCTGCGCAAATTGATGATTAGCTTGTAAGGAAATCCTTACCCCGCCGGGAACGCCGGCGATGTGGAGGCTACGTCTTCCTGGCCTATCGGCAAATCGGCCTTGATCGTCGTCCCCTTGCCTGGCGCGCTGACGATCACGATTTTGCCGCCGAGCATCAACATCCGCTCCTTCATGCCTGCAAGACCGAACGATCGCTTGCGGATCGCAACCGGATCGAATCCGCATCCGTCGTCGCGGACTTCGAGCAGACAATCTCCGCCCACACGTTCGAGCTTGACATGCACATGCCGTGCTCGCGCGTGCCGCGCCACGTTCGTCAGCGCTTCCTGAACGATACGAAATAGCGCAATCGCCCGCTCCTCCGTCAAGGGCAAACTCTCTTCGGGCACGGACAGCGAATACGCCACCTGAGTGCCACGCGTGAATTCCGCTGCAAGCCATTCGAGGGCGGCGGAGATGCCCGCATCGAGCGCGCCCGGGCGGAGCGACGAAACGGCGTTGCGTACGACTTGCATCGTCTGGTCGGCAAGTTCGAGCAGCTTTTGGACTTGCTCCGTGAGTTCGGGATTGTCGGGGCCGAACCGGATCCGAAGCGTCGATGCCCGCATTCGCAAAGCCGTCAACTGCTGGCCGAGCTCGTCATGAAGCTCGCGAGCAATGCGCTTGCGCTCTTCTTCACGCGCCATTTCACGGCGCGAGGCGAGCTCGCGCAGCATGTCGTACGACTCGCGCAATCGAACCTCAGCCGCCTTGGTTTCGGAGATGTCGCGCCAAATCGTCAGTCCGCTTTGGATGACGCCATTGGCGTCGTATTCGGGAACCGCACGGACATACCAGTACTGCTGTTTGCCGGAGACATCCCAACTGAGTTCGAATTTTGCGGCCGTGCCGGTTCTCATGACCGTCCTTAGCCTATTGCGGAACCGGCGGTCGATAGATGCGGGAGAGGCCAGTACCTGCCCGGCGCGGCGCCCGATGAGCTTCGCGGCATCGACGCCGCACACCCGCTCGAATTCGGGGTTCACGTAGATCCGGCGGCATTGCTTGTCGTAACGAATGATCGGATCCGGCGCGTTCTCGGCCAGCGCTCGAAATGCGCGCTCGCTGTCGCGCAACGCAGTTTCCATTTTTCGCAGTTTCGTAATGTCGCGGGCCACGCTCAACACGCTGACCACGCGCCCCTCCGAGTCATGCTCGGGGATATGCCTCAGTTCGAATACGCGCCGTTCCCCCTCGCTATCGCAGCCGGCCTCGTCCTCGTTCGGCGCACCTTCAAGAAAGGCACGCTCGATGCCGGCACGCAAGCACGCGACCAACTGCGCGGAATAGGCAATGAGCACTTCGCCGAGGCGCTTGCCCACCATCGTGTCTTGTGAAACACCGAAAGCCTTCGTAAAGGCAGGATTGACATACAAATACCGATGCTCGGCATCGAACCGCGCGATGAGGTCCGGGAAATTTTCCGTCAACGTACGGAACACCTGCTCGCTGCGCTTCAAGTCATCAATGTCGCGACTGATCGCGAGCACGCTGGTCACTTCGCCGCTCGTAGAAAGCTCGGGAACGATGCGGATGTCCCCCCAACGAATCCGCCCGTTCGCATCGCGCAGGCGAACCTGCTCCGTGACTTCCTGGCGCGTCGCCACGACGCTGCGCAAGCGGCTCACGTAGTGAGCGGGATCGACAAATGCGCTCAGTTCCGTTGGCGTCTTTCCGAGCACGTCGGTTTTCGTGAGCGCGCGCAGCGCCGGATTCGCGTAGACGCGCCGAAAATCGAGGTCGTAACGGGCGATGTAATCGGGCGAGTGTTCGACGACGGCGCGAAATGCTTGCTCGCTCGCGTGCAGACGATTTTCGGCATCCTTGCGTTCGGTAATATCGCGTCCGAGCGCGAGCACACCGATCGTTTCGCCGTGCTCTCCGCGCTCGGGGAAAATGCGGATATGGTGATAGCGCACAACGGAGTCCGTGTCGGGCAGCATCATTTCGATTTCGCGCGGGCTCCCGCTGTCGAGGACCGCTTGGAGTAGCGCTTCATACGACGCTAGACGCATGTCGGGCTCGTGCTCGTTCGGCGTCTTGCCCAACAAATCTTGCAACGGTCTGCCCAGCAATTTCGTCAGGCCGGAATTGGCGAACACCAGGCGGCAAGCGCGGTCGTACCGGCAAATGATGTCCGAACTGCTCTCGGCCAGGCTTTCGAATTGGCCACCGAGGTCGCGTTGGATCGCCTGAAACGACACCGTTCGCTCATGGTCCGTCGCCGCGAGGCGAGCGTCGCGCTCCGCCACCTGGCGCTCGAGCGCTTTCAACGCCTGACGCAAGCGCGCGTTCTCTCGTTGCAACGCCTGTATATCGAATTGCGACTCGCGTGAAGGATTTCTCATGCGTTACCTGCGAGGGTCGGCCTGCCGCGCACGGGCCCGCGCGGCGAAAACTGGGCTGGCGGAAACGATACCACGGTCGTCGGTTCGTGAGTCCGTCCATAAGCGTTTCGATCGACCCGTCTTTCCCCCTTTGACCAACTGAATTCGGCCGTCCAGTTCCCTCACGCAAAATTGGCGTTCCTCGCGGCGCATCCGCGCCTTCGAGGTCGACCAATTTCAACACGACACACGCAAAGGGAAAGACCATGCGATTCGAACTTACCCCCAACTGCCGCCCATTTCATGAAGCCGGCGAATTCAGTCAACTTACGGCTTATTACGAAGAAGATCGGCGCACCATGTGGATGATGCTGCGTTCCGAGCCGCGTCCTTGCTTCAATCAGCAATTGGTCACGGACATCATTCGATTGGCCCGCGCGGCCCGCGAATCCGGGCTCCCATTCGATTTCTGGGTCACGGGCTCGCTCGTGCCCGAAATCTTCAACGTGGGAGGCGACCTCAGCTTTTTCGTCGACGCTATCCGCAAAGGGGACCGAGACCGCCTCGTGGCGTATGCACGCTCGTGTATCGACGGCGTGTGGGAAATCTATAACGGCTTCGGCACCGGCGCGATATCCATTGCCATGATCGAAGGCAGTGCCTTAGGCGGCGGGTTCGAAGCGGCGCTCGCTCACCATTACGTACTCGCCCAAAGAGGCACGAAATTGGGCTTCCCGGAAATCGCCTTCAATTTGTTTCCGGGCATGGGCGGCTATTCGCTCGTGACACGTAAATCGGACATGCGCGTTGCCGAGGCGTTGATCAGCACGGGCGAATCGCGTATTGCCGAATGGCATGCCGAAAAAGGTCTCGTCGATCAACTGTTCGATCAGGGCGACGCCATGCTGGCGACGCGGACGTTCATCGACGTGATGCGGCCGATGCTCAACGGGACACGGGCCATGCTGCGCGCGCGTCAACGCGTATTGCCGCTCTCGCGTTCGGAGCTCATGGACATCACCGAAGACTGGGTGCATTCGGCGTTCATGCTCGAAGAAAAGGACATCGCGTTCATGGAACGGCTCGTCGTGCTGCAAAACCGGCGCGTGTCCAAGCTGAAGGCCGTCCCATAAGCCGCGGCCTTTCAAATCGTCGGCGGTCGATTCGTAAAACCACGCGCTCACGCGATGAGCCTGAGTCTTTTCTTATCGACCAGCCACGCTTCGAACGTTTCGGCGTCCATCGGCTTGGCGTAGAAGTAGCCTTGAGCGTAATCGACGCCGATATCTTTGAGGAATTGAACTTCCCGCTCCGTCTCGACGCCTTCGGCCACGACCGCAAAGCCGAAGGCGCGCGCGAGACTCAAGACCGACCGCACGAGCGACTGCGCCTGGAAATTCTGATCGATTCCGGTGATGAAGCTGCGGTCGAGCTTGATGACGTCGATCGGCAGGCGCGTCAATTGGGACAGCGACGAATAGCCGGTGCCGAAATCGTCGAGCAGGATGCGCGCGCCCAGTTGCTTGAACTGCCGCATCAGTTCGACAGCCGCTTTTTCGTCCTCGATGAAGCAGCTTTCGGTCAATTCGATGTCGATCAGAGTCCGCGCGGCGCCGCCGCGTTCGACGAGCTCGCGAAGCTGATTGACGATCTGCGCGTCGCGCAGTTGCCGTGCCGAAATATTGATGGAAATGCGGATATTCAGCCCGCTTTCGTGCCACTTGGCCGCCTGCTCGACCGCCTCGTGCATGAGCCATCGGCCGATCGGAATGATGAGCCCCGACTCTTCGGTGAAGCGAATGAATTCGCCGGGCCCGATCAAGCCGCGGCTCGCCGATTGCCAGCGGATCAACGCTTCGACGCTATGCAAACGCCCCGTGCAAAGATTGATCAGCGGCTGGTAGTGAAGCACGAATTGCTCTTCGTCGATCGCCGTGCGCAATTCGGTGTCCAACCAGATGTACTTGGCGACCTTCTGGTTCATTTCGGGCGAGAAGACTCGATAGGTGTGCTTGCCCGCTTCTTTGGCCGCGTACATCGCGGTATCCGCGTGCGAGACCAGCGCCTCCAGCGTCTCGCCGTGCTCCGGACACAGTGCGATGCCGATCGAGCAACTGGTATACAAGTCCACCAGATCCAGGTGGATCGGTAACCGCAGGCGGTCGATGATCGTCTCGGAAAGCGCCTCGAGCTGCTGTTGCGTACAGGGATCGACGAGAATCAGAAACTCGTCGCCGCCTAGCCGCGCGACCGTCGCGTTCTGCGGCAGACACTGGCTCACGATTTCCGATACGCGCTTGATGAGCCGGTCGCCGTTCACGTGCCCGAAGTGATCGTTGACGCGCTTGAAGTTGTCGAGATCGAGAAACAAGATGCCGAGCACGTGCGACCGGTCGTCATGGGCTCGTTCAAGTGCGGCTTCGATCGTCGCGTTGATCGAATACCGATTCATGAGGCCGGTGAGAACGTCTTTCGAGGCCAGTTCTTGCAGCCGCAGCTGGGCATTGCGCTCCTCGGTGATGTCGTTTCCCGAGCAAATGATGAATTGCTCGTCGACCCCGCTGCCGCTATGCACGAACTTGTTGCGGAACTGGAATAACCGCGGCCCTTTGATCGTGTTGATGGTGCGTTCGACGGCGAACGACTGCCGGCTTTCGAAGAACTGCCGGATGTTGCTGCGCGATTGCTGGCCCTGATCCGGGCTCATGAACAATTCGAAGGCGCTTTTGCCGATTACGTCGACTTCGCTCATGCCCGTCACTTCCTCGCACATGCGATTGAAACGCTGCACGATGCCGTTGCGGTCGAGAATCACGACGAGCGAATTGACTTCCGAAACCACTTGCTCGGCCGCGGCTAGGCCGTTGGACAGCGCCTCGGCGACGGAAAGCGTGTCCGTGTAGTCCGATGCTGTCCCCGCCCAGTCTCGCTTATCGATTTTTTTGCCGACCAGATGCAATGTAATGGGATTGCCATAAAGGGAAATATCGAGCAGCAGATGCGAGGTGACGCCCGTCAACGCCCGGATTTTTTCGGCTTGCTCCGCACTGAGCGCAACGCTGACATTGGTCAAGCCCCGGACGGCGGCCAATTCCAACGCATTGCTGTCGCTCCCGAGGCGCCAGCACGGTCTCTTCGTGCCGAGAAGAACTTCGAGCACGCAATCATCTTTTTCGAACATAGCTAGCCCCGTTCAACGACCGCCCCCAGCGGCACCCCTATCGGTAGCACAACGCGCACCGCAAACGTTAGCGTCCCACAAAGTGCTTTTAAGCGGAAATTACCACGCCTGCCGCTTTTCGGCTTTTTAACGCAATATCCTACGGCTTACAAGAGGCCAACACATCGGCTGCAATTTTGCGGCTTTCGCGTGGCCGATCGTCAATTCCCCACGGAAAGCCCCTAGGCGAGCCGGCTGATGTTCCCGCATTGCGCGGAAGGGTCGTTGGCCGTCAATTCGCGATATCGAACCGGACGGCCCTGCCCCGATGTCTTGGCCGCGTACATCGCGGCATCGGCTTTTGCAAGCAAGTCGTCTGCCCGATCGCCGTCGATCGGAAACTCGCTGATGCCCATGCTCGCCCCCACCGTCATGCGATGCATGCCGAGCGTGACGGCGACGCCCATCGCCGCTTGGACACGGTCTGCGGTTTCGCAAATGTCCTCCGGCGAGCGAAGCCCGGTAACGAGGATGATGAACTCGTCGCCGCCAAGCCGCGCGACGACGTCGGTTGCGTGCAGCGCCTCGCGCAGGCGCTGCGCGACGACCACGAGCGTGCGGTCTCCTGCCGAGTGCCCCAATTGATCGTTGATCTGCTTGAAGCCGTCGAGATCGACGAAGATGACGGCCAAGCGCTCCGCGCTTTGCGCCGCATCGCGTATCGCCCACTCGAGCTGTTCCATGAAGCGCATGCGGTTCGGCAAGCCGGTCAAAGCGTCGTGCGCGGCAAGGTGCGTCAGCTCGCGCTGCTTGGCGTGGAGCGACGTCATCTGCGAGCGAATCTCCCGCCGCATGCCGTCGAAGCAACGTGCAAGCACGCCTATTTCGTCCGAACGCGACACAGGCAAGCGCTCCGGGCCGCTCTCGTCGAATACGTTGGTCGCCGCTTGCGCCATCGCCCGCAGCGGCCGCGCCAGCGCGCGCGCGAAGAGCGTCGCGAGCACGATCGCCACGGCGCTCGACATCAGCACCATGCGGACGATCTGCTGACCGAGCGCATCGGCCGCGGCAAGCGCATTCGTCAAAGAACGCCCCAGACCGAGGACGACGAAGCGGTTCCCGTCGACGAGACCGAAAGGCGAGCGGACGAACGCGAACGCCTGCGCGGGCGGCCGATGCTCGGCGTCCGCGGCGTTGAACGTCAAGCTCGTATGACCGCCGTCGAACAGCGGCCGCGTGGCGGGGAAGCTCGTTTGCACCAACATGCGCCGCCCGCGCTCGAAGCCGAACGTCTGATCGGGATCGGGATGGATCAGGAAATCGCCCCACTCGTTCGTCAGATAGACGAGATAGCCATCGGGCAAATCGCGCTCCAGCCGATGAAACACTTGCGTCAAATCGACATCGATGACGAGCACGCCCACCTTGCTTCCGCTTTCGTCGGCGATCGGCGCGCCGATCCGCACGGACGGAACGGCCGGGAGTGAATCGGCGCCCGACGGAGGCTTCAGACCGATCGGCGATACGTAGACATGGCCCGCCATCGTCGAGAGGGCATCGAAGACGTAGGGCGATTGGGCTTTCTCCCGCAGTTCGCTGTCGGGGGCGACGTCGATGCCGCGAGGGCCACGTTCGACGCGAATGCGTTCCAGCCCATGCTGGGAACGCGTAATGAGGCGCATTTCCAGGTATTCCGGGTGGTGCGTCATGAACCGCACGAACACCTGCGCGAGCGCCGCGCGTTCAAGCTGCGACGCGTCGCTGCCCGCGACGGCCAGCGACAAAGGCATCGTCCCCAGCACGAGCGCGTCGTCCGACACGTCGTTCAGCGCGGCCGTGAAGCGCTGACTTAACAACTGCGTCGACGTGAGCAAGCTGCGCTGCGCCTCTTGCACGAGCATGGTGCGATTGGCGCGATAGGCGTAGTAGCCCGTGGCGCCCGACGCCGCTACACCGATGCAGACGAGCAGAATCGACAGCCTGGAGGACAGCCCGAGCTTGATCATTTTGGGAAGCTCCGCAGCGTCTCGCCCGATTCGATGCGCCGCCATAGCGCTTCGCGCCGGTCGATGCTTTCGACACGTTGGAGCCACACGAGCTGACGCCCCGGGGGCGATTCTTCGCCCGACACGGGCGTCACCGTGTTCGCGAGCCCCTCGCGCTGCGTCAGCTGCGCGGCGATGGTCGGCTCCAGCATGTAATTGATCCAGTCATAGGCCAGCGTCTGATTGGCGGCGCCCGCCGTCATCGCCCAGCAATCGAGCCAGGCCAGCGCGCCTTCGTCGGGAATGACGTAGCCGACGTCGACGCCGGCGCGCCGCAGCAGCTCCACCTGCTGCGTGCCATAGTTGCCGAACATCAGCGCCGCATGGTGCTGAACGAACAGCGCCGTCGCTTCTTCCGGCAGCGTGTAGTAGGTCAGCAGATTGCGCCGAAGGCCGACGAGCTCGCGCGCGACGGCGCGCATCTGCGCCGGCGACAGATCGAACGGATCGCTATAGCCCAGCGCCAAGGCGGTAAACGAGAAATTGTGTTGGGCGCTGTTGAAATCGAGCACCTTGCCGCGGTAGCGAGGATCCCACAGCGCGCGCATCGAATGAGGCGCAACCGGAATCTGTTTGCGGTCGTAGATGAGTCCCATCGACGAATAGGTGAACGGAATCGCGTACGCCTCAGTCCCGCGCGTAAGCCCGCCGATCGCGTCGAGATGCTGAAAGTAAGGCCGCTGCCGCCCGCGGTTGGGGATGCGCGACAAGTCGAGCGGCATGAGCAGGCCGGCACGCGCGTACCGCTGAATCTCGGCCGTATTGGCCGCCAGCACGTCGAACGACGGCGGTGCAGCGCTATGCATACGAGCCCAAAGCGCTTCATCCGAATCGACGAACGTGACCTCGACTTTCACGCGGAAGCGCTTTTCGAATCCGCTGACCCAATCGTCGTCCGCGTAACCGGGCCAGGCAAGCACGCGCAAAACGGTCCGCCGCGGAGAGCTCGAATCCGCCAGCCTTTCCGTCCAAAAAAAACAAAGCAAGAAAAAAACGATGGTCAAAGGCGCGACAGCGTTGCCTCCGCGCAGGCAGGCAAGCGATCCCCGTACGACTCGGAGAACGACCTTACTCATGCATCGCCTCGCGTCTGACTCGTTCTTGTATGCATGTTCATGGTGCACGCCGGCGGTGAGCCGCGCTGCGCCCAGCAATGGACGCCAGGCTGGCGTACAACATTCACGCGCAAATATGCCAGTTCCTTACCAAGGCTGCAATAAGTTGAGATAACAGGGGATCGGACCGGCCCGATCGCGAACGGGCCGGCCTTGACGAGCGGGGCTTCGTCAGTGGCTGATGTCTTCCAAGGCGAGGCCGCGCGTGCGCGGCCCCATGAGAATCGTGGCGATCGCGACCAGCATCGATACGCCGATGAAGCCCGCGACGCCTGGCACGCCGTAGCCGTGCAGGAGCACGCCGATCGCGAGCCCGGCGAACGCCGCCGATAGGCGGCTCCACGAGTAGACGAAGCCGACCGCCCGTGCGCGGACGCGAGTGGGATAGAGCTCCGCTTGGTAGCCGTGATACGCGAAGGACATGATGTTCGCCGCCAGCGTGAAGACGATTCCGAGCACGATCAGCAAGGCCGTCGACGAGGCTTGCGAGAACAATACGATCACGATGCCCATCGTCAGCAGGCTACAGACGATTTGCGTCTTGCGTTCGACCTTGTCGGCGAACCACACGCCCAGCAACGGCCCGAAGGGATTGGCGAGCGCGATGACGAACGCATAGGCAAGGCTGGCCGTGACGTGCACGCCGCGACTCACGAGCAGCGTCGGCACCCACGCGGCAAAACCGTAGAAGCCGATGACTTGCGCCATGTTGAAGATCGACATGGCCACGGTACGCTTCAGATACGGCGGACGCAGCACCTCGGCGAGCGAGCCTCGCCCTTCCTTTTCCGGTTGCAACGGTTGCGGCGCCGGCAGCGCGGCCCCCTTCTCGATCTTCACGCGCCGCTCGATGTCGGCCAGGATGCGTTCGGCTTGATCGACGCGTCCGTGCCGCGCGAGCCAACGCGGGCTTTCCGGAATCCTGCGGCGCAAGAACCAAACGACGACGGCCGCACTGGAGCCGATCAGAATGACTACGCGCCAGTAATCGAGCCCGAACGGCTGGGTGTCTTTCAGCACATACGCCAAGAACGCGACCACGGGCACCGCACAAAACGTGATGACCTGGTTGACCGCGTACGCGCGTCCGCGCTCGCGGCTAGGAATCAGCTCGGAGATGTACGTGTCGATCGTCACGAGTTCGATGCCGATACCGATGCCCGCCGCGAAGCGCCAAAGGTTCAAGCCCAGACCCGTCGTTTGAAATGCCATGATCGTCGTACAGAGCACGTACCAGATCAGCGACCAGGTGAAGACCGGGCGCCGTCCGTATCGGTCCGCGATTTGACCGAATGCGATCGTGCCGACCCAGAGGCCGGCGAAGGTAGAGAACACGAACGTGCCGAATCCCGCTACCTTGAGCGGCCCCAGCGCCGAAAAGAAGCCGAGCGATTCGGGCGTGAATAGCCCCGAACGGATCATCCCCGGCGCGACGTAGCCGGTAAAGAACAAATCGTAAAACTCGAAAACGCCGCCGAGCGACAGCAGGATCACCATCGTCCAGACGGTGCGAGACGGCGGCAAGCGATCGAATCGCGCGGCGAATTCCGCCGCTTTACGTAGATCGCTCGCGGCGGGCGAGCATGCGTCGCGCTGCGCCGCCGCGGACGGGCTCATGTGCGGCACGGCCGCATCGCCCGCCGCACGAAAGTTCGAATCAGTCTCCATGTCTCCTCCGGATAGGATTGGCACCGGCTTGTTCGATTGCATTCCCGGTCTCATCGGTCAAAACCAAGCGACGCACGACGACGCGCGCCGCCGCTGAAACTAAGCCGCGCTAGCCTGCCGGGCTTTGGCGCGTTCCACGATCGCCGCAAAATCCGGCGGCCGCGCGTGCAGGTCGAGGCGCCGGCCCGCCTTGGCAATCTGACTCGGCGTGTCGTGCCCGAGCAAGGCGGGTAGCCGCTTGGAAGCGGCCAGCAAGGCGCCCAGATCGATGCCCGTGCCGTAGCCGATCCATTCCAACGCGTGCACGATGTCTTCGCTGCAGACGTTTCCGCTGGCGCCCGGTGCATAGGGGCAGCCGCCGATGCCGCCTAGCGACGCATCGAAGCGCGTGGCGCCGGCGTCGATCGCGGCCAGCACGTTGGCAAGGCCCATGCCGCGCGTGTTGTGAAAGTGCAGCGTCAGCTCGGTCGACGGCCAGCGGCCCAGGAACGCGCGCGTCAGCGCGGCCACCTGCGGCGGATAAGCCATGCCCGTCGTGTCGCAGAGCGTTACGCCGCTCACTTGCAGTTCGTCGATGAAACGCTGCGACCAATGCATGACGGTTCGCTCGCTGACGTCGCCCTCCATCGGACAGCCGAAGGCGCAAGACAGCGAGACGTTGACGGGCACGCCGGCCTCGCGTGCAAGACGAGCGACTTCGCGCAGCGCATCGAACGATTGGTCGCGCGTCATGCGCAGGTTCGACAAGTTGTGGCTTTCGCTCGCCGACATGACGAGATTGAGTTCATCCGCCTTCGCCTCGATCGCGTCCTGCGCCCCGCGCACGTTCGGCACGAGCGCGGCGTACGTCACGCCGGGGTGGCGTTCGATTTCGCGCAGCACGACTTGCGCGTCGCGCAGCGCCGGAATGGCGCGTGGCGACACGAAGGCGGTCACTTCGATCTTCGCGAATCCCACGCGCGACAATGCGTTCACGAGCGCAATCTTCTCGTGCGTCGGGATAAACGCGCCCTCGGCCTGAAAACCGTCGCGCGTCGCCACTTCGTGAATGAACACGCGCCGGCCGTTTCCGCCCGTCGTGCTCGTGCTCGTGCTGGTGGTCATGCGATCGTCCCCTTTTCGCGCAGTGCATCGATCGTCGATTGCGAATAACCGAACTGCTTCAGCACCGCATCGGTATCGTCGCCGAGCTTCGGCGCCGGCGACCGGATCGCCCCTGGCGTGCCCGTGAGCTTGGGCACGATGCCGGGCACGTCGATGTCGTATCCATCGCGCGTGCGCTGCGACACGATCATTTCGCGCGCCCGGTAGTGCGGATCCTCGGCAATGTCTTTTGCCGAATAAATCTTGCCCGCGGGCACGTGCGCCGCCGATAGCGCGTCGAGCGCCGCTTGCGCGCTGCGCTTGGCCGCCCAGGCGCCGATCGCTTCATCGAGTTCGCCGACGCGAGCGACGCGTCCCGCGTTGTTTGCCAGCGTGGGGTCGTGAGCCAGGTCTTCCCGGCCGATCACCGTCATGAGACGGCGAAAAATGCTGTCGCCGTTGCCCGCGATCAGCACATAACCGTCGTTGCATCGATAGGCGTTCGACGGAGCGATGCCGGGCAACGCGCTGCCCGCGGCTTCTCGCACTTCGCCGAAAGCGCTGTATTCGGGGATCAGACTTTCCATCACGTTGAAAACAGCTTCATGCAACGCCACGTCGATGACCTGGCCCTTGCCCCCGTTCGCATCGCGATGATAGAGCGCCATCATGACGCCGATGACGCCGTGCAGCGCCGCGAGCGTATCGCCGATCGAGATACCGCATCGCACAGGCACGCGCCCGGGCTCGCCCGTGAGGTGCCGCAGCCCGCCCATCGCCTCGCCGATCGAGCCGAAGCCCGGCAGATCGCGGTAGGGGCCGCTTTGTCCGTACCCGGAAATGCGCAGCATGACGAGCCGCGGATTGAGCTCGCGAAGCGCTTCGTAGCCGAGCCCCCAGCCTTCGAGCGTGCCCGGCCGGAAGTTTTCGATGAGCACGTCGGCTTGCGCGATCAGCGACCGCGCGAGCGCTTGCCCTTCGGCATCGCGCAGATCGAGCGCGACCGAGCGCTTATTGCGCGACTGCACCTGCCACCATACCGAGGTGCCGTCCTTGATCATGCGCCAGTTTCGTAGCGGGTCGCCCGTTCCGGGGGCTTCGATCTTGATGACGTCGGCGCCGAATTCGCCGAGCGTCTTGCCCGCGAACGGACCGGCGATCAGCTGCCCCATTTCGATCACGCGCACGCCGTCGAGCGCCATGGGCGAACGCGGCATCGAAGATCGACTACTCGTCATGAATCTCGTCTCCTGAAGTGGTTACGTGCCATTGAAGGCGACTTCCATGACGACCGATTATCGGCGGCGCACGAACGACGCGGAATTCCAAAGTGACGCTGCGAGCTTTCGCGAAACGCGAAAGCGGCCTTGGGGTCTTCCCTTAGTGATGCCGCGAGGCGATCGCCGCATAGTGCAGGCACCGCATACGTCCGCCTAGGGCGCCGACCATGAACGTCCATCGTCTCGAACTCGTCTCGCTTTCGCTGTTCAGCTTGGTCGCCCGCAGCGGGAGCATCAGCAAAGGAGCCGCGCTCGCGCATCTCGCGGTGGGAGCGGCGAGCAAACGGATCACGGATCTGGAAGCAGCCGTCGGCGTCGCCCTGTTCGAGCGTCATTCGCGCGGCATTGCGCTGACGGCCGCGGGTAGTGCACTGCTGCAACATGCGCAGCGCATCTTGAAGGATGTGGACGTGCTCAGCGCCGACCTATCCGACTATGCCGCCGGCGTGGTGGGAGTCGTTCGGCTTTCGGCCAACACGTCGGCGATCACGCAGTTCCTGCCTACCGAAATCGCAGCGTTCGCCGCGAACAATCCGCAGATCCGCATCGAACTCGAAGAGCAAAACAGCGATCAGGTCGCCATGGCGGTGGTGGACGGCCGCGCCGACTTCGGCATTCTGGCCGGCGGCACGCCGGTGCTCGGTTTGCAGACCATGCCCTACCGGCGCGACCGGCTCGCGCTCGTCGTTCCGGAAAGTCACCCGTTGGCCGAGCAGCGGTCGATTTCCCTCGGCGATGCGATCGACTACGACTTCGTGAGTCTTTCGCAGAGCACGTCCCTCGCGAACTTGCTCGACGCGGCGGCGACGTCGCTCGGTAAGCGGCTGAAAGTGCGCATCCGCGTACGCAGCTTCGACGCCATGTGCGGGATGGTCGCAGCGAACCTCGGCATCGCCGTGCTGCCTGCCGCGGCCGTGCGTCCGCACCTGCGCTCCATGGGTCTATGGGAAATCGCCCTATCCGACGATTGGGCGCACCGCGAACTGCTCATTTGCGCCCGGGACTTGAATGCGCTGCCGAAGCCGGCGCGGTTGTTCGTCAATCATCTTGCCGGTGCGCCGGGTTAAGAATTCGCGCGATGTGCCGTAATTAAGGGGGTCCTCGTCGCTTCGAATCGAACCCCTTCAATGCGATCCATCAGACATCTCGCGCGCAGCGACGCAGCGAACGCCGCCTTGATGCGCAGCCAATTCGAAGCGTTCTCGCGGCAATTGCCGCTGCTGTATTTCACGTTGATGGCCAACAGCGTCGCCGTCGCGTACACGCACGTCCAAAGTGCGCCCGCCTTCTTGAGCACGGTCGTGCCCTCCGTGCTCTGCGCGGCATGCCTGCTTCGGCTTTGTACTTGGGCGCGCCGGCGGTCGCTGCGCAGCACGTTGACCGACCGCCAAATCGCGGTGCGGATCCGCAACACCGTGGTGCTCGTCGTGTTGTTCGGCATCGCGTTCACGGCATGGGGACTGAGCCTCTACCCTTACGGCGGCGAGTACGAGCGCGCGCACGTGGCCTTTTATATGTCGGTCAGCGTCATCGCCTGCATCTTTTGCTTGATGCACATGCGCATGGCTGCGCTGCTGTTGACGGGGATCGTGCTGGGGCCGTTCGTCGTCTTCTTTTTGCTCACGGCGAAGCCGGTGCTCGTGGCCATCGCCATCAATGTCCTCTTCGTGACGGTCGCAATGGTGAAGGTCTTGCTGACCTACTATCGCGACTTCGCCGATCTGGTCAACGCCCAAAGCGTGCTCGAAGACAAGCAGCAACAGTTGCTGATCTTGAACAACGAAAACCAGCGCCTCGCGAATGTGGACAGTTTGACGGGGCTGCCGAACCGCCGCCACTTTCTTGGTCAACTCGCCGGACGCTTCGAGCACGGATGCCCGGACGAGCACCGGTTCGCGGTCGGCATCGTCGATCTCGACGGGTTCAAGCAAGTCAACGACCTGCACGGCCACCGCGCCGGCGACAGTTTGCTCGAACAAGTCGGACGACGCCTGGCCGAATTCGAAAGCGACGCGCTGCAGATCGCTCGCCTAGGCGGCGACGAGTTCGGCTTATTGTTTGCGCGGGGCACTACGCATGACGAACTCATCGCCGCCAGCGCCGCCATTTGCGATACGCTGCGCAAGCCCTATGTGTTGGCGCAAGCAACCGTGCGCGTTTCCGCGACGGTAGGCATCGCACTCTTTCCCGAAGCGGGGCGTACGGCCGAGCAACTGTTCGAGCGCGCCGACTACGCGCTCTATCATGCGAAGGCGCATCGACGCGGGCACGCCACCGTCTTCTCTCAGCAGCATGAAAGCACGATCCGGCAACTCGGTCAGATCGAACAAGCGCTGCGTCAAGCCGATCTAGAGCGGGAAATGACACTGCATTTTCAGCCGATCATCGACGTGGAAACGGGCGACGTGGTGGCGTATGAGTCGCTCGCGCGCTGGCATAGCCCGACGCTCGGCCCGATCGCCCCCGACGTGTTCATTCGCATCGCGGAGAAGAGCGATCTGATCCACGAGTTGACGGACGTTCTGCTGCGCAAAGCGCTCGCTTTCATGGCGCGGAGCGATTCGCCCATCGGTGTGTCGTTCAACTTGTCGGCGCGCGACCTCGCGTCGCCCGACGCCGTCGAACGGGTTCGACAGATCGTGCGGCAAAGCCATGTCGATGCGGCGCGCCTCACGTTCGAAGTGACCGAAACCGCCGTCATCGAAGACTTCGCAAAAGGCCGCGCCGCGCTTTCGCACTTGAGCGCGCTTGGCGCAAAGATCGCCCTCGACGACTTCGGCACGGGCTATTCCAGCTTGCATTGCATTCATCAATTGCCGCTGAACAGCGTCAAAGTCGATCGCTCGTTCGTCCTGGACATCGAGCGCGACGCGCTCGCGCAAGGGATCGTTCGCAGCATCGTCGAGCTTTGCCGGAATCTAGAGCTCAGTTGCGTGATCGAAGGCGTGGAAACCGCACGGCAGGCCGAGGTACTGGCGCAACTCGGCTGCCGGTTGATGCAGGGGTATCACTTCGGGAAACCAGCGGCGGCGCCGCGCGCGCGCTCCCGGGAAATAACGCCTAGCGCCCTGTAACGGGCATCAGAAGAACTTCAGAATGTTGTGCAGCCTGCGGACTCGCTGGCTTCGATTGCACTCTGCCGCGCTCCGCTCTGCCGCAGCAATTGCGCAGCGATGGCCGCGACACGCACCACGTGCGCCGTCGCAGCGTCGCGAGCGCGCCGCGGATCACGGCCACGAATCGCATCGAGTATCAGGTTCATTTCGGCAACGGCCTGTCACCCACGATCCTCGGATGCGTTGAACGCGAGAATCAACCGCTTGCGCGCGATGACGATTGCCGAACGGGCGCCGCCAAAGCGCTCCCCTAAACGACCCAACCGGTCGGCACACGGCCAACCGCGAACGCCGGCTGCCCCGTACCGTCATCTATCGGAACAACTGTACCGGTACCGTCCCGCGCGCTCCACGTAGACTGTCCACAAGCCGTCCCACATCAACACACTTCACGCCATGCTCACCGCCCTTCCCTACGCGGCGCTATCCGCCGCCATGACGTTCGCCTTGGTGATGTCGATCACGCCGGGCCCGAACAATACGATGCTCCTGGCCTCGGGCGTCAATTTCGGCTTTCGCCGCACCCTGCCGCATATGCTCGGCATTACGTGCGGCTGCATGGTCATGATGATTGCGATTGCGCTAGGCCTCGGTCAAATTTTCACGCGCTTTCCCGCGCTGTACTCGGTGATGGAAATCGTCAGCGTGGCGTATTTGCTTTATCTCGCGTGGAAGATAGCGGCTTCGCGCACGCTATCGGTCAACGACGGCAACGAGCGGCCGATGACGTTCCTTCAAGCAGCCGCGTTTCAATGGGTCAACCCCAAAGCCTGGATGATGGCCGTGACGGGTGTCACGGCGTTTCGCCTCAACGACAACCTGCTCGTGAATGCGCTCTTGCTGACCGCGGCATTTGCGATCGTGAACCTGCCGAGCATCACGGTCTGGGCCGCGTTCGGCCTAGCAGTTCGGCGGTTCCTGACGAGCCCGGGCGTGCTGCGAGCCTTCAACTGGACCATGGCCGCGTTGTTGATCGCATCGATCGCTCCCGTGTTCCTGCACGGCTCGCCATGACGGCGACAACAGCATCGACCGCTCGCAGCGCCATGTGAGCCCTTTCATGCGCGCTACGCAAGCGCAGCGCGCTTCGTCACCCGCTCAAACGCGCTCGAGAATCACTGCGATGCCTTGCCCTACGCCGATGCACATCGTGCAAAGCGCGTAGCGGCCACCGGTGCGAGCGAGCTGATACGCTGCGGTAGTCGCGAGCCGCGCGCCCGATGCACCGAGCGGATGACCAAGCGCAATGGCGCCGCCGTTCGGATTGAGCCGCTCGTCGTCGGCCGCGATGCCGAGCGTTCGCGTCACGGCCAGCGCCTGTGAGGCAAACGCCTCGTTCAACTCGATCACATCCATTTGATCGAGCTTCAGGTTCGCCACGCGCAAAACCTTCCGAACGGCCTCGATCGGCCCCACGCCCATGATGCGCGGCGCAACTCCTGCCGTCGCCATCGCCATGACACGCGCCTTCGGCTGCAGACCGCAGCGCGTCGCCATGCTTTCGTTCGCCAACAACAGCGCGCACGCGCCATCGTTCACGCCCGACGAATTCCCGGCAGTGACCGTGCCGTCCGGACGCACGACGCCTTTCAACTTGGCCAGCGCCTCGAGGCTCGTCGCACGCGGGTGTTCATCCTTCGTCACGGCGATCGGGTCGCCCTTCTTCTGCGCAACCGCAACCGCGACGATCTCTTCGGCGAAGCGCCCGCTTTCTTGCGCCGCTGCCGCGCGCTGCTGGCTGAGCAACGCAAACGCGTCTTGATCTTCGCGACCGATACCGAATTCAGTCGCAACGTTTTCCGCGGTTTCCGGCATCGAATCGACGCCGTACATCGCGCGCATCGCCGGGTTGACGAAGCGCCAGCCGATCGTCGTGTCCTCGATCTTCGCCGCCCGGCTGAACGCGCTCTCCGCCTTGCCCATCACGAACGGCGCACGGCTCATGCTCTCGACGCCGCCCGCGATCATCAGCGCCGTTTCGCCGCTCTTGATCGCCCGGGCGGCGATACCGAGCGCATCGAGCCCGGAGCCGCATAGCCGGTTGACGGTGCTGCCCGGAACGCCGATCGGCAAGCCCGCGAGCAAGCTGGCCATGCGCGCGACGTTGCGGTTGTCCTCTCCGGCCTGATTCGCGCAGCCGAGGATCACGTCGTCGATCGCATTCCAATCGACGCTTGCATTGCGCTCGATCAGCGCCTTGACAGGCACGGCGGCAAGATCATCGGTTCGCACCGACGAAAGCGCACCGCCGTAACGACCGATAGGCGTCCTGATCGCATCGCAGATAAAGGCGTTTTCCATCGAAACTCCGGCAAGTAGATAAGCGACGGCCCATCTTCGTCGGCGAGCCTATCGACGGTCAAGTGCGATTGTCGTAAAATCGTGCGATTATCGAACATCGAAAATCGATGCGAAATCTGCGCAGATCGCTCAAGCGCCGTCAATGGAAACGGGCGCGGGCGGGCGCAGCGACATCGCACCGAGTCCGCACATTGCCAGGAACGCCATGAAACGAGTGGGCCGCCGTCAAACACCGGTCAGCGCTGAGGAAAGCGCCGAGAAGGCCGCGCGCGAAAGCGCCGAAGAACCGGAAGCAACAGAAAAACCCGACGCTGCGGAGCCTGCGCAGGCAGGGGATCCGAATTTCATGACTTCGCTCGAACGCGGCTTGGCCGTGCTGCAAGCCTTCTCGCAAGAGCGGCGCGTGCTGACTACGTCGCAAGTCAGCCAACGCACCGGCATTCCTCGCGCCGCCGTGCGCCGCTGCCTTTACACGCTGGCCAAACTGGGCTTCGTGGCCGAGGAAGACAATCGATTGTTTTCGCTTCGGCCCCGAGTGCTCAAGCTAGGGCACGCCTATCTCGCCACGACGCCGATGGCGCACGCGGCTCAGCCCGTGTTGCGTCACGTCAGCGGCACACTGAACGAATCGAGCTCGGTCGCTATTCTCGACGGCGACGAGATCTTGTACATCGCGCGCGCGTCGACGTCGCGCATCATGTCAATCGATCTGCATATCGGCAGCCGGCTGCCGGCGTATTGCACGTCGATGGGCCGCGTGCTGCTTGCCGATTTCAGCGCCGATGCGCTCGACGCCTATCTCGATCGCACAAAGCTCATTCAATACACGCCGCGCACGATCATTTCACGGGAAGGACTGCGCAACACGCTGGAATCCGTGCGCAACAACGGCTACGCGCTCGTGGATCAAGAATTGGAGATCGGCCTGCGCTCAATCGCCGTGCCCATCTATGGCGCCGACAGCGGCGCAGTGGCCGCGCTCAACGTCGGCGTGCAAGCGGCACGCGTATCGACCGCGGAAATGGAAAGCCGCGTGCTGCCCGTTCTGCGCGAAGCCGCGCAGGAACTGGCGCTGCTAGCCGTTTGAGTCGTCGAGAAAACGCAACACCGTTGCGTTGAATGCGTCCGCCGCCTCGATGTTCGACAGATGCGAGGCTTCGAGCGTGGCCATGCGTGCGTTCGCCACGCGCTCGACGATGAATCGCGCGTCGTCGACGGTCGTCACCGGATCGTCGCGGCCTGCGATGACGAGCATCGGTGCCTTGATTCGATCGATGTCCGGACGAAGATCGGCCGCAGCCAAAGCATCGCAGCACGCGGCGTAGCCTTGCGCACCGGTATCGCCCAGTTGGTGGGTCAACTGCTGAACTACGTGCGGGTTTCGCGCGATGAAGCCGGCGGTAAACCAGCGGCTAGCCGCGCCGGCCGCCACGTCAGCCATGCCACGAGTGCGTACGAGCGACGCGCGCTCGCCCCACCCGTTCGACGATCCGATGCGGGCTGCCGTATTGGCGACGATCAGCTTATCGAGGCGTTCGGGCGCATGAACACCGAGCCACTGCCCCGTCAGTCCTCCCATCGAGATGCCGCAAAAGTGCGCGCGCTCGATATCGAGGGCATCGAGTACCGCAAGCGCGTCTCGCCCGAGCATGTCGAGCGTGTATTTGCCAACCGGAGCGAACGACCCGCCGTGCCCGCGCGCATCGTAGCGTACGACGCGGTAGCGCTTCGAGAGCGCGTCGACTTGCGGCGCCCACATGTCGAGCATGGTGCCGAGCGAATTCGAAAGGATAATGGCGGGCGCACCCGCGGGGCCGCTCGTCGTGTAGCGGATGCCTTGCGTTTGCTGCATGCTTCTCAATTCCCAATCAGTAGAAGAGCCGGGCGCTCCAAGCCGGCTTGGATTCCGCAGCCGTCGCCGATCAGGTCGCGAGCAGCGCCGACACCCAAGCGGCCTCGTTAGGATTCCGAATCAATCTTGGGACAGCGGCACGGGCGTCATCTGCTGCAGCGTCTCGAACGCCAGTCCCTCGGCCATATCGATGACGAACAGCCCGTCGGCTCGAATGTCGATGACGGCAAGATCGGTATATACACGATCGACGCAACCAATTCCCGTCAACGGGTAGCTGCACGTTTCCACTAGCTTGCATTCGCCCGACTTCGTCAAGTGATCCATCATGACGAACACCTGCTTCGCGCCGATCGCAAGATCCATCGCGCCGCCGACGGCCGGAATCGCATCGGCGGCGCCCGTGTGCCAGTTCGCCAGATCGCCCGTCTTCGATACTTGAAATGCGCCGAGCACGCAGATATCGAGGTGCCCGCCACGCATCATCGCGAACGAATCGCCGTGATGAAAGAACGCCCCACCCTCGAGCAACGTCACCGGCTCCTTGCCGGCATTGATCAGTTCCGGGTCCTCTTCGCCCGGGGCGGGGGCCGGCCCCATGCCGAGCAAGCCGTTCTCGCTATGAAGAAAGATTTCGCGCTCGGCCGGCAGGTAGTTGGCGACCTTCGTCGGCAAGCCGATACCGAGGTTCACGTAGGCCCCTTCGGGGATGTCTCTCGCTACGCGCTGAGCGATTTGATCTCGCGTCCATTTGTTCATCGAAGGCTCCTCATGCCGCCATGGCAGTTGCCGGCGCGACGGCCACGACGCGCTGCGTGAAAATGCCGGGCGTGACGATCGTTTCGGGATCGAGGGCACCCAGCGGCACGATCTCGGCCACTTGCGCGATCGTCGTGGTCGCGGCCATCGCCATGATCGGGCCGAAATTGCGCGCCGCCTTGCGATAAACGAGGTTGCCCCAACGGTCGCCTCGGTGCGCCTTGATCAACGCGAATTCGGCTTTGATCGGGTATTCCAGTACATACGGCTTGCCGTCGATCACGCGCGTTTCCTTGCCCTCGGCTAGACGCGTGCCATAGCCCGTGGGCGTGAAGACCGCACCGAGCCCGGCGCCCGCGGCTTGGATCCGCAACGCCAAGTTGCCCTGAGGCACGAGTTCGAGTTCGATCTCGCCCGCGCGAAACAGCGCGTCGAACACCTGCGAATCCGCTTGACGCGGAAACGAGCAAATGATCTTGCGCACGCGCCGCGCCTTCAGCAAAGCAGCAAGACCGACTTCGCCGTTACCGGCGTTGTTGTTGACGATGGTCAGCTCGCGCGCGCCTTGCGCAATCAGCGCATCGATGAGTTCGGCCGGCTGCCCGGCCGAGCCGAAGCCGCCGATCATGACGGTGGCGCCGTCGGATATGCCTGCGACGGCGGCTTCGAGCGAAGAAACGGTTTTATCGATCATCGGGAAATGCGCTGGTGAAGCGCCTGCGTCTTCGGATTGGCTCAATGTAGTGGGCGTCGTCTCGCCCCGTCAATGGCGATAATCGAAAAGCGGTGCGATTATCGAACACGTGCAACATATGGCCTTTGAACGGTCAGATGTCGAAAAACACGGTCTCACGCCCGCCGTCCGGCGTGTCCTGCAGCCGGATATCGAGCGAGTAGACAACGCCGCCGTCGCGCTCACTGCGTCGGGCAACGAGCGTCGAGCGGCGCACTTCCCATTCGATGCCGTTCAGCACGGGGTCCCGTTGATTCGCCTCGGCTTCGTCGTCGAAGTAGAGCCGCGTATGCAATCCCATGTTGATGCCGCGCGCGAACAGCACCAGGCATACGTGCGGCGCTTGCACCGTGCCGCCGAGCCCGGCAACGCGCCCGGGCTTGATCGTCTCGAAGCGGAACACTCCCGTTTCGAAATCGGCGCCGGCCCGTCCCCATCCGCGAAACGAGGGGTCGATGGGCAAGTCCTGGCGATCGCCTGGATGCGCGTATTTGCCGTCGGCATTCGCCTGCCATATTTCGACGAGCACGTCGCGCACGAGCGAACCCGAGCCGTCGAATACGCGGCCTTCTATCGCGATGCGCTCGCCGCGCGTGGCGAGCGTCGCAAGCACATGGCCGAAGTCGTTTTCGAAGATGTCGAAGCCGGCTTGCTTCGGCGCGAGGCCGATATGAACGTACGGACCGCCCGTCTGCGAAGCCGTTTCGGCCAGACGCACCGGGCCGAACGCGGAGATCGAGGGAAACGTCGGACGACTCATCGCTTCTCTCCTTGCTTGGCGTTTTCGAAATGCGTCATGCGCCGCCCGCGCAACGTGATGTCGAAGCGATAGCAGCGGCTGTCGAGCGCCACGTTGTTGCCCGGATCCTGCAGCGCGATCAACCCGCGAACCTGCTCCTCGCCAGGGATCGTCTTGATGATCGGGCATTGCGCGATAAGCGGATCGCCTTCGAAGTACATCTGCGTGATCAAGCGTTGCGCCCACCCGTCGCCGCTGAGCGAGTAATGAATGTGCGACGGCCGCCAATCGTTGATGCGATTACGCCACGGATAGGGGCCGGGCTTGATGGTGCGATAGACGTAATAGCCGTTTTCGTCGGTCAGCATGCGCCCGCACCCGCCGAAGTTCGGATCGATCGGCGCGATGTACTTGTCGTTGCGATGCCGATAGCGGCCGCCCGCGTTCGCCTGCCACACTTCCACGAGCGCGTTCGGAACGGGACGTCCGAATTCGTCGCGCACGAAGCCGTGCACGACGATGCGCTCGCCGATCGGCAGTCCTTCCTTGGCGAAGTTCAGGATCAAATCGTTATCGAGCGGCCCCAATTCGTCGGGATGAAAGACGGGGCCGGTGCGCTCCGATAAGGTATTGACCGTCGAAATCAATGCGTTGCGCGGCGAGCGCAGCACGCTCGTCTTGTACCCGGGCGTGTAGGCCGCAGGATGCGATGCGGTATCGCGTTGCGCGAAATCGCCGTAGGGGACGCCCGAAAGGGCCGGTGGCAGATCCGACATGATCGTCGCGCTCCTCCAGAATGAATGCGGCCTCGCTCGCGGTGACGCGACGGGCCCGATGTTTTGGATGCCCCACTTTATGGCCTCGCGGCGCACGCGTAAATTGACTTCTGTTCCGCCAATTCATAACCTGCGGTAATGGAAACCAAAATCAGCTTTCGTCACGTCAGTTGCTTTCTGGCGATCGCGCGCGAGCGCCATCTCGGCCGCGCGGCCGGTCAGTTGAATCTGACTCAACCCGCCGTTTCCAAAACGCTGTCCGAGCTCGAATCGTTGGCGCAGATACGCCTGGTCGAGCGGGGCAGGCACGGCGCGCGATTGACGCCGGCGGGCGAGCACTTTCTGCGTTACGCCCTAGGCGTCGAGCAGGCGATGGACTCGGCGAAGGTCGCCTTGCAAGGCACCGACGCACCCGAGATCAAGATTCTCGAGCTCGGCGCGTTACCCACCGTGGCGAGCGGCGTGCTGCCCGATGCGCTCATTCGCCTTCGCGCATATCAACCGCAAACGGGCGTCAGGCTCCATACCGCGACGAACCAACAGTTGCTTTCCGCATTGAAGGCGGGACGCCTCGATTGCGTGATCGGGCGCATGGCGGAGCCGTCGATGATGCAGGGCCTCTCGTTCGAGTTGCTGTACGCGGAGCCCCTCGTCATGGCCGTGCGGCCGCGGCACCCGCTGCTCAAATCCCGATCGGTATCGCCGCAAGCGCTGCTCGCTTATCCGCTCGTCGTCGCTCCGGCGGGCACGGTGCCGAGACTGCATACGGACGCCTTCTTCGATGCTCACGCGCTGCGCGTGCCGGGCAACTGCATGGAGACCCTATCGGTCTCGGTTGCGCGGCTCGTCGCCCGGCGTTCGGAGGCGGTCTGGATCACGCCCGAATCGGCCGCGCGCGACGACCTCGCTCGCGGCGAGCTCGCACCGCTGCCGCTCGTCATTTCGAATGCGGAGGAACCTGTCGGCTTGCTCCGGCGCAGCGCCGGAGAGTCATCGGAAGCAGTGGAAACGCTGGCGGACATCCTGCGCGACGTCACGCGCACCGGCCCGCGGCGCGCCAAACCAAGAGCAACTCCGAAACCGCGGGCGAAGGCGCAGCCGGGACGACGCCCACGATGATTGCGTAGCAGCATGCGACCGCACGCGCTTGACCGCCGGCCAGGGCCACGCATACGATGCGATCATTCGTTCGATGTTCATCGCATTGTGCGATTATCGAACACTATGTCGAGTCCGCGCGCCAATCGATGCCCACATTTCCGCTGTGGTGCGGCAACATTCCCGCAACTGTCCTCTCTTTTCTCGAGTTGAACCCAGGCCCATGTTCGCGTACGAAGGACGACTCAACGACCGGCTGACCTCCCCCGATGCGATGCTTGCCGTATTTGCACCCGAATCGACCGTTCAGCGGATGCTCGACGTCGAAGCGGCACTCGCTTGGTCGCTGGGCGAAGCCGGCGTTATCCCGCGTGAAGCGGTGGCGCCGATCGAAGCCGCGTGCGATGCCGACTTCATCGATGCCGATGCCTTGACGACCGCTGCCGCCCGCGCGGGCAATCTCGCCATTCCGCTCGTCAAGCAGTTGACCGCCTGCGTTGCGCAGCAAGCGCCCGACGCGGCGAAATACGTGCATTGGGGTGCAACTAGCCAAGACATCATCGATAGCGGCATGGTGCTTCAATTGCGCGATGCGCTCGACCTCATTGACGATCGCATCGTCACACTGAGCGATGCGCTTGCCCGTCAAGCCGAGCGATATCGCGATACGCCCATGATCGGCCGGACGTGGCTCCAGCAAGCGTTACCGATCACGTTGGGCTTGAAGTTCGCCCAATGGCTCGACGCGCTGGGGCGGCATCGCACGCGCCTCGCGCAGCTGCGCGAGCGTGCGCTCGCGCTGCAGTTCGGCGGCGCCGCCGGCACGCTCGCCAGCCTTGGAGACGCTGCGCCAAAAGTGGCCGCGAAGCTGGCCGAAGCGCTGGCGCTGCCGCTTCCCCTACTCCCCTGGCATACGCAGCGCGACCGCATCGCGGAGGCTGCCACCGTGCTCGGCTTGCTGACCGGCACGCTCGGCAAGATCGCGCGCGATATCTCCTTGCACATGCAAACCGAAATCGGCGAGCTGAGCGAGCCATGCGCGTCGGGCAAAGGCGGATCGTCCACCATGCCGCACAAGCGCAACCCCGTCGGCTGTGCGGCGGCGCTGACCGCCGCGACGCGCGTGCCGGGCCTCGTCGCCACGATGCTCGCGGCCATGGTGCAAGAGCACGAGCGCGCGCTCGGCGGTTGGCAAGCCGAATGGGAAACGTTGCCCGAAATCGCGAGGCTCTGCGCCGGCGCACTCGAAAACATCGCGGAGATCGCGAGCCATCTGGAGGTCGACGAGTCGCGGCTCTTCGCAAACTTGGACTTGACGCGCGGGCTCGTCCTGGCGGAAGCCGCGATGCTAGCGCTCGGCGCCTCCATCGGGCGCCTTCAGGCGCATGAACTCGTCGAGCATGCCTCGCGCGAGGCCGTTCGCAGCGGCCGCAGCCTGCGCGACGTGCTCGCCGAAAACCCCGACGTCATGCGCGTGCTCGACGACGGCAAACTCGGCGCGTTGTTCCACCCGGCCAACTACGTCGGGCAAGCCCGGCCGTTCGTCGACGCCGTGCTCGAACGCTATCGCGCCGATGCGCGTCTCCCCCGCAACCCCTCGACCGGCAACCCGTGACATGAATGACGAAGAACGCTACGAAGCAGGAATGAAGGTGCGCCGTGCGGTGCTCGGCGATGAGCACGTCGACCGCTCGCTGACCAACCGCAACGCGATGAACGGCGAGTTTCAGGACTTGATCACGCGCTATGCATGGGGCGAAATCTGGACGCGTGAAACGCTGCCGCGCCATACGCGCAGCTTATTGACGATCGCCATGATGGTGGCGCTGAACCGCGGCGAAGAGCTGGCGCTGCATCTTCGCGCGGCGAAGAACAACGGTGTGACGCGCGATGAAATCAAAGAAGTGCTGATGCAAACGGCCATCTACTGCGGCGTGCCCGCGGCGAACTCGGCGTTCCATCTTGCCGATCGGATCTTCCACGAGGAGGATGCGCAGGGCTGACCGCAGGTCTAACGCCTGATCAAGCGCCTGATCAAGCGCCGGGTCAAGTGCCGGCTCAAGCGGCCTGGCGGCGCCGAGCCTGCGCCGCGAGCCTCACTGCGGCGTTCGGCGCACCGTAGCCATCGTATCCGCCGCGCCGTTCGACGATTTCGAGGAAGAAGCGCTGGTCGAGCGTTTCGGTGTAGACATGCAAAAATTCGCCGCCGTTCTCGTCGCGGTCGTAGAGCAGGCCGTGTGCTTGCAGTTGGGATAGGAACGTATCGGGCAGCGCGTAGCGGGCGGCCAAATCGTCGTAGTAATTGCGCGGAATGGCCAGGAGCGGGAGTCCCGCCGCTTTGAATTCGGCGACCGCGCGGAAAATGTCCACGGCGCGAAACGCAACATGATTGAGGCCGGTGCCGTGATAAGTCTGAATCGCTTCCGATATCGCGGTGTGCGGATCGACCGATGCGTTCAGCACGATACGCACGGCGCCGTCGCCGCTGCTGAAAGCACGCGAACGCACTAGACCATAGGGATCCGGTACGACGACACTGGGCGACGCGCGCAGCCCCAGGACGGTTTTCAGAAACAACGTCCAACTATCGAGCGCCCCGATGGGCAACGCCAAGCACGCATGATCGATGCCGATCAAAGGCCCGACCTCGCTGGGCCCATCGACGTCGATCAGCATGAAGTCCGCCTCGAACAACGTCGGCTGCTCCGATTTTTCATTCACTAAGTAGTTAAGACTTCCGTCCGGTGCGCGCACGGCCGGAACGAGACGTTCGTCCGGGCCGACCTTGCCGAGAAACGGCACGTAGCCGAAACCGGCGGCGCGCTCGAGCGCGAGTTGCGCATCGTCGAGGCGAAACGCCGACGCACACAGGGACAACCCGTGCTGTTGAAAAAATGCGCTCGCGTACGAGTCAGGCTCGGCGTTCAGCACGATCGAAGCCGCGCCATGTTGATAGAGCGTGACGTCCTTCGACCGATGCCGGCCTGTTCGGCGAAAGTGGAGCCTATCGAGCCAGTCGACGAGCTTTGCGCCGGACGCCGCATCGACGGCGAACTCGAGAAACTGGGTGGAGAGGCGTTCCGGTGCGGCGGGCGGCGAATAGAACGGCAGCGCATCGCTGCCCTGGCTGTCGCCCATCAGCGCACGCGTGCTCGCCTCGAGCCAGAGCAGCGAGCGATAGCCGTCCGCGGCCGTCGCCGCGGGCGGCGCACCGCGGAAGCCGTCGTTGAACACTTCGAGCGATAGCGGCCCGCGATAGCCCGTCTTGACCACGCGCGCCGTGAAATCCGCCAAAGGGAATTCGCCCTGCCCGGGAAAGCAGCGATAGTGGCGGCTCCACTCCAGTACGCCCATATCCATATGAGGTGCATCGGCAATCTGGACGAAGCCGATCCGGTCGCCGGGAATCGCCTCGATTTCGTCGAGCGTGTCGCCGATCGAGAACGTGTGAAAGCTGTCAAGCGCCAGCGTCAAATTCGAATGGTCGACGCTGCTCACGAGGCGCCACGCATGACGATAGGAATTGACGTACCGCCCCCAAGCGAGCGCCTCGTAGCAGACGGTCACGCCCGCCTCCTGCGCAGCCAGCGCGAGGACGCCAAGTTGATCGATCGTCAGCGCATCGTCGCAGATCGTCCCGGCCGATGCATTGCTGCAAAGGAGCAAGCGATCCGTCCCCAGCGCCTGCATCAGGTCGAACTTGCGTTTGACTCGCTCGACGTTGCGGGCCAATTGATCGGCCGCCACCCCTTCGAAATCGCGAAACGGCTGATACAGCACGACGCGCAGCCCCAGATCGTCGGCAATCCCGCGCACGTCTTCCGGCGTGCCGTCGTAGTACAGCAAGTCGTTCTCGAAGATTTCGACGCATCGAAACCCCGCCGCGGAAATCGCCCGCAGTTTCTCCACGAGTGTGCCGCTGATCGAGACAGTGGCGATCGAACGTTGTAGCGGCGGTTCGGCGTGGAAGAAGGATCGGTTTTTCATGGACGGGGGCTATCGATGACACTGAAACGATTGACCGCTCGAAGGCAAACGCCGCCCCTTTCGAACCGCTCGACCGGTGATCGTGACGGTAACCGTAACCGTACGAAAGCTGGCGGCGGCAAGGAATCGGCCGCTATCCGGCGACACGACACGGATAGGCCGCACTTTACGTGAACTAACTAGTTGGTACAAATTCTCGAAAACCCTAGAATGACGGCGAGGGCGATCGACGGCACACTGCCATGCATTCGGAACGCGTGACGACCCGCTCGGACCGTGTTCGTTCAATGGGAGTAGCTTTGATGACAATTGCCACGGTTCTGGTCCTGAACGGGCCGAATCTCAACCTGCTCGGCACGCGGGAACCCGCCATTTACGGCAGCGAGACGCTGGCCGACGTTGCCGAGCGCTGCGCGCAAGCCGGCAAGCGACTCGGGTTGGCCATCGACTTCAAGCAGTCGAACGCCGAGCATCAACTGATCGACTGGCTGCACGAGGCGCGAGAGCGCATCGACGGCGTCGTGATCAATCCGGCGGCCTACACGCACACGTCGGTCGCCATCGCCGATGCCTTAGCCGCGATCGCCAAGCCCGTGATCGAGGTCCACATTTCGAACGTCCACAAGCGGGAGGCTTTCCGGCATCACTCGTACGTATCGCCGATCGCGCAGGCCGTTATCGTGGGATGCGGCACGCAAGGCTACGAACTGGCGCTCGAACGCATGGCCGTGTTGCTCGGACAGGAGCGGCGCCAATGAACGCGGCACAGAATCGCCGAGCGCGATCGATACTGGTCGGGCTGATCGGCGCGGGCATCGGCGGATCGCTGAGCCCCGCGATGCACGAAGAAGAAGCGCGACGGCAGGGTCTCACCTACGTCTATCGGCGGATCGATCTCGAAGCGATCGGCGTCGGCGTAAGCGCATTGCCGGATCTGTTGACGGCCGCCGAGCGGATGGGCTTCGACGGTTTGAACATCACCTACCCGTGCAAGCAAGCGGTTATCCCTCTGCTCGACGAATTGTCGGACGACGCGTTAGCGTTGGGTGCAGTGAATACGGTGTTGCTCAAGGACGGCCGCAGAATCGGCTGCAACACGGACTGGTCGGGTTTTACACGTTCGTTTCAAAGAGGTCTGCCCGGCGCCTCGCTCGCGCGGGTGGTGCAGCTAGGCGCGGGCGGCGCGGGCGCGGCCGTCGCACACGCCGTACTGAGCCTCGGCGCCGAGCAGTTGACCCTGTTCGATACGGACGAGTCGAGAGCCTCCTCTTTGGCGAGCGAGTTGCAACAGCGTTTCCCGGCGGCTGCCGTCGTGGCCGGCGGTTCGCTACCCGAAGCGATGCGCCATGCCACGGGCCTCGTCCATGCCACGCCCACCGGCATGGCGAAGCTGCCGGGCATGCCCTTGCCCGCCGCGTTGCTGCATCGCGAGCTGTGGGTGGCCGATATCGTCTATTTCCCGATTCGCACCGCGCTCATCGAGGCCGCCGAAAAAGCCGGTTGCCGCACGCTCACCGGCGGCGGGATGGCGGTGTATCAGGCAGTCGACGCGTTTCGCCTATTCACGGGCGTGGAGCCGGATGCCGACCGTATGTTCGCGCATCTGCAAACGCTGCTCGAGCGATAGCGCGTTCTCATTGAAATTACAACGACTCAGGTCGATAGGAGACGAAGGACATGGCCCCACCGATTTCACCGCGCTCGCTCGGCTCGGCGCCGTTGCAAGCCGCCGCTGCGCAACCCACGACGGCGCGCCCCTCGCGCGCCCGCTATCGCATTCTCGGCCTGCTCGCCGCCGGGACGATGATCAACTACCTCGATCGAACGGTGCTCGGCATCGCTGCGCCGCAGTTGACGAAGGAGCTCGGCATCGACGCCGCTTTGATGGGCGTCATCTTCTCGGCGTTCTCGTGGAGCTATGTCGTTTCGCAGATTCCCGGCGGCGTTTTCCTTGATCGATTCGGCAGCAAACTGACCTACTTCTTGGCGATGACGCTGTGGTCGCTGTGCACGCTTGCACAAGGGCTCGTGCACGGCGTCGGCGCGCTCTTCGCCTGCCGGCTCGGGTTGGGCGTGACCGAATCGCCGTGCTTTCCGACCAACAGCCGAATCGTGGCAACGTGGTTTCCGCAGACGGAGCGTGCCTTTGCCACGGGGACGTACACCGTGGGCGAATATATCGGCCTCGCGTTCTTCAGCCCATTGTTGTTCGCGTTGATGGGGGCGTTCGGTTGGCGATCGCTGTTCTATGTCGTCGGCGGCGTCGGTGTGGTTTTCGGCCTCGTCTGGTGGCGCTTTTACCGCGAACCGCACGATCATCCGGCGGCCAACGCGGCCGAGCTCGCGTATATCGAAGCCGGCGGCGGCCTCGCGCGTCGCGATCCGGGCGCCCAAGCAAGCACGCATGCGAAGGTGGACTGGCGCAACATCGGCCGGCTGCTCAAACATCGGCAACTGACCGGCATTTGCCTCGGGCAGTTCGCGGGCAATTCGACGCTCGTGTTCTTTCTGACTTGGTTTCCGACGTACCTGGCCACCGAGCGCCACATGGGATGGCTCAAGATCGGCTTTTTCGCGATCATGCCTTTCATCGCTGCGTCGATCGGCGTGATGTTCGGCGGTACGTTCTCCGATTGGCTCCTGCGTAAAGGGAAATCGCCGAACGTGGCGCGCAAGCTGCCCATCATCGCCGGGCTGCTGCTCGCCTCGACGATCGTTCTGGCGAACTTCGTGCAGAGCAATACCGCCGTCATTGCGATTCTCTCGCTCGCATTCTTCGCGCAGGGCATGGCTGCGCTGGGGTGGACCTTAGTGTCGGATATCGCGCCCGAAGGCATGCTTGGGTTGACCGGCGGGATCTTCAACGTGGCCGCCAATCTTGCCGGCATCATCACGCCGCTCGTCGTCGGTGTAATCGTCAGCGCGACGGGCTCGTTCGTCTGGGCGCTCGCTTTCATCGGCGTCATCGCGTTGATCGGCGCGGCGTCTTATATCTTCGTTGTCGGGGATATCAAGCGGATTCAATTGTAGGGTTGGGCCGTTCGTGCGCTGTTGTGCACGGTTCGCGCGGGGTGTGAACGACCGTCGTTCGCCCCTCGCCCGATCGGCACTGAAACCGCAGCGCCCAGACACCGGCCCCGCCCTCCCGGCGTGTATTGAATAACGGCGCAATCGCCTTCGTTATAATGCCCGGCTTGCCCTTACCTGCGAAAGGGCGTTGTCGAATGTCATTATGAGGAAAACGCGGAATGGCGCCAGACGCCTTGATGATCGGCACATCGATCGCAGTCCTGCTGTCCTACTGGTTCAATCATATCTCCCGCCGCTACCGTCTTCCGTCCGTCATGATGTTGTTGATGACAGGCGTGGTGGCGCGGGTAGCGACCCATGCCTATCACACGACCGTCACGCTGCCGCAATCGCTCATATCGACGCTGGGCACGGCGGGCTTGGTGCTGATCGTGCTCGAAGGCGCACTGGATCTGAGGCTGGAGCCGGGGCGGCGCCGCTTCCTTCTGTCGACATTCGGCGCAGCCGCGCTGGGCATCGGTCTCACCACGATTGCACTCGGCATGATGTTCGCGGTGCTCTTTCACATTCCGATCGGCCTGGGCCTGTTGGCCGGCGCGCCATTCGGGGTCATAAGCAGCGCCGTCGCCATCCCGACGGCCGAAATGCTTCATCGGGAAGATCGAGAGTTCGTCATCTACGAGAGCTCATGGTCGGACATCCTCGGCGTCATGCTCTTTAACACGCTGCTCGTTGGCTCCGCAGGCGGCGCCGTCGCCCTCCATCTGATCGGCGGAGGCTTGGCCGTTCTCCTCATCGGCATCGCCGTCGCATTGGGCGTGTACTGGCTGGTCGGCAATCTGGAAGGCAACGTCAAGTTCATTCCGCTGCTGTTCGCACTGATTCTCGTCTACGCGGCGGCCGACGCGATGCAACTGTCGCCGCTAGTCATCGTGCTCATCCTCGGGCTCACGCTGAACAATTCACAGTTGCTGCACGGGATCCATTGGCTGCGGTGGTTGCACAACGACGCGCTGGAAACCGAACTCGAGCGCCTCAAGCACCTCACAGCGGAACTGACGTTCCTGGTACGTACCTTCTTCTTTTTGCTGTTGGGCTATATAACGGATGTCGAGACGCTGCTCGATCCTCGTGCATGGCTGTATGCCATCGTCATCGTCGCGATCGTTTTCGTGCTTCGGTGGCCCGTCCTGAGGCTCGCGACCGGGCCCGGCACACGCCGGGCGCTGTGGGTCGCGCCGCGCGGTCTGATCACCGCTACGCTTTTCTTCAGTCTGCCGGCGAAAGCCTCGGCGGGCCTGCCTTCGGCCACACTCGTGCTGGTGGTGCTGATCACGGGCGTCGTCATGTCGCTGGGGCTGAAGTTCGGAGATAGTTTCGTGAGCGCCGCGGAACTGAGTTAGCGAGTCTGCCTGCAATTTACTCCCGCGCCTTTTTAAGACGGTTTTAAGTCTCGCCCGACATATTGATGAACGCCCGGCGCACTCGCGCAGGGCTCGATCAACGGAGGATGAGATGCGTTTTCGCACTGCTATCGCGGCGGCCGCTCTGGCGATTGCACCGGCCGTCACCTTGGCGGCCCAGCCGCTGTTCATCAACATCAACGGTCACGACGTACCCGCCAAAAGCGAGACCCGCATAATCCAGACGGCCGCGGGGCCGATGAAGGTCAGCACATGGAGTTGGCGTAGCCCGAACGGCACCCGGTCCATCGTGGTCCAATCGACTAACGGCGGTGCGCCGCCCGAGTGGGCGCTCGCACAAATGCGCGCCATGGACGCACAAATGCAGGCCATGCAAGTCCAGATGCGGCAGCTGCAGCGCGTCGCCTTCGACGGCCAGTTCGACGGCGCATTTGCGTTGCCGGCGCCGATGCCGGTGTTGTTCGCCGTGCCTGCGTGGGCCGCGCCGGGACCGGTGATTGTGGTGGAGCCGAGCCGTGCGCCGGCGCCGGCTGCGCCCGCCGCACCGTCGCACGCACCGGGCGTCCATATCTAGGCGCGAGCCGGGCGCCAAAGCCGACGACGCTTTAGGCCAAGCCCCGTGTGCAGCGAGGTCGCCGGTCCATCAGGGCATCGGCGACCTCGCGCGGCTTCATGCGTCAGCGCCGTGCGATAACGCGATGCACTCGCTTGCCCGAAGACACGTTGACCGCTTCGTCATCGAGCAACAATGTCGCATCGCGAAGTCCCGCCCTGACCCGCTCGGCGTCGAATGCAGCGTAGAGCCGCCCGGCGGCATCCCGCGTGGAATCCGAATCGGCCACGCGCCAGCTCAGATACAGCGTGCCCTCAGGCCTGAGAATTTCGAGCAAACGTGCGCAGGCCTGCGTGATTTCGTCTGGCGGCAAGTGCATGATGACGGTCTCGCACAGCACGTTGTCGTAGGAGCCGTTTGCGATTGCGTCCAACGCAGGGAGTTCTGCGCGCTTGAAAACCAGCGAGGGATAGTCTGTCGCAGCTTGGGCGAGCAGCCCCTGCGCAGCGTCATAGCCGACTGTGGGAAAGCCGTGCTCGTCGAGCCATGCGACGTCGCGGCCTGCGCCGCAGCCGATGTCCGCGGTTCGGCCTCCCGGTGCGAAATAGCGCTGCAACAGTGCGTACATGTCCGTCGGCGGAGGCTGATCGCGCCACTCGGCCGCGAAGCGGCCGGCGCGTGTCGAGTACGTTTCGACGGTTTTGTCGTCCATGGTAGACGGCCTCGATCGGGGTCTTAGTCCAACATTGTGCCTGTTATGCAGTGGGACGCAAGAGTCAGCCGCGAAGTGTGTCGGGGGATTACCCATTCGGCGACGCGGTGTGGTGTTTCGGAAGCTCCGCTATCCCGCGGAGGCGTTGAAGGTGGGAGTGGGGATTGTGTACCGGGCAGATCGCGCTTCGGAGGTAGTCATGGCGTTCATGGACCAGGCCATCGCTAATCCGCCGTTCGGCAATGGTCGACGATCCGGGCACTAACGCCGACTGACCGAATCGTCCGAAGTTGGCGAAGTTGCGAGGGTGATCTCGCCCGCCGCGCAGACCAGACCGATTACGGGTGCTGACCGACTGGAACGGAGGGTCTAACGGCGAACATCAGGCGTAACCGACGAAACCATCGTTGAGCGAGACCGCCGGTACCGTGCGCTCTATGAAGCCGCGGGGCGGGAAAACACATTGACGAGATTGCCGTCCGGGTCACGGAGCAATAGCGAGCGATTGCCCCACGGCATCAATGTCGTCGGCATCACGATGTCTGCGCAGAATGCGTTCATCCGTTCGAACGCCGCATCCACGTCTTTGACTTCGAGTTCCAGGATCGCCGACCGATTGGCGGCGGCGGTAGCGGCGCCGACATTGAAGCGCTTGATCAACTGCTCCGATGAAATTGCCAGCGTCGCGCCATCGAATCGCATCTCGGCAAACCCATCGGCCAGATGCACCGCCTCGATGCCGGACAGTCTTTGATAAAAGTCGGCCAGCCTTTCGACATCCGAAGTAACGACACGAACCGATGCAAACTTCACTATGAGCTCCTCATTAACAAAAGAGCTTCAGTCTAGCGATCGATGCTGTCATATTCTGGCAGTATCGTGCGACTAGCGACCGGATTGAGCTTGCGCCACTCGCGAAGCAGCGTGGAACGCCGCTTCGGGTAACGCTGCTCCATTTGCTCCAGGTGCACGATACGATCCGAACGGAAATTCCGAAAATCGCCCCGAAGCTCGCACCAGCACATCAGCACTCGCGCCTGGTCGAAATACACCAAGGCAAAAGGCCAAACGACGCGGCGCGATCGAACGCCCTGGGCATGCTCGTACGTCATTTCGAGCTTTCGCTCCGCACGGACCGCGGCACGTAGAAGGTCCGGCGCGATGATTTGGGTTGGTCTCTTCAACGGCGCGCCGACCAACAGCGATGATTCGTCCAACTCACGGCGCAGTTCCGATGGCAGCACGGCGGCAATTTTCGCCAGCGCGCCCAGCGCTCCGGACGATAACGTCTTGTCACAGCGATCGGCCACCCAGCGCATGCCAAGCACGAGCGCATCGAGTTCTTCTGAACGGAACATGATGGGCGGCAGCATGAAACCCGGTTTCATCACGTAACCAATGCCCGGCTCCCCCTCGATCATGGCTCCTTGCGCCTGCAAACTGGCGATGTCCCGGTACAGCGTACGAATGCTCACACCGAGTTCATCAGCGAGGGCCCGACCGCTCACCGGACGCCGATAACGACGCAACACTTGCAGGAGTTGAAGGAGACGCTCGGAACGGGACATGCCTGAATCCTGATATCGGCGCTGATGGAAAGCAACACTGCCCCATCGGGGCGCTTTGAATGGCGTCCGTCGCTACGTGACGTCCCTCAGCGCATTCGTAATGGGCCGACGACCAATAGTCCGGCCGGATTGAGCAACACGAGCCGCATGGAGGCTCAACTTTGGGCTTGAACCGGAGACTGACGGCCAACACTCGTCTTTGCATAGGATTTCCCATCGATTTCCTGCACTTCGACGCAAAGCTGAACATGGAGATCGGGGGAAAACGCACAAACCTGACTAAGCACGTTAAGCAAACTATCCGAAAGCTCGCGTTTCGCTTGAGTCGATCGACCACTCAAGATCGCAAGCTTTAGATGCGCAAAGCCTCGACCGCTGTTCGACGTGCCGATCAGAAACGTGCTGAGCCTGATCGCCCGGCTCTTAATATCGATCTCTTCGAAGTGACCGGACGCTATCAGAACTTTGCTTAACTTCAGCAAAGCGTCGTCAGCGTTGAACTGCGGCAAGTTGTCTGTGTATTCCAGGGTGAGGTGGGGCATATGCTCGTAGCGATCGATAAAGTCGACTGGAGGCGCGCGGCGATTGAAAGGCGCTGCCACACATGGTTGCGGACATGGTTGCGGGCCGCCGCCGATTGTGGACGAACCGGGTGGCTGTGTCCAATATTTCAACGTGACCGATCTGGTCGAACGACCTGCTGAGCGATCTTCCTTGTGCCCCGTTGCCTTAATCGACTCTTAAGGTCCTCAGAGTACGCTTCCGTGCGACTAGCGCCCACGCTCTACGCGTGGATTCGTCCGCGTGACGCGCATGAGCCCATGTCTGGCAACCGAACGCAGTGCACGAGTTCGAGATTCTTCGTACGTTTCATCGTATGCATCGCGGCTGTGCCTGTGATTGCCTGCCATCGATAACACGCCGCCTGACATCGCCCTATTTTCGTAACAAAAATCCATGACGCAAACGATCGAAGCATTGAACCGAGCGATTTTCCTGCGAATCGACGCTACGCCGGATACACCGCGCTGGCTTGCCGAAACGGGCCTGCTGATCGCGAACTACGCCATCTGGATCGTCCCGGTCGTACTCGCGTGCATGTGGCTGACGGCAGGTAGCGAGAGGCGGGAAATCGCCGTTCGCGCGTGCGTCGTCGGCTTTGTCGCGCTCGGCATCAATCAATTGATCGGCATGGCCTGGTATCACCCCCGACCGTTCGTCATGGGTCTCGGACACACGCTTTTGTCCCATGCCCCGGACTCGTCATTCCCAAGCGATCACGTCACGCTGCTTTCAGCCATCTCCTTCACGTTCCTCTACGGAGGAAAGCGATCGCTAGGCGCGCTCTTTCTTGCAGTCGATATCGCGGTCGCGTGGTCGCGCGTGTTTGTCGGCGTGCATTTTCCGTTCGATATCGTCGGCGCGGCCGGCGTCGCCTGGCTCAGCTATGTTCTGAGTTCGGCGCTCTGGGGCGCCTGGGGATCGGCGCTTACCCGCACCTGTGTTGCGGCATACCGTAAAACGTTCGCTTGGCCGATCGGCCAAGGATGGCTCCGCCCATAACTAGGCCTGTAGCGGCACCCCGTCAGTTCGTTGGGCGCTTCTCCGCGGGCCAAGTCGCAGGCAAAACAACGATTACAGATCACCGCGCACTTCTCCCGTTCCCAGCGCACTCCTGCGCCGGTTAACTTCGGCCCATAGTTCATCGCTGTCGTCACGACGCAGCACGATCATCCAGTCCAGCTGATCGCCGGTCACGCCGAAGTAGGCGATGATTTCTCTGCGAATGCTGTCAACGAACTGCGCGTACTCCGGGGTAGCTTGAGCCTGCGCATGCAATGCGTCGTACTCCGCGTCGTCCGCACCGCCGCCATGCTCTTCTATGTAACGGGAAATCCACTGGTCCAATTCGCGGTCGTAGTCGGCCTCGGCGCGCATCGCCTGCGCGGCCGTGTGGAAATCCAGTTCTGAGAATGCGGCGATCGCCGCGGTCGTTGCTTCGTCGAATGTCGTTGTCATTCCATGTCTCATGTTGGCTGCGGCACTATCTATCGTTAATGCCCATCTCCGAAATCCCAAGGCGGCTCATCGCCAAACGCCTCTCGTTGGCCCGTAGGCAATCCCGGCGCTGGCGAGCGCGGCGGCGAACAGCGTCTGCGTGTCGTTCGCCGAAATCCGCGACGGCCCGTCGATGAGGTGCGCACGTTTTTTCGCATCGAATAACGTCCAATCCCGCGCGGATACCGCCTCGCTGAAGACAAGCCTCGGCACTTGAATTAGATCGTCAGGCTTGCGGGGCACACCCTGCCGCCGGATATATTCTGGCGATGCGCATACGACCATCCGGCACGGCGCGATTCGGCGCGTGACGGGCTCGGAGTTGCCAGCCGGAGGAGCCATTATCGACTGTCGTCACTCTGCGGACCATTATGATATACGTCGCACGCGCCTACGATTCACCCCTCCAACGAATCGAGGCCAATAAAACGGAAATGGAAATGGAAAGCGAAACGAACGGCACGCGGATCCAAAACGAAGAGAGCCTGGCCCGAGGTCGCGCAAATCATGGCAGACTTTCTCGCGGTGCTGGAAGAGCCGCCGGCGGGCCGCATCGCATCGGTTCAGCCAATCCCTACTAAAGTCGGGTATTCCAAGATCCCCTCGAATCGGTAAGCTGCGAGGTGCCGGTGAGCGAGAGAACCTCGCCGCCCGAAGCAACCATCGGATCTCCTATGACTGAGCCACCCTTGACACTCCTTGACCAAAACGAATGGGAATACTGGTTGACGCAAAACGGCGGCACCTCGGCCGGCATATGGCTGCGCCTCGCGAAGAAGGGCGCGCGGCAGTCAACCTTGACGTACGAACAGGCGGTGGAAAGTGCTCTCTGTCATGGCTGGATCGACGGGCAAAAACGCACCGAAAGCGAAGAATACTGGTTGCAACGCTTTACTCGACGCTCGGCAAAAAGCATTTGGTCCAAGCTCAACAAAGACCGGGCCGAAGCGCTCATCGCCGCGGGCAGGATGCTTCCCCCAGGCATGCGAGAAATCGAGAAAGCCAAAGAGGATGGACGCTGGGAGGCTGCGTATACGTCGCCAAGCAACTCAGTCGTGCCCGACGACCTGCAAGCCGCCTTGGATGCGAACCCGAAGGCCAGCGCGTTCTTTGCGACGCTGAACGGCCGAAACCGCTACGCCATCCTGTTTCGACTACAGAATGCTAAAAAGCCCGAAACGCGAACACGCAAGATCGAGGAATTCATCGGGATGCTGAATCGCGGCGAAACCATTCATCCCTAGCTGCGGCAGCTCGACAAGCGACGAGCGTTGCAGGACCCGCCCTGGCAGCGCTCTCGCGGGCTCGTCTGCGCGCGACAGTGCGGTACGCGCCAACGGCAGCCGTTGCGGAAGCGGCTCGCCACAATACAGGCGACGTTTCAAGCACTGCCCGGATACTGCCAAGCGTTTCGAATGCGACGCGTCAGACTGCGAATCGTGGAGGCAGCCAAACCTACTCCTCGGTCGCCGTCCGCTCGACAAAAAAGCCCGCTTCCAGCCAGGGGCGACGCACTTCGTCGCGCCAGGATCGCCGGACATCGTCGATGGGTTTGCCGGTCTCGGCGGCGATCGCTTCGAGCGCACTCGGCACGTCACGGATTTCGTGCACCAGCGACAGAAATCGATGATGCAAGCGAGTCACCGGATACGTGCGCGTTAGAAAGTCGCGGCGAAGAATCACTGCGTACGAGGGCATAGCGGCGGGAAAGCGCGGCGAGCGCCCGGCACGGACTTCGTGGTAATAGCTAGCGACAGGATAGCGATATTCGACCAAGGCTAGGCAAGGCTGGAGCACGAGCGTGGCATCGTCGGCGGATGCATCGGGCCAGGGCTGTCCCTCGTGGCCGTGTGCATCGAACAAGCGGTACAACTCGCGTTCATAGGCAGCCAGGTCGATCATGAAATCGATCCAGGACTGCCGGTTTTCGGGCGGCTCGCCGCCGTCTGGACGATTGTCCTCGAGCCACTGCGGGAAGCGTCGGCCAAGCTCGTAAAGCGTATAGCTGTCGGAGGGGCAATCCCGAAGATATTCGTCGGCGAAATCGGCGAAGAGCTTGGCGCCCAGAGCGTGACAGCTTGCGGGGAACTGCTCTTCCAAACATTTTCGGAGCCGAAGGATATAGCTTCGCCGATAAATCGCCAGGCACGCAGAAGCAGAAAGCTTCGGCCCAGGTAACAACGTCGCTGTAACGGCGCTCCCATCGACGCCGTCGGGCGTAATCAAGGCATCGAGCATCCAGCGTTGGAGCCCATCTAAGCAGTCGCCGCCGACCTTCATGACGAGCACTCGACGCTGTGGCCCGAGATCTCGGGCACCATGAATGCGACCGGCGTGGACACGGCCTCGGCGTTTCCCATCGACAACGCCTGCGCAGTTTCCGCAGCGACCGGCGGATCGCCATCGATAACTCGTTGCGCACGCATCAGTTCGGCGTGCACGCGCTCGAAGGCGGGCACGTCTCCGTCCCATTCAAGCAAGGTTGCGGCCTGGTCGCTACGCTGCCAGGCCAAGCGGAACAATTGCCACACCGCCTCGGAAACAGGACGATCGTGCGTGTCGACGATGTGGGTGCCGCAATGCTGATGACCGGCCAAGTGTAACTGGACGACTCGATCGAAAGGAAACGCGTTCAGATAGTCCAACGGATCGGTACCGGCGTTGAAGCAACTGACGTAAACATTGTTGACGTCCAGCAGGAGCAAGCAACCCGTTGCGCGGCTCAGTTCGCGCAAAAAGGCCGGCTCCTCCAGCGTCGACAGCCGGAAGCGGACATACGTGCTGGGGTTTTCCAGCACCAACGGTCGCCGCAATAGCTCCTGCGCCTGGGCCACTCGAGCGATGACATGTTGCAACGTCTTTTCGTTAAGCGGCAGTGGCAAGAGGTCGTGGCTGTTGACGCCGAGCACGCCGGTCCAGCAAAGATGATCGCTGACCCAACGAGCCGACACCTCGTCGGCCAGCCGCCGCAGTCGGCCGAGATAGTCGCAATCGAGCGCGTCGGTACCGCCGATCGATAGCGAAACGCCGTGCAGTACGACCGGATAATCCTCGGCGATCCGGCGCAGGACGGCGCGCGGCCGTCCCCCCGAATCCATGAAATTCTCCGAGATGGCTTCGAACCAATCGACGCGTGGACGCGTAGCCAGGATGTGATCGAAATGTTGATTGCGCAGCCCGATACCGAATCCGAGCCGATGCTCAACTGCCCGCGCAGGAAAATCGGTCATGGCCGAGCGCCCCCTTTTAGCTGCAACTGCCCGCACCGCTCATGCCGCTTGCGCCGCAAGCCGTCATGCCGTGGCCGCTATATTCCTGAATCCACTCGATGGTCGGGCCATACTGGAACAACTCGGGATGCGGCGGCTGAGGGGGTTGAGGCGGCAATGCCGAATTCTTTTTACGCAGCTCCGGCCAGGTTTTCTCAGTGAACACTTCGCGCGCACGCAGCCAGACACTCTTGCCGCGATTGCTGCCGTCGGTGCTGAAGCGTTCGGCGTTGATCGGCGTGGCGCAGCAGCCGAGCGAAGCGCAGGCATTCGCACCGGGGTTGTTTTGCTCCTCCCCCGTGCCGTATAGGCCGCAACCGCCCTGACCAGCACATGCATTCTGCACGCGACAGGTGTGATCCGATACCGTCGGAGAATTCGGATCGGCAAAGTTGAATTCGAGGGCAGTCGAACAATAGCCTTGACCGGCACAGGCATTGTCGCGAGTGCGGCCTTGTCCCTTGCATTGGTTCAGCCCCATGCAGGCGTGCCGCAGTTCGCCGGGCAGGAGCGCGCCGGGTAGGGGCGGAGTCGCCGGAAAAGTGGGGATGCCCTGATACTTGGTGATATCGCAACCGCGCTTGCCCAATGCTGGCTGGTCGGGCTGCACATGCCATAGCCCGCTGACGTCCGGCAACGACGGGATCATGTCGACGAAATATTTTGCGTCGCTGCTGTACCACGATTCGTTGCCGTATTTGGCGTTTATTCCGTTGCACATGGCCACCAGCGTAGCGAACGCCTGGTTGCGCGGCCCCAGATTGACGTTTTCGAAAGTCGGCGCCAAATGCAACGTGCTCGGGTAGCCATCCGTGCCGCTCAGCGGAATTTGCCGCATCGCTTGGATGACCTTGTCCAGAATCCAGATCATCGACCGGTGTAGCGTCTGGTTGAAATACAGCTTTTGCTGGCTCGGCTCGATGCGGAAAATGCTCTCGGTCATGATCAGCATGTACTGATACAGACCGCTCACGATGTCGGCGAGCTCGCGACGCCCGGGCGGATAGGCGGCGGCGACCGGGTTGTCGGGAAAATCGAACATGATTTTCGCGAGTTCTTCCTGGCTGAACTGGCGTGCCGCGGGCGGCGGCGGAGCGGGCATCTTGCGCAACTTCTCGTCGTGCGGATCGTAGCCCGCGAGCTGCGATTGCAGCGTGAGGAATTTGTAGTAATGCGAGAGCTCATGGCGCGCGTCATCGTCGAACTTTTCAGGCCCGAAGCCCTCCCCCTCGGCGTCGATCGTCTGGATCGCCTGTAGCGCGTGTTTGCGCGAGGTAATCGTCATCAGCGCACTGCGGCCGGCGTGACTGTCCGAGCGGCTCGAATAGGCCGCGGTGTGGGCGGCCGAACCTCCGACGGGTGCTGGTACCGGGCAGCCGTAGTTGAAGCTGCCGGTCGGATAGACCGTATCGACGTTGCTCGGCGAGTAGTTGGACGGCTGAATCTGGCTGAGAGCCCTGCCCGCTTTGAAGTCGTCATCCGTAATGTGACGCGAGCTGATGATGCAACGAAGGAAGGAATAAATCTGTCCGATCGTCTGCCAGTTGTTCATCTCAGGCGGAGCATCGGCCGACGCTGGGTATTCGATTTCGAGGAACTGCCATAACTGAGCGGACGAAAACTTGGCCAGCGGCAGCGCCATCGGGTTGCGGTCCGGACCGAGCCGGGCATGACCGGGCAAATCGGTGGGATAAGGCGAAGGCGAGCGCAGATAGAGCTGCGGCTGGACGCCTAGTGAAAAGAGCATGTTGGACGACAAGGACAAATGCAGCATCTCCTCGACCGCCACGCTCATCATGATGCCCCCCGCCTGGCCTGCGAACCGGGACAACTCCGTTGTGGGAAAGCCTTCAGGCGTGCGGTTGATCGAGTAATACGCAAAGAGATAAAGCGGTACCGTCGCCAGCTCGATCTCGACAGCGGTCTGCAACCCGTCGCGCAATTCCGTCAACGCGCGCGCGCGATTCCAGTGCTCGTCGATATGGCGCACGAGGCGTTGTTCCGCTTCTGTCAGCGGGCGCACGGGAAGATCCCGATCGTTGGCGTCGAGCTCGGACATGTTCGTTTCTCCTGGTCGGGCGGTTACGAGGATCGCTTCGTCAGCGTATTGACGGTGACATGCGGAAAGGACGCGGTGCCACCGCGTATCGGCAGTTGCAGTGTGATGCTCTGGCTGTACTGCAACTGGGGAAAGCTGAGTCCCCCGTCGAAGCTTTCCAGCCAGCACGTAAAGTCGTACCGCGTGACGTTGCTGTACCGTTGCTCGAAGCCGATATTGGTGACCGCGCCGTTACCGTTGGCCGAGCTGACCGTCAGCGCCACGTAATCGCTCGGCGCTCGAATCGAAAGCGCGTCGGTTAGCGCCTTGTTCGGATTGAGCGTGTAATCGGGCTGTGGATTCGTGACGTCGTTTTTCCAGTGATAGGGGAACGGATCGATGTCTCCCGAAGGCAGCACCGTTGCGGCAGGTATGAATGGCACGCCCTTGCCGGCGCTATAAGAACCAAGTGCGAGGATCGAATTGCCGTGCGGAACCGCCACCTGCTTGGCGAGATTGAAGGCCTGTGTAGGCGCAACGCTGTCTGCGACGGTTTGATTGCCCAAACCCTGAAGGAAGGCGTTGCCGTAGGGTCCGAGTGGCTGCAGCGCATCGCCAAGCAGTAATAGCGAGCCGTTTTCGGCATGTACCAGCGCATCTTGATTGGGGCCTTGGGCGAAATACACGCGCTGCTCGTAAAACAGCGTGTAAGCGACCTGCGCGCCGATCCCGTTGCGATTGAGCACGGAGCCGTGAATGGCGGTAAACGTCAACTCCTCGTAGTACGAGAAGTTCTTGAGGATATAGCCGGGAGGCGACGATGGGTCCACTTGCGGCAGCGGCATCACGTTGTACGAGAACGGTTCATCGCGGCCGCCTTGGCCCGAGTTGCCCAACGGTTGGTTGGTCCACCTGCCGATCAAATACGCCAGCGGGCCCAATTTATCGTTAGGGACGCTCGGCACGGGCTGAGGCGGCTCGTTGACGAGCGGCGCCGACAAGTCTGGGGCGGCGTTGTCGAGATAGGCGTACATGGTGACGCTGCCCTTGTTGTCGCTCAGATCCTGCAAGTCGGCATTGATCACCAGCTCCAGTGCACCTGACTGGCCTTTGGGGATCACGCAGGGGCCGCCGTTTCCGACCAGAAACGGCGCGCCTGATGTGCCGATGCGTCCGACGAGCGCACCGACTGCCTTGTAAGGCAAGGGCGCCGGGGCAACAGCTTCGAACATCTGGCTCCCGTTGGCATCGTAGGGCAGGTCGTCGCCGTCGTCGGCATCGACCAGCCACAATCCGGTCTGATAGACGATCGTCATGCCGATGTCGCCATCGACCATGATCCCCGTTGGCTGCCAACCTTGATTCGCCGCGACCGTGATCGCTTTTGGTGGAAATCCCCGTTCCATTTGATCACCTTTAAAAGAGCTGCCGACGTTGAATTGAATGTTTGTTAGCGCCAAACGGCATACCCGAAAACCTCGCCGCCATTTCACTCGCTATAGACGTGAAAATGTAGCTGTCAGTTTTACTAGGTATGGCTTTATAGGGTATGAATATTCGCGCCGCAGCAAAACTCGAAGGCGCCTCGGGGATTTGCTTCGCATTGAAACATGATATACAGTCCGATTGTGGCAAGCCTGAGAGGCGTATTCCGAAAGGACGCGGAAGTGAAAGGTTATTGTTGGTTTTTCAGGGCCCCGGTATTTTGATCAGCGAGGCCCGTAAAATAGACGATATAATCAACACGAAGCGGCGCATGTGTGCGCTCAAACATCACTCCGATGGTTGGGTAGCCAGAGTCATCGCTCCGGAAACAAGCGTTCGCACATAAATTCCACGAATACGCGTAGCTTGGGCGAGAGTTGTCGGCTCGACGGCCACAGAATAGAGAATTGTCCGGGCATAATCGTATGCCCGCCAAGTACCTCGACGAGTGCACCGCTCGCAAGTGCGTCACACGCCAGGAAGTCCGGCATGAACCCAATGCCGAAACCCGCGATTACCGCACCGCGCAGCGCTTCCATGTTATTGCACGTCATCGCAGTTCGAAGGTTGGGCGGCTCGCCTTCATCCGCGGCGAGTGCCCACGGCTGCAATTTGCCTGTGGTCGGGAAGCGATAGCGTACGCAATCGTGCGTCGCCAGCTCGGCGAGCGTGCGAGGCAACCCGTTGCGCGCGACGTAGTCGGGTGACGCGCAGAGCACGAAACGAAACGCGCCGAGTCGGCGTGACATCAAGCTCGAATCGGAAAGGGTGCCGCTGCGGATCACCGCGTCGAAACCGCCATCTACGACATCGACGAGCCGGTCGTTGAAATCTAGGTCCAACTCGATGGCAGGGTAGCGTTCGTTGAACGCGGGCAACACCGGCAATAGGAAGCGGTAGCCGATCACAGGCAGGCTCACGCGCAGCCGGCCGCGCGGCGTTTGCGCCGCCTCCGACAGCATCGCTTCTGCATCGCGCAACTCATCGAGAATCCGGCTGCAGCGCTCGTGGAAGTGCTGCCCTTCGTCGGTGAGCGTAACGCGGCGCGTGGTTCGATGAAAGAGGCGTACTCCCAGTGAGCGCTCGAGCTTCGCAATCGTCTTGCCGACTGCGGATGCTGAGATGCCGAGTTTGCGCCCGGCCGCTACGAAGCTGAGCGTCTCAGCGGTGCGCACGAATGCGACGATGCCGTTCAGATTGTCCATGCCGGTCGGCTCCTTCAATTCGCGTCATTGCGGAATTTCGTTCCGCGGTCTGCGGAATATCGGGTTGTTTCTCTCAGATTGAATCCGAATTATCGTTCATCGCTCAGCCGGATGCGTGGTCATGCGATATCCCGGCATTCCACGAGGAGCGCGAATGAATTCACCTGATTTCCCCCATGCGACGGGGCGGCTCACCGTGCTCGCGGCAGTCTGCGTGGCTGCGCTCGCATTACCGCTGGCATTTTCCGGCGGCGCGGTCGCGACGCCCGCGATCGGCCGCGACCTCGGAGGTAGCCCTGTCACGTTGAGCTGGATCACCAACGCATTCATGCTCGCGTTCGGCAGTTTGCTGATGGCGGCGGGAACGCTCGCTGACCGGTTCGGGCGCAAGAGACTGTTTGCCTGCGGCGTTTCGGGCTTCACACTAATTTCGCTCGCACTTGGGATTGCACCGTCGATTGTCGTGGTCGATCTATTACGCGCGGCGCAGGGCGTCGCAGCGGCTGCAGCCCTTGCGGGCGGCACCGCCGCGCTCGCACAGGAATTCGACGGCTCGGCAAGGACCCGCGCATTCAGCGTGCTGGGCGCCACGTTCGGAAGCGGTCTCGCTTTCGGTCCAGTGCTCGCCGGCTGGCTAATCGAGCAGTTGGGTTGGCGCGCTGTTTTCGCGACCGGTGCGCTCGCCGGCCTTCTATCGCTCGGCTTCGGCGTACCCAGAATGCGCGAGTCGCGCGACCCTCACGCGCGTCGGCTCGATTGGGGAGGTACCGTGACGTTTACGGCTGCGCTCGCGTGCTTCACATGTGGCCTGATCGAGGCACCGTCGCGCGGATGGAGTTCGCCGGCCGTCGTCTTGCTGTTCGCTGCGTGCATCGCATTTGGGATCGCTTTCGTCGTTGTCGAGATGCACACTGCGCGGCCGATGCTCGATCTTTCGCTGTTCCGATATGCGCGGTTCGTCGGCGTCCAGGTGCTGCCGATCGCGACGTGCTACTGCTATATCGTGCTGCTCGTCGTGTTGCCATTGCGCTTCATCGGCGTGGACGGCTTTGACGAAATGCACGCGGGTTGGCTGATGCTCGCACTCTCGGCGCCGATGCTGGTAGTGCCGTTCGTGGCGGCGATGCTGACGCGCTGGATGTCGGCGGGCGCGATCTCCGGAATCGGGCTGATCATTGCGGCGGCGGGCCTCTACGCGCTTGGTATCGCGCTGCGTGCCGGCGCTGGTTCGGCCGCGATCGGGCCGATGGCCGCGATCGGTTTCGGCGCGGGGTTGCCGTGGGGGCTGATGGATGGGTTGTCGGTAAGCGTCGTGCCGAAGTCACGCGCCGGGATGGCCGCGGGCATCTTCAGCACTACGCGGGTCGCGGGTGAAGGCGTTGCGCTGGCGGTCGTCAGCGCGCTGCTGGCGGCGCTCGCGCGAATCAGTCTGCGTGCGACAGTACCGGACGCGCCGCACGCCGCCATTGCCGAGGCGGCTGCGCGCCTCGCCGGCGGCAATCTTGCCGATGCCGCCCATGTTTTGCCGAACGTTTCGAATGCGACGCTTCAAGCCGCGTACCGTTCGGCATTCGCGCATCTACTCGATGGGCTCACTGTCATCACGGTCGTCTGCTCGCTCGCGGCGTTCGCTTTTCTTAGCCGAGTTCGTGTGCGGGATGAAGCGCTTGTTGTGGAGATGGCGGAGGGAATCGAGGCGTGACTGCTTGGAGGCGGGGGTTGGTATTGCGAGTCGGCATGTTCAGTGCACGGCGGTTTGGCAGTCAGCTGGCCCGACGCCTTTTTTTGGGGCTGTACCGATTAGCGTGCTCCCGACGCTTCGATCATCGCTCGCACGAGCGCGACATCGTGGGCCCCACATTCGAGTCGCTGCGTCACGCCATTGGGCAGCTGCGCCGATAGTCGAGCCTGCATGGCGGAGGTTACCGATTGGTTCTTCTTCGGCGATTGCGGCAGGGGTGCGCGCTGCGCCACGGACATCACGTCGCTTACCGTCGCGACCGGTACGCATGCCGAGGGCATCGGCTCACCAGTCGTCATTGCGGCATGCTTCGCGCGCCCGCGCAGATGAATCCATTTATGCAGGTGGTTCGCGTAACCCCGCCCTATGCCGGAAGCCGCTATTCCGGCGACTTCAGCCGTTTCGCATCCGTGCAACCAACGCGCGCAAGCGAGCACTGATTTCCTCGGCCGGCAAGTGCGCGAGCCATCCGTGACCGGGAAGCAGCCATTCGAAACGATACGCGGCCAGCTTGCCGAGCGATTCGGTGAGCTCGGTCCATGAGTACCAGCACGCGTCCCTGAACGCGACGAGGTCCTGCTCGCGTGGGCTCCAGGCAAGTGAATCACCCGAAAAGAGCACACGATCGTCGAGGAGGTAGACAACGCTACCCTGAGTGTGCCCAGGCATCGAGATTGCGCGCACGCCGGCCGCGATGCTCAGTACTGATCCGTCGTCGAGCAGATCCGTAGCATATGGGGCAGCCGACTTGTCCTCGCGGTGGATCCAGACACGCGCTCCGAACCGGCGCGCGTATTTGTCCGCGTCTGCGACGTCGTCACGATGCGACAGAAGGATGTGCGCAATACCACCTGAAGCATCGAACCAATTCACCAGCTCTGCCGCATACCGCGGTGAGTCGATTAGCAGATTGCCGTCTGGCCGCGCGGCAAAATAAGAATGTGCGCCAAACGACGACCGAGCGTTGAATCCGCAGCGCCACACACCCGATGTGATCGGCTGCGGAAAGATCGCGACGTTCGGCCGAGGCTGCTTCGTTTCGCTGCGTACCGATGCCGTAGGACATACGAGCACGGCGCGCCAAACAGCAAGCTGTTCTTCCGATGTGACGGGCTGGCGCACGAAGACGCTTTTGTCGTTTCGTTCGGCAATCAGCCCAGGCGCGACGTGACGCGATGCACCGCAATTGATGCACGCTGTATCGATGTACCACTCCCCTGGCACGGAGGCGGTATTGCGTGGAGGCTTCATTCGATGCTCCGGTCTTGACAACGTTTGGCAACGTCGCAGTTCCGATGATAGACCTTCAGCCGCGCAGATACGACTGGAACGACTGGAGCAACGTAAGGAAGTGGGAGGGCTCGAGTTTCGTAGCGGTTCATCTCTTGGCCCGCCGTCATTTCACGAAGTTTGGGGCGCCAGAGGGGCGGCAAACGACCCAAAAGTGACAACGATCTTTCTACAAAGCGGCCATTAGACTCGGCGACGTTTGCGACTCAAAGCAGGAGCAGCAGCGCACCGAAGAAAAACAGGAAACATCCTGTAGCAAACTGGGCTTGGAGAAGGCCGCGCCATCCTGGATAGCCATATGGCAACGGTTGGGAGTATCGAGTCGGGATAGGCAGGCGCAAGAGCCACGTGCGCAAGGCGTGTGTGAGCGCGAGCACGCCCCCGGCCAGGATAAATAGCGAAAATGTCCGAGGCGTATCGAACGGAATCGGAGTGTCAAATACGTGCCTCACGATGAGGACAATCGCGCCTAGTACCAAAAGTCCGCATAGCAAGCGATAGAGCGGAGTAAGGCTCGTCTTTAACCACGTTGGAGCATTGCTCTTGCCTTGAGGGGGAGGCGTCCAGGTCATTCTGTTTGGCGGATGGGGGCCGTGCGTGGGGACAGGATTTGGCCGTGATTTGAATTCAACCTCATCTCATGGTCCATCGCCTGATTATTTACGATTCCGGGATTCTCGTCGAGCGTCCGATTCTGGCCGTCCTCTGCCTTTCTCCATTCGCTCGCGCCGCCCCAAACCTGGCTCCGACGGCCTAAACTGCGTCTCACGGGAAGATCGGCGTCGTGGGCTCAGCCCCTTCGAGATGCGCCTTCGGAATATGCTGCACGACCATCTGCTCGATCTCTTGTTCGCGCGATGCAGCGACGTCAGCCATGATCAACAGCTGGCCGTCACGTATGGCGTCACGAAAGCGCTCGAGTCGCGCGTTCGGCTCATCGACGCCGATCATCGCCGCGGTCCAAGCCCCGAAGCCCGCACCCGCCAACGTCAATGCGACGACGGCTCCGCCCGCAATAGCGAGTTCCGCGGGCGGAAACACCAGCGCCACGAGGCCGAGCAGGGCTCCGGTCGCCCCGCCGAGCGTCACCCCGCGTTCGAGCGCATGCACGACGTCGCTGCTCTGCAGCAACGATGCCTCCGGCAACTGTTCAAGCGCGACGCTGTGATTCGCGAGCACATGGATATGGCGCCATGTGATCCGCGCCCGAAGCAAGTCGTCGACGATGGCCCTAGCCGTCGCCGTGTCAGGTGCCAGGAAATAAAGGCGTCTCATCTCGCCCTCCCTTCATCACGCCGTCCCACAACGGGACGATACTGCTTATCGTACGCCTGCCACAGCCAACCGGCGCGCGCAGGCCCAAAACGCGCTAAGGCGCTGGCCGCCTTGTTGGATTGATCGGAGGAAACGAACATGAGCAAACGAATCAACGTGGCTGATCTGCCCGAGTTCGACGCAGCACCATACTTGGACAGCGAGGACGCCATCGCTGCCTATTTGACCGATATTCTCGAAGCAAACTGCGGATTTCGGCGATCGTGATCGGCCATTCCGGCGATCGTGATCAGTCTGGAAGGTGGTGCTGCGCGGTGGATGGATTATAGCGAGAGCGATCACGATCAGGGGTGAATCGGGACGCTGCAGGCCGATTTCGAGAGCGTTACGCAGTAACGGCCGGGCTGAAGTATTCGTCCCACGCGGGCGTGCCTGGTTCGAGCGACGAGATGATTGGATCGTCGGCGCCGGCAATCAGTTGTTCCAGCATTTCCCGCTGCGTTACGCCGTAACGCCTAGCCAATCGCCGTAGCGCTAATACCGTACCTGACGCTACCCACGCGTTGATCCGCATTTCGCCGTCTCCAGCCGATGCGCGGCGCTTGCGGTATTGCGCCTGCCGTTGTGCCGATGTGTTGGCCATAGGTGCCCCCTGCGTTACGCGGCAACGGAGCTCGCCGATCCATCCGGACTGACGCGC
>CBIHRA010000005.1:0-223548 GCA_966212325.1 uncultured Burkholderiaceae bacterium | reverse complement strand
AGCAGACACCCGAGGAGGCGCGCAAAACGATGACCTCGGACGAGAAGTCCTGGGAAGACAACAACTACCACGGGGCGATTCTGCGCAGCAGCGAGAATCAACGATGGGTGACGGCGATGGACGTGGCGATCGGGCAGGCGGTGAGCATCGATGATCCGAATTGGCGGGATTTGTTGATTCGAATGGCGGATTGGAAGCTGGACCGGCGCGCGTACAAACAGCTCACGGAGAATCCCAATTTCGGGAGGCTGGCATCGACCGATCAGAGGGCTGCGGAATTGGTCGAGGCGAGTATGGCCTATTATCAAGTCGGCACGTTCCCACCTGAGGCAGTGGTTTCCTTGGCGACGATGCCGCCGTTGGTCACGAGCGAGACCGTTGCGCAGCAGGAAGACCCGCCTGCTGCGCCACCGGCTCCGCCAATCGATTGGAGCGCCGTTTCGGGGATGTCGAGATGATGACAAGACCCCGGGCTTGGCCTTATGTGACAACGTTCGTCGCGCTGTCAGCGCTATGGACGTTCCTTGTGATGAACCATTACTATCGCCTTTGGGCAAAAACCGGTGAGGATGCTATAGGCATGGGGAGTAATATCCGGAATGGAATATTGATCGCGCTCGCTATCGCAGTTGTTGCATATGGCGCACGATTGACTTGGCTTTATCGAACCGAGTCGCTTGTCAGCATGAACGCAGCTAGCGGCACAACCACCGCAGTGAATGAAGTGGCTCACCGCACACACGCCATCCTGGGGCAGGATGGCCCCCGATTCGTGCTCGAAGTGCGCGGCCTTTCTGTCGTCATCGGAAAAAAATCTAGCGATGAAGTCTGGCGCGAGGTCGCAGCGAAAGCGAATAACCACGAAACCTATCTGTCGAAGGATCCTAAGGATTACGCCAACGGTACGGACCAACGTGTCAGTGATCTGCGATCTGCCACGACGGTTGCGTTCGAGTACGGCGCCAAACACGCCGTCGAACGCTGGCCAGTCCCCGTATTCGTATGGGACCCGCTGCAGGACCCGAAAGACTCTTCCGTGGCGGCGGAAGCGATTGCCGACGGCCGACAGTTGGCGGGACTCGGCGCAACTCTCTTCCTTTGGCAGCAAGACGCCAAGACTAACGATCCGGTCGGACTTATCGAAAACCTGTTTGCGTTCTTTGATGCTCATCCAGATGTTCCTCAAGCCATCTTATTCAGCGAAGACGGTTCGATGCTCAGGAGTTTGCTCCGCACGCCGGGTGAAAAGCCGATTCCACGATGGGAGTATGTTCCCGAAATACCCGACAGCGTTGTAGTGATGGTCGTATCGCGGTCGGATCGAGTCGATAAGCTGATTCGTCCGTTCGCGATCGACCGCGCGAGCGGCAAAGGCTCGGATGGCGACAAGCTGTGGGAGTACTACTGGGAGAAGAACGATGGGCAAGGCCCGGATAGCTTCGGTGCGTACTATGAGGCGCAACTGAAGGCTCACGGCTTAGCGCATTCCCCGCCGCCTGGCACCATGCAAGCCAGCTGGTGGCAACAGCAACTGCCTGCCTTCTGGAAAACGATCGCCAACAAGGGCCCGGGAGAATTCAAGCCCACGCCTTACTTGCCGGTCCGCTGGGAGACGTGGCAGGTGAAGCAATTGGACAACGCGCCGTTGATCGGTTACTTGCATCGTCCTGTGGACGTCAAACTCACGAACGACCATGGCCAACTGCTCAAAACCGCAGAACAGGCGGACGCACTAAAGGCCGGTTGGGAGCAAGCCCTTGCAACGCTGCCGGACGGCGTGACACCGCAACGCGTGTTCTACGACACGACGGGCGACAGAGAGTGGACGATTCCGCTCGCTCAAGCCCTGAGCGCGGTGGGCAAATCGGCTCCAAGCCTGAGCGACGTTCATGAAGGCTACGACATCGGCCGTCGTATCGCCGATACGGGTGTCAGCTCGACGATGGTGCAGCTAGGGCTGGGCCTCATCGCAGGCTACGGCGACGGCAAGACGAGTGCGACGATCACGCGCCGGCCCGACGGGCGAGCCACGATCATCATGGTCAGCCCCGACCCGGCTCGTCAGGCGCAGTGGGAGCAAGCCCACAACAACGCCAACCCGTTCGACTGAAGCAGGGAGAAAACATCACGTGAGTGGCCGACTGAAACAGCGAGAAAACCTCACATGCGTGGCGTGATACGCATCGGAGATTCGACCTCGCATGGAGGCCGGGTCGAAACGGGCCGAGACAAATCGACGGTGATGGGCCGCGCAGTCGCTTGCGTGGGCGACCGCTGCACCTGCCCGGTGTCGGGCCACCATGATTGCGTGATCGTCGAAGGCGACGAGAAAGTCAAGATCGACGGCCGAGCCGTCGCATTCGACGGTCACAAAACTTCGTGCGGGGCGGTTCTGATTTCATCGGCAGCAGCGTCGGGCCGCGTTTGAACGCCCGTTAGTTTCGCGATCAAACGCACGCACGCGGCTTTTTTCTAAAGGCAACTTCGCGTTGCACGCCGTACTCACCGGCCGTTGACGTTGAGCGCTTATGTCATCGTCGAGCGCGATTCGCGCATCGCGATATTGATCCCGACGGGCATATGAGACGGTTTCCGATGCGTTCGACGTGTTCCTGCCGGTCCAGACGATCGTTCAATCGATCTCTTCGAAGCGCTGCACTTTCACGCCGTTCACTTCCACGAACTCGAAGAACACGGCCTTCGGTCTACACCAGATCGAGCCGTCAGCCGCGCGATACACGATGAGGGGCGTAAGATCCGCTTCCATCGTTGCTTCGCACACGAGTTCGTAGAGTCCCCCCTTGTAGTGTCGATAACGGACGGTCATATCGTTTCCCTGGTCGTTGTTGATCGTTGTTCGTCGCTGCTCGCTGCTCGCTGCTCGCTGCTCGCCCATTCCTATTCCTCGAACGGCACGTGTTCGCCGCTTCCGGACTGCCGGCCGAGCTTGCTTTCGCTCTCCATGGCGTCCTGCCAAGCGATCATTGCGTTCGCCACCGCCTCTTTTTCGCCGCTGAACGCAAGCACCGTTTCCCCGCACGACGGACAAATGCCGCCGAATGCCGCGTGGATGCCGGGCATGTTTCGCGTGCTCATGGCCTCGAAGTCCGTGAACGCGGTCTTGCATGAGCCGCACACGAGCTTCTCCGGACGCAGCGCGTCGACCTTTGCCTTCGCCGCAGCGATACGTTGATCCTTCGTGCCGCGTTGCTTCGCCTGTCCCATAGCCCCTTCCTTTCTGTTTGCCGATTGCCGAGCGAGGCATTGTCGAACAGGAGGCCACCGCGGGCAAGTGCGTTGCCCGGGTGGCGCTGGAGCATCGTTTCCGCTAATTCGCCGCGTACCCTGCCGGCACCGTGACATTACCCTTCATCACGGAAGCATTCGTCGAGACGACATAGATCGGCGACTCCGTCAGCTTCAGTGCGATTCGCCCATCGCTGTAAGGCAGCTGCGCGGCATTGCCCATCGCATCGAGCACCGTCACCTGCCCCGACGTTCCCGCACCGTCCACTTGCAGCGTATAGGGCACGCTATACGTCTCGCTGAATCCTGCGCTGGCGCTCCAGTGCGCGTTGTCGTGCGTCCACAGCGCCGTCACGACCTTGCCGCCGTTCAGCCGCTGGAATGCATAGCCGTACACGCCCGCAGGCACATTGTTCAGATAACCGAGCGTCGTGGTGCCGTCGACGATGCGCGTCATCGCGGCCACTTCCATCGCGGCCGGCTTCGGGCTGATGTTGCTCGCGCCGTACGTGCCGTTCGCATGATCGAGATCGAAGAACAAGCCGTAGCCTGGCGGCGAATCGGGCGTGTCGGACGTATAAAACACATAAGACATATCCGCACCTTCGCCGAGCAGAATCAACTGCGAACGTGCAACGACCGCACCATGCGCGAACAACACGTTCGCCGTCGGATAGTTCGGACCGTATGAAGTGCCGATGTCGTAGCTGATGCCCGTTTCCGTTGCGAAAAGCTTGGCGCCGCTCTTGAGCGTTTGCTTCATCGTCGAGCGCAACTCGCGCATCGATGCGGGCAGCGCATTTGCGGCGGTGGCCGGATCGGGATCGGTCGCAAGCCGCTCAGGCGGGTGCGACGGCGAAGTGCCCGCATCGTAATAGCCGTGAATCGTCAGACCGTCGAGATACTGCCCAATGCCGAGCGGCGCGAGCCGCTTGAGCCACGCCGTGTTCGTGCGCACCATCGCGGCGGTCACGCCCATGACGACGGCGTTCGGATCGGTCGAGTGCAGTCCCTTGTAAGCCGCTTGATACATCGCGACGAAGTTCGCATCGGTATCGCTCCATTGCGTCGGCCCGCCGCCGTCCGGCTCCCAGGTGATCTGATAGTAGTTGTGCGCTTGATTCGGGAAGTAAGCGGAGCGAATCTGCGCCGAATCGGTCCCCACGCGGCTCGCATAGTCCTGAAAGGCCGATTCCGATTGAGGCGCATAGCCTTCGGTCTGCGCACCGGTCGGGCTCGCCCATCCGGGGATGCCGTCGAGCTGGATCAGCCGCATGAGGTCGCCCTGCGTGAGATACGGCGCGAGCGTACTGGTACCGGGGACGAACGTATTGGGCCCGTTCGGCTCTTCGACGTACCAGCTGCGCGAATCGTTGGCCCACGATAACCCCAGATCCGTATCGATCGGACGATAACCGTCGCCGCTGCAGCAGGTCTGCCCCGGCTTCAGGTAGTTGGTGCCTTGGCCGCCGAAGCGGTGCTGATCTTCATGCGCATAGGCGACGGCCGGCAGCACGTTCGATACGTCGGGCCGCACGCCGAAGGTGGCGATACCGGCCGGACGGGTGCCGGCCGATGAAAGCGACTTGCCTGAGGAAACGAGCGTGGCCGATACCGAGAAGTATCCCGCGAGCGAGGACGAGCAACTGAGGGCCACCGTCTGCGCGCCCGCCTTGACGGCGAACCGGCCGCTCGCGCGCGCCACGCCCCAATCGTCGCGCACTTGCCACGCGACCGTGTCGGCCTGCGATGCGCGGGTCGTGATGGCCAGATCGAATTTGCTGCCGAGTGCAAACGTGCGCGTGCCGTCGCTGCCCGGCGTATCGGCTTCGATGGCGGCACCCGTGCCGTCCGCGCTCGCCGGCGCCGAGGGTTGTCCGCAGGTCAGCGTTTGTCCGCCCGCTGCGACGATCGGCGTCGTCGAGGCCCACTGCCCCGAAGAGGTGCCGCTTTGCGTGTTCGCGTTGCTGCCTGCCGCTGCCCCGCTGCCGGCACCCGAGCCGCCTCCGCCGCAAGCGGCCAAGAACGAAAGAGCGGCCGCAGCCGCGCAACGAGAAAGATATGGATGGCGAACGTGGAGGGGCGATTGGTAGGTCATCGATCGTGGCCGTTAAGCTTGCGCCGCGTTCGGCAATGACAAAGCGGCGCGCATCGATCGAGCGATGTGCGCGTTTGACGCCGCCGAGGGCTGTATCAACGAGAGAGGCACGCGCCGAAGCCTCGATGCGCACGCATCTGGCTGGGCGGTCGCGCCGCGAGATATTCGCGCGACGTAGGGCTGCCGCAACGAATGGCCGAATATCGCATGAAGAATAAAGCTCTTCGCCGACGCATCAAGTCCGACGAAACTCTGATTTCACACGAATCGCTGGGCGAGAGACTACAGCCTTTACCTTATTTTTAGGAGCATTCGATCTAGTGGATTTGCGCACGCACGCCTGGCGGATTTTTACGCTCGTTCATTCGTATGACCTCGGTTCGGCGCAGGTTTGACGCTTCTTTGCTGCGACGCGACAGGGCGGTCGCCGCGCGATGCATAAAGAGGTCCGCCATCGAAAACGACAATTCCGGCGATCGGACAGGGCGATTTCATTCGAATAAATGACCGCAAAGATTGCCGATTTCGATTGAGCGAGAAACGAATCAGAATTGAAACATCGCGTGCAATCCTTTCAATTTATTTTTTCCGATGGGAAGACGAAAAGAGAACGAAGTGCCGGACTATTCCGCCACGCACGAGTCTTTCGTTGCCCGCCAATGTGGGTTCAGCAACACAGCGATGGCGGGATAACGCTTATCGTGCCCCTGTGCGTTCGCGCTCACGCAGTCCAGCTCGGCGGTTCCGCCGACGAGCCCTGCGGCGAAGCCGCGACGCACCGATGGGCGGCTTGGGCCGCCCATCCTTTCCAAAGGCTCATTCGAAGCCGAGCATTGCAAGCACCAGATTGGCCGCATTAGACGAAACGGGGAAGCTCGAGCGTCGCCGACGCATTGCGCACGGCATGGGTTTTGCCAGCGCGGCTTGGCGCTATTTAGCTAATTAACGGGTGAAAGTAACGGCTTTCACTTTGAGTTGTCCGATTTGCCCAGGCATGGGCGACGGGCCGTAAACATCGGCATAACGGTTTAGGCGATATCCGCCGGAGCGGATCCGCCAAGATGTCGCCGAATTACGTCACGGCCTGCCCGGGGCATATCCGCACTGCCTACGATGCACTGCAACGCGGAGGAATCGAACCATGCCGGCAACGATTCGTGAGGAACACGAAATGCCTTACGCGAACACCGAACGCGCACTGATGGGTTGGTGGCGTGCCCGGGCGCAAAACGCCCCGAACGCCACACGCCGGATCGCCATCGTGCTTTACGACGGCTTCTCGCTGCTCGGAGCCGGTCTCGTGGCTGAAGTCTTCCACGTCGCCAACGAACTTGCTGCGAAGAGCGCCGGCCGTATGCCGGCCTACGACATTGCGTTCCTGTCGGCCGACGGCGGCAACGTGCGCTGTGCCTCTTCCGTGCGCGTATGGACCGACGGTCTGGACGCGCGCCACTACACCGGCTTCGACGCGCTGTTCGTCGCCGGCGGCAAGGGCGCACGCGCGGCGGCGAGCGACGAACGCTTGATCGGCTGGCTGCGTCGCGTGCAGACGATGACGACGAACATCCGTTCCATCGGCGAGGGCAGTCTGCTGCTCGATGCGGCCGGCATCGGCACGGGCGAGAAGATCTATCAGTTCGGCTCCTACCTTCATCAGACGCATCGAGACGAAGCCGCCGCCGAGCTCGACGAGCGTCTCGAGCCGATGAAAGGTGCGCTGTCGATGGTCAAGCGCGATCTCGGCCTCGACGTCGCCCGCGGCGTGGCCGAGCGATTGATGCCCGGATCGAGCGCGCGATTCGTGCCGCTGCTCGGCGAAGGCGGCGCTGCGAGCGCCGGCGACAAGATCCGGGCCGCGGCGCGTTGGCTGCAGGACAACTGCGAGCGGCCGATTTCGATTGCCGATGCCGCGCAAGTGGCCGCGATGAGCGAGCGCAACTTCTTGCGGCGGTTCAAGATGGAACTCGGCATGACGCCGTCCGACTATTTGCTGCAGGCGCGCCTGGCCATTACGTGCAGCCTGCTCATCGATTCGGAATTGCCCGTCGATAAGATCGCGCGGCGCAGCGGCATGGGCAACGGCGATCGTTTGGCGAAAATTTTCCGCAAGCGGATGATGATTTCGCCGACGGAGTTCCGGGTGCAAGGCCGCCGCACGTCCGGCGCCTGAGCGGAGAGCATCGTCATGAGCTTCGACACGCAACCCTGCGAGCGCACCGGCGAGAGCGTCGGCGAAAGCAATAGCGACGGCGAGGGCGAGAAAGCGGTGCGGGCGCCGTGCCGCCGCGTGATGCCGGTCGTGCTGGCAGGGGGATCCGGGACGCGGCTCTGGCCGATGTCGCGCGAGCACTATCCGAAACAGCTGCTCGACGTGATCGGCTCCGATACGTTGTTGCAGGCGACCGTGCATCGCATGGACGGTTTTTCCGGCAATTTTCCCGGTAGCTGGGAAGTGGCCGATGCGCCGCTCGTCGTCTGCGGCGCCGAACACGGTTTCATCATCGACGAGCAACTGCGCGCGAGCGGCGTCACGCCGACGCTCATCGTCGAACCGGCGCGACGCGACACCGCTCCGGCGCTGACGCTTGCGGCGATGCGCGCCTGTGCGCAAAGCGGCGATGCGATTCTCGTCGTCATGCCGGCCGACCATGCGATCGCCGACGTGAAGGCGCTGCAATGCGCGATCGAGCTTGCGGCGCGGCATGCGCAGCACGGCGCGATCGCTGCACTCGGTGTGCCGCCGACGCGCCCCGACACCGGCTTCGGCTATGTCCGCATTGGCCAGCCGCTCGGCGACGGCGCCCACACGATCGGCCGTTTCGTCGAAAAACCGCCGGCCGAGCTGGCTGAGCGATACGTGGCCGACGGCGGTTATTGGTGGAACAGCGGCATCTTCGTGATGCGCGCAACGGTATGGCTGGACGCGTTGCGGCGCATGCGGCCCGAGATGCATGCGGCGTGCCTTGCCGCCGTCGCGGAAGGCGCCGTGCACGGCGATCGCTTCGATCCGGCAGCCGCTGCGTTCGAACGCGCTCCGGCGGATTCGATCGACTACGCGGTGATGGAGCGTTTGGGCGGCCCCGACGCGCCGTGCAGCGGTGTCGTCGTACCGCTCGAAGCGGGGTGGTCCGACCTTGGTTCGTGGGACGCCGTCTGGGATGCGCTCGGCAAGGACGGCGACGGGAACGTGGCGCGCGGGCGCGTCGTGCTAGAGGGCGCAAGCGCCACGTTCGCACACGCGGAGAGCCGCCTCGTGGCTTGCGTCGGCACGACGAACGTGGTCGTCGTCGAAACGCCCGATGCCGTGCTCGTGGCCGACCGCTCGCACGTGCAGCGCGTGAAGGGGCTCGTCGCGAGGATCAAGGCAGAGCACGCGCCCGAGGCCGAGGAGCACCGGAAAGTGCGCCGGCCGTGGGGCTTTTACGACTCGATCGATCATGGCGACCGCTTTCAAGTGAAGCGGATCGTCGTGGCGCCCGGTGCGAAATTGTCGCTGCAGATGCATCACCACCGCGCCGAACATTGGGTGGTCGTGCGCGGGACGGCACTCGTCACGCGCGGCGACGAAGAGTTCTTGCTGAGCGAAAACGAATCGACGTTCATCCCGCTCGGCGTGCGGCACCGGCTGGGCAATCCTGGCAAGGTGCCGCTCGAAATTATCGAGGTGCAATCGGGCGCCTATCTGGGCGAAGACGACATCGTGCGCTTCGAAGACAACTACGGCCGATGTGCGAGCAACCCGGCGGCGTCGCTCGGCGACGCGCGCTCGTGATTCGTCGCGGAGAACGAACATGCGTGACATTCAAGGTTTGCTGGCTCGCGTGGCCGACGTGGCGATCGTCATCGGCGCGGCCGCGCTCGCCTCTCACATCCGTTTCGCCGACGATGGGCCGCACGCATTCATCGGGCCGTTCGTCATGCTCACCGCCGCATGCGTGCTCGTGCTCTTTCCGGCGTTCGGCGTCTACGATTCGTGGCGCGGCCGCGCCAAGCGCATGCTGGCGGGGCAGGTGGCGCTTGCATGGGTCGTCGCGCAAGCCTGCGCGCTCACTGCGATGTTCTCCTTACGCGAAATCGACTACGTGTCGCGTTTGTGGTTCGTCTATTGGAGCGGCGTATCGGGCGCTTCGCTGATCGGGTATCGTCTCCTCGCTCATGCAGTCTTGGCACGCTTGCGTCACGCCGGCATCAACCTTCATCAGGTGGCCATCGTCGGGGCCGGAGCTCACTGCGACGCCATCTTGCGCCGCATCGAGTCCGCGCCCGCAACCGGCTTTCGCGCGGCGGCCGTCTACGTGCCGAACCATAGGCGGCACGTGGATGCATCGGCTGCGGCGGCTCTGGCTTCGGCCGCCGGCCTGCGGCGCTTCGACGATCTCGAAGCATTCGCCGCCTATGTGCGCGGCAACGATCTGCATGAAGTGTGGCTCGCGCTGCCGCTATCGGAAGAGCGCACCATCTTGCATGTCGTCGCCGAATTTCGCGACGATCTCGTCAATATCCGGTTCATGCCCGACGTGCGCTCGCTCGCCTTGTTCGAAAGCGGCGGCATTATCGACCTGCTCGGCGTGCCCGCGATCAACCTCGTCGCCTCGCCGCTATCGCCGAGCGCGCTGCTGGCCAAATCGATCTTCGATCGATTGTTCGCCGCGTGTGCGCTCATCGGCCTCGCGCCGCTGCTCATCGCGATTGCGATCGCGGTCAAGGCGACCTCGCCGGGGCCGGTCCTATTCAAGCAAAAACGTAAAGGCGCGGACGGCCGCGTCTTCACGATCTACAAATTCCGTTCGATGCGCGTGCACACGCAAGAGGACGGCGTGTTGCGTCAGGCCGTGCGGCACGACCCGCGCGTGACGAAGCTCGGCGCATTCTTGCGCCGCACGAGCCTCGACGAACTGCCGCAGTTCTTCAACGTGCTGCGCGGGGATATGTCGGTCGTCGGCCCGCGCCCGCATGCGCTCGAGCATGACGATCTCTATCAGAAGGTGGTGGCGGGCTATATCCATCGCTATCGGATCAAGCCCGGCATCACGGGCTGGGCGCAGATCAACGGCTATCGCGGCGAAACCGATCGCATCGAGAAGATGGAGCGGCGCGTGGCGCACGACTTGTATTACCTCGGCAATTGGTCGTTCGGTCTCGACATGCGGATCATCGCAGCGACGATCGTCAAGGGGTTCATGCACAGCAATGCCTACTAGCGCCGGGCGCTCATGCGGCGGCAGCATCGCGCCGCGCGAGCGCCCGGCAACCGACGTCCGCGTTCGTTGCACTCGATCGAATGTCGGTGCTGCGCGGCGCGTCACGAATAACCGGCACGGAGGACATCATGTATGGCTCGGACCCTCGCGTTCGCACCGCGTTTTCATCTTCGTTAGTAATCCTGACCATTGCCGCGGTGCTTTCGGCGTGCTCGATCGTGCCCGGTCAGCGCATGCAGATGCCCCCCACCGTCGAGGAGAGCGGAGGCGACTACAGCAGCGAGCCGAACGAAAAGGTGAAGGTGCCGATCACCGACATCAACTTGAAGCTGATTCGGCAGATGAACCAGCAGACGGCGCAGCATCCGATGGCCGACAGCACCCAGGCGCTGCTCGGCAAGCCCGTACCTTACCGGCTCGGGCCGGGAGACGTGCTGCAGATCACGGTGTGGGATCACCCCGAGCTCGCCGCGGCACTCGGTCAACCCGCGCAGACGACGCGCACGGAAGACGCCGCGCCCGGTTTCGTCGTCGACGAGCGGGGCAACGTGCAATTCCCTTATGCCGGCACCGTGCACGTGGCAGGTGACAGCGTCGAGCAAGTGCAACGCAAGATCGTGTCGCGCATCAGCAAAGTCTATAAGAGCCCGGAAGTGACCGTGCGCGTCGCCTCGTACCGGGCGCAATCGATCTATATCGACGGCGAAGTGGGCAAGCCTGGCGCCGTGCAGGTCAACGACATTCCGATGACGCTGACCGAAGCGCTGGGACGCGCCGGCGGATTCACCGCGGCGGCCGATCAGAGCCGTGTGACGCTCGTGCGCGAAGGCAACAGCTACCCGATCAGCTTCGGCGATCTCGTGCGGGCGGGGCACAACCCGTCCGAGATCGTGCTCCGGCCGGGCGATATGGTGCGCGTCGGCTCGCGCGACGAAAACGGCGTGTACGTGATGGGCGAAGTCAACAAACCCGCCACCGTCATGCCGATGCGCAACGGCCGGCTGACGCTCGCCGAAGCGCTTTCGCAGGCGGGCAGTCTCAACCCGGGAACGTCGAACGCCAAGCAGCTGTTCGTGATTCGCGATTCCACGGGCAACAACCCGCAGATCTATCACCTCGACGCCACGTCACCGGTATCGATGGTGCTCGCCAATCAGTTCGAGCTGCAGCCCAAAGACGTGGTCTACGTCGACAACGGCGCACTCGTGAAATTCAACCGCGTGCTGAGCCTGTTCCTGCCGGCGATCAATGCGGGTTTGACGGCAGCTATCGTGACCAAATGAACGATGGCCGAGCGTAGTCAGCGCGCCGCCTGCTTGACGCGGCGGCGCGCATTCGATGCGAGCGATCAACATGGCAATGAACTTCGAGCATCGTTATACCGATTTCACCGCCGGCGACGAATTGCGCTTATCCGATTACCTGCAGGGTATCGTGGCGAATTGGCGCTTGATCGCCGCGATCACGGTGGCCGCAACGGCGCTGGGATCGGCTTACGCGCTGATTGCCCCGCCGTTGTACAAGGCCGATGCGATCATTCAAGTCGAGCAGACCGCAAATGCCGACAACGGCGCGGCCAACCCGCGGCAGCAAATCGAACCGCTCTCGCGCATGTTCGAAACGAAGGCCACCACGGCCGCGCAGATCGAACTGCTCAAGTCCAGGCTCGTAACGGAAGCGACCGTGCGCAGTCTGCGGCTCGACATCGCGGCGGAACCGCACACGCCCCCCATCGTCGGAAACTTGCTGACTGCGTTGACGACCGGCAAGTTCGGCTTCACGATGCCCGCGTTCATGGACCTGGCGGGGTTCGCCTGGGGCAACGAGAAGATCGAAGTCTCGCGTCTGGACACGCCGCGCGCCCTCTATGGCAAGGCGTTCACGTTGACGTCCGGTACAGAAGGCTCCTTTACGCTCAGCGATCCCGACGGCATCGCGATCGCGAGCGGGCGTGTCGGCGAGGACGTGACGGCGGCGACGGCGGCGGGCCCCGTGCGCCTGCATGTCGACCGCCTGACCGGCCGGCCCGGCACGCGCTTCGATCTGACGCGATCGTCCACGCTCGATACGGTCGAGCGGTTGCAAAAGCAGCTCAGCGTGAAGGAGACCGCCCTGCAATCGGGCGTGATCGCCATGACGCTGCAAGGCGCGAACCCGGTGCTGACGGCGGCCGTGGTCAACGGCATCGCAAGGCAGTTCATCAAGCAGGACGTCGATCGGCGCTCCGCGGAGGCCGAGCACACCTTGGCGTTCCTCGATCAGCAACTGCCGCAGCTGCGTCGTGAGCTGGACGCGGCCGAACAGCGCTACAACACGTTCCGAAACAATCACGGCACGGTCGATCTGAGCGAAGAAAGCCGGTTGTTGCTGCAGCAGATCGTCGACACCAAAACCAAGCTGGCCGATCTGCAGCGGCAGCGCGCCGATCTTTCGCAGCGGTTCACGGCGAGCCATCCGGCCGTCGCTGCGCTGGACGCGCAGATCGCGCAATTGCAAAGCGCGCAATCGGTGATGACCAAGGACGTCGCCGCGCTGCCCGATACCGAGCAGACGGCGTTGCGCCTGTTGCGCGACGTGCGCGTCGATACCGAGCTGTACACGAACATGCTCAACAGCGCTCAGCAACTGCGCGTGGCGAAGGCGGGGCAGATCGGCAACGTGCGCGTCGTGGACTTCGCGGAAACGCCCGACAAGCCGGTATGGCCCAAGCGCGCCGTGGTGATCCTGATCGCTTTCGGGGGCGGGCTCGTCATCGGTATTCTCGCGGCGTTCGTGAGGAAGTCGCTCTATGGCGGCGTCGAGCGCGCCGACGAGATCGAGGGTGCGCTCGGCGTGCCCGTCTTTGCCGTCGTGCCGCGCAGCGGCCTGCAGCTTCGCTTGCAGCAAAACGTCATGATGCGCCGCGAAGGGCTCCATGTGCTCGCGGCGCAATCGCCACAGGACATCGCGGTCGAAGGCGTGCGCAGCCTGCGTACGTCGCTCCAGCTTTCGCTGGATCAAGCGCGGAACAACGTCGTCATGCTGACGGGCTCGCGCCCGGATGCGGGCAAGTCGTTCTTATCGGTCAACCTCGCAGCGCTCGTCGCCTCCGCCGGAAAACGAGTGCTGGTAATCGACGGCGACATGCGGCGCGGCGAGGTGCATTCGCATTTCGGGGTGCGGCATCAGCCAGGGCTCTCGGACGTCTTGCGCGGCGCCGATTGGGAGAGCGTCATTCAGCACGAGGTGCTTCCGGGCTTGGACGTGCTGACGAAAGGATCGTTGCCGACTCACCCCTCGGAGCTCTTGATGAGCGAGCGCTTCCGCGAAGTGCTCGAAGCGCTGTCGCGCCGCTACGAGCTCGTCATCATCGATACCCCGCCCGTGCTGGCAGTGACCGATTCGACCGTCATCGGCAAGCACGTGGGCACGACGCTGCTCGTCGTGCGTTACGGGCGGCACCCGATCGGTGAGATCAGCGAAACGGCCAAACGGCTCGAAACCGGCGGGGTGAACCTGAAGGGCGTGTTGCTGACCGACGTTCCGCCCGCCATGCCGCTGCTCGGAGGCTCATATAAAGGCGGTTACTACGGCTACGACAGCATTGCCGAATGACGCGGCCGGCGCGCGGTCCATGGGGCGAGCGCGCGCCCATCGAGGCCATTGCGACTCGCTCGACATCGACCAAGGAACGAACAATGAAACGCAAGATCGCATTGATCACGGGCGTAACGGGACAGGACGGGGCATACCTTGCCGAGTTGCTGCTCGGCAAGGGCTACGAGGTGCATGGATTGAAGCGCCCGACATCGCTATTCAACACCGATCGCATCGACCATCTCTATCGCGATGCGCATGAAGTGGCCGAAGGCGAGCCGCAATTGCATCTGCATTACGGCGATCTCACCGATTCGACGAGCCTCGTGCGCGTCATTCAGAACATCGAGCCCGACGAAATCTACAATCTCGCCGCGCAGAGTCACGTGGCGGTGTCGTTCGACGAGCCCGAGTACACGGCGAACGCCGACGGGCTTGGGGCGCTGCGCATTCTCGAAGCGATTCGCATGCTCGGCCGGCAGACGTGCACGCGCTTTTATCAAGCGTCGACATCGGAGCTCTACGGCCTCGTTCAGGAGACGCCGCAACGCGAAAGCACGCCGTTCTATCCGCGCAGTCCCTACGCCGTGGCGAAGCTGTTCGCCTATTGGACGACCGTCAATTATCGCGAGGCGTACGGCATTTACGCGTGCAACGGCATTTTGTTCAACCATGAATCGCCCATGCGTGGCGAGACGTTCGTCACGCGCAAGATCACGCGTGCGCTCGCGCGCATTGCGGTCGGCTTGCAGCGCGAACTGTACCTGGGCAACTTGTCGTCGCTGCGCGACTGGGGACACGCGCGCGACTATGTCGAGATGCAGTGGCTCATGCTGCAGCAGGATAGGCCCGAGGATTTCGTCATCGCGACGGGCGCGCAGTACAGCGTGCGCGAGTTCGTTCAACGCGCGGCGGCCGAGTTGGGTATCGTCGTGCGGTTCGAAGGCAGCGGGCTCGACGAAGTGGGCGTGGTCGAGCAGGTGAGCCGCCGCGAAACGCGCGTTTCGCCTGGGGACGTGATCGTGCGCGTCGACCCCCGCTATTTCCGCCCGACCGAAGTCGACTCCTTGCTCGGCGATTGCTCGAAGGCGAGAGAGAAGCTCGGCTGGGTGCCGGGCACGTCGTTCGAATCGCTCGTACGCGAGATGGCGCTGGCCGATTATCAGATCGCACGCCGGGACGCCATGGTGACGCTGGCCGGCTTCCGCGCGTTAGAGCACCACGAATGAGGGCACGGCGATGGATCGGGATTCACGCATTTTCGTGGCGGGACATCGCGGCATGGTCGGCTCCGCGCTCGTGCGCGATCTCGCCAAGCACGGGTACCGGAATCTTGTCACGCAAGCGCACGACGCGCTCGAGCTCACTGATCAGCGCGCAGTACGTGCATTTTTCGCGGACGAACGCATCGACGTCGTGCTTCTTGCGGCGGCGCGCGTGGGCGGCATTCTCGCCAATTCGGCGAACCCGGCGATGTTCATCTACGAGAACCTCGTGATCGAAACCAACGTGATCGACAGCGCGTATCGCGCCGGCGTGGATCGCCTCGTCTTCTTCGGCTCGTCCTGCATCTATCCGAAGCTGTGTCCGCAACCGATTCGCGAGTCGTATTTGCTGAGCGGCCCGCTCGAGCCGACGAACGAAGCGTACGCGATCGCCAAGATCGCCGGTTTGAAATTGTGCGAGGCCTATAACCGTCAATACGGTACCCGGTATGTGTCGTTGATGCCGACGAATCTTTACGGCCCGAACGACAACTACGATTTGGCGAGCAGCCACGTGTTGCCGGCGCTGATCCGCAAGGCGCACGAAGCGAAACGCGCGCATGCGGGGTCAATGACCGTATGGGGCTCGGGGGAGCCGCGCCGCGAGTTTCTGCATGTCGACGATTTGGCGGCGGCGACGCGATTCGTCCTCGAGCACGATGTGAGCGATGGCGTGTTCAATGTCGGTGCCGGGACCGATTTGACGATACGCGAACTGGCGCAGTGCGTGGCGGACGCGGTCGGTTTCGAAGGCGAGCTCGTCTTCGACCGGTCCAAGCCCGACGGCACGCCGCGAAAACTGCTGGATGTTTCCCGCCTGACGGAAATGGGGTGGCGCGCGACGATCGGCTTGGCCGACGGCCTTCGCGCCACGTATGCGCAATACGCCGCGCAGCAACGCGTCCCCGATGCGGCTTCCCACGGATAAGAGAGAGCATGACAGCCTCAGTGACGATTTTTCATAACGTCGTCTGGTCGCGCCATAAGGGAGCGGTGTTCTCGGCGCTCTACAACTTGTCCGCGGCCGGATCGATTCGCTATGCGATGGTGCAGATCGCCGACACGGAGACGGATCGTATCGGTTTTTCCGAAGTCGACTATTCGTTTCATCGCTATCCGATGCGCAAGCTGTTCGACGGCTGCTACGAGGATGTGCCGACTTGGAAGATGATCGCGCGCCTGACGACGGAAGTCTTCAAGACGAAATCGGAACTCGTCGTGCTGCCTGGCTACCATCGGCCCGAATATTGGGCGATGCTGGCCGCGTGCATCGTGACGCGCAAGCGGCGCGCGGTGTTTTGCGACTCCACGGCGTTCGACCGGCCGCGCCGGCTCGTCACCTCCATTCCAAAGCGGATCTTCTTCTCGTTATGCGACGGATATTTCGGTTTCGGCGAGCGCAGCCGCGATTACTTGATGTCGCTCGGCGCCAAGCGCGAGCGGATCTTCGTGCCTTGCCAGGCCGCCGCATTGCCGCGCTCGTTTGCGCCGGAGCACGCGCTGGCGGCGCGTTTGAGTGCGCGCGACGCGGATGCGCCCGTGTTTCTCTACGTCGGGAGGTTGTCGGAAGAGAAGGCGGTCGGCACGTTGCTCGATGCGTTCGCGCGCGTGAGCGCGTCGCAGCCGGCCGCGACGTTGCGCATCGTCGGAACGGGGCCGCAGCGCGACGCACTGCGAGCCCAAGCGCAAACGCTGGGCGTCGCCGACGCGGTTCAATTCATCGGTAGCCTGCAGGACGAACCGCTCTCGCACGAGTACTTCGGCGCGACGTGCCTCGTCTTGCCGAGCTATAGCGAGCCGTGGGGACTCGTCGTCAACGAGGCGTTGAGTCATGGATGTCCGGCCGTCGTGAGCGACCGCTGCGGCTGCGTGCCCGAGCTGATCGTGGCGGGCGAAACCGGGCTGTCGTTCCCCGCAGGCGACGTCGATGCGCTCGCGCGCACCCTGCTCGAAGCGACATGGCGTTTTCACGACGGAGAGCATACGGCGCGTGCATGCATGGCGCGCATCGCGCGCTTCAACCCGTGCTCGGCCGCCGCGAACATCGAGCGCGGCTGCGCGACGATGCTGCGCGGGCCGAACAGCGGGCGGTCCCCGTCGCATGCCCGTGGCGCGCGGCAATGAAGCTGCTCATTTATGGGTTGAACTACGCCCCCGAATTGACCGGCACCGGCAAGTACACGGCCGAAATGGCCGAGGCGTTGGCCTCGCGCGGGCATGAGGTCCATGTGGTCTGCGCGCCGCCGTATTATCCGGCTTGGCGCGTGGCCGCCGGATGGTCGGCGTGGCGCTACGGGCGCGAGATGCGCGGCGGCGTAGCGGTGCGCCGTGCACCGCTATGGGTGCCGTCCCGGCCGGGCGGGGCGACGCGGGTCGTCCACCTGGCCTCGTTCGCGTTGACGTCGATCCTGCCCATGCTTGCCCAATGGCGCTGGCGGCCGGACGTCGTCATGGCCATCGCACCGACGCTGTTGTGCGCGCCCGCGGCGTTGGCCCTGGCCCGTTCGACGGGCGCGAAATCGTGGCTGCACGTGCAGGACTTCGAAGTCGATGCGGCGTTCGGGCTCGGTCTGCTCGCGCAGCCTTACGCCGCCCGCGCCGCTCATGCGTTCGAGCGCGCGGTGCTGCGCCGGTTCGATGTCGTATCGTCGATTTCCACGCGCATGGTCGAAAGACTCGAGACGCTCGGCGTCGAGGCCTCGCGCGCACTGTGCCTACCCAATTGGGTCGACGTCGACGCCGTCTATCCGCTCGGGAGGGCCAGCACGTATCGCGGCGAGCTGGGAATCGGCGCGGACGACAAGGTCGTGCTCTACGCGGGCAATATGGGCGCCAAGCAAGGATTGGAGTACGTGGTCGCCGCCGCGGCGTTGCTCGAGCAGCGTAAGGACATTCGATTCTTGTTCTGTGGAGACGGGTTGATGCGCAACGAGCTGGCGCGGCATTGCACGCGCCTTTCCAACTGCGCGCTGATCGGCCTTCAACCCGCGGACAGACTCAACGAGTTGCTCAACGTCGCCGATCTGCACGTATTGCCGCAGCGCGCGGATGCCGCCGATCTCGTCATGCCCTCGAAGTTGACGGGAATGATGGCGAGCGGGCGCGCGATCGTCGCGATGGCGCGCGAGGGGACGCAACTGCACGACGTGGTCGCCGCGCGCGGCGTGGTCGTGGAGCCGGAGGACGCCGCCGCGCTCGCCGGTGCGATCGAACGATTGGCCGACGACGCCCGCGCGCGCGCGCGGCTCGGCGCGGCAGCCAGAGCCTATGCGGTCGAGACGCTTTCGCCCCAGACCGTCATGGAGCGTCTGGAGCAGCGCTGGACGATCGAGTTTGCGGGAAGGCTAGCTCACCACGGCATCTTGTAGACCTGTCCCACGGCCTTTCCGACGTCGCCCGGCCCGTGATAGACCGACAGCGCCGAGCCCATTGGCGTTCGCGCGCCGGGATCGGCCTTGTTGGCCTTCGCATCGAGCGGCTCGTCTTCGCCGGCCTGCGCGGGCTTTGCGTTTCCTTTCGCCTTGCCTTGGCCCGGCCTGGCGGGCTGCGGCCCGTATCGCCCGTCCGCCAGCGCGCCGCGCGGCACGCGCTGCGTCTTGGCCAGCGCATCGGCGCTGCGTCCTGCCGTGTCGTACGCCGACCGATAGGGATCGTCGAGCAGACCCGGCGCGCCCAACAGGGCCTCGGGATCGCCGCCTACGCCTTCCAATCGACTCGTTGCGGCGCGCATCGCCGCATCGCGATCCTCGGGTGCCGTCCGCAGCCCGACTGCGTCATAGGCGGCGGCTCCGTTCACGCGTTGCGCCCTTGCGCCGGTCATGCCCGCGCAAGCCAGCGCCGCCGCAAACAGCGCCACGCGCATGCATCGAAAAGCGAGAATCACGCTTGCCTCCATCGCATCCGTCGGCACGCTTGCATGCTCTCGCGCGCTACGCCGCATACTCCGCCAAAACCCCGCTTTCGGCCGCCATACGCCCGTGTCGTCGCGCGCGACGCGCTTCGTTGCACACGATAATCGCCGGTATGGCAGCACTTCACTTTGCGGCACGAACTGAAATGGACCGTCCCGTCGAACCGGTAGTCATCGATCTGAGCCGTGCGGGCAAGGGCAATTTTGCGCCCAAGCGCACGCTGCCCGTGCAAGCGCTGTGGTTCGTGTTGGAAGCCTGCGTCATCAACAACAAACTCAATCCCAGTTCGGCGCTTCGCGTCGCGTTGCTGCGTCTATTCGGCGCGAAGATCGGCAAGGGCTGCCGCTTCGTTCATCCGCTCCGAGTCAAAGCGCCCTGGAATCTCGAGGTCGGCGACCACTGCTGGTTCGGCGTCGATGTCTGGCTCTACAACCAAGCGCCCATCCGCATCGGCTCTCACGTGTGCATTTCGCAAGGGACGTTCTTGACGACCGGCTCGCATGACGCGGCCACGACGATGGACCTGCGCGTCGCGCCGATCGTCATCGAAGACGGCGTCTGGATCACGTCGAAATGCGTCGTTCAAATGGGCGTGCATATCGGACGCTCGGCGCTCGTCACGCCCTTGTCGGTCGTGCACCGTTCGCTCGCGCCGGGCGGCGTCTACGGCGGCAACCCGTGCCGCTTCATCCGGCCGCGATTCGCATGAGCGATCGACGCCGGCGATCGGCCCCAGCGCCTGCACGAATCGTGGCAATCGGCTTCTGACGCGCTCCCGAGCGGAAGGCCCGCAAGCTTTCGTCGTTTCTCCGAGCCTGCTTCGATCGTCGACGGCAAGCGTGCTGCGGCCACGCGCGGCGATGGCGTTCGTGGCCGTGATGTTGTCGGATGCGGGCGGCACCCTGGCACGAAGATTAGAAAAAAGAACGGAGAAACCATGTTCATCGATACACGCGTCATCGACGAAGGCCGAGAGATTGAAACCACAGTGTGCATCGTCGGCGCGGGCGTCGCCGGCATCACGCTCGCACTGGAGCTCGATCGGTGCGGCATCGACACTTGTTTGCTGGAAAGCGGCGGCTATCGGCCCGATGACGACACGCGCGATCTCTATCGCGGCGAAAACGTCGGCCTGCCGTATACCTTCGCCGACGGCAGCCGCAGCCGCTATCTCGGCGGCAGCAGCAATTGTTGGGGCGGTTGGTGCCGGCCGCTCGATCCTTGGGACTTCGAAGCGCGAGATTGGGTGCCCGGCAGCGGTTGGCCGTTCGGTCTCGATGAGCTCGCGCCTTATTACGCGCGCACGCATGCGCTGCTCAAGCTAGGCCCGAACAATTTCGATCCGGCCTTCTGGGAACAGTCGATAGGGCGGCCCGACGTCAAACGTATTCCGCTCGTCACGGGACGGGTGCGAGACGCCGTCGCGCAGTTCAGTCCGCCGGCGCGGTTCGGAAAGCTCTATCGCGGCGATCTCGAACGCTCGCCGCATATCCGCGTGTTTCTGCATGCGAATGTCGTGCATATCGATACGGACGCCGACGTCACGCGTGTCACCCGCGTGCAGGTCGCCACACTTACGGGCCGGCGCACGACCGTGACGGCCAAGCGGTTCGTGTTGGCCGCGGGCGGCATCGAGAATGCGCGTCTGTTGCTCGCGTCGAACCGCGTGCAGGCCGCGGGACTGGGTAATGCAAACGACAACGTGGGCCGCTACTTCATGGATCACCCGCGCATCATGTCGGCCAGCGTGCGCTTCTCGAAAGCTTGGTCGCGCAACAAGCTCTACGACATCAAGTATCACTATCAAAACGCGGCCGTCGCCGCACACGGCACACCGATTTCCTCGCAATTCGCCTTGACGCCCGACGTATTGCGAAGGGAACGCCTGCTCAATTCGCGCGTCTGGTTCTTTTCGCTGTTCTATGGGGAAGGCAGCGAGGGCGCAGAGGCGTTGATCCGCTGCAAGCAGGCGTTGCTGGGCAAGGATCAGCCCGGATGGCGCTTGAGCGACGACGCGGCGACGATGCTCAAGCATCCGCTCGATACGGCCGGGTTCGGATTGACGAGACTCTTACAGCCGCGCTCGATGATCCGGGACGTCAAGCTGCAGGCGATCGTCGAGGCGCAGCCCAATCGTGAAAGCCGCGTGACGCTCGGCGATCAGTGCGACCGCCTCGGCATGCCGCGCGTGAGAGTGGCGTGGCGGTTGACGGAGCTCGCGCAGCGCACGTTCGACCGCACGTTCGCGTTGATGGCGCAGGAACTGCGCGCGAGCGGCGTGGCGCAGGTCATGCTCGACACCCCGCTAGAGGGGCATGCATGGCCCGCGGCGCTCGAAGGCACATGGCATCACATGGGCACGACGCGCATGCACGATTCCCCGCGGGAAGGCGTCGTCGATCGAGATTGCAAGGTGTTCGGCATCGACAATCTGTACGTGGCGGGCAGCTCGGTATTTCCGACTGTCGGCGCGAACTTCCCGACGATTACGATAGCCGCGCTCGCGCTGCGGCTGGCGGGGCGTCTCGTGCAGTCGTTACATGCGGCCGATGCCGTCGTGGTTTCGAAGGCGCCCGCCGAGCGCGAGACGGACCTCGCGAGCGCGCCGCTTGCGGCTTCTGCCTTGCCGTTCGTCTCGGCGCTCACGCGCATCGTCAAACACTGACGCCGCACAAGCGGTTCGTCAGCCGACGCAACGCGCGGCGCCGCGCCGGCACTCGACGGCGCCGGCGTCTCTGTCTTCCTCGATCGCATCGACCAAGCGGCGCACATGCGCGTCGGTCGTAAAGCGTGCGAGGAAGGCGGCGCGAGCATGCGTGCGCATGCGCGCGCGCGAACGCGCGTCCAAGGCGAGCCACCGGTGCAGATTGGCGACAGTGCCCGCGACGGTATCGGATGCGACGAAGCCGGCGCCGTCGGCGGCGATCTCGCGCCAGATGTTGATCTTGTCGGAGATGAGCACGGGCGTGCCGCTTGCCAGCGCTTCCACGACAGCCACGCCGAAGTTCTCTTGATGCGACGGCAGGACGAACGCGTCGCTTGCCGCGAGCGCGCCCCACTTCAGATCGCCTTGCAGCAGACCCGCCCATGTCACACGCTCGGCGATCCCGAGCCGATGCGCGAGCGCATGAAGCCGCAAGATCGTGTCGCCGTCGCCGCTGCCGGCGAACACCAGGTGCAGCGTCGCATCGCTCTTCGCGACGTGCGCGAATGCGTGGAGCAAGAGGTCGCAGCCTTTCTTGGGATGCAGCCGCCCGAGAAAGAGCAACAGGCGTTGATCGGCCAACGCAGGGAAGGCCGATAAAAACGCGGCGCGCACGCGTGCGTCGTCGGGCGGAGCCGACGATGCGCCGAACGAAACCACGCGTTCGCGTGCGCGATACAGCCAAAACGATTGCTTGGCGAGCAGACGCTCTTCGTCGGTCGTGAACAACACAGCACGCGCGTCTCGCAGCACGCGATACTCGCCCCAAGGCCAATACAGCCATTTCTTGGCGTGCTTGAGCGGATACGCTTTTTTGAACCAAGGATCGAGCATGCCGTGCGCGAAGACGTAGTAGGGCACGCCCTGCGCATGCAAGGCCTGGCGCGTGACGAAGCCCGGATATTGCCAAAGGCCGTGGACGATGACGGCATCGAAGCTCGGCGCGTGCTCGCGCAGCCAAGCGCGCGCACGCGGCGCATAACCGTATTTGCCGCGCGCGGGCCCGAGGGCGGTCACCGGTAACGGGGCATTCGCGAGAAACGGCGTGCCGGGGGCATCGAGCGTAGCGGCTTCGACGACATGTCCCATCGCTTGCAATGCCAGCGCGCTTTGGCGGACCCCCTCGACGGGGCCGCCCGCGGCGGGATCCAACGTGGGCAACACGTTCAAGAGTTTCATGGGGCGTCGATCGCTCCGGCATTGCGCCGCGCCGACGGCTCGGATCGATCGATCGACTGCGGCGGCGACGCACTCGCGCGCTGCACGAGTTGCGCATGCATCGCGATCATCAAGCCCAGCGCGACGCCGAATACGAGGCCCGAAAAGCGCGGCCCGAGCGGATTGCCGCCGACGGACGCGGCGGGCAACGCGGCGGCGAGCAAGATGGCGCGCCCCAGCACGGGCAGTTGCGGCGTGTCGGGTGCGTGTAAGCGCCATCGTCGATAAGTGACGACGCAACGCGCGAGCGCAAAGAGCAATGCAAGCGGGAAGGCCAAGCCGAAGAGCAGGCCGCCCGCGAAAAACTGATAAACCCAGAAGTTGTGGCCCGCGGCCCAATCGCGTTGGTCGAAGTAATCTTTCTTGCTGATCTGTCCGGCGACGTCGGGCAGGTAGGCCGGCGAATAGCCGTACTCGTGACCGTATCCTTTGCCGATCAAAGTGGAAATGGGCGAGGAGACCACTTGATCGTATTGATCGCGCATTTCGGCGAGCCGCGTGATCGTCGTCGGATCCTCTCCCGTTCGCGTCGCATCTTTCGCGAAATCGATGCGCTGCACCCAGTGTTCGGTCGCTTCCGGAAACACGAAAGCGGCGCCCATGGCCATCGCGGCGAGCAGGACGATGCCGGCCAGCGCGCGCACGGCCGCGTACGCAAGATAGCGCGAGCCCGACGCACTCATCCATACGGCGAGCCCGAACAGCAGCGCGGTGCCGACCAGCAGCGACCGGGTCACGCTCAGCAACTCGATGACGATGCTCGCCATGAACAGCGCGAGCGTGAGCGCCGTGAAGCGCTTGGCAATGACGAACTCGTGCAGCAGCACGCCTTGCAGGCCGAGGAAAGTTACCGAGACGATTCGATAACGGACGTCGGCCAGCGGCCCAGCGGTCATGAGGCCGTAAAGGCAAGTGAAGGCGAGGCTGACCACGTTGGCCCAGAACAGCGCCTTTTCGAATTGCTCGATGCGCGCTTCCTGCCAAGGCCGGCAAGCCGCGATGAAGCCTAGCTGAAACAGCGCGAACGGCAGCAGCACGCGCAGGTAGTGCCCGATTGCGTTCGCTTCGACCCATTGCGTCAGGAGGCTCGCCGGCACAGCGAGCATGAGCGAGAGCATGAGGCATGTCCGCAACGGGGAGCGGTCGCGAAAGCGCGGGCCGATCAGCGAAAGAATGACGCCCGCACCGAGCGTCGGGACCGTCAGCAGCACCTGCGCGAAATGGCTGTCGCCGGTCGTCGCCGCTTTGTAGTCCATGGCGAGCGGAAAAACGAACACCCAGATCCACAGATGGGTATAGGCGTTGCGCGCCGCGCGGCGCGCGCCCGATGCGAACCGGTAGGGCGGGTATGGCGCGTCTGACATGACCGATCGGCTTCCATTCGTTGACGCAGGCGGCCGCGCACTGCGCCCGCAGTGGCTATGCCGTTGCCGTGCGGTTGCGGGGCGCGCAGCCCAGGCGAATTCACGAGCCGACTATACCGCCGGCGCAGGCGGCCGAAGTACGGCCTGGCGGCGCCCGGCTAGCGTTCGGCGGACTTGGACGGACGAGCGCGCCGCGAGACGGCGCAACGCGGGACGGGCGTAAAGCAAACGCCGCGCCGCGGGCGGAACGCCGCCGAACGTTGTCGTTTGCCGCCGCGATATTGGCGGATGCGGACGCTGGGCGCGACCGAAGATCGAAGGGCCGAATCCAATACCGGCGGCGCAGCCGGAGAAGGAACCAACGATGATTAAAAATCCGTTCGGGGGAGCCGAGACCATCGTGCGCGATCGTGCGATCGAACTCGACTTCTTGCGCGGGATCGCGATCCTGGCCGTGATGGGGTATCACTTTCGGTCGGTGGATCCAGGGTTCTCGTTCATCTCCGTCGCACAATACCCGTTCACGCATTTCGGCCGAGAGGGCGTGAACCTGTTCTTCACGCTGAGCGGGTTTCTCGTCGGCGGGTTGCTGCTCAAGCAATATGGAGAGCGCGGGACGATCGATGCGCGGCGTTTCATCATCAGACGGATCTTCAAGATTTGGCCGGCCTATTACGCGCTGATCGCGTTTCATGCGATCGTGCACCGGCATCCGCTCGACAGTTTTCTCGTGCAGAACCTCACACACCTGCAAAACTACTTCGGCACATCGATCTCGCAGACGTGGAGCCTGGCGGTCGAGGAGCATTTCTATCTCTTTCTGCCTGCCGTGCTGTTGGTGTTCGCGCGGTGGCGCCTCGGCGCGCGGACCATGCTCGCGGTGCTCGGCGTCGCTTGCCTGAGCGTCCTCGCGATACGCTCCATCGCCGTCGCGCAAGGCCGGCTGGACGCCGCGTTCGCGTACACGCAATATCGCATCGACAGCTTGCTCGCGGGCGTCATGCTCGCCGTGGTCTACTGGATGGCGCCGAACGTCTACCGGCGGTTTGCGCGAAAGACATGGCTGCTGATCTCGCTCGTCGCCGGTCTGATCGCCTGGCTCGGTTTCGCGACGCCTCATTACGCGCTCGACGAAAGCATCGGCTATACGATCCAAGCGGTCGGCTTTGTCGCGTTGATCGTGCTCATGCTGGAGCATGCCTCCCGCATTCGCCGTAGGTGGTGGTTCCGCGCGGTGGCCTGGATCGGCGTCTATTCCTACGGCATCTATCTCTGGCATTCGCTTGCGCTCGCGCCGGGCGATGCGTTGATCGTCAAAGCGACTGCGGCGGGCCTTCCGCGCCTGGTCGTCTGGACCGCCGCGCTGGCCCTTCAGTCGGCGATTGCGATCGGCGTAGGCTACGTCACGACGCGCGCCATCGAATTTCCGTTCCTGCGCCTGCGCAATGCGCTGTTTCCCGCGATGCGCGAGACGCACGCGCCGGCCGCTGCCGGCCCGATGCGTACGGCGCAGTCTTAAGCGCAGGCAGTACTCGGCAGCGACGCTTCGCGCAGCGTGTGCTTGAACGCATCGAGCGTGTTGCGCGCCAGCAGCGCTTCATGGCCGCTCGCCGGGTGCGGCTGCTCGAGCGGCGCGCGATCGAACGCGGTGTCGATGGCGCGTGAGATGGCCGCGGCGGAAAGGTCGTCCAGCACAGGCCCAAGCCTCCCGTTTGCGCAGAACCAACCGATCAATCCTTCCGACGTGGCGATGACGGGCTTGCCGAATCGATAGGCTTGCACGAGCACGCCGCTCATGCCGTAGTGGCCCTTGTATCCGAGCCACACTGCATCGCATGCCGAAAACAGATCGAATTCGTCGTCGTTCGAAATGAACCGGTCGATGACGATCGGCGAAGGCGCGACGTTGGGCGCATGCTCGCTCAGAAACGCGCGCGTTTCGGCGTCTTGCTCGCCCGCGATGACGACGGTCGGCGCATTCGGCATGCGCTCGAGCGCTTCGATGAGTTCCCGGATGCCCTTTCGATCGGTGATCGCACCGTAGACGAGCAGATGCGGTCCGGGCGCGAAGTGTAGGCGCGAGCGCGCTGCCGCGGGATCGTCGGCGCGCGCGTCCGGAAAAGGGTCGGCGAGGTAGCCGATCGCCGCGTGCTTATGCGGCAGCGCCCGCGCCGACCACTCGATCAGCGTGGGATCGATCGACAGCAGCATGCGTAGCCCCTGCGTGCCGATCGCCCGGCGAAACAGCAGCGACTTGATCGCGTTGACGATCGGACGATCGGGCGCTTTGACCCCGACATGACGATGGTGGAACGTCGAGCGCATCGTGATGCCGATCCATGGCGTATCGCCGAACGGCGAGCCGAGAAACGGCAAGGCATAGAAAAAGTAGTCGACGTACGGGACGACGACGAGCCCGATCGAGTGTGGCGCCAGTTCGCCGGCAAGACGGTACGCGTGCGAGAAATACCGATGGAAGTGGACGTACTGCACGCGCTCGATGCGCTCGGCGATACCGCGCGGGGGAGGCGGATCGTCGACGAACGCGATCTCGAGATCGGGCCTGCGCTCGGACAGCACTTTCCTTGCGAGGCGATGGTCTTCGTTGCTAGGCGTCGTCACGATCAGACAGGGACGGCCCGCCTCGGTATAGGCTTGCGCAGCCCATTGCACATAGCGCCAGCGGTGTCCGGTGAAGTTCGGCTCGACGATGAGCACCTTATCGCGCTGGGGCAGGACGGGCGGGAGCGGCGAGTGCGGCATGGTCGAGGGCGCAGGAGAAGAAAAAAGAGAAGGAAAGAGGATGACCTGGCGCAATGCCCGAAATCACGTACACGGCCGTGCGTTGCGCGACGGCCGTGCGGTATGCCGCGCAGCATGCGATCGCCTTGATCGGCCTCGATCGAAATGACGGTAGCACCGGCCGGTAGGCGCGAGCCGCCAATGTCTCGTTCCTTTGCGCAAGCGCGGCCCGTATGGCCGGTGATGGCGGATGCGCACTTCCAGATGGCGCTTTGCGGCGGCCTTGACGCGTTACCTTGTCCTGCGCCGTCCACTCGCTGCGGCGAGCCGGGCAATGCGTCCGTCGGCGCTTCGTACGACGCAGCGGTTTTGATTCCACGTTTTCCGTCCAATGTGAACACGCTTCCGGAGCACAGGGCGAGATCGATGCGGTTCGCCGCATCCTCGCTGCGAACGAGTCTCGCGCCGAGCGCGGCGACCTGGGTGCTGGCGCAGCAAGTGGCCGTGCGCGGGCTCGTCGCGATCAAATTCCTCGCGATCGGCCGCATGCTGGGGCCCGCCGCGATCGGCAGCGTCAGCGTCGCGCTGCTTGCCGTCGCGATTGCCGAATCGCTGTCCGACACCGGGCTGGCGCAGGCCGTCGTGCAAGGCAAAGACGCGCCGTCGCGGGATGAACTCGGCGCCGTCTTTACGACGCTCGTCGCGCGCGGCTTGCTCGTCGCGCTGTTGCTGCTGGCGTTGGCGCCGTTCATGGCGAGCCAGTTTCATTTAGGCGGCTTGCTGTTGCTGCAATTGGCTGCCGCGCTGCCGCTGGTGCGCGGCAGCGCGTGTCCGAGCTATTTCGTTGCACAGCGAGAGCGGCGCTTTTCTCGCATCGCCGCGATCGAGATCGGCGCCGCGCTGGCCGATTGCTCGATTGCACTGGCGTTTGCGTTTGCGGGCGCGGGCGCATACTCGGTGCTGATCGGGATGTTGGCCGGTGAAACGATCAAGAGCGCAGCGACATGGGCGGTCTTGACGCCTCGTCCGCCGCTCGCCCCGCGCTGGTCCGGCATCGGCCATTACATCGGCTTTTCGCGGTGGATTTGGGCCGGCAGCGTCGTGAATCTGATTCTCAATCAATTCGACAAGGTCGTCGTCGGCAAGATGCTCGGGCCGGCGCAACTGGGCGCGTATCAAATGTCGTCGCGGCTTGCGCAGATGCTGCTGGCCGACGCGGCGATCGCGTTGTCGCAGTATCTGTTTCCGACGTTCGCCGCGCATCATCGCGACGACGCTGTGGGCGCCGCGCGCATGTTCAAACGCTGGCTCGCAATGGGCGCGTGCATCGTCGTGCTCGTCGTGATCGCCCTGCGTGCGCTCGCGGCGCCGCTGTTCGCACTCGTGCTCGGGCCGCAATGGATGCCGGCCGTGCCGCTGTTTCGCGTCTTCGTCGTCAATATGGCGCTGGGTTCGCTGATCGCCGTGCTCGTCGCCTACCTTCGTGCGCGAGGCGATGCCCGCACGGCAGCCCAAGCTTCGGCGTTGCAGGTCGTCGTGCTCTTCGCCGTGGTGCCCGTCGCACTGCACGCCTGGGGCGTCGTCGGCATCGCATGGGGCATGACGGCCGGCCTCGCGGCCGCGGGCCTTTGGATGCTCTATCGCGCCCTCGAGCCGCGCTGATTCGATTCGCACGCTCGTCTATGAAATGCCGCGGCGATTGCCGTGGACATCGCCGCAATACGTCCACACGGTTCGCTTCTTCGAATAATGAATTTGAAAGAACCGATCGATATTGGAAGAATGACAAATCCGTACATCGATGTGGATTTAAATTCGATGATCCATTCGAATAGTCGATCGGCATTTATTTTATGTTTTCTTGAGATATTTTTGCCGGCGAAATGTTACGACCGATTACGCGCGTTCGCCTGCAGGGATACGGGGCACGTGTGATCGGCGAAAGCGTGTTGATGTCACGACTTAAGCGAGAACCTCGGAAAAACGACGGAGCATCGAGCTTCGGGGCGAGGTATTGCCCGAATCGAAACGCTCGATGGAGCGAAAAGGATCGTTTTTCAATACGCACCCAAGGCTAATTGGGCCGTGGCTCGTGTTCCGTAAATCTCGAGCCGATGCGTCGATGCGGTATCGGCGCCGTGTCGATGCGCGATGGTTATGCCAAAGCGACGCCTGTTAGGTGTTTCAGGCGGTGGTATTCGAAGTGCTTTTTCCATAAAGGCGATAACAATGATGAAAAAACTGTGGTCATCGAGAAGCGAGGCGGCATCGGCGTGCGCGGTGCCCGCGAAACGGGTGCCCGTCGCACTCGCAGCGATTGCGGCGATCATGTTGGCCGGTTGCGGGGGAGGGGACGGCGCGCCGGGCGCCGGCGGCTCGGCCGCGAACTCCGCTTCGACCATGAGCCCGGCAGCTACGCCGCCGGCCGATCAGGCGCTGACCGACACGGATGTCTACGGCACCGGCCCTAACGATTCGGTCGACGATGCAAAGGAAGCCGTGGCCGTCTCGCATCATTCGGTCACGATCGGCGGAAAGTCGATTGCCTACACGGCGCGCGCGGGCCATCTGACGACGATCGACGCTCAAACGTCGCAGCCCAACGCGAAGATGTTCTATGTGGCCTACACAGCCGACAATCCCGATCCGAGCAAGCCGAGGCCCGTGACCTTCTTCTACAACGGCGGTCCCGGATCGTCGTCGGTGTATCTGATGCTCGGTTCGTTCGGACCCAAGCGCATACAGTCGTCCTTCCCGAACTTCACGCCGCCGGCGCCGTACAAGTTGCTCGACAATCCCGATAGCCTGCTCGATCGTTCGGACCTCGTATTCATCAATCCCGTCGGGACAGGCTATTCGGCGGCGATCGCGCCTTTCAAGAACAAGGATTTCTGGGGCGTCGATCAAGACGCGCGCTCGATCGACCGATTCATCCAGCGGTATCTCACGCTCTATAACCGGTGGAACTCGCCGAAGTTTCTGTTCGGCGAATCGTACGGCACGGCTCGTAGCGCCGTCGTCTCCTGGGTCTTGCACGAAGACGGCATCGAGCTGAACGGGATCACGCTGCAGTCGTCGATTCTCGATTATTCGAATGCCGTCAGCGCGATCGGATTGTTCCCGACGCTCGCGGCCGACGCCTATTACTACAAGAAGGACAGCATCTCGCCGCCGCCGACCGACTTGCCCACCTACATGCAGCAAGTCATGAACTACGCGACGAACACGCTGATGCCGCTTGCGCAGGCGCCCAACGCGGCGGACGGCGGCTTCGTCAATACGCGCTTGAACATGACGCTGCCCGTGGCCCAGCAGATGCAGCAGTACCTGGGCGTCGATCCGATCACGCTGATTCAGGAGTACGGCAACCCGGCCGGCTTCGGCAACTTCTTCGGCACGCTCGTGCCCGGCACGGCCATCGGCCAATACGACGGCCGCGCGACGTCGATCAACACCGGGATCGGTCCGTTCATCCTGCCGAACGCCGGCGGCAACGATCCGTCGATCACGAACGTGGCGGGCGTCTACACGGTCGAGTGGAACGACTATCTGCACAACGGCTTGAAGTACACGTCGACGTCGTCGTTCGTCGATTTGAACGATCAGGTGTTCAACAACTGGGATTTCAGTCACGTCGATCCGACGGGCGCGGCCAAGGGCGGGGGCAATACGCTCTACACGGCGGGCGATTTGGCCGCGACGATGACGTTGAACCCGGATCTGAGGGTGTTCTCCGCCAACGGCTATTACGATGCGGTCACACCGTTTTTCCAGACCGCGCTCACGTTGGCGAGCATGCCGATCGACCCCTCACTGCAGGCGAACATTCTGACGCGCCGCTATCCGTCGGGGCACATGATTTACCTCGACGATCCGTCGCGCACTGCGATGAAGCAGGACTTGGCGGGCTTTTACGATACGGTGATGGCGAACCGCCCGGCGTTGATGCGCGTGCTGAACCGGCAGCACCCGCCGGGGATGGCGAAGTAGTCGCGGCAAGCAGGGGGAGGGGCGGCTCGCCCGTCCCCTGCCTTGCGCTTGGGGCTAAGTGCGGGCGATACGGCAAGGCGCGTGGCCGAGGTTCCGAATCGGCGTCTTGAACCGACGCGCGCAGCGAAGACTTCAGGCCCAGACGAGCCGGATGCCGACGAGCACGAGCACCGCCGCGAGCAAATGGCGCAGCAGCGCTTCGGGCGAGCGCGCGGAAAGGTAGCTGCCGAGCGCGATGCCAGGCAGGGAGCCGATCAGCAGCGACAGCAGCATGGCGCCGTCGACCGAGCCCAGGAACCAATGGCCCATGCCCGCAACGAGCGTGAGCGGCACGGCGTGCGCGATGTCGGAACCGACGATGCGCGAGGTGGGCAGCAGCGGATAAAGCAGCAGCAAGACCGTGACGCCGATCGCGCCTGCGCCGACCGACGTGAGCGAGACGAGCGCGCCGAGCACGGCGCCCGTCAGCGCCGTATACAGAGCGGTGCGGGCCGGGGCGTCGCGGCGCGGTGCGCGGGCCGCGAGCGCCGCGAGTTGCGGACGGAAGACGAGCGCGAGCGAGGTAATCAGCAAGGCCGTGCCGAGCACGTGCTGGATAAGCGACGTGGCCGCTTCCGAATGCAGCCCGTGACGGTGCAGCAGCCACAGCGTGAGCGCGGCGGCCGGCACGCTGCCGCTCGCGAGCCGGCCCGTGATGCGCCAGTCGACCGAGCCCTTGAGGCCGTGAACCAGCGTGCCCGTCGCCTTGGTGACGGCCGCGTAAAGCAGGTCCGTGCCGACGGCGGTGGCCGGATGCACCCCGAAAATCAGCACGAGCAGCGGCGTCATCAACGAGCCGCCTCCGACCCCCGTCAAGCCGACGAGAAAACCCACGCCCAGTCCCGACGCGGAGTACAGCAGGTTGATGTGTGGCAGCGGCATCGTGCTTTTTATCGGCAGGGGTTCTGCCTCGGCAGGGTAAGGCTGCGATTGTATGACGGCACGGGCGCGTCCCTTAGAACAATCGGCCATATCGTTAGAACATTCGGCGATAAATGGGAACCGTCCGGTGCGCGATCGCGAAGCGCGCTGCCGGGTGCCGAAATTCCGAAACGCGGCCGAAGACGCCTAGAAGATGACGCACGCGGGCAGGGGCCTCTACGGTACGGTTTCGATGGCGCTCGGCGCTCGCCCGTGCGGTGCCGGTCCGTACGGTTTGCTGCGCTTCGTTCTTCCATCGAAGCGTTCGGGAACGACTCCATGCGAATCCTTCAACTGGTTCTCGCGCCTCGGCTCTCGGGGGCGGAGATGCTCGTCAAGGGCATCGCGATCGGCCACCGGGCTTGCGGGCATACCGTCGGCGTCGCATCGCTGCTGCCGGCCGAAGACGACTTCGCCGCGGCGTCGCACGAACTTGCCGGACACGACGTCGCATGCTTCTTCCCTTCGCGCCGGCACGAGCATCTGGCCCGCCTCCTGTTTCTCTTTCGCGCCGTTCGGCGGTTCGCACCCGACATCATCTTCGCCCACGCGACGATTCCGGCCATTTACGCCCGTGCGTTGCCGTGCGCGGCCCCGGTCGTGTTCGTCATGCACTCGGGGGCGAACGACTTCGCCGATAACCGGCGGCTGCGGTGGGCCGAACGTCTGCTCTCGCGGCGAGCGAGGGCCGTCATCGGCGTTTCCCTGCGCAACGTCGAGCAATATGCATCGACGATCGGGCCGCATCCTGCGCTGTTCGTGGTGCCGAACGGCGTCGATGTCGAGCGTTTCCGGGGAGCGAGCGGGAAGCAGCGCGCCGCTGCGGCGCCGGCGATCGCGGCGCAGGCCGGCTCGATCGGAGGCGCCGATTTGCGGGCCCGGAGCGGGGCCGGGCGGGAGCCGGGCGAGGACGAGGGCGAGGACGAGGGCGAGGACGGTGCCCGCTCCGCGCAGGAGAAGCGGATCGTTCAGATCGGACGTTACACGGTCGAGAAGGGGCAACTCGATACGGTGCGCGCGTTTCGCGAAGTGCTCGCGCGGGAGCCGAACGCCCGATTGCATCTTTACGGCGTCGTCGAAGACCGCGCTTATCACGCGCAAGTCGTTGCGCTCGTCGATGCGCTCGGCATCGCATCGCGCGTACGCATCGACGGGCCGAGCACGGACGTGCCCGGGATCCTTGCGCGCGCAGCCGTCTTCGCCATGCCCTCGCGGCTCGAAGCCCATAGCATCGGGTTTCTCGAAGCGTTGGCGTCCGGCGTCCCGGTGGTCGCCAACACCATCTCGGCCTTCGCCTTCGCGCGAGACTATCCGGGCGTCGCGCTCGTCGATACGACCGACGTCGCACAGTATGCCCACGCGTTGGCCGACGCACTGAGTCAGCCGCGCGCGGCGCGTTCGCTCACCGGGCTGACGCTCGACGAGACCGCCCGTCGATACCTCGAAATCGCGGAAAACGTGCTGGCGTAGCGGTCGTTCGCGGCCTCGTTAGGCGATCGGCCGCCGTGGGCGGGCCCAAGACCGAGGCGCGACGCAGGCGCTGGTGCCGTAGAACGTAGCGCTTAGCATTGCGCCCCCCGGCATCCGTTCGCGGCATGCCGCTGCACCATCGGTGCTTTTTATTTCAAGCGATCGAGTCGAAGCGCTTCGGTAAAGCGGCCCGGGAGCGGCCCCCATAATTGAGCCGCGCCGAGCGCATGTCCCGAATCGACGAACGGATAGGAGATGAGTTGCGGCGCGCCGGACGTGAAGCGGTATTCGTCCAGCCGTGCATTCACGCGGCTAAAGAGCACGAGCGTCGCGGGCGTTACCGGCGCAGCGTCGCGCGGCGACACGGATTGCGTCGCGTCGCGTCGCGACGTGAGTGCCGGAAGCGCATCGACCCAAGCCACGGAGCCGATAGCGCCCGCATGGACGGGAGCCTGCAGCCGTGCGCCGCCCGCCATGGTCCAAACGTCGATCGTCGCGGGATCGGTGCGTGTCGGCTGGCGCAGCGTCAGCACGACTAGGCCGTCGACGCCCGCGGTGCCGATCGGACCGGCCGCGGGTTTCGCGAAAGCGGTGCGGCACGTGGCGCAAAGCACGCTGCGCCCGGTCAGGAATCCACGGCCCGTACTCGCGAGCGGCGTCACGTCGAGGGCGCCGTTCACGTCGTCCAACGCGAACAGGCCGGTGCGCCCGCTTTCGTCGAGATGCGCGGCGAGAAACTGCGTCGAGCTCGTAGGCGAGTACGCCGGCGTATTCACCGTCCCATTCGCAGGCTCATTCGCGGACGTATCAGGCCCGTCCGGCGCCGCGAGCCACCGGGCGGGCGCTGCGCCCGTGGCGCCTCGGCTTTCCAGCATCCACAGTTCGAGCGGTCGCGTGCGACCGTGCTCGTCGGCTTGCTGGCCGCCCGCGGCCGGATTTTGCGCCAGCATGACGTCGGTGCGCCCGTCGCCCGTGAAATCGGCAGCGATGTACTGCTGCGCGCGCTCCGGCGAGAACGCGGCGGTGCTTTGATACCAGATGCGAGGCGCCGCGAACCGGTCGCCGAGATTGCGCAGCAGCCAGAACGCGGTGCCGCCGTTGCGCGGCGCGATCGCCATGAGATCGGCGCGTCCCGCACCGGCGAAGTCGCCAAGCAGGAAGCGCGAGTTGTCGAAGCAAAGCGTCTCGCTGTCGCAAGTCGGTCCCGGTGCGCGCGCATCGAACGGCACGCCGTTGGCATACCAGCGTTCGGCGTGCGCGCGCGGGCCGAGCGGCGCCACCCAGACGTCGAAGCCCGGGCCGTCGGCGCGCCGCGTCACATAAACGGCGGCAGGCTTGCCGGGCGCAGCGACGTCGCCGATCATCGCGCCGGCCAGCCGCAAATCGGTCCATCGCGAATAGAGGCTCGGCGCCCAGCGGTAAGCGCTCGTTTGCGCGTCGCACCCGCCGATCGACAGGGCGCCGCCGTCTTCGCCCAGACAGTGTCCGCGCGGCGTCCTCACGATGCCGAAATCCCATGGCGTGAAGCGCTCGTCGATATCGTCGGGCTTGCAAGCGGCGCCGACGAGCGCATGCTCGCGCTCGACCGTGCATTGCCCCGTCGATTCGTTGACGAGCGCTGCGTCGTGCTCGTTGCCGGGATGGCTCGGCACGGGCAGCCAGCGCCAGCGCTGCGCGGGCCGCCCGTCGCAAGCGGCGAGCCGCAGCGGCGCGTCGGGCCCGCTCGCTTCCACGCACTGCAACGTATAGACGTTGACGAGATCGAACAGCCCGCGCGTATGCGCCGCCGCGGCAGCGGGCTTCGCACGATTCGGACGTTCGTCGCTGAACAGGTAGCGTCGGGCAATCCAATCGCCGTTCCATTCGTCTTCGCCGAAGACGCGCGCCAAATCGCCGACTCCGGGATCGATGGAGAAATAACTCGCCGCGGCATCGCGCTTCGATTGCACGTCGTCGGCGGGCAGGTTCGACGCGAGCATGCCGGTCACGTAGGTCAGGTGGTAGCGCAGCGGCACATGGACGCCGTAGGCGCGCGCCGCAAAACGGACGATACGCGCGGCGTAGATATGGTCGGGATGCTCGACGAAAGGCTGCGCGTCGGGGTTGAGCGTGTAGATCTCGGTCGCCCGTGCGAGTAGGGCGCCGAGCGTCGCAACGAGCGAAGCGCGATCGTAGCGGGCGGTGCTGCCGTCGGCCGCGACCGGGTAGGTGGCGATCGTTTGTCCCTCGTCCCAGAGCCGGCCGAGCGGCACCGGGCCGCCGCGCACGCGCCCGCCCGGCAAGCGCAACTCGACGAGTTCGATGCGCGGCTGCGAGCGCAGCGTCATCCAATGCACGGGCGAGCCGGCGAGCATCACGGTCGTTTCGCGCCAGCGGTCCGGGGCGCCGGCCATCCGCGCGTACGCCGCGCGGATGGCGCGCTCGCGTGTCAGGACGTAGTCGAACGCGGCGCCGTTCGCGCCCCCGATCAGATGCACGGTGAGGATGCACCAGCCCGCCGCCATGCGGTGGGCGATGCCCGGATTGACGAACAGCAAATCGTCGTCGAGATGGGCGACGAACGTCACGAGCGTGCCGGCCCGGCAGTCGGCGGGCGGCGTCGGCGATGCGCTGAGCGAGGGAGCGGCCGACGCGGCGAGCAGCCCGGCGTGCCGAGCCGTCGCTGCCGGCGATGCAAATTCGAAGAGGGCGAGCGCGCCGAGCGCTCCGAGCACGAGTGCGGCGATCAGCGCGGCCGCCGCGCGCAGCGGGCGTGAGCGGTTGGGTTTCGCGCGGCGGGCCATGGTGCACGTTTCCCGCCGCGCCGCGCGGTGGCCCGCGTCAGCGGTTGATCCCGTCGGCGCGGCGCGTGCTCATAGCGTATGCGCCTGCGATTGTCTCGCGGCCTTCGTCTGCTGCGTCAGCGCGCTCACGATCACGAGCACGACGACGTTGAGCACGAGTGCGACGAGCCCGATGTTCAAATCCTTGACCCCGTTGGGCAGCGACGGGAACCACTGACCGATGCTCGCGTGCGCGAGCGTCGTATAGGCGACGACGGCCACTCCGGCCACGATGCCCGCGGTGGCCCCTTGCTTGGTGACCCAATTGCGCGCGGCCAGGCTCGTCACCACGGCCGGGAACAACTGTGTGACGAAGCTGTAGCCCATCAAGAGCAGGGCGACGATCGTCTCGCCGCCGCGCAGCGTGAAATACACCGCCACGAGCGCGATGATCGGGACCAGCACGCGTGCGATCTTGGTGACCGTCGCATCGGTGGCTTGCCTGTCGACCGCGCCGCGATAGACGTCGTTGGCGAGCAGCGTCGCGGCTGCGTTCAGGATCATCGAACCCGGAACGAGCGCGGTCAGCACGCCGGCCGCGCCGATCACGCCGACGAACCACGGATCGAACGTCTGCAGCGACAAATGGAACAGCGACAGATCGATGTTGCTGCCTTTCAGGCCCGGCACTTTCAGCGTTGCAGCGAAACCCACGAAGAACACGAACAGCAGGATGAGCTGATAGAGCGGCAACACGGCGGCATTGCGCCGGAAGATGCGTTCGTCGCGCGCCGTGAAAACCGAGCCGAACGTATGCGGCCACATGAAGAAGCCGAGCGAAGTCAGCAGTACCGTCGATTGGAACCAGGCGACGCTCGAGCCTTTTTCGGGGAACGTGAGGAAGCCCGGCTTGGCCGTATCGATCGCATGGAACATCTCGCCGAAACCGCCGTAGAGCCGGATCGGCAGATACAGGCCGAGAAAGACGACGATGGCGAGAATCATCATGTCCTTCAGCACCGAATTCCAGGCCGAGCCGCGCACGCCCGAAATCGTCACGTACGTGGTGACGACGATCGCGCCGATCCAAATCGCGGCGGTCGGCGAAATGGCGCCGTACGAGGCCGTCGAGACGATGATGCCGAGGCCTTTGAACTGGAGCACGAGATACGGGACGAGCGCGACGACGTCGACGATGGCGACGAGCACGCCCAGCGAAGGGCTTGCATACTTGCTCGACAGGAAGTGCGGTTGAGACACGAGTCGATGGGATTTCGCGTAGCGCCAGATCGGCGGCAGAAGCCAATATGAAAGGATGTAGGCGAGCGTGGCGTACGACAGAATGTAGTAAGCCGCCGCCCCTTTGCCGTAGGCGAATCCGCTACCGCCGAGGAACGTGAACGTCGTATAGATTTCGCCGGCCATCAGCAGAAAAACGAATGCCGTGCCGAAGCTGCGGCCGCCGACCGACCACTGCTCGAGGTTCATGTCGTGCCCGCTGCGGGCGCGCAAGCCGAGCCCGAGCGCGACCAGGGTGATGGCGGCGATGATGAGAAGGGCGCTGCTCATGAACGGGCCTCCTCGGTCGGTTGTGCGCCGGCGCGGTTGGCCGGGTCGAGCCGATAGACGAGCGCCATGACTGCGGCGCTCATGACGACCCAAAATACGATCCAGGCAAGCACGAGCGGCATGCCGAGCACGAGCGGCTCGACGCGATTGACGAAGGGGACGCCGAGCAAGATGCCGATGAACGGCAGCACGGCGAGTAACCGAAGAACCATGAAAATCACTCCTCGAGACGATGGGTGGAGCGGGCGTACGACGGTCTAGCTTCCCGACTCTATGCCCGTTCCGTTCGGGTCGTAAAGGTTTTCAAAATTCCTCGGCGCAATAGCCCTTCCCCGGCGCGCGGGCGCCGATTCTTTGATGCGCTGCGGTAGGCTCGGCGCGAGACCGGGGCGGCCGCGCGTCGAAGCATGACGGCGGCTCGCCCGAAGGCGAGCGCCACGCTACATCGAGACGCTTTGCATCCGATGGGCAAAGCGGGCGCGTTCCGCTCGATCCATCAGCGCGAGGAATTGGTCGGTCGACATATGCACCAATTCCTCATGATCGCCGGCCTCGAAGTAGACGTCGGGCTGCTGCGCGAGCGCTTCGTCGAGGAACGTCATCATCCCGTACTCGGTGCAGACGGGCGGCAGCGCGCCGGGCTCGCAATCCTTGAAGAGCTCGCGCATGTCCGTCTCGCTCGCGAGCGTCAGGTGGCGGCCCGTCATCTCCCAGATTTCCGAGAGCCGGACGGCGTGCGTCGACGGCAAGACCGCCGCCACGTAGCCTTGCTCGTCCTCGAGCAAGACCGTTTTGGCGAGGCGCTCGCCCGGCACGTGCGCAGCCGACGCCGTTTCGATGCTCGAGTGACTGTAGGGATGATGTAGGACTTCGTATTGGCAGCCCTTGTTCTGCAGGCATGCCTCCAGGGTGGGACTCATCGACATGGCGGACCTCCGTAGGAGGAAAGAGCGGGGCGGCCGCGCTCGGCGGCCAACCGAGAGCGCGGCGTTCTCATAGAATAGGCCGTCTGCGGGCAGGCGCTAGGAAAGTCGTCGCCGAGCGCTCGCTCGTTCCGGGCAAAAAGCGCTCGCGCGGCAGCGGCGAATCGCCTACGCTCGACCCGTGTTTGCGCGGCTCGCCGGCGCGGACGGCATGCCGATGCGCCGTCGAGACCGACACCGAACGAGGGCATGCATGACCGATTCACCGCATATGACCGAGGCAGCCGTGGCGCTCAATCGCTTTGGCCTTGGCGCGCGCGGCGACGAGCCGCCGCCCGCCGACCCGAAGCGGTGGCTGCTCGCGCAGTTCGACCGATACGACCCGCAACCGCCCGCCTGGGCGGGGCTGCCCGATGCGCCGTCGGTCGAGCGGTCGCTCGCCGCTGCCCGGCAGCAGGGGGCGAGCGGGGCTGACGAAGACGCCAAGCTCGCCGCGCGCAAGATGATTCGCACCGAAGTGCGCGATGCGTATCGCGACGCCGTAGGCGCGCGCGTGGAGAGCGCGCTGACGACGCCGGCGCCGTTCGTCGAGCGGCTCGTGCACTTTTGGAGCAATCACTTCGCGATCTCGACGGAGAAGCCGCAAGTTGCCGCGCTGGCCGGGGCGTTCGAAGCCGAGGCGATTCGTCCGCACGTGCTGGGCCGTTTCGAAGACATGCTGCTCGCCGTCGAGCGTCATCCCGCGATGCAGGTCTATCTCGACCAAGTGCGCTCCGTGGGGCCCGACAGCGTCGCGGCAATGCGCGCCGACGCACGCGATCCGCAGCATAGGCGAGGGCTGAACGAGAACCTCGCCCGCGAAATCATGGAGCTGCACACGCTCGGCGTACGCACCGGCTACACGCAGGACGACGTCACCGAATTCGCGCGCGCGCTGACGGGCTGGAGCATCGTCGGGCCTAAAGGGGCGATCGGGCCGAACAGGCCGCGCGGGGCAGGCGGCGCGCCGGGCACGTTCGTGTTCCGCCCGGCGCTGCACGAGCCCGGCGCGCGCACGATCATGGGCGAGCGTTACGACGAGCCCGGCGAAGCGCAAGCGCTTGCGATCTTGCACGACCTGGCGGCGGCGTCCGCGACTGCTCAGCACGTCGCGACGAAACTCGCCCGTCACTTCGCCGGCGACGATCCGAGCCAGGCACTCGTCGCCCGGCTTTCGCAGGCATTCCGGTCGAGCCGCGGCGATCTGCCTACCGTGTACCGCGCGCTGATCGCGTCACCCGAGGCTTGGTCGAGCGGGCCGGTCAAATTCAAGACGCCGTGGGATTGGACGATCTCGACGCTGCGCGGCCTCGGCGAGCGTCGGCTCGACGGTGCGAAGGCCGCGCCGCTTCTCGCGCAGCTCGGTCAGGGCGTCTGGCGGCCCGGCTCTCCCGCCGGGTACGACGACGTCGCTGCGAGCTGGGCTGCGCCCGATGCGCTCGTGCGCCGCGTCGAACTCGCGCAGCGGATCGCGGCGCGCGTCGGCGATCGCGTCGATGCGCGCACGCTCGGGCCGGTGCTGACCTGCGGCTCCTTGAGTCCCGCTACGGCGCTAGCCGTTTCCCGCGCGGAAAGCGCGCAAACGGCGCTCGCGCTCTTGCTCGTCTCTCCCGACTTTCAAAGAAGGTGAGCCATGACCACTCGCCGCACATTCTTGAGCTTGGCCGCCGCGGGGGCGGGCGCCTTGCTCGTCGCGCCGCGGATGGTCTTCGCGAGCGTCGAATCGGATCGCCGCTTCGTTTTCATCATCCAGCGCGGCGCGGCCGATGGCCTGCATATCGTCGTGCCTTACGGCGACCCGGCCTATGCGGCGTTGCGCGGGCCGATCGCCGTCGATACCTCCGCCTCGACGCGACTCGACGGCCTGTTCGCCTTGCATCCCTCGCTGCAGCAGACGGCGCAGCGCTACGCGCAGAAACAAGCGCTGCTCGTCCACGCGGTGGCGACGCCGTACCGCGACCGTTCGCACTTCGACGGGCAGAACGTACTGGAGACGGGCGGCAGCGCGCCGTACAGCCTGCGCGACGGCTGGCTGAACCGCCTTGTCGCACTGGTCGGCCGGGCCCGAGCCGAAGCGGTCGCATTTGCGCCGACTGTGCCGGCGGCGCTGCGCGGCAAGATCGACGTGGCCTCGTACGCGCCGTCGGCATCACCAAGCGCATCGGACGATCTCTTGCTGCGCGTAGGCGCGCTTTACGAACACGACGCACAGCTCGGGCCGCTTTGGCGTTCGGCGATGGCCGCGCGCGATATGGCGGGCGGCGAGCGTGCGCGCGGCGACGCCGCGAGCCTCGGCAAGCTGGCGGCGAGCTTCCTCGCCAAGCCCGACGGGCCGCGCATCGCCATGCTCGAAACGCTCGGATGGGATACGCACAGCGGGCAAAGCGCACGGCTCGCGGCGCAACTCAAAGCGCTCGACGCAATGCTCGGCGCCATGCACGACGGCCTGGGGCCCGTTTGGGACAAGACGACGGTGGTGGTTGCCACCGAGTTCGGCCGCACGGTCGCCGTCAACGGCACGGGCGGAACCGATCACGGCACCGGGGCCGCGGCGATGCTCGTCGGCGGGGCCGTGCGCGGCGGACGCGTGCTCGCCGACTGGCCGGGCTTGCGCGCGGCCGATCTTTACGAAGGCCGCGACTTGCGGCCGACGGCGTCGCTCGACGCCCTCATCGCGGGTGCGGCGAGCGAAACGTTCGGTCTCGATCCCCACCGCACGTTCGCGACGCTTTTTCCGCAGACGAACGGTGGCGCGAAGCCGATGACCGGGCTCGTCGCCGCATGATCTCGTGCGACGACGGACACGGTTGGCTCGATCGACCACGCGGCAATGTGCGCAAGCCGCGCGCGGCTGATGCCCGGGCGCCCGGCGTCCGGCGCGGCGCGCAGGTCGTTATCGGCGCGTAGACGTGGGAGACGGGCTCGATGCGCCGCGCTGCACGCCCACGGGCAACGCGCTCACGCGGCGCACTTCCGGCGAGTCGAGCCACGCGCGCGACGCGACGCAGGCGGTGAACAGGTCGGTCGCGTCTTCGCCCCAGTACAGCTCGCCGTCGAGCACGAACGTCGGCACACCGAAAACCTCGAGCGAGATCGCGCGGTCCGTGTTGCGGCGAAGCGCTTCTTTGACTTCCGTCGCTTCGACGGCCTGGACGCCTTCCGGAAAATTCATCGCTTGGCACAGCGCGGCGAAGCCCTCGGGTGTGCTCACGTCGTGCCCGTCGCGCCAGATGTATCGAAAGATGCGCGTCACGACGTCGAGCGCGCCGCCCATCGCGATAGCGAAACGCAGCGCTTTGATCGGATTGAACGGGTGAGCAGGCGGCATCCGGTAAGCGATACCTAGCGTTTGCGCGCGATAAAGCGCATGCCGATAGGTGAACACGCGTTTGGCCGTAATTTCGGCCGGCCCCTTTTGTCCCCAGTGGGCGAGCACGGCGCCGAGCAAGATAGGCTTCGGCTCGATGCGCAGCGAAGCGGGCAGCTTATGGAACTGCTCGAGCTGCAAGTAGGCGAACGGCGAAACGAAATCGAAGAACCATTCGGCGCTGCGGCCGGCGGGAGTGGACATCGTTCGAATTCTCCGAATTTAATGAACGGCAACGAGCAGAACGGCAACGAGCAGAACGGCAGCGAGCAGAACGGCAGCGAGCAGCGCAGCTGGGCACCGCTTCCGACGGCGCCGCGATGCCGCGTGCCGACGCTGCGTACCTTCAGTAAGTAGGCTTCGATTTCCGTCCTGTCTGCGTCACGCGGTCAGCGCGCCCACAGCGGCGATAGAGCGAAACGTCGCCGCCGTCATCGCGCGCACGTCGTCGAGTGTCGCATGGGAAATGATTTCCCGCAGCGGCAGACCGTGCGGCGCGCCGCTTCTCCTCGCCGACGAATTCTCTGAGCATGAGGCGCATGCCCCATCTGCGGGCACGCCGCATGCTGACGCCAGTGCTATCTCCCCCTTTGTCCCCGTTTACTGCTCGTTTGCGAGCGCGGAGGCGATCATGATGATGCGCATTTGCCGTTTGCCTGCCGCCGAGCGGCGGGCCGCTCCCCTCGCGCGCGCATGGCGGCGCGGGCCTGCTGCGAGCGAGGCGCCATGACGATCGGCTGTCCCGAATGCGGCACGCTCGCCGATACGTCGGCACTCACCGGCCCGCTGCTCGCACGCTGCCGTACGTGCCACTATCCGCTCGAACGGACGAACGGCCGCTCGATCGGCGCGGCGCTCGCGTGTTCGCTGACGACGTTCGTCCTGCTGTTGCCCGGTAATCTGTCGCCGCTCATGACGGTTCACCTGCTCGGCGCGGAGCGCTCCTCCGTGCTGAGTTCGGGCATCGTATCGATGTGGCGCGAGCGGTTCGAATTGCTGGCGATCATATTGGGCCTGACGGGGATCGTGCTGCCGCTCGTACGCTTCGGCGCGCTATCGGTCGTGCTCGTGGCTGTCATGCGCGGTTGGCGTCCCCGTTGGCTCGGGCGCTGCTATCGCTGGACGGCCTGGCTCGATGCGTGGGCGATGCCCGACGTCTTCCTGATCGGCTGCTTCGTCGGCTACTCGCGCGTCACGCAAGATCTGACGGGGTCGATCGACGCGGGCGGCTATTGCTTCGTCGCCGCCGCGTTCATGTCGATGCTCACGCGAGCCACGCTCGATCGCCGCACGGTGTGGCGGGCGATTGCGCCGGAGCGCCAAGTCGCGCCCGGCGATCGCGTGCTCTCGTGCACGGCATGCGATTTGATCGCCCCGGTCGAGGAAGCAGGGCGCCCGTGTCCGCGCTGCGGACTGGTCCTTCGCAAGCGCAAGCCCGATGCCGTAGCGCGCGCCGCGGCGTTGAGCCTCGCCGCCTTCGTTCTCGCTTTTCCGGCCAATTTGTTTCCGATGACGCTTTCCGTCGAACTCGGCCACGACGTCAGGCACCGCATCATCGACGGCGTCTTCGAGCTGTTCAAGGCGGGCCTCTGGCCGCTCGGCCTCCTGATCGTCTGCACGAGCATCGCGATTCCGTTCATGAAGCTGGCCGGCATGGGCTGGTTCATCGTGTCGATCCTTCGCCGCTCGGACCGTCATTTGCGCACGAAGACGTTTCTGTTCCGGCTCATCGACGAACTCGGCCGCTGGTCGAACGTCGACGTGTTCACGATAGCCGCGTTCACGCCGCTGATCGACTTCGACGGCTTGGCGAGTTCGCGCCCGGCCGACGGCGCGACGGCTTTTGCGCTCGTCGTCATCTTGACGATGGCCGCTTCGCGCGCATTCGATCCGCGGCTCATGTGGGACGCCGCTAGAGCGAGGCGCACATGACCGAGCAGCGCGACCGCCACACCGAAGCGGCCGACGTGCGCCGCACGCGCTGGCCGGGCTGGATCTGGGCCGTTCCCATCGCTGCCTGCGGCATCGCCGGCTGGCTCGGTATCCGCGCGCTCGTGCACGGCGGCGAAACTGTCACGGTCGTCTTCGACGACGGGTACGGCATGAAGGCCGACGACACGTCCGTCACGCTGCGCGGCGTCAAGGTGGGCGAAGTCAAGGATGTGACGCTCGACGACGACGGCCGCCACGTCGATGTCGAAGTCGAGATCGATCGCAGTGCGAAGCGGTACCTGCGCAGCGGCACGCGCTTCTGGGTGAAGGGCGCGCACTTGAATCTGAGCGATCCGAGCACTGCCAAAGCAATGCTCGGCGGCCCAGAAATCGTCATGGACCCGGGCTCGGGCGCATCGACGCGCCATTTCATCGGCAGCGGTCGCGCCTATGCGCCGGGCGGTCCGATCGTGACGTACGTCGTCCGTTTTTCGGGCGCGGTCGGGCAACTCGACGAAGGGGCGCCGGTGCGGCTGCGCGGCTTCCGCGTGGGCGAAGTGTCGCACGTGGGGCTGCGCTACGACGCCCGCACGGGTACGCTCGACACGCCCGTGGAGATTGCACTCGATTCGACGAAGCTCGGTTTGTCCGATACCGCCAAGCCGGCCGACGGCAACTGGCGTCCCGTCGTCGACGACATGCTGCGGCGTCTGATCGCCTCGGGGTTGCGGGCGCGGCTCGCGCAAGATCCGCCGCTCATCGGCCAACGCGGCGTCGCGCTCGATTTCGTCCAGCGTGCGCCGAGCGCGACGCTGGCCTCGCGCGACGGCGAGACCGACATTCCCACTGTATCCTCGGGCGACGTCGACGAGATCTTGGCCAAAGCCGACGGCGTCATGACGAAGGCCGATCAAGTCATGACGAAAATCGATGCGTTGCCGATCGAGCAAACGGGCGAGGATATTCGCCGCATTGCCGGCCGCATTCGCGAATTGTCTTCGTCGCCGAAAATCTCGGACAGCCTCGACCATCTCGACCGCTCGGTCGCGCAGATCGACCGCACGTTGCGCGAAGTCTCGCCGCAGATCGGCCCGCTCGTGACGCAGTTGCGGCAAACCGCACGCGAGGCCGATAGCGCGGTGGCAGCCGCGAATCGCACGATCGGCGGCGACCCGATGCGGCAGAACGATCTGCCCGAAGCGCTGCGCGAGTTGACCGACATGGCGCGCTCCGTGCGTGCGCTGGCCGATTATCTCGACCGGCATCCGGAAGCGCTCGTGCGAGGCAAGCAAGGAGGCGGTCAATGAGAGCGAACGACAGCGCGGCAAGCATCGACGCTTGCCGCGCGCCCGTTGGATGTCCATTCACGACGCATCGGAGCGCGAGGCATGTATTGCGAACGGCGCTCGGTGCGGTGACGCTTGCGTTGGCTGCCTGCGGACACAGCCCGCCCACGCGCTACTTCTCGCTCGACGCCGTGCCGCCGCCGGGCGCGCCGCTGGCGACGGCGAGCATGACCCCCGTGCAGTTGGGTGCCGTACGCGTGCCCGCAGCGCTGGATCGGCCCGAGATCGTTGCGCAGGACTCGGCCCATCGGCTTACCGTGCGCGAGAACGATAGATGGGGCGCGCCGCTTGGGCAGATGATGCGCCGTGCGTTGGCGCAAGATCTGCTCGCGCGGCTGCCGGGCGGCACGTTCGTGTTGCCTGACGCGCCGGCGCCGGATGGCGCGCGCGGCATCGTCGTGACCGTGCTCGATCTGCGCGCGAACGCGAACACCGATGGCCGTCTCACGTTGGAAGGCAGTTGGACGCTGACCGCCGGCCAACCCGCCAGAGCCGTCACGACGCAAGCCGTATCGTTGAGCGAGCCGATGACCGGGAGCGATTCGACCGCCATCGCCGACGCGTTGAGCCGCGTGCTCGGGCAATTGGCGGATAGGATCGCGCTGGCGTTAGCGACGCAGCGCTAGTGTTCGGTCCCGAGACCGAAGCGCACGCTGCGGCTCGCTCGTATCCACTTCGATTCAGCGCGATTCACTGCGACTCACTGCCGTTTACTGCGGCTGCGAGGAGCCGATCCGAATCTCGGAGAAATCGTAGTCTCCCAGGGCGCGACTGAGGGAGATGGTGACCGTATCGGTGCGCGCCGCTTCCGCCGATGCATTCGAGTCGGAGAGGTAATCTTTCTCCGGCAGTTGCGCAGCCGATGCCATGACGCTGCGCACTTGCGCGGTCGCAGCCCCGGACTTGTCGCGGCTAGCCGAGACGACTTCGTACGTTTGGTTAGGCCCGAGCGCGTCGTACCCGTCGCGCCAGAGGTCGCTGCTCGTAGAGAGCGTGACGATTTGGTGGTTGGCGATTGCTTTGGTGATGTCGTCGAGTTCGTCGTTGATCGTCCCGATACCGTCGTCAGGCCAATCGGGAAGCTTCGTCGAAAGCGAACGGCCGCCGTCGCCGGTCAGCGCATAGAGCGCGTCCTTCGCGTCTTGCTCGAGCGAAATGTTTTTATAAGCTGCATCGCTAAAAGCCGAAGCGGCGTGGCCGTTGGCCGACCGAGGCGCGTGCAGCTTGGCGTAGGCGGCTTCCATCACGTTGGGCCAGATTCTCGGGTCGTCGATCGGCGCGCCCGGCGCGCCATGCTGCCCCGATGAGAACACCCCCGACCCGTGGTGGGCGAAGTTCTGCGCCAGATCGCTTTGCGTCACCGTGATGTCGATGCGGTGCGGTTTGTCGTTCGATCCTTCTTGCCGATAGAGCTTGACGGTGAAATTGCCCGAGGCCGAGTCGTAGGAAATCGCGTCCTGGATCGCTTGAGGGTTTTCCTGCGCGAGACCGGCCAAAGCGGTGGCGAAACGTCTGTCGCCGATCCCGCCGTCGGCCGCCACTCTGACGTCGCCTGCGTTCGGCGAAGCCGGGATGAAATTCACGCCCTTAGGCCCCGAATCTTGCGGGTTGGTGTCGTAAAGATCGTCGGCGGTGAACAGTTGATCTCTGCTGACGAGTCGTGGGTCGTCCATTGCGCCGGTGCTGCGCGCGCCATAGAGCTTCGGACTGATCTGCATGGCGTTCCATTGGCGCTCGGCAACGGAGAGCGCGCTCATCACGGCGTTTGCCGCACCGTTGTCCTTGCCTGCGCACGATGCGCTGTTCGCGCCTGCCGGCGAGATGCGCGTGATGATGGCATTGGCCTGCCGGCGCATGACGGCGTCGATGTTCTCCGGCGCGTCGCTCAGGAGCACATGGCCTTTATCGTCGGCCGGTGTCGCCTCGAGCGCCGCATCGAGCAGCTCGGCTTTGATCGATGCGCTCACGCCGGGCCATTTCGATTGCAGTGCTTGGGCACCGTCCTCGCCTTTTGCGATTCGGTCGGTCTCGAGCGCATCGATCTTCGCTTGGCCGACATCGTTGACGTAGCGCTTCAACGAGGCAGGCGCATCGTGTCCGAGCGCCAGATCTTGTTGGGCCACGACCTCTTGCGAGCCGCTTACGTCGTTCAACGCCTTTCGAACCGCGGCCTTTGCATCGTCCGCATCCTGCTCGCTGGTCCGCAAGAGCCGGAAAAACCCTTCGTTGGGCCGATCGAGCTCTCCCGGCACGCGCATATAGCGCTCGAACTGCGCTTGCGAGGCGCCGGCCTGCTTCATCTTGCCGGCAACGTCCAATTCGTTCGAAGCGTACTTTTGCGCCGTATTGGCGGCGGTCGAAAGATGAGCGTCTCGAGACGAATAGCGCGCAAGAATCTGCTCGGTCAGCTTCTTCAGATTCGGCGGCGAGCTGTTTTGGTTTTGCTTGCTGCGCGCCACGAGTTCACGTTGAATCGCAAAGCTTGCGTCGTCCCAGGCCTTCGCGGCGTTCGCGGCCGCCGATGCATCACGAGGATTCGCGTCGGCCTTGGCTTGCGCTTCGAGAGCGGCATGGACACCCCGATCGGCCGACGTTTGCGCGCCGTGCTTGCCGGTGCTCGACTGCGCGGCGGCGGGCCGCGCTGCCGGGATTGACGTCGACGCCGCCCGGCGCTGAATCGATTGGCCGAAATCCGAAGCAATTGAACCGAGATATCCCATCTGATGCGTTCCGTCCCTTACTTGGAGGCCCCGCCGCTACGCCGCTGAGGCGTCGAGAAAATCGCTTCTAGCGAATCAATGCGGGCGAAGCACGTTTTTAGGCGCGCCCATTCTAGAGAACGAGCACGAGCCGGCGTGCTCGGCGATTCGTAGTGACGCCTGGTACAGGTGCGCAAGCGGCTTGGCCCGCTACGAGGCGCTTGCCGCGGGTGTCCGATCATCTGCGCGAAAGCGGTGGAATCCTGCGATTTCCGCATGGAACGTCTAGTTGAAGCATGCGTCCCACGGCGCCTGAAGGCGGCCCAAGGCACGCGACGTAGGCATTACTGCTCCGACCCCGACATGACCGCTGCCTCAGGTCCGATGCTTGCTCACCCGGATCGGAGGCGCGCATTGCGCGCGCTTATTGTCGGGCGCCAGCAACACCGCTTACGGCCGATTCCCGTTTCCCCAACGCGCGACGCCCGAGCCGCGAGGTCCTGCGAAATGGCAGTAGCCGCAACAGCTTTTCCTTCGCCGAAGCACGAGACAGGGCACTTCGTCCGCTTTTATCACGCGGATTCCCTGCTCGTGACGGAGATCGCCGAATTCGCGAGCCGCGCGCTGCGTTCGGCCGGGCGGGCCATCGTCATCGCTACGCCCTCGCATCTTGCGGCGGTCGCAGCGCGTTTGCATCAATTGCATCCAGCCGATGCCGAGCAGGCGTCGCCGCTGCAGGGGCTCGTGGCGCTCGAAGCGCAAGCGGCGCTCTCGCGGTTCATGGTCGACGGCTGGCCCGACGAAGAACGCTTTTACGCGTCGATCGGCGCGCTGATGGCGGCAGTGACCGCACAAAGCAGCGGCCCCGTCCATGCATTCGGCGAGATGGTGAGCGTTTTATGCGAACAGGGCCATCATGAAGCCGCATTACGTCTCGAGGAACTGTGGAACGAGCTGGCGCGGCGCTGCGCCTTTACGTTGTTCTGCGCTTATCCTCAGGGACTCTTCGGAGGCGCGGAACATAGCCCCGTGTTCCAACACATCTGCGCGGCGCATACGCACGTGCTGCCGAGCGAACTGTTGGCCGAGACCGACGAATCCGACGCGCATCGCCTGGTTGCGCTTTGGCAGCAGAAGGCACAGGCCCTCGAGCGCGAGGTCGAGCGCCGCCATCGCGCCGAGGCGACGTTACAGGCCGCGAGTCGCGAGAAAGACGAGTTTTTGGCGATGCTCGGGCACGAGTTGCGCAATCCCCTTTCTCCGATCGTCACCGCGTTGCGGCTCATGCGCTTGCATACCGACGGCGCGACGTTACGCGAGCAGAACATCATCGCGCGGCAAGTCGATCATCTCGTACGGCTCGTGGATGACTTGCTCGACATCTCGCGCATCACGCGCGGCAAGATCGAACTGAAGAAACGAACGGTGAGCGTAGACGACGTGCTGGCGAACGCCGTCGAGATGGCGAATCTGCTGCTCGAGCAGCGCGGGCATCGGCTATCGATCGACATCGAGCCCGATCTCGTTTGGGAGGTCGATGCGACGCGTCTTGCACAGGTCGTCTCGAACTTGCTGACGAACGCGGCTCGTTATACGGCCACGGGCGGCCATGTGCAGCTGCGTGCGCGGCTAGAGGAGCAGGGCATGATCGCCGTCAGCGTGGAAGACGACGGCATGGGCATCGCGCCTGATGTATTGCCACGCGTATTCGAGTTGTTTTTTCAAGGCAAGCGCGATCTGGATCGGGCCGAAGGCGGCCTCGGGATCGGCTTGGCGCTCGTCAAGAACCTTATCGACATGCATGGCGGCCAAGCAAGCGCCGCCAGCGACGGGCCAGGACATGGAAGCACGTTCGTCGTGCGCGTGCCGGGGCGGCGCGCCGCGCCTCGAACGAGACAGGGCATCGCGCATGCACAGGCGCCGCCTCGCACCGTCGCGCGGCGCGTGCTGCTCGTCGACGACAACGTCGACGGCCTCGAGGCGTTGGCCGAGCTATTGAGGGCCTATGGACATCGAGTGCAGGCGGTGAGCGATCCGGCGGCGGCGCTCGAAATCGCCTCGCAATTCGCCCCGGAAATTTTCGTCATCGACATCGGCTTGCCGATGATGGACGGCTACGCGCTCGTGCATCGGTTGCGCAACGAGCATTCGCGCAGCGGTTGCCTGTTCGTCGCGCTGACCGGCTATGGACAGGACGCCGACCGTCGTCGCAGCCGAGAGGCCGGGTTTCATCACCACTTCGTCAAGCCGCTCGATCCGTCGCGGCTCTTGCACTTGATCGACACGATGTCGCCGAGTGAGCCCTCCGTCGCGCAGTAAGGGACTGCGTTGTCGAACCCTCACGACGCGGCGCCGCTCTAGCCCCTCTAGCCCGTCTAGCCCGTCTAGCCCCTCAAGCGTGCGGCGAGCGCCGCACGCAGCGCGTCGAGCACGGCCGGCTCCGCATCGCTGACGGCCCACCACGTCATGCCGCGGTCGCGCCAACTCGCGAGTGCGTAGCCGTCGCTCGTCAGCGAGGCCGGGGCCCGGCGCGCGGCGGCGTCCGTTTCCGGCATCACATAGACGTCCACGACATGTTTGCGGTATCGGTACACGAGCACTGCCACGCGCCGATGATCGATGTAATCGAGCCGGCCGCCCGTCAGTGCGAAGCCTTGGTCGGCGAGGTCCTCGACAGGAGGTGCGTAATCGAGCCGGCCGTTGAACCAGGGCTTGACGGTATGTTGATCGGACGAGATCACATCGATGTCGTGGCCGGACAACTGTGCGCGGACGTGGCTCGCGACGAGTTCCTCGACGAACGGCGCCTGCGTGCCGCCGGGCCGGTGCAGAACGAGCGCGGCGCTGACGGCCAGCACCGCGGCCGCCGCTGCGATGCCGGCGGGCCACCCGAGCGAGGCGGCACGCCCGCGGGCGTTGGCGCCGCGCTCGCCGCCTGGTGCGCGCCCCGCGCCCCACGTCCAGCCGAACGGCCGCGAACGGGGCCGCTCGCTATGGGTTTCAGGCAGTGCTGCGACGAGGCGAGCGCGCAGCGCGTCGGGCGCTGCGAAGTAATCGGCTGTTCGCGTCGCCTCGCTTACGGCGCGTAACGCTTGCGCTTCGCGCCGGCACTCGGCGCATGTCGAAAGATGCTGCTCTATGCGGCGCGACTCCGCGGCGGACAGCTCGCGATCGTGGCGAGCGTCTAGGAGCAGACGGGCTTCATTGCAGTCCATCGGGTTCCTCCTTGGCGATCGTGTCGACGCCGGCGCCGCGTTCGTCGCGCAGCGGCGCGAGCATGGCCGCAAGTTTGCGCCGGCCGCGTGCGAGTCTCGACATCACGGTGCCGATCGGCAAATCGGCGACGACGGCAATGTCGCGATAGCTCATGTCTTCGAGCTCGCGCAGGATCAGCACCTCGCGGAACTCGACGGGCAGGCGCGCAAGCGCTTCTCGAACGAGCCGCGCGTGCTCGCCTTTCAGCAATAGCGTTTGCGGATCGGCATAGACCGCGCACGATTCGTCGAACACGCTCGTTTCATCGAGCTCATCGTCGAACTGCGCCACTTCGCGCGAATGGGTTCGTCGGTGCCATTCGGTGTACCAGGTGCGGCGCACGATCGCGAGCAGCCACGGCCGGGCGTTTTCGCCGCGGAACGTATCGAAGAAGCGAAAGGCGCGCATGAAGGCGTCTTGAACGATATCGTCGGCGTCGCCCGCGTTGCCGCTGAGCCAGCGCGCGAGGTTGTATGCGGCATCGAGATGAGGCAGCGCCGCTTCCTGAAAGCGGCGGCTGCGGGCCGCTTCGTCGGCGTCGCCCGACGCGGCTCCCTCGGCCTGAGCTGGCGACGCATGCTTGTCGTTTTCGGCCACCTGGGACGCCTCCGTGGTTGACCGCTGAATGACTGAAGATGCGTCGAGTTTATTCCCAAGCGGCTGCGCCGAGTCGAGCGATCGTCGGCCGAGCGGCGCGCCCCGTACGCGCGCTGCCGTGATGATCCGAGGTGAGCTGGCCGGTTTCATGGCTCACCGTACGACGATCGTGCCGACCATCATCGGATGGATGCCGCAAAAGTAGCCGTAGGTGCCCGGCGTTCGAAGCACGGCTGCGAACGAATCGCCCGTGTCGAGCGCGTGCGACGGCTTGAAGGCACCGGCCGCGCTGACGATGGTGTGCGGTTCGTCGTCGCGATTGACCCAGATGATGCGCGCGCCGGCCGGCACCGTCAGTGCTTTCGGTGCAAATGCGAAATCGTGAATCTCGATGCGATAGGTCGGGGCGTCCTTGGCGGCGCTGCCCGCGTCGTTCGCGCCGTTCGACGCGGCGGACGCAGCGGGCGCGAACCGGCTCCCCAAGAGCGCGGCAAGCGGGGCCGCGGCGAGTGCGCGTACGACCGCTCGGCGGCCGGCGACGATCGGTTTGGCCTCGATCTTCATGACAGCGCCTCGTCCGTCAGCGCGAGCGTGCGGCCCGCTTGCACATGGCGTAGTTCGCGTACGCCCAGGTAGGACGCGAGCCGGTCGGGCGGGACGTCTTTGAGCGGACCGGGGCCTGGACCGACGCCCGGGGCAGGCTGCGGGTAAGCCGTCGAGCGAGCCGTGTAGAACGTGACGTTGCCCTCCACCTTTTGTTGAATTTGATGGATGTGGCCGTTGAGTACCGTCACCGAGCCGAACCGGCGCAGCAGGGTCATCGCTTGGCCTGCATCGTCGGTGCCCCAGCCCCATGACGGATAGAGCGACCACAGCGGCATGTGAGCGAACACGACGATCGGCGTTTCGGAAGTGCGCGATGCGAGGTCTTGCGCGAGCCATGCCAGTTGGTCCGCACCCAGCCAGCCGAGGCCGCCTCCCTTCAGGTTCAGCACGTTCACGAGTGCGACGAAGTGCACGCCGCGATGGTCGAAGCTGTACCAGCCTCCCTCGGTTTGCTTTTCGCCGAAGCGGTCGAAGAACGCTTTGCCGTTGTCGCCGATGACGTCGTGCTCGCCGGGCACGAAGAACGCGCGACGCGAGCGCGAGCCGCGCATCAGCTGATCGACGGTATCGAACTCGTCGGGCCGCGACAAATGCGTGAGGTCGCCCGTGTGGATGATGAAGTCCGGCTGGGCGCGCTGCGCGTCGATGCGGGCGAGCGATGCCTTGAGCGTGCCCGTGACGTCCGGATTCGGCGCTTTCGTGAACCCGATATGCGAATCGCTGATTTGCACGAAGCTGAAGGTGGCGTCTTCGAGATCGTCGTTCTCGGCGCCGGTATCCGCATTGACGCCGTTTGCCTCGCCGAGGGTGCGTGCCTGCAGCACGCCGGCATGCATCGTCCAGAGCGTCCCGGCGCCGGCCCAGGCCATGCATTTGAGAAAGCGGCGGCGATTCGTCGCCGCCTGACCGTTGCGGTCATCGTCGTGGTCCATCTCTTCATCCTCCTGTCGGAACGGAACGGCATCGCGAGCGGTGAGCGGCGCGCAGAGTAACGGCGCGTCGCTCGACACGCATGACCGGCAGGCCCGGCGCGATATTCCCGGGGTTCGGTCGTTCGTGGTCAGTGAGGGGGACGATGCGCAGGAGAGCGGGGCGGGCTCGTCGTTGCCGTTGCGTTTGTCGAACAGGCCGCGCAAGGGTGGCCTAGCCCCGGCGCTCGGCAGGGGCGCCGGGGTCCTTCAGACCGGTTGCCGGTCCTTCATTTCGGCTCGGTAGCGCTCGCGGGCGGCCGCCGCGCCATGGGATCGCGGGGCGGCTTTTTCGGCCGCTTGATCGGCATGTTGTCGGGGTTGTGGGCGCTCACTCCGCTCGCCGGCGATTGCGGCGTTTGGACCATCGAGGCGCCCACGTCCGTCGTTGCATGCTGTGCCCAGGCCACGGCTGTGCTGCCTAGCGCTGCGCCCGTCAGAGCGGCGACGAGGGCGGCGCGCGCGAGCGTTCGATCGATTGCATCCATATCCGTTGCTCCTCGGCGGAAACGACTGCCGCTGTGCAAGTGTTTTGCAGCAAGCCCAGGGCCCGCTTGCCGCTCGGTGCGCTAGCGGGCAGCCGCCATCTCGTCCCGCACTTGCGCGCCGATTTCGAACGAGCGCAGGCGGGCGGCATGGTCGTGGATCTGCGCCGTCAAGATGAGTTCGTCGGCTTGCGTCTGAGCAATGATCGATTCGAGCCCCGCACGCACGGTTTCCGGGCTGCCGACGACCGAGCACGCCAGCGCATGCCGCACGCCGGCGAGTTCCATGTCCGACGCGTCGAGCATATCCACGGGGGGCGGCAACTGCCCGGGCGTGCCGCGCCGCAAGGCGATGAATTGCTGCTGCAGCGACGTGAACAGCCGTTCGCCTTGCGCGTCGGTCTGTGCGGCGAACAGATTGACGCCGACCATCGCATAAGGCTTGTCGAGCGCGGCCGACGGCCGGAATTGCGACCGATAGACGTTCAACGCGGTCAGCAGATGATCGGGGGCGAAGTGCGACGCGAACGCGAACGGCAAACCGAGCCCCGCGGCCAGTTGCGCAGAGAACAATGACGAGCCGAGCAGCCAAATCGGCACGTTCAGTCCTGCGCCCGGCACGGCGCGTATGCGCTGTCCGGCCACCGGCTCGGCGAAGTAGCGTTGCAGCTCGACGACATCGTCGGGGAACCGTTCCGCGCTCTCATGCAGATCGCGGCGCAGTGCCCGGGCGGTGGTCTGATCGGTGCCCGGGGCGCGGCCGAGTCCGAGGTCGATCCGGTCAGGATAGAGCGAGGCCAGCGTGCCGAACTGTTCGGCGATGACGAGCGGTGCATGATTGGGCAGCATCACGCCGCCCGAGCCGACGCGGATCGTTTTCGTGCCGCCCGCAATATGGCCGATGACGACGGCCGTCGCGGCGCTGGCGATGCCTGGCATGTTGTGATGCTCGGCCAGCCAAAAGCGCCGATAGCCCCACCTTTCGGCGTGCTGGGCAAGATCGAGCGAGTGGCGGAAGGCGTCCGCCGGCGTTTGGCCGAGGGGAACGGGCGAGAGATCGAGTACCGAGAACGGAATCATCGTCGAGGAGCGCGGCGGGGCATCGGCTTGACGCCGCTGCACGGCGCCGCGCCCCGCAAGCGGCTACTGAGAAAAAGGAAAGGGCATTGTGCCAAACGGGCCGCATCGGCGCTGGCGGGGCGACAGAAGCCTCTCCGTGCGTAGGGGCATTGTCCGATTAGGAACAAGGGCCGCAAACGGGCCGCCCCGGGGCGGCGGGCCAATCGGCGCACCGGTGCAGCAGCCCCTCCAAGTCCCCGTCGAAGATGCCGTTCGCTCGCAGCGCCGTGACCGTTTGAACGAGATAATCGAGCGCGCTTCCCTGGGTCCCCACCGCGTGCCGCAGCACGTGCCGCACCAGCGTATCGGGCGTGTCGCTCGCATGGTTGAACGCGCCGCGCCGCATCACGAAGGCCAACGCCGTCACGCGCCGCCCATCGGCGAGCCGGCAGGCCAACCAGCGAGGCCGATACGAATCCATGACGAGCTCGCGTGCCCACAGCGTCGCCAGCGCCGCTTCGGCCTGTGTGGCGTCGATCCGATGCACGACACCTTCGCATCGCCCACCCTCGTCGAGCGCCAGGACCAACCCCGGTGCTTCAAGCGTTCCTCGGCTCAAACACGACCAAAGGCAGAGCCCGCGGTGATAACCGTCGACCACCGCGCCGACCGTTTCGGCAACGGGCAGCGCCGGACGCCAAATCAACGAGCCATAGGCAAAGATCCAGAGCGCCGCATCGGGCGGACGGGACGCCCATGTTTCGGTGAGCAACCGCTTGCGCTCGTCGTCGCTCAAATAGCGCGGGGCGCCCAAATCGGGGGGATAGGTGAACGCCGCGTCGTCATCCATGAAAGTGCCCATGCTCGAGTTTGCGGGCCAGTTGCCGCGCGCAGGTCACGAAATGATCCACTTGGGCGCGGTGCGTCCATACGCAGGCATTCGCGCGGTGCGGATGGGCCAAAGGCATGGCATTCAGTCGATGCGGATCGCGATTGGGAATCGTGCCGGCCATGAAGGCGCCGGGCGGATCGTGGGGGAGCGCAGGCCACCCCGACGGTCCGAGCGCTCCGCCGGAAATCCGTATCCGGTATTGGGCAAACAGTTGTTTGCGAAATGCCTCGTTCAATGCGAGATCCTCCCGGTGAGCGGGGGCGGCGAACGGATTGAAGGCGACGATGCCCGACGCGAGCGCCGTATCGTGTGTCGGTTGCAGCAGCGCGTCCGGGCCGAAAGCCTCGGCGATGCGCCCGCGCATATAGTCGGCTAACGCCAAAATCCAGGCCTCGATCCGGGGGCGGCCGATTTCGTCCCAGCGCCGGCAGACGTTCGACAGCGCACGCCAAAGGCCGCCTTCGGGCGCACCGGACAGCGTCAGCGCCGCACCGATATCGAAGCCGTCGGGGCGAGAGCCGTCGTGAGGAACGTCCCGTATCGCCGCGCTGCGGATCAGGTGCAGGCGAGGCAAAGGGTTCGGATTCGCCTCGCCTACCCGGTTGCGCACATAGAGCAGACCGGTACCGCCCGGGCCGCACTGCCATTTGTGGCCGCTCATCGCCCAGAAGTCGATGCCGCTGGCCGACAGCGCGGGCGTCAGCATGCCGGCGAAGTGAGCGCCGTCCACGACGGTGATGAGGTTATGCGTCTGCGCGAGCCGCGCCAGTGCCCGCTCCGGCATTCGCATGCCGTTCGGCCAAAGCGGCGAGGAAAAAAACAGCACCTTCGTGCGGCCCGGCACGATGCGCCGCGCCACGGCGTCCACGATGGCCGCCTCCGTCGCTTCGGCCGGGCCGGGCAGACCGAATACGCGGATGATCACGCCGTAGCGGCACGCGATTCGCAAGAGCGTGGCGATCGCCGCAGGATGCTCCAGCGGACTGACGAGGACTTCGTCGCCCGGCTGCCAGTCGATGCCCATCAATATTTGCGTCAACGCATCGGTCGCATTGCGGGCAATCGCCATCTCATCGACATGCGCGCCGTAACTGCGCGCCAGTACCGCACGCGTGACGAGCGGATCCTCGGCATAAACGGGAAACGGCTCGCGCGCCAACGCGTCGATGTCCTCCTTCAGGCCCCGCAGAACCGGCGCGGGCATGACACCCTTTTGACCGGCCATGAGATAGACGATGTCCGGATCCAGCATGAATTCGCGCGCGAACGCGGTGAAGAACGGTTCCTCGCCATCCAAAAGCCGGGAGCCGGGACTGGAAACGCTATGCGGACCCATGCCGGCCATCTTCACATGAGGCGCTCGAGCAACGCCTCCAGGATGCCCTCTTCGAACAGCGCATCGCGTACGGCGGGCCGTTCGAGCATCAGTTCGACGAAGGCTTGCAAGTGAGGGTAGACGCCCAGGTTCACGTCGAAGCGCGGCATCCAGTTCAACACCGTGAACAGGTAGGCATCGGCTACCGTGAACGATGCGCCGGTCAAGTACGGCGTCTCGCCAAGGCGTTCGTTCGACTCGGCCAGGCGGCGGGCGATTTTGCCGCGTGCCGCTTTGGCTGTATCGGGTCCCATCTCGGCGCGCGCGTAGAAGCATTGCTTGTGGATCTCGGCGCTGATGAAGGCGAGCCATTGCCGCACGCGATGCCGCGCGATCCTGTCGGCCGGCATCAGGGCTTCCCCCGCCGCTTCGTCCGCCAGCCATTCGAGGATGACCGGAATTTCCGTCAGCAACGCCCCGTTGTCGAGCTTCAGTGCCGGCACGTAGCCGCGCGGGTTGATTCCCAAGAAGTTCTCGCCGCTGTCGGTCAGGTGGGTCTTCAAGTCGACTTTCACGAGGTCCAGTGCGATGCCGCCTTCCTTGGCGGCGATGTGGGCTGCAAGAGAACTGACGCCGGGACTGTAATAAAGCTTCATAAGCTAGCGACTCCGTGAGGTGAGGATGGAACGAGGTGACGCGGCAAGCCGACGCTATTCGTGCGCGGCGGCAATACCTGGGATTTCGCCTCCGATACGCTCCGGGCCGATCAGGCGGCGAATGAGCGGGGTGGCGATGAACGTGCTCGCGGAGGCCATGACAACGAGCGTCGTGAACATTTGCTTGGGGAATACGCCGAGGTCGTAACCGATGTTGAGCACGATGAGCTCCATCAAGCCCCGCGTGTTCATGCATACGCCGACGATCAGCGCGCAGCGGCGATCCTCGCCCGCTGCGCGGGCCGATAAATAGCCGCCGCCGAATTTGCCGGCAAAGGCGATGGCGCAGATCAGCGCCCCCTCCATCCACGCCTGAGGGTCGTGCAAGGCGGTGACGTCCGTACGCAACCCGGTATAGACGAAGAAAAGCGGGAGAAACAGCGTGTCGACGAGGCCACTGACCCTCTGCTTCCAAAGCTCGACGAACACCCGATCTTCATGCAGCGCAAAGCCGACGATGAAACCGCCGATGATGGCGAACACGCCAAGGCGGCTCGTGATCTCCGCCGACGCAAGCAGCCCGAGCAGCACGATGCTGACGGCGCGTGCCGACAAGCGACGCGGGGCACTCACGTGCGTCTGAATCAGCCTCGATGCAACCGGTTTGACGACCCCGAGAACGAGGCCCATGTAGGCCGCGAGCAGGGCGATTCTCATGGCCAAGCTGCCGATATCGAATGCGGAGCCGACAATGGCGCCCGCCACGCCCAGAACGAGCCAGCCCGCGATGTCGTTGATGGCTGCGGCGCCGATGGTAAGCGCTGCCGTGCGCGTGTGCGAAACGTGCAACTCCATCATGATGCGGCCGAGAATGGGAACCGCTGTGATCGACATCGCCATGGCAAAAAACAACCGAAATGCCAGAAGGTCGGGGCGAATGTCCGGCAGCCGTGCCCAGAACCACGGCGCCGCCCAGTAGCCGAGAGCGAACGGCAAGGCGATGCTGCCGACGCTGACGATCGTCAACGCACGCCTCGATTGCGCGAGACTACGCTTGAACTCGAACTCCATTCCGATCTGGAACATCAGCAGAACGAGCCCCAACTGCGAGAAGCCGATGAAGATCGTGGAGGTCGACGGCGCGAACAGCCTGTGCATCGCCCCGGGGAACCACGCGCCGAGCGCGCTCGGCCCCAGCAACAGCCCAGCCAGAATTTCGCCGGCTACGGCGGTTTGCCCGAGCATGCGCGTGCTGCCCCAAACCACGAGGCGAGTCGCAGCCAGGATGACGATGAGCTGCAGCAGGAACAGACACGTGATTTGTTCCGCGCTGCCGCCCATGATCGACTGCGATGCCGCGATTGCGCGTGCGACCGCCTCGTACGCGGCGCTCAAGGATGCGATCATGTCGGGTTTTCCGAGGTTAGCGGTGAGGGGGTGCCGACGTGGTGCAACGTGTCAGATGCGTTCCGGCCGAAGCAGCGCTCGAAATGCGGATTTCATGAAAGGCATCGCACCGTAGTCGAAATATTTGCGGCGTACCGTTTCCGGCGCCCCGATCTGCCGCCACCAGAGAAACTGCATATGCGATAGGAAGGAGTTGGTCAGCGTGTAGCGGCGATCGCGGACATGCAGGTTCAGGTTGGGGGGGACGGAGGTGGCCATCCCCACCCAGTCGTGAATGGCCTGTGCAGCCGTGCGCGGGCTTTTGCGTCCCTGGCGCACCGCGTCGATCTCCGCTTCGCAGGCATTGAAAATCATCTCGTACTCTTCGTTGTCCGGCGCGATGGACCCGGGCCAGGCAGCCCGGTAGAGCTCGTGGTAATAGCCCTTGTCCCCCGAGCTGGAAAATTTGGCCATCAGGCGCCCGATGCGCAGACTGTCGACGGTGACGCCCAGCAACCAGACGCGCGACCAGGCGTTCCACAGTTCGAAGTCCATGAACGAGCCGTAGGAACAGTTGACGAGACGATCGTTGTAGTCCATCAGATCGGCTTGCAGATGCGCCAGCTCACGAAAGAATGCGTAGGAGAAGTCGTCCGCGGCGACTGCCTGCGGGATGCGCTCGGCCAGCGCGTGCACCATGTAGAACGTATTGGCGATGCCGCGCGAATGCAGTGCGTCGATGAAGCCGCCAGCATGGCCGAGCAGGAAAAAGCGCTCGCCCGCTTGACGTTCCGAGTTGTATTGCAGCCGGCCTGTCGCCACCCAGTTGCGTACTGCGCGCGCGTTCTTGAATTGGATCTCTACCGACGGGAAGCGCCGCACGTACTTCCAAAACTCCTCCTCGGCGCTCAGCGAAGGGTCGCGTTGGAATTGGGTCGCGTCCAGGTTGACGCCGACGCTGCACAGCGGATTGGTTGCCGAGTCGTGATTGCCGAAGGGGATGATCCAAAACCATCCGCCGTCGAAAATGTGGTGCAGCGTGCCTTCCGACCAGCGTTCCGGCATCCCGTGATGCTGCCCTGGCGGCAGGCTGGCTTCGAACGGGCTGACCCCGATCATGTGTGAAAACACGGACCACGATTGCGTGCGGCACCGCACGGGTGTCTGACGCAACTGAAATTTGTCGGCGAAAAGCGAGCGTGTGCCGCTCGCATCCACGACGTAGCGGGCGTGCAGCGTTTCCCCCTTGTCGGTGACGAGGCGAACGCCGTTCGAGTCGATCTCGACGTCCTTGACGTGTGTGTTGGACATCAGCTGAGCGCCGTGCCTGACCGCTGCGAACGTCAGATAGGCGTCGATGTCTTGCCGGTACAGATGCGACTCCGGACCGTGCGGCAGCCGCGGAATAGGCGCTTGGGTGGCTTCCTCGATACGGTGCGCTTCGCCGGGGCGATGGTAGATGAATCCGAAATGTTTCTTTACGCCGCACGAGGCGGTGACGTGCTTTTTGAGCCCGTGGAAGCTGCTGCAGTGGAGAAGCTCCGGCACATCGTATTGTTGGCCGATGATACGCAGCATCTGCGAAGACCGGGGAACCATCGACTCGCCGATGGCGAAGCGCGGGTGACAGGCGTTATCGACGATCATCACGCTCAGGTTCTGGCGCACGAGCGCGCAGGCGAGCACCGAGCCTGCCAAACCGGAGCCGAGGATGACGACGTCGTGCATGGGGGCCTGACTCATGACGGTGCTCACCGAAGGAAGTAGTGGACTTCGAAAAGCACGCAGCCCCGTTCCGATTTGAAGGGACCATGGTGCACACCCGGCGGCCGGCACGCATAGGTGTTCGGGTCGAACGGCGTTCCTCCTTGTCCGTGCGCGTCGCATTCGACGATGAGATCGCCGCTCAGCAGATAGACTTCTTCGTAATAGTCGTGAACGAAGGGGCGATCGGTATAGGTGCCGGGCGCGAAGCGCAACAACCGTGTGCGATGCCCGACCCCGGCCTGTTCATCGAGGGTGCCGGCCAGAATCTTTTGGGTGATACCGGACGGATAACCGGGAGGCGTTGCCCATCCGGTCGAAAAATCGATCGGGTGAAACTCCTTGTGTTCTGACATAGGTGTGTTCTCGTCGTCGTGGATGAGTGACTCGGGTCAATCGAGCGTCTGAACGCCGTAGCGGCATTCGATCCGCCGGTTCAGCACGGGGTCGTGCAACTCGCAGATAAATTCGTCCGCTCGGGCCCAGCCCGATAGCAGGGGGACCGTTCCGCAAAAGACGATGCTTTCGTCGAGACTCACGGTCTCGGCCTCGCACAGCGCGAGCAACGCTTCGGGCGGCAGGATCGCCGCCACGGACGCGTGCTGGTAGGCGGTGCGGCGCCCTTCGCGTATTGCGTACGACCGCAACTCGAGACGATCCCAATGGGCTTGCAGATCGGAGAAGCGCCATAGCGCCGGACCGATAGGCTTGGCGCAGCATTGCTTGGAGGCGGGCACGCTGAGCGCCTCGAGCGCGCGGCACGTATGATCGGATCCGATGCCTACCCACAGATCGCCGTCGTGCCGCAGGAGGATGAACTCAGCTTCGCCGCTCGTGCGCTGGCCTTGCACTTGGATGACGTCTTGCTGCGTCAGCAGCGAAACGGCGACGCGATAGATGAGCGGCGTTTTTGGCGGCGGCGGCACGCCCAGCGCCGCCAATTCTTCGATGTGAGCGCTTAGCGTGGCCGGGTCTCGCCCCGTCCACGCAGCGATGGCGAGCTTACGCGGCGCCAGCGCAACGCGTGTCGGCTCGCCGCCGCTAGGCAGGCATTGCAATGTGAGCATCGTCAGACTCCTCGCAGGATCGCGGTAGCTTTATCCAGGGTGTCGTTTTGCTTGGCCACGCAAAAACGCAGTTGCCGCGACGCGTTCGGACATGCGCCGAAGCCGGACAACGGCAGCGCGGCGACGCGGTGCGTCTTGAGCAGGTATTCGCTGAAAGTCGTGTCGGCGTCGTCGCTGATGCCCGTGTAGTCGAGCAGTTGAAAGTACCCGCCGTGGCTCGGCCGCCAGGCGAATCGCGAGCCTTCGAGTCCCGAGAGGAATCGGTCGCGTCGCTCCTGGGCGAACGAGCGGAGAGCGCGATAGCTGTCGGCGTCGGACAAGGCCGCCGCCGCCGCATGCTGCAAAGGCGTGGCCGAAGCGTACGTGACGAACTGATGCAACTTGCGCATTTCGTCCGTCACGGCACGAGGCGCAACCGCATAGCCCAAGCGCCAGCCCGTGACGTGAAGGATCTTGCCGAGCGAGCCCACCATTGCCGAGGTCGCGGCCAATGGCGGCCGCGACCACGCGCACACGTGCCGCTGCGGCGGGATGACCATGGTGTGGTACACCTCGTCGCTCAGCACCCGGAATCCGTGCGCGTCGGCCAAGGTCGCCAGCATGTCGAGATCGGCTTGCGGCCAGCACGTGCCCGTGGGGTTGTGCGGGCTGTTGACGATGACGAGCCGCGTGCGGGAATGCAAGCGTGCGCGAAAGGTGTCCCAATCGGGCAGGTGAGCCGCGTTCAGCGGTACGCCGACCGGCGTCGCGCCGGCAAGCCGGATGGCCGGCTCGTAACATTCGAATGCGGGCGAAAAGAAAATGGCTTCGTCGCCCGGACGCAACATGGCTTGGGCCGCGATGAAAATCGCCTCGGTTGCGCCTGCCGTGATCGTCAGCTCGGTGGCCGGATCGATCTTGACGCCGTACAAGTCCTCCAACATGCCGGCCACGGCTTCGCGCAATGCCAGCACCCCTTCGGGCGGGCCATATTGGTGCGATTGCGGTAGACGCGCGGTGCGTTCGAGCGCCTCGAGCAAACGTGCTTGAGGCGGGAAGTCGGGAAAGCCTTGCGCGAGATTGAGCGCTTGGTGCCGCACGGCTTCCTTGTTGTAGCGGGCGAAAATGGAACCTTCGCTTTGCGGTAATCGAGACCAGTCCGTTCGTTGCAGCATGTCGTTCTCAATATGTAGTCGAAACGGGGGGGCGCGCGCGTCGAAACGACGCGCGGCGATGCATGAAACGAAGGAGTTTTGGGAATCCGCCGGGAAACCGGGCGACTGCGGTTATTCGGGCGAGGGGGACGCCGTTGCCGTCGCCGCGACCACCGGGCGCGACACGCCGCGCGCCTTGGCAATGAGTGACCATGCGAGGCCTGTCGCGATGGCGGCGGTGCCGAAAACGAGCGGCAAGGTCGCGGGCTCGCCGAGTAGCGCGACAGCGAGTCCGACGCCGAAAGGCGGTACCAATGCGGTGAACATCGACGCCTTCGCGCCTAACGCCCTGACCGCGAGATTGATCAGCGTCACCGCGACGATGCTCACCCCCACGCCGTGATACAGCGCCTGCAAGGCCAACTGCCGCCAATCCGCGTGAAATACGGACACCCCTTGCCAGGCGAGATAAGGCACGACGTAGAAGGCGGCGCTCATCTGCACGATGCCCACGACCGCGAACGGGTCGGCCTGCCAGCGACGTACGAGGAGAAGATAGACGGCCCAAACGAGCGCCGCGAGCACGAACAACAGATCGCCGCGCCACGCGTGGAGCAGCGGTTGGGCTTGATGGTGAAACATGTTGGCCAGGCCGATGAACACGACGCCGCCCACCAGCAACACCAGTCCAGGCAACGGAATATGCTCGGAACGACCGGCGAGCCGCTTCATCAGCAAAGCGCTGAAGATCGGCGTCAAAGCCGGATAGATAAGCGAACTATGCGAGGCGGGGGCCCAGGCGAGGCCGCCGATGAGGATCAGGCTGTACAACGGCCCAGCGGTCAGCATCAACAGCGCTGCGCGCCTCCAGCCCAGGCCGAACGCATCGCGGCCGCAGCGGCCGATGATGAACGGCAGAAGCAGCAGGCCGCTAGTCGCATACCGTAGGAAGGTCTGATCGACCGCTGTGATACCCACGTGATAGCCGAACTTGGACACAACCGGCTGTCCGGCCCAAATCAGCGCCGCCAGCACGCCATACAGTACGGCAAGCCGCATCCTTCCTCCTTTCGACAACGAATATGCGACACGGGGTGGCAAATCGAATGACGTACAGCGAGGTCATGTGAGTCTTCCGGCATTCTAATTAAGCGACTTGATTGGAAATAATCGAAAATGGCTGGCCTGCTCGATCAGATTTTTTTATTGGCCCCCGCGGCTATCTCTAGCGCGCATCGAGATTGCGTGCGCCGTCGTGGCATAGATCGTCGAAAGAATAGGAGAGCGCGCCGAGCGCAGCTCGGCTGCTGTGCTCGCATGGTTCGCGGCCTTGGAGGCCGGATGTGCGAGGCAAGCGCATAAGCGGGCAGTCTTGTACAGATCGTTCGTGTCGAGGTTCTTGATCCCGTTCTGGTTCATGTACGAAGCGAGCGTCCCCGAGGCCGACGACGCATCCATGCCGCTGCCGAACGGCGACATGCCGCTTCGCAGCCATCCGGCCCTGAACGGGCGTCGTCCAGCGAAGCTCGCTGCTGCTGTGCGAAGAGTTCTCGGCTAGTCGAGCTCGGCCCGCTCCGTGAGCCGCGTTTCGCGCCGCGTCTGGTCGAGCGGGAACCGCTTTTTGACCATCAGGTCCGAAGGGGGCTCGGGTTGGTGCATTGATATGAGGCCGGGACGTTCCGCAACTACGCCAAACGTGAAAACAAGCTATGAACGGCAGGCACGACACCTACCGGCTTCCTCGACGCGGCCGTACCCGGCCTGCACGCGCTCGGGGCTCATGGGGGGGTGATGGGGTTTACCCTTATCATTTGTTCTTGCCGTGGGTCGCCGGGCGCCGCAAGCCTCTGCCGCTTTCATTTGCTCGCGATTGCCGATGTTGTCTGCGCACCTACACCGAAGGCGCCGTAACAAATCTCCTTCCCACCCCTTCTTGAATTTGCCAAAGTCGGTCCATATAATTAGCACTCGCTGCACAGGAGTGCTAACAACTTCCGTCCGGGTCGCTTAGAGCGGCCCTTACTTCAGCTTCAGTCTCAAACCAGAGAGGAGTATGTATGAACCTTCGTCCTTTGCACGATCGCGTCATCGTGAAGCGTTTGGATCAGGAAACCAAGACCGCCTCGGGCATCGTGATCCCTGACGCCGCCGCCGAAAAGCCGGATCAAGGCGAAGTGCTGGCGATCGGGCCGGGCAAGCGCAACGACAAGGGCGATCAAATCGCGCTCGACGTCAAAGTGGGCGATCGTGTCCTGTTCGGCAAGTACGCCGGCCAAACCGTCAAGGTCGACGGCAACGAATTGCTCGTGATGCGCGAAGAAGACATCATGGCGGTCGTTCAGAAGTAATCCCGTCCAGGTCCATATTCCACAAAGATTTCAAGGAGTTACAACATGGCAGCTAAAGACGTCGTATTCGGCGACAGCGCACGCGCCAAGATGGTCGAAGGCGTGAACATCCTTGCGAACGCAGTCAAGGTCACGCTCGGCCCCAAGGGTCGTAACGTCGTGCTCGAGCGCAGCTTCGGCGGCCCGACGGTCACGAAGGATGGCGTGTCGGTCGCCAAGGAAATCGAGCTCGAAGACAAGCTCATGAACATGGGCGCGCAAATGGTCAAGGAAGTCGCTTCCAAGACCAGCGACAATGCCGGCGACGGTACGACGACGGCCACGGTGCTGGCTCAGTCGATCGTGCGCGAAGGCATGAAGTACGTCGCCTCGGGCATGAACCCGATGGACCTGAAGCGCGGCATCGACAAGGCCGTGCACGCCGCCGTGGAAGAGCTGCGCAAGATCAGCAAGCCCTGCACGACGAGCAAGGAAATCGCGCAAGTCGGCTCGATCTCGGCAAACAGCGATTCGTCGATCGGCGATCGCATCGCTGAAGCCATGGACAAGGTCGGCAAGGAAGGCGTCATCACCGTCGAAGACGGCAAGTCGCTGGCCGACGAGCTCGAAGTCGTCGAAGGCATGCAATTCGACCGCGGCTACCTGTCGCCGTACTTCATCAACAACCCGGACAAGCAAGTCGCCGTCCTCGAAAACCCGTTCGTGCTGCTGCACGACAAGAAGGTTTCGAACATCCGCGATCTGCTGCCGGTGCTCGAGCAAGTGGCCAAGGCCGGCCGTCCGCTCCTGATCATCGCCGAAGACGTCGAAGGCGAAGCCCTCGCCACGCTCGTCGTCAACAACATCCGCGGCATCCTGAAGACCGTTGCGGTCAAGGCGCCGGGCTTCGGCGATCGTCGCAAGGCGATGCTCGAAGACATCGCCATCCTCACGGGCGGCCAAGTGATCGCCGAAGAAACGGGCCTGACGCTCGAAAAGGCGACGCTGCAAGAGCTCGGCCAAGCCAAGCGCATCGAAGTGGGCAAGGAAAACACGACGATCATCGACGGCGCAGGCGACGCGAAGAACATCGAAGCGCGCGTGAAGCAAATTCGCACGCAAATCGAAGAAGCGACGTCCGACTACGACCGCGAAAAGCTGCAAGAGCGTGTCGCGAAGCTGGCAGGCGGCGTGGCCGTCATCAAGGTCGGCGCTGCGACGGAAGTCGAAATGAAGGAAAAGAAGGCACGTGTCGAAGACGCGCTGCACGCCACGCGTGCTGCCGTTGAAGAAGGCATCGTTCCTGGCGGCGGCGTTGCGCTGATCCGCGCTCGTACGGCGATCGCCGGCCTGAAGGGCTCGAACGCCGACCAAGACGCCGGTATCAAGATCGTGCTGCGCGCAATGGAAGAGCCGCTGCGTCAGATCGTGACGAACGGCGGCCTGGAAGCGGGCGTCGTCGTGGCGGCCGTTGCCGAAGGCAAGGGCAACTACGGCTTCAACGCTTCGACGGAAGAGTACGGTGACCTCGTGGAAGCCGGCGTCGTAGATCCGACGAAGGTGACGCGTACGGCGCTGCAAAACGCCGCTTCGGTCGCAGGCCTGCTGCTGACGACGGACGCAGCCGTTGCCGAACTGCCGAAGAAGGATGCTCCGATGCCTGGCGGCATGCCCGGCGGCATGGGCGGCATGGGCATGGACATGTAATTTCGGGCGGGCGGCTCAGGCCGCCTCCGAAACGACATGGCGGCGCGCCGAAAGGCGCGTCTCCTGGCCGAAAAAAAACCCGCAGCGATGCGGGTTTTTTTATGCGCGCGTGATGCTTCATGCGCGCGAAGGTTTCTGCCGCGGTGCGCTTTCTCCGAGTGGCGGCGGCGCCTCGTCGTCGTCGCGCGCCCAAAAGAAGCGATCGGGCAGATACGCGCCCATCCCCGGCCGAAAGGCCTGCCGGACAGCTTGATAGAGATACTCTTGCGCTTCCCGCACCGCCTCGGCGGGCTCCTGACCGTTGGCGAGCAGCGCTGCGACGGCCGCCCCCAGCGTGTCGGTGATGCCCATGAGCCGATGCTGCGGCCGATCCCACATATCCTGCCGGATCTGTCCTTCTTCGCTGAACAGCGTATTGACCAGACGATGCGCGCCCGTTTGCGTCGATAAGACATATTCGGCGCCTTGGGACAGCAGATGCGCGATCGCCGCGTCAAGGGCCGGCGCTTCGGCCTCGCCGTCGGGCTGTGCGAGCGTGATCAACGTGGATTGATCTGCAATGAGGACCGTGGTTTGCGGCGCAAGCAGATCGGCGATCGATTCGCGCAGCTCGTCGGCGGCCAGGACGTGCTCGTCGTCGACGGTGAAGTCGGGCGCGAGGATCAGCGGTATCCCGTCGTAGTCGGCAACGACTTCGGCGATGGCGGCGACGACCTCCGCGCGCGTGGCCGCGCCGACTTTGAACGCCGCGATCGGCATGTCTTCGAGCAGCATGCGCGCTTGCGTGGCGACGACGTCGGGGTCGAGTCCGGTCACCTCGTCGCACGTGGCCGAGTCGCGCACCGTATAGCCGGTGAGCACCGATACCCCGTGGCAGCCCATGCTGGCGAGCGTGAGCAAGTCGGCTTGCAGCCCGAATCCGCCGGTGGGGTCGGACAAGCCGAATGTCAAAACGATAGGGGGTGCGGCAGTGAGCATGGAATCGAGCAGTGTCATGGAATGGGCGAACGGCGCACCGGACGGCACGCCTGCGCGCTCGCCTCATTATGCGGCTTTATTCGGTCCGATGGCGCGGACAAACGTGCGATCGCCGCGCCGGAATAGGGCGGCGGCGCGCACAACGGGCAAGACATGCGCCGAAATGTGCGCGGAAACGATTGGGTAAAGCACTATTTGGATTCCTAGCCAGGTCCGCCCCAAAAACGGTACCATCATGGCTCTTTGATCAACGGATTTTCGACGCGATACAAGAATGGAATATAGAAGCTGGATGTGCCTGATTTGCGGGTGGATCTACGACGAAGAGGCTGGACTGCCGGAAGAAGGCATCGCCCCGGGCACGCGCTGGGAAGACGTTCCGATCAACTGGACGTGCCCCGAATGCGGCGCGCGCAAGGAAGATTTCGAAATGGTTCAAATCTGAGGGCTTGCCGGCGCGGTTCCTGCGCGCTTGCGTGCGAGCCGTTTCGCTTCTTCACGACGCCATGACAACCGCCGCAACCGCTGACTTGCCGAGCCTCGAGGCTTTGCCGAACCCGCGCGGCGCCGCCGTGCACGAGGCCGAGGCGGCGCTGACCGAGGCCCGTCACGCCTGCGAGGCGCAGCTGACTGTCGTCGGCCCGCTGCTGCGGGCGGCGCAAGCGCTGCGTCAAGCCGGGTGGCTCGCGTCACAGCGGTTCGCCGATGCATTGCTGCTCGCTTCGCCGTATGCGAACGGGGATTTTCTGCCGCCGTTCCACGCTGCGCTGGCCGATTTCCATGCCGCGCTGACGCGGCGCAACCTGCGCGAGTTGGCTTGCTCGCCCGCGCTGTTCGCGCACTATCGAGACCTGCACGCGCAAGTTGCGCAGCATGCGCAGGGCAACGCCGTTGCTTTCGAGGATCTCGCCTTGGCCGGTCGTCCGATCGCGCCGGCCGTCACGGGGCGGCCGCCGGCGACGGCGCAGGCCGGCTTGCGCGCACGCTATGAGCAGGCGCTGCTGTCGGTGCTGAAGCACCGCGACGACAGCGGCGCGGCGCTCGATACGCTCGACGCCTGCATAGCGGCGCTTGCGGGCGAAGATCCGTACGACGTTTGGCGTCTGGCGAGTGCTTGCGCTCGAGCATTGCGTGCGAGCGGCCGGTCGCAGGCCGGCGACCCTGAGGCCAAGCGTTTCTACGCCCGCTGCAACTTGCTGCTCGCCGAGCAGGGCCATGGCCAGCAGTGCGCGCCGCGTTCATTCGTGCGCGCGGCGCTCGCCTTGCTTTGGCGCGACTATGCGCTTTACGGGGCCGCCGCCGAGGATGCCGATGCCGTGACGTTGCTCAACGATTACGGGCTGACCGTCGATTGGCACGTGGCCGCCACGCAGGCGTCGCAAGCCGCGTGGGAGCAGGAAGCGGCGCAGGCCGCCGCGGCGAACGGCGGCGCCGTGCGCGAGTTGGGCGCGCTGACCGTGAGCGTCTACGCGTACGAAGACTTCCTGCAAACCGCGGATGCGTCGATGGCGGCGCTCGCCGTCAGCACCGATGCCGCGTTCGCTTCGCCATCGCCCGATGCCGCCGCGGCCGAGCATGCGGCGCAGGCCGCGTATCGGCTGGGCGCCGCGGCGCAGGCGCTCGGTCTGGGGCATGTCGCGCTGCTTGCCGATGCGCTCGGCTTGGCCTGGCGCCGGCACGTTTATGCGGCGCGCGTCGATTCGCCTCAGTCGGCGCCTCAGCGGCGGCCGCTGGAACAGGCGGGCGAGGCGGTGCGCGCCATGCTGTTACGCGTCGCCGCGGGCGTTGCGCCCCCCGATTCGGCGGTTCCCCTCGCGCTGCTGACGCAGGCGATCGAGCGGGCGGCGCCCGGCGTCGGCGCGCACGCGGGGACGGGCAGCGCCGCAGGACTGTCTTAAGCGCTGCAAGACTTCGTGTTTTATTCGGGTTTTATTTCCGGGCGGCGCGATCGAACGCGAATATCTCCTTCTTCGGCCCGTCGTCGGGACGATCTTACCTCGCGCCCATGGCGATTCTTCAACGCTCGACATCGGCTCGCGCATCGCGCCGTGCAGGGATTCCTGATCCGAACGGTCAAGGCGTCTAGCCGCCGCTTGCATGCGTGATAGAGTGCGAGAAACATAGGGACGCGGCAGTGGCGGGCGCGAACGATGCGCCACCTTCGGCTCGGGGCCGGCATCCTCGTACCGGCCCGCACTTGCGGCGTCCAACGTGCACCGTCTTTGCTAAAATCCGAACCATGCCTAAGAGTAACGATCGCATCAACCTGACCAACCAGTTCCTGATCGCCATGCCCAATATGGCCGATCCCACTTTTTCAGGGACTGTGGTCTACCTTTGCGATCACAGCGAGCGCGGTGCGCTCGGCCTCGTCATCAACCGGCCGACCGATATCGATCTCGAATCGCTTTTCAGCCGCATCGATCTGAAGCTCGAGATCGAGCCGCTGCTCCATATCCCCGTCTACTTCGGCGGCCCGGTGCAAACCGAGCGCGGCTTCGTGCTGCACGAGCCCGTCGAGGGCAGTGCCTACACGTCGTCGATGACCGTTACGGGCGGCCTCGAAATGACCACGTCGAAAGACGTCCTCGAAGCCGTGGCGAGCGGAAAGGGGCCGCAGCGTTTTCTGCTTACGCTGGGCCACGCCGGCTGGGGCGCCGGTCAGCTCGAAGAAGAAATTTCGCGCAACGGCTGGCTCACGGTCGAGGCCGATCCGAAGATCGTGTTCGACGTGCCTGCCGAGGAACGTTTCGAGGCGGCGCTCGCGCTGCTCGGCGTGACGCCGTCGATGCTCTCGGGCGATGCGGGTCACGCATGATGAAACCGGTCGGGCGTGAGGCGACGCTGCTTGCGTTCGACTATGGCGAAAAGCGCATCGGCGTGGCAGTGGGCAATGCCTTGACGCGGCAGGCGCGTGCGCTCGTCGTCGTGCCCAATCGCAATCGCGAGTTCCGTTTCGAAGCGGTGGGCAAGCTGATCGGCGAATGGAAGCCCGATGCGCTCATCGTGGGGCTGCCGTGCCATCCGGACGGCACGCCGCACGAAATGACGCAGCTCGCCAAGCGCTTCGGCAATCAGTTGAACGGGCGTTTCAATTTGCCCGTCGATTGGGTCGACGAACGGTATAGTTCGGTCGCGGCCGATCTCGACATGCAAGAAGAGGGCATCCGCGCCGACATGCGCGACGCGCAGGCGGCCCGCATCATTCTTCAACAGTATCTGGACGGACTTTCCGATGAGTTCCATTGATGCCGAAGCGTCCTATGCGGCGCTCGTCGCACAAATTCGCGACGTATACGGCGCGTCTTTCGGGGACGCCGACGGGCCGGTGCTTGCAGGCATCTACAGCGGCGGCGCATGGCTTGCCGAGCGTCTGGCCGGCGATCTGGGCGCCAAGCTGTTCGGCGTCGTGAACGTCGCGCTGCATCGCGACGACTACGCCAAGAAGGGGCTGCACAGCCAGGCCAGCCCGACTGCGCTGCCGTTCGACGTCAATGACCGGCGCATCGTGCTCGTGGACGACGTGTTGCATACGGGCCGTACCGTGCGCGCCGCCATCAACGAGCTGTACGACTACGGGCGGCCGGCCGCCATCGAACTGGCCGTGCTGGCCGAGCGCAGCGGGCGCGAAATGCCGATCGAGGCGCGCTTCGTGGGCGGACATGCGCAGGTCGATGCCGGTGCGACGCTCGTGCTGGAGCAGGGTCCCGACATGCGCCTCGTCTTCCGGACGGAATCGCGAAGCGCTTGAATCGTGCACGTTCCCGCTCCCGTCGACGCATTCCGACGAACCGCGCGTGCGCCGCTGCGACGCCTGCTGCGCACCGACGAGCGTCATACGCGCCGCTCGCCTACTCACGTTTGAACTAGACCGACCATGAACACCGTCAACCCGGGCCGTGCCGACAACGGCGGCGAGGCCCAGCGCGCCGAGCCCTTCCGCTACGGCTTTCTGAAGGGCAACCCGCAGCTCACGAAGAACGGCGAGCTCAAGCATCTGTTGACGATCGAGGGACTGCCCCGCTCGATTCTCACGCACATCCTCGATACGGCCGAGCCGTTCGTGAGCGTGACCGATCGCGAGGTGAAGAAGGTGCCGCTCCTGCGCGGCAAATCGGTTTTCAATCTGTTCTTCGAGAACTCGACGCGCACGCGCACGACGTTCGAGATCGCGGCGAAGCGTTTGTCGGCCGACGTGCTCAATTTGAACATCAACGCGTCGTCGACGAGCAAGGGCGAATCGCTGCTCGATACGATCAACAATTTGTCGGCGATGCATGCCGACATGTTCGTCGTGCGCCATGCATCGAGCGGCGCGCCGTATTTGATCGCCGAACACTGTGCGCCGCACGTGCATGTGATCAATGCCGGCGACGGGCGCCATGCGCATCCCACGCAAGGGCTGCTCGACATGTACACGATCCGCCATTACAAGCGCGATTTTTCGAATTTGCGCGTGGCGATCGTCGGCGACATTCTGCACTCGCGCGTGGCGCGCTCGGACATCCATGCACTGACGACGCTGGGCGTGCCCGAGGTGCGGGCGATCGGGCCGCGCACGCTGTTGCCGGGCGGCTTGGAAGAGCTGGGCGTGCGCGTCTATCACAACCTCGACGAGGGGCTGAAGGATGTCGACGTCATCATCATGCTGCGGCTGCAGAACGAACGGATGAGCGGCGCGCTGCTGCCTTCGGCGCAGGAATACTTCAAGAGCTGGGGCCTGACGCCCGAGCGGCTCGCGCGCGCCAAGCCCGATGCGATCGTCATGCACCCGGGCCCGATGAATCGCGGCGTGGAGATCGATTCGCAGGTGGCCGACGGCCCGCAATCGGTGATCCTCAATCAGGTGACGTTCGGCATTGCGGTGCGCATGGCCGTGATGAGCATCGTCGCCGGCAACAACGAGTGAGGGCACGGCTGGGGGCGGACGAACGGCGATGCTCCCGGCGATGCACCGCACGGGAGCGCACCGGAGAGCACCGGAGAGCACCGGAGAGCACCGGAGAGCACCGGAGAGTACTCGAGAGCACTAGTTAGCGACGAAAAGAGAACAAAGGCAGCGCATGAAGATTCATATCGAAGGCGGCACGGTGATCGATCCGGCCGCGGGCACGGACCGGCGGGCGGACGTATTCATCGCCGACGGCAAGATCGCGGCGATCGGGGCCGCGCCCGACGGCTTCGCGGCCGATAAGACGATCGACGCGAAGGGCTTGCAGGTGGCGCCCGGTTTCGTCGATTTGTCGGCGCGCTTGCGCGAGCCCGGCTTCGAGCACAAGGCGACGCTCGATTCCGAAATGGCGGCGGCGGTGGCGGGCGGCGTCACGACGCTGGCATGCCCGCCCGATACCGATCCCGTTCTCGACGAGCCGGGTCTCGTGGAAATGCTCAAGTTTCGCGCCAGCAAGCTGAATCGGGCGCATGTGCATCCGCTCGGTGCGCTCACGGTCGGCTTGAAAGGCGCCGTCATCACCGAGATGGTGGGATTGACCGAAGCCGGCTGTGTCGGCTTCACGCAAGTGGACGAGCCGATCGTCGATACGAAGGTGCTGCTTCGCGCATTGCAATACGCGAGTACTTACGGCTACACCGTGTGGCTGCGTCCGATCGACGCCTATCTTTCGCAAGGCGGGGTGGCCGCGAGCGGCGCCGTTGCGTCGCGCTTGGGGCTGTCGGGCGTTCCGGTGGCGGCCGAGACGATCGCGCTGCATACGATTTTCGAGTTGATGCGTGGGACGGGTGCGCGCGTGCATCTGTCGCATTTGTCGTCGGCTGCGGGTGTGGCGCTCGTGCGCGAGGCCAAGGCAGAGGGATTGGCGGTCACGTGTGACGTCAGCGCGAATCACGTTCACCTCATCGACGTCGACATCGGCTATTTCGATTCCCAATTCCGGCTCGATCCGCCGTTGCGCTCGCAGCGCGATCGCGAGGCGATTCGCGCGGGCTTGGCCGACGGCACGATCGACGCAATCTGTTCCGATCACACGCCCGTCGACGACGACGAGAAGCTGCTACCGTTCGCCGAGGCTACACCGGGCGCGACGGGGCTCGAGCTGCTGTTGTCGCTGACGGTCAAGTGGGCCGATGAAGCGAAGCTGCCGCTCGCGCAGGCGCTGACGCGCATTACGGCGGAGCCGGCGAAAGTTCTCGAGCTGCCGGTCGGCCGAATCGAAGCGGGTGCGGCGGCGGATATCTGCGTGTTCGATCGGAACGCCTATTGGCGGGTCGAGCCGCGCGCGTTGAAGAGTCAAGGGCACAATACGCCGTTTCTTGGCTATGAGTTGCCGGCGCGCGTGCGGGCGACGATCGTCGCGGGGCATGTGGCGTACGAACAGGCATAGCGCCTAGGCACAGCGGATCGATCGCCATGAAAGTAACGCTCGCCAAACTGCGTCTCGCGCTGCATCTGCTGCACGGCATGTGGATCGTCGCGACGCGCTATTCTCGTTGGTCCGATGAGCGCAAGCGCGCGGTCAATCGGGCGTGGTCGCTGAAGATGTTGCGGCTGGCGGGCATGCGCCTCGTCGTTCATCACGACGGGAACCGGCTCGACCACGGTGCGCTCGTCGTCGGCAATCACATTTCGTGGGCCGATATTTACGTCGTGAACGCATGGCGGCCCACGCCGTTCGTGTCGAAGGCGGAGGTGCGCCAATGGCCTGTGGTCGGCTGGCTCGCGCATCGGCTCGATACGATTTTCATCCATCGTGAAAAGCGCAGGGATGCGCAGCGCGCCATGCATGAAATGGCGTCGCGTTTGCAGGCCGGTGGAGTGGTGTGCGTGTTTCCCGAAGGGACGACTTCCGATGGGTCGGCGCTGCTGCCGTTCCACGCGAATTTGTTCCAAGCGGCGGTTTCGGCGCAATGTCCGGTGCAGCCGATTTGTTTGCTGTACGAGGACGCGCAAGGCAGGCAGTCGCTCGCACCGGCGTATATCGACGATATTTCGCTCTTGCATTCGCTCGACATGGTGCTGCGATCGGGGCCGATCACGGCCCATTTGTACGTGGGTGCGCCGATCGAGCCGATGGCTGACCGGCGCGCGTTGGCGGCGAAGGCGAGGGAAGCGGTGCAGGCGGGATTGTCAGAGCTGCGCGCTGGCGTCGGGCTCCCGCGCGACTACGAGGCGCCGGCGCCGGCCGGTGAGGTTGAGCGTAGCGATCAGGGCCAAACCGGCGAGCCGCGGGAACCCCGCAAGCACGACAGCGATCCTTCCGTCGAAGGCACGCTCACTCCGCGGCATTGAGCGCAGCGGGCGCGACCGTCGTTTGTCATTCGCCGCGGCTGTTGCTCGAGCATTCGCTGCAATCGACCTGAACGACATGGCGTGCGTTCGGATCTTCGGCGAGCTGAACCGCCGATAGGCGATTTCCCCATACGCAGCCCGAATCGAGTGCGACGAGATTGTCGCGCAGCATCAAGCCCAGCGCCGCCCAGTGACCGAACACGACCGTGACGTCCGACGTGCGGCGTTCCGGCGCGTCGAACCACGGCACGTGGCCCGCCGGCGCGGCATTGGGGCTGCCGTTCGCTGCGAACTCCATGGCGCCGTCCGGCGTGCAAAAGCGGATTCGCGTGAAGGCGTTGAAGGCTACGCGCAGGCGGTCCTTGCGTTTCAGATCCGCCGACCAGCGGCGCGGCTCGTTGCCGTAGAGGTCTCTGAGCGTTTCCTTCCAATCGGGCGCGCGTAGCGCGCGCTGCAGCTCGTCGGCGAGCTCCAGCACGAGAGTCGTATCCCATTGCGGCAGCAGGCCCGCATGCACCATCAGCATGCCCTGCTCGAAATGGGCGAAAGGACGGTGACGCAGCCATTCGAGCAGCGGCTCGGCATCGGGCGCATCGAGGATGTCGGCGATCGTGTCGCTGTCCTTCATCTTGCGGATGCCGGCTGCGACGGCAAGCAGATGCAGATCGTGATTGCCAAGCACGGCTGTCGCGCGCGGGCCGAATCCGGCTACGTCGCGCAACGTGGCGAGGGAATCGGGGCCGCGGTTGATGAGATCGCCGGCGAACCAGAGCGGTGTGTCGGGTTCGAGCGGGAGTGTCGACAGCAGCCGCCGGAATGGGGCGTGGCAACCTTGGAGGTCGCCGAAGGCGTAGGGAGCGGCGATGTGGGATCGATTATGTGCCATATCAGCAACAAAGCAGAGCGACGTTCGGGCAGTCAATGTGAGTCTTATCGGCTAGCGGGCTAGCCGCACTAGCGAGTAGCGATTGCCGTGCCGCGGGCCGAATCCTCGCCCGGAACCTATATAATTGCAATGTTTGCATTAACGATCCTTCTTTGGTAGGAAATCCCCACATGATCCTGGTGACAGGCGGAGCCGGCTTCATCGGCGCCAATTTCGTGCTTGACTGGCTTCGTCAATCGGACGAGCCCGTTCTCAATGTCGACAAGCTCACTTACGCCGGCAACCTCGGTACGTTGAAGTCGTTGCAGGACGATCCGAGGCATGTCTTCGCCCGTATCGACATTTGCGACGGCCCGGCGCTCGAGGCGCTGTTCGCCAAGCACAAGCCGCGAGCGGTCGTTCACTTCGCGGCCGAGAGTCACGTCGATCGCTCGATTCACGGCCCGGCCGATTTCGTTCGCACGAACGTGGTGGGCACCTTCACGCTGCTGGAGGCCGCACGCGGATATTGGGGCGCGCTGAGCGAGGCTGACAAAGCCGCGTTCCGCTTCCTGCACGTATCGACGGACGAGGTCTTCGGATCCCTGTCCCAAACGGACCCGCAGTTCTCCGAAACGACCCCCTACGCGCCGAACAGCCCTTATTCCGCAACGAAGGCCGGTTCGGATCACCTTGTGCGGGCTTACCACCATACGTATGGCTTGCCGACGTTGACGACGAACTGCTCGAACAACTACGGGCCCTACCAATTTCCGGAAAAGCTCATTCCGCTCATGATCGAGAACGCGTTGGCGGGCAAACCGTTGCCGGTCTACGGCGACGGCCAGAACGTGCGCGACTGGCTTTACGTCGGCGATCACTGCGCCGCGATTCGCGAAGTGCTCGCGCGAGGCCAACTTGGCGAGACGTACAACATCGGCGGTTGGAACGAGAAAAAGAACCTCGAAGTCGTGCACACGCTTTGCGATCTTCTCGATCGGGCATGCCCGAAGACGGACGGGTCGTACCGCGATCAGATCACCTACGTGAAAGACCGGCCCGGTCACGATCGCCGTTACGCGATCGATGCGCGCAAGCTCGAGCGCGAACTCGGGTGGAAGCCCGCCGAAACGTTCGAAACCGGCTTGGCTAAGACCGTGCAGTGGTACTTGGACAACCGCGCATGGGTCGAGGAAGTCGCTTCCGGCGAGTACCGGAAGTGGGTCGAGACTAACTATGCGCAACGCGCTTAAAGGGTTGGTTATGGCGCGCAAGGGCATTATTCTCGCCGGTGGCTCAGGCACTAGGCTGTACCCGATCACGCATGTCGTTTCCAAGCAGCTGCTGCCGGTGTACGACAAGCCGATGATCTACTACCCGCTGTCGACGCTGATGGTGGCCGGTATCCGTGATGTGCTGATCATTTCGACGCCCCAAGACACGCCGCGTTTCGAGGCGATGCTCGGGGATGGCAGCCAGTGGGGCATCAATATCCAGTATGCGGTGCAACCGTCGCCGGACGGGCTCGCACAGGCGTTCATCATCGGCAAGGATTTCGTCGCGAACGATCCGTCCGCGCTGATTCTCGGCGACAACATCTTTTACGGGCACGATCTCGCCAAGCAGCTCGAACGGGCGAATGCCCGGGAAGGCGGTGCGACGGTGTTCGCGTATCACGTCCACGATCCCGAGCGGTATGGCGTCGTAGAGTTCGACAAGGATTTCCGCGCCCTGTCGATCGAGGAAAAGCCGAGCGAGCCGCGGTCGAACTACGCGGTGACGGGTCTTTACTTCTACGATAAGCACGTATGCGACATCGCGGCCGACATCAAGCCTTCGGCGCGCGGCGAGCTCGAAATCACCGACGTCAATTCGCGCTATTTGGCGCAAGGCGCGCTCGACGTTGAGATCATGGGCCGCGGCTACGCTTGGCTCGATACAGGTACGCACGATTCGCTGATCGAGGCCGCGACATTCATTGCAACGCTGCAGAAGCGGCAGGGTTTGGTTGTCGCTTGCCCCGAAGAGATCGCTTATCGCCAGCGCTGGATCGACGGCGATCAGTTATTGAAGCTCGCGGCGCCGCTGGCGAAGAACGGCTACGGGCAGTATCTGAAGAATCTTCTGAAGGATCACGTTGCATGGCCATCCAAGTAACCGCCACCGCACTTCCCGAGGTAAAGATCATCGAGCCGAAGGTGTTCGGTGACTCGCGTGGTTTCTTCTACGAGAGCTTCAACGCCGCCGAGTTCGCTGAAAAGGTTCAGGCAGGCGTCGAGTTCGTGCAGGACAATCATTCGCGCTCGGCGAAGGGGGTATTGCGTGGCCTGCACTATCAGATCGAGCACGCGCAGGGCAAGCTCGTGCGTGTGGTCGAAGGCGAAGTGTTCGATGTCGCCGTCGATATTCGCAAGCGCTCGCCGAATTTCGGGAAGTGGGTGGGTGTAACACTGTCGGCGGACAATCACCGGCAATTGTGGGTGCCGCCCGGGTTCGCACACGGCTTTGTGGTCGTGTCCGATTCGGCCCAGTTCCTGTACAAGACGACGGACTACTGGTTCCCCGAACACGAGCGCAGCATTCTCTGGAACGACGAAACGATCGGCATCGAATGGCCGATCGCGGGTGCGCCGCTGTTGGCGGCGAAAGACGCAGCGGGCAAGCGTCTCGTCGATGCGGATGTCTACGCGTGAAGGGGGGGGCGATGAGCGGACTCGATACGGATCGGACGATCCTCGTGACGGGGGTAAATGGTCAGGTCGGCTTCGAACTGTGCCGCACGCTGCAGGGCCTGGGGCGCGTCGTCGCGGTCGACCGCACGCGATTCGATCTGTCGGATTTCGATCAGATGCGTGCGGTGATCCGTGAGATCAGGCCTGCGCTGATCGTCAATCCTGCCGCGTATACGGCGGTGGACAAGGCGGAGAGCGAGCCGGACCTAGCGATGCGAATCAATGGGGATGCGCCCGGCATCATTGCCGAAGAGGCGAAGAGGCTCGGCGCCGCGTTGATTCATTACTCGACCGACTACGTCTTCAACGGTGAAAAGAACGGCGCATATGAGGAAGACGACGCCGTCGATCCGCAGAACGTGTACGGGCGCAGCAAGCTTGCCGGCGAGCAGGCGATCGGCGCCGTTGGCGTCGCGCATCTGATATTCAGGACAAGCTGGGTGTACGGCGCGCGCGGAAAGAACTTTCTCTTGACCATGTTGCGCCTGGGCGCCGAGCGGCCGGAGCTCAAGGTCGTGGCCGATCAGTTCGGCGCGCCGACCTGGAGCAACACCATTGCGGCGTTGACGGCGCATGTGGTTTCGCAGGGAAGTGCGGCCGCCGACCGCACGCAGTGGTGGGACGAGCGTTCTGGAACGTATCACTTGACGGCGAGCGGAACGACTTCGTGGCACGGTTTCGCGTCGGAGATTTTTCAGCTCGCAGCGCTCGGCAATCGGCCGAATGTCCTGCCGATTCCGGCGAGCGATTATCCCGCGCCGGCCAAGCGCCCGTCGAATTCCCGGCTGGCTGGCGACAAGCTCGAAAGCGTGTTTGGGCTGCGTGCGCCGGATTGGAAGGAGGCGCTTGCTCTTTGCCTCGCCGACGTGGAACGTTGAACGTTCTACGTTCTACGTTCGACGAAACGTCAACGCGGACGCGGTGCGTCTTGCAACTTGCCGGACCGCCCGCGCAGGCCATCGGCAATGCCTTTGAGCATCATTCGGACGTCCGCCGCACGGTTGGCCGAAAAAAGCGCGAAGATCCAAAACTTTATGCCGAGACGGGTGAGTTCATGGATCTTCCAGCTGACCGGCACGTAGCTGCGTCGGCATAGCAGCAGCGCGTTGCGATAGTAGTAGTAGCGGCGTACCGGTTTGTGCGTCGCCAAGCGAACGCCGGCAAGGTTCAGCGCTTTTTCGCCGATGCGGTGGTCCATGCGGACATCGAACGCTCCGTAGCTCTGAAAGCCCGCCGCTTTGGCACGCAGGCCCCATTCGATATCGACGTAGTCGATGAAGAGCGAATCGTCGAGCGGCCCGATTTTTTCGAGGGCGGCGATCGGGACGAGCGAGCCTGAGCTGATGAGGTAATCGGCTGTCGTCCACCGCTCGTGGCCGCGCGGATGCTTGCGGCGGGGAAGGCCCCATTTGAATTCGATGAAGGGGAGGTGGTAGCCGCGATTGTGTTCGAAGAAGTATGGCCCGATCTGAGCTACCGGCCCATGACATGCGAGTTCGTCGCCATAGCGTTCGAGGCGCTCGATCATATCGTCCGATGGCGCCGAGTCTTGATCGAAGAGCGCGACGAATTGGGCAGAGCCACGATCGCGTACGGCGTCGAAGCCGGCGTTGATCGCGGTAGCGATTCCGACGTTGGCGTGCTGTGGAAGGACTTGAGTTTTGCCGCCTGGAAAAAGATGTAACCAGTCGCTCAGATTTTCCGATCCGTTATCGATGATCGTAATGGTCCCGACTTGCGGCGAAAGCGCGGCAACGAGTTGAGCTAGCCTGGCGATATCGGGTTGGTACGTGACGATGATGGCGTCGGAGCGATGTGACAACTTGAGCCTGCCTGGCGACGAAAGAGGTGACGGTGGGGCCTGGGCGCGTGGGCCCGACACGAGGCACGTAGGCATGGACTGCCTACTATGGAATAATTGCGCATTTTGGGCGGGACGGCCCAAAAACGCAATTCCCCCGGTTGGGCGCACGCAATAGAGTTGACAGACGTGGCGATTATTCCGGTGATTCTTTGCGGCGGCCTTGGCACGCGCATGTCGCCGCTATCTCGTAGCGGTTACCCGACGCAATTTCTCGCCCTATACGGGGAGCGCCCGCCGTCTGCACTTGCGTAAGGGCAGCGAGCCGGTGGGTGCCCGAGTTCGGACGACCAAGCGACGGTCGTCGATATCACTGGTGGCGTCATGCGCGCAGACGGCCACGAATTCTAGGAGCTTAGATTGGAGTGTTGTGTATGAGCGGGTTGACGACACGGGCGTCCGACCCACACGCGGCGCCGTCTTGCAGCCCGCATGCGTTGGTCCGCGGGCTCTGGCGCAATCGCCAGTTGATCGCCCAAATGACGCGGCGCGAAGTGCTCGGCCGCTACAAGGGCTCGGCGATGGGACTCGCATGGTCGTTTTTCCAGCCGCTGTTCATGCTGACCGTCTATACGTTCGTGTTCTCCGAGGTCTTCAAGGCCCGGTGGGGTGCGGGCGGCGGGGCGGTACAAAGCAAGACGCAGTTCGCCGTTTTGCTTTTCGCCGGCCTGATCGTGCTCAACTTGTTTTCCGAGGTGATCAATCGTGCCCCTACGCTCGTCGTAGCGAACGTGAACTTCGTCAAGAAGGTGGTGTTTCCTATCGACGTGCTGCCGGTCACGGCCATGGGCGCGGCATTGTTTCACTGTTGCGTCAGTGTGGTGGTGCTGCTCATTGCCGTGCTCGTTTTCAACGGGGGGATCGCTTGGACCGTCGTGTTCTTTCCGCTCGTACTGTTGCCGCTCGTCATCGTCACCTTGGGCCTCTCTTGGATTCTCGCATCGCTCGGTGTTTTTCTGCGCGATGTCGGGCAGACGATATCGTTGGTCACGACCGTCCTGATGTTTCTTTCGCCGGTGTTCTACCCGGTGACGGCGGTGCCGCCTCGATTCCGTCCGTTCATCATGGCCAATCCGTTGACGTTCGTTATCGAGCAGGCGCGTGACGTCCTGATTTGGGGGCGCGTGCCAGATTGGTTCGGACTTGCTATCTACATGTGCGCCGCATGCGGCATAGCATGGGCGGGGTACGCCTGGTTCCAGAAGACGAGAAAGGGGTTTGCCGATGTCCTCTGACGATATCGCTATCCGAGTGCATCAGCTGGGCAAGCGCTACCAGATCTACGACACCCCTCGCGACCGGTTGAAGCAGTTCGTGCTGCCGCGGCTTCATCGGCTTGCGGGCGCGGCGCCGAAGCATTACTTCAGCGAGTTCTGGGCGCTTGACGATGTCTCGTTCGAAGTCAAGAAGGGTGAAACCGTGGGCATCATCGGCCGCAACGGGAGCGGTAAGTCCACGTTGCTGCAGATGATTTGCGGCACGCTCAGCCCTACGAACGGCCACGTGGAGGTGAACGGCCGGGTGGCGGCGCTTCTCGAGCTAGGCGCGGGGTTCAACCCGGAGTTCACGGGGCGCGAGAACATTTTCATGAACGGCACCCTGCTGGGGCTGAGCACGCAGGAGATCGAAGCGCGTTACGACGATATCGTGGCGTTCGCCGATGTCGGCATGTTCATCGATCAGCCGGTCAAGATGTATTCATCCGGGATGTTCGTGCGCGTCGCGTTTGCGATTGCCGCAAGCATGGACCCGAGCATTCTCATCGTCGACGAGGCGCTGGCTGTAGGGGACCTCGCGTTTCAAGCGAAGTGCATGGTGCGTTTGCGCGAGCTCATGGACGCCGGTACGACGGTGCTGTTCGTCAGCCACGATATGAGCAGCGTGCGCAATATCTGCAGCAAGGTGCTGTGGCTCAAGCAAGGACATGCCGTGGCGTTCGGCGATCCGAAAGAGGTGGTCGGGGCCTACGTCAGCGAGATGAATCTCGACATCAATCGGATCACGGGGGGGCAGAAGGGGGAGGTGGTGCCTGAGCAGGACGCCTCGAATCCGGCGTCGGAGACCATTGTACAGGCCGCCTCGAATTTCCTGGACGGCCACACGCGCTACGGTGATGGACGCGTCACAATCCTGAACGTCACTATGATGAACGCTCAGGGAATGCCGACGGAATTGCTCGAGTTGCACGAGTCGTATACGGTGCGCGTCATCGTCAAGGCGAACGAGGATATCGAGCGTCCCGCGGTCGGCTATTCGGTGTGTGATTTCAAGGGCAACAAGGTAGTGGGGGCCATGAATTCCAACTTCCCCGACGTTGACATTCCGCCCTTCGAGGCAGGCAAGGTTTACTGCATCGATATCGCGGGGACAAATATGCTGACCCAGGGTGGCTATACGGTGAGCATCGGAATCGAGAACGTGGTCCAGCAGAACAAGGTTCATCAATACCTCGATGTGCTGGAAAACTGTAAGGTATTTCAGAGTACATTCGGCCCGCGCGCCGAGAACATCTTCCCGGCGATGGTTTGGCAGGACATCAAGTTCGCAATCAAGGAAGTACATGCCCGCGTTGCGGCATAAAGCGGATGTATCGTTGTTGGAGAAATGATCATGGCGTCGCCCAACCGGTTTGAACATATCGGCTTCGATGACTTCCGGCGCTTCGCGCAAGACGAGTCTATGTCGAAATACGAGCGCATAGGGTTCCCGGACTCATACCGACAAGGCCATGAAGCGGCGATCTTCGCAGACATCCGTGCCAAATTGACTAATCTGGAGAAAGACGGCCAGAGGGTCGTCGACATCGGCCCGGGCTGTAGCGACTTGCCAAAAATGCTGATCGACCTGTGCGCGTCTAAACGTCATCCGCTGACGCTGATCGATAGCCAGGAAATGTTGAATCTGCTCGACGATGCACCGCTCATCGAAAAGGTGGACGCAATGTATCCGCAATGCGTCGACTGGATTGCCGCACACGCAGGGAGCGTGGATGCGATCCTATGCTATAGCGTGTTGCACTACGTGTTCGTCGATGTGAGCTTCTTCCGTTTTCTCGACGCGTCGCTGTCGTTGTTGGCGTCTGGCGGACAGATGTTGATCGGCGACATACCGAATATCTCGAAGCGCAAGCGTTTCTTCGCGAGCGAGACGGGCGTGCGTTTCCATAAGAATTACATGAAGACGGACGATGCGCCCGTTGTCGAATTCAACAAGGTCGAGTTCGATCAGATCGACGATGCAGTCGTGATGTCGCTGGTCCAGCGTGCGCGCGCGCAGGGGTTTGATGCCTTTGTAGTGCCCCAAGATCCAGCGCTTCCAATGGCCAACCGGCGGGAGGACATCCTCATCGTCAGACCTTGAGAGTACGATATGACAAAGACGAAAAAGCTGGTGATCATCGGCGACAGTGCCTTCGCGGAGGTCGCATACGAATGCTTCACGCACGACTCGGAATACGAAGTCGTCGGATTCTCTGTCGACTCTGCTTTCCTCCGGCGCGATCAGTTGTTCGGCTTGCCCGTGGTGCCTTTCGAGGAGATCGAGCGCTTCTTCGATCCCGCCGAGGTGGAATTCTATGCGGCGCTCGTGTATTCCCAGTTGAACCGTCTGAGGACGCGTTTTTACCAACTCGCCAAAGGTAAGGGATACCGGCCGGCCAGCTATGTCAGCAGCCGCGCGTTCGTGTGGCACAACGCCGCGATCGGCGAGCACTGCTTCATCTTCGAGGACAACACTATTCAACCGTTCGTGAAGATCGGTGACAACGTCGTTCTTTGGAGCGGCAATCACATCGGTCATCATTCGACGATTGACAATAACTGCTTCATCTCGTCGCACGCTGTGATTTCCGGGTTCTGCACAGTCGGCGAGAACACATTCGTGGGCGTCAATTCCGCGGTCGCCAACAACGTCGTCATCGGCGCGGACAACTGGCTCGGCGTGGGCGTCAACATTCTCGTCAACACCGAGCCCGACCGCATTTTCAAAGGTGAACAACCCGAGCCGGCCAAGGTGTCGGCGCGGCGTTTTTTCAAGGTTAAGGCATGAAGTGGAACAAGCTGGGTGTGGTTTGGAAACCCGATGGATCGCTCGATTGGGCCCGAACGCATGCGATGGGGCCCACGCCTTTCCGCCTGAACGACGACGTGATCCGCATCTATTTGACCTGCCTCGACGACAAGGGGCGCGGCCGTCCAGGTTACGTGGATGTGTCGAGCACGGATCCGACGAATGTCCTTAACGTGTCGACACACCCGGTGCTCGACATCGGAGAGCCGGGTGCGTTCGATGACAATGGACTCATGGTTTTGAGTCTCGTTCCCGTCGACGCGCAAGCCGTGTACATGTACTACGCTGGCTTCGAGCTTTGCATGAACGTGCGATACCGGATTTTCACGGGTCTGGCGATCAGCAGGGACGGGGGGCAGACCTTCGCCCGCTACAGCCGCGTGCCGATTCTTGACCGCAGCGACAGCGAAAGGATGATTCGCGGCGGTAGTTTTGTCATGAAAGACGGCGACGTGTTCAAGCTGTGGTATGTCGCAGGCAACGACTGGACAGAGCTCCGCGGCAAGATGATGCCCGTCTACGACTTGCGGTATCAAGAGTCCAAGGACGGACTGAAGTGGTCGGACCGCGGCACGTTGTCGATGGCGCTGACAGGCGACGACGAACACGGATTCGGCCGGCCCTGGGTCGTCAAGCACGACGATGGCACGTACCAGATGTTCTATTCGATCAGGCGAGTTTCCTTTGCCGCATATCGCCTCGGCTATGCCGAGTCTAGAGACGGAATAGCGTGGGTGCGCAAGGACGATGAGATGGGGCTCGACGTGTCGCCGGCCGGAGTAGATTCGGAAGCTATCATGTATTCGGCGCCGATTTCGGTTGGCGCAAGAACGTATTGCTTCTACAACGGCAACAACTTCGGCGAGCAGGGTGTTTGCGTCGCGGAGCTCGCCTCGTGACCCTCGACATCGTTCGCTATGAACCGTCTCTTAGCGAAGCGTGGGACGCGTTCTGCAAGAGTGCGATGAACAGCACCTTCCTCCACACGCGTCGTTTTCTCGGCTATCACGGCGACCGCTTCCGCGATGTTTCCGCGTTATTGATGCATAAGGGTGCGATCGTCGGCGTGTTTCCGGCCGCCGAAGCGCCTGGCGATTGCACGGTGGTCGTCAGCCATCCCGGCATCACCTACGGAGGCATAGTGCATGCTGGAGGGGTGTGCGGCGGGACAGCCATCGAGGCGTTCGAGCGTCTGCTGGAGCACTATCGGACGGAGGGATATCTACGTCTGCGCTATAAAGCCGTTCCGCACCTGTATCAGGTTTTGCCGTCGCAGGATGATCTCTACGCACTCTTCCGGGTGGGGGCGGTCCGCTCGCGCTGCGATCTATCCTGCGCCATAGACTTGGCGAATCGAGCCATACCGTCGGAGCGCCGCCGCCGCGGGCTGAAAAAGGCGCAGAAGTCGGTGTCGGTGGTGGTAGGCGCTGATCAAGTCCGGTTGTTGTGGCAGGTGCTTATCGATAATCTGATGCGAAAGCACGACGCCGCTCCAGTACACAGCCTCGATGAAATGCGACAACTGATCGCGTTATTCCCTGGCGTCATCGAGTTGTTCTGCGCGCAAATCGACGGCCAAGTTGAAGCGGGGGTTGTTGTTTTCAAGACTCGCATGACATGGCACGCGCAATATATCGCCGCGAGCGAAGCGGCTTATTCGGTCTCTGCGCTCGACGCCGTGTTCGACCGGGTCATCGCCGAGGCAACTGCTGCCGGAGCCCGATATTTCGACTTCGGCACGAGCAACCAAAGCGAAGGAACGCTTCTCAATGAAGGGCTCTATCAGTACAAGCACGAGTACGGAGGTGGAGGCGTTGCGCACGAGTTTTACGATATCGATCTACTAGGTGGTTAGCATGCCGGTACCCGACTGCAAGATCATTGATTTGCCTAAGATCTCCGATCCGCGGGGAAATCTGACTTTTGTCGAAGGTCAGCGACACGTTCCCTTTGATATCAAGCGGATCTTTTACTTGTACGATATCCCGACTGGCGAGGCGCGCGGCGCGCATGCACACAAGGAACTGCATCAATTTCTGATCTGCTTGTCGGGCAGCTTCGACGTTGCACTGGACGATGGGCGGCAGCAGAAGACGGTTCACCTCAACCGCCCATGGCAGGGCTTGCACGTTCCGCCTATGATCTGGGCGGCCGAACTGAATTTCGATCCTGGCTCAGTGTGTCTCGTGCTCGCGTCGATGGAGTTCAACGAGTCGGATTACTACCGAGACTACGATCAGTTTTTGGCCGCTCTGAAATCGCGTTGAAGATCGTCCACCGTCGCGGTCCTCTTGGAGAGTAAGGAACACAATCGTGAAAGTGCCATTTCTTGATGTTCGCAGCGCCTATGTCGAGCTCAAACTACAACTCGACGAAGCGATTGCACGCACGCTCGATTCGGGCTGGTACATCTTCGGACAAGAGGTCGCCGGGTTCGAGAAGGCATTTGCAGAATACACGGGAACCCGCTTCACCATCGGTCTGGGCAATGGGCTCGATGCGTTGCGTATCGCGCTGATGGCGATGGGAGTGTCGGAAGGCGACGAAGTGATCGTGCCGTCGAACACCTACATTGCGACGTGGTTGGCGGTAACGCAATGCGGCGCGCGCCCCGTGCCCGTCGAACCCGACTTCGAAACGCTCAACATCGATCCGAAGTGCATCGAGCGGGCTATGACGCCCAAGACAAAGGTCATTTTGCCCGTGCATTTGTATGGACAGCCTGCGGAGATGGGGCCGATCGTCGATTTGGCGCGAAGCAAGCGCGTACGCGTTCTGGAGGACGGCGCACAGGCGCACGGCGCGCGCTACCGCGGCGAGGTGATCGGGGGGCACGGCGACGCGGTGACTTGGAGCTTCTATCCTGGCAAGAATCTCGGCGCGTTCGGCGATGCGGGCGGCGTCACGACAAACGACGCTGAACTCGCCGACCGAATTCGGATCATTGCGAACTATGGTTCGAAAGTGAAGTACGTGAATGATGTGTGCGGAGTGAACAGCCGCCTCGATCCCATTCACGCCGCCGCGCTTGCCGTGAAACTGCCTCTGCTCGACGAGTGGAACGCGCGCCGCCGAACGATTGCCGACTATTACCGGAAGAACCTGACCAACGCCGCCGTTCGAGTGCCCACCCCGCATCCGGATTGCGAGTCGTCATGGCATTTGTTTCCGGTTTTCGCGGAGCGCCGCGATGCGCTCCAGGCGAGCTTGAGGGAGGCGGGTGTCGAGACGCTCATTCACTATCCGATTCCGCCGCACTTGCAACAGGCGTACCGGTTCCTCGGTTTCGAGAAAGGCGCTTTCCCTATTGCCGAAACGCTGGCCGAAACTGAACTGAGCCTGCCTATCGGGCCGCACATGACGGTCGAGCAAGCGGCTTATGTTTGTGAAGTGATCGCGAGTTTTCGGTAATGTACGAATTCGATCTCGGCCATTTTCAAGAGACAGTCGCGAGACAGATATCGAACTTGCAGTGCGGCGATGCGATGTTGCGCATTAAGTCGTTCGTCGAGCAGGTAATCAATGATCCCGAGTCGGTTGCGACGGTATTCGCGAGTCGCGAACTCGACGCCTTGTGCAGCAGGCTTGCCGACGTTTACTACGGACGTCGCCGCAGTTCCGGTAGCCAGGGGCGCGGCACGGTTATTCTTGCCTCCGAACTCGTGCGGGCTGGCGGCCATGTTGAACTGATCAAGGACTATCTGGCCCTTGGGCTGTTCGAGCGCCCCGTTCGCGTCGCATTAAGTGATCTGTTTGATCGAATCGATCGCAACTCGATCAGCGAGTGGGAATCCCTGCTCGATTGCGAAATTTTTGTAGCGGAGGAAACGGGGCTCGACGATAAATTGAGCGCCTTGGGTAGGCAACTCTGCGAATGGAATCCTTCGACGATCCTGACGCTGGCACACAATCAGGACGTTGTATGCGTCGTTGCCGCGCATTTTCCTGGCGCGACACGTCGCTACTACATTCATCACGGCGACCATCATTTGTCGCTAGGTGTAACGTGCGAAGCATTCGAGCATGTCGATCTGCACAACATGTCCTATGAGTTGTGCAAACACGAAATCGGTGTACGTCGTCAGCACTATTGGCCACTGACCGCCGTCAGGCCGTCTCGAATCAAAACGGAGTTTCTCGAAAGAGACGCTTTGACGACGGCGTCATGTGGACGAATGTCGAAGTTCGAAGCGGGAACGTACGCGTTTCGCTATGAGCGCGCAGTGGCGCTCATGCTGAAGGCGACGCGCGGCTATCACGTCCACATCGGTGAACTGACGGCAGATTTCATCCGGACGATTCATGCCGAGCTCGACGCGGAAAACGTGGACCGCGATCGCTTCATTCACATCGAATGGGTGCCCTCGCTTACGCAGGCACTCATCGAGCACGCTGTTGACGTCTACGTCACGTCTTTCCCGATTAGCGGGGGCAAAGCGTTGATTGAGGCGTTGTCGATCGGCATCCCCGTCGTCACGCACGAGTCCTATCGCTCTCGCTATCATTCAAGCTTCGACCTCGCGTACCCGGAGAGCTATGTCTGGGGCACCTATGAGGATCTTTCGGAAATTCTCAGTCGTTGGAACGAGCGCTTGTTGCAGGAGCACGGCGCGTTGGCGTTGCACTACTTCGAGCGTTACTACTCTAAAGAAGCCTTTATGAAGGCGTTCGCCGATGGTAGCGACGCTGGCTCGAACGTGCCGCCATTGCATGACTATCACGGCAGTCGGCTCCAGGCATACCTCGACGTAAGACGATCTCGACAACTGGTTTTGGGTGCGCTCGAGTCTGAAAACAAGCGAATACTGACTGAGTGGACCAAGGTACATGCCGCTTACGAAGACGGCAGGGCTACCATTCAGAAGCAGCAGATGGATATCGAAAGGCTGTCGAGCGAGAAGGATATCTTGGCGAAGAAACTTACGGAGCAGCAGATCGCTTCGGGGAAAACGCAAGATACGGGGTTGGGCAGATGGTCGAAGAACAAGGCAAAGAAACTTCTTGGTGTGATGCGTGCGAGTAAGAAGAATTGACTCGCACAATCTCGGAATATTCAAATAATTTTGGTGCAATCAGGTGAGAATCGTTAAGAATCTGTTCAAAAAGGCCGGTGTCAGTGTTAAAAAGACGCCGGCAACGGCGCCTGAGGATTTCGATCCGGAAGCTTATTTGAAATTAAATGCGGACGTTTGCGCAGCGGGAGTCGATCCCGTCCGTCATTATATAGAATACGGTCATGCCGAAAAACGGGTGTATAGGTTCCCGCCGTTCGAATACATCAAGAGCGAGTCGTTCGATCGCGCGCGCCAAACGGCTTTGCTGGTCACGCACGAGTGTTCGCTTACAGGTGCTCCCGTTCTTGTTTTCAACATCGCGGGACAGTTGTCCCGACGAATGAACGTGGTAGTGCTTGCGCTCGGCCCGGGTATGCTTGAGCCTTTATTCAAAGAACTCGATATTTCGTACGTGCCCGCGCATTATGCTCGATTCAGTGCCTTGCACGCGGAGTATGCGGTCGAGCGTCTTGTTCGCGAATTCGATCCCACGTTTGCTGTCGTCAACAGCATCGAGTCGCAACTTGTGGTCGAGCCTTTGCGGCGAGCCGGGATTCCTCAGGTCGCCCTGATTCATGAATTCGCGCCTTGCTACCCGGATCCACGAGAGCGTTTCGAAACGATGATGAAGGTACCGGAACACGTCGTGTTCTCTGCCAATGTCACGTTTGAAGATGCGGCCCGTTTTGTTCATGACTACAATCCCGAAAAAGTACATATCTTGCCTCAGGGGCGTTCGAGTATTCCGGGAAAACGTCTGAACGATGAAATCGCGCAGACGGAGCAGGCAAGACTGCGTGCCATTTTGCGGCCCGCGGGAGGCGACGTGCAATACGTCGTGCTCGGGGCGGGGTCCGTGAATTTTCGCAAAGGCATTGATCTGTTCTTGCAGTGCGCGAGCCGGATCTCGGCGAAGATCGGCGATGGAAAATGCCGGTTCGTGTGGATCGGCCAAGGCTATCAGCCGCGAAAAGATCCCGCGTATTCCGTCTACCTCGAAGACCAGATATTGCGCGCGGGTTTGGCCCACAGCGTCCAGATCATCGACGAGACGACGGAGATCGAGACCGCGTATGAGTTGTCGGATCTTTTTCTGCTGAGCTCGCGGCTCGATCCTTTGCCAAACGTCGCACTCGATGCGATGTTTTTCGGCAAGCCCGTGGTCTGTTTTGACCAGACGACGGGCGTGGTGCCTTTTCTCGAACGCTTTGGACTGAGAGAGTCCTGCGTCGCCGAGTATCTCAACGTCGAGGATCTCGCTGATAAGGCGAGCCGTTTGCTGCTGTCATCCGAGACGCGGGCAGCCATCGTCGAGACGCTGGCGGTTCATGTCGCCGAAAGCTTCGACATGGCACGTTACGTCGAGCAGATTGTCGCGCTGGTCAAACCGACGTGATCCAATCGGATTGGAAGCGGCGTCTCGAATTCGAACGACCGAATTGGGGACGGACGCATCGATCACCGTCCAGCGCCGGTTCTGCTCGATGAGACGGGTATTGTTGTTGCCCTTCTTATCCATGCGCGCGCCGGCGTTTCGACGAATGCCCAAAGTGCAAATGCTGTCGCAATGGATAAGCTCCAATACCCGAGGCACAACGCCAGATCCGGCATATTGAGGCTGGCCCGATGATCGTTCAAAACCATCAGCAGTATTTGATGCGACATATACAAGGCAAAGCTGCATTCGCCAAGCAGAACAAGAAGCCGCGATGAAAGGATCCGCGCAAACACCCCTCGCCCAGTCGCGAAAACCAGAATCAAGAAAGCAAAGAATGGCGCTATAGAAAAATATGGCACAACGATCTCAAGTGCCGTTCTGTCTTTAAACCCGCCAACTGCATGCGCAACAGCAATCACTAAAACGATTGACGTGAGCTCGAGCGCCGTCCACACGGTCGTACCATCGTGGAGATTGCGCTTCCCAAGGCTCTGGTAGACGCTTTCCGCAAGCATGCCTATAAAGAACAAGAGCACTTGCGTGAGAGGCGAAATGTACCCGATTCCCAGGGTGGAGACCGCCATTGTATGATTAGGATCGAAGGGCTTAACTCCGACCCAGGTTGCTAAGGCAATGACCCCAAGAGCTAGCGCCAGCAGCAAGACGAGTTTTGGCCACCAGGTTTGAATCCATCGCTGCCTCAGTGCAGGGAAAAGCATATAGAAGAACGTTTCAGCTGAGATGCTCCATGAAACCGCATTTCCACTAAAGAAAAATGCGGACTTGGGAATCCATGCTTGCACTAAAAAAACATTCGCAAGCAAGATCCCTAAATGATGCCCTTCGCTGCCCTGCAAGAACCATCGAGACGTTGGGATAAGCGCAAAGAAGGCAGCAAGCGTGAACATGTGCAAAGGCCAGATTCTTGCAATCCGTGCAATATAGAAATCACGGACGCTCCTGTCGCTCGAAAATTCGCGATACGCAAAGGAAAGAATGAAGCCGGAAAGCACAAAAAAGAAGCTGACTCCCAAATCGTAACGTAAATGTGGAATCCAATCCATGGAGCGAAACGACGGTCCGCTATGCTCGATAACTATTGATGTGGCAGCAAAGAATCGAAGCGCCGTAAGGCTATCTAATTTCTTCATGTTATCCCCAGAGATCAAGATATTTTACATCGCGACGGCCGCGCTCATTGACGGATCGAACAAGCTTGCGCCTCTCCCCGAAGGCGGGATGCTCGGAAAGAAGGAGCGCATCGACGAAGTTGAAAGGCACTCGAAACCCGCCCGGAAAGGCAAACTATTGCGGTCGTGATTGAACGAGTACGGCTTTGCGCGCGCCTGATGACCTCAAGCTTGACTGAGTGAAGTGCTCGGCATAGCAATGCAACCAGGCATTCGAAGCCAGGTCTGTCCACGATACCGCTCGCAGAGCGATCCCAGATCGTCATCGATCACGTCGACTTCGCGAAATCCTCGGTGATGCTTTCGTCGGGCGCTTACGATCCACCCGAGACCGTTGACCTTCAAACGCGCTAGCGACGAAACTGACGATCAAAAGGCGAGGCGAATCGCCCGCGTGGGCGGGCGATACCACCGGACAGGTCTCGTTCCTGGCTTCCGAAGCTGGGCAGCTCGAGCCATTGCGTTTTAGGCTTCGATTCGCGCGAATTTGCGCTATACCACCCTATCGACTACGTCCGCCTCGGCCGGCTCAAACGGCTGATACTGCAAATAGGCCAACATCCGCACCTCTCTGCGCCCGCGGCTGACCGTGTCGAGGATCGTCCCCGTGGTCAGGCTCAACGATGCAAGGAGGACGAGCCCCATGGCCAGAATGGCCGTGGGCAAGCGCGGAACGAATCCAGTCTCGAGATAGTGGACGATAACCGGCTCTACCAGCACCATCGCAATCAACGTAAGCAAAAGGCTGATGCAGCCGAAGAAGAACATCGGCCGTTCGTGCCGAATCAACTTCATGATCAACTTCAGGATCCGGTAGCCGTCGCGGTAAGTGTGAAGCTTGCTTTCGGAGCCTTCGGGACGGCCGCGATACGGTCCCTCGACATGCGAAATCGGCATCGAGAGTTCAAGTGCATGCACGGTCAATTCGGTTTCGATGTCGAAGCCCGAGGCCAGGGCAGGGAACGACTTGACGAAGCGTCGTGAGAAAACTTTATAGCCCGACAGCATATCTTTGACGCGGTTGCCGAAGATCCGGCGAACGACGCCGGTCAACATCCGATTACCGAATCGGTGGCCGCCGCGGTACGCCGCGTCTTCGGTTTCCCGGCGGATGTAGTTCACCAAATCGAACGGACCTGACATGGCCGTGCTCAGCATATCCGCTGCATGTGCAGCTTCATAGGTGTCGTCGCCGTCGACCATGATGTAGTAATCGGCGTCGATGTCTCGGAACATACGACGTACCACATGGCCCTTGCCTTGCTGCGACTCGTGCCGCACGATCGCGCCGGCTTGGGCAGCTACGCTCGCTGTCCTGTCGCGCGAGTTGTTGTCGTACACATAGATGACGGCATCGGGGAGCGCCCGGCGGAAGTCGCGGACCACCTTGTCGATGGCGACTTCTTCGTTGTAACAAGGAATCAGTACTGCAATTTTGCACTGCTTCATTTGCGTTTCCATCCCTGGGAAATCGTTCTCGTAGTGGGGAGCGCCAACATGCCCAGAGCGATGGCCATGGCGATCCAGGCCCAGATCACGTGCGGTGGTTGATAACGGAAGACTATCTCGCTCTTCCCCTTGGGCAATGCGATCGCTTGGAACAGGTCTCGATGTTCCATGATCGATGTGGGAGAACCGTTGATCGTTGCCGTCCAGCCGGGGAAGAACAGTTCGCGACGCAGCAGTGTCGAGGGCGAGGAGCAGTCGGCCGTGACTCGCTCGCGAGTATGCACGAGCGTGCGGCACGCGCTTCCAGTCACCTCAAAATAGGGTGCGGGCTGATCGAGCTCATAAATGGTCATGGTCCGGTCCGCATAGACCTGTTTGGCGATAGGTGCTTTGTCGTCGCGCGTGATCAGGCGCATCTGTAAGCCATAGCCGGGCTGCGGCCCCTGAGGCCCTGCGAGTTGCTGCTCCTCGGCCTGTCCGCGTACCGGAGACATCCATAACGCGACAGGCTTACTGCCATTTGCATACGTAAAACGGTACCGGACGACAGAGTCCGGTTTGATCGTTAGATCGCGACTGAGAGGAACATAGAACACGGCATTATCGACGGATCCGGTCAAACCGCGCTGCCCACTTGAACAGACAGAATCGACGCAGATCTCAGCCGTAATGACGCCGTCCGCACCGTTGTGATAATTGCCGATGGAAACGCCGACCTCGCTGATCGCGACGGCCTTTTCCGTGATGCCCGCCGGCAAATGCCCGGCCGCAACACTGCCGGATTGCATGACGAGCGGTGAAACCGCTGCTGCGTCCGTCTTGCTTACAAGGGTGGAAAGGAACGGGTTATCGCCACTTGGCGCGACGATATATTTCACGCCGATCCATCGGTAGTTTGCAACGTTTTTGACCAGTTCTTGAGCCTGGGTAGGGGAAGAAGATCCTGCGTCGCGTGGATAGTCGCCGTTGAAAACGATCGGGTTCGCATAGGCGTCGAGATTCGCATGGATCCAGTCGAACCATCGTTGGCTGACCGGTAGGTAGTTATGATTGATCGACGCAATGCCGAAATACGCCCCGTAGTTCGATCGCACCGGGCCTAACGAATAGAAGCGATGAAACCCAAGATTTTTTTGCAGGAATCCGATCGCCTGTGTGTCGACGTCGGCCGAGCGGGGATTGCTCAACGTCGGGATCGCGAACAGCAATACGCTTTCGACCATCAATAGCGACGCCACCGCCGTTGCTGCCCGCGTCGCGTGGCAACGCAGCAGCGCGATCGTGAACGCGACGACCGTGAACGCAACCCAAAGCATGGCGGCAACCGCCCAGCGCCGCAGCGGCGGAACATGGCCCAGAACGTGCCATAAAGACGAGGCGTAAGCTCCGCCCGCAATCAGCAAGGCCCACGCGAGTATTACGATGCCGACCCGATACGGGGAACTGCCGCGCTCGTGCACGGCCAGGCGATCGATTGCATGCGCTGCCAGCACGGCGAAGGCAAGCTCCCAAGTGGGTACGGCATAGCGATAGAACGCGGCGTCCGTCACACCTGGGACCAAGTTCCATAGCATGGTCACCGGCTGAATGCCGAACGTCTTCGCGAGCGCAGCCAGTAGCCAAACAAGGAGCAGCCAAGTCAGGGCTGTGCGTCGTATCAGTGCCCCGTACAGACCGACAACGACGACGATCAAGCTGACATAGCCTCCGATCGATCCCCACAGGGCTGCGAGCGGCTGCCACTCTCCCGAATAGGCCGTGATCGAACCGTAAAAGTACGGGAAGAACAGGGTCGGTAAGGCGGCCGGCCCGTCAAGCGCTGCGTTGGCAAACGCACCGTTATGCGCCCCCAGAAAGGCGTGCGGCAAGAATTCGAGAAATGCGAGAATTTGCGGCGCCGCCAAACACAGTCCGGCGCCACCCCCCAGCGCGAGCCGCCAAAGAAGGGCAAGCCGGTGCCCACGCGCTTGCGATACGCGCAATAGCGCCCAGGCAAGGGCCATAAGGCCGCAAAGATAGGCAGTTTCAGGAAAGCCGCCGACGAGCGCGAGCCAGAGCGCAATGGCGAACATTCGCCACCCACCGCGCGCTCCCAGCATTGCCTTGGCGAACGCCCGCTCGACTCCCCACAGCATCCAGGGAAGGAATGGCACCGGAAGGGCCGGTCCGTGATCGAACCACGCGAGCGCGCCGTTGAATGCGAACAGAATGCCGCCCGTCACCGCTGCGAGCCGGCCGAGACCCAGTTGCCGCAGCAAGCCGTAGGTGCCCCACCCTGCGAGGATCTGCAGCAGGACGTGCTGCACGAGCATGCCGTTAGGCAATAGCAGCAGCAATGTCGGCGGGAAGAACGCGGCTGGCTGATACTCAGCGGCAAGCGGCAAGCCCACGCCGGAGAAATAGTTCCACCACGGTACTGTTCCATGCAGCCAGTCAAAGGCCGCACGATAGCCCAACGCTTGCGTCGTAAAACCGTTGTTCGGATCGACGTATGGAATGCCAGGCGAACCATGTGCGAAGCGCTGCGCCACCCCACCGAGATAGAGCAGGGGGTTGGCATCATACAGCCCCGCCAATGCCGGGAGCGCGGCAATGACAGGCAACAATGCGATCAGTAGCAGAGACGCAGCATCCGCTCTCCGAATACGCCAAATGATAGTCGACAAAGGGAAATCCCCGAATGAACCGAATCCGCCACGTCGTTCCGCTTGGCTGTTCGATATCTTATTCACAGCGGTGCTTCAAACATATCCGCGGCCCGCTACCGTACCGCGCGCGCGACCGACGATGCATGTTGCTCGTTCGAGCGAGCACGTCGGCCGTTTCGGTTATGCGGTCAATGCTTGTCCTCTATCCGCTCGCGCAGCCAGGCGGCCGTTTTCGCCATTCCGGTGCTTAGATCGATTTGCGGCATCCAGCCCAGTTCTTCTCGCGCCAGCGTATTATCGAGCACACTGATGGGCACGTCGAAAGCACGTCCCGGGCGATAAATCCGCTCGATCGTGTGGCCGAGAATGTGCTCCATCATGCCGATGATCTCGTTCAAGCTCGCACCGTGGCCGGAACTGATGTTGAACACGGACTCACGGCCGCCATACTGCACGGCGCGCGCAAATGCGTCCGCGACATCGGCTACATGAAGATAGTCGCGCGTCACCGTACCGTCTCCCCAGATCTCGATCGATTGACCGCGAAGCGCCTTGTCGAGAAAAACTGCGATGACGCCTTGCGCCGTCTCGACGCGTTGGCGCTCTCCGTACGGGTTGGCGACCCGCAGAATGTTGGACTTGATTCCGTGTTGATGCTGATACAGCAGCAAATACTTCTCGATCGCCAGCTTCGATATGCCGTACGAAACTTTTGGGTTGGTGGGGTGCTTTTCGTCGATCGGCAGATAGACCGGATCGCCGTAGACGGTCCCGCCCGACGAGATGAACACGATCTTGCCGATGCTCTGGGCCACCATCGCATTGAGCAATTGCAGGGTGGCGACGAGATTGCTTTGCACGTCGTAGATGGGGTCGTCGTTCGAGCTCTTGGGCAACGTCGTCGACACCAAGTGAATGACCGCATCGGCGCCGTCGATCGCTTCCGTCACGTCGTGCACACTGGCAAGATCGCCGGTCATCCAGCGCACGTTCTCGTGAGTGTCGAATTCACGATAGGGCTGGACGCGCGGGCGTTCGAACACGCAGATTTCATGACCGTCGCGAAGCAAGCGGTCGACGATCGTCGAACCGATAAAGCCCCCGCCACCGAAGACGGTTAGTCTCATGCCCGCTCCTTGTTCTCATGAGGCGCCGCATGGCGCGAAAGTGGCGCCACTCGTGGGGGCCATGCATAGCCGAAATCTTCTTGCTCCAGCGTGAGGTTCGGGCTGTACGCCGGATCCTCGTTCAGCGACGCACCCCAGCGCGACAACATGTACGAGACTTCGCGATTGAACCGCGCCACCTTTTCGGGATTGTCTTCGCTGCCGCGCGTCGCCGACTCGTGATGGAACAACTCCGCGTACGGCGTCCATACGTTGCGATATCCGGCCTCCCGGATGCGGAGGCAGAAGTCCACGTCATTGAATGCGACGGCCAAATCCGCCTCGTTCAATCCCCCGACCTCTTCGTACACCGACTTACGTACGATCAAGCAGGCGGCGGTCACGGCGGAGAAGGAACTGATGAGCGAGCTGCGGGAGAAATACCCATAACTGTCTCGTGAAAACAACTTATGAGCGTGGCCTGCCACCCCGCCGATGCCGACGACGACACCCGCGTGCTGGATTCTGCCATCCGGGTACAGCAACTTGGCCCCGACAGCTCCGACGCCGGGCTGGATGGCCAGCGAGACCATTTCGTTGAGCCAGGTTTCGGAAATCACTTCGATATCGTTGTTGATCAGCCCGACGATCTCGCCGTTCGCGAACGTCACAGCCATGTTATTGAGTGCCGAATAATTGAATGGGCGCTCGTCGCGAATGACGCGGAGGTTTGTTACGGTGCGCAGGCTTTCCAAGTACTCGAGCGTTGCTGTCTCGTCCGAGCCGTTGTCGACCACGATGATTTCGTACCGGTCGTAAGCCGTCTTTTGCAAGATACTGTCGATACACTGCTTGAGCAAACGAACGCCGTTGCGCGTGGGGATGATCAGCGTGACGAGCGGATGCGGTTCGGGCAAGCGGTAGCGGGCGCGGTAACCATTCGCCATCGCTTCGACCTTGCCGTCGATTCCCCTTCGCTCGAAATGCTCGTTCAGCGCCCGCTCGCCCGCCAGCACCGCATAAGGCTTCGCGTCGCCCGTCGCGGCGGTGCTCGCAGGATGAACGCGCCAATGATAGAGCACGCGAGGGATATGGACGATCGATTCCGCCCCGATGACTTCCAGGCAGCGCAGGGCGAGATCGTAATCTTGCGCACCTTCGAAGCCGACCCGGAAGCCGCCGATTTCATCGAGCAGACGCTTTTGGTAGACCCCGAGGTGGCAGATCATGTTATGCGAGTAGAACAAATCGATGTTCATGTCGCATTTGAAATACGGGTCGTGCCGCAGCCCCTTCGAATCGATTTTGTCTTCATCGGAGTAGAGCATGCGTGCGCAGGGGTGTTCGACGATCGCCTTCGCTACGAAGTAGAGTGCCGTAGGTGCCAGAAGATCGTCGTGGTCGAGAAGCGCGATCCAGTCGCTTGTCGCCAGCGCCAGCGCGCTGTTCGAGGCTGCAGAGATGTGGCCGTTCTCGCTGCGGAAAGCCACGCGGATGCGTGCATCTTCCCTTGCATATCGCTCCAGCAGCGGACGAATCGCCTCATTCGTGGAGGCATCGTCGGCGATACAGAGCTCCCAATGAGGGTAGAGCTGGTTTCGGACCGATTCGATCGCCTCCGTCAGCCACCGAGGGTCGGCATTGTAGGTGGGCATGATCACGGAAATGCGCGGCGGAGCGGCCAGCGCGGAAATATCGGCGCGCAGCAGTTCGATGCTCGCCCCGTCGAGGCGGTCGTATCGCTTGATCCACTCGGAATAGCTGCGGCTCGAGATCCGGCGAGCGCCCGCGCGCTTGCGCAGTCCAGCCCATCCCTCCCGCCTGAGAACGCCGACGGTCTTCTTCAACAGCGGGTACGGACCGTCACGCCTGAGGAGGCCAATAAGCCTTTTGGCAATATTGGTATATCTAATCATACGGAGGAATATTCCTGTAATCGGCTATCTTGTCGAATGCCGCGTAATCATCTGCCAATTCGTCGTCCGAGCCGATCTTTGCTTTGCTTTCTGAATCTATACGGTTGCCGATATGTTCGGCAACGCAATCAGTCGCTCTCAAATATCAGTGACCTTTTCGAATATGCTGCCCGTGCTTCGTCGTTGCCTGTTTTACATTCCTTTTTGCGCATTAAAAACGAGGCGGGTGAAAATCGGCGCTTCTCATTGACTGCAACCGTGTTTCCCCCGCCTAACCGATGGACTTCGCCGCGAAACAGAGCGGGCGGGGAAGATCCAAGGGCCAGATGCGGCCACCCCTTTGATTTAAAAGCGGAAACTGCATTGTTTCCGCCAAGTCCGCGGGCGCTGCGTTTCGGCCTCCGACCCTCGCTATGTCGAGCCCCAGCGTCGCAGCCGATATGGTACATGAATCGTGTAGGGCCGGACGAGAGCGGCCGTGCGAGCGTTGTATCTTTCTTGATGAGCTATTGCCGGCCCGTGATCCCCGGCCGGCCCGTGAACCCAATTGGATTCCGAGCATTTCGTTGCGTTGACTTGCGCACCGGGCCGTGGCGTCGTGTCAGTGCCACGCGGGGGAAAGCGATGTGGCGTGGACGCCCCAGGCTTTCCCGTCGAGGGTAGAGATAGGTTAATATGGCGAGTTGCGCCGCGTTCGCCTGGCTGGCGCCGGCACGTCGCGATGCTGCAGAGGAGTGGCCCGCAGAAAACGCCGGAAAAAGCAGTTGTTCCATCCACCAAATCGAGAAGGATATTTCGCGCAGTGTCGATTCTCCCGCAACAGACCAGCGCACGACATAACGGCATGTCGAAGCTCGCGGTCACTTACGCGGTTCTCGCCGCGATAGCCACGGCGATCAACATCGCCGCCCAGGATCTGTCACTGCGCGCGTACACGGGTCCGTTCTCCGTACTGGCGTCGGTTGCGGTCGGGACCGTTGTTGGCCTGATCGCAAAATATGCGCTCGACAAAAGGTACATCTTTTCGTTCAAGCCCAAGAGCGCGGCTCACGATATTCGTACTTTCATTGCGTATGCGGCAATGGGGGTGGTCACAACGGCGATCTTTTGGTCGTTCGAATTCGGATTCAATCACGTTTTCCACACAAAAGAGGCGCGGTTTGCGGGTGCCGTCATTGGATTGGCGATCGGGTACGTTTCCAAGTACATGCTTGACAGAAAATTTGTTTTTGCAGGCGATGTAAATTGATGTCGCTCCAATGATTCGGATGGATGCGGCCTCGCTGCGGGCGAGCCGAGTTAGCGGGGCCACCGCAGATTCCTGCTGCTTGCGGCGCGATAGGTTGTACATTACAACGTATTAATCATCGTTTGATTTTTTATGGCTACATTACTTTGTATTCGTGCCGCGGCGACGGGGTTCGAGCGGCACTTGAAAAATAACCGAAATGCGATTTTCTTAATCGCCGCTATTGCACTTTCGCTGTACCTGCTCGCGCTGGTTAATCCGTTTACCATACCAACGATCGACGACAGTGCGATTGTGATGCGGTATTTGAAGAATTTCCAGACCGGTCATTTCTTTGCTTACAATGTCGGCGACGGGCCCGTCTACGGCGTGAGCGGATTCATATATGGGCTTGCAGCCGGACTTTTATGCTGGATCGGGCTCGACCCCCAACCGTCGATCATGATCGTTTCGCTGTTCGGGGCGATCGGCATGTTTTACTGTCTGTTTCGTATCGCATATCATGTATTGCAATCCGTCGTTCTCGCGATAGCCGGTATTCTCGTAGTCTATTTCAGCTCGTCGTATTTGCCCGGAACGTTGTATCTTGGGCTCGAAGTTTCGATAAATTTATGGTTGGTTTTCGCTTGCTTCCTGTATTTCTTTGAGCAAAGAGCGGTAGCTTTCTATATCTGTTGTGTTTTGGCGATCGTGTCGAAGCTCGATACGTTGTCGCTCGTTGCAGGTTTGCTGCTGCTGCAAGCGATCCGCGCCTACCTCGAGGGCGACCTTAAACGGCAGGGTCGGCTCATGGTCGTGTTCTTGGTGGTCCCGTTGCTTGCGTGGGTCGCATTCAGCACGGCGGTCTTCGGATCGCCACTGCCTGAAAGCTTTTTGTCGAAGTTCTTTTTCCGACCCAAAGCGCCTCGTACTTCATGGTTCCCATTTTTCGAGCCGATGATCGGGGATCACCCTCAACGCGTGAGCGTTGCCCTCATGGGCATCGCGATGTTGGCTACCCCGGTGATCGCGGTCTTGCGGCGCAAGCTGTTTTTGCCTTCCATGGTGATGGCTGCGGCCGCGATCGGCACGCTTTTCCTTTATTTAATATACAACCCGGGCGAAAAAATGCCCTGGTATTATCCGCTGCCGGAATTGCTCATGCTTCTGGCTGCGGTGTTTTGTGCGTTCGACGCTTTTCTTATTCCGCGGACGCTGCCGCGTGTTGTTCTTTCGGTGCTTGCAATTTGCGTTGCCGGCGGTATCTTGCTTTACCGTTTGCCAATGAATCATAATGCACCGATCGGCGCCCGGTACTGGCAGATCGTTTATGAATCGGAGCGCCGTGAATCTGGCGTAATCGCGAACTCGGTTGCCCCGAAAGATCATCCCGTGCTTTGGACGGGGCACGGGTATCCTGCGTACATGTTCGACGGATACGTTGCGGACTATTCCGGCCTCAACACCAAGGCCATCTGGGTGGCCAGTCGAGCCGTGAAGGCAGATTTGCCGGAGGCTCGCAAATTCTTCGAGAAGCTCGGAATCGAGGGGGCACCGCCGCAATATAAGGCGGAAATGTACCTGATCAAGATGTACGATGCGAACGTGTTTATGCTGCATGGCTTGTTTCCGGACAGCGTGCAAAAAGCACTGCATCTTCGGCTGGCCGGGTCGCTTTATACGATCGACCTTGTCAATGCGCCGGCATTCCGCGTGTTCGTCAAGGATCCTGCACATGCGCGCGTCGTGCACAGCGTGCCGATTAAAGACGTTCAAGGAATGGGGGGCGATGTGAAGTCGGGCGACCTTTATGTTAGCGCCGACCGAATTTCGTTACCGTTCCGTGCGGATGCTGGTCGACTTCTTTTCGGGATCAAGATTACGCCGAACGATCAGCACTTGATCGTTGAAAGCGATACGGGCGCGGAAGTCGGTCAGTGCACGGTTCCTAAAATTGCGGATCCCCGCTTTCCGGACGGTGTACGCCCGTGCGAGGTGGTGCTCCATCACGAGGCTGGCGTTCATCAGCTGATCGTGCGCAACGATAGCGGTGAGGCGATCACGCTCTTTGAGCCGGCGTTCGAGGATGCCGGTTCGTAGCAGGGATCCGCGAGGCACAGTCGCCGCTATGGCGGGCATTGCCCGCCATAGCGGCTTCGACCTTCCCGCGACCCCCTGTCAATGGCAATGGCCCGCCCAGACTCGTCGGGCCGGCGGTAGCCGTAGCTCGGCAAGCCGTTCGGCTTGCGGCTTCACAGAGAGAGGCGTTTGAATATCGGCCTCGGTATTGATCGAATGATCAGCATGATCAACGACCAGAACCAAGGTGTGTAGATAACGTCTTTTCGCTTTTCGATCGCGCGCACGATGTCGCTTGCTACCTTTTCGGGAGTTGCGACCAGCGGTCCGGGCAATGGGAGGCCGGCGGTCATGGGCGTCGCCACGAAGCCCGGCTTGATCGTCAGCACATGAGCGCCCGCCTTGAACAGCCGCGCGCTCATGCCTTCGCAGAATGCCGAGAGGGCCGCTTTCGCGCTGCCATACAGATAGTTGGATTGCCGGCCGCGATCGGCTGCCACTGACGAGATGACCGCGACGGTGCCGCGTTTTTGGACTTCCAGAAGCGTGGCGATGGGGGTCAGCAACGCAATCACCGACGTGACGTTCGTATTGAACTCCCTAACCGCCACGGCGGGATCGGCCTGACATTCGTTTTGATCGGGCAACGTTCCAGGCGCCACCAGAGCGATATCGACTGTGCCTAGATCGGACGCACACTGCTCCAGCATTCCGGCGTGTAGATCGAGGCGGTTGATGTCGAGTTGGTGATATGTAACGCCGGCTGCGCCGCGAGCCTTCAGATCGCTCGCAACTTGCTCTAGTCGCTCGCCGTTGCGGGCGACCAGGAAAAACCGCGCGCCGTCCTTTGCCCAGGCTCGCGCACAAGCGATAGCAATGGCGGAGGTAGCGCCGATGATCAAAATATTTTTCATGTTCGAGTGGTTCTTTCCCAAAAGCGGGACATCAAGGCGGGATCGCGAAGCGCTTCGACTTGCTGCCATTTGGGATAGGCAGCGCGAAAGTCGGCGCCCGACATATGCGCGTCTTTCGCCGGGTACAAGCGGCCGCCGGCTTCGCGCACGATCGAATCGATGCTGGCGAAAAGGCGGGCATTCACTGCTTCACGCTGAGGGAAGTCGAGGGCAAGCGACGTGCCTTCGATGGGAAACGACAGCAGGCCCGGCGAGGTGATATCGCCACAGCGTTTGAGCACGGCCAGAAATGATCCCGTTCCGCTAGCCGCGATGGCGTCGAGAATCGAGCGGGTGGCATCGCGTGCCGTGGCTGTCGGGACGACGCATTGATACTGCTGAAAGCCTGCACGACCGTAGATGCGATTCCATTCGAGCAGGCTGTCGAGAGGATAGAAATACGCGTCGTAGCTGACGTGCGCCCGCCTTTCGGCGCTGGGGTGCCGCCGATAGTACATCTCGTTGAGTGCGTGCAACGTCAACCGATTGAATACCGGCACGGGAAGCGTGAACGGCACAGTGATCTTTCGGCGCCGATCGACCTCCAGGGGGCCGTCATTCGCGTGATCGCCCACCATGAAGATCCCGCGCCCGAGCGCCGCGCCCCGGCTTTGGCAATCTATCCAAGCAACGCTGTATTCATGAAGCGGGTCCAACTGCTCCGAGAGCGCGAAGAACTCGTCCAGATTTGCAAATCGAATACTGGTCACGTCGATGAGACTCGAGCGGATCGGCATCAGCTGGATCTCCACCCAGGTGATGAGCCCGGTCAGGCCCAGGCCGCCGATCGTCGCGGCAAACCATTCAGGTTTCGAATCGGGCGCGCACTCCAAGGAGCTGCCGTCGCTGCGTTCGAGGCCGAAGCGGCGCACGTGTCTTCCGAACGTGCCACGGACATGATGGTTTTTGCCGTGGACATCGTTCGCTACGGCACCCCCCAGCGTGACGTACTTCGTGCCGGGCGTGACGGGCAGCATCCAGCCTCGGGGAATGGCGATATCCAGCACCTGTTCGAGCGTAACGCCCGATTCGGCGCGCAGGACCCCACCGTCCCAGTCAGCGGCGATCAACCGGTCGAGTGAACGAGTGTGGATAACTTGACCGGAGGCAGCTAGGCAACTGTCGCCGTAGCTTCGGCCGTTGCCAAAGGCGAGGGTCGTGCCTGCATCGCGCGCCGCTTCGTGCCAGACGCTTTGTGTGGCGTCGCGCCAGGCAACCGCATGCGCCTTTTGCGGCGCACGCGGATAGCGTCCCCACGACAGCAAGGTGTTCATTGCTTAAATCGCGAGCCAGAAAACGAGACCGCACAGCGCGGCCACGGCGAGGCTAGTCTTGTCGCGTGCGGCGAAGACGATCGGATCGTCGTGCATCAAGCCTCGATGCGTAATGATCCACGTGCGGCTGACCCAGTAAAGCAGCAGCGGACACGCGAGCCAGATGACTTGTGGATCGCGGTAAAGCATTGCCGTCTTCGGATCCTGAATGTATAGCGCGAGAACCAGCACCGCCAAATAGCCCGAAGCAGCGCCAAGCGATGAGATAAGCGGTAGGTCGCTCGAGATATAGCCGCGCCCGCGGCTTTTGACGAGACCCCGCTCCTTCATCAAATGCAATTCCGCGTATCGCTTGACTAGCGCCAGGCTCAGGAAGATGAACATCGAAAAGGCGAGCAGCCAAAACGACAGTTGGACGCCGATTGCCGCCGAGCCGGCGATAATCCGTGTGGTATAGAGCGACGCGAGAACGACCACGTCGACCATCACTCTCCGCTTGAAGTAGGCGGAATACGCGAGCGTCAGCACGTAATAGCCGCCAAGCACTGCCGTAAAGCGCAGAGGCAGCAGTGCTCCCGCGATGGAGAATGAGACAAGAAGCAACACGGGGAACAGCGCGAGTCCCCAGCCGAGGGGCAACGCCCCGGACGCAAGCGGGCGTTTGCGCTTGACCGGGTGATGGCGATCGTCCTCCAGATCGAGCAGGTCGTTGAGCAGGTAAACGCTTGAGGCACAGCATCCGAAAGCCAGGAAGGCCAGCAACGCTGCGACGACCTGCTCCGGCGACCCTTGCATATGCCCCGCTAAGAGCGGCACAAAAATCAACAAGTTTTTCAGCCACTGATGCAGCCGTAGGGATTTACTCCAAACCTTTACCCGTGCGGGCCGAGACTCGATCACGCGCTCGACATTTCCGATCTTCTGCACAGCGCGCTCGACGCCGTTGTGCGGATTGACGACGTAGGCGCGATGAGCGGATCGCCAAACTGCAATATCGTCGTGCGAGTTGCCCGCATAGTCGAAGCCCTTTTCCCCGAATTCCGCCACGAGGCGGTCGCGTTTGTTCGCCGAGGAGAGATTGATTTGGGCGTTGGTTGCGAACGTTTTATCGAAAATATCGAGATGCGAGGCGATCGCTTGCGCATAACGTTCATGGCTGGCAGTGGCCAAAACCAGGGAGCGTCCCGCCTCTCGTTCTTCAGCTAGCCAATTCAGCACCACGGGGTCGTACGGTAGAACGGCGACATCCAGATTGGTCGTTTCGGCGAGGCGAGACTTCAATGCCGGCTTTCCACCGCGTAAAAGCCAAAGCAGTGGTTCGTAAAAGCGTTGGGGCGCGGACTTGAGGAAGGCAAATCCCGACTCGATCAGGACGTCCGAACGGATCAACGTGCCATCGAGGTCGACGACGAGTGGTCTGCTGCTCATTGAATCAGCCCTGGGGGCGAACTAGTGGTTTGATAGCCTTGGGACGGGGTCACCGAAGTGTGAATGCCCGGGGAGCCCACGGCGGGGCGGATCCGCGGCGCTAGTCTACTATTTCCCCGGATCTTGCACAAATTTGGCCGAGACGCCGGGCCTGGATCCGACAAGGGCTCCGTCGGACGCGGCCCGAAGCTTGACCCAGACCCTGATGGCGCGGCCGAGCGCAAAGAGGGCGGGCGGGCATCGAGCGACGCTAAAACGGCTCACCAGAGCGCTGAGCGATTTCGGTAGAATTGCGGTCCAGCGACTTAGCTACATGCCGCCCGCGTTTGACGGCCCCCACTGAATAGAGTGCCGCCCGAGACGGCATCGCAAACTTCCATATGAATGCTGCCCGCGCGCCGCTTAGCGAACCTCATGGTCTATCCGTGTCCCTCGTCGTCTATCGACCGGATGCGGCTCTACTTGCGCGTACGATTCAGAGCCTGGCCGCGGCGGCAGCGGCGGTCCGCGTCAAACGCCGCGATTTCACCGCAAGTCTTTGCATCGTCGACAACGGCGGCTTGCCGGATCTCGCTGAAGGTCTCTCGATGTTGAGCGAGCACGGCTTTACAACCAGGATTATTTCGGGTCACGGGAACATCGGATACGGCCGGGGGCACAACCTCGCGATTCAGCAGGCAGCAAGCCGTTTTCACCTTGTGCTCAATCCGGACATCGACCTCGACGAACATGCGCTAGTCGAGGCATTGGACTTTTTCGCGTCGCACCCGGAGGCAGGTCTCATCAGCCCCCGCATCGGGGACGACGAAGGCGAGCTCCAATACCTCTGCCGCCGCTATCCCACCGTACTCGACCTCTTCGTGCGCGGTTTTCTGCCGGCGGCGATGCGGCGTTGCTTTGCCCGTCGCCTGGCGCGCTACGAGATGCGCGACGCGATCAACGAGCACGACATCGTGTGGGACCCGCCCATCGTGAGCGGCTGCTTCATGCTGTTCCGTACCGAGGTATTGAAGAAGTTGGCCGGCTTCGACGACCGCTATTTCCTCTACTTCGAAGATTACGATCTGAGCCTGCGCACGCACGCGGCGGCCCGCGTCGCCTATGCTCCCGCCGTCAAGGTCGTGCATCACGGCGGCGGCGCGGCGCGCAAAGGGCACGCTCACATCAGGATGTTCTCGATATCGGCGTTCAAGTTCTTCAATCGCTTCGGTTGGAAGTGGGTATGAGCGGCGTGTTGGTAACGGGCGCAAACGGCTTCGTCGGCCGGGCTCTCTGTCGCGCCCTGGTCAGTCAGGGGCACGCGGTGACGGGCCTCGTGCGGCATGCCGGCGCATGTGTCGAGGGGGTGACCGAGTGGGTGCATCAGGGTCCCGATTTCGACGGCCTGGAAGCTGCGTGGCCGACTGGACTCCCCGTCGATTCGGTCGTTCATCTAGCGGCGCGCGTTCATATCATGAACGATCGGGCCGCCGATCCGCTGGCCGCTTTCCGTGCGACGAACGTCGATGGGGCACTGCGTGTCGCGCAAGCCGCGCGGCGCGCCGGCGCAGCGCGCTTCGTGCTCGTCAGCAGCATCAAGGCGGTCGCCGAGGCGGACGCGGGCCGCGCGCTCACGGAGGATGACCGCCCTCAGCCGCAAGATCCCTACGGCCGCTCGAAGCTCGAGGCGGAGCAGGCCCTTGTCCGCTTTGGCGAAACGTCGGGGCTCGACGTCGTGATCGTCCGCCCTCCGTTGGTCTATGGCCCGGGCGTGCGCGCCAACTTCCTGCGTATGATGGAAGCGATCGCGAACGGCTTTCCGCTGCCGCTCGGCGCGGTGGCGGCGCGGCGCAGCCTGATCTATGTCGAGAATTTGGCCGATGTGCTGTTGCGTTGCGCGCTCGATCCGCGCGCCGCACACGGCTGCTTTCATGTTTCGGACGGTGAAGATCCGACAGTGGCCGAACTCGCGCGGGCGCTCGGCACGCATCTCCAAAAACCGGCGCGGCTCGTGCCCGTGCCTGCAAGTTGGCTACGCGCGGCAGGGCGGCTGACAGGACGATCGGCCCAGATAGAACGATTGGTCGGCGAGCTACGCGTCGATATTTCCCGCATCCGTACCGTGCTGGATTGGCAACCCCCGCATTCCGTCGATGACGGACTGGCCGCTACGGCGCGCTGGTACCGGTCGACGCATTGAGTTCTCCTAAGTTATGTCGATCGACCACCACTGGCTTCGGGCTTGGCCCGATACGGCAATCCTCGCGATTTTAGCGGCGCTCGCGTGTGCAGGGATTCTGGCGCTTTTATTGTGGACGGGGTTGGCCTGGCGGCTTGCCACCGACGTTCCGAACCATCGCTCGCTTCACGTCCGGCCCACGCCGCGCGTCGGCGGATGGGGCATCGTGCCCGTCAGCGCCGCGTTGATGCTCTACGTCGCGCCCGGGCTGTGGATCGCGGCGGTGTGCGCGTTGTTTCTCGCCGCCGTATCGCAAGTCGACGACCGCCGAGGCCTGCCGGCCAGAGTGCGTTTCGCCGCGCATTGCATGGCGGTCGCGGTGCTGCTTTTCGGTTTTCGGGCCGCGCAGCCCTGGTGGATGCTGGCGCTCGTCGCGTTTGCCATGCTCTGGCTCGTCAATCTTTACAATTTCATGGATGGGGCGGACGGGTTGGCCGGCGGCATGGCGCTTTTCGGCTTCGGAGGTTACGCCCTGGCCGCATCGACTGGGACGCACCCCGATGCCCAGCTCGCCGCTGCCTCTGCCATCGTCGCAGGCGCGGCGGCGGGGTTCCTCATTTTTAATTTCCATCCGGCCCGCATTTTTCTAGGCGATGCCGGTTCCATCCCGCTCGGCTTTCTGGCCGGAGCCCTTGGTTATCTGGGCTGGCGCGCGGCGGTGTGGCCGATCTGGTTCCCGGTCGCGGTGTTCGCCCCCTTTATTTTCGACGCGTCGACGACCCTATTGCGGCGCCTCGCCCGCGGCGAGAAGTTTTGGCAAGCGCATCGCGAGCACTATTATCAGCGAATGGTCCGTCTGGGCTGGGGGCACGCGCGGACTGCCATCTGCTGGTATTTGCTGATGCTCGGCGGCATAATGCTTGCTTTCTGGGCACTGGGCCGACCGGCCGCGACGCAATGCGTCGCCCTCACTGTGTGGGCTGTCCTTCTGGCGGGGATGGGCGCAGCGATCGACAACCGCTGGCGCCGTTTTCTCGAGGCGAAGCAAGCGGAAGGGTGATGAGAATGTTTAAACAAGGCAAAGCCTGGTGGCTGACGTTTGGCGCGTTCGTCTTCGACCTATGCGCAGTGGTCGGTGCGTGGTTGGTTGCCTATTCGATCCGCTTCAACGGTTCGATACCGTTCGATTTTTTTGCCGGCTCGCTGAAGTCGTTGATCTGGGTTCTGCCCATCTACGGCATGATGTTTCGGCTGTTCGGCCTCTACCGCGGCATGTGGGTTTTCGCCAGCCTGCCCGATCTACTGCGGATCGCGAAAGCGATTGCTGCGGGCGGCTTGATGGCGATGGTCGCGTCCGTCCTCGTGCAACCCGTGCCGATTACGCCGCGCTCGGTATTGGTCATCTCTCCGTTTCTGCTTTTCTTCGCGATGGGCGGCGCGCGCGCCGCGTATCGGGCGACGAAAGAGTTCTACCTGTATGGCGGCCTGGTTGCGCAAGGAAAGCCGGTATTGGTGCTCGGCGCCGGCAGCGCGGGGGCGAGCCTCGCTCGAGAACTGTCGAAGTCTAGGGAATGGCGCCTCGTCGGGCTTTTGGACGACGATCCGATGAAGCAGGGGCGGGAAGTATACGGCTACAAGGTCCTCGGCCCGATCGGAGATCTCGCGAAGCACGCTGCCGCGCTGAAGACCGAGCACGCCATCATCGCGATACCCTCGGCCTCGGTCGATGCGCAACGACGCACGGCCACCATCTGCGTTCGCGCCGGCGTTCGCGCGCTGGTCCTGCCCTCGCTGACTGCGCTGACGCCGGGGCAGGGATTTCTGTCTCAGGTCCGTCAAATCGATCTCGAAGATTTGCTGGGCCGCGAGCCCGTCAGCATCGATACGCCCCACGTCGAAACGCTGCTGTGCGGCCGCATCGTGATGGTCACTGGCGCCGGCGGCTCCATCGGCTCCGAACTGTGCCGCCAAATCTCGCGTTTCCGCCCGGCGCAGCTCATTGCACTCGATATCTCGGAATACGCGATGTACCGCCTGACGGAAGAGCTTCAAGAGCGCTTCCCCGATGTGTCCGTCGTGCCTGTCATCGGGGACGCCAAGGATTCTCTGCTCCTCGATCACATCATGGCCCGGTACGTACCGCACATCGTCTATCACGCCGCGGCCTACAAGCATGTTCCCCTGATGGAGGAAGTGAACACCTGGCAGGCGGTGCGCAACAACGTGCTGGGGACATACCGAGTCGCCCGCTCGGCCATTCGTCATGGCGTCAAGCGCTTCGTCCTCATCTCCACGGACAAGGCCGTCAATCCCACGAACGTGATGGGGGCGAGCAAGCGATTGGCCGAGATGACATGCCAGGCGCTCCAGCAGACCAGCCAAGAGACGCAATTCGAGACGGTTCGCTTCGGCAACGTGCTCGGTAGTGCGGGCAGCGTGATTCCGAAGTTTCAGCAGCAACTCGCGAAGGGGGGGCCGCTGACGGTCACCCATCCCGAAATCACGCGCTTCTTCATGACGATTCCCGAGGCGTCGCAGCTCGTGCTGCAAGCGTCCAGCATGGGGCACGGCGGGGAGATCTTCATTCTGGAGATGGGGCAAGCCGTGCGTATCGTCGATCTGGCCCGCGATCTGATCCGACTTTACGGCTATTCGGAAGAGCAGATTCGAATCGAATACACCGGCCTGCGGCCCGGCGAAAAGCTCTATGAAGAACTGCTCGCCGACGATGAAACCACCACGCGCACGCCGCACGCCAAGCTGCGGATCGCGCGGGCGCGAGAAGTGCCTGAACACTTGCTCGACGAGTTACTGCCGTGGCTCATGCAACATCGTGTGTTGGCGGACGACGAAGTGCGTCGTGACTTGCGGCGCTGGGTCGCCGAATATCAGCCATCCGTGGCGCCGGTTCTGCATACGGCGCGGCCGCGCTCAGCGGCAAACTCCCTGTAGCCGTTGCCGGCATCGCATCCTCTGGCCGTTGCGCCGGAGGGGCGTTCATTTTTCAGGGTTGATCGTCGGCGAATGCTTGAACACCCACCACTTTGCCGTTATGAAATTGACGACGAGCCCCGCGATCGAGCCGGAGGCAACGGCGAGAACCGGTAGCCACGGTGCGGGGCGAACCATCGAAACGACGCCGCTATACGCGGCATAATTGACGCAGCCGCCAATGGACATGGCAGCGAGATATCGTGTCCACTCTGCCCATACCGATTGCGCTCGCGATGCGGCGAACGTATACCGACGGTTCAATTGCCATGTCGCCCAGACCGCGCAAAGGAACGAGATGGCACGGCCGGCGAAATAACCGAGACCGAGCCACAGCATCAGATACAACACACCGGTATCGACGAGGAAGCCGACTCCGCCGGCGAAGAGAAATCGAGTTAGCTGACGTCGCATTGCGATCCTATTCATCGTCGCGAACGGTTCTCGCGCCGCACCACCATCCACTTCGGCGACCTGAACCGCACGATACTCACATAAAGCCAAACATACGTCACAGCAAACACGACGACGAACGCGAAAAGGTGAACCGTATGCTGCCAAAACAGCGTTGCCGGTATCACGCCGATCAAGCACAGCAGCCATAAATACGGTGACGTCAGCGAATTGCGCCGCGTGATCTCATGCGCCGTCTTCGCCCCCACGGCCCACCGCATGAGCCGCTTATAGACGAGCATATGCAGATGCACGCCGTCGGGCATCCCCGGCGACATCCCGCGCACGAATTTTTTCCGATAAATCGAAAAGCAAGTTTCGAAGATCGGATAAACGAACAGCAGCACCGGGTACCACGCCGACACCTCCCGGTGCCGCATGACGAGCGAGATCGCGAGCTCGGCCAACATGAAGCCGATGAAGTAAGCGCCGCCGTCCCCGAGAAAGATCAACCCGGCCGGAAAATTCCAAATGAAGAACCCGAGCACGGCGCCCATCATGATCAGCGAAGCCGACAGAACGATCGGATCCCCAAGGCGAAAGGCGACGTAAGCGAGCGACGCGAACATCATCAACGCCACCATCGACGCGAGCCCGTTGAACCCGTCGATGATGTTGACGGCGTTCGCCAGCGCGGCGACGGCCAGCACGGTCACGACGAACGAGACGGCCGCGTACGAGAGCAGAAAATCGAGCGGCGGCACGCTGATCCGCACGACCGCAACGTGAAGCGCGAAATACGTGATGGCGGCCGCGGCCATCGTCGCAAGCAACCGCGCCGACGGGGAGACGCGCTTCGTCACGTCTTCGATGAGCCCGGAAGCGAACGCCGGCAGCCCGCAGGCCACGAGCGCGAGGATGCCGGAAGCGACGCTCGGGTACGGCCAGAACAGCTGCAGCGTCGCACCGACGAGGCCGACTAAGATCCCCACGCCGCCGATACGCGGCACGGGGCGAACGTGGAATTTCTGAACGCCGGCCAAATCGCTATCGACCGAAAACTTTTCGTGCAGATGCGCATAGCGCACGATCAAGAGCGTTGCAAAGAGCGAAAGCAGAAAACCGAGGGCGAAACTGAGCATGAATGGATCCTCTTCAGTCGAACCCTCGCGGATTGGCGAACTGCCATCGCCAGTGATCCGCACACATCCGCTCGATCCCGTACTGCGCCTGCCAGCCCAACAACTGCTCGGCCGCCGCCGTGCTCGCATAGCATTGCGCGACGTCGCCCGTCCGGCGCGCCACGATTTCATACGGCACGTTTCGCCCCGACGCCGCTTCGAACGCCTTCACCACTTCCAGCACCGAATACCCGCGTCCCGTACCGAGGTTGACCACGAAGCTCGCGTCGCGCGCTTTCAGCGCATCGAGCGCCGCAATATGCCCGCGCGCAAGATCGACGACGTGGATATAGTCCCGCACGCCTGTCCCATCCGGCGTGTCGTAATCGCCGCCGAACACGCGCAGCTTTTCGAGCTTGCCGACGGCAACCTGCGCCACATAGGGCATCAGGTTGTTCGGTACCCCTGACGGGTCTTCGCCGATGAGCCCGCTTTCATGCGCGCCGACCGGATTGAAATAACGCAGCGTCGCGATGCGCCAGCTGGGGTCGGCCCGTTCGACGTCGCGCAAGATCTGCTCGGCGATGACTTTCGATTGGCCGTAAGGATTCGTCGCCGATAGGGGAAACGATTCGTCGACGGGCGATCGCTCGGGTACGCCGTAGACGGTTGCCGACGAACTGAACACGAATTTCTTGATCTCGCGGGCGCGCATCGTATCGAGCAGCACGAGCAAGCTATCCATGTTGTTGCGGTAGTACTCGATCGGCTTGGCGACCGATTCGCCGACGGATTTGAGCGCCGCGAAATGAATGGCGGCGTCGATCGCATGCGCGTCGAATACCTTCCCGAGCGCCGCCTCGTCGCGCACGTCGATTTCGTAGAACGGCACGGCGCGTCCGACGATACGCTCGATGCGGCGTACGGCCTCGCGCTTGCTGTTGACGAGATTGTCGACGATGACGACCTCGTGACCGCTCGAGATCAATTCGACCACCGTGTGCGAACCGATGAACCCGGCCCCGCCGGTCACCAAAATCGCGCCATGCCGCCCTTGATTCGACATCGTGTCGGTCATCATTGTTTTCCCCATTCGGATCCGGCGTTGGACGCCGTCCTTCGTTCCAATACGTTTGCGCCCGTCAACGCCAGCAGCGTCTGCCGATAACGTTCGACGACCAGCGCTTCATCGAATTCGGCGGCCACTTTTTCTCGCCCGCACAGTCCCATGTTCCGTCGCTCGCTTTCGCTCATGTCGAGCACCTGGGCCAGCTTCCGGGCGAGGCTTTCGGCGCTCTTCGCTTCGCACAGCAGCCCCGTGACGCCGTCCGCGACGACTTCGCGACAGCCGGGCACATCGGTCGCCACGATGGGCCGGCCCATCGCCGATGCTTCCATCAACGTCCGCGGCACGCCTTCTCGGTACGAGGGCAGCACGACGCAATCGGCGGCCGCGATCGCGGGGCGCACGTCGTGCGCCTCGCCAAGATACTCGATGACGCCTTCCCGGCTCCAACTGTCGACGTCCGCCCGCGTGATCGCGCTCGGATTGTCCACGCCGACGGGGCCGAGCAGTTGAAAGTGCGCATGCGGATAGCGCGCACGCAGCATGCGCGCGGCGTCGACGTATTCGGCGACGCCTTTGTCCCACAGCAAGCGCCCGATCAATACGAACGTTATTCGTTGCGCACGCGGCAGCGGGGTCAGCGCGAAGTAATCGATGTCGACGCCTTCTCCATGCAAGAGCTTAGCGCGGTCGGGATGCGCCAGCAGCCGTTCGTCCAAGAACGCCGCGCGATCGTCGCGATTGAGAAACCAAACCTCGCGCGGAAAGCGGAACGCGATGCGATAAAGCGCCTTGGCGACGCTTGCCGCGCGGCTCTTCTGGATGAAGACGTAACCGAGCCCGGTCGTGACGGCGATCGACGGCACGCGCGCGAGCCATGCCGCGACCGATCCGTAAATGTTCGGCTTGATCGTGTAGTGAAACACGACGTCGGGGCGGATCGTTCGGTAATGCCGATACAGCGCCGCGAGCGTGCGCAAATCGGCAAGCGGGTTCGTGCCTTTCGACGCGACGGGCAAGTCGATGCAGACGCACCCCATTTGCTTGAGCAAAGGAAACGTCCGATCGCGCGGCGCGAGGACGACCACGCGCACCCCCTTGGCGACGAGCATGCGGATGACGCCTTGCCGATAGGTGTAAATGGCGAAACCCGTATTGCAGACGAGACAAACCGTCAGCGCTGCGGCTTGCGCGGAAAGTGGCGAGGACGATGATTTCATGGAAACCTGGCGGATCGGGCCGGATCAAGCGGCATGCGTGGCGAACAAGGCCAGCTTGATCTTTTTCAAGGCCGAGTATGGCGTGATCAAATGCAGCAGATTCTTCGCCAGCCCGAGCCAGTCGTAAAAGTTCGTCACGTCGAAATAGCGCCACTGCAGCTTCAAAGTGGAGACGATCTGCCGGCGCCGCTTGGTCGCGCTGATCCCGCCTTCGTTGAGTTCGTAGTACAGCCCGAGCTCGGGCAGATTCGCGCAGTCGTACCGCTCCATCAGCCGCAAGAACAGATCCAGATCTTCGGCCGCACGATAAGCGACCCGGTAGTTGCCGACGGCCCGCACGGCCTCGACGCGCAGCATCATAGCGGGGTGCACGAGCGATGCACGGAAAAATCGCAGCCGTCGCACGGCGTCCGGCTGCTCGGGCGTGCGCAACATGAACAGCGGCGCACCGCTGCGCGAGACGACCTGCGTCCACATGCCCAGCCCGGCCACGTTCGGATGCGCTTCCAGATAGGCGCGCTGCTTGGCAAGGCGCCCCGGTGCGGCGAGATCGCCCGCATCGATGCGCGCCGCATACCGGTAACCGCGCTCGGCCAGCGCTTCGATACCCGCTTGCAGCGCGCGCTCGATTCCGCCGTTTTGCGGCATCCGCAAGATTTCGATGTCGAGGTTGGCGAGCGTCGGCGCGACGATCGGCGGTGTGCTGCCGTCGTCGACGATCAGCACGTGCACGCGAGCGTTTTCGGAGAACGAGGCGAGCGTGCGTTCGACGTCGCTTTGTCCGTTGTAGGCAGGCATCAATACGGCGATGTCGCCGAGCGGGTCTTGGGGCGTGGAGCCGGGGGAGGGCGTCGTCATGGGCGCAGCTTGAATCGAATGTAATAGACGTTGACCGCAACGGCCGCGCAATAGCCGGCCGCCAACCCCGCGAGCGCGCCGTAAGCGCCGATGCGCGGAATCGCCAGCAGGTTGACGGCGAACGCGGCGGCCAGCGCAAGCAGCCATTTCGTTAGGACCACGAACTTTGCCTGGTACTTGAGCAGCACGAGATTGCCGATCGCTTCCACGCCGGCCGGCACCGAGAGCCACACGCACCAGCGGAAGATCGGAATGGCGTCGGCGAAATTCGCACCGAATACGCGCGTGATGACGATCGATGCGAGCGCGTCGAGCACGAGCGCGCCCGAGATCATCACCGCCGCCGCGAGCACCATCAAGCGCACGACGTTGCGCATGAGATGCGCGCGCTCATGGACCCGATAGACGAATGCGGGGGCGATCGTCTGCGCGAGCATGAGCGCAAGCGCGATCCAGTTTTCGTTGATCTGCTGAGCGGCCGAGTACCGGCCGAGATCGGCGAACGAAATCGCACGCTCGAGCATGAGCCGGTCCAGCTTTAAGAACAAGTACATGCAAACGAGACCGACCCAAAAAACGGTGCCCGCGCTCGCAAAATGGCGCAAAAGGCCGGATTCGACACGCCAGCCGAGCTTGCCGCCGTGGCGCCGCGCATAGTACGCGACCAGCACGAGCCCGATGACGGCCGCTTCGATCGCCCAAAGCCACCCGAACCGCGGCGCGCTCACGGCCATGCGCACGAACAGGTAGACGAGCGCGAGCTTGGCGAGCGCCGTGACCATGCTCGTGACGAGCTGTGGCTTGCTGTAGGTGAGGCTTTGAAGCCACGAGTTGACGACGCCGATGAACGGCTCGCGAAAGATCATCGTCACGGCCAGCCCCGCGAGCATGGCGCCGACCGTCGGATCGGTCAGCCCCGCGGCTATGCCGGCCCACGTGGCGGCGAGCGCGAGCGCGGAGACGGCCAATCGTAGGACGAACGCGCTGCCGAGCACGGTGCCGAGGTCGCCTTCGCCGCGTTGGACGATGGTCGGCACGAGAATCTCGGCGCCGCACACCCAGGTGATCGGCGCGAGCACGAGCAGCAGCGTGTTCGCGTATTGCCACTTGCCGAAGACGTCGGGCCCGAAGTAACGGGCCAGCAACCCTGCAACGGCGATCGCCACGACGATTTGCGTCAGCCGCTCGAGCCCGAGCCAGACGATGTTCGCGGCCGCTTTCGCGATATCCGGATGGGCGATACGCCTCAGCATGTAACGAAAAGTAAGGGCAGGAATTTTGCTCGCGGTTTTCGCGTCGACGCCGAAATGACGCGCATTTCGGCCGTCATCTCGTACGGCCGGGTCGCGAAAGCGCATAGGAGCATTAAAATAGGCGCGAGTCGCGCCGACGGAAAAACCGCAATTATAAGTGGGTTGCCGGCGCAGGCACCTTTTCCAATCGCAGCCAAAAGAGAGTGATCAATGATTTCGCAATCCATCTTCAAGGCGTACGACATCCGAGGAGTCGTCGGCAAAACGCTCGATGAGGACGTCGCGCGGCAGGTCGGCAGAGCCTTCGGCAGCGAAGTGCGCGCGCAAGGTGGCGACGCCGTCGTCGTCGCGCGCGACGGCCGGCTTTCCGGCCCGGCGCTGATCCAAGCGCTGGCTGACGGTTTGCGCGCAGCGGGCGTCGATGTCGTCGATATCGGCATGGTGCCCACGCCGGTCGGCTACTTCGCCGCGAGCGTGCCGCTCGCGCTCGAAGGCGGCGAGCGCCGCGTCGATTCGTGCATCGTCGTGACGGGCAGCCACAATCCGCCGGATTACAACGGCTTCAAAATGGTCCTGCGCGGTGCGGCCATCTACGGCGAGCAGATCCAAGCGCTCTATCGCCGCATCGAAGGCAACGACTTCGCCACCGGCAACGGCCGCTACGAGCAGCACGATATCGCCGACAAGTACATCGAGCGCATCGTGAGCGACGTGAAGCTCGCACGGCCGATGAAGATCGTCGTCGATGCCGGCAACGGCGTCGCGGGCGCGCTCGGGCCTCGCTTGTTCAAGGCGCTCGGCTGCGAACTCGTCGAATTGTTCACCGACATCGACGGCAATTTTCCGAACCACCATCCCGATCCGGCGCATCCGGAGAACCTGCAGGACGTCATTCGCGCGTTGAAGGAGACCGACGCCGAGATCGGCTTTGCCTTCGACGGCGACGGCGATCGCCTTGGCGTCGTGACGAAGGACGGCCAGATCATCTACCCCGATCGCCAATTGATGCTGTTCGCGCAGGAAGTGCTTTCGCGCAACCCCGGTGCGCAGATCATCTACGACGTCAAATGCACGCGTAACCTGGCGACGTGGGTCCGCTCGAAGGGCGGCGACCCTGTGATGTGGAAAACGGGCCATTCGCTCGTCAAGGCGAAGCTGCGCGAGACGGGCGCACCGCTCGCGGGCGAGATGAGCGGCCACGTTTTCTTCAAGGATCGCTGGTATGGCTTCGACGACGGGCTCTACACGGGGGCGCGTCTGCTCGAATTGCTCTCGCGCGAGCAGAACCCGAGCAAGCTGCTCAACGATCTGCCCAATTCGCTATCGACGCCCGAGTTGCAATTGAAGCTCGAGGAAGGCGAAAACTTCACGCTGATCGGCCGCTTGCAGAAGGAAGCACGGTTCGAAGGCGCCGACGAAGTCGTCACGATCGACGGCCTGCGCGTCGAGTACCCGGACGGCTTCGGGCTCGCGCGTTCGTCGAATACGACGCCGGTGGTCGTGCTGCGTTTCGAAGCCGATAGCGCCGATGCCCTGGATCGAATCAAAAACGACTTCCGTCGCGTGATCGTGGCCGCCAAGCCCGATGCGAAGCTGCCGTTCTAAGTCAAAAAGCAAAAAATAAGGCCGGGCGTTCGTCCCGGCCGTCTCTCGAACCTGATCGCGCCTCGCTAGGCGCGTCTCGGCGTTCCCGATCTGTTTCCGCCCGTTCGAAAAACGCGAAAGCGCGAAAGCGCTACTGCGACGCGGCCTGCTCAGGAGCAGGCTGCGCGCTCGGCTGTTGCGTGGCCGTAGGCGCTTGGCCGGGGGGCGCGGCCGCGGCGTCGCCGGACGAGGGCAGAGGAGGTGCATCGTTCACGGCGGGTACGTACGGCGACTGCAGCCCCACGGGAGCCGGCAGCCCAGATGGCGACACGGGCGCAAAACCGGGCGCGAAACCGGGCGCGAAACCGGGCGCGGCGACGGTTGAACCCGGTTCGGATGCCGCGTGCGCCGCGGCAGGCTGAGGGGCGGGCGTGGGCGGGGGCGTGGGCGTGGGCGCGGGCGTGGGCGTGGGCGTCGCTGCGATCACCGGCGGCGGCGATCCCGGCAACTTCGTCGCCTTGACGGGCGCGACGGGCACCGGCGCCGTCTTGATGAGCGTGCCCACGTAGTGGCCGACCGAGTCGAAGAACCGGTCGTAGAATTTGTCGCTCTGGATCGTTTCGCTCGATACTTTCACCATCGCGTCGCTGTTCGAGCGAATGGGCAGCGAGACCGACCCGAGCAGGCTCAAGCCGACACTGGCCGACGTATCGCTCTTTTTCAGCGTATAGCCGCTTTGAATCGCATTCGCATAGACGATGCTGGTGCCGTCGGCATCGACGCCCGGCGTGCAGACGACATGAAATTCCACCGTGATGTGCGACTCGCCGCTCGGCTGGAAATCCTTCGTCGCATCGATGCGGTCGGACCCCATGAGCGTCGTCAAATAGCCTTGGTTCAGCAGCGCGCGCCGCGCGGCCTCGCAAGCGTCGTTGCTGCCGACCTGATACGTGCGCGAGAACGGGCTCGCTCCCGCATCGAACATTTCTTGCTGAAACTTCGGCTGCGGCGCGCTCGAGCACGCGGTAAGCGAAGCCAAAGCGGCGAAGGCGGCGAGCGACAGGACGAGACGGGCAGGGCGGAACGAACTGAGCATGGTGCGTCGACAGGAGCTGCGCTCGTGAGCGCGTGATTCGAAACGACGAGCATTGTAGTGCGTTCGTCGAACCGAGAAGAAAACACTCGCCGCTGTCATGGCGACATCTTATCGCGCCCGCATCGAGCGTACCTCCGTCAAAAATCATGCTCGGGCGCGGTAGAATGCGTGCCCGCCAGGCAACCTACGGCGACACAATCCCGCGCCGTCGCCGCGTTTGCCATGCCGCACCTTTCTTTTACCTTTCAGCGTGCAAAAGATACTGCTCGTCCGCGTGTCGTCGCTCGGTGACGTCGTTCACAACATGCCGGCGGTCGCCGACATTCTGCGCGTCTATCCCGACGCCCAGATCGATTGGCTCGTCGAGGAAAGCTTCGCCGATCTCGTCACGCTCGTGCGCGGCGTGCGTCAGGCCATTCCGTTTTCGCTGCGCCGCTGGCGCAAGCGCATGTTCTCGCCTTCGACTTGGCGGGAAATCGGCGCGTTCCGCCGGTCGCTCGCCGCGGAGCACTACGACCTCGTCATCGATTGTCAGGGCCTCATCAAGACGGCCTGGGTCGCGAGCTGGGCCCGCGGGCCGCTCGTCGGGCTCGGCAATCGCACCGACGGCGCCGGGTACGAGTGGCCGGTGCGCTTCTTTTACGGCCGGCGTGTGCCGATCGAGCCGCGCACGCACGTCGTCGAGCGTACGCGTCAGCTCGTGGCGCAGGCGATCGGCGCGCCGCGGCCGCAGCCGTCGGACGAAATCGACTTCGGGCTCGACACTTCTCGCGCCGCGCGCGCATTGGCCGAGGTCGGGCTGAACCTGCCGGTGCCTTATGTCGTGCTCGTGCATGCGACCTCCCGCGCCGACAAGCAATGGCCCGACCCCTCGTGGATGGAGCTCGGCCGAGCGCTCGTCAAGCGAGGCGCCTCGCTCGTACTGCCGTGGGGCAGCGAAGCGGAACGCGCGACGAGCGAGCGGCTTGCCAAAGAGTTCGGCGCGGCGGCGATCGTGCCGCCGCGCTTGTCGTTGCCGGCGGTCGTCGGCCTGCTCGATGGGGCGGCGGCGACCGTCGGCGTCGATACCGGCCTCGTGCATATCGCCGCCGCACTGAAGCGGCCCACCGTCGAGTTGTACAATTTCGCGACCGCATGGCGCACGGGCGGCTACTGGTCCGCTCGCGTCGTCAATCTCGGCACCGCAGGCGATCCGCCGACGCTGCGGCAAGTCCAGACGGCTCTGGCCGAATTCGGCCTGCTGTAATCGATGGCGACCCACGGGACCATGAAACAATCGCAAATCCTAGAAGTCAATTGTTCGGACTGGGAAGGCTCCGATCTGTCGGTGACGCGCGATACGCTGCGCGTGGCCCTCGAAACGGGGAAGGTCATCTACTTTCCGAACCTTCGCTTTGCCATCGAGGGCGGCGAAACGGCGCTGCTCGATCCCACGCTGGCCGATCCGAAGCGCAAGAACATCAGCCTCGATCCGAAGGGCGGCGCGCTACGCGGCGTGACGGGAGACGCCGTCACGCAGTCGGCCGTGCGCGCGCTCGTCGCGCGCTATCACGCGCAGGTGCGCACCCTCGTCGACCATCTGCTGCCGGAGTACCGCGACGCGCTGCGTCCCGCCCCCACGAGCTTGCGGCTCATGCGCGTCGAAACGCGCCATACGTCATGGCGCAAGGACGATAGCCGCCTCCATGTCGATGCTTTTCCGTCCCGGCCCAATCGCGGCGAGCGCATTTTGCGCGTCTTCGCCAACGTCAATCCGAACGGAGAGCCGCGCGTGTGGCGTGTCGGCGAGCCGTTCGAACAGATGGCCAAGCGTTTCTTGCCGAACATCAAGCGGCAGACGCCGGGTTCGGCTTGGCTTCTCAATGCGCTGCAGATCACGAAGTCGCCGCGTAGCGCCTACGATCATTTGATGCTCAACCTGCATGACGGCATGAAGGCGGACCTCGATTATCAAAAATCGTGTCCGCAGGAAACGATGCCGTTTCCGCCGGGCAGTGCATGGATGTGCTTCTCCGATCAAACGTCGCACGCGGCGATGTCGGGGCAGTACATGCTCGAACAGACATTCTTCCTGCCGGTACGCGCGATGGTTCAGCCCGAATGCGCGCCGCTCGGCATTCTCGAGCGGCTCGAAGGCCGTCCGCTGGTTTGAGGCCGATGCGCGGCAAGGCCGCCCTCGGTGGCGGCGGCGCACGGCTCGTTGCCCGCATGCATCGGCGGCGAGCGATCCACCCGCTCGAAGGACGCGCATGCTGAGAGCCCTTTACCGCACGCTATGGTGCATCGTGGCGCCGCTCGCCGTGTTGCGGCTATTCATCCGGTCGCGCCGCGAGCGCGGGTATCGTGAGCATATCGGCGAGCGATTCGGTCTTGTGCGCGGGCGCGTGCCTGAAGACGATGCGCCGCTCATCTGGGTCCACGCGGTATCCGTCGGCGAAACGCGCGCAGCGCAGCCGCTGATCGCCGCGCTGATGGCGGCGCGGCCCGATGCCCGCGTGCTTCTCACGCATATGACGCCGAGCGGGCGCGCGACCGGCATGCAGCTGTTCGGCGATCGGGTGCTGCGCTGCTATCTGCCCTACGACCTGCCTCGTGCCGTAAGACGCTTCCTGCGTGCATGGCGTCCGTCGCTCGGCATCGTCATGGAAACCGAAGTGTGGCCGACGCTGATCGACGAATGCCGCCTTGCCGACGTGCCGCTCGTTTTGACGAACGCGCGCATGTCGGCACGCTCGTTCAAGCGTGCGACACGGTTCGGTGCGGCGACGCGCGAGGTGTTCGGCGGCTTCGCGCGCGTGCTCGCGCAAAGTCCTGCCGACGCCGAGCGTTTGACGGCGCTCGGCGCGCGGAACGTGGCGGTGCTGGGCAACCTCAAGTTCGACATGGCGACGCCGCCCGAGCTCGTCGCACGCGGTCGCGCCTGGCGGGCCGCCATCGGCGCGCGGCCGGTATGGGTAGCCGCGAGCACGCGCGAGGGCGAGGAAGCGCTCGTGCTGGATGCGTTCGCGGCGCTGTCGACGCCGAACGCGTTGCTGATTCTCGTGCCGCGTCACCCTCAGCGCTTCGATGAAGTGCGCGCGCTCGTCGAGCGGCGCGGCTTGCGCTGCGCGCAGCGTTCCGCGTGGGGCGGCGAGCCGCTTCCGGCCGCGGCGGTGACGCAGGTGGCTCAAGCCCCGTTGCGGCCCGATGTGCGCGTTTTGCTGGGCGATTCGATGGGCGAGCTCGGTGCGTATTACGCGGCTTCGGATGTCGCGTTCATCGGGGGCAGCCTGTTGCCGCTCGGCGGGCAAAATCTGATCGAAGCCTGCGCGGTGGGCGTGCCCGTGTTGATCGGCCCGCATGTGTTCAATTTCGCGCAGGCGACGGCTGACGCAGTGGCAAGCGGCGCGGCGTTGCAAGTGGCCGATCCTGCCGACTTGGCGCGCGTGCTTGGCGAGCTCTTTACCGATCCCGCGCGGCGAGTCGCGATGAGCGCCGCTGCCGCAGCATTTGCAGCGCGTCATCGCGGCGCGACAGAGCGCACGGTGGCCGTGCTGGAAATGCTGTTGCCTTCCACGGAAGCGGAAGGCGTGCAGGGCGGCTAGCCTAAGCGGCCAACAATCCCTTGCGCTCGATGAACGAGATCACCTCGTCGAGTCCGCTTTGCGTTTTCAAGTTGCACATGACGAACGCTCGCTCGCCGCGCATCGTCTTCGCATCGGCGGCCATGACGTCGAGATTGGCGCCGACATGGGGAGCAAGATCGATCTTGTTGATGACGAGCAAGTCCGATTTCGTGATGCCGGGGCCGCCTTTGCGCGGAATCTTCTCGCCGCCGGCTACGTCGATGACATAGATCGTCAGATCCGACAGCTCGGGGCTGAACGTCGCGGCGAGATTGTCGCCGCCCGATTCGATGAAGACGATGTCCGCTTCGGGAAACCGCGTGAGCATCCGATCGACGGCCTCGAGGTTGATCGAGGCGTCTTCCCGGATCGCCGTGTGCGGGCAGCCGCCTGTCTCGACGCCCATGATCCGCTCGGGCGCCAACGCGCCGGCTACCGTCAGCAACCGCTGGTCTTCCTTCGTATAGATGTCGTTCGTGATCGCGACGAGATCGTAGCGATCGCGCATTGCCTTGCAGAGCATTTCGAGCAGCGTCGTCTTGCCCGAGCCCACAGGGCCGCCTACGCCGACGCGCAGCGGCGGCAGTTTCTTAGTCCTCATTGCGTTGCCTTTTCTTTCAAGAACGGAACAGTCGCGAGTACTGCCTCTCGTGCCGTGCCGAAAATACACCGAGCATCGGCGAAAACGTATTGATCTGTTCTGGCGGCGTCTCGAGCGCCAGTGCGACGGCGCGGTCGATGGCGGCGCGCGCGGCGACGAGAATGCGCTGCCCCGCCAACTGGCCGAGCGGGACGGCCTTGATCGCGGCGGCGACTTGATTCTCCGCCCAGGCGAACGCGTAGGCGGCGAGCGCCGCGTCGGCCGCCACGCCATGCGCAGCGATGGCGAAGGCGAATGCCGTGGGCTGAGACAAAGGCGTCAAGCTGCGCAGCACTGCGCGCCCGGCCTCGTCGCCCCATTCGAGCGATAGCGCAAGCTGCTTCAGCGACCAGCCCATCTGCTCCGTTTCGCGCCGCAGTTCGGCGGCTTCGCGGCTTGCGAGGAATTCGCCGTCGGCGTCGGAAAGAGCGGGCGCATCACGTCGAAGCCAGCGTTCGATCTGATGCGCGATGAACGGCAACTCGGCGCGCGCGAGAACATGCAGCAGGCCGTCCTCGATCCATGCACAGGCCGTATCGGCATCGACGATCCATTGCGCTTCGATGCCGGCCTCGAGCCCTTGCGAATAACTGAACGCGCCGATCGGCAACGCCGGCGACGCGAGATGCAATAGGGCCGTCAGTTCAGTCAAACGCATAGCTTCAATGCTCGTGTCGATGCGAATGCGGGTGACCGTGCTCGTGTCCGTGTCCGTGTTCGTGTCCGCAACGATCGTCGTGCACGTGGTCATGGGCATGATGGTCCTGATCCTTATGCTCATGCCCCTGGCGGTGCGCGGTTTCGCTGCCCGGCTCGTGATCATGCCCATGGCGTTGCGCGAATACCTGCTGTGCGAGCGCGTAATCTTCGGCGAAGGTCGCGTCGTGTCCATGCCGATGGCCGCCCCCATAAGCGCCGGCTTCGGGATGAAACGGCAGCGTCGCACGTTCGACTTGCGCGCCCAAGCGCCCGAGCATCGCCTCGAGTACCGGATCGGCTTCGAGCTTCAGATAGTCGATGCCGATCTCGACGGGCGTATGACGATTGCCGAGATGGTAAGCGGCGCGCGTGAGCGTCAGCGCATCGGGTGCGCGAACGACGAGTACGGTCTCGGCCGCCGCGACTACGCGAACGAGCGCGCCGTCGTCGGCAACGAGCACGTCGCCGTCGGCGAGGACGGTGCCGCGCGGCATGACTACGGCCACCGCTTCGCCCGTATCGAGCGTGGCGGCGAGCCGGCTCTTGCATCGTGCGTCGTAGGCGAGCGTGAGCGTCGGCGCGCGCGCGACGAGCGAAGCCGCGAGCTTCGCGGGCGGGGCAACACGTTTATCGATCGTTCTCATCGGAATGGCCAGGACAATCAAGCATCGCGAAGCATCGGCTGGGCGACGCTCAAAACAAGAAATAGCGCTGCGCCATCGGCAAAACCGCGGCGGGCTCGCAGGTCAGCGTCTCGCCGTCCGCGACGACCTCGTACGTTTCGGGATCGACGCTGATCGACGGCTGCCACGCATTGTGGACCATGTCGGCTTTCGAAACCGTACGACAGCCGCGAACGGGCACGATGCGCTTTTTCAGCCCATAGCGCTCTGCAATGCCAGCGTCGGCGGCCATCTGGGAGACGAACGTCAGCGACGTCTGTGTCAGCGCGGCGCCGCGCGTGGCGAACATCTCGCGGTAATGCACGGGCTGCGGCGTTGGAATGGATGCGTTCGGGTCGCCCATTTGCGCGAGCGCGATCATGCCGCCTTTCAGAATGAGGGTGGGCTTGATACCGAAGAACGCAGGCTCCCAGAACACGAGATCGGCCCATTTGCCCGCCTCGATCGAGCCGACTTCATGCGCGATGCCGTGCGTGATCGCCGGATTGATCGTGTACTTCGCCACGTAGCGCTTCGCGCGAAAGTTGTCGTTGCGCGCACCGTCCTGCGGCAGCGCGCCGCGCTGAACTTTCATTTTGTGAGCGGTTTGCCAAGTGCGGATGATGACTTCACCCACGCGCCCCATCGCTTGCGAGTCGGAGGACAACATCGACAGCGCGCCCAGATCGTGAAGGATGTCCTCGGCCGCGATCGTCTCGCGGCGAATCCGCGATTCGGCGAACGCCAGATCCTCGGCGATCGACGGGTCCAAGTGATGGCAAACCATGAGCATGTCGAGATGCTCGTCGAGCGTGTTGACCGTATAGGGGCGAGTAGGATTCGTAGACGAGGGCAGCACGTTCGCCTCGCCGCATACCTTGATGATGTCGGGCGCATGGCCGCCGCCGGCGCCTTCGGTGTGATACGTGTGAATCGTGCGGCCTTTGAACGCCGCGACGGTCGCTTCGACGAATCCCGCTTCGTTCAAGGTGTCGGTATGGATCGCCACTTGCGTGTCGGTGTCGTCGGCCACGCTCAGGCAGTTGTCGATCGCGGCGGGCGTCGTGCCCCAATCCTCGTGCAGCTTGAGGCCGATCGCGCCGGCTGCGACTTGTTCGACGAGCGGCTCGGGCAGGCTCGCGTTCCCCTTGCCGAGAAAGCCGAGGTTCATCGGCCAGCCGTCGGCGGCTTGAAGCATGCGTTCGAGGTGCCATGGCCCCGGCGTGCAGGTCGTTGCGTTCGTGCCCGTGGCCGGACCGGTGCCGCCGCCGAGCATCGTCGTCACGCCGGAAGCGAGCGCCTCTTCGATCTGCTGCGGGCAGATGAAATGGATGTGCGTATCGACCCCGCCCGCCGTCACGATGAGCCCTTCACCGGCGATGACCTCCGTCGCCGCCCCGATCGCGATCGTCACGCCCGGTTGGATATCCGGATTGCCGGCCTTGCCGATCGCGGCAATGCGGCCGTTCTTGATCGCGATGTCGGCTTTGACGATGCCCCAATGGTCGAGAATGACGGCGTTCGTCACCACGGTATCCGCCACGTCTCTCGCGGCGCGCTGAGACTGCCCCATGCCGTCTCGAATCACCTTGCCGCCGCCGAACTTCACTTCCTCGCCATAGACGGTGAAGTCGCGCTCGATCTCGATCAAGAGGTCCGTGTCGGCAAGCCGAATGCGATCGCCGGTCGTGGGTCCGAACATTTCCGCGTATGCGCGGCGGCTGATCCGTAGTGTCATGACGATGGTTAGTCCGAAGTAATTGCGCCGAGCTTGAAATCGTGAAATCGAGAAATGGGTAAAGCGTGATGGCGTGATGGCGTCAAAGCGGTCCCATCACCTTGCCGTTGAACCCGTAGACTTCGCGGGCGCCGGCAAGGGCGACGAGCTCGACGGTGCGCGATTGCCCGGGTTCGAAGCGCACGGCCGTTCCGGCGGCGATATTGAGCCGGAAGCCGCGTGCTCGTTCGCGGTCGAAGGCGAGCGCCGCGTTCGCCTCGTGGAAGTGATAGTGCGAGCCGACTTGCACGGGACGATCGCCCGTATTGGCGACTGTGAGCGTGCGTGTTTCGCGGCCGGCGTTCAGTTCGATCTCGCCGTCTTCGGTCAGAATTTCGCCGGGAATCATAAGGGTAAGGGGCTCTTCAAAGTCGTCAGGGGATCGGGTGGTGAACGGTCACGAGCTTGGTGCCGTCGGGGAACGTGGCCTCGATCTGTACGTCGGCGATCATCTCCGGCACACCTTCCATGACGTCGTCGCGCGTCAGCAGCGTGGTGCCGTAGTGCATGACCTCGGCGACGGTCTTGCCGTCGCGCGCCGCCTCCATCAAGGCGGCCGAGATGAATGCGACGGCTTCCGGATAGTTCAGCTTCAGGCCGCGCGCGCGGCGCCGTTCGGCCAGCAGCGCGGCCGTGAAGATAAGCAACTTGTCTTTTTCTCGTGGCGTCAGTTTCATGGCGCGCGGCTCAAACGTAATGTCGTTGAAAGATCGGGCGGGTAGCCGGGCTCCCATCCGTTAATCGGTGAAGAGCGCGATCATCGTAGCACCGTGCGAAATGCCGGCAGCACGCATCGGCGATCAAATTAGGCGTCCTCAGCAAGTCGAAGCGGCTCGGCCTGCGCAAGTGCGTCGTCAAATGCGCTCTCGAATGCGCTCTCGAATGCACCCGTAAGTGCCCACGTGAGTGCATCATCAAGTCCGCCATAGCCGCAGCGGCTTTCCCTCTACGCCATGCACGATCGGTCGCAGCATGAGCCAGCACTGCGTCAGCGTGTGCTGCAGCGCTTCCATCGAATGGGCAAGCACGCGCACCACCAGCACACCCTCCGTGACGCACGATACCCCCGCGCGTTGCGCGTCGTCGAACGGCAAGTGCGCGGACATCGTTTCGGCGAGCGCATCGTCGCAAGCGCCGCCCACGGCCCACAGCGTGCCGTACGCGGGGTATCCGGCCAACCCATGGCGAGCGCCGCGCAGCGCATCGGAAGCCGTGAGCCGGGCGCGCTCGAACCACAGCAAGCCCGCCGGGCCGACGATCCGCGCCGTGCTGGCAAGCGACCCGGCAGCCCAGTGCTCGCCTGCCGCGATGCGCCCGAGTTGCGTGGCGTCCCAGCCGATGGCGGTGGCGCCTTCGGCCAGCGTCAGCGTGAAATCGAGCGCAATGTCGGCGCCGTCGAAGACGATGTTGTTCTGCGGCAGCCAATCGAGCCTTGCTTCGCGGCCGAGCGAAATATCGATGCGCTGACGTGCGCGGCGCCCGTTCGACTTGTACCATTTCGCGGCCCCCGGTGTCGCGAGTACGGCATGCGTCCGTGCGCCGAGCGAAACGTCGAGCGCCAACGCATCGCCGCCCGCGATGCCGCCCGGCGGATGCACGACGACCGTATGGCAAATCGCATCGCCTTCCGGGTAGAGCGCCTTCTGAACGCGTAGCGGGCCCGTGTGCAGGCGATGGGCGAGCGTCGTTCGCGTGTCTCGCCGCTCGAAGCCGAGCGCTAGGCTGGCTTGCCAGCCGGTGCGGGCGTGCGGGGCCTGCGCGGCGTCGGGCCCGGCCGAGGCGACACAGGGCGCTTCGATGACATAAGTGGACATGAGATGCGTCTAACAGCGGATACGGGCGCGGATGAATGGAGCCGAGCATAGCACCGCGCCGATCAGACCGCGATCATCTCGCGTACGCCGCGAGCGTCCATGTCGGCGCCGTCGCCGCTCGCGACGATCTCGCCGCGGCGCATGACCCAGTAATGATCGGCCAATGCCTTGGCGAAGTCGTAATACTGCTCGACGAGCAGCACGGTCATGCCCGTTTCGTCGACGAGCTTGCGCAGCGTGCGTCCAATGTCGGCAATGATCGAAGGTTGAATGCCTTCGGTGGGCTCATCGAGGATCAGAAGGCTCGGCTCGCTCATCAGGGCGCGGCCGATGGCCAGTTGCTGTTGCTGTCCGCCGGACAAGTCGCCGCCGCGCCGCTTGCGCATGTCTTTTAGAACGGGAAACAGCGCATAGATGCGCTCCGGCACCTCCGATACCTTGCGCTTGCTCGCCGCGCCTACGAGCAAGTTTTCCTCGACGGTCAAACGCGGAAAGATTTCGCGGCCTTGGGGAACATACGCGATGCCGCGCGCCACGCGAGCGGGAGGGGCCAGCGCATCGAGCGCTTGGCCGCGCCATGCGATCGTGCCGCTCTTGGCGCGCACGACGCCCATGAGGCAACGCATCAGGGTCGTCTTGCCCACGCCGTTGCGGCCGAGCAAGACCGTTAGCGAGCCTTGCGGCACGTGCATCGTGACGTCGCGCAGAATATGGCTGCCGCCGTAAAACTGATTGAGTCCGGTCACGTCGAGCATCGAAGCTGTCCTCGGTAGTTCGTTCGTTGTGCTAAGTAAAAGATCGACTCAACGTCCCAGATACGACTCGATGACGGTTTCGTCGCGCTTTACGTCATCGAGCGTGCCATGGGCGAGCACGCGCCCTTCGGCCATCACGGTCACATGCGATCGTGCACCGGCGAGCGCCGCGACGAACTCCATGTCATGCTCGACGACGATCATCGAGCATGTGCCGCGCAGGCGATCGAGCAGCGCGGCCAGCGCCATCGTTTCATCGTCGGTCATGCCGGCAGCAGGCTCGTCGAGCAGTAGCAGCGCCGGTTGCTGCATGAGCAGCATGCCGATTTCGAGGCGTTGCTTCTGGCCATGCGAGAGCTCACCGGCGGGCCGCCGGGCGTCGTGCTCCAACCCGATCGTCGCCAACGTTTCTTCGATGCGCGCGAGCGCGGCCGCTGTAAGGCGCGCTCGCAGCGACGCATGCCAGCGCTTGTCCGTTTTCATGGCGAGCTCGAGGTTTTCCCAGACGGGATGCTGCTCGAACACGGTCGGCTTCTGAAACTTGCGGCCGATCCCCGCACGCGCGATGCTAGGCTCGTCCATACGCGTGAGGTCGAGCGTTTGCCCGAGGAACGCGCGGCCGCTGTCGGGGCGTGTGCGGCCCGTGATGACGTCCATCATCGTCGTCTTGCCCGCGCCGTTCGGACCGATGACGCAGCGCAGTTCGCCGGCGTCGAGCGTCAGCGAGAGTCCGTTCAACGCGCGAAATCCGTCGAAGCTGACCGTGACGTCTTCCAGATAGAGGATGGTGCCGTGCGTCACGTCGATCACGCCCGGTTCGAGCAGATGCGCCATGGGCGCATTGCCTGCGGGCGGCACGCCCGACTCGATCGGCGCCCCGGACGTGCGCGAGTCCATCGTTTCGTTGAGCGTGGCGGTCATTTGCGTGCGCTCCTTTGGGCAAATGTGGCGGCGAGGCCCGCAAGGCCGCGTGGCAGAAGCAGCGGCACCGCGACGAACAGCGCACCGAGAAAGAACAGCCAGTATTCGGGCAGCCATGCCGTGAATAGGCTGCGCGCGGCGTTGACGACGAATGCGCCGGCGATGGGACCGACGAGTGTGCCGCGTCCGCCGACGGCGACCCAGATCGCCATTTCGATCGAATTGGCCGGCGACATCTCGCTCGGGTTGATGATGCCCACTTGCGGCACGTAGAGCGCGCCCGCGATTGCGCACAACACGGCCGACAACGTCCAGATGAACAACTTGTACGCGAGCGGGCTGTAGCCTAGAAACATCAAACGGGTTTCGCTGTCGCGCATCGCGGTGACGATGCGGCCGAGCTTCGACGTGACGATGGCGCGCGCGCCGATGAACGTGAGCACGAGCGCCGCGAAGGTCAGCAGAAAAAGCGCGACGCGCGTGTTCGGATGCGTGATGGCAAACCCGGCGATGCGCTTGAAATCGGTGAAGCCGTTGTTGCCGCCGAAGCCCGTTTCGTTGCGATAGAAGAGCAGCATCGCCGCATACGTGAGCGCCTGCGTGATGATCGACAGGTAGACGCCCTGCACGCGCGAGCGGAATGCAAAGAAGCCGAACGTCCAAGCCAGCACCGCCGGAACGGCGACTACGAGCGCGAGGGCATACGCGAGATGCTCGGTGCCGTGCCAGAACCACGGCAAGCTGTGCCAATTCAAAAACACCATGAAATCGGGCAGGTCGCTGCCGTACACGCCGTCGTGGCCGATCGCGCGCATGAGGTACATGCCGATTCCGTAGCCGCCGAGCGCGAAGAACAGGCCGTGCCCCAAGCTCAAAATTCCGCAATAGCCCCAAACCAAATCGAGCGCGAGCGCGGCGATCGCGTAACACATGAACTTGCCGCCGATCGTCAACGCATAGGCCGATAGATGAAAGGCGCTCGATTCGGGGATGACGAGCGCAGCGACCGGTGCCCCGCAACCGACGGCGAGAACGAGCACGAGCAGGGCGAGCCACGCACGGCGCGACAGTAGGGCGGGCCGTTCCGGCAGCGTGAGCCGCTGCGGCATCGATCGCCGTTCCGCCGTCATCGGCATCGCCGCGGCCTCTTGCGCGGTGGAGGGAGGAGTGAGCGTCTGCATCGCGGGCCTCATGCGCTGCGTCCTTTCAGGGCGAACAAGCCCTGCGGACGCTTTTGGATGAACAGCACGATCAGCACGAGCACCGCGATTTTCGCGAGCACGGCACCGGAGAACGGCTCGATGGCCTTCATGAGCACGCCGAGACCGAAGCTGCCGAGCACCGTGCCGGCGAGCTGCCCGACGCCGCCGAGCACCACGGCCATGAACGAATCGACGATGTAGCTTTGGCCTAGATCCGGGCCGACGTTGCCGATCTGTGAAAGCGCGCAGCCGCCGAGCCCGGCGATGCCTGCGCCGAACGCGAACGCGTACGAGTCGACGAAGGCGGTTCGCACGCCTACGCAGGCCGCCATCCCTCGGTTCTGCGTCACCGCGCGCACGAATAAACCGAGCCGCGTGCGCGTGAGCACGGCCCATGCGATTGCGACGACAGCCAGCGAAAAGATCAGGATGGCGATGCGGTTATACGGCAGGATGAGATCCTGCATCACGGTCATGCCGCCCGTCATCCAACGCGGATTCGTCACTTCGACGTTTTGCGCGCCGAACACCGTGCGTGTCGCCTGCATCAGCACGAGGCTCGCGCCGAACGTCGTCAGCAGCGTTTCGAGCGGACGTCCATATAGGCGCTTGAGCACGAGCCGCTCGAGCACGACGCCGAGACACGCCGCCGCCGCGAACGACGCGGGCACGGCGGCAAGCAGATACCAATCGAACGCCTTGGGCGCATAGTGCCGAAACAGGTTCTGCACGAGATAGGCCGCATAGGCGCCGATCATCAAAAACTCCCCGTGCGCCATGTTGATCACGCCAATGACGCCATACGTGATCGCGAGCCCGAGCGCTGCTAGCAGCAACACGCTGCCGAGCGAGATGCCCGCGAATAGCGTGCCGACGATGCGGCTGTTGCGTTCGATGGCGTCGAGTGCGTCGATGCCGCGCTGAGCGGCCGCGCGCACGCGCGCGTCGGGCTCGGCGAACGTGCCGTCGGCCCGAGTCGACACGAGCGGGCGGAGCAGCGGATAGAAATCGAGGTCGTGCCGAGCCGCCACGAGCTCGACGGCTTCGAGGCGTTTGGCCGGATCGGCGTCGTTGAGCGCCGTGGTCGCCCAGAGCGCATCGAGGCGGCGTTTGAGCGCAGGATCCGTTTCCTTCGCGCGGGCTGCTTCGATAAATGGCTTCATCGACGGATCGGGGCTCGCGAGCAGTGCGTCGACGGCGGCTTGGCGCGTGCCGAGATCGGGCGACGCGAGACGAACGCCCGCTAACGCGTGCGCGACTTTGCCGCGCAGCAGATTGTTGAGCATGACGGGTTGAGCGTCGCCCACGGCGACGAGCTTGCCCGAAACGGCGTCGCGTGCATGTGCATCGTCGCCGTCGGCTTGGATCAACACTTCGCCGGCGCTTGTCGCCAGGGCTTGATCGTTGGCGAGCGCATCTAGCAGCGCGCTCGCTGCGCTGTCGTGCTTCGCGGCGAGCGCGTCGATGGCGGTCGCTTTGGCTTCGAAGTCATCGCTCGCCAGCGGGGCGACGTCGGCGGCCGTCAGCGCGAACACGGTCTGTGTGGCGAGCGAGCACGAGAGCGCAACCAGTAAAAGGCAGCGGCGCAAAGATCGGGTCATGAGCGGGCGAATGGGGCAAGGCGAGCGCGAGTGGCGCTCGTCGACACATGTCGAAGGTGTTCGAAAGCGGCCCTGTCATGCCGCGCGCGACATGCGGCATGACAGGGGAAGCCTCAGGCTGGTTTTCGCTTAGGCGACTGCGACTCGCCGGCGGCGCAAGAACTCGCGAATCGAGCTGACGACATCGGGCTTGCCTGCATTGCCCGCGATGAACGGGCTCCAGGGCTGCGCACGAATGGCTGTCTTCGTTTTCCAGACCACGTTGAATTGGCCGTCGCCGCGAATCTCGCCGATCATCACGGGCTTATGCAGATGGTGATTGCCGTCCATCGTCAACGTGAAGCCGGAAGGCGCCGCCACCGTTTGCCCGATCATCGCCGTGCGCACTTTGTCGACGTCGGTGCTCTTGGCTTTTTCGACAGCTTGCTTCCACATGTGAATGCCGACGAACGTCGCTTCCATCGGGTCGTTCGTCACGCGTTTGGCGCCGCCGGGCAGGTTCTGCGACTTGACCCATTCGGCCCATTGCGATTTGAACTTCGTATTGGCCGCACCCTTGACCGACATGAAGTAGTTCCATGCGGCGAGATGGCCGACGAGCGGCTTCGTATCGATGCCGCGCAGTTCTTCTTCGCCGACGGAGAACGCGACGACGGGCACGTCGGTCGCTTTGAGCCCTTGATTGCCGAGCTCCTTGTAGAAGGGCACGTTCGAATCGCCGTTGATCGTCGATACGACGGTCGTCTTGCCGCCTTGCGCGAAGGCTTTGATGTTGGCGACGATGGTTTGGTAATCGCTGTGCCCGAACGGCGTGTAGACCTCTTGAATGTCGGCGTCTTTCACGCCCTTCGAATGCAGAAACGCGCGCAGGATCTTATTGGTCGTGCGCGGATAGACGTAGTCGGTGCCGAGCAGGAAGAATCGCTTCGCGCCGCCGCCTTCCGCGCTCATCAGATATTCGACGGCGGGGATGGCTTGCTGATTCGGTGCTGCGCCCGTGTAGAAGACGTTGCGCGACATCTCTTCGCCTTCGTATTGAACGGGGTAATAGAGCAAGCCGTTGAGTTCTTCGAATACGGGCAGGACCGATTTGCGCGAGACCGACGTCCAGCAGCCGAACACGCACGCCACTTTCTCTTGGGTCAAGAGTTGCCGCGCTTTCTCGGCGAACAGCGGCCAGTTCGATGCCGGATCGACCACGACGGGCTGGATCTGACGGCCCATGACGCCGCCGTTCTTATTGATATCGGCGATCGTCATGAGCGCCGTATCTTTGAGCGAAGTCTCGGAGATCGCCATCGTTCCCGACAGCGAATGGAGAATGCCGACTTTGATCGGCCCGCTGGCCGATGACGATTGCGCGCGAACGAACGGGGCCTGCCCCGCCAGCGCGAGCGCGCCGGAGACCGAACCGAGCTTCAACAAGCTACGACGTTTCATTGTGCTTCCCCTTGCCGGTGCCTAAATCAGCGTTTATTGGAGTGGCCCGGGCACGGCGTGCATCGATAAGACGCAAACGCCTACGCGCGGGCCGCCGAGCGTTGCAAGGGGTATGCCAATTGAGGGACGGCTAGACGGGGCAAGGCTTGGCGAGCGTATCGCCAGGGAGCCGGTGCGCTGCGTGCACCGAAGGAGGCTGCCAACTTGGTGCGTGCCGCGCCGGCGCAGCGCGGGACGCGCGATGTTGGTGAATCGGCGGTGGGGCTTCAGCCGAGCGCGAGCTTCAGTCGAGCTTCAGTAGAGCGGGACTTTCGGATCGACTTGGCGCGACCATGCGTCGATCCCGCCTTGCAGATTGAATATGTGCTTGAAGCCGCGCCCTTCGAGGAACATCGCCACGTTGGCGCTGCGGGCGCCGTGATGGCAGATGCAGACGATCTGCGCTTCGTCGTCGAGTTCTTCGCTGCGCGCGGGGATGTCGCGCATCGGGATGTCGACGCTACCGTCGATATGGGCCGTGGCGATTTCCCACGGCTCGCGCACGTCGAGCAGGACGGGGGCAGGGCGCGAGCTGTCGGCCAGCCATTCGGCGAGTGCGGAAGCGGTGAGGTTTTGCATGGCGGGCAACCGGTCGGAAGGGGGGGCGAGCGCTGCGCGACGGGTGCGGCTGCGGCCGCACCCTTTGCGCGGTGCTCGATTGGATCGATCAGAACTTGAAGCGCGGCGGCTGAACGGCGTTCTGCAGCGGCTCGACGAACGTTTCGAAGACATCGGCCACGCGGAATTGCTTTTCGTCGATGCGCGTGATGATTTGCGCCTTCATGACGGGCGCCGTGCCCACGAAGGCGGCCAGCCGGCCGCCGACCTTGAGCTGTTCGAGTATTTCTTGCGGAAGCACGGGCAGGCCGCCGGAGACGCAGATGACGTCGTACGGCGCGGCAACCGGCCAGCCGCGCGCGCCGTCGCCGATGGCGACTTCGGCGTTCGTCACGCCGTTCTCGACGAGGTTGCGCTTGGCGAGTTCGGCCAGTGCCGGTTTGATGTCGATCGTCAGCACGTGACGGGCGCGATGGGCGAGCAACGCGGCCATGTAGCCCGAGCCCGCGCCGATTTCGAGCACGCTTTCGTGCTTCTTGACCGCCAGCTCCTGCAGCATGCGTGCTTCGACGCGCGGGAAGAGCATGTGCTCGTCTTCGGGCAGGGGCACTTCCAGATCGGCGAACGCGATGTCGCGATAGGCGGCGGGAACGAAGTTTTCGCGTTTGACGACCGACAACAGATTCAGCACGTCCTGGTCCAGCACGTCCCAGGGGCGAATTTGTTGTTCGATCATGTTGAAGCGGGCTTGCTCGATGTTCATGGCGACTTGACGGACTTGGACGTAGCGGTTCGAAGCGAGGGGAAAGAAACCTCGGGATTGTACCAAACCGCGTGCCCCGACCGTGCCGCTCAGCGTTTGCTGCGCTTGATCTGCGCCTCGAACGCCGCATCGAGCTTGCTGACGCGTTTAGGCTTGGCGGGCGAAAGCGAATCGACGAAGGCGACGAATGCGTCGAGCGGCAGCGGCTCGGAAAGCGGCAACTCGACGCCGCTCGCGCGATCGACGAGGCGAAACAGGCCGCCGGGCAGGCCGATGGCGGCGTAATGGGCGTTGCCCGTGCGCTCCTTGAGCTTTTGCACCGCCGAAATGGCGCGCGTACCGCGCATGCTCGAACCTCGTAAAATCGTGGTTGAAAACATCTACTTTACCAAGCCGCGCGCTCCCGCACTGCGCGGCCTAAAAGTCCCAGTCGAGAAATCGCAGTGAACGTCAGCGCGTCGCCTTCCCCGTCTTCTACTTCTACTTCTACTTCGCCTTCGCCCGGACACGCGCACGCCTGCCGCCCGGGCTGCGGCGCTTGTTGCATCGCGCCGTCGATCTCTAGCCCGATCCCGGGCATGCCGGGCGGCAAGCCGGCCGGAGTGCGCTGCGTGCAGCTCGATGAGCACGAGCAATGCCGAATCTTCGGGCGGCCCGACCGCCCGGCATGCTGCTCCGGTTTGCAGCCGCAGTTGCCGATGTGCGGCGCGTCGCGCATAGAGGCGCTCGCGTGGCTGACGCAGCTCGAAGCGGCGACGCGGCCGGAGCGATGAGGGCGATGAGGGCGATGAGGGCGATGAGGGCGATGAGGGCGATGAGGCGTTGCGGGCTAAGGGCTAAGGGCTAAGGGCTAAGGGCTAAGGGCCAAGGGCATGAACGCATGTAGGCTGACCGGCTCAAAGAGGGGAGGAATCGCCTCGAGATCCGGCAAAGATCGGCGATTCGAATGACGAAACCGACTGAATCAACCGGAAAGCGACGAATATGACGAGCAGTATCAAGCGCGGGACCGCAGAAGGCCATATGACACGCGCGATTGCGCCGCGTCGGCGCGCGTTGTTGGGATTGGCTTGCGCCGCCGTTGCCGCCGCGAGCTTGGGCGTCTCGCTAGCCGCCTGCGCGACCCCGACGTTCCCGTTCATCCCCGATCACTACACGTTCTCGCGCGACCAGGTGCAGACGGCCGTTGCGCGCAAGTTTCCGTATCGGCGCACCGTTTCGCAGTTGTTCAACGTGGCGTTGACGAACCCCGTCGTCGGTTTCGAGCCGGGCGCCAACCGCGTGACCGTGCACGTCGACGCTCACGTGGAAAGTCCTTTCCTGCAGCAGCCGATAGACGGAGCCTTCTTGCTCACTAGCCAGCTTCAGTACGACGAGGCGAACCGCGCGGTAGTGCTGCGCTCGCCGAGCGTCGAGCGCGTCGAAGTGAACGGTGAGGCGCAGGCCTACCGCCAGCAGATCGAAGCGGCGGGCGCGCTAGCCGCGGCGCAATGGCTCGACGGCTATCCGATCTATACGTTCAAGCCCGATCAACTTCAATTTGCCGGCGTGAACTTCGAACCCGGTACAATTACGATCCTTACAAACGGCATACGCGTGCAGATCGTCGAAAAGTGACGTGTGCGCGCCGCGAGGGGCGCGCATCTTCCGCTAGCCCGCTCGCGCTTCAAGGGAGGGCTTCGATGGACTTCGCACTGATCGGCAAAGCGTTGATTCTCGGCATCGTGGAAGGGCTGACCGAATTCCTGCCGGTGTCGAGCACCGGGCACTTGATCGTCGTCGGCAGCCTGCTCAACTTCGGCGGAGCCGGCGCGAAGGCGTTTCTCGTCGTCATTCAGTTCGGCGCCATCCTCGCCGTGTGCTGGGAATATCGGCAGCGCATCGGCCGCGTTGCCGCCGGCATATGGACCGATGCGACAGAGCGCCGCTTCGCGCTGAACGTGGTGATCGCGACGATCCCAGCCGTCGCGCTCGGTCTTTCGTTCGAAAAGGTGATCAAGGAAGCGCTGTTTTCGCCGGTGCCGGTGGCCGTCGCGCTGGTCGTGGGCGGGCTCGTCATTCTATGGGCTCAGGCGCGCGAGCGGCGTCGCGGCAGCGCGCCGGCGCGCGTTCGGGCGTTGGACGAACTGCGCCCGCTCGATGCGCTCAAAGTCGGTTGCGCGCAGTGCTGCGCGTTGATCCCTGGGGTGTCCCGATCGGGCTCGACGATCATCGGCGCCATGCTGCTCGGTGTCGACAGGCGCGTCGCCACCGAGTTCTCGTTCTTTCTGGCGATTCCCGTCATCGGCGGCGCGACGCTCTACGAATTGGCCAAGCACCGCGGCGCCGCGTTCGCCGATATGGCCGATGTCTTCACCGTCGGCACAGCTGCAGCGTTCATCAGCGCGTTCATTTGCGTGCGTTGGTTGCTGCGCTACCTCGCCACCCACGATTTCACGGCCTTCGCTTGGTATCGCATCGCGTTCGGCATGGTCGTGCTCGTCATCGGCTACGGCGACGCGCTCAATTGGGGCGCATAACGGCAAGGGGCGACGGGCGAGGGCCGACGGGCGAGGGCCGATGGGCGAGGGCCGATGGGCGAGGGCGCGTACCGCGGGCGGTTTAGTTCGAACGGCGCTTGAAGACGAGATCCCACACGCCATGGCCGAGCCGCAACCCGCGGCGCTCGAATTTCGTCACGGGCCGGTACTCGGGGCGCGGCGCATAGCCGTCGGCCGTGTTTTCCAGCGACGGATCGGCCTGTAGGACTTCGAGCATTTGTTCCGCGTAGTTTTGCCAGTCGGTCGCGCAGTGTAAGTACGCGCCTGGTTTCAGACGCGACGCGAGCAGCGCGACGAACTTGGGCTGAATCAGGCGGCGCTTGTGATGGCGCGCCTTGTGCCACGGGTCGGGAAAGAACACGTGCACGCCGTCGAGCGTGCCCGGCTCGATCATGTGCTCGATCACTTCCACCGCGTCGTGCTGAATGATTCGGATGTTCGTCAGTTGCTGCTCGCCGATCAGCTTGAGCAGCGCGCCCACTCCGGGCTCGTGGACTTCGACGCCGACGAAATCGTCGTTGGGCCGAGCGGCGGCAATTTCCGCCGTCGATGCGCCCATGCCGAAGCCGATTTCGAGCACGCGCGGCGCATGCCGACCGAACAGCGCGTCCCAATCGGCGGGGCTGGCGTCGTACGGTACGACGAAGCGCGGGCCCAGCTCGTCGAGCGCTCGGCGTTGCCCTGTCGACACTCGGCCCGCGCGCGTCACGAAGCTGCGGATGCGGCGGGGGAAAGCCGGCGTGTCGGTGGCCGACGGTGACGACGTGTCGGCGCAGGTATCGCTGGTGTCGTTGGTATGGCCGACGTCAGCTGCGCCGTCGTGGGCTTCGGGCGGCAAGCCCGTATCGTTCGGATCGTGAATCATGGTCGTGTAGCGGGGTCGGAGCTTCGCGGCCGGCGACAAAAAAGCCGCCACCGCGGGCGGCTTGCTTCTCGGGCGCGAGCCGGCGCTTGGCCGGCAGGGTGTGGGCGAGATTGTAGACGAGTGTGCGGCGCGCGTGGAATCTCATGCCGTATTCGACGCAGGTTGGCAAGATGTCTGCATTGCCCGTGACCGAACGGCCCGGTTCGGAGGACACCACGCTCATGAGCGTGGCCGGTGGGTGTTCGACGCTTCAGTTCGAGACGATCACATGCATGCGGCTGGGGAATTCGAGCTCGAACTCGCGCGTACGCCCGACGCGCACGTCCAGCAACAGGCGTTCGACTTCATGAAGGCTTTGTTCGCTGCGTTGCTTGTCGTGCTGCGGCTTTTCATGCAAGTCGGCTGCCAGCGCTCGACGTGTGTCGACGAGTAGCGCGATGGCGCTCAAGCGGGACATGAAATACCGTTCCATCATTCTTCGTGTGTAAGAAGTCGAGCAGGCGGCCGAACGACCAGCGGTTGGGGGCTTCCTATCGACAGCAAAGCTTGCCGGAAATTCCTTGGGGCGTGAAAGCGCCGCAGATCGCACGCGGTCGCCGCGCAAGGTCGCCATTGAGCGTCGATGTCCGTGCGCCTAAGCCGTTGGGCCGCGGCGCTGCAAACGCAGATGGGTGCGACTTGCTCATTTTCAAGCGAGACGCCGAACGGCGAAGGCGCGGGGCGATTCACGGGCACGCTTGCGCGGCTACGATTCGCGTCATTTGTTTCGTTCGGTCCGCAGCGCACATCGCGATGGCGGCCGACAGCATCGATCCGTTGCGCCACTCGCTTTCGGCCGATTCCCGGCAAACCGAATCGCGGCGTTTGCGCCACGCGTCGATCTTTTGCTCTAGCGCGGCTGCGCATTCGGGAGAGGTCGCGCGTTTCTCGTCTATAGCTCGCTGCAGTGTGCGCTCCGCGGCGAGCTGATCGCGCCACGCGCAAAACTTCATGCTCGTTTGGCTGGCATCGCAGGTGGCGAGCAGCGCGGTAACTTCGCTGGGGCGCATGCCCGCGCGTTCGGCCAGCTCAGCGGTGAGGGTTTGCGCGTGCAGCGACGCCGACGCCGATAACCAGGCGAGCAGCAGTAAAGTGCGTTTCGTTCGTTTATCCGCCGACATGGCAGGCTCACGTCATCAGAGGCAAATTGCCGACTCCGGATGAAGCGCTTGTGAAGCGGGGCGGGGACGGGCGAAGGAAATGGCTGCGCGAATCTTTCAAGCCTTGCCAGTCCCAGTAAGTGGTCACCTCGATGTGACGCGAAGGACCATACGCTGCGACAAGCTGCTGCGGAGTATAGCAAGGATCGAAGGATGGGGAGACTTGCCGCTTCGGGCTAGGCCGCAGGCGCGTGCGCACACAGGGTTTGGAGCTTGGCTACCGAATGCGCCTTGAGAGAAAGGCCGAGGTAGTGGTGGAGCGGGCGATGGGAATCGAACCCACGTCTCTAGCTTGGGAAGCTAGGGTAATAGCCATTATACGACGCCCGCAGAGCCGGTGATTGTACAGGGGTTTTGGTGGTTTGGGGAGTGGGGTTTCGCGGTCGCTGGCGTGAAAAGTGTATCCACTTCGGAAGTTCTTGCTGGCATCGTCCGTCCGGCGGGGCGGCATTGGCTTTCGGACGATGACAGCGCCCGGTGTTTTTAGCTCTTCCCTGGCCGGATCGACTGCATCAGCTGCTCGGGATCTGCTTGTAGCCCGGATCGACGATCGAGCCCGGAAAATTGGCGCAAAGGCGCTACGGCGGGGAAACGCGGTGTTGAACGTTATCAAGAATGCAGTCTTTTGATCCGCTGTTCAATGCATAAAACCGGTGATTTGTGCTCGTAGCGCCGGGGACTTCATCAAGCGAAGAAGGTTTCATCCATAGGCGTCGTCCGATTTTCCCTGCCCTTGTTGCCCAATTTGTCATACCTATGGTATTGGTTCGGGTCCAAAATTCTGACGGCAAGCTGATATGGTCGCAAAGGTGAGAAAGGTTCCGTATTACACAATAGAGCCTTCGGTTTTTCGTGGAAGGGTATGGAAGGAGCACGATGAGTCCCGAGGCGCGGTTCCCATCAATACTATCCAAACCATCTCATATGCGAGGCTTGCGCCTGGCGAGACCCCGCCGCCAGCGCCGCCTAAACCCACTGCGGAACAGGTCAAGGCCCAGAACGCGGAAGCCGAACGCCCGAAGCTGCTTGCAGAACAGGCAAAGCGACAGCAGCCGCAGGAACCGCCCAAGCCTCAGCCCAAGGAACTCGAGGCCGAGGACCATGACAAGGTTCCCGAATTTGACCTTCAGGATGTTCCTGGGGCCATGGAAAAAATGAGATGGCCTATGGCAGCTAAGGTTGCCAGGAAGTGGTTCGCCGGCCCGAGCCATATCTACAACGACAAACCTGATTCGGAACAGCCTTTAGACGATACAACCATCACCCTCAATTGGGTTTTGAAATATGGCAAGGTAAAAGAAAGGTTGAGTGAATTGCTTTTTGAAGACATCTACTCAGAAAAGGCGCTTCCTTTAATAAGAAGGAAAATCCTCCAACACGTCACCAAGAATTTTACGGATGCGAAGAGCTTGAGCCCCAATCTCAGCTTTGAAACAGCGGTCATCAATTCCGATATAAGGCAGTTCCACGTAGACTGGCAAATCCAGAAAAAGAAGATCAGCACCTTTGATACTCTGAATGGAGCTACTCCGACCGATTTATCTGCGACATTGGGCAACTTCCTCCTATACGCCGCTATCGGGAGGGTCGAAGTCAGTAGTGAAAAATTCTTCAAATACGAAAGGAAGCCAGCCGAATACTGCATTGATTCGATGGCGACGCTCACTCATATCTACATTTACCTTAAGGACAACTATTCCTTCAACGATACCGACCCCTCAAATAGTCAGTATCTTGGTCATTGGAACAAAGGCGGTATGATTACCTCCTATGTGCTGGCCGCCAACGATCTGATTGGACAAATCCACCCGTCATGGAAGGCGAGGCTGGATAATAATGATACAATTGAGGAGGCGCGGATTAATTGGGACTACCTGTCCGTCAAAAAGGAAGTTGGCAAGCCCGTTGATGCAAGGCGCGGGTTCTTTGGGAAGTTTCTAGAAAAAGACGTTTACTGGCCTGTCTACAACAGGTCTTATAACGAATGGAGGGCAAAGCACAAAAGAGGTGAGGATTTCATGATTTACAGCAAACCTCAGCTCTATAAGCTCAAGAAGCCCATTGTCATTAAATTGGAAACGATATGCCGTCCGTACGACAATATTTCTATCGGTCGATGAGGAATTTCCTTCTGATCGTTGCCTCGATTGCTGCGTTGATTCTGGTGTGTGCAATCGTGGATTGGTTTATTCCGAGCAATATCCACAACGGGCTTGTTATCGCTTCTCTTCATTTCGTCGGCGCTATTGGCATTGGTTTGGCCGCAGCAATCATGCTGTTTTTTGGATGCAAGGCACGTCAGATTTACAAGACGGAGAAATCATTTGTTCGAGAATTACTGAAAATGACGCCAGCCATCATATTTTGGCTTGGCGTTCTATTGTATTTGGCTAATTTTCTTGTTGGTGAGGGGAATTATGATTGTCAGAAATACAACTACACCAGTCAATTGAATGGTGGGGTTAAATATTTTCAAGGAAGGAAGTATGCAATCAAAATTTGCGGCAGCGGAGTTAACAACAGCCACTTCTTTGGCGATAGCATGGATCTCGTTGAACTAACTATCACCAATGATCAGGGGGCGCTTTTAGCCAAGAGGCACTACAAGGTCTTTTGGGACGGTCAGCCGGGCCATAAACCTCTCACGATAGGGGCGGCTAGTATCATCTATCAGGACGATGATACACAGATAGACCACAGCATTGCCATGCCTCCCACAGTTATTGATTGGATAAGGGCAAGAGTTCCGGTTCTTAATTGGTAATATAACAAATCCCCTCCGGGGGCTTCCAGGTATTGCCCTTGGATTGAATCTCGGAGGCAGTCACGCGAACGCATCAACAACGATCCTCCGGACTGATCACCCCTCGGACGAAAGCTGCAGCTTGCGCAGCTTTGAGTCAAGCGTTGGGGCAGCTTCGCGGCGAGCCATCTCGGCGTGGCAAAGCGCCGGAGTGATCTGTTGCCCCGCTTGTCCGGGCTGCCGGATAGTCGCCGCATGGACGACAACCAACACCCCACCAATTTTCCGCCGCTGACCATCGAGCAGATTCGCGAGTTGATCGCGGCGATCCGTCAAGTCTTTGGACGCGAGCTCTCGCCGGAATCATTCGCCGACAAACTGTTGATGTTTCTCGAAGACGTGCCGGGATACGAGTCCGGCGAAAATGCGGTGGCATTGATCACGTCAGCATGGGCCGAGTACTCCGATCGTCACCCGTGAGTGGTTACTTTTGACGGTGCTTTTTCGCCGGCGTGGAGGCGAACACGAGCATCTCGCTCGGCTCGACGTGCAAGGTTTCGGCGAGGACGCAGATATTGTAGAGAGCGATGTTTCGTTGACCGCGCTCGATCCCGCCGACATACGACCGCGCCAAGCCGGACTCTAGCGCGAGCTTTTCCTGCGACCAGCCTTTCGCCTTTCGCAGTTCTACCAGCCGTTTGCCGAACAACTCTAGCGGGTCGTAATCCATCGTTGGATGTCCATGAACATCCGGTGGAGGGTATGGATTTGACCTTTATGAAGCCACTCTCTATAGTGACACGCACTATGAGTGACAATGCGCGAGGGTGACTGTCGTCGACCCCCCGGTTGTCACGGGAAGATCTCAAAAGGTCAAACGGGGTGAAGGGAATGCGCAAGCTGGAAATCAGGGTCACCGGGGTGGGGCACGTCGCCATCGCAGCCATTGCGGCACTTACGCTGCACACAGGTGCTTGCAAGGCCGATGAACTTGGCCCGAGTTGCAAGCAATACCTTCAATTGAAGCAGCAATGCTTAGCGGCAAGAGCGAACACGATCGAGTCGAACGGGCATGCGCAAACCGCGCGCGAAATTCGACGGAGCATTCCGTTCGAAATGCATCAGGCGATCGACACGCTGGCAAAAAATAGAGAATTCTCGAACGCCGATCTCGTCGAGCACCGTTGCGCGGAGGAGGCTTGGTACATCGAGAACGCGAATAGCGCTCAAAACCCCCGACCAGAACGAAGCGTGCAGCTATGCAGCGTCACGACCAGCTGGCCGGAAAACTACAAAATCACACCCGAGTATGACCCGAAGGTCGAGGAGCGCATTCGCAAGATGGAGGCAGAGGTTGGATCGTATGAATAGTAAACCGATATCAATCGACGGGGATTTCTGTGAATAAAGAGATGGGGACTGTTTCCTACAAGCTTAGTTTAGGTGTGCTCGCAATGGTAATTTCCTTTGCCTCATTTGCGAAAACTTCGATTGATGTCACGCTCGATTTTCTAGCGGGGCCGAGACTAGGAGGTTCGCGAAGCTTCAACTGTCGCGAAGCCATAGACGGGAAGGTGACTGACGAGCACGCTTATTATGAATTTCACGATGATGGGTATTATGCTCGGTTGAACTCACACTCCGATCCGCGCACTGGGCACCTGAACGCGGCGGAGGTCAAGGGCAAGTTCAGAGTGAAGATTGATGATGGGATGTTGAAGATACAGTTTGTAGATGAAGTCATTGGCTCGAGTTTTCTCGGCAATCAAAAGCCTTATGACGCTGTGATCATCGGAACGGACGGCAACGACACGATCGCGCTGATGATGGACCGCCCCGTACCTCGCAGCCGTGATGCTACGGATCACATGCGTCTTGTTTGCGTCGGAGACAGACCGTCAGGTGGTGGGCCGCAGAGAAGCTACTAGATCGGGCGGAGGTAGATGTAAGCATAAACCACTGGAATCGGTAACTCCGTGATCGAAGTCTCAAGGAACGCATTTCGTATGTTGGTCGATTGCCCCCATTGCTATAAGCCGATGCACGAAGAGGCGGACGTTTGCCCGCACTGCACCGGAAAGGTCTCGAACGCATATGGATTGTCGAGTGCGGGAATTGATTCAGATGGAATTATAATAAAATTCCTGGTTTTTTTGATAGCCGCTTTCTTCGCGTTGGGCACGGCGCTGGATTGGCTTGGATGGTGGCGTAGTTGGGAAATCGTTCCGTGCATCCTTGTATCGATAGTATCGGCATTCGCGCTCACTTTAATAGTGTCTTGAGTTATGGTGACGCATGACGGCCTGGGTAGTAGTCACGACGATCGGGAGAAAGGGTTCGAGGCGACTTTCGTAGGAAGGTCTTGGCCTCAGACAAACGAACGGATCGGCGTCATGTCGATTGGCTCGCTCGCGCGAAAGTGGACGCTCGTTGCCGCGGAACATGGCTATCTGGCTGCGATGTCGAGGGACGGCAAAGCTGCATTGCTTGGACGCATGTGCAGGCGCGACGATGGCAAGTTCTGTGTCGAAATCATTGTGCGGACTGAAATCGAGAGCAACGAGTTTCGTCTCCACGAGTTCTGGCATGGCGATCCGGCCGACGAACAACGCCACACTCGGCGGCTCGGTGAGATGATGCAGGACCACATCGGCAATCCCCAGCGGGACGACGACTAACCATGCTGCGACCCACACGGGAAGACTTCGCACGATGGAGCGGGACCGGGTTCGCGTTTTTCGGAACCTACCTGCATCCGAATCCGCGCTTGTACAAATACATTTGGCTGATATGGACGCCGGATTCGCCGCTCGAAGGTGCTGCGTTCTTCGAGAATGGTTCTCGATACTCCACGGCGCAGTTTCACGAGATGGAAGGGCGGCTGTTCGAGGCGGGCGCGTCGGGGTTCATCTACAACCGACAGCTACCACGACGAGGGCTTGGCAAACCGTTCGATCTCACGCATCCCCGATGGGCAAACCGGGAGTGGGCTCCAGCATGGGAAGATGACCCAGATCCGGAATGGAACGGACACAAGTGATAGGCGTCCCGCTTCGGGGTGTTCGGTGCAACGAATCCCGGGCTTGTACGCCTTTTATAAGACATGGAAAGTGTCCCATTTCCCGTCGCGCTAATCGCCGGCGAAACCGCCTAATCTCGCATGTGAGCCAGGATTTGCAACAGACGAAATACCGGATTGCGTGCGTCGTGCGTTGTGCTGGCGGCCAGGGCTTGAAGTTCGCCGATGCGGCGCTTGTACTCGCCATTGATAACGCACTGTAGCCCGTCGATCTCGGACAGCGCGTTGGTCAAAAACCCCTTCGGGACGACGGGCGACCACAGCATGTGCTCGCATGAAAAATCGCTGAGGTACTTCGCTCCGTATTGCTGCTGCCGGTAATACTTCTTCTTGATCCGGTCGATCGTCGTACGCTGATCGCCGTACTGAATGCCTCGAATGTGCGTGGTGACTTCACAGAGGTACGCCGTCCTCGATTTGAAGTTCAGTCCGATGACGTCCAGTTCCTCCAGACCGTCGAGTCCCCCCCCCGGAGGGCGGGCATTGTAGTTGATCACGTCGCAATCGAGCCTCAGTTGTAGGTACGCCCCGACGATGTATTCGCCAATATCGGTCAGCATGCGCGGTCCCCGTTGTGCGTGGCAAAGCGTTTGCCGATGTATACACCGGGGACGATCCCGTATCAATATTCAGGCTGGTTGCAGCAGCGAATCGATAACCTTGACGGCCTTACGGCTCGCGTCGTTCGGACTCAGGTGAGCATAGCGCTGCGTCATCTTCGGATCGCTGTGGCCGAGCAGAACCGACACCTCATAGAGACTGACGCCCGCCCTGACGAGCTTGCTCGCGAACGTATGTCGTAGCGTGTGGAGCGTGACCCTCCCGCCGCGTTCTTTGACGACAGCGGGATCATTGAGCCCGGCCCGTTCAATCGCCTTCTTGATCGATTTCGTGCTGTAGCCGCGTTCGTTGCCGGTGCGGTCCTCGAAGACGTATCGCTGTCCCGGTCTGCGGTCGTCCCATCGGCGGCGAAGGATGTCTTCGAGTCGTGATGTCATGTGCAACACGTCCTCATTTCGGACCTTGCTTCGATAGAGGCTGATGGTGCAGGCGTCGAGGTTGATCGCCGACCACGGAATATTCGCGACCTCCGAGTAGCGGCACCCCGTATCGAGCAGGAAAACCGTGATGTCGTAGTTGTCCTGTATATTCCGCGTCATTTCAGGTGTTTGCGGTTTAGACGAATTTATACGCGCTTTAAGCCGCTCCGGATTGAGTTCGAGCAATAACGCCGACTCTTCGCTGGAATCCAGATATCGAAGCCTATAAGAAGTCTTAAGCGCAGGAAACACGATATCGCGACTGACTTTGAATCCGAGTTTCGCCATTTCGTTGATCGTCGCGCGGATCAAACCGATCTCGTGCTTGATCGTCGCCGGCTTGTCGCCTTCGGCCTTGCGCTTCGCGACAAGCACTTCGAAGTCGCGCGTCGTCAGTTCGTGTAGTCGCATGTCGGGAGGCAGCCCATAGCATGGCAGCTTGGCCTTCGTCTTGGGATGAAGCTTATAGCCGAGCGCCTTGCGAATGCCGGACCACATCCCGCTGTAGTATGCGGTGCCATTGCGGGCTTCGACGTATTGTTCCAGCGCGTCCTTGATTGTGATCTCCTGCGCGTCCCCCAGATAGCGTTCGGCATGGGCGCGGTTGCGCATCTCCCGCTCAACCTGAGCGGCCTTCGTCTTGTTCGGCGTTCCGGTCGAGCCGAAGTACTTCTTTCCCTGCATCTGGAATTGGTAATACCAATTTTTGCTGTTGTTGCGACGGATGAGTGTCATGCGTGTTGCTCCTTACGGAATGTAATTGATGAGCAACACCATCCGGTCAGACATCCGGTATGACAACAGCTTTCGCCCACGCCAGCCGTGAAATATTGCTGATGACGTGGGAGCCTGGTGAGGGCTGATGTCCGATAATCATTGAATGACAGAAATAGGTTTTATAAAAATTCGCAGATCAAAGGATGATGTCCGTTTCATGGAAATCGAGGCCGGAGTTATCGGAATGATCGCATTGACCGCAGATACCGTATTGACCCAGAAAGCCATGATAGACAGGGGCTCCGCATTCTCTACATGGAATTTCTCCGAGAGATAGCGACCAGTAATTGATTTCACATTCTTTACAATAAAATCCGAGCGAGGATGCATATTCGATATATGCCCGGCAAAGAATTTTTTGATTTGGGTGCTTTGGGCATACCAGAGGGACTTCTTTGCTATAGAAGTAGCCCATGTCGTGTTTATCGCCGTGTTCATCCTCGAAAACTTCTTTGTCGGAGTAATACGCTGTGCCTGGCATAGCGATAGGTGCGCGCAGTTCCTGATCTATGCAGGCGAAGAGTTTGCGGTTGATCGGAATCGAGTGCTTGGGTGCAGGTGTGTTGTTAGTCATTGGTCATTTCATGAAAATTCGGCGACAACACATGTGGATGTGGCGTGGCGCGGTGCCGTCGTTCGTTACGTTAAAAGAAGGTGCGAGGCCGAGGTTTGGTGAATTCGGGCGATGAGTGAATCATAGCTTTCGAATGGTCATTTCCTCGTTGATGTAAAAATATTAGTAATTGTTGATCGTGTGGTCAAGAGGGATGCGAAACGAGTAAACGTTCATTCGCGATGGATTTGGTGAATGGAGGTGAAGAACTTGCGAATCCGACGAGTGACCGTATATTTGTTTTTGAAGTTGAAAAGATGCGCACTTGTCGGCTCAAGATCTGATCGCGACTGCGCGGGAGGTTGATCCCCGTCCCGCGCGGCCCGCCATCGATCCTGTACCTTTATTCCTCGAAGGTGGGCTCGGTCAGATACACCTTCTCGCCGGCCGGGTTCAGCAGGTAGGGCGTCCCGATGTATGAATAAACGGAGGGGCGGTTCCGCGTCTTGAGCCGATATTTCGCGAAACCCATCGTGCGCTCAAGCAGGTCCGAGTCGAGCTTGTAGAAGTGCGTGCGCCTGCCGCCAGCATCGCTCTTTCCGTCCGTCACGGTATCCAGACCGATGAGGTCGAGGAATTCTTTGAACTGCGCCAACGGCTTTTCTTCGATGTCCCTGCGCAGCGCCATGTCAAACAAGTGGGCGATCTGAGCCCTATAGTTCAGGCAGCATTCGACGAAGCTCCGCATGTTGTCTTTATGCATCCGATGGTCGATATCGAACGTACGTTTTCCGTCGTAGATGCAAGACGCCATCAGCACATCTTTCAGCGTTGCTTGCCGCCGTGCCGCCATATTTTTATCGAGCGCGTGGGTTTTCGCATTCGCGTAGGTCCGGGCAAGCGCAACCGTCTCGGATTCCAGCAATTCGCACATGGCGGTGATCTGCGTGCGGTAGCGGCCGTGGTTGTCCATCAGCACCAGTGCCGGCGTGATCTCCTGCCCGTAGAATTTTTCGATGGCGTAACGGTCGCGGCGAAGCTGCTCGTCGGAAGTCAGCATCATCGCGTCGTTCAGGGCCTGATACTCTTCCTCGGTGAGCGGTTCAGCGTCACACACATCCGCTGCGTGCATTTCTTCGAGCCGCTTCTTTGCCTCCATTGCTTGCATTCCGATGTTCGAGCCCGGGCCATCAGATGAGCCGCGCCCAGGTTTCGGGGGAGCGATGTGCTTGACCTCCCATCCGTTGCGTTCCTTGAGCTTGATGAAGTTGCCCCGCAGATCGTTCTTCGACGAGTTTTGCATCGAAACGGCGTGTGCATAAACATGCAGCAAGGGATCGTCTTCATCGATAACTGGCATCCCGTGGGGGCCGTATCCACGAATTGCTTCCGGCAGTTCATCGAGGTCGACGATTACCCGCTTGACGGCTGATGGCTCCGTTTCATATTGCAGACTGGATTCAGCAACCCACGCCTTGACGTGCTTGGGATGCCGTACGCGACAGAGCTGCTGATCCATGTCGAAGTGCGTGTTGATTTTGTCCGAGAAGACGCCCCAGACGTAATCGATCCACTGTTCCTGATCAGGGAAAGTAATGTCGATGCCCGTGCCGAGGGAGGGGGATGCGACCAGCGCATCGTAGTCGCGAATGCGGTCGACGATGTCGTTGATGAAGTCTTTAATCTCGGGATCTTGGGAGTTCGCGGAGGTGATACACATGACACGCATGCCAGTTTCAATGCGGATCAACTCGGCGAGGCTTTGCGCCTCAGATTTCGAATTGCACGCGACGTAGTGCTTGCCGCCCTTGCGCATCGTGTCCATCATGTCTTTGAGCAGATGATTCTTCGACTGATAGAGGTCGATGGTGCGACCGGTCGACGTGTAGTTGTTCAGGTAGAAAAAGTAATTATCCATAATAAATCGCAGGTTTTTGTGGCGTGTCTGGGCGAGAACGTGCCCCCAGATGTCTGGCAACGTCGGTTCAGTCTTGGAGTTCGTGCTCGGTTTCCGCTTCGCGGAGATAGCCCTGGATGCCCATGCCGTCACGGCAGCACTTGATTGCCTCGAATGTCAGGCGACCGAGATCGGCGTCGCACACGATAACGGTCCTGGCCTGACGCACGTAGAAACTCAGCGTGTGAAACACCGACTCGCGTTTGCCGTCCAGCGTAGAGGACAGGAAGTGCGAGAAGAGTTGTTCCGACTCATCGATGATGACGTGATCGAAGGAGTGAACGCCTGGCCTCAGTTTCTTGCGCAGGCTATCGAGGCAGACGGCATAAGCCATGTACCGGTCGTTTCCGATTTCGCGGTCGTACTTGTCGAGGTAGCAGAACATGCCGAGGCGATTTGCGCTGGCCGATGCGAGAGCGATCCGGTGCGAGAGGAGCAGCACAGATTCGCCGATGTCGATGCAGTGCTGGACGAACGGCCGGAGGAGATTTGTTTTCCCACTGCCCTTCGGGCTTTTGATGAGATGCACACCCGGACGGAACGGAATCTGCTCCGATGAAAGGTACTGGGCGTTCAGTTCCTTAACGACAATGTTGTGAGCGGCATCCGACAGCTCGCCGGCGACGAGCGCCCGGTCGAATTGCTCGAAGTCGTGATTCTTGAGGTCGCAACGGCGCATGGTTTCGGGCCAGAACGTTTGCTGGCACTTGCTGCAATGGACGCCGCGAACGCCCTGGGACGACATCGTTACGAACGCGCTCGGGTTCCGGTCGGCGTGGTGGGGGCAATGCACGGAGGTTCCGCTCGCCAGAATGGAGAGGGGAACGTGTTTCCCATCACGGGTGCGCAACAATTGGTCTTCGGCGACATTCAGCGACGAGCGGACGAAGTTGTTCGCGTTCCGGTTGCCTCCATCTTGCTCGCCATCGTCCCCTTGCGTCGCGCCGAGTTCCTTGAGGTATTCGATCTGTTCTGCGGTCAGGGTCTTGTCGATGAGATGCGGCTCGCAGCCTTCGTTGCCGTAATACATGCGGCAAGGGTCGACGCACGACTCATCTGCGCCGAACATGCGTACGAGGCCGCGAACGACCTTCCGCATTTCGTCGGCATCGGTGATCGTATACGGACTGCGGAACATAGCCCGAAGACGCGGCCGCTCCGGTGTGGAACTGTAGGTTTCGTAGATCAGGAGCCCGTGGTCTGCCACAAGATCATGGGCCAGCAGGGAATCGAAGGTCCAACCTTGATCGAGGTCGACGCCGAGGACGTCGGTGCAGACGAAATTCGAAGCCTTCCGGCGTTCGGTGTGCTGTGCGCACCAACTCTCACCCCGAGCGATAGCGGCCGCAATCTCGCTGACTGTGAGGGTGAGGTTCTCGAACCCCGTCGCGAGGAGTTGGAAATCATCCGTGCCGGGGCGTGCCTTGTTCTTGACCAGGCGGTTGATTGCGATTTTCAAGCCAGCCTGACCGGCGAACGGCGCAGCGATCGTATTGCTTGTGGGGATGTGCGTGCAAGTATCCATGTCGTGCGGTTCCGATAAAGCCGGACCTGCGCACGTGGATTGTTTGCGTGTGCGTTGCAAGTCCGGCAGAGCAAAGCCCTGGTTCACCGGAGTTGCACGGGGTGCAGTGGGTCAGTCGATCGACTCGCTCCGGCATGGTCGAACCTCAGCGAGATGCTGATATTCGGCCATGTCCGGGCTATACAGTTGAAGCGGGTGTAATACGTCTTGCGGACGCTCACTCAACCATATCACTCGCATGCGCTACTGCGAGCTTCCCTACCTCGGGGCCACACACAAGGTAGGCGTCGTTGCCTGTCTCCCACAAATGGACGGGGCGGATGATGAAGCTTTCCGAGGGCAGCGTCAAGGGAGGGGTATCGATTGCCGACGTGCAGGAACAACAACACAAACAGTTTGTGTTCGACTTTTCGCCGGTCGATTTTTGGCGACAAGCGACGACTGTTGAGATTGTTTTTTGAAGTTGAAAACGAGCGGACTTGTCGGATCGAAGCCGACGGAGGGCCTACGGCAGAATCTAGATAAGCTGATGACCCGGCTCGGAAATCCCCGGTAGATCAAGCGGATAGGGTAGAGGCGTGCAAGGGTGACGTGAAAACTGTCACTGTTGCTCGTCGGATTTCTTCCTGGTCGGCATCGCGGTGGGCGTGCTTGCTTGGCCGCCGTTGTCTCGAAGGTCGATCTGCTGGACCCTGGACGCACTTTCAACGAACGGAGGGCGATCATGGTCGACCAGAAGCAAATCGTAGCGAGCAACAAGGACGAGAAAGCTGCGAAGTCGGGTGCTGGTGAATCGAAGTCGCCTGGGAACGCTTCGACGGCGAACGATACCGCAGCGAAGGGGGTACAGGCGACGCCGGCTACGCCGACGAAGATGGAACTGGCGACGGAAATTTACAAGCGGATGAGGACAGTGAAGGATGTGACCCGGAAGGACGTGATCGAGAAATTCATCGCCGAAGTGAAGTTGACGAAGGCCGGTGCGAGCACGTACTACCAAATGATCAAGGACAAGCACGAGCCGATGGGTAAGAAATGATGTCTGACCGCTCTGCGAGACAAGAAGGTCGGGTTGTGATCAACCCGACCGTTCTTTTACCGGTTGATCAGTCGAAGTTAAAACTCAACTGACCGGGTGCCGACCGCCAGTGCGAGCACACATGTTCCAGATGGCCGAAGCGAATCCGGGTGTAGTTACGCACGAAGACGGTCTTTGCCTGCTCGTGAGCGAGGTAGGGCATAAACCCCTCCATGTAAGGAGGTTGAAAGCGATTCTTGCCCCCAGCTCCCTTGTCGCGTAGACTACAAGGGTTATCTGACCGATAACTGTGGGTGACAGAGGCACGCTTTAACGCGCTGTCTTCTGCTCGCCGGCGCCTCCAACGTTTTGACCTCCTGCCAGAGATCGAGGGGTTGGGGGCGTTGTTTTTCCCGGCCCGGCTACTGCGAGCTATGTAACCGGGGCCGAACTATCTTCTTCTCATTCTTTCCTCTCTGGGGCGAAGCCCTTCCATCGCTTGATGTAGGCCGCAAGCATGGTTTGCAGCATTACCCAATCGTCCCCGTCGAGACCGTTCGGAACGGTGATCTTGGCGCTGCGCTTTCCCGGAAGCGGGATCTCGAAACGTTCAACGTCCTGATCATCGTCCTCAGGTGGCGCGGCTTTGCTGCCTTCGGGCTCGACCTTTGTCTCTTCAGTAGTTTTCGTCGCCCTTTTCTGAGCGCCGTTACCTTTCGGCGGCGGAGGCGGTTTGATGTGGGGGGACACAGGAATTCCGTACTCTTTCGCAGCGGCGAGGAAGAACGCGATTGTCTTCGTCAACGTGCTGCCGCTGATACCTAAGCTGCGGAACTTCTCCGTCATCTGTCCAGCACTGGCGTGGCGCAGATCGAATTCCGGATCCTCGAAGAGGAAGGCGTAAGCATCCTGAAAAATCTGCTGCAACGTTGGTTTGCGAGCATCGTCGTCTGCGAGGACGAGAGGCTTGAAATGCTCTTTGGGTTTGCCCGTGTCGTCGATCAGACCAAGATAGCGAAGGGCCGCAATCGTTCCAGATTGTTGGGAGCCCGAGGCTTTCGGCATCAACGTCTTATCGATACGCGTGGGTACTGTGCCAGCGTCCCGAAGGGAGTTGAGAAACGAGGTGAAGGACATGTGAGAAATGACCGGCGGTGTAGCTGGCTTCTCTTTGCTGCTTGCCATGATTCGTCCTACGGAGTCATCGATGGGATCGACTGTATCATTAATCGGGTCGTTGTCCAATACCCCGATGGCAGAGAATTTTTCAGTTGAGCGTCTGCGTCGCCTCTGCGTGAATCGGCGTGAATCAGAGTGAATCAGAGTGATTTTGTGATGAGTGGCGATGTTGGGTCGTCTCGTTGTTGTTGTGTAAGTGTATGATTTATATGTTGTTTTTGTGTGGAGACTGGCCCTTGGGCGGGCGGTTTGGGATCTTTCTATGATTTTGGCGGATCGCTCGCGCGGGTATGTGGACGACGAGGGGCGATGTTGTCGGGTGCAAAGTCGATGTTGCGGGACAGCACAGTTCCCATCGAACGAGCGAAACTTGCAACGTGCTCGGACGGGAACGGGAGGTCAGTGTGACTTGCCGCTTTTGAGAATTCTAGCTGGGATGAAAACTGGCATCGCCGCGAAACCCGCATGGATAGTGGTTCTACGAGGAGCGGGGAGAAAACGTGACGTGAGAACGCGCGTGAATAGTGGTGTTGCTTAACGCGCAGGGGCTTGGGAAGCTAGGGTAATAGCCATTATACGACGCCCGCGGAGCCAGTGATTCTACAGGGTTTTTGGTGGTTTGGGGAGTGGCGTTGCTTTGGACGCTGGCATCGAAACTGGCATGGCTCGACGGTGGAGCGGTGGCGTCGCTGGGATGATGAACGGCCGGCTGGGGTCGCCACAAGCTGCCATTCGGTGAGCAGAGGCGGCCTTGTGTGCACGACGGCGTCTTCGCAGATCTTGACGCGTAAAGCGTCGAAGAACGTCTCGCGTACGGTCATGCCCCAGGCGTATTTGGCGACGATCTTCTCATCGAAGCCTGTAAAGCGTCGTTCGTGCTGGGGAATCAGCAGCGGTTCGAAGCTGCCGTCGCGGTCGCGCGGTACCTCGATATGGATTCGGCCCTCATCGGGCCGTTGCCGGACTGCTCTAGCAGCCCGGCGGGAATCGCAGGCAGCTCTACGGGGACTGTCTCGTGTTTGCGAGGCATATTTTCTCCTGGCGAGCATCACGTGCCTTGAACACGAAACTTTTGACAGACCCAATCGCGCCCATTCCGGCACGAGGGCGGCGGCGGCTCCAACCGTCGCACAAAGATGAGAAATGTCTGAGGGCGGCCGGGCCCTCAGGATCGGCTAGGCAGCCATCAGAAGGTCTGCAAACTCCTTATCATCTTCGTAGGAAACTACTCTCGCCGCCTCTGAAAGAACGGTTGCTGCTCGACCAAATTCATCCGCCGACGCCCCTTGCTCCATCACGACAACTCGATTGTGGATCGCCTGTGCCGTAGCTTTTTTCAGATCGGCAAGCTTGCCGTAGCTCTGATAGATATAGCCCCAATCAACACGCCTATCGTCAGATACGCCAATCGGCTGCACTACGCGTATGCCCCCGTCGTTAGGGAGAACTACGCCAAGAGGAAACTCGATCTGATGCCCGCTGACCCCGGCGAGACGAGGCTTGCTCAGCACGGACCCGGGCGGCAGCTTCGCGCGAAGAGTGCGGGCCACTTGTGCCGCAAACCGTTCGTGCCGTGTCTTGGGCAGCCAGTTCACCTCGTTGTCGGAAATGGCAACCGCGAGTCGCAAAGCATCCCATAATGCGAACCTGAGGTCTGCTGCCGTACCGGCCGCGGTGATTTCACCGTCCTTGCTCAGGGTCGCGAATCTCGCGCCGGGAGTCGATGCAACCTTCTCTAGTCGAGTAGGCGATGGTTTCGCGCCGTGATCGATCGCATGCAGGATCGTGCTATGTCCATCTGTCAAATAGAAATGTCCCGGCGCATCTTCCATCACGTAAAAGCTGGCAAGCTGGCCGTCGTTTCCCAGTGAAATCGGGGCACGAACATGCAGGGTATTGCACCCCACTGGAGCGCAAACCCAGTCTGTTGCTTTGACTAGATCGGTGCAGTTCATAGTAGCGTCCCTGTCTCGCCCTTGAGCGGATGTTCGATATTCCCTTGGAAGGTCAAATTGCATTCTACGGCAAATGTTTTCAGGAGCTCCACGACATCCATCAACGGCGGCTCAACAGGCTCTGCGTACCCGTATTCGCCCACCCACATGTCGGTGCGTGGGATTCGAAAGCGTCTTACCGTAGAAGGGACGCCCGGCGCCGACCCGATTAGGATGGCTCTGCTGCGGATTTGTGTCGAGCGCCGCAACGCGATCATTTTCCACGAACAGGGCACACGCGAAACTCTCAGGGATCGTGAAGGATGCAAGCCCCCTTTCGATCAGCTTCGGGCCGCGAAACCTCGCCCGAACCACGACGCCCTCTAGAACCTCTTTCCCAGCCTGTACGCCGCTCTCGAAGATGCTCGTTTTCGGCACGTGGCCATTGGCCTCGATGGACCATATGAACGGCCTGACAACTAGCTTCCCCGGCATCGCCAGTAAACTCTGGACTTCTTCTTCCGTCACCAGTTCGCCCCTTCGCGCTGGAATTCAATGTTGTTTGCCGACAAGCTAAAGCAGGTGGCGCCGACGATCCGACGCCATTATGCGCCGATTGCGTCATCCCAATAATCCTCGCCACCACAGCGTCAGCGGCGTCGAGATGAATCATCGAAGTACGGCAGGTGCTCATCGCCCACGCGATGGTTCGTCACAAGCGACCGTTCTCGACCTTGACGGAATCCCATTTACCAAGGCCGACAGCCGTAACGAGCATGCCGACCGTGATAGGAATGCGTTCGAGCGCCTTTCGCCGCTTTCGGGACAGGGCTGTGACGAGCATGAGCAGAAGGCCGGACCCCTCGTCCATGAAGTAGCGCCCCGACGCAAAATCGCCTTCATCGACCTTGAACCGGGCAAAGAAGGCTTCCATGAACGTTTCGCCTTCGATGCCGGTGATGCCGAGGTCGTCTTCAAGCGTCGTTGCGGTCGTGATGACCTGGCTCTTCGACAAACCGCGCTCCTTGCGCACGAACGATTCGACTTCTTCGAGCAGCAGTGAATTGCTCATAGGCGGTCCTCGGGCTTCACGAGTTGGTTGTAATGAACGGCGCTGCGGTAGCTGATTACCGACACGTCGTAGGCGAGGATGACTTCGCCGACGATCGGGACGGTGCGACCGACAAAGACGCCGATGTTCCGCGTCCAAAGAATTTTGAGGCGTCGGACGCTGCCGAGCGTTAGCGTCGGCAGGATATCTTTCTCTATCTTGAAATCGAGGTGCCTGCGGGCCACCCGTGATGCTATCGACGTACCAATCGTCGCACCCTTCGGCTTGCGCCTCGTGGGAAGGAACGGCCAGCCGATGATCAGCAGTGCTAGGCCGGTTAGTTCGTCGACGCCGAAGTGCTGTGCGGCCTCGTCGAGCATGACCAGAAAGAACAATTGCGGCGGCGTAAGGTTTGTGTGTATGCCGTATGTGTAGGTGTTGTTCGACACGTTTTGGTCCTCGGAGTCAATCAGGGCGAGAACGTATCAGAACTCGATTCATCTGAGAATAGACAGGCCGGGCTACTCCGTGCAGCGCGTCGGCCAGCCTAGCAGTCGTGCCTCATTTCGTCGCGTCGTCCAGCGGGATGCGTTCGCTGTTGTGATCGCGGCATAGCCGGGATAGTCGTCGCATGAACGACATCCGACACCCAAGCAATTTTCCGCCGCTGACAACCGAGCAGATTCGCGAGTTGGCTGCTTCGATCCGCGACGTCTTTGGAAGCAGCCTCTCGCCGGAATCATTCGCTGACAAACTGTTGATGTTTCTCGAAGACGTGCCGGGATACGAGTCCGGAGAAAATTCGATCGATTTGATAGCGTCAGCGTGGGCCGAATACACCGATCGTCATCCGTGAGCGTCTACTTCTGGCGGTGTCGTTTCGCCAGCGTGGAGGCGAACACGAGCATTTCGCTCGGTAATCATCCCGTCCAGTAAGCGGGATCAGAAGTAGAACTTCCAGCAAAGGGAGTTCTACGCAATGAAGAAGTCGAAGTTCACGGATAGCCAGATCATGGATGCGCTCAAGCGCGCGGAAGTTGGCGTGGCGGTGCCGGAGATTTGCCGGGTGCTGGGCGTCAGCACGGCGACGTTCTACAACTGGCGCAGCAAGTACGGCGGGATGGACGTGTCGCTGATGGCACGCATGAAGGAGCTGGAAGCGGAGAACGCGCGACTGCGCAAGATGTACGTCGAAGAGAAGATTAAGGCGGAGATCGTCGCAGAGGCGCTAGCAAAAAAGACTGAGGCCATCTACCCGCCACGAGATGGCCAGAGACGCAGTAGCGAGCCGGGGTGTGTCGGTCCGGCTCGCATGCGAGGCATTTGGTGTAAGCCAGACATGCTCCCGCTACGAGCGGCAGCGCAATGCAGAGAACGAGCAGATTGCCGACTGGCTGCTACGGCTGACCGACAATCATCGCAATTGGGGCTTTGGGCTGTGTTTCCTGTACCTGCGCAACGTGAAGGGCTTCGGCTGGAACCATAAGCGCGTGTACCGGATCTACCGAGAACTGGAGTTGAATCTGCGCATCAAGCCTCGCAAGCGGCTTGTGCGGCAGGCGCCGGAGCCGCTGATCGTGCCGGCGTCGGTCAATGCGGTGTGGTCGATGGAGTTCATGCATGACCAGTTGAAGGACGGACGCAGTATCCGGCTGTTCAACGTGATCGACGACTTTAACCGCGAAGCGTTGGGCATCGAGATCGACTTCTCGTTACCCTCGGCACGTGTCATCCGGGCCCTGGAGCAGACAGCGGCTCATGGCCGCAGCATAGTCCCTACTTCTGACTCGCGTTAAAAGCGGGGGGATTACCCTTAGAAGCCGCAGCATAGTCCTCCTTGTCACGCATGTGCGCGAGCTGCCGAATGTTTGCGTGGGCGGCCACCCTTGCGTCCGTTTTCGCGGGACGCCGCAGCCTTGGCAGGGGACTTGATCGCGCCCATGCCGCGTGCAAGCTCGCGCATCCATGCCTTGGTTCCAAAAATGCCTTGCAACAAGCCCGGGCCCCACAGACCGAGATCAAGGCGCGGCCAGTACAGCGACGTATCCGACACCTCGATCTCCGACAGTTCGGCTAATGTCGGCGCACGCTCCAACATGCTGAAGTCTTGAATCAGCGCGATAGGGATCGCGATTTTCACGCCATGTGCGAATGTGACCTCCAGCGTGCGCGTTGAGCGTATGAATCGGGCCGATACGATGGTCGGCTCCTCGGTGCCGCGCTTGCGTGCGGCGGCAATTTGGGTAGCAGTGATGTTAGCCATGTATATTTCGCCATTCCCTGCAAAGGCGCTCAATTTCGGGCTCGATCAGATTGGCAAGCCGGACGATTGTGCGATCCGACATGCGCCCCTTTACTGTTCGCAACTCGAGCGGGCCGCGCGGACAGTTCAGCTCGAACACGCATGACGGGCCGCTCGTCTTTCCAACATGAACATGCGGTGGGCTGTGGTCGTTGGTGAATATTTGAACACGATAGCCGAGGATTCGTAGCAGCGTTGGCATGCAGGAATTATAACCTGTCGTTAGGTTTTTTGACGGTGAACTTCCGGCGGTCAGCTTATCGAGGAACCAGCGGGATCAGGGGCAGAATTTTCTGATCGAAAGAGTTCGACGGAGGCACGATGACGAACGCGGTGTCACCGCCTGCGATCAGACTGGCAACCTCCTGATAGGTGAGCGCCCGGCCGCATTCAACCGATGTTACCGTCGTCGTTCTTGAAGAACCGACGAACCTTTGCTTCGGCCACTTCGTCGGCCGCCGCGTCTGGCTGAATCATCCGCAGCGGTTCAAAGCTGCCGTCGCGGTCGCGCAGCACCTCGATACGGATTGGGCCGTATTCGGTCAAAACCGTCTTGGCACCCTTGCCGTTGCGCTGATTCGTGGCAGTAGCGGGCTTGGCAGCACCTGGCGATAGCCGAGATGGTCGTTCATCTCACCGCCGAGCGCGCGCTCAATCAACGCCTTCTTCAGAGCCATGGCCGCGGCGTTGATGGACTTGGCCGCCATCGGGCCGCTGCCGAACTGCTCAAGCAGCTCGGCGGGAATCGCCGACAGATCGATCGGTGGGGTCTTGGGTTTGCGAGGCATATTTTCTCCTGGAGAGCATCATGTGCCTCGAACACGAAATTTCCGACAGCCCCCGCGTTAGTTGAAAACCGTGTTGCTCATCGATAAGACCTTTCCTTCCAAGATACTCTTGATTAAGCTCTTCAAGCTTTGATTGCTATCGACATTGCCGGATGGGTACTTTGTCTGTGCCCCTTTTCCTAGCCTAAGATAGGTATCGAGGTAAATGGCAATAATTTGAAGCATCGAGGCAATGACGTTTTTTGCCTTGTTTAAATCGTTGCTGCCGCTAACCCGTCCTTCGGTTGCTAGGTACTCGCATGCGCTGCGAAGTCCGACAGCCTCCTTGACGCATTCCCACAAATATGGGATGTGAGTTCCCTTCCATTTGTAATCGTCGTTGCTCGTCGGACATTTTTGAGCTGCCGCGGATTCCCTCGGTCGCGACGATGATCTTGTGCCATAGTGAAAGAACCTCTGCCATCGAGGATTTTCGCTGGAGGGTGGCATAGTAATTCATCAATTACGACTATTCTTTTTTTGTTGGTATGGCACTGTGTTACAACCATCCGGTATGGGAGCCGTCCAAGCCGAATCTTGTTTTAACTGATTCCCAGGCATCCTGAGCTGACCGCCGCCCCTCCATCCCATATCTCCCATACCGAAATTCCAGTATCCGCACGAGCCCATCGCCATTGCAGCCAAGCTCGGTCACATAGTCCATATCGCCGCCGATCGCCGGGTCCCTCGCGAGCGGGACGATGCGGTCTTCCGCGTACCACCTACCACGCAATCACTCCCCAAGTTGCCAGCGCAAAATCGGGTGTGTCGCGCCGGCGGGCATGGCCCACGCGCCCGTCGCACTGAAATCGTAGGTCGCGAAAGAGGCGGTATCGCTCATTTGCGCGGTCGTATAACCGTTAGCCGCTGGCATCGGCGTCCCGTAAACGACGCCGACAGCGGCGGCCGTCGTGTCCTTATCCCAATACACGTCGGAAGCGATCGTACCGTTATTGGTTCGCGCGATACCGATGGGCTGGTAGAACGGCTGTGTCACGAGGCCCGTCGCAAACGACTGGCTGATCGTTCCTTCGTTGTCGACGACAAGGGCGGCGCCGCCACACGGCGTATCGGCGGCGCCGCGACAGTAGCCCTCCAGCAACGTCGGGCTGGTCGAGTACGACTGGTCGATCGTTCCTGTGTTGGTATCGACGAGGCCGCCTGCGCCGTGGTTGACGTAACTGAGCGATTCAACGGAGCCACTCGAGAACGACTGCCTGATAAGCCCGCTGTTGTCTCCCACGAGGCCGCCCACATCGCCGCCTGCCACCACATTGACGCTGCTGGAAGAACGCAGGACGTTGCCGCGATTGACTCCCACCAGTCCGCCCACGATCGTGTAGTCCGACCCGTACGGACCCGCACCGCTATAGATTCCGCCGGACGCGTTGACGCGAAGGAGTGTCCCGTTGTTGACCGCGGCCGCCATGCCGACATCACCCTGCTGATAATACTGCTCGACCACAGGGGTACCCGCCACGGTGCCCTCGACATTCAAGTCTCGGACGATGCCGGTGCTGCCCACTTCGCCAAACATGCCGATCAAAGGTATGCCGTACGGGTCGACCGGCGACCACGCTTGCGGCGAGAGCGAACTGACCCGATAGCCCTGCCCGTCGAACTGCCCCGTGAACGGCGTGACGGTGTTGCCGATCGGAGTATAGGGCTGGGTGCTCGTCGCACTCGCATCGATATCCCTGCCTAGTGCGTAATTGCCGGCGAGGTCGCTACCAACGTTTCGTAGATCGTCGAGCGAATTGACGAGCTTATAACCGGTGATCTGCGTGAGCAGACCCGAGTACGCGCCCGGAGTCCACGCGCTGTTCTTCAGTTGCGTGCCCGCATCGTAACGGCCGTTCATATCGTAAAAGGCGCTGATCGCACCGGTGCTGCGCGACCAGTCGAGCAGGCCTTGATTGACGGCGCTGCCGCCGTTGTCGATGCCGGACGCATCGGCGCGCAGCGTCAGGTTGCCCCGTCCGTTGTTCGCGATCGTCACGCCGTTGGCCACCGAGACATTGCGATATGCCGCGAGCGACAGCGAAGCCGCGCCCTGCCAGGCGAGGTTCGAGGTCACACCGATATCGCCCGTCGCGCTATGTGCGCCCGTCGTCTTCACTGCGACGTTGCTTCCCGCGTTCAAACTCCTTCCCAATACCGCCGCGGCGGTAGTGCCAAGCGTGAACGTAGGCGTAGTGATATTCCATTGTCCCGATCGCACGGCCGCCAGCCTGCCGAATTCGAGCCGAGCCGCTTGGGTATCGACGGTGCCGCCGCCGCCGTTTGCGTTGTTCGCGCTCACGACGCCGCGCTGATCGACGCGCCCGTCACCGGCTACGAGCCACACGTGGCCGTCGCGATCGGCAGTGCCCGTCGCGCGAATGGCGTCGTCCTTGCCGGCCAATGCGTACACGTTCCCGTCGGCGGCCTGCAGGCTGATTTGCGCGGCACGGATTTGCCCGCCGTCGATCACGGCGCCGCGACTGCCGGTCTGCACGAATAGCTGTTTGTCATCCGCCGCGTCGTGCAGTAGGACGGTGTCGCCAGCCGCCATTTCCGCCGTGCCGTTGGGCGCCGACACGGCGCCGGCGTTGATCACCGCTTTGCGCGCGATCAGGAAGATATCGCTACCGCTCGAGCTTATCTTGCCGAGATTGACGACGCTGGCAGGTGTCTTGCCGCTGAACGCGAGCGCGTTGCCGTTGTTCATGAAGGCATCGTTGTCGACGTCGAGCGTGGAAGCGACGAAGCGTCCTCCCGTCGTGACGACGCCTGTTCGACCGATGACGACGCCTTGCGGATTGATCAGATAGAGGCTTCCCGTGGCGCTCAAATGCCCGAGGATCGCCGACGTAAAGCCGCCCGTGACCCGGTTCAGCGTGGCGCCGGCGCCATTGTCGAACGTCACGCTGTTGCCGCTGCCGATCGAAAAACTCGTCCAATCGATAACGCCGCGCGTTGAGCCGGGCTGTGTGATCTGCAGCGTCGAACCTTGTTGCGTGATAGTGCCGGTGCCAGCGAGATATCGACCGCCTTGCGGCAGAACGCCCGCTGCGAAAACCGGCGCCTCCCAGCACGAGCTCGTCAGGCAAAGGACCGTCATGAAAGCGGTGCTCGAGAGCATGGGACGCCGCCGCGCGCCGGCGGCAGATCGCGAAGTGGGGGAAGGTGCCATGGGATCTCCGTTCTGATCGAAAACGGAAGGGGAGCGGCGCCGCAAATCGAGGAGTCCCGTAGCGCCGCGCAGCTAATGGTGTGATGAAAACATAGCAGGCAGGTGGGCGAAAGTTATTCTCTTTTTGGGTGATTCCCTCGCTCGCTAAAGATCGATCCGGCAGTGCTCACGGTAGGCGAGCCTGTTCCCTCGTTCGCCTCCCCATGCACCAAAACAACGAATGGGCGCACCGCGGCGAGCGCTTTTTCAGGTGCATGGGGAATGCTCTGCCTCGACGCGGCACGCCCCACAACGCCTGGCCCACCCTTTGCTTAATGCGACCGGCTTGGGCACGTTCGGTAGCACGGCGCGTGCCCGGCCCGATCACCCGACCACTCAGCTCAGGAATTACGATGGAACACACGCCGCACCGTACTGCTTGCCGCCGCTGGCTCACCGCGGTCATTGCTCCCGCGCTCGTTTTATTCGCCGCGCAAGCCGCGAACGCCGACGCCCTCGACGCGATTACTCAGCGCGGCACGTTGCGCGTGGCTGTGCCCGCCGATTATCCGCCGTTCGGTTCCGTCGGCAGCGACATGAAGCCCCAAGGCTATGACATCGACATGGCCGCGCTGCTCGCGAAATCGATGAATGCGAAGGTCGAACTCGTTCCGGTCACGAGCGCGAACCGCATTCCGTACCTTCAAACCAACAAGGTCGATCTCATCATCTCGTCGCTCGGCAAGACGCCCGATCGCGCGAAGGTGATCGATTTCTCGGCGGCGTACGCGCCGTACTTCCAAGGCGTGTTCGGCCCGGCCGACGTCAACGTCAAAGCGCCGTCCGATCTCGACGGCAAGACGGTCGGGGCGACGCGCGGCGCGCTCGAGGAAATTGCGCTGACCACCCTGGCGCCGAAGGCTACGATTCGCCGCTTCGACGACAACAACGCCACGATTCAAGCCTTCCTCTCCGGCCAAGTCCAACTAATCGCGGCGGGCAACGTCGTCGCGGCCGCCATCATCGCGAAGCATCCGCCGCGGCTGCCCGAGATGAAGTTCATCATCAAAGATTCGCCTTGCTTCGTGGGACTGCCCAAGGACGAGCCGCGCCTGCTTGCGAAGATCAACGCAACGATCGAACAAGCGAAAAAGGACGGCACGCTCGAAGCCATGTCGAAGAAGTGGCTCGGTCAGCCGCTACCTGCCACCCTCTGACACCCTCTGACACGCGTTCGCATGCTCGCTGCTTTGCGCGAGCAGCCTCGTCGTTCGTTTCAACGGTACCGTTCATGACTTATCACCTGCAGTTCGGCGACCTGTCGGCTTATGCCGGCATGTTCGCCGGCGGCGCGGCCGTCACGCTGGCGCTGACGGCGGCCTCGACGCTGTTCGGCGTAGGCGTCGGCGTGCTCGGCGCCGCAGCCGCCGAAAGCCGCTATCCGGCGTTGCGCAGGCTCACCTTCGCCTACGTCGAGGCCATCCGCAACACGCCGTTTCTCGTCCAGCTCTTTTTTGTCTTCTTCGGTCTGCCCGCCCTCGGCATTCGCATCGGCGAATACGCGGCGGCGATTGCCGCGATGACGCTCAACCTTGGGGCGTATTCGGTGGAGATTTTGCGCGCAGGGATTCGCGCGGTGCCGAAGGGACATCATGAGGCCGCCGCGGCACTGGCGTTGTCGCCGCGCGAAACGTTCGTTCACGTTCTGCTGCCCCAGGCATTCGCGAAAGTCTTTCCCGCGCTCGCCAGCCAGATCGTCATCACGATGCTGGGCTCCGCCGTCGTCTCGCAGATTTCCGTGGCTGATCTCACGTACGCAGCCAGCTATGTGCAATCGCGAAATTTCCGCGCGTTCGAGACTTACTTCCTCATCGCCGGCCTCTATCTCATGATGGCGCTAGTCATGCGTGCGGTGCTGCATGCGGCAGGCCGCCGGCTCTTCGCACGCAACCTGCGAGGCGCGCGATGATCGAGTTTACATTCGCCCAGATACTCGAAGCGTTGCTGCTCGCGGCGCGTTGGACGGTCTTGCTCTCGCTCATTTCGTTCTGCGCCGGTGGTGCGGTCGGGCTCGTGCTGCTCGTCATGCGAGTGTCGCGTTCGCGCGTCCTGAGAACGCTGGTGCGCATCTATATCGAAGTATTCCAGGGCACGCCGCTGCTGTTGCAGCTCTTCATCGTGTTTTTTGGTTTGCCGCTTGTCGGCATCGACGTTTCGCCGTGGGTTGCCGCGACGCTCGGGTTGACGTTCTTCACGAGCGCGTATCTCGCAGAGATATGGCGAGGTTGTGTCGAAGCCGTGCCGAAAGGGCAGTGGGAGGCGTCGGCAAGTCTTGCGATGAGCTACTTCGAGCAACTGCGGCACGTCATTCTGCCGCAGGCGGCACGTATCGCAGTGGCGCCGACGGTAGGGTTCGGCGTACAAGCGATCAAGGACACAGCGCTCGTCTCGATCATCGGCTTTTCCGAACTCGCAAAAGCAGGCGCCGAGATTTCGAATGCGACGTTCAGGCCTTTTCTCATCTACGGGCTCGTTGCGCTGATCTACTTTACGCTTTGTTATCCGCTAACGCATTACGCAAGAACGTTGCAAAGGACGATGTATGGCCCTCGTTGAGACTTCCGGTGTCGAAAAGCAATTTGGCTCGAACCTTGTATTGAAAGGGATCGATTTTTCCGTCGAGCGCGGGCAAGTCGTGTCGATCATCGGCCGCAGCGGGTCGGGCAAGAGCACGTTCCTTCGCACGCTCAACGGGCTGGAAAGTATCGATGCGGGCTCGATTCACGTCGACGGCGAACATATCGATGCACGTCGCGCCGATTTGCGCGCGCTTCGGCTCAAAGTGGGTATGGTTTTTCAGCAGTACAATCTTTTTCCCCATCTCACGGCTGGCGAGAACGTCGTGCTCGCACAGACGGTGGTGAAAAAGACGCCCCGGCAAGCGGCGCGTGACCAAGCCAAAAAGATGCTCGAGCGGGTGGGCCTCGGCGACAAGTTCGATGCCTATCCCGACCAGCTTTCGGGTGGGCAGCAGCAGCGGGTGGCGATTGCACGTGCGCTGGCCATGAATCCGACCGTGCTGCTGTGCGACGAAATCACGTCGGCGCTCGACCCGGAACTCGTCGGCGAGGTGCTCAGCGTCGTTGAAAGTCTCGCTAGCGAACATATGACGCTGATCATGGTGACGCATGAAATGCGCTTTGCTCGCGCGGTCAGCGACAAAATCGTGTTCATGCACGAGGGGCGCGTGTGGGAGAGCGGTTCGCCGGACGCCATCTTCGATCGGCCGTCGACGGTCGAGCTTCGTCGTTTCATTCAGTAGCGACGTAAGACCCCACGGACAAGCGATTGTTCGCCAAATCCTCCATGTCAATTCGCCCGATGCCGCTTTATCGGCCGACGCGGACTGCCTAGATTAGATGCACCGCAGGCCGGCCGGCTAAAAAAGAGCTGCCGGCTCCACTCACTGCATCGAATCGATTGGAGAAAACAACATGGGTAAGCTCGCAGGCAAAGTCGCTGTCGTCACCGGCGCATCGAAGGGGATTGGCGCAGGGATCGCGAAGGCGCTCGCAGCAGACGGCGCTTCGGTGGTCGTCAATTACGCGAGCAGCAAGGCGGGCGCCGACGCCGTCGTGGCTGCAATCACGTCGGCGGGCGGGAAGGCCGTTGCGGTCGGAGGCGACGTGTCGAAAGCGGCGGACGCCAAAGGGATCATCGATGCGGCGATCGAAACCTATGGCCGCATCGATATCCTCGTCAATAACTCGGGCGTCTATGAGCTCGCGCCGATCGAAGAGTTCACCGAGGATCAATTCCACCGGCAGTTCAACATCAATGTGCTCGGCTTGCTGCTGACGACGCAAGCCGCTTTGAAGCACTTGGGCGAGGGCGCGAGCATCATCAACGTGAGTTCGGTGGTCACGACGATCACGCCGCCGGCAACCGCGGTTTATAGCGGCACGAAAGGCGCCGTCGATGCCATTACGGGCGTGCTCTCGCGCGAGCTCGGGCCGCGCAAGATCCGCGTCAACGCGATCAATCCGGGCATCGTGATCACGGAAGGCACGCACACGGCGGGGATCGCAGGATCCGATTTCGAGGCGATGGCCGTGACGCAAACGCCGCTTGGCCGCGTCGGGCAGCCGGACGATATCGCTTCGATCGCTGTATTCCTTGCATCGGACGACTCCGGCTGGCTGACGGGCGAACACATCGTCGCGAGCGGCGGCATGCGTTGAGGGTAGCGCGCGTATTCGGCGAAGCCGGTCGTAGTCGAATGCGGTGAAAAGGCCCCGGTGCTTGCGAGTGCCGGGGCTTTCATCATGTGTCATTCGGTAAAAATCGTAATCGCCCGTCGCGAATTCACGGCTCAACCATACGACCGGCTTCCCACCGTCAGTAAATGCGCTTCATGCGCCTCGAGGAAGGCGCGCAGCTTGGCGCCATAATCCTGCGTAACCGCGCCCTGCACGCTGGGCCGTCGCGACAACCCAGCTCGCCAAGCCCTGACTTTCGGCGTCCGTTCGAACACCCGTGTATCGGTCAATGTATCGAACACGTCGAAATACCGAAAAATCGGTGCGAACGCCGCATCGACGAGCGAGAATTCTTCTCCCGCGAAAAACGGCCCCGCGGTGAGCTCACTCTCCACGCGGGCGAATTTATCCGCCAGCGTTCGCCGTTTCTTCTCGTATACCTCGGCGTGCGTTGCCGTTTCGAAATGCCAGAGATCGGACAATATCGACGAGCCGAATTCGATCCAACTCCGATGCCGCGCGCGTTCGAGCGCGTCGGCCGGATGCAGCGCACGGCCCACCTCGACGTCTTCGAGATACTCGCAAATGACCGCGCTTTCGAATACCGTGGCTTGCGCTCGTTCGCCGTCGTCATGCCGCACGAGCAGCAACGGCACTTTGCCGAGCGGCGAGACGGCCGTGAACCACGCGGGCTTGTCGGCCAAATCGATATAGCGCCGATCGAACGGTACGCGTTTCTCCGTCAGCGCAATGGCGGCGCGCTGGACGTAAGGACACAGCACATGACTGACCAGCGTATAGGCCGGCGTGACGGTCGCGAGCCTCATGCGGGCACCTTCAGTCCTTCCGCCGTCATCGCTTGCCGTACCGCGGGCCGTTGACCGACACGATCCATATAGCCGCGCAAATGGGCGTAAGGCGAAAGATCGACGTCGACGTACTTCGACCAGCTCACGACCGTGAAGAGATAAGCATCGGCCACGGTGAATCGATCGCCCATGAGGAACGGGCCGGCCGCGGCCAAATGTCCATCGACGTATGCTAGCCGCTCGGCAATTTTCTTGCGCGCGACCGTATGGGCCTGTTCGCCGTATTCGGCGTGAAAGAGCCACGGGCTGTACATCTTGTGAAGCTCCGTGCCGATGAAGTTCAGCCACGATTGCACCTGCACGCGCGCGATCGTTCCGGCAGGCGGCGCCAGGCCGCTTTCGGGCTTCAAGTCGGCCAAGTACTGCACGATGGCGGGCCCTTCGGTCAAGCGCGTCCCGTCGTCGAGCTCGAGCGCCGGGACGTAGCCGTTCGGATTCACCGTCGAAAAGTCGACGCCCGACACGGTCGTGTGCGGTGTTTTGCCGATGTTGACGCGCTCCAGTTGCAAGGCAATTCCTGCTTCGACTGCGACGATATGCGGCGAAAGCGAACATGCACCAGCGGAGTAATAGAGCTTCATAGATGGCCCATTGCAATTTCGATTGAAGGAAGAACGCCGAAACCGGCGAAGACGATGCGCTAAGGTTATGTGTGCGCAGTTGCAAAGTCCATTGTCAAAATGCCGCCCGTGGTTGCATATCTGCAAGCAATCGTTTAGCGTTGCGCGATGAACGATTGGAACGAATTGCGCCTCGTGCTCGCCGTGCATCGCGCCGCGAGTTTGGCGGCGGCCGCCCAGCGGCTCAACATCGATCATTCGACGGCGTTTCGGCGGTTGAAGGCGCTTGAAACGCGGCTGGGGCTGCGGCTGTTCGAGCGGCTCTCGGGCGGCGTCTATCAGGCGACGGAGGCGGGTCAGCGCATGGCGGCCGCCGCCGAGCGGATGGAGGACGAAGCGCTCGCTCTGGACCGCGACCTGACGGGCCGCGATCACCGGGTGAGCGGCCGGCTGCGCGTCACTTCGTCGGAAACGCTCGCGTACAGCCGGTTGACGCGACATCTCGCCGTGTTTCGCCAGGCGCATCCCGGTGTCGTCGTCGAACTCGCCATCGACAATCGCGTGCTCAATCTCTCGCGACGGGAGGCCGACGTCGCGCTGCGTCCGGTGCGTCCGAGAGACGGCGATCTATGGGGGCGCCGTCTTGCGCAAATCGCATGGGGGTTCTATGCCACGCCAGCCTATCTGGCCGAACGCGGCGGTCCCCTTGCGGCCGCCGGGGCGCTCGAGCGACACGCGTTGATCGGATGGGAGGACGGAACGACGGGCATTCAGGCGGCCGAATGGCTGTCCGATGCAGCGCCGGAAGCCGCGTTCGTCTATCGCGCGAACAGCCTCGTGAATCAACTTGTCGCCGCTCGCGCAGGCATCGGGCTCGCATTGTTGCCGTGCTATCTAGGCGATAGCGACGACACGGTCGTTCGGGCGATGCCCGAACCGGTGTCCGATCTCGAAGGCGAACTATGGATCGTGGCCCATCCCGACTTGAAAGGAACGGCTCGTGTCCGGGCGTTTTTCGACGTGGTCGGCGAAGGGCTGTCTCGCGAACGGCATGTTTTCGAAGGGCGAGGCGTCCGATGATCGCACTTTTATGACATTTTGGTGAATTTTTGCCATGAGAGGATGATGCGGGCATTCTCGGGCTGTCGATCCGACAGGGGCGGGGATAGACGCAACGATCCGAAGAATAGGGGCAACGTGTAGTGAATCGCTTCGACGACGCAATTCTGACGTTCTTAACGCAACACGCATTTCATTCCGCATTCGCTAATCACGCGATCCGCGCGGTCACCGAGTTCTACACCATCAAAGGGCTGGTGTTGATTACTATCCTTTGGTGGATATGGTTCGCGCCCAGCAAGCGCGCCAATTGGAATCTCGAGATGGTGATAGCGACGATCGCGAGCGGATTGCTTGCGCTTCTCGTCGGCCGCCTGCTCGCGCATTACCTGCCGTTTCGAATCAGGCCCATCCACGATCCGAGCGTGCACCTGCAATTTCCCGAGGCGACTTATACGGAAACGACGCTGCGATTCTGGAGTTCGTTTCCAAGCGACCATGCGATGCTGTGGGGCGCGATTGCGACGGGGATCTTCCTCATGTACCGCGTCGTCGGTGTGCTCGCGCTGCTCTACACGCTGCTTCTCATCTTGCTGCCTCGCGTCTACCTTGGATTGCATTACCCGACCGACGTCCTTGCGGGTTTGGCGCTCGGCATTGTCTTGGCGTATTTGATGACCCGCGACGCCGTGCGCATCCGCATCGCCCGTCCGGTGCTGCGGATGATGGAACGGTTTCCGGCATTCGGTTATACATTCGCCTTCGTCCTTTGCTTCGAACTGATCACGCAATTCGACGACATCAGAATCGTCGCGGACGCCGTGAGGAAGGCACTTTTGCATTAGGCGCGGAGTCTGCGCAGCATGCGCTCTTCCGCGGCAATCCGTAACGCGCTATTGTGTCGCTTCGGTGCGCGACGGCCGTTTCGTTGCCGTCTTGACCGGCCTTGGCCGCGCACGGGAGATGGCATGCCTCCTTCAACCGCCCTAGCTCGACGCTAGTGGCTGATGATGCCTACCCATTCCCCGATCCGGAATCGGTAGGCGTTCGCTCGTGCGTCGCGCCTGCCTTCCGGTCCGGGCCAAGAACGATTCGAACTAGGACCGCACGTTGATCTACTCGATTTTCTCCATCTTTATCGGAGCCGGCTTGGGTGCGCTTCTGCGCTGGGGTCTGAGCCTTGGCCTGAACGCCGTCTTCCCGACCATTCCGCTCGGCACGCTCGCCGCGAACTTGATCGGCGGCTATTTGATCGGTGTCGCCGTCGTGTACTTCGCCGCGAAGGCCGGCTTGCCGCCCGAATGGCGTCTTTTCGTCATCACGGGATTCATGGGCGGCCTGACGACATTCTCGACGTTCTCCGCCGAAGTCGTTACGCTCGCGTCGCAAGCTCAATTCGGCTGGGCGCTTGCGGCGGCGGGCCTGCATTTGATCGGCTCGTTTTCGTTGACCGCGCTCGGCATGTGGACGGCGCGCGTCTGGTTGCTCGCCGCCTGATACAGCCGGATTGCCGCCGGATTGCCGCCGGATTGCCGCGGATTACGGCCGGATGCCGCGGCCCGCTGCGCGTCGCCCTTCCGGGGTGGCACGCCGGTCGCTATGGCATCGCTGCCGTTGTGGCATCGGAAGGCCGGAGGCACAATCGTGCCATAGTGCCTGAGCGCCGGGAGGACCTATGCAAGCCGAGCAATACGTGTTGTTGCGGTTTTACGTGCATGAGAATCATCGCGTACACGGCAGGCCGCTTTGGGAGTGGCTGCTTGCCTGCGCCAAAGGAATGGAAATCATGGGCGGGTCGGCGTTTCGCGCAATGGCGGGCTTCGGCGCGCATCGCGTCTTGCACGAAGACCGTTTCTTCGAACTGCAAGGGTCGCTGACCGTCGAGGTCGAATTCATTGCGACGCAGACGGAGGCCCACAAGCTGATAGAGCAGGTGTCGAACGAAAACGTGCGCGCCGTCTATACGGTCATTCCGGCCACGTTCGGCGTCATCGGCGCGGACGCCTGACCGGCGTACGACCGACGTACTGGCCGGCGCGGCGAGCGCTGCGCTCGCCGCGCCGGTACGCGACCGTCAAATGCCGAACAGCGTGAGCGACACGGCCGCCCGCGTGACGACCATCAGCAGCACTTGCACGATGACGAAGAGCAAGATCGGCGAGAGATCGATGCCCCCGAGATTCGGGATGACGCGCCGCAGCGGGTTCAGGAACGGCGCGGTCAGTTGATAGAGAATCGGCATCGCCGGCGAATGCGGGTTCAGCCAAGAAAGCAGCGCCATCAGGATCGTCAGCCAGATGACGAGGTTCAGTGCCCATTTGAGCATGGTCAGCAACGACACGATCGCAATGACGGGCGCGAGCGAGAGCGGATCGACCCCGGCAATCGCCACCATGGAGACGACGTAGACGAGCGCTGCCAGCAGCGCTGCAACGAGGCTCGCCACGTCGACGCGGCGCGCGCTCGGCAGCACGCGGCGCAGCGGCAGCACGAGCCAGTTCGTCGCCTGGAAAATCGCGTTGGATACCGGGTTGTAGGGCGGCAGACGCACGACCTGCATCCACGCGCGCAGAATCAGCGCGGCGCCGAACAACGTGAAAACGGTATTGAGCAGAAAGCGGGCAATATCCCCGAACATCTTCGATCCTTTCTTTCTTTAGGTGTCTTGGCCGGCAACGCCGGACGAGGGCGCCGGCGCTCCATGCGGGCGCGACGGTCCCAGTCGGCGTCGAACCTCGAACGCCGACGAACCGCAGCGTAAATAGCCGCCGTTAAACGCTCTTGACGATTTCGCTGATCAAGAACTGCGGCTTGCTGTCGGTGTAATTCGGAATGTCCGCGACGAGTTCGGCCGCGACCGGATCGAACGCCCGCTTGAACGCCTCGACCGATTCGAACAAAAAATGCCCCGTCGCCACGAACGCCGGGGCCGAGCCCGGTTCGCCGGCGCTGAGGCATTTGTCGACCGACCATCCCTTCAGCGCGGTTCCGAAATGCTTGGCCGCAAGCGTCATATGCTTGTCGCGATAATAGTCGATGTCGAAACGAACGTTGTCTCGATACGGGTAGAGGATGCTGACTTTGATCATTTGCGTTCTCGTCAGGTTGCTGGGCGGCGCCGGCCGTCGTGACACGTCAGCCGGCGCCGGTCGTCACCATATCACGCCTTACGGGGCGCTTGCATCATGGGGCAGGCAGCGCTCGAGCGTCGCTTCGACCGTGCGTGTCATGGCCTCGATCGACGCGGGCGGCTGCGGCCGGCGGCGGGCGAGCGACAGCGCGCGGCGCGTGAGCAGAGCGTATAACGCCGCATGATCGGCGCCGAGCGATTCGAACGCGCCGAGCTGGCGCTCGAGGACAGCCGCGTCGCCGCGCGAGACCGGCCCGGCCAGCGCACCGGTCAGGCCTTTTGCTCGCGCCGCTTCGACGGTGCCCGCCAGCATCGGCAACAGCGCACGCAACGATTGTTCTTCCGCGAAACCTAGCTTGCGCCAGACGTCGACCGCTTCCTCCAGCGCCGCGAGCGCAAAACTCGCGGCGTAGTGGGCCGCGCCGTGGTACAGCATGCGGTGTTCGCCCGGGAGCGTCAGGACTTCGCAGCGCAACGAACGCGCAAGGGCATCGAGAGTGGCGGCAAGCCCGCCCTGCGCCTCGATCGTCACCGAGCAACCGGCGATTCGCTCGATGTCGATGGGTTCGCCGCTGAACAGATATAGCGGATGGAACCCGCCGATCAAGGCGCCTTGCGCCCGAGCCGGCGCTAGCACTTCCACGCTCGTGGCGCCGCTGCAGTGAACGAGCGCAAGCGATCGATCGTTCGCGGTGTCGAACCTCAAATTGTTCGCGATCGTACCGATGCTGTCATCGGGAACCGCTAAAAAGACAAGCTCGGAGGCATCGACGACCGCCTGCGCATCGGCGACGGCGCGGCACTGCGGCAGTGCATGGGCAAGACGCTGCGCGGAATCGGCCGAACGGCCGGCGACGGCGACGACGGGATACCCCGCGCGAGCAAAGCCCATTGCGAGGCAACGCGCCAAACGGCCGGCGCCGATGAAACCGAGACGTGGAAGTGCAGGAAAGCGCATGGTCGGACAGGACGATGCGGGCGAGCCGCGTTCGTGCAAGAAGCGACGAAGCCGCCAGTATCGCGCATCGCGTCAACGACGGGGCGATCCGAGGTGATCCAATTTCGCATACCTCGGCGCGCGTCGCTGCGCAACGGGGGTTCGTGCCGATTCTCGCAGGTCCGTTTCGGGCGTCGTATTGAGATACGCGATCGATAGCGATGTTTCGCGGCCCGGGAGGGCCCCGCTGAGCGGTCCGCATTCGTCTGCGCTTTTCGTTCTTCGTTCTTGCGTCGCAGCTATGCATGGGAGGTTACGATGAACGTTTTTTCTTACCGCAAGCATTTGCGGTTCTTGAGCCGCACCCAGCGGCGCCTCTGGTGGGATCAGAAAAAGCGGCTGACGCCGCGCGTGAAGATCGGCGAAGCGTACGTGCCGCCCAGCATCACGCGGGAATTCACCTACGTCAAAGTCGGATGACGGCGGCGGCATCGGGCCGGCTTCCGACTCGGGACGTACCCACGGCAAATTTGTAATTAAACATTACCGACGATCTGCGAGCTCACCGCCGGGAAGCGGTAAATTCGCCCTGCCCGCGCGTCAGCGGGCGTGGCCGGACCCCGTATTGGCGGCCGGCGCGCGGTGCTTGAATTGCAATTTGCAACAAATCGCGCGCCTCTCGCCGCGGCTTTTTCTATACATTTGGAGCGTAGGGTGCGGTTCGTGTCTTCGGCGTCTCGTGGGCATGCCCGCACATTCGCCAGAGGAACAGTAATGAAAAAGCTCGCTTCGCTGATGGCCGTTGCAGCATTGAGCGCGGGGTTCGCCGCGACGGCACAGGCGCACGTGTCGGTCGGCATCGGGATCGGCATCCCGGTGGCGCCCGCTTACCCCGCGTACCCGGTGTACGCGCCGCCGCCGCCCGTGTACTACGCGCCGCCGCCGCCCGTCGTCTACTCGCCGCCCGTCTATTACGCCCCGCCGCCCGCTTACGTCGGCGGTTACTACAGGGGCGGCTATTACGGCGGCTGGCATCACCATCGCCATTGGCGTCGCTGGTAAGCCGATGGCCGCTCCGACCGAGTTCGCCTGAGCGCGAGCGCGGCAGCCTGCATACTCGACGGCGCAACGCCGGCAACACGCCGCGTTGCGCCGTCGACGTTTACGGCTTCTCGCGCCAGGCGTTAGCCGAGCGGCCGATCTCGCAAAACGTCGTCGAAGCTGGGACAATGCCGCTTCCCCGACCATCGTCCGCTCAGCGGATTTCATCGCCCATGCAAGCGCTTGCTCTTCCCACCTACGACGATGTCGTCGATGCCGCGTCCCGCATCGCCGGTATCGCGCATCGCACACCCGTTCTCACCTCGCGTACGTTCGACGAACGCGTCGGCGCCTCCGTCTTTTTCAAGTGCGAGAACTTCCAACGCATGGGCGCATTCAAGTTCCGCGGTGCTTACAACGCGATCTCTCATTTCGACGAGCAGGCGCGAGCGGGCGGCGTCATCACGTATTCGTCGGGAAACCATGCGCAAGCGATCGCATTGTCGGCCAGGCTCGCGGGCATTCGCGCGACCATCGTGATGCCCAAAGATGCGCCGGCCGCCAAGGTCGAGGCGACGAAAGGGTATGGCGGCGAAATCGTCTTTTACGATCGCTATACGGAAGATCGCGACGCGATCGGCCGCCGTCTCGCACAAGAGCGCGGCATGACGTTGATCCCCCCGTACGATCATCCGCACGTCATGGCGGGGCAGGGCACGGCCGCGAAGGAGCTCATCGAGGAAACGGGGCCGCTCGACCTGCTCGTCGTCTGTCTCGGCGGCGGCGGGCTGCTGTCGGGCTCCGCTCTGTCGGCCGCTGCATTGAGCCCGTCGTGCGAGATCGTCGGCGTCGAGCCCGAAGCCGGCAACGACGGGCAGCAGTCGCTCGCGCGCGGCGAGATCGTGCGGATCGACGCCCCGCGGACGATCGCCGACGGCGCGGCTACGCAGTTTCTCGGCAACCACACCTTCCCCGTGATTCAGCGTCTGGTCTCCAAGATCGAGACGGTCAGCGATACCCAACTGATCGAGACGATGCGCTTTTTTGCCCAGCGCATGAAAATGGTCGTCGAGCCGACGGGCTGTCTCGCCGCGGCGGCCGTCATGCACGGGATCGTGCCGGCCGAGGGTAAGCGGGTCGGCGTGATCATCAGCGGCGGCAATGTCGATCTACCGCGCTACGCGGAATTTCTCGCCTAGACGGCGGTGCGCTAAGCGTGTGCGATAAGGTCGCGATAGCCGTCGACGATCACGCTGTACGACAGATACGCGAAGAGCAGTGCCGAAACCACGTGGCATCCGCGTAACAGCGCGGAGCCCGCGCGCTTTCGCCCTTGGCTCGCCAGCGTGCAGATGAACAATGTCCACGCGAGGCCGCCCAGAAAGAAGCCTCCGAGAAACAGCGATGCCGTGCTCGCGCTCGTGGCGCCGGCTTTCGCGATGAGTGCGCCCCCGACGGCCGCGAACCAGAGAATCGCCGACGGCGACGACATCGCCAGCGCGACGCCGCGCGCCAACCCGCGCAGGGCGCTCGCGTCGGTTTCCTGCGTCACGGCGCCGGCCTCGTGCGCGGGCGCGAGCGCCTCGCGCGCCATCTTCCACGTCAAGAACAACAGCGTGGCGCCGCCGCCGATCCAAACGATCCATCGCACGGTATCGAATCGCAGCAGCGCGGCCATGCCCGCGAGCGCGAGCGTCGCATAGACGAGGTCGCCGATGCACGAGCCCAGGCCAAGCCAGAAGCCGGGTTTGAATCCATGCGAAAGCGTGCGCGACAAAATCGCGACGTTGACGATGCCGATGTCGAGACACAACGACAGCGAAAGAAGGAAGCCGTTGGATAAGAGCGATGCCGGATGCATGCGAAAAGGTGGAGTGAATCTATATAGAGGAGTGCATGCGGCGGCATCGATCGCCGCCGTCAGCCATTGTTATGCCGTCGCTGCCGCGATGTTGCTTGCGGTGCGCACAGCGCCAAAACCCTGCGCCTAGACCGAGCGGCCGAGCGCGAGTCGTTCGTACAAGGCGTCGACTCGCGTCTTCACAGCGGCATCCATCTCGATCGGCCGTCCCCATTCGCGGTCGGTCTCGCCCGGCCACTTGTTGGTGGCGTCGATTCCCATCTTCGAACCGAGTCCGGCGATCGGCGAGGCGAAGTCGAGATAGTCGATAGGCGTGCGCTCGACGAGCACGGTGTCGCGCGCGGGATCGACGCGCGTCGTGATCGCCCAAATGACTTCCTTCCAATCGCGCACTTCCACGTCTTCATCGACGACGACGATGAACTTCGTATACATGAATTGCCGCAGGAAACTCCAGACGCCGAACATGACGCGTTTCGCGTGGCCGGCGTAGCTCTTTTTCATCTGCACGATGGCCATGCGGTAGCTGCAGCCTTCGGGCGGCAAATAGAAGTCGGTGATCTCCGGAAACTGCTTTTGCAGCAGCGGCACGAAGACTTCGTTCAGGGCCACGCCGAGCATCGCGGGCTCGTCGGGTGGTTTGCCCGTATAAGTCGAGTGATAGATCGCATCGCGCCGCATGGTGATGCGCTCGACGGTGAAAACGGGAAACCACTCCTGCTCGTTGTAATAGCCGGTGTGGTCCCCGTAAGGGCCTTCGAGCGCATGCTCGTAGTGCGCCGCCGCGCCTTGCGACGGGCGAGGCGCGGCACCGGCAGGCGCGGCATGGGGTGCTCCGTCTTGCGGATAAATGAACCCTTCGAGCACGATTTCGGCGCGCGCGGGCACCTGCAGCGTATCGACGCCAGGCGTTAGGCAGCGGGCGAGCTCGGTGCGCGCTCCGCGCAACAGCCCGGCGAATTGATATTCCGACAGCGTATCGGGCACGGGCGTCACGGCCCCGAGGATCGTCGCCGGGTCGGCCCCGAGCACGACGGCCACCGGGTAGGGTTTGCCAGGGTTGGCCAGTGCAAATTCCCGGAAATCGAGCGCGCCGCCGCGGTGCGCGAGCCAGCGCATGATGAGCTTGTTGCGGCCGATCAGTTGCTGACGGTAGATGCCCAGATTTTGCCGCGGCTTGTTCGGTCCGCGCGTGACGGTGAGCCCCCAGGTGACGAGCGGCGCAGCGTCTTGCGGCCAGCAGGTCTGAATCGGCAAGCGGGCCAGGTCGACGTCGTTTCCTTCCCAGACGATTTCCTGGCACGGCGGCGCGCCGACCGTTTTCGGCGCCATGTCCCAGACCGCCTTCGCCAACGAGATAAGTTTGCCAGCGTCTTTCAGCCCCTTCGGCGGCTCCGGTTCTTTGAGCGCAGACAGCAGTCGCCCGACGTCGCGCAGCGACCGGAGCGCAGCGACTTCTTCGGCCGCGGCCGTTTCGTCGATGCCCATGCCCAATGCGATCCGGCGCGTCGTACCGAATAGGTTGCCGAGGACAGGCATACGGTGGCCCGTGGGCGCCTCGAACAGCAGCGCGGGGCCGCCGGCTCGCAAGACGCGGTCGCAGAGTTCGGTCATCTCGAGCACGGGCGAGACGCTTTCCGAGACGCGTCTTAGCTCGCCGAGTGCTTCCAGCCGGCCGATGAAGTCCCGCAAATCCTTGTATTTCATAGCTTTTCGATGAACTGACGAAGTCGCGGCGCGCACGGGGCGGCGCCCTGGGAACTGGGAGCCGCCGATTTTACCTGCGGATGGCAAGGAGGTCCGAGGCGGGGGCGGATGCGAAATCGTGCAAAGGCGCACTGGGCGCGGATCGTAGCCCCGTGGACCGGTTTCTTCATTACATTTTGTTATTGTTTTACGATTTTGTAGCATTGACGATCTATAAAAGCCTGCTAGAATCCGTCCCACATTGGCTGCAGGGCTAAGTCGTTTTGAGTTGACTGCCCCGGCCCGAGCTCGCGACGCGCAGCGTCGCGTCATCCGTACGCCGCCCTGCACGGCGCTCTACGGTCCAATTTAGCTGTCTTTCCGCCAGCGCATTGCCGCTGGCTTTTGCGTGAGAGCCACTGCGTGCATGCCTTACCCAGGCGTGTCGCCGGTCCTTTTGCTCCGATGTGGCCCTCCACACGGTTCGTTGCCGTCATGCGCGGTAGCGTGCCGTATCCCGGCGTTGCCGAGAGTCCCAACCAAGGCTCGCGACGCCTTGGCTCGCTCGACAGGCGCATTCGCGCCGCCGTACCCGTCGAGACGCGCCATGCTCAATGGGAGATCTGAATGAATACTTGGTTATCGTGGCGTCCCGACGGCAGCTTCGCCTCAGCGGTTCGAAGCGTGCTGCGCCGTGGGACGCGTGTCAGTCACCATCTGTTCAGCGTCGTCGGCGCGTGCGCCGTTCTCGTCGCCCTGACGCTTTGGTTGTTGCCGACCGTGCGCGGTACGTTGGCCGCCCGCTTGATGCCGTTCATTTCGGCCGCCGTGCAGGCCGGCCCGGCGCGTCTGCTCAGCGGCCACCCGTTGCCGGCGTTCGGGCCGGCCACGCCCGACAGCGGCGACGATGCGCCCGGCGCTATCCCCGGCATGGACAACGCGAGCTATGACGGCGCGTTCGACGGCAGCGGTGCAAGCGGTCTTGCGCTGACGGCCACGAGCGCGGCACCCTCGGTCGATACGCGTCTGCCGACCAGCCCCACGCCGTCGAACCTGTACCTGCTTGCGAAGATGATTTCCTCGCAGCGCGTCTCGGCCGACGCGCGCGACGACCGCGTGCTCGTATCGGCACGCGAGCAAGCGCTCGTCACTTCGTACTTGGCGCGCCGGTATCACGTGGCCCAGGAGCCCGTGGGCGAGCTCGTCAGGGCCGCATTCGAGACGGGGCGCCAAGTCGGTCTCGATCCGCTGCTGCTGCTCGCGGTCATGGCCATCGAATCGGGCTTCAATCCGTACGCTGAAAGCGGCGTCGGCGCGCAGGGCCTCATGCAAGTCATGTCCAAGGTTCATTCGGACAAGTTTCAGTATTTCGGCGGAACCGGCGCTGCACTCGAGCCGCTGGCCAATATTACCGTCGGCGCCGTCGTGCTCAAGAACTGCATCGCGCGCGGCGGCTCTCTCGCGGACGGCCTGCGTCTCTATGTCGGATCCACTTCGCCCGACGACGGCGGTTACGGCGCGAAGGTGATGGCTGAGCGTGGGCGGTTGCGCGACGTGGCGCGCGGCCGTTCGGTGCCGATCAACGCGCCGCAAGCGCCCGTGAAGCAAGTTGTCGTATCGACCAAGCGCGTCCAGGTCGCGCTCAACGGTAACCACACGCCGAATGCGGAGACAAAGGCGAACGCGACCGCTGCGGGCACATCGGCCCCGGCATCGAGTTCGGACGATGCGGCCAACTCCAACGCGGCATCTCGGCACGGCGTGCAAGCCGAATTCGGCGCCTGACGCGGCGCGGCTGTTCGATGCCTCCCGTGAGAGCGGGCAAAAAAGGGCGCCTTCTAAACTGCATCCCAGATATTGGACAGATGTCCAATTGGGGGAGTCTAGAAGGCGCCCTTTTTGTTTTTTGCCGCCAGTTCACGGGCAAGCGCGGCGGATATGGCCGCTATGTCGACTAACGAGCGTGCCCCGAGTTTTCCGTGAAGGGTGGCTTCTCGGTCCTCGGGTTACGCTCTGATCGGCCGGCCGATCAATGACCGAACAACCGAGCGAGACGCTCGACCGCTTCCTCGAGCGATGCATAGGCGGTGGCATACGACAAGCGAATGTACTCGCGCGGCGCATGCGTGCCGAAATCGAGCCCCGGCACGAGCACGACCCCGGCATCGTGCAGCATGGCTTTCGTCAATGCGGCGCTGTCGGCGGCGGCCGGGTGAGGCACGCCGCGGCAGTTGGCATAGACGTAGAACGCGCCATCGGGCGTGACGGGCACCGAAAAACCGAGCCGCTCGAGGGCCGGCACGATGAAATCGCGCCGACGTTTGAATTCGAGGCGGCGTCCTTCGTAGATTCGGATCGTTTCGGGCTCGAAGCATGCGAGCGCCGCATGTTGCGCGAGCGCCGACGCGCAGATGAAAAGGTTTTGCGCGAGCTTTTCGAATGCGCCGATCATCGACGGGGGAACGACCAGCCAGCCGAGCCGCCAGCCCGTCATATTGAAGTACTTGGAAAAGCTGTTCACGGTCACGACATCGTCGCCGAACGAGAGTGCCGAGACCGGCCGTGCGTCGTACGAGAGCCCTTGATAGATCTCATCGACGATCGTGAAGCCGCCGCGTGCGCGGACGGCTTTGACGATGCGCTCGAGCTCCGCCGGTTCGATCGACGTGCCTGTCGGGTTCGACGGCGAAGCGAGCAATACGCCCCGCGTTCTTTCGTTCCAGAGACGATCGATATCGGCGGCCGTCAGCTGAAAACGCGCCTCGGGGCCGCTTGGCACGAGCACGGGCTTGCCTTCTGTCGCGGCGACGAAATGCCGATTGCACGGATACGACGGGTCGGGCATCAGCACTTCGTCGTCGCGGTCGACTAGTGCCGCGCACGCGAGCAGCAACGCGGCCGAAGCGCCCGCCGTGACGACGATGCGCGCAGGATCGACACAGAGCCCGTACGTGCGCTGGTAATACGCGGCGATCGCCTCGCGCAGCGGCGCGATGCCGAGTGCGCCCGTGTATTGCGTCACACCGCGCCTGAGCGCGCGCTCGGCGGCTTCGATGACAGGTTCGGGCGCCGTGAAATCGGGCTCGCCGATCCCCATGTGGATGATATGGCGCCCGGCCTGCTCGAGTTGGCGGGCTTCCTTGGCGAGCTCCATTACGTAGAACGGAGCGATTGCGTCCACGCGCGACGCCAGCTTCGTGAGCGGTTCTGCGGCGAAATTCATGTGAGGTTCCAATCGACGCGGGCCGGGGTAACGGCGCACGCGCGAAAGCAATGGCCAGCGGGGCTTAGCGGTTGGCGCGCCCCGCCTGCGTTTCCGTGGCTCGCAAGTTCAGCGCGAGCTTGTCCAATACGCCGTTGACGTACTTGTAGCCGTCCGAGCCGCCGAACGTCTTGGCCAGCTCGACCGCTTCATTGATGACGACCCGGTACGGAATTTCCACGTGATGCTTGAACTCGAACGCGGCGACGAGCAGCACGGCTCGTTCGACGGGCGAAAGCTGCTCGATCGGCCGGTCGAGGCACGGCGCGAGATCGGCCGACAGCGCGGCGTTTTCACGGATCACGCCATGCAACAGCGTATCAAGATGCTCCTGGTCCGCTTTGTCGAAGCCTTGCGCTCCGCGCAGCTGGGCGTCGATTTCACCGGCGGGCGCACCCGACAGCAGCCACTGATACAGCCCCTGCGTGGCCAATTCGCGGGAGCGTCGGCGGGCGCTCTTCATGCCTCGTCCTCTTGCGCTTCGTCTTCGTCTTCATCGTCGTCGCCGCCCAGCTGTTCGAGCGCGACCGACAAGTTCGCCATCTCGACCGCCACGCGCGCGGCATCGCGGCCCTTTTCCGTCATGCGGGCGACGGCTTGTTCGTCGGATTCGGTCGTCAGCACGCCGTTCGCGACGGGAATGCCGAAGTCGAGGCCGATACGTGTCACGCCGGCGCCGCTTTCGTTGGAAACGAGCTCGAAGTGATACGTTTCGCCGCGGATCACCGCGCCGAGCGCGATCAGCGCGTCGAACTGGCCGCTTTCGGCGAGCTTTTGCAGCGCGAGCGGGATCTCGAGCGCGCCGGGCACCGTGACGAGGAGCACGTCTTCGCCGGCCACGCCGAGGCGTTCGAGCTCCTCGATGCAGGCGTCGACGAGGCCGTTGCAGACGGGTTCGTTAAAGCGCGATTGCACGACGCCGATGCGCAGGCCGTCGCCGTCGAGATTCGGTTGGTATTGTCCGATTTCCATAAGGAGGTCCGTAGAAAGTTGGGAAGAGGCGAATGCGATGCGTTGGCGGGGATTATGCGCTGGGCCGCGCGGGGGCGCCCGGCATAGGCACGAAACCCGTTACTTCGAGGCCGTAGCCCGACATGCTGCCGAGGCGGCGCGGATTCGACAACACCTGCATCTTGCCGACGCCGAGTTCGCGCAGGATCTGCGCGCCGACGCCGTATGTCTTGAAATCGACCGGCCGCCGCTTGAGCTGGGCCGCCTTTTCCTCTTCGTCGAGCGCCTTGAAGACATCGATCAAATGATCCTTCGTATCGCCGCAGTTGAGCATGACGATCACGCCTAGGTCGCGTTCGGCGATTTCCTTCATTGCCGCGTCGAGCGTCCACGAGTGCGTGGACGTGCCCACTTCGAGCAAGTCGAGAACCGAAAGCGGCTCGTGCACGCGCACGGGCGTGTCGAGGTCCGGCGAAGGGGTGCCGCGCACGAGCGCGAGATGCGGCGAGCCGCTCGGTTGATCCTGATAAAGGATCGCGCGGAACGGGCCGTGCGCCGTTTGCATCGTGCGCTCGGCCACGCGCGTGACGATCGATTCGGTGCGGCTGCGATAGTGGATCAGATCGGCGATCGTGCCGAGCTTCAGCCCATGTTGCGCGGCGAATTCGATCAGATCGGGCAGGCGCGCCATCGTGCCGTCGTCTTTGATGACTTCGCAGATCACCGCGGCCGGCGTGAGCCCCGCGAGCGCCGTGAGGTCGCAGCCGGCCTCCGTGTGCCCCGCGCGCACGAGCACGCCGCCGGGCTGCGCCATGATCGGAAAGACGTGGCCCGGCTGAACGATCTGCTCGGGGCGCACGTCGCGCGCGACGGCCGTGGCGATCGTGCGGGCGCGATCGGCCGCCGAAATGCCGGTCGTGACGCCTTCGGCCGCTTCGATGCTGACCGTGAACGCCGTGCCGTACTGCGTGCCGTTCCGGTACGTCATGAGCGGCAGGTTCAGCAGCTTGCAGCGCTCTTGCGTGAGCGTCAGGCAAATCAGGCCGCGGCCGTAGCGCGCCATGAAATTGATCGCTTCCGGCGTGACGAAATCGGCCGCGAGCACGAGGTCGCCTTCGTTTTCGCGATCTTCTTCGTCGACGAGGATCACCATGCGGCCGGCCTTGAGCTCGGCGATGATCTCGGGGGTGGAGGCGAGAGACATATCGTTGGATGCGTTTGGGAAAGCGCGTATTTTACGCCACGGCGGGGCCCGCAGTCCCCGTATTCGCGCCATCGACGGTGGCCGAGCGTCGCGCCCCGGGTTCGTACCCACCTTATGTGCGGCTCGAAGCTCGCGTTCGCGGTCCGCTATTCGCCCGGTTGCGTCAGCACGGCCAGCTTCGTGATGCCCGCACGCTGGAGTGCGGCCAGCACTTTGGCGACGTTGCCGTAAGCGGTGCCTTCGTCGCCCTGCAGCGTGACTTGCGCATCGGGATGCTCGGCATGCAGCCGGGCGAATTCGGCGGCGCGGCTGGCCTGTGCGATCGGGCGTTTTTCGATGAAGACGGCGCCGTTCTTATCGACGCTGACCGTCACGGGACGATCGGGCGCGCTCGAGGTCGCTTCCGTCTTCGGCAATTTCACTTCGATTGCATTGTTCAGCAGCGGCACCGTGACGATGAACGCCACCAGCAGCACGAGCATGACGTCCACGAGCGGCGTGATGTTGATTTCGCTGACGACGTCGTCGTCGTCCGATTGAGTCGAGAAGGCCATTACGCGACGGCCTCCCGCGCCGGTTCGTTGCGATGCGCAGCCGTGGCGGCGTGCATCTTGCCTTGGCGGTGCTCGGCGCGCAGCCTGAAATTTTGCCTTTCCGCCAACGTAATCAGATCGTTCGCGAAGTCGTCGAGTTCGGCCGTCAGCCACTTGCTTCGACGCACGAAGAAGTTGTAGGCGAGCACGGCGGGCACCGCGACGGCAATGCCCACGCCCGTCGCAACGAGCGCTTCGCCGATGGGCCCGGCGACGACGTCGATGCTCGCCGAGGCGCGATGGGAAATCGCCGTCAACGCGTGAATGATGCCGAAAACGGTGCCGAACAGGCCGACGAAAGGCGCCGTTGCGCCGATCGATGCGAGCACGGCAAGGCCGCTTTCGGCGGCCCGCCTTTCTTTGCGGATGCGTTGCGCCAGCACGCGCTCGCAGAGGTCCTTGCCGTGCGGGGTCTGCTCGTGGGCGGACGGCGCGCTCGTCAGCGCACGCAAGAAAGCCGCGGCGACGTTCGACTTGGGGCCTGAGGTGGGGCCGGACTTGGGGCCTTCTCCCGCCGCGGCGCCGATCAGCCGGGCCGCCGAGTCGAGGTCGGCGGCTTCGCGCAGCGAGCGATCGAAGCGTCGGTCCGCGCGCCCGGCGCGTACAGCTTGCAGCCCTTTGAGCACGATGAGAGCCCAACTCGCGACGGAGAAGGCGAGCAAGATCCATAACGCGGCATGGGCGATGGATGACGAAGCAAATTCGGACATAGCGGAGTACTCCTTCGAACGAATGCGGAAGCAAAAGCAAAAGCGGCGACGAGAACGAGAGTCAGTTCAAACGGAAATCGAGCGGTACCTCCACCCATCCCTCGATGGCGATCGAACCGCGCTTAGCGGGCACGAAGGTCCAACGGCGAACGGCGGCGAGCGCAGCGTTGTCCAGCACGTCATGGCCGCTCGAGCGGCGGATATCGACGCTGGCGGGATGTCCATTCGCGTCGACGAACACGCGCAGCACGACGCGTCCTTCCCAGCCTTCTTCCTGAGCCCTCTCGGGATAGCGCGGCGCGGGGTTATGCAGGTAGGCGGCGTTGCCGATCGGCGGCGTGAGGGCCGGCTCGGACGGCGCCGGCGCCGGCGCCGAAGGCGCGGGTACCGGTGCGGCCGCGGCCGCCGGCGCGGGCAGGGCGCTCTCGCTTGTCGCGGGGACGGTGTTCGGCGGCTGTGTCGCCGCGTGCTCTACGGCTTGCGTTGCCGGTGCGGCCGATGCGCGCGGCTTCGGTGATTCCGATTTGGGCATGCGTGGCGGCGCTGGCTTGGGCGGCGGCTTCACCGGCTGCACAGTTGGGGGCGTGGCGGGGGGCGCGATGACCGGCGCCGGCTTCGCGGGGGCGACGACCTCGATCGCGACCGGCGGCACGACGGGCGGCGCGACGGTTTTCGCGCCGAACCGGCTGACGACAAGGGTAAGCAATGCGCCGTGTGCGAGTGCGGACGCCGCCCAGACCGCCGCGGTGCTCGTGTTCCAGCGGCGCGCGACGGCGGCATCGGGCGCTTCGCCTGCGGGCCACGGCGCGTTCCGTTGGAGGGTGCTCATGCGAGTCCCGCCCGCCGTGCGCAGGGGCGCGGCAACTTCCGATACGGTCATGATTCGCTCTGAAGACGCAAACGGCTGCCGCAGCTTGCCGCCGTCTTGGATGAGTAATGTAAATGAGAACGATTAGCATTACACAAAGTGATGACGGTTTCAAGCGATTCGCGGCGCGCCCGCGTCTGCGGGCGCCGTCGCGTCAGACGACCGTTTCTCGTTCGGGCGTCGCGCTGATCTTGTGAATCGACAAGTCCGCGCCGTCAAATTCGTTTTCGTCGTCGAGGCGAATGCCTACCGTCGCGCGCAGGATGCCGTAGACGATGGCGCCGCCTACCGTGGCGACAACGATGGCGGCCAGTGTCCCGATCGTTTGCGCGATCAACGAGACGCCGCCGGCGCCGCCGAGCGCCTTCATGCCGAAGATGCCGGCGGCGATTCCGCCCCAGGCGCCGCACAGGCCGTGCAACGGCCAGACGCCGAGGACATCGTCGATGCGCCAGCGGTTCTGCACGCAAGTGAACATATAAACGAACAGGCCGCCTGCAATGGCGCCGGTGACGAGCGCGCCGATGGGATGCATGATGTCGGACCCGGCGCAGACGGCGACGAGCCCGGCCAGCGGGCCGTTATAGGCGAAGCCCGGATCGTTGCGCCCTGCGAGGCAAGCGGCCAGGGTGCCGCCGACCATCGCCATCAACGAATTGACGGCAACGAGGCCGCTGATCTTATCGATCGTTTGCGCGCTCATGACGTTGAAGCCGAACCAACCTACCGCAAGGACCCAGGCGCCGAGCGCGAGAAAAGGAATATTCGACGGCGGGTGAGCCGCAATGCGTCCGTCGCGCTGATAGCGGCCGCGGCGTGCGCCGAGCAGCAGCACGGCCGGCAGTGCGACCCAGCCCCCGAACGCATGCACGACGACCGAGCCGGCGAAGTCGTGAAACTGCGCGCCGAACGTAGCGCCGAGCCACGATTGCCAGCCGAATCGATCGTTCCACGCGATGCCCTCGAAGAACGGATAGACGAACCCGACGAGGATGAACGTCGCGCAAAGCTGCGGATTGAATTTGGCGCGTTCGGCGATGCCGCCCGACACGATCGCCGGAATGGCCGCCGCGAACGTGAGCAGGAAGAAGAACCGCATGAGCTGGTAGCCGTTGTGCTCGGCGAGTGCGGCCGCATTGCCGAAGAACTGCACGCCGTAGGCGATGGTGTAACCGATGAAGAAGTAGGCGATCGTCGAAACGGCGAAGTCGACGAGAATCTTGACGAGCGCGTTGACCTGGTTTTTCTTGCGGACCGTGCCAAGCTCCAGAAAGGCGAATCCGGCATGCATCGCGAGCACCATTGCGGCGCCGAGCAGGAGGAATAACGTATCAGCGCCCGATTTTAGGTCGTTCATAGGTCTTATGTGTGCACGAAAACGGGCATCAAGAGCAAGACTCGTACCAATTCGGTGAATATGCGTCTCTCTTTTGTGCAACGACAGGCCGAGCGGTGCCTCGGCTCACATCACGGTGCGTTGCGCCGTTGTTCGTATCAAGAGGTCGTGCACATGGCGGGTGCGATGCGCGCACGAAAATGGAGCGCACGCACTGATCGCGTGAGCGCGGTGCACTGAAAAGCGACGCTTGAAATCGGATCGTAAGGCGGGCGCCGTTACGGCTTCATCGCGCCGCGAGTGCCGGCGCTTCGGATGCCGTCATAGCGACGGCTACGCCCCATACGATGAGGAGCAATCCCGCCGCGAAAGAAAGCCATCGCGCGTGCGGCAGCATCTTTTCGAGCAGTACGTAAACCGACAGCGCGGCGATCCACAGCATGTTCATGACGCCGAACGCGAACAGTAACGCCATCAACGAAGCACAACAGCCGACGCAATAGGCGCCGTGGCGCAAACCCATGATCCATGCGCCGCGTAGACCGTCGCGCCATTGATTCAACAGAAAGCCGAGCGGCGAGGCGCATTTGCTCAAGCACGTGTGCTTGAATGGAGTGAACTGAAAAACGCCGGCGAAGATCAAGAGGGTCCCGGCCAGCAACGGTGTCGCGCTCACCATCATCGGCGTGACTAGCCGCGCGTGGAGCAGCCCCCATTGCGCAAGCGTCGCGACGACGCTGAAGCCGGCCCATACGGCCAGATAACCCAATACGAACGCACCCGTACGGATATAGCGCGTTCGCGGGTTTTGCTGTCGAAGGCTCAACGTTGCGAAGGTCAGCACCATCGGTGCGCTCGACGGCAGCATCATCGCGGCCATCATGATGGTCCACATTGCGAGCACGAGCAGGAGATCGAGTGCGCTCCAGCCGATCATGCGCGGCATGATGACCATGGCCGCGCCCACGTCCATGTGCGCCATGCCCCAGCTCATGTACGACACGTACGCCCAGGCGAGCGCGGCTGCAGCGGTCAGCCCGAACAGCACAAGGGCGCGGTCGCGCATCGCGAGCGGCCGCACCGCTTGTTCGCGTCGAAGGCCGTTCTCAGCCATGGTAGGCGAATGGCGAATAGAAGCCGTTTCGATCGGAGATTTCTCTGGAAAAACCGTGGTCCGTGAAGAGAAAGCGCGTCGACTTCCCGATGACCGCGGCGAAGCCGGGGCTCGGTGTCAGCGGGTGATTCTCGATCGTGACGTCGCCGCCGTCTTGCCCTTGCAACGCTTCGATTTCGACGTCGGCGACGTCCGGTATTCGCAGGCTCCGGCGCTTGCCGTCGATGCGGTATTCGATCGGGGCCGGCTTGACGCCCATGACTTCGCCGATCAACGGACCCAATGCCGCCAGCGGGCCGCCGGCTTGGCCGGAAAAGATCTGCCCCAACGCCTCTTGCTGCTTCGCGCTCGCTTTCTCGTCGAGATAGAGGGCGACTTTCCATTTGTTCTGCAGCATGTGGCCCGGTGAATACGCGAAGAGCGCGATGTTCAATCCATCGAGCGTCACGCCTGCAAACTCGCCTTGATCGACATGCCAGCCGATCAGGACTGCGCAGTCCTCGTCCGATGGCGGACTGAGGCAGACGCAACTGCACGGTGCGTAGCAATTGCAGCTTTCGAAATAGGTACCGGCAACCTTCCAACTCTCGGCCATGGTGTTGACCTCCGTCGTTCGGCGCGGGGCAGGACGTGCGTACCGTCGAGGCGGCGTCCTGACACGTGTAAGGGTGGGTGGGGCGGGGATTTCGGGCACCGGTTGCGGTGAGCGAAACAATAAGAGTCTAGGTCGAATCGAGGCCAAGGGAAGGCCTGTCCGTCTGACATCGAACCTTCACCGGGCGCTCATACCATCTTGCATCTGACACGTCCCGCCGTGCGCGGCGCCGGTAGGCGGCTCCAGCACCTGCTAGGTTCCCCGTCGGCCGACAACCGGCTGCCAACATCAGAGAGGCAAGAACGATATGACGAAGAAAGACACCCTCGATGGATCTTCGATGCAAGCGAGCGCCACCGTGTCGCGGCGCGGCTTCCTCAAGCTCGCGGGCGCATCCGGGTTCGCGAGCGCGACGGGTGCGCTGGCCGTAGCCGCCAGTGCCGCCGAGACCGCAGATATGGCCGCCGCGGCTGACGGTACGCCCGAACAGATTCACTTGACGTGGGGTGAAGATCCCACGAGTGAAGTCGTCGTATCGTGGGCTTCGCAGGCGGCGTCGATTGGCCCGCGCGTCACGGTCAGCATGGATCGCGGCCATGGCGAGACTGTCCACGCGACGCAGCGCACGTATACGGACGGCCTCAGCGGCATCACGGTGTTCGCTTACCATGCACGCCTGCGCGGTCTTAAGCCCGGGACGACCTATCGGTATGAAGTGACCGCCGACAACAGCAGCGCTGCGACGCCGTTCGTCGCGAGCTTCTCGACGGCGCCGCGCGGCCGCAAGCCGTTCCGCTTCACGAGCTACGGCGATCTTGCGACGCCCAACGCGAACTGGGTTTTGTCGTCGCCCCAGAGCCGGTTCGCCGTGGAAGCCGTAGAGCGCTTTCAGCCGCTCTTTCATCTGCTCAACGGCGATCTTTGTTATGCGAATCTAAATCCCACACACCAGACGGATGTGTGGCGCGATTTTGGGAACAACAATCAGAGCTCGGCGGCGAACCGTCCTTGGATGCCTTGCCCGGGCAATCACGAACTCGAGTTTCACAATGGACCCCAGGGGCTGAACTCGTACTTGACGCGCTATACGCTGCCCGAGAACGGCACGCGTTTCTCGGGTCGCTGGTACGCCTTTCAGGTGAGTTCAGTCCTGTTTATCTCGCTCGATGCGGACGATGTGGTCTATCAAGACGCGGCCGCGTTCGTCGCGGGCCCGGCGCCGCTGGTGCCGGCGGCAAGCACGGGTAATGCGCCTATCGAGCCGGGCACGTCGCTGTACGTGCGCGGTTATAGCCATGGGGAACAGACGCGGTGGCTCGAGAAGACCTTGCGCCGTGCCGCGGATGATCGCGATATCGACTGGATCGTCGTGCAGATGCACCAAGACGCGTTGAGCTCGTCCAAGACGGGCAACGGGTCCGACAAAGCGCTGCGCGAGGAATGGCTGCCGCTTTTCGAGCGATATGGCGTCGATCTCGTCTTGTGCGGCCACGATCACGACTACGAGCGCAGCTATCCCGTGTGCGGTTGCTTCCGTCATATGGGCACCGACATCGCGACAGGCGAGCGCGTCGACACACTGACGCCGCGTCCCGTGCGCCACGCGCAACTGGGCGCCAATACGTTCGATATGACGCGCGGGACGATGCATTTGATTCTCGGCGGCGGAGGCACGAGTGCGCCGCTCGACGTCTACGGCGTCGACACGGGCACCGGCAATCCGCAAGCGAAGATCTTTACGAAGCCGAACCGCCCGATGCCGGGCAAGACTGCGGGCACGTTCGTGCGGGCGAGCGCCGATGCGGTGGAAGACGCCGTTTGGTCCGCGCAACGCGATACGGGGACGGGGTACGGCATCGCGGTGTTCGATGTCGACCCGGGCGAGCACGGCGGCAGAACGACGATCACGATGAACTACTATCACGCGCCCGGCGCGGATCAGACGCCGACCGGCAACTACGAGTTGTTCGAAACGGTCACGCTGACGAAGGAGCGGCGTTGAAGGTCTCTACTCCGAAAGCGAACGACTCTTATTCTTCGTCCATCAGCCAGGCCTGGATATGGCGTGAACCATCAATCACCTGCCAGACGTCGAGGTGATCGGTGCGGTTCATATAGCAAATGAGATGCGGATAGCGCTTGAGCGGCCAGCTACGCAGTCCCCGTATATCGAGTTCGTATGAGTATCGGGGAGACCCGATGCCGGGGTGTCGCGCCGCTAGTTTCGCCAGAGGCATACCGCGCAATTATGTGGAGGCCGGCCAGAGATGCTTGTCACGCAAGGCGACCGGTTCGGTGGCGCTTGCGTATACCGTCAGAAATACCGTCACATCAACGAGACTGTAAAGAGACGTCAATAGACGATGACCTCATCGATATCTACTTCGGTTTGCCTAATCCAGCAGGCGCGAGTAGTCGACGAGCATCTTTGAGCAACAGCAGCAATTGCTGTTCTCGCACCGGCGAAGCCTCAAACCCGAAACGCAGATAGAAGCGCGTTGCATCTTCATCGATGGGATGCGTCAGCAGCGCGCGAACGCCGACTTGCTCGGCGATGGCTACAGTGCGCCGGATTGCATCTTGCAGCATGCCGATCCCGACGCCGCGCCCATGGTCCTGCGTTGCTACTGCCAGCCGAGCAAGGATGACGACAGGGATTGGATAAGCTCCCATCCCTTTGCGTACTCGATCAGGTGCCTCGAGAGTATCGATTTGCCCCACGGCCAGGCTGTAATATCCGACTAGGCGTTGATTTTCGGTAACGACGTAAGTTTTGGACGAACCACTGGCCTGGGCCTGTCGCGCATGGCGCAGGAGCCAATCATTCAGGCCGGGCTTGCCGCAATCGAAGTTTTCCAGGGCATGGCCGGCACCCAGTGCTTGCGGTGCGGACAGCGGCATCAGTTTTCCCAAGGCGCTGTTCGTGAGAACAACTCCTTCAGGCCTGCATTGTCTTGGGTCGGCCGATCCAGCATGTCAAGCAGCGCCTGCGATTGGCTCTCAGTCACCAAGAACAAACGTTGGTCGAGCAGCGTTCGTTCGGCGACCTGGCAGGCGCTGTCGAGAATAAAATCGGTCATCGATTTGTGCGCGATCTCGGCGGCACGGCGCAGCACGGCTTCCTGCTGCGGCGTGGCCCGCAAACCCAGGCGGGCGGAGCGGGTAGAGGTGCTCATAAGAATTCCTCCTTCAGATGTACGTCATGTTAGCACAATGGGCGTACACTTTCGATCGATGCACGTTGTTCCCTTTTTTATGCTGTTTCTTCATTGCACCCAAAAGCTGCTTGAACGCGTGAAACCCGACATGATCGAGGGCGGAAGCAGCACCAGCACTGCGAAGCTTGGCAACTGGTACGCAACTGTTCTGCCATGGAGGCCGCAGGTTGCGATGCTTGTGAGTGAGAGGACGCTACTTCCGGTGCTGATGCCGCTGGCGCCTGCTGCTAGCCTAGCGGTCAGGTTTCCCGGGGCTTTGATAGAAATACTGGCCGCTCACGGAGTGCCGCGTTCATTCATCGACTCGGAGGTGCGCGAAATGCAGGTCGTCAAATACGCGAAGACTCAAAATCGCAGTGTTGTCGGCATCATGATGGAGTTCACACATCTGGCACAAGCCTATCGCGCCGACGACCAACCGAACGAACTCATCGAGCTATCGTTAAAATTGGCGCGTACGCCATGTAGCCCGCTTTACAAGGGTCCGGTGTCTCCGGAGCGGGCGTTGAAGGAGTTGACGAATGATAGGGGATCGGCGAGTGATTGCGATTTGCCGCGGCGCAGTCCGTTTTGAGCGGACTGGGGGGCTGATACCCGACGCGCTCGCTGGGTGCGGGGCCAAGAGCTGCGGAGTCGCCCGCTAGGCGACTGTCGCCGAGTGGAAAATAGTCGCGCAGCGAGGTTCCCCGCAGCGGTCAGCTATGTTGTATGGTGGACGCCGTCGACAACATCCTTTCGACATACCGCGCAATCAAATCCACTTCGAGATTCACCTTCGCCCCTGCGCTCAAGCCTTTGAGCGTCGTTACCTCGACGGTATGAGGAATCAGGTTGATCGAGAACTCGCAGCCATCTGCGCGATCTTCCACGCTGTTGACCGTCAGGCTCACGCCATTCACGGTGATCGAGCCTTTGTAGGCAAGATAGCGGCCGATGTCTTTCGGCGCCAGCACGCGCAGCTCGTGCGATTCGCCGACGGGCGCAAACCGAGTCACGGTGCCGAGCCCATCGACGTGACCCGACACGATATGGCCACCGAGCCGTTCGTGCGCCGTCAGCGCCTTCTCCAGATTGACCTCGCCCGGTGCGGCGAGACCCACCGTGCAGTTGAGGCTTTCGCGCGAGACGTCGACGTCGAACGAGCGCGAAGTCTTTTCGACCACGGTCATGCACGCGCCTTGAATGGCGATGCTGTCGCCGAGCGCGACGTCGGTCAGATCGAGCGCACCGGCGTCGATCGTCAGCCGCACGCCCGCGGCATCGTCCGCGCCGAGCGGTTTCACTGCTTCGATGCGGCCGACGGCCGCGACGATTCCCGTAAACATCGTGAGTCTTCCTTTTCCTTGTTCCGTTCAGTGAGGCGTCGCGCGCGTTTGCAGCCGCGCCAAGATTCGCAGGTCGTCCCCGATCCGATCCACGGCATGAAACACGAGCCGCGTCCGCTCGTCCAGCGCGGCAGGCGCCGCGAGGTCGAACATCCCGGCGGCATCCGTCCCGAGCAGGCTCGGCGCCAGATAGACGAGCAATTCGTCGACACAGCCTTCGCGCAGCAGCGAACCGTTCAGCTTATGGCCGGCTTCGACATGCAACTCGTTGATGCCGCGTTGGCCCAACGCCTGCAGCATGGCAGGCAGATCGACCTTGCCGTGCGCATTGGCCAGCGCCACCACTTCGACGCCACGCGCGGCGAGCGCTTCTGCCTGCATGGCATTGCGCTCGTCGATTCGGCCACAAAATACGAGCGGCGGCGGTCCATCGAGCAAGCGGGCCGCCAACGGCACGTCGAGCCGGCTATCGACGAGCACGCGCAGCGGCTGCCGCGGCGTCTCCACTTCGCGCACCGTCAGTTGCGGATCGTCCTCGCGGACGGTGCCGATGCCGGTCAAGATCGCGCAGGCCCGCGCGCGCCAGGCGTGCCCGTCGGCACGCGCCTCGGCGCCCGTAATCCATTGGCTTTCGCCTGTGGGCAGCGCGGTGCGCGCATCGAGCGACGCGGCCACTTTCATCCGCACCCATGGCCGCCCGCGCGTCATGCGCGAAACGAAGCCGATGTTCAGTTCACGCGCTTCTGCCGCCAGCAGGCCGCAGCGCACGTCGATGCCGGCATCGCGCAACCGCGATAGACCGCTGCCCGATACCTGCGGATTCGGGTCTTCCATCGCCGCGATGACGCGCTTCACGCGTGCGTCGATGAGCGCATGAACGCAGGGCGGCGTGCGCCCGAAGTGGCTGCAAGGTTCCAGCGAAACATAAGCCGTTGCCCCTTGCGGATCGTGACCGCGCCGCCGCGCGTCCTTCAATGCCTGCACCTCGGCGTGATCTTGACCGGCGGGCTGTGTGAATCCTTCGCCGATCGCCACGCCGTCTTTGACGAGCACGCAACCCACGCGCGGGTTCGGCGTGGTCGTGTACATGCCGCGTGCAGCAAGCGTGAGCGCCCGCTGCATATGGATGAAATCGGCTTCGGAGAACATCGGCAGCCCGTGCGCTCAGGCCGCACGCGACGCGAAGGCCCCGCGCGCCGCTTCGATCGTTTCGTCGATCACGGCGTCGTCGTGCGCGCTCGACACGAACCCCGCCTCGTAGGCCGACGGCGCAAAGTAGACGCCCGCATCGAGCATTCGATGGAAGAACGTGTTGAAGCTGGCGATGTCGCTATGCGACACATCGGCGAAACTCGCGGGCACGCGCTCGGTGAAATAAAGGCCGAACATGCCGCCTACAGCGTCGGCGCAGAACGCGACGCCCGCGTCGCGCGCGGCGGCTGCCAGGCCGTCGGTGAGCCGCCGCGTTTGCGCCGATAGGCGTTCATAGAAGCCGGGCGCTTGGATCAGCTGCAGCGTCTTCAAACCGGCCGCGACGGCGATGGGATTACCCGACAGCGTGCCGGCCTGGTAGACGGCGCCTTCGGGCGCGAGCAACGCCATGATGTCGCGCCGCCCGCCGAAGGCCGCCGCCGGCATCCCCCCGCCGATGACCTTGCCTAGGCAGGTCAGGTCGGGCGCGATGCCGTACATGGCTTGCGCCCCGCCGAGGCCGACGCGAAAGCCGCACATGACCTCGTCGAAAATCAGCACGGCGCCGTGCTGCGTGCAGAGCCGCCGCAGCGCCTGCAGGAATTCCGGATTGCCGCGCACGAGGTTCATGTTGCCGGCGACGGGCTCCACGATGACGGCCGCTATTTCATCGCCGAACGCACCGAATGCCTCCTCGAGCGCGGCCGTGTTGTTGTACTCGAGCACCGTCGTGTGTTTCGCGATATCGCTCGGCACGCCGGCGGACGTCGGGTTACCGAACGTCAGCAGCCCCGAGCCCGCTTTGACGAGCAAGCTGTCGGCGTGGCCGTGATAACAGCCTTCGAACTTGACGATCCGATTGCGCTGCGTGAACCCGCGAGCGAGCCGCAGCGCGCTCATCGTCGCCTCGGTGCCGCTCGAAACGAGCCGCACTTTCTCGATGGAGGGCACCAGCTTGCAGATTTCCTCGGCGATCTCGATTTCGGCTTCGGTCGGCGCGCCGAACGAGAAACCGTCTGCCAGTACACGCTGAACGGCTTCGAGCACTTCCGGATGAACATGGCCGACGATCATCGGGCCCCAAGACCCGATGTAGTCGATATACCGTTTGTCCTCGGCGTCCCAAAAGTACGGGCCTCGAGCGCGCTTGACGAAGCGCGGCGTGCCGCCGACGGAGCGGAAGGCGCGCACGGGTGAATTGACGCCGCCCGGAATGGTGCGTTGAGCGCGTTCGAAAAGAGCTTGATTGCTGGACATGGGAATGACGTGAAGTTCGACGAGAACCGGCGACCCGCGCGCCGCTGTGCGGGACCGGCATAGTGTGTGGATTGTACCGAAAGCGGCGGACGGGCGACCGGAGCAGGCCGTTCGGACAAGGAGCGGGAGGGGATCGGCGCCGGCCAGACGGAGCCCAGCTGCGGCGAATGTTGCGTCGAACGTTGCGGCAATCGGCCGCGGCGGATGGTAGCCGCCATGAAAAAAGCGCCCACGAGGGGCGCTTTCAAGAGTACTTCTCGCGATTTCCGGCCGGCGCGAGGCCGACCGGACAAGCGCGTTGCTTATTAGAACTTGTGACGGATACCAGCAACGACAGCCGTCTGCGAGCGGCCGCTCGCCACGCCAGCCGATGCGTCGATCGCGGCGTTCAGGTTCTTCGACGCCTTTTGGTAGATGCCCGTCAGGTAGACGTCCGTGCGCTTCGACAGGTTGTAGTCCGCGCCCAGGTTGGTCTGCCAGTAGTGGCCCGACACGCCGGCTTGGCGAACGCCCGTGTACGTTTCGCCAAGAGCCAGCACCAGCGCCGGGGTCAACTGGAAGCGGAAGCTGCCTTCGTAGTTGTTGAAGTGGATCGTGCCGCCGGCTGCGTTCGTCAGAGCAACCGACGATGCCGAGTACAGCGAGCCCGTGTACAACAGGCCGACCGTTGCCGGGCCGAAGCCGTACGTGGCGCCCAAGCCCCACTGGTGAACGCGCTGAGCAGCGATCGTGCCGTTGACGGCGCCGCCGGCAACGTTCGGGTTCTGCACGTAAGCGTAAGCAGCGGCCACGTTCAACGGGCCCATGCCGTACGTTGCGCCGACGCTGTAGCTGCGGTCGTTCGCGAAGCCCGTGCTGTTCGAGAAGCCATACAGGCCTTCGGCTTGGAAGCCACCGAACGTCGGCGTCGTGTACTTGACCGAGTTGTCGGTACGGAACGAGTTGTTCAGGTTGTCGTTATCGAACGGGTGCGTCGCGTATTGCGTCAGCGCCGAAGCGACGTCGAGCGGAGCGATATAGTCCTGAACGGCGTTGTATTGACGACCCAACGTGAACGTACCGAAGCTCTTGTTGCTCAGGCCGACATACGCTTGACGGCCGAACATGCGACCACCTTGGCCAGCCGTGCCGTTGTTCGGGTTGAAGCCGTTTTCCAACTTGAAGATGGCCTTCGTGCCGCCACCGAGGTCTTCGGCGCCCGTCAAGCCCCAGCGCGAGCCGGACTCGTTGCCGCTAGCCATTTGCCATGCCGAGTTGCCGGCGGCGTTGGCGTTGCTCGTGTAGAGGATACCGATGTCGACCACACCATACAGCGTGACCGTGCTCTGTGCGTGAGCGGCGCCGGCGAACATGCCCAAAGCTGCGAGTGCGAGAAGTGACTTTTTCATCAAACTAGGTCTCCGAGACGAAGAGAGAGTTGCAGTGTGAGCAACCCGGATTGGTTAATTTCTTTCCGCGGACCCCTCTACCTTTTGGGTAGCCGGCTTGCCCGCGGGGTCCAGGCAGTCGTGGCGATACTAGGCATCTGGCCTCCGTACCCTTATTAGTAGAAACACTAGTTGCAAAACATTGTTGCTTGTATCGAAAAGAACAATTTCCACTGATGAATGGCTCTAAGGCTTGCCAGACAAGGAAGAATGTGAAAGCAAGCACTTAATTAATAGACGAAAATGTCGCATCGGCGCAACGATTTTTGACGCACCATTGTTGCGAATACGTTGAAGAAAAATCGACGTTTTGCGCGGTCGTCGCGGCGCTATCTCTATTAGGGCCGGGCGTTGGGCGTGCGTGTGGGTCGCGAAAAGGGCAGACCGGCGGGTTTCGCTGCCCACCGGCAGCGGCGGCGGGCAATAAAAAACCCGCACCGTTCGAGGGCGCGGGTCGTCGTGAGTCGAGGCCTAGTTACAAAGCGGCCCTGCCAGGGTCAGGCCGAGGGCGGGGCGTCTCGAATCGATGCGTAATGACATCGGGCCTCGTCCGCTCCGGGCGAGGCATCCCGAACGCGGCGGGGCAATGCGGGGACGGCTTGCCGCCTCCGCACCCTTTCATCTCAATCGGCTGCCGACGAGGCCGCCCCATGACTGAGCCAATCGAGCACGGCCGTCGCTTCGTCGGTCGAGGCCGAGCGTGCCTTGGCCACGGCTTGAGTCATTTCCGCCGCCGGCACCGCCCGGCGGATCGCCACGCCCACGGCAAGGATGTCGATCATCACGAGATGCAGGATGCGCGAGATCATCGACAGCTGCGACTCGCGAATCTCGATGTGATCGGTTTCGAGCGCGACGGTTGCGCGCTTGGCGAGCGGCGTATTGCTGGACGTGATCGCGATGACCTGCGCGCCGGCTTGCATCGCGACGTCGAGCACGCGAAGCAGCTCCGGCGCGCGTCCCGACTTCGATACGGCCACGATCACGTCGCCCTTGCCGAGCAGGGCGGCCGAGGCCGCCTGCATATAGAGGTCGCCGTAAGCGATCGTCGGAATGCCGAAGCGGAAGAACTTGTAATGGGCGTCCTGCGCGACGATGTTCGAATTGCCGAGCCCGTAGAACTCGATTCTGCGCGCGCCGTTGAGCAACTCGATGGCCCGTTCGACGTTCTCGAAGTTCAGATGTTCGCGCAGTTGCAAGATGGCGGACACCGTATTGTCGAGCACCTTCGCGCCGAAATCGGTGGCCGTGTCGCCCAGATGCACCTGGCTGTGACTGACCGGGATGGTGCCCGTCAGCCCGGTCGCCAGCTTGAGCTTGAAGTCGGATAGCCCTTGGCAGCCCAGCGACCGGCAAAAGCGAATGACGGTGGGCTGGCTCACGTCGGCCTTGCGCGCGATGTCGACGATCGGGTCGCTGATGATCGAGCGCGGGTGGTTGAGCGCGAGATCGGCCACGCGGCGCTCGGCGGGCGTAAGCGCGTCGCGCATTTGACGGATACGTTCGAACACGGCCGACGAACCGCCGCCCGCCCGGTTCGACAGTTGTTCGGCGAGGATCGCGGAAACGCCCAGGAACGCCGGATATTCGGCTGTGATGACGTAAGTGGGCACATTCGCGAGATACGGCTCGAACCGGCCTTTCGCTTCGAAGCGTTGGCGGAACGAGGAGCGCAGGAACAGCTCGCCCAGCTTGAGAACGACACCGCCTCCAATATAGATGCCGCCGAGCGCGCCGAGCGTCACGGCGATGTTGCCGGCGAACGTGCCGAGAATGCCGCAGAAGCATTCGACGGCTTCGAGCGCGAGCGCTTCGCCCGCGTGCGCGCGATCGACGACTTCCGCCGGGTTGACGGTGGGCGCGACGCGCTTTTTGTCTCGCGCAGCCAGCGCGCGGTAGATGAGCTCGATGCCGGGGCCTGCCGCCACGCGCTCGAACGAAACGTGCGGCCATTTCTTGCGCGCGTACTGCATGACGAGATCTTCGCGCTCGTCCATCGGGGCGAAGCTCGCATGCCCGCCCTCGCTGCCGAGCGCGATCCAACGATCGTCGGCCGGAATGAGGCCCGACACGCCAAGGCCCGTACCCGGCCCGAGCAGGCCGATCACGCTGTTTTGCCGGCGCGAGCCGCCGCCCACTTGCATGCGCTGGGCATCGGTGAGACCCGGCAGTGCCATGGCGAGCGCCGTGAAGTCGTTGACGACGAGCAGCGTGTCGAAACCGAGCGCGCGCCGTGTGGCCTCGATCGAGAACGCCCATTTGAAGTTGGTCATGCTGACCTGATCGCCGTCGACGGGATTCGCGATGGCGATGGCCGCATGATTCACGTGACCGATCTTGGTGTCCTTCAAGTACTTCTTGAGCACGTCTTCGATCGTCGGATACTCGGCGCACGGGTAGACGCGGATCTGCGAAATTTCCCCGGGTTCCGTTTCGAGCGCGAAGCGCGCGTTCGTGCCGCCGATGTCGGCGAGCAGGCGCGGACCGTCGGCGTGCTGGCGTGCGCCGGGTGCCGCAGCGGCTTTATTTTGCAGACCAGTAGACATCGAGTCTGACTCCCTTGTCGTTTGCCAGCTTCGAGATGGCGTTTTCTTGCGGCGAAGAGGCGGCCGCTTTCAGTACGTCGAGTTTTCGTTCGCCGGAAATGAGCAGAAACAGCCGGCCGATCCCCTTGAGCGCGGACATCGAGAGGCTGACGCGCGCGTGCGGCGCCGCGCCCGGATGAACCGCCACGTACCGCTCGGCCGTCTGGAGCCCATGCGCCCATTCATGCGCGGGCGCGTCGGCGAACAGCGAGGCCGTATGGCCGTCCTCGCCCATGCCGAGCACGGCGACGTCCGGCAGCGCGTAGGACGGGTCGGCGTTCAATGCGGCGATGTGCGCGTCGAGCGGGACGCTCACGTCGACGAGGGGAGCAAACCGGGCCGCCGCCGCCGCTTGCGTCAGCAGCGTCTCGCGCACGAGGCGCGCATTGCTTGCGCTGTCGGTCTCGGGCACCCAGCGATCGTCGACGAGCGTCAGGTCGACGCGGCGCCAATCGAGCGGCTCGGCCGCGAGCGCTTCAAAGAACGGACGCGGGCTCGTGCCCCCCGAGACGGCCAGCGTGGCCCGTGCGCCCATGGCCGCGGCCAGCGTCGCGCCAAGCGCGCCGCTGACCGCTTTGGCCAGCGCGCCGGCTTGGGCGCGCGGGTCGTCAAAAGCGTGAAGCTCGATCACTTCTCCTCCAGACTACTTTTTGTATGTCCAACATCGCCGGCGAGGCCGGGCTTTGCGCGACGCTCAGCCGACGTTCGCGCCGCCATGCGAAGCGCGACGCCGCCGGCCTGCCGCCGCGTCACGCCGCCGCAATTCGCCTCAATTCTCTTCCTCGAGCCAGCAGGTGCCGTGCTGCGCGAGCATCGCGCTCGCGGCGGCCGGGCCCCAGGTGCCCGACGCGTACGGTTTCGGCGGCTTGTTCGAGGCCTGCCATTCGTTCAGGATCGGCTCGACCCAGCGCCATGCGGCTTCTTGCTCGTCGCGCCGCACGAACAGCGCGAGGCGGCCGTTGATGACGTCGAGCAGCAGCCGCTGGTACGCCTCCATCTGCCCTTCCTTGAAGAACTGATCGAACGCGAGGTCCAGATGCACGCTCGACAGATTCATGCCTTCGCCGGGTTGCTTCGCGAGGCAGTACAGGCGGATCGATTCGTTCGGCTGCAGCCGGATCACGAGCCGATTGGCGCCGGGACGCAGCGCGGGGGCGCCGAGCGCCGAGTGCGGCACGGGCCGGAAGTTGACGACGATTTCGGCCACCCGCTCCGCCAGCCGCTTGCCGGTGCGCAAGAAGAACGGCACGCCGGCCCAGCGCCAGTTTTCGATCTCGGCCTTGAGCGCCACGAAGGTTTCGGTCGTGCTCTGCGGCTTGACGCCGTGCTCGGTCGCGTACGCCGGCACCGACGTGCCTTTGATCACGCCCGAATGATACTGGCCGCGCACGGCCATCTTCGAAATGTCGCGCGTATCGATCGGTTTGAGCGCGCGCAGCACGCGCAGCTTTTCGTCGCGAACGGAATCGGAATCCATCGAATGCGGCGGCTCCATGGCGACGATCGACAGCAGCTGCAACAGGTGGTTTTGCACCATGTCGCGCAGCGCGCCCGTATTGTCGTAGAAGTCGCCGCGTCCCTCGACGCCTAGTTCCTCGGCGATCGTGATCTGAATGCTCTCGACCCATTCCCGGCGCCACAGCGGCTCGAACAACGCGTTGCCGAAGCGCAGCGCGAGCAGGTTCTGAACCGGCTCTTTCCCGAGGTAGTGATCGATCCGGTAGATCTGCTCTTCCGCGAAGATTTCGCCCACCGCGTCGTTGATCGCGTTCGACGAGCGCAGATCGTAGCCGAGCGGTTTTTCGAGCACGATGCGCGCATTCTCGTTCAGACCGACCGAGGCGAGCGCGCGGCAGATCGGCACGAATAGCGACGGGCCCGTCGCCAGATAGAAGACGCGCGTGCCGGCATGCTCGTTCAGCGCATCGCGCAGCAGCACGAAATCCTCGGCCTTGCCGAGGTCGAGCTTGACGTAGGCGATGCGCTCCAAAAAGCGTTGCCATACGGCCTCGTCGAGCCCGCCTTTCGAGACATGCGCCTTGACGTTGCCGTTCACCCACTCGATGTAGCCGTCGCGGTCGGCCGCATGGCGGGCCACTGCGACGATTCTGCCCTGCTCGGACAACATGCCCGCGCGGTGCGCTTCATACAGTGCGGGGAGGATCTTTCGCATCGACAGATCGCCAGTCCCGCCAAAGAGAACGAAGGTGAAGCCTGAATCGATTTGCATGAGTCGTGAGCCGAAGGTCAAAGGGTTGCGGGCGCGGCCGAGAAACGTCTCTGGACGGGTTGGCTGCTCGAGCTGCGACGTCTTGTAGCGCGATAAAAATATTTTTGACACTGAATTGTAGTTTAACTACAATCCAAATCAAGAGGTAACGTCGATCGATCGAAAAAAGTTGTGTGTCCCGGGTTCGGGGCTGGCTTTCGAGGCCGATCGGCGGCAACGCGCCGCGGCTCTCTGTATGTCATATGCATACCGCGCGTGCATGTTAGCAGCGTGGTTTGCGCAGCGCTGCCTCCCCGAGCTGGCTTCGCGCGACGCGGGCAAGCCGAATTCGAATGAGGAGACAGTCGTTGAGCTTGGAAGCACCCGTTTCCTGACGAGCCTTCGCGGCCGGGTGTGCCTTCAGCGTAGCCCGGCATGCACGCGATCGAGCGCTCCAACGCGCCGCGCGGCCTTATCCAGTGTTGTTGTCTGTTGCACCCAACCACCGTTCCCCGGCCTGTCGAAGAGGGGATCCAATCGTTACTGGTCAGTAGTCTGGAGGAGATAAAGAATGAAAGTTCGCGCGATCATGGCTGCGCTGTGCGCCACGGGGCTGATGCTGGGCGTGTCGGCGGCTCAGGCGGCGGAATCGGTCGAAGTGCTGCACTGGTGGACTTCGGGCGGCGAGTCCAAGGCCATCGGCGTCCTCAAGGACGACATGACGAAGCAGGGCTATACGTGGAAGGACTTCGCGGTGGCGGGCGGCGCGGGGGCCGCGGCAATGACCGCATTGAAGACGCAGGTGATCTCGGGCAACGCGCCGAGCGCCGCGCAGATCAAGGGGCCGCTGATCAAGGAATGGGCCGAGCAGGGTGTGCTCGTGAACATCGATTCGGTCGCCAAGGAACAAGACTGGAAGAAGAACCTGCCGCCGCAGATCGACAAGATCATGCAGGCCGACGGCCACTACGTCGCCGCCCCGTTCTCGGTGCACCGCGTGAATTGGCTCTACATCAACAAGGCCGCGCTCGATAAGGCCGGCGGCAAGGTGCCGACCACATGGGACGAGTTCTTCGCCGTCGCCGACAAGATGAAGGCAGCCGGCATCCAGCCGGTCGCAATGGGCGGCCAGCCGTGGCAAGACTTCACGGTGTGGGAAGACGTCGTGCTGTCGCAAGGCGCCGATTTCTACAAGAAAGCGATCGTCGATCTCGACCAAAAGACGCTGACCTCGCCGCAAATGGTGAAGGTGTTCGACACGGTCCGTAAGCTCACGACCTACTTCGACAGCTCGCGCACGGGCCGCGACTGGAACCTCGCGACGGCCATGGTCATCAACGGCAAGGCCGGCATGCAGTTCATGGGCGACTGGGCGAAGGGCGAATTCGCCAACGCGAACAAGAAGGCGGGAGTCGACTACGTGTGCACGGCCGTGCCGGGCACCGAGAAGGCCTACACGTTCAACGTCGATTCGTTCGTGTTCTTCCAGCAGAAGGGCCAAAAGGCGGCGACGCCGGGCCAGCTCGCGCTCGCGAAGACGATCATGAGCCCCGACTTCCAAAAGCAATTCAGCCTGTACAAGGGCTCGATCCCCGTGCGTTTGGGCGTGGACATGAGCAGCTATGACGATTGCGCGAAGAAGTCGTACGCCGACGAGCAAGCCTCGATCAAGGCCGGCGGCTACGTGCCGTCGCTCGCTCACGGCATGGCGCAAGGCGATGCCACGGCCGGCGCGATGAGCGACGTCGTCACGAAGTTCATGAACTCGAACGAGTCGTCGAAAGACGCGGTGGCCGCGCTCGCGAAGGCCGCCAAGACGAAGTAAGGCACGTGTAGTCGAAGGGGCGGGCGCCCGCTGCGTGCGGCGTCTGCCTGCGTCACTCAAGCCGGCCGGGCGCGTCCGAGCGTTCGAAGCGCCGCGGCCGGTCTGCAAGCACTCAGGAGTCGAGTAGTGGCTGCCTCTCTCAGCGGAAAGGGGAACAACGTGGCGCCCGTATCCCACCGCACCTCGTCGATTTCGGCATTGGCCGATCGCTGGATTCCGAAGCTCGTGCTGTCGCCTAGCGTGGCGATCAGCCTTGTGTTCGTCTACGGCTTCATTCTGATTACCGGGTATCTGTCGCTGTCGAGCTCGCGGCTCATGCCCAACTACACGTTCGCCGGCCTCACGCGCTACAGCGAACTGTTCGAGAACGACGTCTGGTGGACGTCGGCGAAGAACCTCGGCTGGTTCGGCATTCCGTTCATCGGGATCTGCATCGGTCTCGGGCTCTTTCTCGCCATTTTGCTCGATCAAAAGATCCGCAACGAAGGCGCGCTGCGCGCGGTGTTTTTGTATCCGATGGCGCTCTCGTTCATCGTCACCGGCACGGCTTGGCAATGGATCTTGAATCCTGCGCTCGGTCTCGAAAAAGTGCTGCACGACTGGGGCTGGACGAGCTTCTCGTTCACCTGGCTCGACGATCCGGACAAGGCTATTTTCTGCATCGTGATCGCGGCCGTTTGGCAGTCGACGGGCTTCGTCATGGCGCTGTTCCTGGCCGGTTTGCGCGGTGTGGATTCGGAGATTTTCAAGGCTGCGCAAGTGGATGGCGCGACGCTGCCCACCATCTACCGCAAGATCGTCATTCCGAGCATGCGCCCCGTATTCTTCTCGGTGCTCTTGATCCTCTGCCACATCACGATCAAGACGTTCGACCTCGTCGTCGCATTGACGGCCGGTGGTCCCGGTACGTCGTCGTCGCTGCCCGCGATGTTCATGTACACGTTCTCGTTCAACCGCGGGCAGCTCGGCGTGGGCGCCGCATCGTCGATGATGATGCTCGCGACGGTTGTCGCCGTGCTCGTGCCGCTCATGTATTTGGAATCGAGGAGCACTCGCAATGCAGCCTAAGATGACGATCAGTCGCGCGTTCATTTACGCTGCGCTCTTGCTGTTCGCGCTGTACTTCCTGTTCCCGATCTACGTGATGCTGTCCACGTCGTTCAAGGATCTCGACCAACTTCGCACGGGCAACTTGCTCACGCCGCCCTCGCACTGGACGGTCGCGCCCTGGGTCAAGGCGTGGAGCGAGGCGTGCACGGGCGTGCGCTGCGACGGTATGCGTCCGTTCTTCATGAACTCGGTGCGCATGGTGATTCCGGCCGTGCTGCTTTCGTCGATCATCGGCGCATTCAACGGCTACGTGCTCACGCACTGGCGTTTTCGCGGCGCCGACGCAATCTTCACGATGCTGCTGGTCGGCTGCTTCATTCCGTTTCAGACCATCTTGCTGCCGATGGCGCGCCTGCTCGGCTTCGTCGGCATCTCGAACACGATCAGCGGGCTCGTGCTCGTGCACGTCGTGTACGGGATTGCGTTCACGACGATGTTCTTCCGGAACTTCTACGTGAGCGTTCCGGCAGAGCTCGTGAAAGCGGCGCGGATCGACGGCGCGGGATTTTTCATGATCTTCACGCGTATCTTGCTGCCCGTGTCGCTGCCGATCTTCATGGTGTGCGTCATTTGGCAGTTCACGCAGATTTGGAACGACTTCCTGTTCGGGATCGTGTTCTCGGGCGTCGATTCGATGCCGATCACGGTGGCGCTGAACAACCTCGTGAATACGTCGACGGGCGTGAAGGAATACAACGTCGACATGGCCGCCGCGATCATCGCGGCCTTGCCGACGCTCCTCGTCTACGTCATTGCCGGCCGCTACTTCGTGCGCGGGCTGACGGCGGGCGCGGTGAAGGGCTGATGCGGCGCTTGCGCGCATCGAGTCGCATATTCGACCTATTCGAAAGCAGCACAGCAGATTAAAGGATTTCAGCATGGCAAGCCTTTCCATCCGCGACGTATACAAGACCTATCCGAACGGCGTGCCCGTCTTGAAGGGCGTCGACATCGAGATCGAGGACGGTCAGTTCTTGATTCTCGTCGGCGGCTCAGGATGCGGGAAGTCGACGCTGCTCAACATGATCGCCGGCCTCGAGACGGTCACCAAAGGCGAGATCTGCATCGACGGCAAAGTCGTCAACAATCTCTCGCCGAAGGATCGCGACATCGCGATGGTGTTCCAGTCGTACGCGCTGTACCCGTCGATGACGGTGCGCGAGAACATCTCGTTCGGCCTCAATATCCGCAAGGTGCCGAAGAAGGAGCAGTCGCAGATCGTCGATCGCGTTTCGTCGATGCTGCAGATCGATCACCTGCTCGATCGCAAGCCGGGCCAATTGTCGGGTGGCCAGCGTCAGCGCGTGGCCATGGGCCGGGCGCTCGCGCGCGATCCCGTCATGTTCCTGTTCGACGAGCCGCTTTCGAACCTCGACGCGAAGCTGCGCATCGAGATGCGCTCCGAAATCAAGCTCCTGCATCAACGCCTCGGCACGACCATCGTCTATGTGACGCACGATCAGATCGAAGCGATGACGCTCGGCGATCGTATCGCCGTGATGAAGGACGGTATCGTCCAGCAGTTCGGCGCGCCGCAGGATATCTACGATTCGCCGTCGAACTTGTTCGTGGCGGGCTTCATCGGCGCACCGCCGATGAACTTCATCGAGGGCAAGCTCGTGGAGCAGGGCGCCGGGGTCGGGATGGAGATCGATACGGGCGTTGCGCGCAGCGTGCTCAAGCTGCCGTTCGAGGCCAGCCGAGTGAAGTCGCATGTCGGGCAGAACCTGATTCTGGGCCTGCGGCCCGAGCGCCTTACCGATGCGCGCGGCGCACACGACGCGAACAGCGCCGATCTGCAGCCGCTGACCGTGAACGTCGACGTCATCGAGCCGACCGGCCCCGATACGCTCGTCTTCTCGCAGATCAACGGCAAGCGCACCGTCAGCCGCGTGCACCCGGCCTCCAACCCGCAGCCGCAGCAGAACATGACGCTGCTCGCGGACGTGTCGAAGGCCGTGCTGTTCGACCCGAAGACGGAAGCGCGCGTGGCGTGAACGTGCGGGAATAGACGCGAAACGGGGCGCCTTGTGCGCCCCGTTTCGCTCGTACTGTTCGTATCGTTCAGGTACTCCGCTCTTGGATCGGTACCCGAATCGCAGTCGTTGGCCGATGCTTTCCGATCTGCGCCGCGCTCCCTTAATGCGGTAGACGCACGTCGAACTTGAACGTGAGCAATCGTGCAATGAGGATGAAGCTCGTCGCAACGATGACGCTATAGACCGAATCGACTTGCAAGCGGTCCAGCAACAAGTAGAGCCAGCAGCCTGCAAACGCGCAGGTGGCGTAGGGGCGCGAGTCGCGAAGCAGCAACGGAACCTCGTTGCAGACGACGTCGCGAATGATGCCGCCGAACACGCCTGTCACCACGCCCATCATGACGGCGATGAAAGGCGGCATGTTCGCATCGAGCGCGATCGACGTACCCGAAATACTGAACAGTCCGAGACCGATCGCGTCGGCGATGAGCAGCGCGCGTTCGTTGAACACGCGCGACGCCATGCGCAGCACGAACGGCGCGAACAGCGACAGCACGAAAATCACGATGACGTACGTTTGGTGCTCGACCCAATAGAAGGGTCGCCGCTCCAGCAGCACGTCGCGCACCGTACCGCCGCCGAACGCGGTGGCGAGCGCGACGAGGAATGTGCCGACGGCGTCGAGCCGACGCTTGCGCGCCTCGATGAAACCGGAGAAAGCATAGGCGAGGATCGCGAGCCCCTCGATGATCGCGAGCGCGAACGTCAGCCTAGGATGCACTGCCGGGCTCCCGCTCGGGGCGTACCGCGCCGTGCCGGCCGGGCCCCGGCTGCAGCAGCACGAGCACGGCGCCGGCGCCGCCGTCGTGCGCCCTCGCTTGGCAGAACGCGATGACTTCGGCCTTCTGCACGAGCCACGCGCGCACTTTCCCCTTGAGCACCGGTTCCTTGCCGACGGATCCCAATCCTTTTCCGTGAATGACGCGCACGCAGCGCAGCCCGCGCTTGACCGTTTCGCGAATGAATTCGGCTAGCGCTTCCCTCGCTTCGTCGCGACGCATCCCGTGCAAGTCGAGCTGCGCTTGCACGATCCAATGACCGCGCCGCAGCTTGCGGACGACTTCATGACTGATGCCCGGACGGCAATAGAACAACGACTCGTCCGTATCGAGCAACACCTCGGGGTCGAATTCGTCGGAGATGGCTTCGTTGAGCACAGCCTGCTCGTCGCGCCGTGTCTGCAAGGGCAGGGCGGGGGGCGGCGTGCGGCCGTGCATGGCACGTGCCGCTGCGGCGATGGGTGCGACGTCGCCGACTTCGCGCCGGAAAAGGTCGGCGTCGGCCGCCGCTTCGCGCGCGGCTTTGGCCGCGGCGATCCGTTCGCGCTCACGTTCTTGCGCGCTTTGCTTCAGCGCGTCGCGCAGGGCGGCCAGATCGGTGAGACCGCGGGTGCGGGCGCCGGCCTCGGGGGGCTTGGGCTCGCTCGGACGGGGACGATTTTTCGACATGACAAGGCGCTCGGCGCGAGCCGAGCGTCGACGGCCAATCTATCTGTTTTACCGAGCGTTACCGATCGGCTTCCGCGCTCATCACGTGATCTTGATGGAGCTCGTGAACGCTCTCGAGATAGCGCTGAGCGTCGAGCGCGGCCATGCAGCCCGTTCCCGCGCTCGTGATGGCTTGGCGATAGACGTGGTCCTGCACGTCGCCGGCCGCGAACACGCCCGGCACGCTCGTGCCGGTGGCATTGCCGTTCAGGCCGCCGTTCGTAATGATGTAGCCGTTCTTCATCTCGAGCTGGCCTTCGAAGATGTCGGTGTTCGGCTTATGGCCGATCGCGATGAAGACGCCCTGCAGTGCAACGTCCGTCGTGGCGCCCGTTTGGGTGTGCTTGATGCGCACGCCCGTGACACCCGAGTCGTCGCCCGTGACTTCGTCGAGCACGTGGTTCCACTTGATTTCGACGACGCCTTCCTTTTCCTTTTCGAGCAGACGGTCGATGAGGATCGGCTCGGCGCGGAATTTGTCGCGGCGGTGAATGACCGTGACCTTCTTGGCGATGCCGGCCAGATACAGCGCTTCTTCGACCGCGGTGTTGCCGCCGCCGACGACGGCCACGTGCTGTTGCTTGTAGAAGAAGCCGTCGCACGTCGCGCAGGCGGAGACGCCGCGGCCCGAAAACGCTTCTTCCGAGGGCAGGCCCAGATACTGGGCCGACGCGCCGGTGGCGATGATCAGCGAATCGCAGGTGTATTCGCCCGAATCGCCGATCAGCCGGATCGGCTTCTCGTTGAGCTTGGCCGTGTGAATGTGGTCGAACACGATCTCGGTGTTGAAGCGTTCGGCGTGCTCGAGAAACCGCTGCATCAGCTCCGGGCCTTGGACGCCGTTCGCATCGGCCGGCCAGTTTTCGACGTCGGTCGTCGTCATCAATTGGCCGCCCTGGGCGAGACCGGTGACGAGCACGGGGGAAAGATTCGCGCGCGCGGCGTAGACGGCGGCCGTGTAGCCGGCGGGGCCGGAACCGAGGATGAGCACTTTGGCGTGTTTGCGCGTGGACATGGTTGTTCGTTCCGTAAGAAAGATGCCGCCAGGAGGCTGCCCGGCGAAGCGCCGCGCGGCCGATCGACCGGCGGCGCGGCGCTATGATCCGTAAGTCGGGCTACTCGCGCAATTATAAAGGGCCGTCGACGCGGCCGCTGACGGCGTGCTCAATCGACGCGATAGCGTTTTGCCCGGGCGCGGGTGCGCGGGGGCCGTTACCGTCATTTACAGCCGGGCGTGCGACGCAGCGTTTACAATAGCCCGCATCGAACCCTTGGCGGGTGCGCCCGCCACGCTGCTACGGATTCATGGCCAAAGCTCCCTATTCGGCGCCTGCGCAAGCGTTACCGCATCGCATGTCGCGTCTTTTCACCGAAATCCGCTGGATCTTGCAGGTCGCGCTTTGCGTGTTCCTCGTGATGGCGCTCGTCAGCTACAGCCGTCACGACCCGAGTTGGACGCATGCGGCGCAGGTCGATCGCATCGCCAATTGGGCCGGGCGCGTCGGCGCCTGGACGTCCGACATTCTGCTGCTGCTTTTCGGCATGTCCACCTATTGGTGGGTCGTGCTGCTCGCGCGGCGGATCGCCGCGAACTATCGCCGCCTGAACCGGCCGGCCGCCGACGAGGACGACAGCCCGCGCGACGGCGCCTGGATCGCCGACGCGTTTTCGTTCGTGCTGGTCCTGCTCGCCTGCGACGGCATCGAAGCGTTGCGGATGTGGTCGCTGCCCGTGCCGTTGCCACGTGCGCCGGGGGGCATCGTCGGCGATGCCGTCGCGCGCGGCGTGTCGCATGCGCTCGGGTTCACGGGCGGCACATTGGCGCTCTTGATTGCGCTTGCGATCGGTCTGTCGCTCTATTTCCGCTTCTCGTGGCTGTCGGTGGCCGAGCGCGTCGGCGATTCGATCATCTCCGCCGTCACGTTCGCCAAACTGCGCCGCGAGGCGGGGCGCGACCGCAAGCTGGGCGAGGCCGCGGCCGTCAAGCGAGAGGGCAAGGTCGTGCAAAACCGCGTGCGGCTCGAAGATCACGAGCCTGTCACGATCGTGCCGGCTGTCGCGACCCCGCCAAAGTCCGAGCGCGTGGAACGCGAAAAGCAGGTGCCGTTGTTTGCCGATTTGCCCGGCGATTCGTCGCTGCCGCCGATCGCGCTGCTCGATCCCGCGCCGCCCGCGCAAGAGACGATGTCGGCCGATACGCTGGAATTCACCTCGCGTCTCATCGAGAAGAAGCTGAAGGATTTCGGCGTCGACGTCAGCGTGGTCGCGGCCTATCCGGGGCCCGTCGTCACGCGTTACGAGATCGAACCCGCGACGGGCGTGAAGGGCAGCCAGATCGTCAACTTGGCGAAGGACCTGGCGCGCTCGCTGTCGCTCGTGTCCATTCGCGTCGTCGAAACGATTCCGGGCAAGAACTATATGGCGCTGGAGTTGCCGAACCAGCGGCGCCAGACGGTGCGTCTATCGGAAATCCTCGGGTCCGAAGTCTATGCCGATGCCGCATCGAAGCTGACGATGGGCTTAGGCAAGGACATCGGCGGCAATCCTGTTTGTGCCGATCTGGCCAAGATGCCGCACTTGCTCGTGGCCGGGACGACGGGCTCGGGCAAGTCGGTCGGCATCAACGCGATGATCCTCTCGCTGCTGTACAAGGCGAGCGCCGACGATGTGCGGATGATCCTCATCGATCCGAAGATGCTCGAAATGAGCGTCTACGAGGGCATTCCGCACCTGCTATGCCCCGTCGTGACCGATATGCGCCAGGCCGGGCACGCGCTCAATTGGGCCGTCGCCGAGATGGAGCGTCGCTACAAGCTGATGAGCAAGCTCGGCGTTCGCAACCTTGCCGGGTACAACAATAAGATCGACGAGGCCGCCAAGCGCGAAGAGAAGCTGCCCAATCCTTTCAGCCTCACGCCCGATGCGCCGGAGCCGTTGACGCGCTTGCCGCACATCGTCGTCGTCATCGACGAGCTGGCCGACTTGATGATGGTCGTCGGCAAGAAGGTGGAGGAGCTGATCGCGCGGATCGCGCAGAAGGCGCGTGCGGCGGGCATTCACTTGATCCTTGCGACGCAGCGGCCGTCGGTCGACGTCATTACGGGCCTCATCAAGGCGAACGTGCCCACGCGCATGGCGTTCCAGGTTTCGTCGAAGATCGACTCGCGCACCATTCTCGATCAGCAGGGGGCGGAATCGCTGCTCGGGATGGGCGATATGCTCTATCTGCCGCCGGGCACGGGGCTGCCGGTGCGGGTTCACGGTGCGTTCGTGTCCGACGACGAGGTGCATCGCGTCGTGCAGAAGCTCAAGGAGCAGGGCGAGCCCAATTATGTCGAAGGTCTGCTCGAAGGCGGCATTGCGGGCGAAGGCGACGAGGGCGCCGCCGCGGGCGGCGCGCAAGGCGGCGAGGAATCCGATCCGCTGTACGACCAAGCGGTGGAGGTCGTCGTCAAGAATCGGCGCGCTTCGATTTCGCTCGTTCAGCGCCACCTGCGCATCGGATACAACCGCGCGGCGCGCCTGCTCGAGCAAATGGAGCAATCGGGGCTGGTATCGGCGATGTCGTCGAACGGCAATCGTGAAATTCTCGTCCCTTCGCGCGAAAGCGATTGAAATCAGTCTGAGATCGACCGGGCGTCGCGCCTCGTCGGTCGGCGATAGTCGCGGCGTGCGTTTTCCGATCTATCACGGAGAGTTACTTTGAATTCGATGCAGCACTCGTTCGGGCCGCTCATGCGCTCGCCCTCTACGTCGACGCCGGCCTCGCTTCGGCCGAGCCGCGCGCTAGCCGGTTTGCATGCGGTCTCGCGCGTGCTCGGCGCGGCGGCACTCGGCGCTGCCTTGCTCGTTTCGTCCACTGCGGCGTTTGCGAGCGGAACGGAGCAACTGAAGGCGTTCGTTGCGCAGGTGCACTCGGCGCGCGGCGACTTCGTCCAGCGCGAAGTGAAGGCGCCGCCCAAGAACGCCGCGGCAAGCGGCGCGGTGGTGCCGACGCTAGGCGGCACTTCGAGCGGCACGTTCGTGTTCGCGCGTCCCGGCAAGTTCATCTGGTCGTACGAGAAGCCGTACGAGCAGGTGCTGCAAGCGGACGGCGACAAGTTGTACGTGTACGACAAAGATTTGAATCAAGTCACGATCCGCAAGCTCGGCGGCGCCTTGGGCGCGAGTCCGGCCGCGATCCTGTTCGGCAGCAACGACCTCGAGAAGAACTTCACGTTGCACGATGCGGGCGTAAAAGAAGGCATCGACTGGCTCGAGTTGATTCCGAAGTCGCGCGATACGCAATTCGAGCGCGTCGGCATCGGTTTTCGCGACGGCAACCTGCAAGCGATGGAATTGCACGACGTGTTCGGCAACGTGACGCTGCTCACGTTCTCGAACATTCAAAAGAACCCGGCGTTGAAAGCGGGTGCTTTCAAGTTTACGGTGCCCAAAGGCGCCGATGTAATCAACGGCTAACGCCCAGCGCGTCGCCTCGGCTTTGCGCGCGGGTGGCCGCGTTCGCGGCGGCGCTGCTTGCCTAGCCTCGCGTGTGCCGGTGCGCGCGCCGTTACGATTCGGAACCAGCCATGTTTGAGGAATCCCGCGCCGGCATGCCGCTCGCCGAGCGGCTGCGGCCCAGCACGATCGACGACGTCATCGGCCAAAAGCATCTGCTCGGCCCGATGAAGCCGTTGCGCGTGGCGTTCGAATCGGGCGAGCCGCATTCGATGATCTTGTGGGGGCCGCCGGGCGTCGGCAAGACGACGCTCGCGCGGCTCATGGCCAATGCGTTCGACGCCGAGTTCATCGCGCTGTCTGCCGTGCTCTCGGGCGTCAAGGATATCCGCGAGGCGGTCGAACTCGCGCAGACGCATCGCGCGCACGGGCGGCGCACGCTCGTGTTCGTCGATGAAGTGCATCGCTTCAACAAGAGCCAGCAGGACGCGTTCTTGCCGCACGTCGAATCGGGGCTGTTCGTCTTCATCGGTGCGACGACGGAGAATCCTTCGTTCGAAGTGAACAGCGCGCTGCTCTCTCGTGCGGCCGTCTATGTGCTCAAGAGCCTCGACGACGACGAGCAACGCGAACTGCTCGATCGCGCGCTTGCGGCGCTCGGCAGCGTCGAGATGACCGATGAAGCGAAGGAGTCGCTGATCGTGTCGGCCGATGGCGACGGACGCAAGCTGCTGAACAACATCGAGATCGTCTCGCGTGCCGCGACGGCGCAGAAGGCCGAGAGCATCGACGGCGCATTGATCGCGAGTGCGCTGACGGAAAATCTTCGTCGGTTCGACAAAGGCGGCGACGCCTTTTACGATCAGATCAGCGCCTTGCACAAATCGGTTCGCGGCAGCAATCCCGATGGCGCGCTGTATTGGTTTTGCCGCATGCTCGACGGCGGAGCGGACCCGCGCTATCTCGCGCGGCGCATCGTTCGCATGGCCTGGGAGGATATCGGCTTGGCCGATCCTCGTGCGCCGCGCATTGCGCTCGACGCCGCCGAGACCTACGAGCGCCTCGGCACGCCGGAGGGCGAATTGGCGTTGGCGCAGGCATTGATCTATTTGGCCGTGGCGCCGAAATCGAATGCGGGCTACATGGCCTATAACGAAGCGCGGCGGTTCGTCGGCAAGGACCGCTCGCGCGCCGTGCCCGTGCATTTGCGCAACGCGCCGACGAAGTTGATGAAAGAGCTTGGCTACGGGCACGAATATCGGTACGCGCACGATGAGCCTGACGCCTACGCGGCGGGCGAGACATACTTGCCCGACGGGGTGCGCGACCCGCATTGGTACCGGCCCACGCCGCGCGGGCTCGAAGGCAAGATCGGCGAGAAACTCGCACGCTTGTCCGACCTCGATGCGGCGTGGCGGCGCGAGCACAAGACCAAGGGCGAGTGAGCGGGCCGGCGCAGGACATGCGCCGGCGTCGCATTGTTCGGCGGCGCGCGCGGTTCGGTGAGCCGGTGCGTTAAAATCGCCACTTCACCCACGATACGACTCGCACTTAGTTATGCTCGACATCCAGTTGCTGCGCAAAGACCTCGACGGCGTGGCCCAGCGCCTTGCCGCTCGCGGCTACACGCTCGACGTGGCCGCGTTCTCGGCGCTCGAAGCCGAACGCCGCGCCATCCAGACCCGCACCGAAGAATTGCAATCGCGGCGCAACAGCTTGTCGAAGCAGATCGGCGCGATGAAGGGCAAGGGCGAGGACACCACCGCGGTAATGGCAGAGGTGAGCGGCATCGGCGACGAGATGAAGGCGTCGGCGGCTCAGCTCGAGGACGTGCAAGCGCGTCTGTCGAAGCTGATGCTGGAAATGCCGAACCTGCCGCACGAAAGCGTGCCTGCGGGCGGGGACGAGAAAGATAACGTCGAGGTGCGCCGCTGGGGCACGCCGCGCCAGTTCGATTTCGAGGTGAAGGATCACGTCGATGTCGGCACGCCGCTGGGGCTCGATTTCGAAACGGGCGCGAAGCTGTCGGGTGCGCGTTTCACGATGCTGCGCGGCGGGATGGCGAAACTGCATCGTGCGCTCGCGCAATTCATGCTCGACACGCACACGCAGCAGCACGGCTACACCGAAATTTATTCGCCCTATATCGTCAACCCGGAAATTCTGTACGGCACGGGCCAATTGCCGAAGTTCGCCGACGACATGTTCCGCGTCGAGAAGGGCGGCGGCGAGAACGTCGTGACGCAGTACTTGATCTCGACTTCGGAGATCTCGCTGACGAACACGGTGCGCGACAGCATCGTCGACGGCGCGGCATTGCCGATCAAGCTGACGGCGCATTCGCCTTGCTTCCGGTCCGAAGCGGGCTCTTATGGGCGCGATACGCGCGGGATGATTCGGCAGCATCAGTTCGACAAAGTCGAGATGGTGCAGATCGTGGCGCCCGAGGCTTCGTACGAAGCGCTCGAGCAGATGGTCGGTCATGCCGAAGCGATTTTGCAGAAGCTCGAGTTGCCCTACCGGGTGATTACGTTGTGCACGGGCGATATGGGCTTTTCGGCGGCGAAGACGTACGACCTCGAAGTATGGTTGCCGGCGCAGAACACCTATCGCGAAATCTCGAGCTGTTCGAACACCGAAGCCTTCCAGGCGCGCCGGATGCAAGCGCGCTATCGCAATGCGCAGGGCAAGCCGGAACTCGTCCATACGTTGAACGGGTCGGGGTTGGCGGTGGGGCGTACGCTCGTGGCCGTGCTCGAAAATTTCCAGAACGCCGATGGGTCGGTGACGGTGCCCGCGGTACTGCGTCCGTATCTGGGCGGGATGGAACGGCTCGAAGTCAGCGCGGCGAACTGAGCAGCAGCGCAGCATCCAGGCTTTTTGCAAAAAAGGGCTTGGAATGCTGCAATGGATGTTCTATAATCTTCGCTTCGCCAAACAGCGACCAGCTTGGTGAGCCGAATAGGGGCGACCCGATTCGAGAAGACGGAAAGGTGGCAGAGTGGTCGAATGCGCCGGACTCGAAATCCGGTGTACGGTTATACCGTACCGTGGGTTCGAATCCCACCCTTTCCGCCAAAATTCCCCAAGTTCCTAAGCAGCTTGGAAAATCCCGATAAAACAAGCGTCCTGAGCCCTGTGGTCCACGAAGAGTGGTACACAGAGGACTCGGAAAACTTGAAAAACAAACCGGGGTTGGTGTCCCGAAATGGCACCTACTATGCGCGGATGCGCGTCCCGACGTTGCTCGTCGGACTTCTCCAAAAGCACGAAATCAAAATCAGCCTTCGAACGAAGAACCTGAATGAAGCTCGTGCAAAGTTTCCCGACGCACTCATCGAAATCCACAAACAGTTTGCTGCCGTGACTAACGTTGCGGATGCCGTTACGCCTCCGCTCGAAGACGTTGGGCGTGGTGTGCTTGAGCAGATTGCCCGCACGTGGTTCGCGCCGCGTTGGCGCAATGCTGTGGAATCGCTCTGGAAGCCGATGCCGGCGGGGGTGACTGTTGTGGATGTGCTCTGCAACATTGACCCCGAGCTTGCTCGCTTGACGCCGCCCGATGAGTCGACATTCGGCGAATATCTGTATGCCGCTCGCGAGTTGCTTGTATCGGCAGGGTACCCGGAGCCATCGGGAGGCAGTGTTGAGACGTTGGCGAGGTACATGATCCGGGGCGAGGTTGAATGCTTGCAAGTGGCTCGCCGGTTCTTCGCCGAGGGGCAGCTATACGACGTTATTGCGGACCCGCTCTATCGGTCTGTAAACGGCTCGGGCGCGCCTGCCGCCGCTGCCTCGGGGGCGGTTGCCGCTGGGAACGGCATTACGATCGATAAGGCGATCGAACGGTTCGAAAACGATCCGCACCGCGCGAAGCTCAGCAAGAAGAACATCAATGGTTACAAGCCGGGCTTCGCGTTGTTGCGTGAGATCGTCGGCGGTGATGCCGCGCTCGCCGCCGTGACTCGCGAGCACGCTCGAAAAGTGCAGGAAATACTCGAACATCTGCCGCCGAATGCGACGAAGCGATTCCCCAAGTTGACGTTGATCGAAGCGGCGGACTACGCCAAGAAAAACGCCATGCCGCCAATTACTGCGAAGACGGCCGAGGTCTTGCTGTCGAATTTTTCAAGCTTCTTCGCTTGGGCTGTCCGTGAGCATCTAATAGACAGAACGCCTGCGGCTGGCTTGCAGGCACTGCAAAAGAAACGCTCCAACGAGGAGAGCCGGCAACCGTTCAGCGATGGCGATCTTGTGACGTTGTTTTCGGCCGATCTCTTTCGTGAGCCATGGTGCCGTGTTTCGGAACGAGAACAGGGCCGTTACTGGGTGCCGCTGCTCGCGCTGTATCACGGCGCGCGGCTGAACGAACTCTGCCAACTTGAAGTGTTCGATGTCGGCGCGGCCGACGGCATTCCGTTCCTGCACATCCGAGAGGAAAGTGCTGTTGGCGAGGAGAAGCATCTGAAGACCTCCAACTCAGAGCGCATCATTCCCGTCCACGCCGTCCTGCAACGCCTCGGTTTCATGGAGTACGTTGAGGCCACTCGCAGTGCAGGTCACGACCGCTTGTTCCCGAAGTTGACGAAGAGCGCGAACGGCTACTACTCCGACAATTTTTCCAAATGGTTCGCTCGATTCAGCGACAAGCAGGGCGTGACCGACAGTCGGCTGACGTTCCATTCCTTCCGTCACCGCTTTCGAGACGCAGCCCGCGCTGCCGACATTCCTCGCGAGATAGCCCAGGCGCTTGGCGGTTGGTCGGACGGCGAGGAGTCGGCAAGTGAGGGCTATGGGAAGGGTTACTCTCTCGATCGTAAAGCCCAGGAACTTGCCAAGATTCATTTCCCTGCCGTCGAGAAATTGCTACCTCTATAGATGGTAAACGGCGTACACATCGAAGCGCACGAAGAAAAATAAGACGAGGACGACAACCACCGCATGGCCACACATCGTCGTAGTGCAGAAGGACACCTCATTCGCGTTCGCACACGTGCGTCGTCCCGTCTACCAAATTTTTTCGATAAGAACGCACTGGTCGATGCGAGAGACGCGCGCTTTGATCGCATGGTATTCAAGCGCGACTACCTGCTGACCAACGTGCCGACCGAGTACGACGAGCCCGGTGAACTAGCGGTCATGATCGCCGACATGCGCGCCATCGCAGGTGGCGGCGCACTCGCCCCTCAGTGCGAGGCATTCGTTCTTAAGCCCAACGGCAGTCGGGGCTCCTCCATCGAGGTCTCTCGGAATAACACAGCGGGAAGCGCAACGTGGTTGATCGGCTTAGCCCTGCAATTTCGCCATGTGGGTCCAAGGAGGGTGTCCGGGGGTGATAACGCAGCGTGCCCGCCAACTCAGATGCGGGCCGAATTGTCGTTGAATCCTACGCGGCTGGCGGCACACGCGTATCTTCGCGGCGTGGAAATGGAGGCAGCAAGCTGGCGCGACGTACTGACGTCCGACCCGAATACCTATCAGATGCTCGTCAACGAGTCGGCCAGCCTGCGCCATGACAATTTGTTGCCTGCTCATGCTCTGTACCCGGTCGTTCAAGAAGAATCGGCGGTTCAAATTTTGCAACCGGTTGCACTAGAGGAATCTGTGGCGCATGTCATTCACGGCCTACGAGCCGTGGAAGACTTGATTGAACATCTCGTCGGCTGCCGGGTTGCTGACAGGCGATGGTTGGCGGCGCAGCATCCGTGGATCATCAGGCAATCGGAAACGTACTGGGAGTTTGGGCAGGTCAACGCCATTGAGACCGTGCGCCGGCTCCGGCCGACGTTATGGACCTTGAGCAAAGGTAGCGGGGAACGTGAATGGTCGCTTGAAGACGGAACGGAATTGCTATCTTTCAAATCGCAGCTAACGGAGGCGGTCGGTATCGCGATGTACCCGAAGACCGTGGACCGCATCCGGCTGGAAATTAGGCATTGGAAGGATATCCCAGGCTCGGCAACGAATATGTCTGCCGAGACGCGGCTGCGCGCGATTGCGGCCAACGCTGCACAGCGAGCTAACCGAGCACGGCGTGCAATCCATGACGCGCTCGACACGCGGGAACGTGATGTGTTGACGCCCGACGCGTTGATCAGCCGGTTGAGCGAATTGACGATGCATTTGCAAAGCGCATATCCGCAACGTCCCGACCGCGCCGCCGACATCCTGGAGAAGTTGCTCACGCGGGGCGGCCTGTGGTGCTCCGGCGACGAAGCGCTGGTTCCGGTCGCCGAAGCGCAGGCACTCAAGCGTCGCGGGGTCGTCGAGTCGGCGAAGATCGGCCACCAATCGAGTCGTGAACCGAATTTCCCGCTGGCTCCGAAGTATCGACCGCTGTTCGAGGTGTTCTCGCCCGTGGGACAGGAACAGGACGCTGTGCAGGACTGGGGCTAGGCACCCGAGGGTGGGGTTCTTTCTGAATGTTGGGCTAACCGTGCCTCCACCGCCGCGAAGAACGCGGAAGGGGCAAGGCTCAGCACGGAGCACAGCTTCCATACAACTCTGATACTCGGGCTGTGGCGACCCAACTCGATCAGCGAAACATAGTTTCGTTCCATCTCAGCGGCGTGGGCGAGCGCTTCCTGCGACAAGCCTTTCTGTCGTCGCAACGCTCGTAGCACTTCACCAACCGCCTGTTCCGGCTCCACCGCCGCCGCCCCCAAGATGCAAGACGCTCGACGTTAAGGAGAGGTCACGGGCATGTCTTCACAAAATATTGGGCAAAACAAGGCGGGCGAGGTATTCTTGCATCGCCTTAGATTGACGCGCCATCACTGGCGATTGGAAAAATGAGCGACGGCATGACGTTGGCAGAACGCGCACGAACTGACCCGGTGCTTCAACGGGTGCTGAAAACCTACCGTGAGGTTTGCCACAGCATGGCCCGGGATTACTGGCGAGGTTTCCTGGAGTTGTCAGTAACAGGCGAGCGAGCGCGCGTCCTCGAATACATGTCCAAGTTCCAAGAGGTGATTGCGCGCAAAGCGGCAGAGTCGGAGGCAGAGACCGGCATTGTCGGCCTCGGCGCACAGTACCTCGCATATATCGAAGAAGAGCGGGAAAGACTGCTCCTGGAGTATCAGCGTGATCCGGCAGTCCTAAGACGCAGTCTCGGCGCGCCTTCCCTGCCCGTGCAGTTTGCTCCGATCCGACGAGAGGAAACTCGCATGTCGATGGGTGAGATGGCAGCACGCACCGCAGTCCGGGCCACGGTGTGGACGTTGGTCCGGGATGTGATTCGCTCGATCTTCCGATAGCAGAAACTCGGCGGTTCCTTACGGTAGCGATCAGTGACACGCGCAGGGGGCCATTGCGTCGCTTTTGTCGCTATTTTTGAAACGGGTTGCAGGGGGAACAGATGACGCGAAACCCATCAACGGGCCTTTCTCCGCGAGGTCGAATAGCCGGCCGGCGACACTGAAGGGGCGGAGTATATGAACGACAGCAGTTGTCAGTGCATCCTTGGTAACGACATCGATGCGCCCGTGCATCGCTTCGATTTTGTCACCCTTGCCTTCACTAAGGCGCAGACGGTGTTCCGCTTGCCGCAATGGCGCTGGCCGCTCATAGGCCCGTATAACGGCTTCAGCGGGGGCGCGCGCGTGCGGGGCTGGCAACTGATCGCCTTTTACCGCCAGAACGGCTGGCTTCGCTATGACAACGCGTGTTCGGTCACCGGCAAGGTTGGTGGTGCGGCGCTGCACAACGAGGACTATTCGCGGCCGTGGGCTGCCTATCCGGTCTCGAAGCGAGCGCACACGCTGATTCACACGCGCGGCCGCTTTTCGAAAGCGTGGGCCGACTTTCTAGCGAACGAAGCGTTGGCCGACACGTGGGCCAAGACCCTCTCAGCCGACGGCTGCCCCTCGATTGCCGATCAAGATTGCGGTGTCGTTCATCTGCTTGAGCAGGCACCGCATCCGTCATGGGTTGTCGTACCCGAGGGGCAGTTTGACCGTCGCTGAATTAAACGAACGCGTGCGCAGCGTGCGCTGACATCGACCTACTGGCGGCGAACCCGCTGGCTACGATTTCACAACCATACCGAAAACTACGGAGACCTAATTCATGGAACCACTGACCGGCTTCATCCTGTATGCAGTGTTTGCTCTGCTCGTTGCTGCGATCGCGAAGAAGAAGGGCTTGCGCGGATGGGCATTTTTTCTTGCCATCATCATTCTCGGTCCGATCGTCGTCATGAGTACTTCGGTCATAACACAGGGGACCGCGAGTGGTGGCTTTGCAGCGACGTTGGCGTTTTTGGTGCCTATCTGTCAACGCCGATTTAAATCTGACCCACTTTTCGACGATTCGCCGAAGTAAAACT
>CBIHRA010000004.1:0-224961 GCA_966212325.1 uncultured Burkholderiaceae bacterium | reverse complement strand
CCCCGGACCTCGTCTAAGATTCAGACGACACGACAACTATTCTGACGCCGGGGGAGATACGGGCCGCCAAGTCCGGCACGGCCCGCAACATGAACACCGTGGCCAAGCTCGCCGAATGGGCGGCGCAGTAGGCCGTTCCTCCTTACGCGTCTTCGTTCGAACGATTACAGCAGCTCGCCGGAAACCGGGACCGCAACGGTCTCTGCACACGGCGAACCGCTATGTCCGACCTCGATCACCAGTCGCGCGTCTGCCACCGTGTGCCGGATGTTCGTGCTGCTTACTGCAAATACCCTGCTTGACGCAGCGCCTCCTCAGCGGCCTCGTGGTCTTGGACCGCTGTGCCGCCGGAAACACCGATGCCGCCCACCAGCCGCCCTTCGTGGAAGATCGGTACGCCACCGCCGACGGGCGTCAGCCGCGGATGGTGCGCCAGCGGAGCAACGGCGGGATCGCCCATGTACTGATTCCATTGGAGCGTGGCCATACCGAACGACGCGGCAGTCCACGCCTTGTCGATGGCGACGTCGACAGTCAGGAACGGAGCGGAATCCGCGCGCTCGAACGCACGCAGATGACCGCCTGCATCGGTGATGGCGATGGTCGCTGCGAACCCGCGTGCGGCGCTCACGCTGCGTGCTGCCGCCAGCAGTTCTTGTGCGGCTTCGAGACTGATCGTGGCCGTGCTGATGATTGGCGATTTCATTTCGATGCTTCCTCTCGAAAGGGTTCAGTGGTTGGCAACGACGACTTTGCCGATCATGTTGCCTGCCTCGACCAACGCATGCGCTTCGATGAGGCCGGCGGCGTTGATGCCGTCAATGCGCCGAGTGAGGGTGTGCTTCAGACGGCCCTGGTCCACCAACTGCGCCGCGCGGCGCAGCAAGGCGTGTTGCCGCGCCATGGTGCCGGTGGCGAACATCGCGCGGGTGAACATCAGCTCCCAGTGGATCGAAATAGATTTCCCTTTGAAGGGTCCGATGTCCAGACCCACCGGATCGTCGATGAGTGCGAACTGGCCTTCCGGTCGCAGCACGGCGGCGATTTGCGGCACATAGGCGGCGCTGTTGTTCAACCCGGCAACATGGGTGACGTGCTCGATGCCGAGTGCGGCCAACTGCGGCGCCCAGGCCTGACGGTGATCGAGGACGTCATGCGCGCCATGCGCCAGCACCCACTCGCGCGTTTCCGGCCGCGAGGCGGTGCCGATAACGGTCATGCCGGTCAACTCGCGCGCCAACTGCGTCAGAATCGAACCGACGCCGCCGGCCGCTCCGATGACCAGCAGCACATTGTTGTCGCTCGGGTCCGCCGTTTGAACTCGCAGGCGGTCGAACAGCAGCTCCCACGCGGTGATCGTCGTCAGGGGCAACGACGCCGCCTCGGCGAAGTCCAGGGACGTCGGCATCGGTCCGACGATGCGCTCGTCCACAGCCTGCAGTTCGCTGTTGCTGCCCGGCCGGTTGATGTCGCCGGCGTACCAAACACGGTCGCCCGGCTTGAACCGCGACGCTAAAGCACCGGTTGCGCGGACGATTCCCGCGGCGTCCCAACCGGCGATGCGCGCAGCGCCTTCCGGAATGTCGCCACCGCGGCGGATTTTGGTGTCGACCGGGTTGACCGACACCGCTTTCACTTCCACCAGCAGATCGTGGTCGCGCAGTTCCGGCGTAGGCAGCTCGATATCCTGGAGCGCCTGCGGGTGGCTGATGGGATGATTTTCATAGAAACCGATGGCTTTCATGACGTGCTCTCCTAGAGGGGTTGACGTCATGCTATCTTTCGTCGAAACGCAGATAAATATCGATAGAACCTAAACACTTTCGGCATTTCAACGAAAATGATCCGACTCGACGACGTCCAGATTTTCGTGCACACGGTGGACTACGGAAGTTTCTCGGAAGCGGCCCGGCAACTGAATATCGCCCCCGCCCATGCGAGTGCGTCAGTGCAGCGGCTCGAGAAAGCATTGAACACGCGTCTGTTCACCCGCTCGACTCGAAGCATGCAATTGTCCGAGGCTGGAGAGCGTTATCTGCCGCACGCGCGGGTCATGATCGGTGCGCTCGTGCAAGGCGAACACGCCCTGGCGAGCGGCCGGGGGGCGCTGTCAGGGCCGCTGCGGCTATCCGCTCCTTCCGACTTCGGGCGAAACCTGCTGTTGCCGTGGCTGGATGAGTTTCAGCACCAGCACCCTGGCTTGTCGCTGCACGTGAAAATGAGCGACCGGGCGGCCGACCTTATCCGCCAACCGCTGGATGTAGTCGTGCGCTACGGAACGCTGCCCGATTCGTCTCTGTTGGCCATGAAACTGGCCGAGAACAATCGGCGCGCATTGTGCGCCGCGCCGTCATACCTCGAACGGCATGGCGCACCCGTCAAAGTGGACGACTTGCGGCAACACAATTGCCTTCGGTATGTCTGGAGCGAGCAGCTACATGAGCGCTGGCGCTTTACCCTGCCCGGCGGCGAGCGTACCGTGGCCGTCACGGGCAATCGCATCAGCGACGATGCCGATGCCGTTCGTCGCTGGGCGATAGCCGGCGAAGGCCTCGTCTACAAGTCGCGACTGGACCTCATCGCCGATTTGAAGGCCGGCCGGCTGGTGGAGTTATTTCCGGCGGAGTATTGCGAGCCTGCGCCGCTGCACCTGGTTTGCGCCCATCGCGCGCAACTGACTCCCGCGATCAACGCGTTGCATGTCTTCCTGCGCGAGCGTTGCGCTGCGCTGCAAGCCAGTCACCCCGAGGATGGCTTCCGTCCTCGAACGGAAATCTAACCATGGGGGCACCGTGGCTGCCACTGTAGCCATGGCAGGCTTGTTCCTTTTATCCGCCGGCACTACCCACCGCTTGAAGTTGCTGGCCGTGGCGTTGGGCGGGCTGACGCCGACATCGCCCGGGTCGACGCGGCAGATCGTCTCCCGTCACACGAGAGGAATGTAGATGTCGGTTTGCCACTGGTCCTGCGGCGTTTCCGGAAAAACGCTCAAATAGTGAAAGAACAGTGGATGGTCCCGAAGTTCTTCTCCGCTTGCGGGAAGCCAGTCGCGATAGATCGGGTAGATCGTCTCGCCGATGTGGTCGGTCGATCCGATATGCCGAACCACTGCACATCGATCTCCGGGAATGACGAGTTCACGGATACCGTAGACATTCGACGCAATCGGCTCGTCAATTTCCCCGCAGATGTCGAAGCGAAATGCATCTGCCGGCGTCGTGTCAGGATTATTGCGCGGGATGCCAAAGGTTCTGCTCGACGCAATTGGGGATTGCCCACTTTGCTTCCGCCAGTCAATGAACTTGCGCACGCTCTCGTTGAGGAGCCCAGTCGGGCCGCAGTGTTCCAGCGCGGCGACGCGCGTCTCCGAAAAATCGACAATTCGTACTTGCATGGTAAGTTTCCTCGAAAAATAGGGGATGACGAAAGTCGCGCTCCAGATCTGCCAATTCGGATGCTGTCGAAACGAACTCGGCGCCGTGCCGAACGCGCGCTTGAAAGCGCGACTGAAGGCTTCTGGGCTTTCGAAGCCCGCGTCGAACGAGGCATCGAGCACCGAACAGAACTCACGCGAGGCCAGGCGGCGTGCGGCCTTGCGCAAGCGCATCAGTTGCACGAAGCGCGAGACCGGCACTCCCACATAGGCGGCGAACTGCCGATGAAAATGGAACTTCGAGAAGTTCGCGACGCGGCTTAGCGCTTCCACTGACAGGTCACCGTCGATGTTCATTTCGATGTACGCCAATACGGCATCGAAGCGCTTCGTGTAAGCGCGAGTGGCGTCGACATGAGCTTGCATAATCTGGATATTTGGATCGTGCGACTTGCGTTATGGTCGCCCATGGTCGAAACAGCGCACCTAGCCGCTCTTGCTTAATCTTCGGACGGCTTGTTCGATAGGGCCCGAGCTCATTAGGCCAGTCTTGCTCACGAGCCGGGTGCCCGGCACTGAATCGCATTTTGTCACGGCTGGCGCGAGAGTCGAATGGGTTGCCCTGTTCCCGATCGTCTCGGTAAGCTGGCAAAAATGGTCGCTAGCTCTGTGCTTCGAACGGAAATTCATTCACCACTTGGTATCTAAGGACGATCACGATGGAACACGATGTTGCGCTGTCCAGCCTTTTTCCTGTCGAGCGGTTGGCCTCGTTCGCCGATGGCGATGCAGGCGGCAATCCCGCTGGTGTCGTGGTCTGCGAAGTGCTGCCGGATGTCCCCACTATGCAGGCGATCGCTGCGGAGGTTGGCTATTCCGAAACGGCATTCGCGGCGCCGCTCAGCGGTGTCTGGCGCGTACGCTATTTCGCGCCCGAAATCGAGGTTCCGTTCTGTGGGCATGCCACCATCGCATTGGGCGCCGCACTTGCGCGGCGTGAAGGAGCCGGGCTATTTCGGTTGCGCCTCAACCAGGCGGAAATCACGGTCGAGGGCCGTCGCGAAGGTGCGGCGTTGGTCGCCGCATTGCAGTCGCCTTCGACCCAGAGCGAGCCGGCACCGGCTCATGTAGTAAGCGATGCGCTGGCGCTGTTCGGCTATACGCAAGGCGACCTTGATTCGCGACTGCCGCCTGCGATCGCACAAGGTGGTGCAAAGCACCTCGTCCTCGCACTCGCCGAGCGTGCGCGTCTGTCTGAAATGCACTATGTCCTCGATCGTGGCCGCGAACTGATGCTTGCCCACGGATTTACCACGATCGCACTGGTACACGCAGAGCACCAACGGCTGTTTCACGCCCGCAATCCCTTCGCGGCCGGCGGTGTGTACGAAGACCCGGCGACCGGTGCCGCAGCGGCAGCCTTAGCTGGCTATCTACGGGATACCGAGTGGCTGCGGGACGGCAAGGTCGACATCATTCAGGGGGAGGACATGGGGATGCGGAGCCTCATTCACGTGGAGATCTCCCCGGAAGCAGGCTCGAGCATACGGGTTTCAGGCGCGGTTCGCGCCTTGGCTTAATGCGGCTTAGGCGTGTTAGTCGACCGCTCTAGGCGCCCGCCATTGCGTTGCTTCCCACAGCAGTGTTTCGCGGATACGGCCTGAGCGGCCCGCACTACGTTAGCGGCTTCAAATCCTGAAGCATCGTCGGCACCAGTTCGCTTACGGTCGGATGGATGTGCATCGCGCGGCTGATCGTCGTGTACGGCGCTTTAGCGTACATGACGTCGAGCAGTGAATGCACTACTTCGTCGCCGGTCACGCCGAGGATCGAGGCGCCGAGAATGGTCCCGGCGTCCGCATCGACGATCGCTCTCATGAATCCCTGGCTCTCGCCTTTTTCCACGGCGCGTCCCACGCGCGTCATCGGCCGAGTGCCCACCAGCAGCTTGCGGCCCGACTGTTTCGCCTCGTCGAGCGTCATGCCGACGCGGCCGAGCGGCGGGTCGATGAATAACGCGTACGCGGCAATGCGGTCCGACACCTTGCGCGGGTCGTTGTCGAGCAGATTGGCCGCAACGATCTCGTAATCGTTGTACGACGTATGGGTGAACGCGCCGCGGCCGTTGCAGTCGCCCAATGCCCAAATGCCGGGGACGTTGGTACGCAGCTGTTCATCCACTTCGATATAGCCGCGCGCATTGGTTGCGACACCGGTTGTCTCCAATCCGAGAGTGTCGGTATTCGGCGCGCGCCCGACGGCGAGCAGCAGATGCGAGCCTGTGGCTTCCCTCGCTCCGCCCGAGCAATCGAGTCCAACGACGATGTTGCGTCCATCGCGTCTCGCGCTCAGGCAGTTCGAATTGAGCCGGATGTCGATTCCCTCGGCCTCCAAGATTTCCTGCACCGCCTGCGACACGTCCTCGTCCTCGCGCGGAATGAGGCGCGGCCCTCTCTCCACGATCGTCACACGGGACCCGAAGCGCCGGTACATCTGGCCGAACTCGAGTCCGATGTAGCTGCCGCCGACTACGATCAAGTGCTCCGGCAGAAAGTCCACGTCCATCATGGTCGAATTCGTGAAGTAGGGCACCTGATCGAGGCCTGGCATTGGCGGAATCAGCGCCCGTCCGCCGACGTTGATGAAGATCCGTTCGGCTTCCAGCAGTTCGCTGTCGACGCGCACGGTATTTGCGCTTTCGAAGCGGGCGTGGCCTTGGAAGACCGTGCAGTGCTCCAGGCCGCGGACCCAATTTTCCACGTTGCGGCTGGAGCGCTCGGAAATCTCGTCTTTGCGCGCCTTCACCTGTTTCATGTCGACCGTGACCGGACCGCCGATCACGACGCCGTACTCGGCGGCTCGCCGAGCGAGGCGGGCCGCGTAAGCGCTGGCCACCAGCGTCTTCGTTGGAATGCAGCCGGTGTTCACGCAAGTGCCGCCGAACCGCCCCCGTTCGATAATGGCGACTTTCATGCCTGCGCCGGAGAGCCTCGCGGCGAGCGCCGGGCCGGCCTGTCCTGTGCCGATGACGATTGCGTCGAAACGTTGACTCATCGTGCTCTCCTTTGCGGCTTAGCCGCCATTGGAGGGTTTTTGCCGCTGGTTGACTGGCTTTGCCTTGCTCGGCGGCGAGGGCTTGGGTTCGAGCCTGATCGTCACGGTAGGGGATTTAGGCCCTTACCGCAAATTTTTCGGCGGTCTGTTCAGATCAGCGGGTTAGCCGCCATTTAGTAGCCACTATCCCGCCCACTGCCGCCCCCATCGAAAAAAATTGGTTCTTCACCGATTTCCGGGGAAGGCTGCACGAATCTCAAGGAAGAAATAGTAGTCGTCGCGGAAGCCATAGGCCATGCGCATGATCACCTTGTCCGATTGTTGATACCTTCGACCAGATCGGTACCCAAGGGCACAACGAGTGTGCGGCAAGATGCCGGGAAGGTAAGGCTTCAGTCGTCGGGCGAACTGGCTGAGCGGCGCGATCGCGCTGTTCATCGCGCGCTCGTACCAGTCTTGCCAGAAGCGCTTGGCCTAACCTAGATGACGGTAGTCCCAAAGTGCCTCGAGGTCGCCTTTGAGCACGTAGACGGTCATCAGCGCTTGATTGGCTGCCAGAACCTCCTTGAGCCGTATTTGTCGACCTCTCGCGTCACCTTCTCCCGATTGCGCAATAACAACCAACGCGAGGATTTGACCACTTTGCGGGCCGACCGGTCGCCGCGCAGTCGATTGGCTTCGTCCACCCGCACGCGGTCGATGACTGCCAGGCCATACTTGGCTACCACGCTCTCTGCCTCTTACCCTCGTCACCGGGCGCGCGAGTGAATATTTACGACCGTGGCTGTTTCGGCAAGGAAGGATTCGATGGCCCTGGCAAGCGCGAGCGGCGTCTCGTTCATCGGATAGTGGCCGGCATTCTCCAGTATCTCGACGGTGGCATGGGGATAGCGTCGAAGGTAGGTTTTGGCCATCAACCCGGCATTGAATGTTGGATCGTGCTCCCCCACGAGCACCTTCACCGGATGCCATCCGACAATCTCGTCGCTGAAATCGGTATCGGCCCATGCATGGAGGTACGCAGCGAACGCTTCCGGAGAGGAATGCGTTGCCGAATACGCCGCTTTCCATTCGACCCAGGACGAGGGCAACCGTCCGCCGGTGCTGCGGTCGATGATGGCCCTTCGATTGTCCATGTGCTCGGCAGCATCTTCGAGCAGGCGACGCGTCGCCGTATCGTACGAAATGCCGCCGCAAGGAACTGGCGCAACAGCAACGAGCGCCCGTACTCGATCGGGCGCGCGTGTTGCAATCCGCTCGATCGCCATGCCTCCCATCGAATGACCGATCAGGCTAAAGGCGTGAAATCCGAGAGTATCAGCAAGCGTCAGCGCATCAGAGGCGATCTCATCGATCGTGTACGCGCCGCGCGTGTCCTGCATGTTCCCGTAGCCGCGATAATCCATGAATACGTAACTGAACGCGTGGCTATTCAGCCACGGCTCAATCTGTTCGAACGAGCGCGCGTCGCCGAACCAGCCGTGAAGAACGAAAACTGGGTGGGGGCCGTTCCCCACGCGATGAAATGTATTAGGCAAATTGACTCCGATGCGAATGGGATGTGGTCTTCATCCGGCGCGACGCGAACTTTCCGTAGACGCCATTGCGCCGTCAAGCGGCAGATGCAGTAGATCGTAAGCTGACCGACGGAGGCCCGCCATCGGGGGCGGGTCATCCACTGTAGAATTTGGGCCATGCGAAATACCTTGGTCGATCCCTTCGAGGACATCCCGCGCAGTGTGGTCGTGACGGCGAACGATTACGCCGCCGGTTCATCGTTTCCAGTCCACGCGCATCGACGCGGTCAGTTCGCGTTCGCCTCTCGCGGTACGATCAGCGTGGCTACCCCCGAAGGCCGGTGGCTCGTTCCGCTTCAGCGAGCTTGCTGGGTACCGGCCGGTATTTCCCACGAAATGACGATGAGCGGGCCAGTAACTATGCTCAACGCTTTCGTGTCACCGGAAGAAGCGAAGGCCGAGCAACTGCCGGTCCATTGCTGCGTCTACGGTGTTTCGGAACTTCTCAGGCAATTGTTCGAGGAGGCCATCGATTTGCCGGCCATGTACGACGTTGATGGGCGCGCCGGCAAGCTGATGAACCTGCTCGTCGCGGAGATAGCGTCAATGCCGCGTCTCTCACTTCATGCGCCGCTGCCGAGCGATACTCGTCTCGCGCGCGCATGCCGGCGGCTGTTTAATGCGCCGTCGATTACCGTCGGACTCGACATGATGGCCGCCGAAGTCGGAATGAGCAGACGAACCTTTACCCGACTTTTCCGTGCGCAAACCGGCGTGAGCTTTGCCGAGTGGCGCCAGCAGGTCTGCCTGCTCACAGCCATCGAGCGTTTGAGTGGAGGGCAACCTGTGACCCGCGTTGCATTGGATCTAGGCTACGCAAGTCCTAGCGCATTCTCATCCGCATTTCGTCGTGTACTCGGGGAAACGCCGAGTCAGTATTTTGAGGCACGCCGAGCGGCATGAGGCAACAGCCGCTCGTTTCCGGCTCTGCACGCTCATGCCGCCGAATGCCCACTGAAAATGGGATGAAACGCGCTCCCGTTCTCCCCTCAGATCGGCGAAGAACCAAATTTTTTGGCGGTCTGTTCAAATCAGCGGGCTAGCCGCCATGTTGGGCGCACGGCTGGCTGCCTCGGCATCGAACCGACGATGCTGAGGCGGGGCAAAGCAGATCGCGCGCTATCGACGCATTAGTTGCAGAAGCCGATCGAGCGTCGTCTCTCGCCGCCGCGCGGTCTGCAAGATCCGGTCACCGAAATTTGCGCCGTAGTTTCTCGAGGTGAGCCCGTCTCCGTTGACGAGAGATGCGAAGCGGCGTTTCAGTTCGTCTGCGCGTCCGTGTGCCGGTAGCCGGTGCACGCGCAACATCATGGCTTCGAACATTGGTTCAGAGCAAAGGACCTGGATCTCGTGGTCGAGCGCGCGTTTGGCAACCGCCGGCCCCCAGTCTTGGTCCGTGTCGAGGAGCACTGCAACTACGTCGTATGCGGCGTTGAACTGCTGCCGGATTGCGACGTCGACGACGTGCGCGGCCCCCTTGCCTCTGGCGCATATCACCTTCACCGCAAGGCCGCAACCACGCGGTGCATACAGCGCCTTGACATGGCTAAGAAAAGCGACCTCCGTCTCACCTTCGCCGACCAGCAGCAATGTTTCGTATTCCCCGCGGGAAGCGCGTCTCTTAGCCATCACAGATCCGGCACAGCGCCGAAAGCCCCAGCCATATACTTGGCGTAAAGACTGACGTCCGGCCGTACGCCGGTAACATCGTCGAGCCGGATGGCGCTGCTCTCGCAATCGGCATTCTTTTCGACCAAGATTACCTGATGTTTTTCGAGCACATTGAGCACTTCCATCGCATGACTCGTAAACAGGAGCTGCGCGTTGAGCGGATTGGTCCTCTGGCTTGCGAACAGGCCGAGGATGGCGTCGAGCATGTGGGGATGTAGATCGCTCTCGAATTCGTCGATCACGGCCAAACCGCCAACGCTCAACGCTGGTAGCAGAGATGAAAGCAGCGAGAACGCACTCTTCGTTCCGTTCGACTCCAACAGCAGTTGCAGGGTGTATTCCTGTCCGCGACTCCTGTGGCGTCCAAACGGCAGCCAAATCTTCTGCTTCTGTTCCGGCGCGAGCGGATTCGGTGTGACCTCGGCCTCCCGAATCTCTATGCCCGACAGTCCCAAATCCCAGCCGCACAGCAAACGCTCCATCTCGGCGCGCTGTGCTGCGTTAGCTTGGAACCCCTTCGCTGCTTCAAGTACCCCCATATCCCCGCTGTTCACACGGCCCAACACCCCGACGTTGGTATAGATATACGGGCGGGCGATCCGAAGTGCCAGTGGAACGCCGTATTGCGCTGCCCAGGAAATCAGAGAGACGTTCGGTCGAGCCTCGACAGCTCTGGCCGAGTCCAGCCCGAAATCCTGCTGTCGGACAATGTAACCGGACTTGGCCTCGCTCCAGTCACGGATGAACACATAGCGGAAGCGATCATGCTTGCGGTACAGAGCTTCATGCAGAACCCGCTCTGGCGTGCAACGGAGGACGTACCGCCATAGCTCCCCATCCACGTCGGCCGTGCACTCGATCTCGACGGGCTCCGCCGCATTGGCAAAATGCGGATGAACGGGGATATCGGAGCCGACCTGCGCTTGCTGAAAAGACGACGTAAAAAACCAGCCGAGGAACGCCATCGGCTTCAGCAGCGCTGTCTTGCCCGAGCCATTCGCACCGATAGCACCGGCCACCTTCGACACGCGCTGGCCCGTCGCGCAGGTCGCAACCCAGTCGGTGTCAGGTGCTCGCAAATTGACGACGAGATCGACGTCAACCCGCTCGCGGAACGACTGGAAGTTCGTGGCTGCGTAGCTATGCAGCATCGGAGCGCTCCTTAACATGAGATTCGCACGTTTTTTCGTTCGAAGAGGAAATTATATCCCATTTTCGCGTCGTGCTCATGATGCCGCGTATCTCGGCTTTCAGCATTCGAAGCCACTATCCCGCCCACTGCCGCCCCCCTCAAAAAAATTGCTGCCACCCCCACAATATCCACGCGCCTCATTCGTCTTCAAGCGCATGGAACCGCCATTCACCGTGGACACGATGAACGAGGCGCTGCAAGCGGCGCTCGACGAGTTGCCGGCAAATCAGCGCGAGGTTTTTATCGCGCACGAATCGGAAGGGCGAAGTTTCAAGGCCATGGCGACGGAGAGCGGCGTCCCGATGAATACGCTGCTCGCACGCAAGCGCTACGCCATGCTGCATTTGCGCGTGTTTCCGTTCGGCATGGCATGCGCGGGGCGAAGCGCCGAAGGGGCAATGACATGAGCGATACGTCGACTACCGTCTGCAAGCAACCGCCGGGGGTGATCGTGCCGGCCGTCGATCTGCGCCGCTGCGAGGGGAAGGGCGATTGCCTCGCAATCTGCCCCGAGAACGTATTCGAGATTCGGCGCATGGATGACGCCGATTACCGTAGCCTCGGCATGCTGCATCGTTTCAAGCTGCGCGTGCATGGCATGCAAGTCGCCTGCAAGCCGAACGCGGACGCATGCCGTTCGTGCGGGCTGTGGCGTGACAGCCCCCAGAGCGTGCGACCAAACTCACCCGGAAGAGCTTAGCCTTCCTCTCGACGTTTTTTGAGCTCAGGGGAGCGGCCATGCGCTGCACAACGGTGATTACACAACGGCTTAGTTGATTCCGAAGTCGTCGTTACTACGGGGAATCGAGCCGATCAGCTGTTCGAGACCGTGCCAGCCGATGATCCGAAGGCATGCGGCGGCAATGCGGGCAAGCGAGTATCGCGAGCCGCCGGCGGCTGCGTTCGGCCGATCACGAGTTGCCGATACGTAGAGCGACGTGCGTAGTGGGCAGCAAGAAGGCATGCCGGCCTCCATCGAAATCAAAACGGTCCGATCCTAATCGCGACGGTCGCAGCCGGCGCACAGGCAAAGATCGCCGCGAACAGATTCGGATGATTTTCTTCGTCGCCGCGCACTACGCCATCCGCATCCGGCACGTTGGACGAAAGCGCGTCACAATGCGTCTTCGATATCGATCCGGGGGAGGAAGGCGATGACCGATGCGATTGTGGCCGCGCCGGCGAGCGAAGGCGTTCCCGTCAGCCTGCGCTCCAGTCGCGGGCTCGGCTGGAAAGGCTTTGGCGCATCGTTGCTCGGTATTCGCGCGGGCACGTATCGGATTCCGGCCGCCGATTATCACCGGGTCGGCGTCCATGTGGGCGCGCCCGCGCGTACCGAGTGCATCAGCGATGGACAGCGGCGCTCTCGCATTCAAGCGCACGGCGACGCCGACGTCGTTCCAGCCGGCCTGCCCGGACAGTGGACCGATGAATCCGACTGCCGAATCCTAAGCATCGCGCTTAGCGACGCGTTCGTGCGCCGGACCTTCGAACACCTCGAACTGAAGGCGTCACAGGCGCAGATCCGTAGGCGGATCCAGATGCGCGATCCACGCCTCCAGCACATTGCATGGGCTCTGGCCGCCGAACTCGAAGCGGACGAAGCATCAGACCCGCTCTATGCGGAAAGCCTATGCACGGCGCTCGTCGTGCGGCTCGTCGATAGTCCGCCGACGTTTCGCGATCGGCGCCCCACGCTCGGGCAGAAGGTGGCCGCGCGCGTGATCGACCATATCGAGGCGAACCTCGAGCGACGACTGACGCTGGCCGAACTCGCGTCGCTCGTATCCATCAGCGTCCCGCATTTCAAGGTGCTGTTTCGCGAGACGTTCGGCATGCCCGTGCACCAGTACATCGTGCAACGCCGCGTCGAGCGCGCGAAGACGATGTTGCTCGAAGGCCGGCTCGGCATCAGCCAGATCGCGCTCGAAGCCGGCTTTGCCCACCCGAGTCATATGGCGAGTTGGATGAATCGCTTGCTTGGCGCGACGCCGAGCGAGATCGCCCGATCGGGCGATCGGGCAGGGCGAAGATCGGCGGATGCCGGCGAGCAAGGCGCATGGCTTCGAGCCGGCACCGATCGGGCAAGGTGACAGCAGGGAGCGAACAGCACGCGCCCGGCGCGAACGTCGGGTATTCCGATGGATGCCAGTAACCGATGGGAATGCACATGACAGAGATGAAACAACCCGAGGACGTGGCTTCTGCGTTTCAGTCCGCCTGGAACAGTCACGACATGGCGTCTCTCGGCACATTGTTCCGCGACGATGCGACATTCGTGAACCGATTCGGGCACTATGTGCGCGGCGTCGAGGCGATCATTCAACTGCACGTGCCGATCCATGAAACCATCTACAGCGACTCGACGCTCGATAATGAATTGATCGACGTCGCCGCGCTCTCCGAAGATGCAGCTGTCGTGCACTTCTGGAGCCGTCTGACGGTGGGTGCGGCACATCCCGCCGGCCCGCATGCCGTCGATACGCTGATCCTTGCCGTGCTGACGAAGAAGACGGATGGATGGCGAATCAAAGCGCTCGAGAACGTCACCTTGACGAATCCTCGTACCGGGGAAATCGTCCTGAGAGATGCCCGGGGCGTCTGACCGAGCGGCACGCGCCTCGCTGTGTCGGTCAGGCGGGCAGCGCGCCGTCGACGCTCGGCGGCAGTTCCTCGATCCGCACGCCGCTTCGGCCAGGCGAGTGGGTTTGCCCCGCGAACATTTGGTTTTGTCCGGATGCATGAGAACCGTCGTCGCCACGCAAACGGCGGTCGAGAATAATGCAAGCGCCAGGTTACGCTGTCAGCCGATACGTCGCAAGGCTTCTGCAAACCTGCCGACCGCGCCTTCGATATCATGCAGTTTGTCCAGACCGAACAATCCGATGCGGAACGTCTTGAAGTCCGCGGGCTCGTCGCATTGCAGCGGAACGCCGGCCGCCACCTGCAAGCCGACATCTGCGAATTTCTTGCCGGATCGTATGCCGTCGTCGTCCGTATAGCTGACGACGACGCCAGGCGCCTGAAAACCTTCGGCCGCGACGCTTTTAAACCCTTTCTCCACCAAGAGCGAGCGAATGCGGTTGCCGAGCTCGAGTTGCTCGCCTCTCACTTTTTCGAAGCCGTACGCCTCGGTTTCCTTGATGACGTCGCGCAGTGTCGTGAGGCCGTCCGTCGGCATCGTCGCGTGGTACGCGTGCCCGCCGCTCTCGTAGGCTTCCATGATCTGCAGCCACTTGCGCAGATCGCAAGCGAAGCTCGTGCTCGTCGTCGACTCGATCCTTTCGCGCGCGAGCTTGCCGAGCATGACGAGCGCGCAACACGGGGACGCGCTCCAGCCTTTTTGCGGTGCACTGATCAAGACGTCCACGCCCGTGGCCTGCATGTCGACCCAGATCGTGCCGGAGGCGATACAGTCCAGCACGAACATACCGCCGACGGCATGCACCGCGTCGGACACCGCGCGCAGGTAGCCATCGGGCAGCATCATTCCCGAGGCCGTTTCGACATGCGGCGCAAAGACCAGATCGGGCTTGCTTTCTCTGATCGCCGCGACCACTTCGTCGATCGGGGCCGGTGCATACGCAGCCTGTCGCCCCTGTCCGACGGGACGCGCCTTCATCACGATCGATTCGGAAGGAATGCTTCCCATGTCGAAGATTTGCGACCAGCGAAAACTGAACCAACCGTTACGGATGACGAGGCACTTCTTGTTCGTGGCGAACTGCCGCGCAACGGCTTCCATGCCGAAGGTCCCACTGCCCGGGACGATGACGGCCGAATTCGCGTTGTAGACCTTCTTGAGTGCGCCCGAAATGTCGCGCATGACGCCTTGAAAGCGCTGCGACATATGGTTGATCGAGCGGTCGGTGTAAACGACGGAATATTCGAGGAGCCCCTCGCGGTCGACATCGGGAAGTAAACCTGGCACGCTCGCCTCCGGTAACGGATGAACAATATGCGCAGTATGGCTTACTTATCGTTTTTCCGTCACCCGCTCCCAACCGTGCCGCACCGCGGCTTTGAAGCGTTCCCAGCCGCTTTCCGGGTAGCGCGACTCCCACTGCTCGCGCGCGCTCGGTTCCACGTCTTGCCACTGGCTCTCGCGGAAGCGCTCGTCCTCTCTGAACGTCGCGCCGTGACGATAGGCGCGTTGATACGCGTCGTCGCTAGCGCTGTTTTCTGCGCGGGTGTCGGAGCGGCGATCGGCTTCGTCGCCGTGAGAAGCATCGTCGTCGAGTGGCGTGCCCACGATCGGATCGCCGATATGACCGGTCTCGGCAGTCCGTTGCGTTCGCGCGGTGCTCATGGAATTTTGCGGGCTTTCGCTTGCGCTTGGCGTGCTCGTCCTGACGTCGGGCCGCGCGCGCGCCGCCTCGCCAGCAGGGACCGGAGCGGGGGCAGGGGCGGCGGCCGGAGCGACCGACGGTGCGCCCTCGCGCGTTCGCATCGACGCCTGTTCCATGGCGGGCAAGTCGTCGCTCCGCCCACTGCCTTGCGGCGCTGATTGTCCAGGCGAAAGCGTCTGCGATCGCTCTTGAACGCCGATGCTGCCGCGAATCGGCTCTTCCTGTGCTTGTTCGCTCGTTCCTGTGCGCCACGCTTTGGCGCGCTCGCCGATATCGGTCGCGCCGGTGCGGCGCATGATGTCGCAGGCGAGATCCGCCTGCACTTCGGAAACGTCGGCGCTGACGATCGCCCCGCCTCGGCGGATCACTTCGCGATAGGCCTCGGTCTCGGGCGGATAGCTGCCCGGCTCGAAGAGGCGCGCGAACAATTGCTCGAGTTGATCGAATACCGGCGTGCGGTGGCTGGGCTTCACGTCGGCCCCACCGGCCGCATAGACCCGCGGCCCGCCACCCACCGAAGGTTCGCCGATCGACATGGCGTATACGGAGATATCGGCTTGGGCGAACCCGCCGTCGACTAGCGCCTGCTGCGCCGCGCAGGCTTGTGTGTAGCTGTCGAAAGCGCCGACTACGGTTTGTCTCATGATGTCCTCCTCTCATTTCCCGCAAGCCGCATTCGTGGTCTACAGGACTAATGGATGAGGGAAGGGCTTGCAACGCCTGTGCCAATGCGTAGGCCGCTTATCGTCAGTTGATACGGCGCGTTCATTAGGACGAAGCCCGGTTGGCCTTATGAGCCCGGATGCGGTGCCCCTGATCGGCTTATTCATTTAGTAGAGCTAAAGAAATGCTGCGTGCTCGATGCGAACATAGGTTTGCTCCCACGAGCTGCAGTGCAGGCCGGACTGGCCCTCGGGATTTCCGGACCGAAGACTGCAACGACGTCCGTTTGACTGCGACTCGACATAGTACGAACGAATGCTCGGTGTTTCCGCAGCTCGGCGCCTAACGGTGCACGTCCGCGCCGGGCACGAAAAATGCGCAGTCATGAGTTTGCCTTTTGCGAACTCACCCATGCCGTGATTACTCGCTATTTCCCGAAAGCCGTCGAACTGCTCGGCCGTGGCGATTGTTCTGCCCACGCCGATATTGCGCCGGCGATCCCTGGTCGTACCTTCCGTAACCGCATCGAGCAACCGGGAGCGATCGATGGATACTGAGAAACGAGAAAGGCCCACAGCCCGAACGGGGGTGCCTGGGCTCGACGACGTCCTGATAGGCGGACTCGCGGAGGGAAACATTTTTCTCCTCGAGGGTGCGCCCGGGACGGGAAAAACGACAATCGCGCTGCGCTATTTGATTACCGGTGCGCAAGCCGGAGAGCGCGGCCTTTACGTCACATTGTCGGAAACGGAAACCGAGTTGCGCGATGGTGCGGCTTCGCACGGTTGGCGTCTCGACGATCTCATCGAGGTATTCGAAGTCGTGCCGCCGGAGAGTCTGCTCGATGCGGACCAGCAACAGAGCCTGCTCTATTCGTCAGACCTGGAGCTCGGAGAAACCACACGATCGATCCTCGACGTTTTCGAGCGCGTGCGGCCGAAGCGCATCGTGCTCGACAGTTTGTCGGAGATACGTCTGCTCGCGCAAAGCTCCCTGCGTTACCGGCGGCAAATCCTGGCCTTCAAGCATTACTTTTCTCGCTACGGTGCAACGGTTCTTCTGCTCGACGACTTGAGTTCGGAGGCAACCGACAAGACCGTTCACAGCATCGCTCACGGCGTCATCAAGCTGGAAGAGTTGGCGCCGGCCTATGGCGCCGAACGTCGCAGACTGAAAGTGTCGAAATATCGCGGACGTCAGTTCCGGGGGGGATATCACGACTTCGCGATCCGGACCGGCGGGGTATCGGTTTTCCCGCGCTTAGTCGCAGCGGAACACCGCAGCCAAACCGACCGCGGGAGCGTCGGTAGCGGCTTATCGGAACTTGACGCATTGCTCGGAGGGGGCCTGGAGCGAGGCTCCAGCACGCTCATCCTCGGGCCGGCCGGTACGGGCAAGTCGACGTTTGCGCTGCAGTTCGTTTGGGCGGCGCTCGGGCGCGGCGAAAACGCCGCGCTGTTCGTGTTCGACGAGGAACTGGGGCTTCTTTTCGAGCGGACGCGTCACTTGGGATTCGACTTCGAGCCAATGTGCGACGCCGGGCGCCTTCACGTCGAGCAGGTCGATGCCGCGGAATTGTCTCCGGGGGAATTCGCTCACCGCGTGCGTATGTGCGTGGACAGCGCACGAGCAAGCACGGTAGCGATCGACAGCCTGAATGGATATCGGGCTGCCATGCCGGAGGAAAACGCACTAGTGCTGCATATCCACGAGTTGCTCCAATACTTGAATCGACAGGGCACCAGTACGTTCGTCACCGTCGCTCAGCACGGCTTGGTCGGCGACATGCGAGCGCCTGTGGACGTGACCTATCTTGCCGATACGGTGATTTTGCTGCGCTACTTCGAGGCGCGCGGACGAGTCAGACGCGCGGTGTCCGTCATCAAGAAGCGCACCGGCCCCCATGAAGACACCATCCGGGAGTTTCGCATCGGTGCGAACGGGCTGACGCTCGGCGTGGCGCTCGACGAATTCCAGGGCGTGCTGCGCGGGGTGCCCAACTTCGTCGGGCGGCGTCTATTGGATTTCGGAACAACGGACGACGGCAGTGACTGAACGAAACGCGGGTGCCACGCTGATTCTCGCGCCGCGCGGACGAGATGGGCCGGTCGCGGCGGCGCTCCTGCGCGAAGCGGGAACGCAGGCGATCGTCTGCACGGACATGGCGCACTTTTCGCAATCGCTGCGCGATGACGTGGGTTGCGCCGTGGTGACCGAAGAAGCGTTGCGCGATGCGGACCTCACCGTCCTCAGCGCCTGGGTGGCGACGCAGCCCACGTGGTCCGACTTTCCTTTCATCGTTCTCACCCGCCGGGGAGATACGTCGCCGGGCAACCGCGGCGCTGCGACCCTGGTCGAAGCGCTCGGCAACGTCGTATTTCTCGAGCGTCCATTTCATCCGACGACGTTAGTCAGCGTAGTGGCGAATGCGCACCGAGGGCGTGAACGGCAATACGAAGCACGTTCGCGCATGGAGGAACTGCATGAAAGCGAGGCGCGCCTGCGCACGGCACTGACCGCGGGACAGCTCGGGCAGTGGACGCTGGATTTGCCGCCGACCGTCTTCACTGCATCCGCCGTCACAAGGGCGATTTTCGGCCGGGCCGATAGCGGACCGGTCGCCTATTCCGGATTCGAAGCATGCCTTCACGCCGGCGACAGGGCTCGCATGCGCGAGGCGATACGGCAAAGCATGGAAACAAGCGCCGACTTCGGCCTCGAATGCCGTTGCTTCTGGCCGGACGGGACGATGCATTGGGTGGACTTGCGCGCGAGGCATGTGCTCGACTGGAGGCGGGATACCGCCCGGCTCGTCGGCGTGTCGTCGGACATTACCGCGCGAAAAACAGCCGAAGAAGGCATGCACCGCCTCAACGACATGCTCGAGGCGAAGGTGCTCGAACGCACAGCTCAGCTCGAGCGCGCACATCAGACCGTGCTCGAAGAAATCCGTCAGCGCGAGCATGCCGAAGATGTACTGCGTCAGGTTCAGAAAATGGAAATGGTCGGGCAATTGACTGGCGGCGTGGCCCACGATTTCAACAATCTGCTGATGGCAGTCATGGGCAATCTCGAACTGCTGCGCAAACAGGTTCGCGACGAAAGGCTTGCGAGGCTCGCCGATGGCGCGCTTCGCGGCGCTCAGCGCGGCGCCTCGCTCACTCAGCGTCTACTAGCGTTCGCACGCCAACAAGACTTGAAGATTGAGCCGACTGACTTGGCCCAGCTGATTTGCGGGATGACCGACTTGCTCGAACGCTCCGTCGGGGCAGGGATCGAGCTGAGCTTCGCATTGCCCGAACGGCTGCCGCTCGCGTTTGCCGACTCGAACCAACTCGAACTCGCGCTTCTGAATCTTGTCGTGAACGCGCGTGATGCCATGCCGGACGGCGGGACGGTCACGATAGGCGCGGAAGCGGTGCAAGCACCGGAGTTTGTCGACCTCGCAGCCGGCGACTACGTATGCATCAGCGTCAGCGATACGGGCCAAGGCATGGACGCGACGACGCTTTCGAAGGCGGTGGAGCCGTTTTTTACGACGAAGGGGCTCGGCAAAGGTACCGGCCTCGGCTTATCGATGGCTCACGGATTAGCGCTTCAAATGAAGGGCGCGTTGCGGCTCGAAAGCACAGTGGGCCGCGGCACGCGAGTGCGACTGTGGCTGCCTGTGGCGTCGCGAGCGGCAAATAAGCCTGCACCGGCCGAATCGGCTTCGGACGAGAGCGAATCGTCATCCCTGGGCGTCACGATTCTCCTGGTCGACGACGACGCGCTGATCTGCAACAGCACGGCGTATTTGCTCGAAGATTTGGGGCATGAGGTGATCGAAGCGAACTCGGGCGCGAGTGCGCTCGAAGTGCTGAAGAACGGAACGAAGGTGGACCTGCTCATCACCGACTACTCGATGCCCAAGATGACCGGTCTGCAATTGGCGTGCGCCGCACGCGAGTTGAGACCCGATCTTCCGATCATCATGGCGACCGGGTATGCCGACCTTCCTGATGGCACGAGCCTGAACGTCGGGCGGTTGCGCAAGCCGTATCAACAGCATCAACTCGTGACCGAAATTGCGAAGGCTTTGCGTCTTGTTCGGTCGGAGTAGGTTAGCAAAACGCGTCGGTAGCGAACAAGCGAACAAGCCAACAAGCCAACAAGCCAACATCATCCCGCCTATGCTCGAACGCAGGGCATTACATCAAGTCATGGCGGCTCCAACAATTCGGACGTTGTAGCCGCCAAATTGGCTCACTATATTCGAAGCAACCGTCTGCCGGCGCTCGCTCGGATGGCTGTGCCCAGGCATCCTCGAGCGTATCCGGGCAGTGTTTTCCCTTCAATCGCGTCGAGGAATGGCCGTGATGAAACTGAAGCGCTTGTACCCGGTTGCCATAACACTTTCCATGGGTTGCGCGGGCGTCTCGCCCGTGTTCGCCGCCGGACAGATAACGTTCGTATCGCAAGGTGGCGCGTATCAGGAAGCGCAGACCAAGGCGATCCTCGATCCCGCCGCCAAGCAACTCGGCATCACGATCAAGCAGGACAGCATTCCGGACGCTTGGCCTCAAATCAAAGCGCAGGGCGCCACGGGCAAGCCGATCTGGGACGTCGTCGATACGCCCACATCCAACTGCCTACGCGGCGGCCGCGAAGGGCTGCTCGAAAAGCTCGATTTCTCGAAGATGCCGAATGCGGCTGCCGTACCCGAGAAATATCGCACGCCGTACTCGGTCGCCTACGAGTTCTATTCGACGGTGATCGGGTACAACAAGAAGACGGTGAAGAAGGCGCCGCAGAGTTGGGCGGACTTCTGGAACGTCAAGGGCTTCCCCGGCACGCGGGCGCTGCGCAACGATCCGCAAACGGTGCTCGAAGCGGCGCTGATGGCAGACGGCGTGCCGCGCGACAAGCTTTATCCGCTCGACGTCGACCGCGCGTTCAAGAAGCTCGCGCAGATCAAGCCCGACATCGCCGTTTGGTGGACGTCGGGCGGCCAGTCCGCGCAGTTGCTGCACGACGGCGAAGTCGATATGGAAATGATCTGGAACGGTCGCGCGAGCACGGTCGCGAAGGACAACCCCGATGTCGCGTTCACCTATAACGACGGCATTTTGCAGAACACGCAGTTGTGCGTCCTCAAGAATGCGCCGAACCTCGCTGATGCGATGCGCTTCGTCGACGCCGCGGTTTCGCCCGAGCTCCAGGCCAATCTCCCGGCGTATATCGACTACGGGCCCGGCAACCCCGCTGCGTACAAGACAGGCAAGATCTCGGCCAAACGCGCGAGCGAGCTTCCGAGTTCGCCCGAAAACGCGCGCAGGCAGGCGCTGTTGTCGGAAGATTGGTGGGCTTCCGACGCAGGCATCCAGGCGAAGGCGCGCTGGCTCAAGTTCATGCAGCAGTAGCGCACCCGTACCCGACGACGCCCTTGACTTCCAAGAACGATTCGAGCCCCCACTCGCCGTACTCGCGCCCGTTGCCTGACTGCTTGTAACCGCCGAACGGTGCGCCCGGGTCCCAGGCGGGGTAATTCAGATAGACGCTTCCGGCGCGCAGCCGGAGCGCGACGCGTCGCGCGCGGTCAACGTCGCGCGATTGCACGTAGGCCGCGAGACCGTACGGGCTGTCGTTGGCAATGGCGATGGCATGGTCCTCGTCGCGATAGGGGACGATCGCGAGCACGGGCCCGAAGATCTCCTCGCGCGCGATTTTCATGTCGGGCCGCACGGCGGCGAACACTGTGGGCTTGACGTAATAGCCGCGCTCGAGCCCATCGGGTCGACCGACCCCGCCCGCGACAAGCTGCGCGCCTTCATCGATGCCTGCTGCGATCATGTGCTGGACGCGTTCGAACTGCACGTCGCTGACGACAGGGCCCATCGTCGTGCCGGCGGCATCGGCCGGGCCCACACGGTGTGCGGCCGCCGCGCGGCGGGCGATCTCGATCGCTTCCTCATGGCGCGATTCGGGCACGAGCATGCGCGTGGGTGCGTTGCAGGACTGCCCGCTGTTGTTGAAGCAGCTATTGACGCCTTTAGTCACGGCCAATTCGAAATCGGCGTCGTCGAGCAGGAGATTCGCCGATTTACCGCCGAGTTCTTGATGCACGCGTTTGACGGTGGGCGCTGCCAGCATGGCAATCTGCACGCCTGCTCGCGTCGAGCCGGTAAACGAAACCATGTCGACACCCGGGTGTGCGCACAACGCAGCGCCGACCGTAGGGCCGTCTCCTTGCACGAGATTGAACACGCCCGGGGGAACGCCCGCCTCGTGAAGCACTTCGGCGAACAATGCGGCGTTCAGCGGCGACACTTCGCTAGGCTTCAGCACCATCGTGCAACCAGCCACGAGCGCCGGCGCGACTTTGCAAACGATTTGATTCATCGGCCAATTCCACGGCGTGATCAGTGCGACGACACCGACGCTTTCATAGCGTACGAGTGTCGTTCCCTTGCTGCGCTGCCATGCGAATGTCTCGCAGGTGCGCAGCAATTCCTCGATATGGCGACGGCCGAGCCCGGCTTGCCACTCGTGTGCGAGCGGCCGCGGCGCGCCGATTTCGCGCGAGATGACTGCTGCGATTTCATCGTAGCGCGCGAGGTACGCATCGAGAATCCGGCGCATGAGTGCGATGCGTTCGGCAGGGTCGGTCGTCGAAAACGTCTCGAACGCCCGCCGGGCTGCCGCTACGGCCCGTTCGACGTCGCGCGCGTCTCCCATTGCGATTTCGGCGAACGGTGCTTCGGTGCACGGATCGATGACGGGTAAGCGTGCGTCGCCGGCGGGCGCGACCCATTGGCCGTCGATGTAGAACTTCAGAGCATTGGTCATGAGAGATGTCATTTCGGTGTCAGTGCAGGAGAAACCGAGGGAGTGGGGAAAGCAGGGAAAGCAGGGAAAGCCGAAGAAGCCGTTGGGCCCTCACGCGCGCGCGGCTCGCGTGATACCGCCGCGCCGGCTGATCACGACGATGAGCACCAACGCCAGCGTGAGGGCCGTCAGCATGGTGCTGATCGCGGCGATGGTCGGATCGATCTCGTCGCGCAGCGTCACGAACATGCGCCGCGTCAACGTTTGATTCGGGCCGCCGGAGACGAATAGGGCGACGACGGTTTCGTCGAGTGCCTGAATGAACACGAACACCGCTCCTGAAATCACGCTCGAACGAATCTGCGGCAACGTCACGGCCAGGAAGCTGCGCAGCCGGTTCATCCCGAGGCTGCGCGCCGCCATCTCCTGCGCATGATCGAAGGAGCGCAGGTCGGCGCCGACGGAAATGACCACGTAGGGCAACCCGAGCATGGCGTCGGCGAGGATCAGCCCGCCGAGCGTATTGACGAAATCGAGCTTCGAATACACGAAAAACACGCCCACTGCGACGATGATGATGGGCACCATGAGCGGCAACATCAAGAGGGTCCGCAGCCGACGGATCCAGGCGTGCGTGCCATGCTCGATCGCGTAAGCCGCGGCAACGCCGGTTGGCGTAGCGATCGCCGTCGCGAAGAACGACGCGGCGAGCGTCGTGCGTGCGGCGGCTAGCCAGTCGGGATTGCCGAAGAATGCCTCGTACCAGCGAAGGGACAACGCGGGCGGCGGGAACGTCATGAAACGCGTGTCGGAGAACGACAGCGGCACGACGATCACCACCGGGATCATGAGGAACGCGAGGATCGATACGACCGACGCAATCAGCAGGGCGCGCGCAATTGGATTGGGTTTCATTTCGCCCCCAGGGTCTTATCGAGCGGAATCACACGGCTCGCCGCATAGAAGATCGCGAAGACGCAAAGGAGCAGCACCACGCTCACCGAGCTTGCCGCACCCCAGCTATTGTAGATTTCGACATTCCGGCTCACGACCATGGACACCATGATCGACTTGCCGCCGCCCATCAGCTCAGGCGTGATGTAAAAGCCCAGGCACAGCACGAAAACGAGCGTCACGCCGGCGACGACCCCCCCCATCGATAAAGGCAGGAACACGCGCAGGAACGCGTATACGGGTGATGCGCCGAGCCCCGCGGCCGCCTGCGACAAGCTGGTCGGGATTTTCTGCATGGCGGAGTAGAGGGGCAGGACCATGAACGGCAAGAGGATGTGAACCATCGCGATGATCGTGCCCAACTCGTTGTATGCGAGGCGCAGCGGCTGATCGACGAGGCCCGACGCAATGAGCGCCTTGTTGATGATGCCCGTGCGTTGCAGCAGGACGAGCCAGGCGTAGGTGCGCACGAGCACGCTCGTCCAGAAGGGCAAGATCACCATGCCGAGAATCAGCGCGGCCAGCCGGGGGCGCACTGAAGCGGCGAGGTAGGCGACGGGATAGCCGAGCAGCAGCGTCACGGCAGTGACGATCACGCTCAGCCTGAAGGTGAGCAAAAACGTATCGAGGTAGGTTCCGCTGAATACGCGCCGGTAGTTGGCGAGCGTAAAGCCGCCGTCATGGCGAATCGACTGCCAAGACAGCCATGCGAGCGGCACGACGAGCAAGATGACGACGACCGCTAGGGCCGGGGCCATCAGAAGCAGCATCGCGCGGTCCTCGCGCCGCCGGTAGCGACGCGCCGCATCGGTATCGGACGGCCGCATCAATTCGTACTCCGAAGCGATTCCTCTGGCAGTCGTCATCATACCCCCATGGCGTCGAGGAACTGGTACCACGCGGCGACGAGCCTGACGCCCGGCGCGCGCAGCGAATGAAAAGGGACCGGCCTCAACCCGTCTTGCGCCAGCAGCGCTAGGTCGGGCTTTTCGCCGAGGGCGAGCGCGGCCGCATGTTGCCCGACGAGGCTCGCCATGGCGATGCCCGCACCGTTGTAGCCGAGACAGAAAACCGTTGTCTCGTCGCTGCGGCCGACATGGGGCAACGCATTGAACGTCATGCCGACATAGCCGGACCAGCGAAATGCAATGCCGATTCCGGCAAGATCGGGAAAGAGGGCGACCATGGCGCGTCGCAGCGCTTCGAAGCCCGTGTCTTGCCCTTCTTTGCCGAAAGCGTCTCGACCGCCGAACAGCATGCGACCGTCGGCGCGGCGAAACCATTTCATCATCCGGCGCGTCTCCGTATAGCTGCGCCGCTTCGTCATCAGCTTGGCGTCGAGCTCGGCCGGTAGCCGCTCCGTCGCGATCATTGCGCTGCGAAACGGCACGAGCTCGCGCCGATACGCGGCGGTTGCCGGGCTCAAATCGGAATAGGCGTTGGTTGCGACGATTACTTGCTTTGCGTGCACCGTCGCTGCGGGCGTGCGCAGCACGGCGCCCGGCCGGTTTCGTGCGTGCTCGATCGCGACGACGGGCGTCGATTCGTGAATCGGCACGCCTCGCTGGGCTAGCCCGCGCGCAATGCCGAGCACGTATTCGAGCGGCAGGATCGTGCCTGCGTCTTCACTGAGCACGCCCCCAACGAACCCGGCCGATCCGGTTTCTTGCTCGGTTTGCGCGCGCGTGAGCGCTTTCATCGAACGATCGCCCAACGCGCTGCGCACCCAGTCGGCTTCCGCGACGCAAGCGGCTAGAGCGCGCTCCGAATGCGCGGCGCGCAAACTGCCCGTGCGCTCGAACTCGGCGTGCGCGATGCCGAATTCATCGACGAGCGATTCGACCGCGCGCACGCCATCGTGCGCGAGCCGGTGCATGGTCTTTGCGACCTCCAAGCCGTGTCGCGCCGCGATGGCCGGAAACGACACCCGGAACTTCGAAGACACGACACCGCCGTTGCGCCCGCTGGCGCCCCAGCCGACGGGATTGGCGTCGAGCACGACGCACGGCACGCCGCGCCTGGCCAATGCATACGCAGCCGCAAGACCGGAGTAACCGGCGCCGACGATGGCTACATCGGTCTGCACGTCGCGCGCAAGCGGGCCCGCACCGACCGGCCGATCGAGTGTGCCGCCGCGTGCGGCGAGGTGGCGCCACAGGGAATCGGCCTGCGGCGACGTGGAGACGAGAGGCGCGAGCATGGTCAGACCGTGACGCACTCGGCCTCGACCGCGTCGGCAAGCGCCGCGAGGGTGGGAAAGCAAAAGGTGGGCGTCGTCACCTTTTCGGGAACGGGCGTCGCGCCGAACCCGTTTTGGCCGCGGCGGCGCTCGATCCAGCACGTGGCATAGCCGAGCTGCGTGGCGATGCCGATGTCGTGATACTGGCTTTGCGCGGTATGGAGAATCTCGTGAAACTTGTAGCCGAATGCTGCTTGGCGGCCGCGGTTGTAGGCAAAGAACTGAGGATCGGGTTTCGCGACACCGGTTTCGTCGCAGCACACCGTATCGTCGAACGGATCGCCGAGCGTGTGTGCATAGGCGGACAGCGCAACGCGGTCGGCGTTCGTCATCGCCACGAGACGAAAATGCTTGCGCAATCGCTTGAGCGCTTCGACCGAATCCGCGAATGCGGGCCATTCGAGCACGTCGCGCTGAAAGGCGGCGGCCGACTGTGCGTCGCCGGGCAGCCCCAGTTCCTTGGCCAGCGACAGATAAACGTTCGCCATGGCATGGCTCGAGCGCCCCGGAAACGCGGCGCGGCCGCGCATGTAGGGCTCGAAGATCTGATCGTCCGTCAGGTCTTGTGCCGCGGGACCGCCGAGGCGGCGCACCGATGCGAGCACGCCACGTTCGAAGTCGATGAGCGTGCCGACGACGTCGAACGTCAGCACTTTGAAATCGGTGAGCTTCATGAGTTCATCCTTGGTTGTTGCGTTGCGTGAAAAGGCGCGGGACGGTCGATCGAAGAGCGATACGGGGCGTTCATGCTGCCGGCACGACGATCGTGTCGCGCGGCGACAGCGCCACGCGAATCGACGCGCCAGGCGCTGGGATGCGTTGCCGGGCGGCGTGATTGCCGGGCTGACGCAGGCTGACCGTCGTGCCGTCGGCGAGCGCCGCGAATACGCGTAGGCTTTCGCCTTGGTACAACACCTCGGTCACGCGTGCGTTCAAACGATTCGCGTCCGGCGGGGCGTCGCCTGTATCGATGACGAGCTTTTCCGTTTGCACGGCGAGCAGCAGTTTTTCTGCGTGCGGCAGCGGGTAAGCGGTGTGAAGGACTGCGTCCCCGAGCGCGACCGCATCGGCCCCGGCGCGCTCGACGGGCAGCAGCGTCGCCTCGCCGATGAAGCTCGCGACGAACGCGTTGCAAGGCCGGTCGTAAAGCCGTTCGGGCGTATCGACTTGAACGAGCTTGCCGTCTTTGAGCACGGCGACGCGGTCGCTCATCGTCAACGCTTCGCGCTGATCATGCGTGACATAAACGATGGTTGCGCCTAGCCGGCGATGCAGCCGACGCAGCTCGATCTGCATCGTTTCCCGCAGTTGTTTGTCGAGTGCCGAAAGCGGCTCGTCCATGAGAATCAACTGCGGCTCGAACACCATGGCGCGGGCGAGCGCAACGCGCTGCCGCTGACCGCCCGAGAGCTCGCTGATTCTTCGGTGCTCGAACCCGCGCAATTCGACCATCGCCAGTGCTTCGGCCACCTTGCCGGCGCGGCCGGCTTTTGGTGCGCCGCGGGCGCGCAGTGGAAATGCGACGTTCTCGCCGACGGTCATATGAGGAAAGAGCGCATAGCTCTGGAACACCATGCCGATGTCGCGCTTGTGCGGCGGAGCGAAGGTAATGTCGCGGTCGCCGACCCAAACGCTGCCGGCGCTCGGCTGCACGAACCCGCCGAGGATGCCCAACAGCGTGGTCTTGCCCGATCCGGAAGGCCCGAGCAGCGAGACGAATTCGCCCTGCGCGACGTCGAGCGAGACGTCGTCGAGCGCCACGGTCGGGCCATAACGTTTTGCTGCGGACCGGATAGAAACGCCTGCCTTCGCTCGTGCATCCATCGCTCGCTCCCGCCCGTGCCGGGCCGTTGATGGAAAAAATATAGACGTCGGCTTTTTTGACGGCAATTCCCTAATTGTTGGATCGGGCATAACATCAGGTCATGCCCAGCCTACGCAGAAAACTTCCCAGTGCGAACGCGCTTTTCGTGTTCGAGGCGGCCGCTCGTTGCGGCAACTTCACGCGCGCCGCGCAGGAGTTGTACGTGAGCCAACCGGCGGTGAGCCGCATGCTGTCGCGCATGGAGGACCATCTCGGCGTGCAACTGTTCGTGCGCGTGCATGGCGGCATCGAACTGACCGAGAACGGGCGGCTGCTTTATAGAAAGATCTCGGAAGGGCTGAACGGCATCGAGGACGCTATCCGCGAGATCGAAGCGCGAGCGACCGGCGTCGAGCCTGTGACGCTTTCGGTTTCCACCGCGTTCACGACGCACTGGCTGATGCCGCGGATGAGCCGTCTCAACCAAGCGTTTCCTTCAGTCGATTTGCGTTTTCAACTGATATCGGGGCGTATCGGGGGGCCGCTTCGCGACGTCGATCTCGGGATGCGTTTCTGGCACGAAGGCGAATTGCGCGAGCACAGCGTGCCGGTCATGCCGGAGGTATTGCTGCCCGTTTGCAACCCGCGCTATCAGGAGCTTGCCCGGGCGGACGAATGGCGCGCGCATGGCGATACGGTCATCGTCATGGACGACGAGGAGCGGGGGTGGCACGCGCGCTTCGCCGCGTTCAAGAACGAAATGCGGCGAGCGGCCGGTGTGTTGAGTTTCAACGATTACGCGATCGTCGTTCAAGCCGCCTTGCTGGGGCAAGGCATTGCGCTCGGCTGGGTCAATGTGGTGATGCACTGGCTTGCGCAAGGGGCGCTCGTTCCCGCCGAGGAAGAAGCGATCGTCACGGATCGCATGTGCTGCCTTTCTTGGGCGTCGGGCAGGCCGCTACGGCCGATCGTGGCCGAGGTGCGCGATTGGCTGATCGCCGAAATGCGTGCGGACCTTGAAGCGGTCGATGCGGCTTACCCCTCGCTCAGGCTCGCGGCTGGGGTGGATGAGAGGTTGGAGGCCTGGTCTTAGAGGCCCCCACTCTACGCCACGACTTTCAGCGCCTGCGCGAAATCCGCGATCAAGTCCTCGGTATCCTCTATGCCCGCGGAGAGCCGCAGCATGCCGTCGGATATCCCCATCGCCTTGCGCGTTTCCGGCCCCGCTTCGAAGAAGATCGTCGGTGCGACGGGAATGATCAGCGTGCGCGTATCGCCAAGCCCCGTTGCTTTGATCGGCAGCTCGAGCGCATTGACGAAATCCACCATGCGCTCGGCGTTGAGCAATTCGAACGACAACAGCCACGACGCACCCTTGAACAGCGTCTGTGCGGTCTCGTATTGAGGATGGCTCTTCAGGCCCGGATAGAAGACTTTCCCGACGGCCTCGTGCCCTTCGAGAAAATGCGCGAGCGCGAGCGCGTTGTCGCTGCTTTGCTTCACGCGCAACGCGAGCGTTTCCGCGCCCATCGCAATCGAATGCGCCTGCTCGGACGACAACGCCGCCCCCATGTCCCGAAGGCCTTTCTTGCGGATCTGCAAGAGTCCCTGATCTTTCGCCGCCGAACGCCGATAATCGTCGGCGATGTTCGGATAGGCGCTCCAATCGAACAGGCCCGTATCGGTCACCGCCCCGCCCAGCGCGGCGCCATGGCCGGCGATCGTTTTTGTCAGCGAGTTGATGACGAGGCTCGCGCCGACAGCCTTCGGCTTGAACAATGCGGGCGAGGTGATGGTGTTGTCGACGACATACGCAATGCCGCGCTCGCGGCAGAGGTTGCCGATCCCTTGCAGGTCGGGAATCTGCGTGCCCGGATTCGCGATCGTTTCGACGAACACCATCCGGGTATTGGGCCGGATGGCGTTTTTCACTTCTTCGACATTGCCTGCATCGACGGTCGTCACTTCGATGCCGAAGTTCCGTAACGTCCCGAACAAGCTGTTGGTGTTGCCGAATACGTATCGGCTCGACACGAGATGATCGCCCGCGCGCAGCAGCGTGAAAAACGTCGCGGTGATGGCCGCCATACCCGTGCCGAAGCATATCGTGCCGACGCCTTCTTCGAGGCTCGTGATCTTGCGTTCGAGCGCCGCCGTCGTGGGCGTACCTTGGCGCGCATAGTTGAAGCCGCCTTTCTTGGTGCCCTGGAACACGCCGATCAAATCCTCGACGCGCTCGAAACCGTATTGCACGGACGTATGAATCGGTTGGCGCACACCGCCGTGCTCAGTACCCGTGATTCTGTCGCCGTGGACGATGCCTGTGGTGAAGCCTTGCTTGCTCATTCCTTCTCCGCTGCTCGATCAAATTCCAGTGAATTGTTCTTGCCGGCTTCCGCCCGTCATCGTGGACCGGGGAAATCGGCAGCGCTGCGTGCGCGATTCCGCTATTTTCCACGACTGCGCGGTCAGATGGTGCGACTTCATTTCTTTGCTATCGCGGACAAAGCGAAACCGGCGTGCAAATCGGAATTCGGCACTTGTTCTGACGCCGCTCGAAATCACGCCGCATCGCCCGCCTGCCGGATCGGAATCACCGTACGGCCGCCGCATTGGCGCAGCAAGTCTCGCAGCTCGTTGATGACGGGGAAGACTTCGTGGTTCCAATCGGCGCCTTGCTTGTCGTGGGCCTCTTGCTCGCGCTCGACGATCCAGCGGTCTTCCTTGAAAATGCGCTCGGTGAACCAGACGAGCAGCGGCCACGCCAAATCCAGTGCGAACGGTATGCCCGGCTTACGAATGGAAAGCAAACCGAACGTGCGGTTCGTGCGCTGTGCGGCATCGAGCGGCACGTAGACGATCCAAAGGTCCATCACCAACGTGCCGGAGCCGGACCGAATCTGCAACGTTTGATATGGGTAGCCGGTGCGCACGGTCATGACGTCCTTCGCGTCAGGCGCGCCGTTCTTCTTGCTGCCGCCGAATACGAGCGCCTCGCCCACGGGCTGCTTGCCTTCCATGCGCGAGAACGTGTAGTCCACTTCGACCCAATCCTCGCCGCGACGCCGGCCGAGCGAGCGGGCCTTCATCTGGCCCATCTGCCGCCGATGCAGGAACTGGTGGTTCATGTCCATGAGGTTTTCGTGCATGAACGAATAGTGGCACTTCACCTCGCGCCCGAAGCGGCGCGTTTTGTAGGCTTTGTCCCCGGCCGAGGGCAGGGCGGGCAGCGGCTTGTTTTCGGCTAGGGCGGCATCGCCGGGAAACACGAAGACAAGGCCGTACGCCTCTCGGCAAGGATAGGCGCGCACACCGTTGGGCAAGCGCTCGCGCCCGAGGTACGGTACGTCGACGCAATGGCCGGAGCAGTCATAGGTCCAGCCGTGATAGCCGCAGCGAAGGGACTCGCCATCGACCACACCCGCATGAAGCGGCACTTGCCGATGCGCGCAACGGTCTTCCAAGGCGAAGATCGTGCCGGACTGGGTGCGCACGAGGACGATCGGGTCGCCGGCAAAGTGCACGCCGAGCGTTTTGCCGCGCTTGACTTCGTTCGACCACGCGAGGGGGTACCAGTGATCGGGATGGATCGGGACGCGGCGCAGATCGCGCACGGGCGCGGCTTGCGTGGGGTCGATGGCACTGCCATCCAGCAACGGCATTGCATGCATGCGTGACGCCTCCTTGCAGAACGTGAGCTTCGACCGTCGCTACCAGCGGACACACTAGCGAGCGGGCATCTGGGGCAGTTTACGCGAAACCCGCCCGGCAAAGCGAGGCGCGTAATTCGATGCGCTTGTTCTGCAAGAACCGCCGCACGGCGGGGTCGCGCTCGAGACCGATCGCAAGTTCATAGGCCGCGAGCGCTTCGGCTTGCTTCCCGACGCGCGCCAGCAGATCGGCGCGCGCGGCCCAATACGGTTGATAGTCGGTCAGTCTCGCATCGTTCGCGTAAGGAGCGAGCGCGTCGAGCGCCGCTCGGGGACCGTCGCGCTCCGCGAGCGCGACCGCTCGGTTCACGGCAACGACGGGCGACGCGGCGATCTCGAGCAGCGCGTCGTAAAGCCGAACGACCTCGTTCCAATTCGCCTCGTGCATGCGACAGCGATAGACGTGCGCCGATTGGAGGGCGGCTTCGAGCTGAAACCGGCCGATCGATCGAAAGGTGCTCGCGCGCCGCAGCAATGCGTCTGCCGTGTCGAGCATCGGCGCATCCCATGCCGCCGGATCCTGTGCGGACAGGGGAACGTAGTTGCCGGCCGCGTCGCGCCGAGCATCGCGCCGCGCATGCGCATACAGCATCAGCGCGAGCAGCCCGAGCGTTTCGGGTTCTTCGGGCAGCAATTCCACCAGCAGCTGTGCGAGAAAGAGCGCTTCGTCGGCAAGGTCGCGCCGCAGCGTATCGCCGCCGACCGGGTCGGTCCATCCTTCGGCGAATGCCGCGTAGACCGCCTGTAGCACGGCGTCGAGCCGTGTGGGCAATTCTTCGCGCTCGGGGACGGTAAACGGTATGCCGGCCTCGCGAATCTTGGTCTTCGCCCGCGACAGCCGTTTAGTCATGGCGGCCGGCGAGGTCAGGAAGGCCGACGCGATGGTCTTGGCGTCGAGGCCGAGCACGACCTGCAACATCAGCGGCGTACGGATCGCTGCGTCGAGCGCCGGGTGGGAGCAGGCGAACAGCAGCGCGAGACGCCGATCCGGCAACGCCCCGGCCTCGCAGTCGTCGATCTCGTCAGCGAGAATCGCGAGCTGATGAGTCACCTCGTCGCCGATTCGCCGGTGTCGCGCGGCGTCGATCGCCCGGCGGCGCGCTACCGTCATCAGCCAGCCTTCGGGGTTGGCAGGGCAGCCGCGGCGCGGCCAATCCGACAGCGCGGCCGCGAACGCGTCGGCCAACGCGTCCTCGGCCGCGGCCACGTCGCGCGTGCGCATCGCCAGCAGCGCCACGAGCTTGCCGTAGCTGCGACGAGCGACGGCTTCCGCGATGGTGCGCGCCGTGCCGTCGGCGTCGTGGCCGCCACTGGACGTACTCATGCAACCGATTGCGTATAAGTGGCCGTCGGCCAAATCGGGCGGACTTCCATGAGGCCATGCGCCGCCCCCGGACAACGCGAGGCCCATGAGATCGCCGCGTCCAAGTCGGGCACATCGATCAAATAGTAGCCGGCTAGTTGTTCCTTCGAATCGGAGTAAGGCCCGTCCAGCACCTGCGCCTTGCCGTCCACGAGCCGCACGGTGGTGGCCGTATTCGAGTTCTGCAACCGGTTCGACCCGAGAAGAACATCCGCCTTTCTCAGCGATTCGGTGTAGGCCTGATACGCGGCGACGCCTTGCTGGCGCTCGCTGTCCGTCATCTTGTTCCAGCCGCTTTCTTCGGAATAGATCATCAACAGGTATTGCATGTAAGCCTCCGTCGTGGGGTTGCGGCGGGTCGTCTACGTCTTCCGCCGTCACAATGACGGATCGGCGGGACGCAGTCGGACAACGAGATCGAAAAAAGCACGCCGCCCGCCATCATGCATTCGGGCGTTCTCGTTCCTCATACGTTTCTCGGCGCCTCGGCCGCCCGTATGGGCACGTGGTTTGCTCCCCGGGACGACATAGGCGTACGTACGCCGAGGGAGAAATCGATGACGCGAATCACCGCACTCTTGTTGCTGTTGGGCACGGTTTTTCTGGCAGCTTGCAACACCGTTGCCGGCGCAGGCCAAGACATTTCGAAAGGCGGCAATGCCATCACCAATTCCGCCGAAAAGCATTCGGACTAGCACTAGTTTAGGCGAGGCCGTCATGCCGCAGTGACGCAGGCGGCCTCGTTCCTCTTGCGAAACGAACATGAACGCGAATGCAAGGGCACGGGCTGCGCCGATTCCAAGCTCGGCCAATAACGCCGTGTACTCACGCCGTCACGCCATCGGCAGGGCGATCCTCACTTGTAGGCCGCCTTCCCGATGGTTGCCGACATCGCACCGGCCGCCGCGCGCGCGGACGAGCCGCGATACGATCGCGAGGCCCAATCCGCAATGACCTTCGCCGCCGCGCGCCGCATCGAGCCGCACGAACGGTTTCATGGCGGCCGCGATCCGATCCTCGGGAATGCCGGGGCCGTGATCCCGTACGGTCAACACCCAATCGCTGTCTTCTTTTGTTGTCGCGATGCGCACGGGGGCGGCGCCATGTTCGAGCGCGTTCTCGACCAGGTTCGTCACGAGCCGGTCGATCACTACCCGAGGCAGCACAAAGTCGGGCCCCGCGCGTAGATCGAGGTCGAACAGCGGGCCGTCGCTTTCTTCCGCGAGAGAGAAGTGCACGCGCAGGAAGGCGTCGACTTCGGCCGGCGCGCCCTCGTCGCTCGACTGGCGGGCAAAGCCGAGAAACTGCTCGACGATATTCGATAGCGAATCGATGTCGTGCAACAAGCCGGCGCGGTTTTGTTCGTCCTGCGGCAGCTTCGCACGCAGCATCAGGCGTGTGAGCGGCGCTTTTAGATCGTGCGCCACGCCGGCGAGCATCACGGCTTGATCGTCGTCGGCTTCGTTGAGGCGGCGCATCATGTCGTTGAAGGCGCTGATCAACTCGCGCAATTCGCGCGGGCCTCGTTCGCTCACGGGTTCCGGCCGTCCGCCCGCGCCGAATGTCGTCGCGGCACGCGCCACGCGGGAGAGCGGGCGTTGCATTTGCCAGGCTACGAAAATCGAAAGAACGATTGCCGCGACGAGAATCGAGGCGGTTTCGGTCATGAACCGATGCGGCGGCGGCATATCGATTTGAACGACGGTCCAATCGGATGCCGTCGGCAAGCGTACCCACATGTGACGTGGATGCTCATCATCGACCGCGATCTTGCTTCCGGTCGGCAGGCGTTCCCGCAGGAAGCGCACGGTGCGCACGAGCCGCGCCTCGGTCGGCTCGTGAAGACGCAGCTTCGGCGGCAATTCGTTCCATGGCACCGAGCGAATCGGCGGCCCCATGGGATGCCCCATCAGCGGCCTAGCAGGGGGCAAGCGCTCGTATTCGTCCGTCGGCGGCGGGGGGGGAGGCGCGAGCGAGAGCGGCGATGGGGGTGGGCCGCCCGGGCCTTCCGCGCCGGCGGGGGCGCGCATCACATCGTCAAAAGCCAGCGGCCGCAACGGCGGGCCCGGCGGCAACCTGCTTGGGCCCATTTGCTGTGCATTCGTCGCCTGTAAAGCCAACAGGATGCCTCGTGCGAAGCCATCGGCTTCGTGCCGGGGCTCGTGAATCGCAAGGATGATGAACCAGCCCGCCTGCATCGCGAGGAGCACCATGGCCGACAGCATGGCCATGCGGCCGAACAGCGTGTTCAGCGGGTTGCGCATCGACGCTCCTTCACGGACGCACCGGCGGGTCTGCGGCGTCGGGCACGAAGACGTAGCCTTTGCCGCGAACGGTTTGGATGTAGCGCGGTTGTGAAGGGTCGATCTCGATCGTGCGCCGCAAGCGCCAAATCGGTACGTCGAGGCTGCGATCGTGGAAGGCGATTTCGTCGCGATGCATCAGGTCGTGAATCAGAACGCGCGACAATACCTTGTAAGGATGGCTCGTCAAAATTTTGAGCAGGCCGAATTCGCTGTTGCGAAGCGGTAGCGCTTCGCCGTGGCGGAACAGCGCCCGCGCGCTGAAGTCGACGGCGAACGGTCCGAAGGCATATCGCCCACGCGTATCGGGCGCGCTGGCCAGTGCCGGCCCGCGGCGGCGAAGGACGGCTTCGATCCGTGCAAGCAACTCGTCCGGATCGAACGGCTTTGGCAGAAAATCGTCCGCGCCGAGCTTGAGGCCGGCGATGCGTTCGGGCACCGTGCCGCGCGCGCTGAGAAATATGACCGGGATGTCGTCCCCGGCTGCGCGCAGCGCCGCGAGCGCCGTCAGCCCGTCGGTATCCGGCATCATGATGTCGAGCAAGATCACCGACGGGCGTTCCAGTTCGAGGCGGCGTCGCAGATGCGTGCCGTCGTGCAGAACGGATGTATCGAATCCGTTCGATTGTAGAAAGCGACACAGCAGATCGCGAACGACAGGGTCGTCGTCGACTATCAAAATCTGGGATTTCATGGTGTGGCGTCAGGCGGGGTGGTGCCGCCGGGCTCGAGGCCAACGGCGGCGGGCGCACCCGCGATCATCGCATGGAACGATACGATATAGACGATTCGCCCGCGCCGAGCGCATCGATGCGCCGCGGCGGGGGCGTATGAACCGCGCTTGTTTTACGCGCGGGCCAGGCGGCAGACCGTATTAGGCGGACGTGCTGACGAACAAGCCGCTCGACGATCCGCCTGCGCTTTGCAGGTTGCTCACAAGCGCGGTCAAGAACTGCTGGAGCGTGGCGGTCGAATCGCTCGAACTGCTGCTCGTCGATGCGCCAAATGCCGAAAGCAGATTTTCGAAGTCGCTTTCCAGCGTACTGGCGGCCGAGGTAGTGCTCGACGTGGCGCTGGACGTGCTGCTCGCGGTCGTGTCCGTGGACGTGCTGCTGGAGCTCGACGACAGCGATTGCGCCAGGCTCTCGAGGGCGGAGGCGAGGTCGTTGCCGTAGCCTTGGCCAGGCGGCGGAGGCGGCGGAGGCGGCATCGAGGCCGTCGTCGACGAGGCATCGGTCGACGACGTGTCGGTCGATGCGCTCGTGGTACTGCTGCTATTACCGCTGTTTCCGTCGGCTTGCGGCGGGGGAGGCGGCGGAGGCGGCATATCGCCGCCTTGCTGCGACGCGGCCGAGAACAGATCGCCGAGGAACTGCTGCAGGGCGCTGCTGATCGAGCTCGACGACGACGTTGCGTCGCTGGTCGAGCTGGTGCTCGAGGTCGACGTCGAGATCGAATCCGACGAGGCGGTCGTGGACGACGTGCTGGACGTGCTCAGGCCGATTTGAGCCAGCGCAGCGGCGATGGCGGCCGCTAGCGGGTTGTTGCTGGTATCCGTGCTCGACGCCGAATCGCTGCTGTCCGTTTGCGACGCATAGTGCTTCGTCTTGAGCGTTTGCCAGAGTTGCGCGCTGGCGCTCGCATCGGTCAACGCGGAAATTGACATTGAATAGTCTCCGTAAGTGTGGCGGTCAGCTTCAGGCCTCGACCCCGATGGTCGAGACGCACACGACATTACGGCTAATGGCCCTTAATTTGAATGTCGAACGGCCTCTGCCCGCCTTACCGAAACTTTCAACGCGCCTCGTTTTCTCCCGGGCGAATCGGGTAAGAGTACGGATGCACGAGCACGACGTTCGCGGCGGCCGGCAAGAACGCGACCGACGTGCCGCGTGTTTGTGCGTCGATATCCTCTTGCGTCATCGGTTCGGTCACGCGGCGCCCACCCCACACTTCAATGCCGGTGGGACGAGGATCGTCGGCGCGCTGTTCTTCCCAGCAGACTTCGAGCACATCGCCGGAGGGGAATTCCAGCACGAGGGAATCGACGGAAAGGGGTATCCGTTGGCCTGATGCATCGAGGATGTACGCTTTGACTTGTCTCGACCCGGTCATGAATTGGTCCTCCATGGTATTGCTTCAAGCGCCCGGCAATCCGATCATCACCGCAATCGCCCCGGCGACGATGCCCCCGAGGACGACGCATGCGCAGGTCAGCGCGAGGATGCGCGTGGAAAACGACCGGCCGAGCATAGCGAGCGATGGCACGCTCACGGGCGGCAGCGTCACGAGCAGCGCCGCCGCGGGCGCCGCGGACATGCCGAGCGACAACATGGCTTGAATGATCGGCACCTCGCCCGCGGTCGGAATGACGAATAGGGCGCCGGCGATGGCGAAGGCTGCGATCCAGGGGATGCTTGCGCCGATCCCGGGGCCGATGTGAGGGAAGAGCCACGCGCGGGCTGCGCCCATCAGTAAAACGAGAACGACATATTCGGGAACGAGTCGCAGCGTCATGCGCGCAAGGATCCTCACCCAGCGCATGAACATGGCGCTCGTGTCCTCTTGCGTTGTCATTTCTTCAAGCGCGCTTTGCGCTGCGTCGGCCTCTTGCTTCGTCGCCAGAGAATCGACGAGATAGCCTACGCCGAGCACCAACGCAAGACCGATGGCGAGGCGCAGCCCCATCCATTGCCAGCCGAGCACGAAGCCGATGAAGACGAGCGTGGCCGGATTGAGCAACGTATTGCCAAGCCAGAATGCGATCGCCGCACCGGGTGCCGCACGACATGCGCGCAGCCCCGCGACGACCGGCGCGGCGCAGCAAGTGCACATCATGCCGGGCAACGACATGACCGCACCGGTCACGACGCTGCCGAAGCCGCCTTTGCCGAGCGCACGTACGATCCAGCGCGAGGGAATCAGCGCCTGTACGGCCGAGCCGAGCAGCAAACCAAGCACCATGGCCTGCCAAATCGCCTTGCCGTAGGCGATCGCATAGCCGAGCGCAGCGTTCCACGACGGTGCGGGCGGCGCCGCTGCGTCGCCCATCAAGATCGATCCGCCGATCGAGTGCTGACTGGCCGCAACGAAAGCGCGGTTGTAATAGGGAAACCATTTGACGTAGAACAGCCCGAGCACGGCGATCACAAGCAGGACGGCGGGGCCGATCAAATGACGAGGGTTTCTGGCGGCGGTGGTAATCATCGGCGGGAGATGGCGAAATCGGGGCAGCCATCGCGGCGCGAGGCTGCGTTGTTCCAGCGGGTCGAGAGCGCAATGATACCGTCTGCGGTGCGACCTAGTCCGAAAATCGACTTCCTCGGCATCGCGCGCGTACGGACGCGCTACGCTGCGTGCTGCTGTTCCGTCGCGCATCAAGATTGATTGTTCTAGAATGAAAAATGATTGTTTTGCGATAAGTTTTGAAGCATGATCGTGCTCCGCTCAACTCTCACGGAGATAGACATGACCTCACAACGTCTCGCCCGTCTTAGCCAAGGTATGGCTTTCGTCACGCTGTGGTTCATCGTTGGCATGCTCCTGCTCAACGCGGCGGTGTGGTGGTTTCCCGGCATCGGTTCTGCGGCGAATGGATACGGCCTAGGCGTTGCGTTGACGAACGGCCTCGTATCGAGGCTCGGCCTCGACCTATCCGGCATGCCGTGGTGGCAAACGCTCGGGTGCATCTTGCTTTCCAGCGTGCCGCTGCTGGCTTTGGCGCATGGACTGCGTCATTTGCGCTCCCTCTTCAACCTCTATGCGCGCGGAAAATACTTCTCGGGAGCGGCGGCAACGCATCTTGGGAAAGCGGGTAAATCGGCAGCCGTCTGGGTGTTGCTGAGCGTGCTTTGCGAGCCGCTCTTGAGCATGTGGGCGACATTGCGCGAACCGGCGGGGCATCACGTCGTTTCGCTGAGCTTCGGCTCCGGCTACCTGGTCGCGCTATTTCTGGCTGCTTGCGTTGCCGTCATCGCGCAAATTCTGAAACAGGCGAGCGAACTCGATTCCGAACACCGGCAATTCGTATAAGGCGGCGATGATGGCCATTGTCATCAGGCTCGACGTGATGCTCGCTACGCGAAAGGTCAAGTCCAAGGACTTGGCCGCAGCCATCGGCATCACCGAACAAAACCTTTCCCTGCTGAAGCAAGGGAAAGTGAAGGGGATGCGGTTCAGCACGCTCGAGGCGATCTGCCGGTATCTCGATTGCCAGCCGGGCGACCTGATCGAATACGCGCCGGAACCCGCGTGACGCCGAGCCGTTCTCCCAGGCTGCCGGCGCCTTCCGGCGCGTGCCGTGCGACGGCGGCTGTCCGAACGGTTCGCGTTGATACGGTCTGGCGCGAGAGACCATTCGGGCATTTGCCGTTGCCTCAGAACCGATACGACAGGGCCAGGAACGTGATGATCGGATCCGCCTTCAGCTTCGCTTTGCTCACCGCGAGCAGCGTTCCATCCGCAGCTTCGATATCGGTCTCCGCATAAGTCTTCAGCGGCATGTACGACACCGAGGCATTGAGTTGCCAGTGCTTCGTCAGCGCATAGGCGGCGCCGATATTGAAGATCGGGGTCCACGACGAAGACGACTTCGCCGAAATGCTCGTGGGTCCGGGCTTGCCGGCCCCGGCCGCGAGAACGCTGCCCAAGTTCTCGTTGAGCGATTGCGAGAAGTTCGGATTGAGGTGGAACGCGTTGAACCATGTATACGTCATGCCTACGCCGACGAACGGCCGGAACCGCATTTCGGCTTTGCCGAAGAAGTATTGCAGCATCGCGCCGGCCGTCCATTGGCGCACCTTTCCGACGATCGGGTTGTTCGAAGGATCGCTCAAGTTCTCGTGCCCGAGCGCACCCGCCGGTCCGGGCGGCCGGATGACGCCATAGCCGCTGATACGAAACTCCGGCGGTACGCCCCCGAGCGCCGTCAAGGCGATGTGGTCGGTCAAGAAATGAGTGAACGTCAGCCCGAGCGTATTGGCGTTGCTGACCGTCAAGCCCGTGCCGGCCGATGTAAACGCCAACGGCAGCCCAAGCGGCCCGTTGATCGGCATCGGCGCCACGTGGGTCGTCAACGGATCGCTCGAATACTGCGGCGCAATGTGATACCAACCCACGGAAACCACATTGTCGCCGGCCTGCTGTGCATATGCGCCCGTCGAGACGCACGCTGCGACGAGCGGCGCAAAAGCCTTCTTGATCCCCATGTTCATGCTTCCTCGGCACTGTTGTTATGCGATCACTGAACGAATGCGCTGACGGCGAAGTACGGCGCGCTGGGGTCCGACGTATCGAGGTATCCGATCGTGCCGCCCGAGAAAATCATCTTGCCGGTCGGCGTCGCGCTCGCCGCGCCGGTTTGTTTCGTCGTGACCAACCCCGGCAGCGTTTGCGTGTAATCGAGATCGAGCGCTGTCGCGAGCCCGGCAAGCGACGGGTTGAACGGATCGAGCAATGTCGCTTGCGTGTTCGTGAGCGCTGTCGTGCGGTAGGTGAAGTTGCTGTCGACCCCGATGAACTCGCCGTTTTGCGAGCCGGACGCCACGCTCGCTTGCGGCGCGAGCATCGCGATACCCGATTCGTCGTCGGCAAGCGGCGTTTTCGGTAAGGAGCCCGACGGCGCGACGATCGATGGGTCGGCCGCGCCGACGCGAACGAGGATCGGCACCAACTGACCGCGCAGCTTTCCCACGATCAAAATGCCCTGGGCTTGCGGTCCGTTGACGGCTTGCGTCGGCGCGACCTGGCCGGTGAAACGATCGGTTTCGAACGTCGGCGAATCGGCGCGGGCGACGAAGTTCGTTCCCGGTTGACGGCATTGCCCCGCGTAGAGGCCGGAGTTGTCGCACTCGGTGAAGCTGCCGTCGGCGTTGATGGTCATCGACGCATCGACGGCTACCGGGTCGAAATTCTGCGACGGTACTTTGTGATAGCCGAGCATCGAATAGGCGCCGGCGATTTCCGCCAAGCTCGTCGACGTCTGCGAGAACGCGATGAACGGGTAGTACGGAAACGTCGTGTCGGGTACGACGCCCACCCCAGCCACACCGGCAAACTCGATCTCTGCGCCTGGAATCGTTCCGCCCAGTACGCCTTCGCCTAGAAAGACGCGGGCGGGCCGCGTCGGATCGAGGCTCGCGTCGTTCAAGCGAAACGCGCATTGATTGAGCTTCGTCGTCGGCAGCAGGGTTTCCTGCGTCAGCGTGCCGGTGGCGACGTTGTAGGGAGCCGTCGCGCGCGTCGGCAAGACGGTGCCTTTCGCGACGGGCACGGGCGACGCCAAGTAGGTGATCTGGTAAGTCATCGCCGTCGTGTCGAGCTGCACTTGCACGAGCTCGCCCGAGCCTGCGCCGCCGGTGAACACCGTGTTGTAGTCGATCGCCTGCGGACATAGCCGCGTCACGACCGGGGCGGGCGGATCGCCGCCGCCGCTACCGCCGCATGCGGCGAGAACGAAAGCGGCCAGCGCCATCGAGAGCAGACTACGCCAAATCATAAGGAGTCCCGAATAAATTGTTCTGAACGAAAACCGGCGCGTCGAGCGGCCGGCCGCGATGCGCGTGCCATGCAGGTATTCGATGTATCGGCGCGCCCGCTCCTCGTGAGGCGGGCGCGCGCGGAATGCCGCGGCCGATCAGGCGCGGCTAGCGGTCATTGAACTGAAAGGTACGGCGTAGTCGTCAGCGAGCCCGATACCGAACAGCCACCGGAAAGGACTTGATTCGAAAGGCCGATGATCGTTTGCTGTGGATTGGGGTTTTCCGTGATGGTTGCGCTGAGCGCGCTCGGCCCACACGCGCCTAGCAGCGTATTGACCGCGACGCCGTTCAGCGACAGGCTCGTCGTGGATAGGACTTGGCCTGTCCACGGCAGGCCGGCGGCCGTCACGCCCGTGCACAATGCATTACCGCTAAAGCTGGCAGACGTGATCGAGATCGCACCGCTACTGGAGACGGAGCCGGCCATCGTCGCCGAACAGCCTACGGCGATGCCCGACTTCGTCAGGGTGGTGGAGCCCGTCAGACTGATCGGGCCTGCCGGAGAAACTGTCACCGCAAATGCCGAGGCCGAGGCTGCGATGTACAACGCCAACGCCGCACCTACGGGGATGAGCTTGAGACTCTTCATGTCGAGTACCTCTCATTAGGTTAAGGCAGGATGAAATGGCGGCCGGTTGGCGCTGCCGGCCATCCGTCGAACACTACCGCCGCTACTGTACGAACGCGCCAATCGTGAAGAATGGATTGGGAAGCCCTGTGCCGTTCATCAGCATTGCGTACACGGAGCCCACCTTGATCAGATAGCCGGCGTCGCCCGTTTTGAAAACGGCGGCGGCGCCCGATGCGAAGTCGTTTTTCGCCGTCACCTTGACGAGGCCGGGCTGCGTTTGCGTGAAGTCGAGCGCGAAGTTCGTCGCGGCCGTCGAGGTGAAGGGGTTCAGGAATGCGGCGTTCGCACCTTCGAAGATCGTCGACGTGTAATTGACGCCGGGGCTCTTCGTCGTCGTATCGTCGAGGCACGCGCCTTCATAGACGGGCGGCGAGGCCGAAGTCGGCCCGTATGCGCTGACGATGCCGCAAGCGGTGACGCTATTGGCGCCGATGAACGCGCCCGAGAGTGCGGATGGATCGACGTTCTGCGCCGGTGCGAGCAGCGAGATGCCCAACTGATCGTCCACCGACGAATCGAGCAGCCCTGTGCCCGAATGCGCATAGCCCACGCGAATGACCACCGGGACCACCTGGCCGTCCAAATCGCCCGCGATCATGATTCCGTGCGCTTGATTGCCCGCCAAGCCCGACTGCAACAATCCGGCGCCGACGGCCGGATAGACGGTGCCCAGCCCCACGATGTTCGCGGCGCTCGTGAACACGTTGTCTTGTGACCCGTCGGTGTTCGTCCTCAGCGTCCAATTGGCGCCCGTCGTCGGACAAGACGTATAGGACTGGCCGCTGTCGGGCGTGCACGAGCCATCGGCGTTCATCGTTTCCGTCACTTGAACGCCGTCGGGCTGCCACCCGAGCGCCGTGCCGGTCGGAATGGCCGCTGTCGTCTGAAAGTTGCCGCCGGAGGGCGTGAAGTGGATGCCCAATTCGTTGTAACGGCCGGCCACTTTCGAGAAATCGGTGACGGTCTTGCTGAAAGCGATGAACGGGTAATAGTCGAAGCGGTGGCTCGGGACGACCGCCACCTGGACGCCCGGGGCCACTGTAAGTCCGTCGAACTGGACCGTCGAGCCCGGTATGCCCCCGCCGACGATGCCGTTGCCGACGAAAAGCATGGGCGGATCGTTCGGATCGATGGCGACTTGATAGCTGCCGTCCGAGGTTTGCCCGTTTTTCAGCACAAAGGCACAGCGGTTTTGTTCGGGGGTCGGCAACTTGAGCGGGGTCGTCGCTACCCCGTGCCCGTTCGTGACCGCGTAGAGATTCGGGTTCTCGAAATCTCCCGTGATCGTGAGCCCGGCGCGCGTCGTGTTGACCTGTCCCGCCGATGTGGGGACTTCGGATTCGATGAACGTCATTTCATACTGCTTCCTCGACGTGTCGAATTTGACCCTGACGTACTCGCCGCTGCCGGAGCCGCCGGTATAGACGGTGTCGTAGTCGAGCGAGGCGGGACATAACGCCTTCGGCGTGGCCGGTTGCGTGGTCGCACCCGCTCCGGAGCATGTATTGCTCGCACACGGCGCAATAGTGGCAATGGGCGCCGGGTCGCCGGAGCCGCCGCCGCAACTGGCGGTCAGCAGCGCGACTGCGAATGCGGTTGCGGATGCGGCAACGACGGATGGAATGCGCGCAAGTTGCGGCATAGCTGTCTCCTATAGACTCGGTTAGGCGCGTTGACGCCCGCCCGAGCCTCTCGCGACGCGCGAGAATTTAGTTCGATTGGATATTCGCCTCTCAATTGGCATAGAAGAGGCTGCGGGCGTTACCTTACGGTCGTCCCGCGATTTATGTAAATAGAGACGCCGGTCCAAACGAGTTTTTCTATTTTGTTCAGTATTTGTGTGGGTTTGGACGATCGTTTAAAACGCACCATCCACTGAGATTTCACCTACACGCCATGCGGTTTGAGTGAATCTTTTCGAGATGCGCTTCTGCGGCGGCGCATCATTGCTCCGGGAGCAGACGGCCAGGGATAGGTGGAGGAGACAGTACGCAATAAAGCGGGGTGCAAACGTTTTCACCGGCGTTATGCTCAAGCTTATAGCTTTTTTAAAAGCGGCGATTTTATCGATTGCGCATGCGCGCAGCGCATGTGTGCGCACAATAACTGAATGAATAGGGGAAAACCAAACCGAGCGGATTAACGCGGGGAATTATCGTTGCGTCGTGGCGAAGCGCGAGTGCGGGCTTCCCGCTCGTATCTGGAGCGGGAAATCGCGGGACTGGCGGTGGCCAGTTAGAAGTACGGTGTGCTGCCCGGCCGCTCAAACGGACGGCAGCGATGCGTGCGCGATGGGTTTCGGCGCCGGCGATGGGACCGGCAGACGAGCGGCGGCCTTGCCGGCGACGATGTCGCCGTCCTTGTCGCCGCTGGAATGAACATGCCCCTGCTTGATGATGATGCAGATGGCGACGAGCAGTGAGAATGCGATTGCCCAGAGCATGCAGTAGCCGACGATTTTCATCCGAAGCACTCCAGCGGTTGAGCGCGCGTCGCTAGCGCGCAAACGATTGCCCGCCGCTTTTATATCATGAAGTCGTGACGATTCGTCATGCCGAAATGCTTAGGTATCCGATCTATTGGGTAATGGTCACGGTCGGGCAATGGTTACGGTCCGCTCGGATGAAAGCCCCCGCGGCATCAGCGCAGTTGCACGGCCGCGACGAATAAAACCATGCTGCCGATCGCACCGTCGAGCACGCGCCAAGCGGTGGCCTTGCGAAACAGCGGGGCCAGCAGGCGAGCGCCGAAGCCTAGCGCCGCGAACCACAGCGGGCTGATCGTCATCGCTCCCAGGGCGAATGCGACGCGCGATCCTTCGGGTTCGCGCGCCCCCGCGGTGCCGATCAGCAAGAGAACGTCGACATAGACGTGCGGGTTGAGCCACGTGAACGCGAGCGCCATTAGAACGACTGGCCAACCACGCTGAGAGGCCGCGCCAGGCTCCGCGGTTTGCTCGCCGCTCACGTCGATCACTGTATGCGCCGGACGCCAGGCCCGCCGAAGCGCGGAAAAACCGAACCAGGCGAGGTACGCAAGCCCCGCATACAGCACGATTTCGACCAAACGCGGATAGCGCATTGCAAGCGCGGATGCGCCGCCCACGCCCGCGCCGATCAAGATGAAGTCGGACAGCGTGCAAAGCGCGACGATCTTGCCCACGTGCGAGCGCAAGATGCCTTGGCGCAGAACGAAAGCGTTCTGCGCGCCGATCGTAACGATGAGCGAGGCGCAAAGCGCCGCGCCGTGCGAGTAGGCGGTCCAGTTCATGATTGATGCGAGTAGACGATGCGAAGCAATGGCGTTAGTCTGCATGCCGGTTGCTTCTAAGAACAGCTAATTTGCCTAAGGCGAGTTAAGGAACGCTAATGTTGGATTACGCACTGCTCGACGCGCTTGCTGCCGTCGTCCGCCTCGGCTCGTTCGACCGGGCGGCAAGCGAATTGAACGTCACTCCGTCGGCGGTTTCGCAACGCGTCAAGCTTTTGGAGGAGCGTGTCGGCAGTGTCCTCGTCAAGCGTGGGCAGCCGTGTGTCGCCACGGCGTCGGGCGCATTGCTGTGCCGCCATACGGAGCGGGTGCGCTTGCTCGAGGCGCAGCTGTCGGACGATATGCCTTCCATGGGGGGCAGCGTGCTGGGCGAAACGTGGCCCACGCTGCGCGTGGCTGTCAATGACGATAGCGTCGGGACGTGGTTCATCGATGCCGTCGCGGCGTTTTGCGCGCAGCGACGCATGTTGCTCGACCTCGTCATCGACGACCAGGATCATACGGCGCAGCGCATTCGTGACGGCAGCGTGCAAGGTGCCGTGACGACACAGGCGGAGCCCGTCCAGGGCTGCCGTTCGATTCGGCTCGGGCGCATGCGCTACCTGGCCGTGTGCTCTCCGTCGTTCTTCGATCGGTACTTCAAGGATGGCGTGAACCGGGATTCGCTGCGGCGTGCGCCATGCGTCGTTTTCAATCCGAAGGATGCCTTGCAGTCGCGCTTCATGCGACGCGTGACGCGCGCCGATCTCGACCCGCCGCAACATTGGGTGCCGCACGTCGGCGGCTTCTTGCGCGCCTGCATCACGGGATTGGGTTGGGGCATGTGCCCGACTCAGATGATCGGCGCCGCATTAGATGATGAAGCGCTAGTCGAACTCGCGCCGGGCCGCCACTTGGATGTCGATCTGTATTGGCAGAGTTGGCGTTTGTCGATCGGCTGGCTCGACGAGTTTAGTGCGGCGTTGAAGCAGGGCGCAGGGGAGTGGCTAGAGTGAAAGCCGGCCGGAGATCCGGAACGCGTCGTTAAGGGCCTCGTTGCTCCTTTCATTGCCCTGGCGCACCGCCTAGACGCTCGATCAGCGCCATTGCCGCGGCGGGGTTGCGCGCCTTATAGCCGCTGATGACATAAAGGTAGACGTCGCGCGCTCCGGACTTCTTCGGTGGGGCGGCGACCGTCTGCAAATCGTCGGGGTGACTGCCTGCGGCCCACGCTCTCGCACGCAACGCCCAGGCATCCAGCGCGCCGGCGGAGTATCCAAGCGATTCGGCTTCGGCCGTGCCCATGATGCGCGCATAGACAAATGGCGCGGTGACGTCGGCGATTTGCGGATATTCGCTATCGCCGGCGATGACGGCCGCAACGCCATGTTCGCGCAGCAGTGCGATGAACTCGGGATGATCGAAACTCGTGTGCCGCACTTCCACGGCATGGCGGATCGCGCGTCCGTCTATGCGCTTCGGGAGCAGTCGCAAGAACGCGTCGAAATCTTCGGCATCGAATTGCTTGGTCGTTGCAAACTGCCAATTGATGGGGCCGAGCTTATCTTTGAGCGCGAGCACGCCGCTCTCGAAAAACCGTTCGACGGATTCGCCCGCTTCGCCGAGCACACGGCGATGCGTGGCGAACCGCGGCGCCTTGAGCGAAAAGACGAAATCGTCGGGCGTCTCGTCGTGCCACTTTTCGAAGCTCGTCGCGCGTTGCGTACCGTAGAACGTGCCGTTGATTTCGATCGAAGTCAGCTTGCGGCTCGCATATTCGAGCTCGCGTTTCTGGGTGAGGTCCGCCGGATAGAACGCGCCGCGCCAGGGCTCATAAGTCCAGCCGCCAATGCCGACGCGAATGCGCGCGGCAGCGTTGGTGTCTTTGCGAGCGCGAGAGTCTGCCGGCATAGTCGCCCCGTGGTTTTGCAGCGCCCGCCGCCGCGAGCCGGCCGAGTTCGGCCACCAGGTTCCAATACTGCGGCAGCGGGTGCGGAAAGACCGCTAAGGAAAGAGAGGTGCCTGAGAGGGATAAGAAACCGAAAGCGGCGAAAAATCCGCTTCCCGGTAATTTCAACGCACGTGTTGCTCGCCCGGTAATTCCGCCCCATGCGCACGGATCGCCGCGATGAGCTCCGCGGGGGTGATCTCATAGCGAACTTCGCGATGGATGCCCGGCTTGCGTTCGTCGATTTCGATCAGATGAATACTCTTTCCGTCGTCTGTCGCTTCGAGCCGCAAGGTGCGGACCACGTGTCCGCCCGTGTCGTGGATTTCGGTGAGCAGGGTCATTGCCCCGGAAGAGCCGGTGGTGCGCATCGAACGTTTCCTCGAGTCGTGGTGAAGCGATTGTACGGGCTTACAGAGGCGTACGTCTGTCGCCGAACGCGCATAGCGCCACGGCGCCAGGGGCGCGCGCCTTCCCGCCCATTTCATGCCGATGAGTGTATCGCGAAGTTCGGCGCAGTCAGCGCATTTTAAAAGTGCGCGAACAAAAAGCGCCACACAGCGCGCGCCCGGGGGTTGACGCTGCAAATTTCCTCACTGCCGGCGGGATTGCCGGAGTCCGATCGTCAGGCGACGTGCGCGCGCTCGGTTTCGATCAGCGCTTGGGCGATGCTCCATGCGTCACGGGCCGCGTCGACCCGTCCGCCCAACTGCCGAGCCAGGGTGGCGCCGTCGAGCAGCAACGCACAGCGCCTCGCGAGCCGGTCCGCCGTATCGCTTTCGAATCGCTCGCCGAGGATGCGCCTCAGCGAATCGACGAATGCGTCGCGTTGCGCTCTCGACGCGCTGAAAATTTCGTTTTCCTCTGCATGGAATTCCGCCGCCGCATGAATCAGCATGTTGCCCGTGAAGCTTTCGGAACGGAACCAGGCGTCGTGCCATTGAAAAATCGCATGAAGCTTGTTCAAGGCATCGGTATGCGCCGCAACGGCGGCGGCGATTCCTGCCGTGAACGCCGCACCCTGTTCGTTCAGCACCTCGATGACGAGCCGGCTTTTGGACGGGAAATGCTTGTACATCGTCATCTTCGCCACGCGCGATTCGGCGATGATGCGGTCGATGCCGACCGCGTGAAAACCGAACTGCGAAAATAGCCGAGTCGCGGTTTCGATCAGCGCTTTCTTTTTTTCGCTCATTTAGAGGCCCGCTTCTATAGTGAAAGTTATGTTCCCGCGTCGGAACCAGTCATGAGCGCCGCGTCATTCTTAAAAGACGACCGTGAGAACGAACGCCCTTGCCACGCATGACTTGGTTCGGCCTGCCGCACAGTCTCTCAATGCGCGGCAATGATCTCGAAGCCTCGTCATTCAAATCGAAGCGCTCGACGAAATCAAGCCCCCTCGTTCAAGGATGGATTCAAGGTTCATTTTTATTTGCAACGGCGCTCGTTTTCCGGCTTGCCTCCTCGATCGGTAAACCGGCGGGCTGACATTTTCCTTGCAGCCCTGTGCGCAGGCGGCTCGGACCGATGCGGCGGCGTCGTCTCGCAGGCTTGGAGCGCGTGCTGATGATACGATCGGTGGGGCCGGCCACTTCCCCTCTTCGACGAAAAATGGCGACGTTATACGAAACGCTCGGCGTGCACGACGGTGCGTCCGACGATGAAATCAAGCGGGCGTATCGAAAGGCTGCCATGAGAGCGCATCCTGACCGGAACAAAGGCCGCGAGGCGGCCGCGCATGATGCGTTTCAAGAAATCAAGCAAGCCTATGCGATCTTGTCCGATCCGGAGCAGCGGCGCGTGTACGACGCCGTGTTCGCCGAGGAAATGAGCAAACTGCGGCAGCGCGAGGCGGAAGAGGCGCGCGCGGCCCAGGAAGCGCGCGAGGCGCGCGAGCGTGCGGAGCGGGAACGCTACGAACGATACGTCGCGCAAGCCATGCGTTATGCGGAGCGCGGTCACAACCGCGATGTCGTGTTCGGCGTTTTGCTGGGTAGAGGTTGCGACGAGGCGCTAGCGGCGCGTATCGCCGACGGCGTCGCCGCCTTGTGCGCATCGCGCGCCGACGCATCGGACATCGGCAGCCATAGCGGTAGCACGAGCGGTGCGCCTCGGGAGCGCGACGGCGCACCGGCGACGAGCCCGCCCGGCGGCGAGCGCGCGAAAACCGCGCGTGCCGGTCAAGCTCGTCGGAAAACCCCCGCTTCGCCGCAAGGTGAGCCCGGCGCGGCCGAGCCGGAAGCGCCGGCCGAATCGGAAGCCGCTTCGCCGCATGCGGGCCTGTTCAACACGCTCTGGCACGGCATGTTCGGTGTGCGCCCCTAGTGAGCCCCTAGTGAGCCCCTAGTGCGTCCCTAGTGCGTCCCTGATGCGCAAAGCGGCGGCTCTCGATCTGGCGCAGAGCGAACGCCACCGCGTGAAGCGTCGCAGAGGGCGGGCCTCAAGAGAAGTCGGTCGATTTGGACAGCGCTTCCCAAGCGTCGTGTTCGGCTCGCAGCGCGTCGAGTTTTTCGCGCACGAGCTTGACGGCGTCGGCGCCGAGCAGCAGGTGCACGGGTGGGTCGTCCGATGCGACGATTTCGAGCATCGCCCGCGCGGCTTTGGCCGGGTCGCCCGGCTGCTTGCCGCTCATCTCTTGCCGGCGCGCGCGCAGAGGATCGAACACGGTGTCGTAATCGGCGATCGAGCGTTCGGCCCGCACCATCGAGCGGCCGGCCCAATCGGTGCGAAAGGCGCCGGGGGCGACGGCCGTGACTTTGATGCCGAACCCTTTGACCTCCTTCGCCAGGCTTTCCGATATCCCTTCGAGGGCGAACTTCGTGCCGTTATAGGCGCCGATCCCCGCCCCGGTGATATAGCCGCCCATCGACGTGATGTTGATGATGTGCCCGCGTCTGCGGCGGCGCATGTAGGGGAGCACGGCCTGAATCATGGCGACGGGGCCGAAGACGTTGACGTCGAATTGCTTGCGCCAGTCGGCCAGCGTGGTTTCTTCGAGAATGCCCTCGAAGCCGTAGCCGGCATTGTTGACGAGCACGTCGATGGGCCCGACCTTGCCCTCGATGTCGGCGATCACGTCCGCGATCGCATCCGTGTGCGTGACGTCGAGCAGCTTGCCGATCGCGCGGCCCGGCCCGAGAAGCTCGAATTCGCCGAGCGCGGCTTGATCGCGCAGCGTGCCGACGACGCGGTGCCCGTCGGCGAGCGCTGCTTGCGCCAGCGCGCGGCCGAAGCCCGTGCTGACGCCCGTGATCAAAAAGATCTTGCTTTGCGTAGTGGACATCGATCTCTCCATTGGACGTTGGATGGAAGTCGGCTGTCTATGCTACGGCAAGCGGCGGATTCGAGTGAGCGGCGCGGGCAAGTCCGCCTGCAACGTTCGTCGAATCGGGGACGATACCGGGGCGGCTTCAGCCTGTCTGCACGGAAGGGGGCGCACGGCCCCTTCTTTCAAACGATTCCGGTTGCGTAGTACACGGCGATCACGAAGAACACGGCGAGCGTCTTGATCAGCGTGACGGCAAAGATGTCGCGGTACGACTCCTTGTGCGTGAGCCCTGTCACGGCCAGCAACGTGATGACCGCGCCGTTGTGCGGCAGCGTGTCCATACCGCCGCTGGCCATCGCCACCACGCGATGCAAGACCTCCAGCGGAATATGCGCCGCCTGCGCGTTCTTGATGAACCAATCGGACATAGCCGCGAGCGCAATGCTCATGCCGCCCGAGGCCGAGCCCGTGATGCCGGCCAGCGAACTGACCGAAACGGCGGCATTGACGAGCGGATTCGGAATGGCCTTCAACGCGCCGCCCACCACGAGAAAGCCGGGCAATGCCGCGATGACGCCGCCGAACCCGTATTCCGAGGCCGTATTCATCGAAGCGAGCAATGCGCCCCCGACGGCGGCTTTCGTGCCCGCGGCGAAGCGTTCGCGCACGCGGTTGAACGCCGTCAATACGACGAGCACGATGCCCGCGATCAGCGCGCCCTCGACGGACCAGACGGCCACGACGGTTTTGATCGTCGCCGACAACGGCGCATGAACGCCGGGGAGCACGTCCGGCGGGACCGTATACGTATCGGCGCCGTACCACTGCGGAATCAGCTTCGTCAGTGCGAAGTTGGCCACGCCGACGAGGACGAGCGGCGCGATTGCAACGAGCGGATGCGGCAACGTAGCCGTGCCGGCGTGCTCGGGCTCATTGACGAGCGAGTCGCCGTAGCCTTCGCCCTTCGCGACCGCCGAACGGCGGCGCCACTCGAGATACGAGAGCCCGACCACGAGGATGAACAGCGAGCCGATCGTCCCGAGCGCCGGTGCGGCCCAGCCCGTCGTCTTGAAGAACGCGCTGGGAATGATGTTTTGAATCTGCGGCGTGCCGGGCAGCGAGTCCATCGTGAACGAGAATGCGCCGAGCGCGATCGCGCCCGGCATCAGCCGCTTCGGAATGCCGCTTTGGCGATAGAGCTCGGCGGCGAACGGATAAACGGCGAAGACGACGACGAACAGCGACACGCCGCCGTAGGTCAGTAATGCGCAGACGGCGACGATGACCGCATTGGCGCGGCCGCGGCCGATGTAGCGAATGGCGGCCGCGACGATCGCCTCGGAAAAGCCGGCGAGCTCGATGACTTTGCCGAATACCGCGCCTAGCAAAAAGACGGGGAAATACAGTTTGACGAAGCCGACCATCTTCTCCATGAAGATGCCGGTGAACACAGGGGCGACCGCCGCCGGATCGGTCAGCAACACGGCGGCGAGGGCGGCGATGGGGGCGAATAGGATCACGCTGTAGCCGCGATAAGCAGCGAACATCAAGAACGCCAATGCGGCAAGAACGATGACGAACGACATCGGGTCTCCAAATTGTGATTGTGAGATCGTGCGAAGGGCACGGGAACGAACGCGAGCAGCGGGCATTGCAGGTTCCGTGCCATTGCTTGCCGCAGCACGCCGAGCACACGATGCGGCGGGCTTTGGCCGCTTGATTGCTGCCGATGCGACCGCGGCTGTCTCTAAACGGAGACATGAATGGCGAAATGGTCGGCCGAGCGATGACAGGATGCGGCGCTAATCGAGTTACAGCGCGGCTTGGAGGGAGTCTCTATTTTGAGATATGCTGTCGCCGATTTGAGACTCGCGCCGCAAGATCGCCTGACGACGCGCGGCCCGACGCCGCGCGCGGACCAATGCGACGACGCAGCCGGCGAAAACATTCCGATAGGTAGACCTCGATGACGACCGATCTCATCGGCGTGCCCGCGCAGTACGGCGCCATTCTTCGCCGCGCCATGGATTCGCTGTTCAAGACCTTCGAAAATTTCAGCGAAGGCACGCTGATCGTGGACGCCGACGCGCGAATCGTTTGGATCAACGAACGGTACGCGGCCCGCTTCGGCTTCACCGATACGCAGCAGGCGATCGGTCTCGATTGCGAAACCGTCATCCCGAACAGTCTGATGCGCGAGGTCGTGCAAACGGGTAAGCCGATTTTGCTCGACGTGCTGGAAAACGGACGCGAGCCGTTCGTCGTCATGCGGTTGCCGTTGAAAGACGACGCCGGCAATACGGTCGGCGCCGTCGGTTTCGCTCTGTTCGACGAAATGAAATCGCTGACGCCGCTCTTCTCGCACTATTCGCGCGTGCAAGAGGAACTGATTGCCGCACGGCAATCGCTGGCGCAAGCACGGCGAGCCAAATACACGTTGGCGAGCTTCGTCGGCACGAGCGCGGCGAGTCTCGAAGTGAAACGCCAGGCGCGCCGCGCGGCGAACGTCGATTCGCCCGTGCTGTTGCTCGGCGAAACGGGAACGGGAAAGGAACTGCTCGCGCATGCGATCCATGGCACTTCCGCGCGCGCGAGCGGTCCGCTCGTGACGGTCAATGTCGCTGCGATCCCCGACACGCTGCTCGAGGTCGAGTTTTTTGGCGCGGCGGCCGGGGCTTATACCGGCGCCGACCGCCGCGGCCGGGTCGGGAAGTTCGAGCTCGCACACGGCGGCACGCTGCTGCTCGACGAAATCGGCGACATGCCTTTGCCGCTTCAAGGCAAGCTGCTGCGTGTGCTGCAAGACCAGGAATTCGAGCCGCTGGGATCGAATCGGATCGTACGCACCGACGTGCGGATCGTGGCGGCGACGTCGGCCGATCTCCCGGCGCTAGTCGCCGCGGGCCGCTTTCGGGCCGATCTCTTTTATCGGCTCAATGTGCTGACCATTCATGCGCCGCCGTTGCGGGCGCGGCGCTCGGACATCGAAGCGTTGGCCTACGCGATCTTGGAGGAACTTTGCATGGCGGGGCGAGGTGGAAATGGCAGGCACTTCGAATTGCAAGACGATGCACTGCGGTTGCTGGCCGGGCATGACTGGCCGGGCAACGTTCGCGAACTGCGCAATACGTTGGAGCGCGCGGTGATGCTCTCCGACAGCGAGCGTATCGATGCAAGGTCATTGGCGCCGTTCATCGGCGGCGCCGTGTCGCTCGCGCCGCCCGTGGCCGGACAGGCCGGCCTGCGAGAAAGCCTGCCGGGGACGCGCCCGAGCCCTGGCGTATCCGATTTGAATTGCGATTCATATACGCAGGCAATGGCCGACTTCGAGCGGCGATTCCTGGGCGATGCGCTGCGCGCGGCCGGCGGGCGCGTGGCCGATGCGGCGGCGCGTATCGGGATGGGGCGCGCAACGCTTTATAAGAAGATTGCCGCGCTCGGCATCGCGATTTGAATGCTTGGGCGCTAATCGTCGGAATACCGGCGACGCATCGCCGTTATGCCGTGGCATACTCCGGCCAATCGAAAAAGAACGTTAGGCCAAAGGAGTTCGTTCATGAAGGGCACGTCTTTCTTTCAATTGCGCTCGGGCGCATTCGTGCGCTCGGTTGCGGCGGCTGCGCTGAGCGCGGCCGTTCTCGCGGGCTGCGGCGGCAGCGCACCGCTCTTTACGAGCGATGGCCGCCCGACCACGGCGGTTCAGTGCTCCGCCGCCGGCCCTTGGGATAATTGCATCGAAAACGCACGCGGCCTATGCCAGAGCAGCATCGACATCCTTCAGCAATCGGATGTGGGCGGCGCACACAAACTGTTGTTTGCATGCAAGGCTAAATGAGTTCACGCATTGGTTGAACGCATCTGGCCGTGCGTGCAACTGCGAACCAGCCGGGCGCCGCCGCCGAGGTCCGCACTTTGCTGTTGCTCCGAATGCCGAATGATTGCACTTTTGTGCAAACGGCCGGTCAGAGGAGCGTTTACCGTCACTTCAAAACCAGGAGGCGATTTTTTATGGCGACATACCGGCAGTTAACCGAGCAGCTAGCCAAAGTCCAAGCGCAGATGGAAGCCGCACGGGAAAAAGAGCTGTCCGCCACGATTGCGCAAATCAAAGAGCAAATCGCAGAGTACGGCATCACGGCCGAGGAACTCGGTTTTGCGAGCAAGCGGGCGACGTCGCGTAAAACCGGCGGCTTGCCGCCGAAGTACCGCGATCCCAAGACGGGCAAGACTTGGAGCGGCCGTGGGCGCACGCCCGCATGGCTCGGCAAGCGCCGTGAGAAATTCCTTATCGACCAGTAACGCGCGCCGCTCGGCGCTTGCCCGGCCGAAGGAAAAGCGCGTCGGCGTTTTTTCTTCGGCTGCGGCTTCGATTTGGGCTCTCGCCGCGGGTTCGGCCGTGCGCTAGCTTCCGGTTCGGCTTCGCCTCTGGCTTCGGCTGCATGCAGCATCGCCGCCTGTCCAACGACAATTCAAACACCGGAGACACATGGGCTCGATCGCACGCAATCTTCTTGGCATCGCCGCGTTATTGGCGATTGCATTCCTTTTTTCGACGAACCGCCGTGCCATTCGGCCTCGCACGGTCGTTACGGCGCTGCTCGCGCAAATCGCGATCGGCGCGTTCGTCCTATTCGTACCGTTCGGTAAAGTGGTGCTGGCCGATATGGCGGCGGGCGTCAATCACGTCTTGGATTACGGCAATGCCGGGATCGAGTTCCTATTCGGCGGGCTCGTTCAATCGAAAATGTTCGCCCTGTTCGGCGACGGCGGCTTCGTCTTCGCCGTGCGTGTATTGCCGGCCATCATCTTCGTGACCGCGCTGATCTCCGTGCTCTATTACATCGGCGTCATGCGGTGGATCGTCGTCGTGCTCGGCACCGTGTTTCAAAAGATCCTCGGCGTGTCGAAGCTCGAGTCTTTCTCGGCCGTCACGACCATTTTTCTGGGGCAGAGCGAAATGCCCGCCGTCGTCAAACCGTTCGCGCGCGACATGACGGGGGCCGAGCTTTTCGCTGTCATGTCGAGCGGCATGGCCGCCGTGGCCGGTTCGGTGCTGGCCGGATACGCGGGCCTCGGCGTACGCGTCGACTATTTGCTGGCCGCTTCTTTCATGGCCGTGCCCGGCGGGCTTTTGTTCGCGAAGATCATCCATCCCACCACCGAAGACAGCCGCGTGAAGCTCGAGCAAATGAGCTTCGACGAACGGCGTCCGGCCAATGTCATCGAAGCGGCGAGTTCCGGGGCGGCAGTGGGGCTCAAGATTGCCGTGATGGTCGGCGCAATGCTGATTGCGTTCGTCGGATTGATCGCACTCCTAAACGGTTTGGTCGGGGGCATCGGCGCCTGGTTCGGACACCCGCAGCTCACGATGCAATCGATTCTCGGCGCGGCGTTTGCGCCGCTTGCTTATTTGATCGGCGTGCCGTGGCGCGAAGCCGTCGTTGCGGGCGACTTCCTCGGGCAGAAAATCATTCTCAACGAATTCGTCGCCTACGCATCGCTTTCCCCCTATTTGAAGGACACCGCGAGCGTGGCCGCCGCTGGACTGCCGCTGCTGAGCCCCCGGACATTGGCGATTTTGTCGTTCGCGCTGTGCGGGTTTGCGAACTTCGCGTCGATTGCGGTGCTCACAGGCGGCTTCAGCGCCGTGGCGCCCGAGCGCCGCTCGGAAGTCGCCCGTTACGGGCTGCGCGTCGTATTGGCCGGAACGCTTTCCAATCTCATGAGCGCGACGATTGCGGGTATGTTTTTGTCACTGCATTGAAGTCGAATCGATCGAAAAGAATGAGGTCTTTATGACGATGGACGAATTGCTCGAAAGAGCGCGGGCCGCGCGCGAGCGTGCGTACGCACCGTATTCGAAGTTCAAGGTGGGCGCGGCGCTGCTCGCCAACGACGGACGCGTTTTCGAAGGGTGCAACGTAGAGAACGCCTCGTACGGTCTCTGCAATTGCGCCGAACGTACGGCCTTTTTCAGCGCCATCGCAGCCGGATGCGGGCGAGACGAATTCGCCGCGCTCGCGGTGATCGGCGACACCGACGGCCCCATTTCCCCGTGCGGCGCGTGCAGGCAAGTCATCATCGAACTCGGCGGCCCGGCGCTCGCGATCCGGCTCGGCAATCTTCGCGGCGAGACGCGCGACACGACCGCGCGCGAGCAACTCCCCGACGCTTTCTATCTTTGATCATGCACAAAGTCATATACGACACCGATCCGGGCGTCGACGACGCGATGGCGCTGGTCTTTCAGGCACTGCATCCGCAAATCGAATTGATGGGCGTGACGAGCGTATTCGGCAATTCGACGATCGAGACGACGACGAGCAATGCGCTCTACCTTGCGCAGCGTTTTGCGCCGGGTGTCCCGGTCGCTCGCGGGGCGGCGGCGCCGCTGCGGCGGATGGCGCCTGCCCCCGTAAGCTGGATTCATGGAGACGATGGTCTCGGCAACACGGGATTGCGGCCGGCTCGCGCGGGCGTGCTCGATGGGCGCGCGGCGCATCGCTTCATCGTCGATACGGTTCGCGCTTCGCCCGGCGAGGTCACGCTCGTCGCGGTAGGGCCGCTCACGAACCTCGCGCTTGCGCTGGGCGAGGCGCCCGAAATTGCGGGCCTCGTCAAGCAAGTGGTGGTGATGGGCGGTGCATTCGGTACGGACGGCGTGCATGGCAACGTGTCGCCGGCCGCCGAGGCGAACATGCTCGGCGATCCCGATGCGGCCGATATCGTGTTCGGCGCGACGTGGCCCGTTGCGATCGTCGGGCTCGACGTCACTCAGAAGACGATCATGACGACCGAATACCTCGCCAAGCTACGCGACGAAGCCGGTGACGCGGGGCATTTCGTCTGGGACGTTTCTCGGCACTACGAAACGTTTCACCAAACGAGCGCGGGGCTTGCGGGCATTTACGTGCACGACTCCTCGGCCGTTGCTTATCTGCTGGCGCCGCAACTCTATACGACGCGCAGCGGGCCGGTGCGCGTATTGACCGACGGCATTGCAGCCGGCCACACGATTCAGAAGCCGGCGACGTTCGCGGCGCCTGCGCCCGATTGGGACGGGCGGCCCTCATGCGATGTCTGTATCGGCGTCGATGCGGCGCAGATGCTCGCGCTGTATGCGCGCACGTTGCGCGGCGAGGTGTAGGGCCGGGGGCAAATCCGTGAGCCGGGGGACTCCCGAAAACGCTCACCTCAAGCGCCAAACGGCGCGCGCGGGCGCCGCTGCAGAGGCGGCTGCGCCACCTGTCGAGTTAGTCGATCCCGAAAACGCTCACCTTTCGACGCCAGACCGCGCGCATCGAGCCTGGTTCGCCGGCGCGACACGGGACCGCGAGCGCGGCGATGCGCTCCGGCGCCGGGGGGCTCGATGCCGGCTTGCGAGCGGAGCCGGCATCGAACGTCGAGATGTTCAAGGCTTGCGCCGCCGAGCGGCATCGCCCTTCTTCTTTCCCTCTGCGGCCGGCTGGTGAGAGGGGGGGCGCGTCTCGCGCTCGCCCGCCCACATCAGCAGCAACGATCGCGTGTTCGTGAAGATCGTTTGCTTGACGAGTTCAGTCTTTTCCTCGTCGATTTGCGACCATCCCAATAGCGTCATGACGCTGCGCGGCGCCAAGTGAAACGCCATGAATTGCCCGTGCAACGACAGTAATCGAAGCACGGTGACCGGATCGTTCGCGGGCGTACCGGTGATCTTGCCGATGATCGCCGTCGCGATGCCGTTCAGGGGGCCGCGCACGCGCTGCTGGAAAATGTCCGTCGCAATGGGCGGCTCTTGCCCACCCTGTTCGCGCACGAAAAACAGCTTCAGGGTAGGTTCGGACGGCGCCGCGAGCGCTTTGTCGATCATGACGTTTTGGATGTCGACGAACGCCTCGATAAGCCGGGCGACGTCGTCAGTCGATGCGAGCGTGTCGGTTGCGCGCTGCACGACCGGCCCGAATTTTTGCCACACCTCGTCGGCAAGATGTTCGACGCACGCACGATACACCCCTTCTTTGTTTTCGAAGTAGTACTGCAGCGCAGGTGCGTTGACGCCTGCCCGCGCTGCGATATCGCGCGTCGAAGCCGCGACGAACCCGTGTTCGCCGAACAACTCGATCGCTGCTCGAATGATGCGAAGACGGGTCTCTTCGCCACGCGCATACCCGACTTCGGTCGAACGGCGAAGGCGCTTCGTTTCGCTCATGGGGAATCCTTAACAACGATTACTGAGGGGCCGGGTAAGAAATATATCACTTGACACAATTTTTCCAACTGGAATAATTGTGTCCGCTTTACTTTTACTCCTTCTCAGGACCATCAAGATGTCAACGACGATCGACGCGCCGCCACGCGACAAGACCCGGCAAGAGGCCGGCGGGAACGCCCCGCGGCGCGCGCGCAACCGCGGGTGGCTCGTCGCTGTGCTGCTCGTCGTCCTTGTCGCGGGTATCGCGTGGTTCGCGCATTGGTGGACAATCGGGCGCTTCATCGAAAGCACCGACGACGCCTACCTGAAAGCGGACAGCGTCACCGTTGCCCCGAAAATCGGCGGTTACGTCACGCAGGTGTTGGTGCGCGACAACGAGACTGTCCCGGCAGGTGCGCCGCTCGTTCGGCTCGATACGCGCCAGTACGAAGCGTCGCTTGCGCAGGCTCGCGCGACGGTCGACGCACGCGAGGCGGACCTCGCACGCGCCCAGGCCGACTTGAAGCAACAGCAGGCGAGCGTCGCGCAGGCGTTGGCGCAGGAGCAAGTGGCGCGTGTCGCCGCCCAGCATGCGCAAGACGATGTGAATCGCTATGCGCCGCTGGCGGCGGTGGGGGCCGAATCCAAGGAGCGGCTCGCCAGCCTCGTCAGCACACGCGATCAAGCCCGCGCCACGGTCACGGCCAACGCGGCGGCAGTGCGCTCCGCACAGACCCAGATCGATGCGACGCGCGCGCAAATCGCGCAAGCGCGTGCACAAGTGGAGGCGGCGCAGGCCAGTATGCGTCAGGCGCAGCTCGACGTGAACGACACGACGCTTTACAGCCCGATCGCGGGGCGTGTCGGCGATCGTTCCGTGCGCATCGGCCAGTACGTGCAGCCCGGCACGCGCCTTTTGACGGTCGTGCCCGTGCAAAGCGTCTACCTCGAAGCCAACTTCAAGGAAACGCAAATCGGCCACATGATGCCGGGCCAGCGTGCGACGCTGCATGTCGATGCACTGCGCGGCGTCGATTTGCCGGGCGTCGTCGATAGCTTTGCGCCCGGCACGGGCGCGCAATTCGCCTTGTTGCCGCCCGAGAACGCCACGGGCAACTTCACGAAAATCGTCCAGCGTGTGCCCGTGCGGATTCGCGTCGACGCCGACGCGCAAACGCGCAGCCTTCTGCTGCCCGGGCTTTCGGTGACGGTGGACGTGGACACGCGCTCGGTTCGTGCGGGCACGCAGCGCGTGGCGGCGTCGAACGGCCATGACTGACTCGACGCGCTCAACAGGCGGCGCCGGCGCCGCCGCCCATCCCGAGCGCGCAAGCGCGGTCGATTGGGTCGCGGTGGCGGCGGGGTCGCTCGGCGCGCTGATGGCGACGCTCGACATTTCGATCACGAATTCGGCGTTGCCGCAGATTCAAGGCTCGGTGGGCGCGACGGGCACGGAAGGCACGTGGATCTCGACGGGCTATCTGATGTCCGAGATCGTGATGATTCCTCTTGCGGCGTGGCTTACCCGCGTGTTCGGGCTGCGCAATTTCCTGCTGACGAACGCCGCGCTGTTCATGGTGTTCTCGATGGTTTGCGGGGTATCGCATTCGCTGGATTGGATGATCATCGGCCGCGTCGGTCAGGGCTTCACGGGCGGCGCGATGATTCCCACCGCGCAGACGATCATTCGAACGCGTCTGCCGCGCGCGCAGCTTGCCGTCGGCATGACGATTTTCGGTCTCATCGTGCTGCTCGGCCCGCTGCTCGGGCCCGTTCTTGGGGGCTGGCTCGCCGAAAACATCTCGTGGAAATGGTGCTTCTTCATCAATCTGCCGGTCTGCGTCGCGCTGCTTGCGCTGCTGATCGCCGGGTTGCCGGCCGATCCGCCGCATTGGCATGACTTCATCAACGCCGATTGGATCGGCATCGTCGGTCTTTCGATCGGCCTCAGCTCGCTCACGCTCGTGCTCGAAGAAGGGCAACGGCATCAATGGTTCGAATCGAGCGAAATCGTCGCATTCGCCGCGGCCGCTTTGCTCGGCTTCGTTCTGATCGGCGTTTCGCAGTTCGTCGCGGCAAAGCCGATCTTGAGGCTCTCGCTGCTGCGCAACGCGCGCTATGCGAGCGTGATCGTCATCGTGTCGGCCGTCGGCGCGGGGTTGTACGGCGTCGCGTATCTCGTGCCTCAGTTTCTGAGCTTGATTGCAGGCTACAACGCCGAGCAATCGGGCAACATCATGCTGCTCGCCGGTCTACCTGCGTTTCTCATGATGCCGATCTTGCCGCGGCTCCTAGGTAAGGTGGATTTTCGCTTGCTGGTGGTGGGCGGGCTGCTGTGCTTCGCGGTGAGCTGCATGCTCGATACCAGTCTGACCGCGCAAAGCGCCGGGGGCGACTTCGTCTGGTCGCAGCTGCTGCGCGGGGTCGGTCAAATGCTTGCGATGATGCCGCTCAATCAGGCGTCGATGTCGGCGGTGTCGCGCGAGGAATCGGGCGATGCGGCCGGCCTTTACAACATGGCGCGCAACGTGGGCGGCTCGATCGGCCTCGCTGTCATCGGCGTCGTCATCGATCGGCGCAATACGTTTCACGTCGCGGCGCTGCGCGAATCGGTAAGCGCGAATTCTTCGATCGGCCAGGAACGGATCGCGGCGAGCACGGCCAATTGGCTCGCACAATCGGGCGACGCGGCCTACGCGAAGATGCAAGCGCTCGCCCAGTTCGCCGCGCAAATCCAGCAGCAGGCTGCCGTCATTACGTATTCCGAAACGTTCTATGTGCTCGCCATTGCGCTGCTTGCTTGCATCCCGCTCGCGCTCGTGCTGAAGACCCCGGCGCCGTCGAGCGGCCCGTCGTCGGCGGGACATTGAGGCCAATCGCGCGCCGCTGTATAGGTCGATTCCCGCGTACGGCCCAGCTATCACCCTAGTTAGCTGGTCACAGGCAGCGCGGCCTCCTAAAGTACGAGAACTGCAATTTTTACAAGACGTGCAATTTCGAAACGGTGTCCGGCGCGTGCGGCGCTGCATTGGACGATAGGTCTGCGCGATGGGTCCGCATGACCTCGACGGCGGGGACGCCGGAGACGCCATGGGGGCATGCATTGAACGGTGCAAAAAAAGCATCAAAAAAGCGAGTGTGGCGCGTTTGTCGTCCGCGGCCGCAGGCTGTATGACAACCGTAGCGGGCCTCGGCATTTTTTTGAAATAATTTACGGGTTTACGCTGAATAGTTTGTTCGTAGGCTAAGGCGCTTAGAGGAGAAGCGCATGAGCCACGAAATTTTCGCCGATGGACCCACCAAGCTCCATCGTCAGCAAGATGGATATCGCACCGCGCAGGGCACTCGGACCGCACGCGCGCCTCGCGTCGCCATCGTGCACGATTGGCTGGTGACCTATGCCGGCGCCGAGCGCGTGCTCGAGCAGATGATCGCCTGCTTTCCCCAAGCGGACATCTTCAGCCTCGTCGACTTCGTCGACGATCGCAAGTTCTTGCAAGGAAAGCATGCGACGACGTCGTTCATTCAACGGCTGCCGCTTGCGAGGAAGAAATACCGAGCCTATCTTGCGCTGATGCCCCTCGCGATCGAGCAGCTCGACTTGAGCGCGTATGACCTCGTCATTTCGAGCAGTCACGCGGTAGCGAAGGGCGTATTGACGGGCCCGGATCAAGTGCATGTCAGTTATGTTCATTCGCCGATTCGCTATGCATGGGACCTTCAGCATCAATACCTCGAGCAGGCCAATTTGACACGAGGCTTGCGCTCGGTCGTGGCGCGCATGGTGTTGCATTACATCCGCAACTGGGACACTCGCACGGCCAACTCGGTCGATCATTTCGTCGCCAACTCGCAGTTCATCGCGCGCCGGATCAAGAAGGTGTACCAGCGCGAGGCCGATGTGATTTTTCCGCCTGTGGACGTGCAGTCGTTCGTCGTGGGCGAGCAGAAGGAGGACTTCTATCTGACCGCTTCGCGCATGGTTCCTTATAAGAAGATCGATCTCATCGTCGAGGCGTTTTCGAGCATGCCGGACAAACGTTTGGTGGTGATCGGCGACGGCCCGGAGATGAAGACGATTCGGGCGAAGGCAGGCCCCAACGTGGAGATCCTCGGGTACCAGCCGTTCGCTGTGCTTCACGATCATATGCGCCGGGCCAAAGCATTCGTCTTCGCCGCGGAGGAAGACTTCGGCATCGCCCCGGTCGAGGCGCAAGCATGCGGCACGCCGGTCATCGCATTCGGCAAGGGCGGGGCGCTCGAAACGGTGCGCGAGCTCGGGCAGCCGCATGCGACGGGCCTATTCTTCCGCGAGCAGACGGTGCCCGCGCTCGCTGCCGCCGTGCGCGAATTCGAACAGCACGGGCAACGCATCTCGGCGCTCGATTGCCGGACGAATGCCGAGCGTTTTTCCACGGCCACATTCCGTCAGCGCTTCATGGCTTTCATCGAGCAGGTGATGCCGGGGGCGGTCGCGCGCGGCGACGGCGTGCAATCATCGGCGGATGCGCAAGCGGTCAGAGTGCTGCGCTCGCTCAAGGCGGTGGACTCGGAGAAGCGGAAGTTTCATGGCTGAAGGGCCCGAGTCATGTGAAGGAATCGGTAGAAGTCGTGCTGTTCGGAGACGGCCTATGTAGTTGTGGTCGGTCGTGCGGCCTAAGGGGCGGATAGGGACGCGCGGCCGGTATGGCACTTGCGTAAAAGAGCGTTCTCAAAAAATCATCCCCAAGGGAAGAACGATGTTGAAAGTCACTAAAGCGGTGTTTCCAGTCGCAGGCTTCGGCACCCGGTTCCTTCCGGCCACGAAAGCCAGCCCCAAGGAGATGCTGCCGATCGTCGACAAGCCGTTGATTCAATACGCTGTCGAGGAGGCGATCGAAGCGGGCATCACCGAACTCATCTTCGTGACGGGTCGCAGCAAACGCGCGATCGAAGATCACTTCGACACGTCCTACGAAATCGAAGCCGAACTCGAAGCGCGCGGCAAGGACAAGCTGCTCGACCTCGTGCGCGGCATCAAGCCGAGCCACGTCGATTGCTTTTACGTGCGGCAGCCTGTGGCGCGCGGCTTGGGCCACGCGGTGCTGTGCGCGGAAAAGCTCGTGTCGGGCTGCCCGTTCGCCGTGATCCTCGCCGACGATTTGCTTCATGGCGCGCAGCCCGTCATGAAGCAGATGATCGACGTCTTCAATCACTATCACAGCACGATCATCGGCGTCGAAGCCATCGCGCGGGAGGATAGCCGCTCCTACGGAATCGTCGAAGGGCGCGAGTGGGAAGAGGACATCTTCAAGCTGTCGGGCATCGTCGAAAAGCCTGCGCCGGAAGCTGCGCCGTCGAACCTTGGCGTCGTCGGCCGCTACGTGCTCATGCCCAGCATCTTCGACCATTTGCGCCGGCTCGAGCCGACCGTGCTCGGCGAATTGCAGTTGACCGATGCGCTGCATTCGCTCTTGGCGGAAGAGCAAGTGCTCGCCTACCGCTATTACGGGCAGCGCTTCGACTGCGGCAGCAAGCTCGGTTATCTGAAGGCCACGGTCGAGTTTGCGTTGCGACACCCGGAAATCGGTTCGGCCTTCCACACCTACCTGCGCGATTTCGTCGGCCATCTCGCCCCTTCCGCACCCTAGCTTGGTGGCACGGCTGCCGATCGGCGCGGCTTCTTAGGTCTTTGCGCGCCCGGCTTGATCCGTTCGGTTCACGCTTCTCGTTTTTCTTCCTTTTCGTCTTTTCCAGCATGCCCGGCATCTGCCCGGGCGTGCAGGCATTTCCCGAATTTGCGGCGCATGCGGCACGTGCGGCGCGCGGTATTGGCCGCATGGGGCGCGTTCGATGAGATTCATCGCGCGGACACGATTCGTTTTTATGCTTGTCCGCCATTCGACCGGATGCGCTGTGCGCATGCATGACGCACAGCGCGCACCGGCGCATTGAAACGGGAGTGTGCAGTGGCGATCGTCATATGGCCGTCATCGATATGTCGCGCTTCTCGCGCCAGCGGTTCGTCGGCCGGCGAGCATACCGTCGCGCGAAAGGGGACGCTCACGCTCGCTGCGGTCGTCCTGGCGGCATCGATTGCGTCGCTGGCCGTGACGGGATGCAGCCGGGAGGACGAGCGCGTTGCATCCACGCGTGCAGCGGACGCCGCCCCCATGCTGCCGGGCACGCGCGGCTCGTCTGCCGGTGCGGCCGGCGCAGGCGCGTTCTCGGTTGAAGCGAATACGGACCAGCGCTCGGATACCGGCGCACAGGCGGGCGCGCAGCGGTTCGATACCACCGGCTCGTCGTCGGAGCCCGGGACGCCCGGTGCGCTACTGCCGCCCGTCATGCATTCAGCGGATTGATTCGGTCGTCCCGTTTCGCGTCGCGTGGTTTCTCGTCACTACGCGTCGTCGATTTCGCGGCGAGCGCGGCAACCGCCCCGGCACGCCGCGCCTCGTTCGTCTTCGTCGCCGTGCCGTGCGTTGTCTTTACGTTGTATGTGCGTTGCCGGTTCCTTGCCGGTTCGTTGCGTTCAGGTGGATCGCTTTGCTGTAGTGCGTCGGCGTGCGTCGCTTGCGCGGCGCCGCCTTTCGTTCCATTCCTTCGTCGGATATCCGAAACCATATGACATCGACAAGCCGCCGTGATTTTCTGCGCGCCGCCGCTCAAGCGGCAGGCGCAGCCGCCGCGATGGGCGCCGTGCCCGCGGGCATCCGCAATGCGCTGGCCATTCCCGCGCACGATGCGACGCGAAGCATCAACGACATCGAGCATATCGTGATCCTCATGCAGGAGAACCGCTCGTTCGATCATTACTTCGGGACGCTTCGCGGCGTGCGGGGCTATGGCGATCGTCGCGCGATCCAATTGCCGAACGGCAAGAGCGTCTGGTATCAGCCTTTGGTCGCGGAGGCGGGGTACGTCCTGCCGTTCCGCCCCAGCGCGCCCGATCTGGGGATGCAGTTCCTGCAGGACCTGCCGCACGATTGGACGACGGCGCAGCACGCGTGGAACGGCGGCCGCTACGACCAATGGGTGCCCGCCAAGGGCACGACGACGATGGCTTACCTCACGCGTCAAGACATTCCGTTTCATTATCAGCTCGCCGACGCGTTCACGATCTGTGATGCCTATCATTGCTCCGGCATGACGCCGACCGATCCGAATCGGTATTACATGTGGACGGGGTGGGTCGGCAACGACGGCAAGGGAGGCGGCCCGGTGATCGACAATGCCGAAGCCGGCTATTCGTGGTCGACGTATCCCGAGGTCCTGCAATCGGCGGGCATTTCATGGAAGGTGTATCAGGACATCGGCACGGGCCTCGATGCGTCGGGTGCCTGGGGGTGGACGCAAAACGCTTACATCGGCAATTACGGCGACAATTCGCTGCTTTACTTCAATCAGTATCGCAACGCGCAGCCAGGCGAGCCGCTATACGAGAACGCGCGCACTGGGACGAACGTCGCCGCGAACGGCGGCTACTTCGACATTCTGAAGAGGGACGTGCAAAACGGCACGCTGCCGAAGGTGTCGTGGATCGTCGCGCCCGAAGCGTTTTCCGAGCACCCGAATTGGCCGGCCAATTACGGTGCCTGGTATGTCGATCAAGTTCTTCAAGTGCTCACGTCGAACCCGCAAGTCTGGAGCAAGACGGCGCTGCTCGTCACCTACGACGAGAACGACGGCTTTTTCGATCACATTGCGCCGCCGTACGCGCCCTGGTCGAACGAAGCGGGGCGTTCGACCGTCGACACGGCCAACGAGTATTTCCAGGGCAACGCGAATTATCCTGCCGGTCCTTACGGTCTGGGGCCGCGCGTTCCCATGATCGTCGTATCGCCCTGGTCCAAGGGCGGCTGGGTCTGTTCCGAAACGTTCGACCACACCTCGATCATTCGCTTCATCGAGCGGCGGTTCGGGCACGGGCGCAAGCTGTGCGAGCCCAACATCACCGCTTGGCGCAAGGCCGTTTGCGGCGATTTGACGCGCGCCTTCGATTTCGCGAATCCCAACGCCGCGTTGCCGACGCTGCCCAGCACCAGCGCCTATGCGCCGGCCGACCAGCAACGTCATCCCGATTACGTGCCGTTGCCCCCACTCGTTCAAGCGAAGCCGCGGCAGGAACCCGGCGTGCGCCCGGCGCGCGCGCTGCCGTACGAGGTTTTCGTGCGCGGGCACGTCGATGCGGCGAAATCGCGTCTCGACATCAGATTCACGAACACGGGCCGCGCCGGTGCGGTGTTTCAAGTCTTCAGGACTGCCAGCCCCGATGCGCCGCGGACCTATACGGTCGAGCCGCACAAACACCTCGTCGACGAATTCGCGCTCGATGCGGACCGTGCCTACGATTACGCCGTGCACGGCCCTAATGGCTTTGTGCGCCATTTTGCGGGGCGAGCCGTTGCCGCGCATTTCTGGAGCGCGGGGGTGGCCGTGCCCGAAGTCGCCGAGTCGTACGACGTCGCGAACGGCAACACCGAGCTTCGTCTCGAAAATGCAGGGACGGCGGCTTGCACCTTTACGGTGTCGAACGCTTATGACGGCAAGGCGCTGACTCGCAAGGTGGCCGGTGGAGAAAGCGCCGACGTGTATGTCGATTTACGCGCCGTTCACGGCTGGTACGACCTTCGCGTGACCGTGGATAGCGATGCGAAATTCGTTCGCGCGCTTGCGGGCCACGTCGAAACGGGCCGCCCCAGCATGAGCGATCCTGCTCTCGGCATGGCGTGAGCACGCTTGCTAAAGGGATGTGCGCACCCGGGTTTGCCTTCTACGGGCAAACCCTTTGAGCCCGCCGTCGACGGGCGTCTAATGCACACGAGCCGGGCTCGAAGCGGGCTCAGATTCGCCTTCGATCCGGCTCTCGCCGTGCCGAAAAGTCAGCGCTACGCAACAAATCCCCCTGTAAACACGTGCTCGAAACACAAAATAGATGCATAAAGCCGTGCTGCGCTTGTAGAATCCGGCCTTGAAGCGGTGTACGTCGTACGCCCTTCGTGCGTTCAACGACCAATAGGTAGGAGAAACATGTCGACTTCCGCAAAGAAGGTTGCGAAAAAAGCTGCCGCCGCACCGGCAAAAAAAGCAGCAGCAAAGAAGGCCCCCGCGAAGACCGCGGCTAAGAAGGTCGCCGTGAAGGCGTCCGGCGCTCCGTCGCCGATCAAGGACACCTTCACGAAGGCCTCGCTGGCTGCCCACATCGCTGAGCGTTCGGCTGTCGAGCCGAAGTCCGTCAAGGCGGTGCTCGCTGCCCTCGAAGACACGATCCTCGGTTCGGTTCACAAGAAGGGCGCCGGCGAATTCACGCTGTCGGGCCTGCTGAAGATCGTCGTACAAGCCGTGCCGGCGAAGAAAAAGCGCTTCGGCAAGGATCCGTTCACGGGTGAAGAGCGCTGGTTCCCGGCGAAGCCGGCAAGCGTGCGCATCAAGGCGCGTGCGCTGAAGAAGCTGAAGGACGCGGCTGCCGCCTAATTCGGCCTCGCCGAAACGAGAAAACCCGCGAAGGCATCGCGCTTTCGCGGGTTTTTTATCGCCCGGCGCCCGGCGCCCGGCGCATGCGCCGGGTCTTTAGGTACCTTGCTGCGTTGGCCGCCGCCGCTCAACGGCTGTTTCGCTCCGGCTGGTAGCCGTCGTTCAGCGTTTGTAGAAAGGCGATGATGTCCTTCATATCGGCGTCCGTCATCGAGGGCGTATCGCCCGGATTGCGGTCGAACGGCGCATCCGCTTTATCGATATTCGCGTGGTATTTCGCAGGGAGGTCGTCGTATTGCGCGACGTGGCCCTTCGCATCATGTGGATAGATCTTGCCCGGCTCGATGTCGCGCAGGTTATAGAACGTCAGCACCTGGTCGAGCGAGCGATAGACGCCGTTGTGAAAAAACGCGTGACGTGTAGCCACATTGCGCAGCGACGGCGTGAGGAACATGCCGCAAAACTGCGTTTGCGCGGCGAGGTCGGTCCTGTGCGGGCCGCATAAGCCCATGTCGAAATAGCCCGCGTTGCGATTCACGGCCAGCGCAGTGTTGCGAGGGACGCCCAAGGCCTCGTACTCGTAATCGGTAAACATCGGCGGCTGGCCGTCGCGCGAGGGCTGCGACAAATGGCAGCCCGCGCAGTTGGCTTTTTGCGGATCGTTGAAGAGTTTCAGGCCGCGCAGCTCGGCCTGGGTCAAACGAGCGCGTCCTTCGAGCCAGTAATCGTATTTGCTCGAATACGGGTGGAACGAGGGATCTTCGACTTGGTAGCGCGCGACGGCGAACATCGCTTCGGACAGCAGCATGCGCGGATTCTTGAGGATGTCCGGCCCGAAAAGCTGCACGAAGACCTTCCGATAGGCGTCGGTATCGAGCTTGCGTGCGACGGCCTCTTCGCTCGTGTTCGCCATTTCCACCGGATTCATCAGCGGGCCGAACGCCTGCATCTGTAGCGTGTCGGCCCGGCCGTCCCAGAACATGCCGCCTTGCGGGACATCGGCCGGCTTAGCCGGAGCCACGCCTGCCGTCTTTTGCGCGCGTGCGACGCCCGAGGCTCGAGCCGCTTGCTGCGCGAAATTCGCGGGCGTATCGTCGTCGGCCTTCTCCGGCCCGATGCTGAAGTTCGGCTGCCGATACAGATACATCAACGACGGTGGCGGACGGTCGCCTTGAAGCGTCATCGACGGCCCGCCGAATTGGACGGGCAGCGCGTTGGGCGGACCGTAGGCATGGGCCGGGCTGTGGCACGAAGCACATGAGAGCTTGCCCGACGCCGATAGATTCGCATCGAAGAAGATTTGCTTGCCGAGCAGCGCCATTGCGCTGAGCGGAGCCGAGGCCGGGCGCTCGAGATGCACGGGATGCGGATTGGCGCCTGTCAATTGCTCCACGATTTCGCCGACGGCTGCAGGCGTTCGCTCGGGATAGGCGAGCGCCCATGCGCAGGCGCCCGCGGCGAGCACGAGGACAACGACGGTGGCGCGGATGAGAAAGCGGCGATTCGCGGTGGAGCGGCGATCGGCTGCCGGATTCGGCAAGGCTGAGTCGAGCGGTTGCATCGTGTCGGAGGTGAAGCGTCGAGTGCGGACAGACAAAAAGCCACAGCCCGTTGCCGGGCTGTGGGGGGCGATTCGCTGCGCTAGCGCGCTATCGGACTATTGCGCCATGGGTCTCGCTAAGTCCCATGCCGGCATTGCCTCGGGCGTTACGCAGCTCGAATCGTCGTCTTTGCTCAAGGCGCCGTGGCGACTTGGGTGCCTAACGACGTATCGAGGAACAACGGCGTCGTGCGCGGGGCGCTCGTGAAGTCGAACATGCTCGAGATGCTGCCGGCCGTCGCGTCGAACGAGCCGCCGCCGATGCGCTGACCGTCGAGCCAGTTGTCTTCGATGAAGCGCACGATCGAGGCTTGCGAGATCGGCGTGTGGTCGACGAAGTTCTTCCGTGCATACGGCGAGATGACGAGGAACGGGATTCGCGTACCCGGGCCGCAACGGCCGTTGACGGGCAAGCCGTTCACGCCGAGCGGCGCGGTGCCGGTACCGCACACGCTCGTGCCGTTCAACATATCGGCGCTCGAGAACGAGGCGGACGTCGGGCTGGCGTAGGCATGGTCGTACCAGCCATCGGAGTCGTCCCATGCGACGATGACGGCCGTATTTTTCCAATCGGGCTGCTGCTCGAGGAAGTTGACGACCTTCGTGACGAAGGCTTGCTCGTCGAGCGGGTCCGAATACCCTGCGTGGCCATCCTGATAGGCGGGCGCCTTCAGGAAGCTGACCGATGGGAAGTTACCCGCTTTGACGGCGGCGAAGAAATCGTCGCTGTCGTACTGGTGGTTCGCGGGGTCGGCCGTGGTCGCACCGGGCGCCGTCGTGTAGCCGACCGCCGCCATCGAAGCCGGGCGCAGGTGCTGCGGATTGGCCGTCGACGTGTAGTACTGGAACCAGTTGTGGTGCGGAATGTAATCGGCCGTGGAGGCGTTGACGACGGTAGACAAGGTCTTGCGCGAGCAACCCGTCGAGCCGTCGCTGTTGACCGTCGACAAGTTGAAGCCGCCCATGAAGCCGCCCCACGTGATGTTCTTCGCGTTGAGCAGATCGCCGATGTTTTTGCCCGACATCAAGGCCGTGTCCGTCGTGCTCGAGCAAACGTCGGCAGCCGGATCGACGTCGTTGATCATCGTGAAGCCGCCTTGCCCGTCCGCCACGTAGTACGAGCTTCTCGACGATAGGACGATCTGCATGCCGTTCGTCTGGCCGGAGATCGCTTCGAGCGCGCCGGGCGTCGACGGGCCATACGTGTCGGTGAATGCGTTGTCGCTCATCGCATAGTTTTGCGCGTAGTTCCACAGCGCCGTGACGGTATTGCCGTCGTAATAGCCCATGACCTGGCCTTTCGTGCCGAATGCGCCTGCGCCGCCGCTCGTGCCCCGTCCGGTGAATTTGGGGAAAAGATCCATGAGGCCGTTGTCGTAGGCTTGTTCTTCGGCCGTATACGCGTGATTCTGGTCGGCCGTCGCCGCTTGCGTGCGATCGAGGCGGAACGGGTTCGCCGCGTCCGTGCCGTTCAGCGCCACATTCGAGTTCGCGTTGGCCGTCAGCAGGGTGCCGCTCAAGCCGTTGACGGTCGGCGTGCCCGCAGCCGCCGTGAAGGCCGGTTCGCCCGCCGGATTCGTCGATGTCGGGTACGTGGCGAAGTAGTGGTCGAAGGAGACGTTCTCGCCGTAGATGACGACGACGTGCTTGATCGGCGTCGAGGTGGTCAAGGCATCCTGCACCGAAACGGAAGCGACTGGCGTGGCCGGCGTATCGTTCGAGCTGCCGCACGCGGCGAGCACGGCGAATGAGGCGGCGGCTACCGCGATAGGAAGAAGCGTACGGCGAAACATGGGGACGAGCTCCTGGTTTGTCGTCGCTGCGAGCGCTCCTTATCGAGGTGCCATCATCCGTTCCCGGTGAGATGACAGCAAAGGAAGTCGCGGCTAACGCTGGTTGTTTTCGGAAGACCGGCGCATTGGACCATGCGCATATGAAGCGTCCGCGACATGTAGCTTTCTAAATGATTTCAGCGGCTCTCGGCTCGAGTCGGCGTGCACAGGGCGTGAGGCGTTGGCCCGCGGCGGGGGCGCGGGCAACAAAAAAGCCAGCCGGAGTTGCCTCCGGCTGGCTCGATACTGCGTGCTGCGAACGGTCTGTTCGTGGTTTCAGTTTCGTCGATCGCTCGACGGGACCGATCAGAACTTGTGGCGCAGGCCCAGTGCGACGATTTCTTGCGAGCTCGTGCCGTTGTAACCGTACGAACCGATCGATGCTTGCGCGCTGCCGATCGTGCCGTCGGCGTTGCGGATTTGGCCGCGTGCGTGCTGATACGCGCCGACGAGGTACACGTCGGTGCGCTTGGACAGCGTGTAATCGGCGCCCAGCGAAGCCTGGTGATAGGTCGCCGACGTATCGCCGCTCGCCTTCGTGTAGCTATAGCCGAGACCCAGCAACAGCACCGGCGTGGCTTGATAGTTCAAGAAGCCTTGGCCGACGTTGTACTTCTCGGTCGAGCCGAACGTCGAAAAGCCGTCCGACTTGTACTGCGCGTTGCTGTAGCTCGCGCCCATCGTGAACGGGCCGACCGTGTATTGTGCGGCCAAGCGTGCAATGCCGATGGACTTCGCCGAAACGTAGCCGAGGTTGATCGGGCCATCGAACGTGCCGTCGGACGTGCCGTTCCACCCCGTGCGAACGCCGCCCGTCAGCGTGTTCGTGTTGTCGGCGCGGAAGTAACCGGCGGCCAAGCCCAGCGGGCCATTGTTGTATGCGGCTGCGAGCGACCACGTTTGGCCGCTGCCCGTCGAGCCGGCCACGCCGCCGAACGCGTACATGGCTTCGAACTGCAAGCCGGCGTACGTGGGCGACAGGTACTTGATCGCGTTGTTCGTGCGCGAGCTGTTGTCGTAGTTGTCGACGTCGCCCGGCGTGGAGAACGCGCTGCCGAAGTAGTTGTCGGCCGTGATGGCTTGGACCAAGTCGACGACCGGGTCATATTGGCGGCCGAGCGTGACCGTGCCGTACGTCTGGCTCGTCAAACCGACGAACGCTTGACGGCCGAACTCACGATTGCCTTGGTTCATGCGGCCGTTCGACGGATCGAAGCCGTTTTCCAATTGGAAGATCGCAGCCAGGCCGCCGCCCAGGTCTTCTTGGCCCTTGATACCCCAGCGCGTGCCGGAGAGGTCGCCGCCGCTCGAATTGCCGAGGGCCCACAGGTTTTGGTCGCCGGATGCGTTGTGCACGTACGTGAGCGCCGTGTCGATCACGCCGTAGAGCGTCACGCTGGTCTGCGCATGGGCAGCGCCGGCTGCGCCGAGCAGCGCGAGCGAGAGGGTTGACAAAGCGATTTTTTTCATCATTTCTCCACGCGAAACGTTATTAGTCTGTTGCGGAAAGGAGAGTAGCGCAATGCGACTGAAAGGATGAGTGGAAAAAAAGGCAGTGTCGTCAAAATGAAACAATGCGTCCGGTGATGCGGTAAAAGCGAATAACAGATTATTGCTGCCTTTGAAATACTGAATTAGAGAATGTGCAAAACTGCGGCGCAAATCGGCAAGTTTCCCCGAAATCGTGCGCGTGGGCGGGGACGCGCGTCGGATTGCCGCGCGCCGCCGCCCTAGTGCGCGACATCGAGGTGCGCAATGCACGCCGATGTCGCATGCGTCTCACCATTGCGGTTCGGCGGTGCGCGTCGGCAACTAGACAAAGCTGCGGGGATATGCTGAGTAGTGCGTTTGCTCTAATTGTCTACGTTATTGCGCAGCCGCTGTTTATTGGCGAGTCGGCGGCGCCGGCCGCGCGCTGCGGCATATTCGGCGCCGAGCAATAGCACGGCCGCCGAGAAGTACAGCCACATGAGCAATACCGCGAGCGAACCCGCGGCGCCGAACGCATTGGCGAGTCCGGCGTGGGCGAGATAGATCGCAAATAGCTTTTTGCCCGCCGTAAATAGCAAAGCGGCGACCGCGCCGCCGGTGAGGGCGTCATGCCAGGCGACGTGCGCATCGGGTAGGAACTTGAGTAATGCTGCGAACGAGAAGGCGAGCGCGACTACGCCGAGCACGAGCTGCAAAATGTCGCCGATCACGACGAACGGTGTGCCGCCGAGAATCCAGTCGCCGATGAACGTGACGATCGCATCGAGCACGAGGGAGACGATCGCAAGAAAGGCGACGCCGAGCACGAGTCCGAACGAAATAAGTCTGACTTTCACGAGGGCGAGGACGCTCGACACGCGTTCGGACGCGTCGGCAGGCCAGACCACCGAGAGCGCCGTATTGAGAGAGGCGAACGTGGCCGAGGCGCCGAGCGCCAGCGCCACGAACGAGACGAAGGCCGCCGTGCCGCCCGAACCGCTGTGAGAACGCGCATTGATGACGATCATCTGCACGGCTGCGGCGGCCTCGTCGCCGATAAGGAGATGAGCGTCCTGAAATATCTGACCGCGGATTGCGTTGGCTCCGAAGAACCAGCCGGCGACGGCGATCACCATGACGAGCATCGGCGCCAATGAAAACGCCGAATAGAAGGCGATGCCCGCCGCCATCGTCGTGCAGCGGTCGTCTGCGAAATGCTGCACTGCGTCGATCGCGCAGGCCCCTTCGCGGCGGGCCGCGCGCGGCAAATGACCCAAGGAGAAGGTAGCCATCGATTGTCCCCGACCGTATGCATGCGCCAATACCTGCCCTGTTGCAGGCGTCATGCCAGTTCGCCGGGCGTTGCGCCGCCACACGGCGCGTTGCGCTGAACGGCGGGCTCTGCGCTCGCTTGCGAGGAGCAGCCGGCGCGCTCAGCGGCGCGGGCCGGTCACGCGGCTCGGCCGCGCTTGAGCGCCTCGCGTGCAAAGGCGACGAAGCGCTGTGTGACGACGTCGCTTCGGCCCGCTTGCCACGCAAGCCCTACGCGCCAGCGGGCGTGTGCGCCGGGCAGTGCGAGCACCGTGGCGTCGCGCAGTAGAAATTGCATATGCGACGGCACGAACGCGACGCCTACGCCGGCGGCTACCGTCGCCAGCACCGATTGCACGTCCTGCGCTTCTTGCACGACGCGCGGAACGAACCCGCGTTGCCGGCACCAACGATCGATTTGGTCGGCCGTGCCCGCCCCGCGGGCGCGCGAAAGCGCCACGAAACCGATCTCATTGAGCACGTTCAGGTCTTTCGGCAGGCGCTCGATACGCGCTTCCTTGGGGATGGCCAACGCGAGCGATTCCTGGACGACGGCGAACGCGTCCAATTCGTCGCTCTCGGGCATGCGCATGAAGCCGACATCGAGCGTGCCGGCGAGCAGGCGGCGCGATTGTTCCGCTGACGATAAATCGACCAGCGTCACGCTCACGTTCGGATGCTGCCGCCGGAAATCCGCGATCAACCGGGGGGCGATGGTCAGCACGGAAAGGCAGAGTCCTACCCGTAAGCGCCCGCGCTTACCGCCGCTTGCTTCCTTCGCGCGCAATAGCATGTCGTCCGCATCGCGGATCAGCGCTGCCGCATCAGTCAGAAATTCCGCGCCGAATGCGGTCAACTCGGCGCCGTGCCGTCCTCGTTCGAACAGCCGCGCGCCGAGCGACGATTCGAGCGCGCCGATCTGCTTGCTCAATGCCGGTTGGCTGGTGTGCAGCGCGTCGGCGGCTCGGCCGAAATGCCCGAACTCGGCGATGGCGACGAACGCGCGAAGCAGTTTGAGATCCATTCGTTTAAGGAATCGAACGCGGAAAACGATTCATTTTACTTATCGACAGGCCCACGATTCAATAGAGCCGTTCCGTCGTCGCTTGCGCTTTCCATGTCAACGTCCATGTCCCATCCGCTGCGGGTTGCCGCACTGCCTTTCGTCTCTCCGCCCGCCTGTATCGCCGGCCAACTCGCGCAGGCGGCCCGTGACGGCGTGAGCCTGGCGGTGTTTCCCGAGTTGAGCTTGGTCGGGGCGGTGCGCCTCGAGCGGCTGCGCCGCGCCGAACTCGAATCGTTGTCGGAGCCGCTAGGCGGCGCTTCGATCGGCGCGGTGGCGCAAGCGGTCGAGGCCACCGGCGTGGCGGCGGGCGTCGGTTGGCTCGAGCGCGGCGACGATGGTGCGCTCTATAACAGCTACGTCGTGTGCGTGCCGGGCGGCGCCAAGCATCGGCATCGGAAAGTCTATGCGACGGAGAATCCGCATTTACAGGCCGGCGATCGATTCGACGTTCATGAAACGCCATGGGGCATGACGATGAGCATTTTGATCGGCGCCGACAGCTATTTTCCCGAGAACGCGCGCGTGGCTGCGTTGAAGGGCGCTACGTTGCTCGTCGCGCCGCATCGGAGCTGTTTCGGCACAGCTGCGGATCGATCGACGCAGCGCGACTGGATGATGCGCACGTTGTCGGCACGTGCCGGCGACAACGGGATGTTCGCGGTCCTGAGTGATGCGCAGGAAGAGCGGAAAGCGCAGCGCCAACCGGGGCGTCAACCGGGGCGCCAACCGGGGCGCCAACCGGGGCGCCAACCGGGGCGCCAACCGGGCGGCGCGTGGATCGCCGACCCTTCCGGCCGGATGCTCGCCGCTGCGGAGCCGTCGCGATCGCCCATCGCCGCAGCCGATTTGGATCCGAATCGGGCGTTGCACAGCGTAGCTCGGCGGTGGCTCGCCGCACGCCGGCCCGAACTGTACAGCGCTTTGGCCGCATCGGAGGCGCACGAAGGCGGCGCGCTGGGTCGGTCGCCGAATGCAGTTCGGCCGGCCGGGAAGGCGAGCGGCTGTGGCTCCGTGGCCGTCAGTTTTGCCGTGGTCGGAAGAAAACGCGCGGTGCCGTAGCCCGGTCGAATCGATGCCGCTGCCGTCAGCGCCGATCGCTGCGCAAAAGTCCGTAGAAAGCGCTGTCGGACGTCCTGCCGTCTACGATCCATCGCTCCCGCAGCAGCCCCTCGCGCACGAATCCCAGGCGTTCGAGCACGCGTGCCGAAGCGCCGTTGCGAGGATCGATCTCGGCCTCGATCCGGTGCATGTCCAAGACGTCGAAGGCGCTATCGACGACGGCGCGCACGGCTTCGCTGATATAACCTCGGCCCCAGAACGGCCTTTGCAGCCCGAAGCCGATTTCGGCGCGTTTCGACGCCATCTCGACGTTGAACAGCGAGCAGATGCCGATTGCTTCGCGCGTCTCGGCCAGTTCTACGATCCAGACGATTTCCGTGTCGGTAGCGGAGCCTTGCATTCGGCGGGCGACGTAATCGACGACTTGCTCGAAGCGCTTCATGACGGGAAACGACCAATAGCGCATGAACTGCACATCGGAATACATCGCGAACAGCGGCGCAGCGTCGTCGGTGCACAGCGGGCGCAACGTCAAACGTGCGGTCGACAATTTAGAGACGTCGGATGGCGGCATGACTATGTGAGGCTGACGGAACGGGCTCGATGGGCGAGAGGCAGTGTATACCGACATTTTGCATTGCGCATTTCGTCAGCTGCCCGTTGCAAACGGACTATCGCCCCTGCATACTCCCGCGGGGATACAAGCCGATTCCTAATTCGACAAGAAACAAAAGCAACATATCCGGGGACATCGAATGTTGAAGGTCTGCAGGGCGTGCGATCCGCCTCAATACACATTGAAGCCGAACTGTCCGAGGTGCGGAGCGCCGACAGTTCAGCCCTACGGCACGGCGTCCGGGCGTCCCAGCGGTGGGTTTGGCCGAATTCCGTCGCCCGGCAGCACATCGTTGAGTCTCGTGCCGCGCGACGTCGCGCCCGCGCCGACATCCTACGCGCTGGTCCATACCTTGGGGGGAAACACGCCTGACGACATGGGGGGCGACGGCGCATACGCGAATTGGCTGCACGATCATTTCTCCCGAAATAAGCATCCCAGCGGATGCGTCGACGTACAGCGGTTGATTTTTACCGGTGCCAAGACGGGGTCCACGGAAAAATTCATCGAGCGTATGATCCCCCAGTTCACGAAGGATCTCGGGCGGTACCTCTCTGCCCCCGCTTTGCGGGCGACGCGCACGATCATCCTGAACTGGCATATCCGCTACACTGGCCGTCCGAATGCGTGGACGGGGCGCGGCAGCAGCCAGAAAATGATCGCGGCGCTACAGCGCATGGTGGCCGAAGCCGGCTACCGGCTCATCGTGCTCTATACGGTGCATGAGTCGGAAGGGCTGGGCGGCAATCCATGGCGTTATCAGCCGTCGTTGTTGATGGCCCTGAATCCGGACGTGAGGGGGCAAATCGCGCATCAGTTCAACGAGCGCGTTGCGCTTTCGCGTGTGCCTGGGCTCATGACCTGCGTGCATACGTCAAGCGTCGATCTGATCCTGCAGTACCTGCACGGCGAACCGCCCGCGCTGGTACGCACAGCGGCCGCCATGCTCCTGCAGCAGTTCCGGCTTCGAACGGTGCCGAGCCAGCTGACGAACCACGCACGGCGTCAAACGCAGGGCATCGTCGTATTCGGAATGATTACGGCGCGTCATGGCTTGTCTGTCGACATCATCCGGCATCTTTGCAAGCGCCTTGCCATGTACGGTTTCGGACGCGATTTCAAAGTCGTCATCGCGGGCAAAACGCAAACGGCATCGCTCGAAAGCGGTCTGCGCGATATCGCGTCCGTGAGGCTGGTCTTCCATGGGACGTTGGATCATCGCGATGGATTCACCACACTGGCAGGTTGCCGCTACGCGATGTCCTTCGACCCGCTTGGTTTCAGAAACAACGCGTCGGCCCAGGTCAATGTGACGCGTGCGGGTCATCTGTTGTTCTCGCGGAACGGCGGGGAAACATCCGAGGCGATGATCGAACGGGCACTGCGAGAGATCGTTAGCTGCGAGCGCAGCCCGGACCGCTTTACCGATGCATTGATCGCTCAATCCGGCCGGTTTATCGATACCTCGCCGAGTGCCGTCGGCAACGAGTTGGACCGGTATCTGCGAGGGCTCGCATCCGACGACGGTCTATGAGGCACCTAGCCGCCGTCATGGCGCGCTTTGTCCATCGCCGCGACAGCCTCTTTCAACAACGCGCGCAGCCATGTAAGCCCTGGATCCGACGAGCGATGCTTGTGCCATTGCATCGACTGCTCCATCGTCGGCACCGGGACCGGCACGTCGCGCAGGACGACGGGCAAGGTGCGCGACGCCTCTTCGGCGAGCCGCCGATGCATGGTAGCGATGCGGTCGGTGCCGGGCAGCAGGTAGGCCGGCGAAACGAAGCTGTAGGTACTCGCCTCGACGCGTTTTACGACGCCTAGCCGCTGCATGAACCAGTCTTCGAGCGCCGTTTGCCCATCGCCGACCTGTACGACGACATGGCCTGCCGCCAGGTACCGTTCCTTCGTCATATCGCCTTGCGCGAGTGCGCTGCCGTTCCAGACGGCGCAGCAAAATGTCTCTTCGAGCAGCAGCTCGGCCGGATGCTCCGCCGAGCAGTATTCCTTGGGGATGATCAAGAGATCCGCCTCGCCACGCTCCAACACGCGGTGGGGATAGGCGATCTGCGGGCGCAAATCGAAACGGATGCCCGGCGCCCGCGCATAGGCGAGCTTGAACAAGTGCGGCATCAGCGTCGTCAGCGTGTAGTCGGACACGAACAGACGGAACAGGCGATTCGCCTGCGCGGGCACGAAGTCGGGCTTGGCCGCCACCGTGGCATCGACGCGCACGAGGATGTCGCGCACGTTGTCCCTAAGCGCTTCGGCGCGCGGCGTCGGCTCCATCTTGCGGCCGACTTGCACGAGCAACTCATCGTTGAAGTATTCGCGTAACCGCGCCAACGCGTTGCTCGTCGCCGACTGGCTCAGGTGAATCTTTTCGGCAGCCCGGCTGATGTTCTGTTCGCTCAAAAGGGCGTCCAGCGCCACGAGCAAGTTGAGGTCGAGCTTGTTGAACCGCATGCGTGCTGTCTCCGCTCACGCGTATATCAGGGTTTAGCCTGAAAGTATTGACGCTATCGATACCGCCAATGGATCGAATCCATTTTTAGGATACTTCGGGCTATCTTAACCTAGGCCCATCTCGAAGCGGTCCGAACAGTAGGCATCGCAACGGGAAACCGGCGTCAGGGCATTTTCGGATCGAGCGTACCGCCGTATGCCGTCCGCCAGCACCGCGCTTTCGACAATTAAAGAGACGCCAGGCGGCGCGAGCGCCCCTAGGTTGAGGAGACAGCATGTCCAAGAAACTGATCGCGGCCGTAGCCGGCTGCACGATATTGGCCGCCGTTTCGATGAACGAAGCGCAGGCATTCGAAGGCGGGGTTTCCCCGTATCCCGCGGGCGCGGTCGGCACGAACATCGCGAACCTGCCTCCCATCCCCGGCTTGTTCGCGCTCGAACAGTTCAATTACACGTCGGCAAACGGCCTCTATGGCAACGACGGCAAAAAGCTGCCGATTCCATTCAAGCTGTCGGCGTTTTCGGAAACGACGCGCCTGCTCGTGTCGTACCCGTTTCACCTCGCAGGCGCAAACGTCTACACGCAATTGGTCGTTCCGGTCGTGTCGCTGCATACGAGCGTGTTCGGACAGTCGAGCACGCAAAACGGGCTATCCAATATCACGCTGACGCCGGTGCTGCTGGAATGGCACCTCTCGCAGAACTTGGCGATCGGATCGGGCATCGACTTCGCGTTCGAGACGGGTTCCTATAGTCCGGCGAAGACGAGCGTGGCGGTGGGCTATACGTCGGTGCAGCCGGTGCTCTCGGTTCGCTACAACGTGCCCAACGGCATCGATGTCGGCTTGTCGAACCGCCTGTTGCTCAATACGAAGAACGGTGCAACCAACTATCGCTCGGGCGACGGTTACGTCGCCGAATTCAATGCGGGCTGGAACTTCGGCCCATGGAAGGCCGGAGTGGTCGGCGCCTATCTGAACCAATTCAGCGACGACAAGGCGAACGGCGTGACCGTGGGCAATCGCATGAAGACCTTCGGCATCGGCCCATCGATCGTCTATGACGCCCGAAGCTGGAACGTCAACCTCAACTATCAGCAGGGCCTGTATGCCGCGAATACGGCCAAGAGCAACAGCGTATGGCTGAACATCGCCATCCCGCTGTGGCCGGGATTCGGACGCAAAGGCTGAGCATCGACGAAGCCCAACGCACGCGCATGGATGCGCCGTCATGTCATTCGCGCAGCAACCGGGCCACCCGGAATTTCAACCAAGGCAATCCGCAATGTTTCGCTACTTTCCTACCAACTACGTCTGGGACCTGTCCGTTAATCTCGCCATCGAAATGGGCGCACGCATCGGCGAAATAGAGTCCATGTGCGGGCCGCTGCAAGAAGCGGCCAAGCAGCCGGATGCGGAAGGCACACGCGCGTTTCGCGAGGCGTGGGTCGAAACGGCCCGCCGTCTTTGCGAACTTGCCGGAGAAGACGAAGGGCGAGGACGGCTGTTGTCGGCGGGCGCAAAGTACAAGCGGGCTGCAATCTATCTGATCACGGCCGAGCGCATGTTGGCGCACGACGCACCGGGGCGCATCGACTTGTACCGCCGCTCGCTGGAGACGTTCGACAAAGGGATCGCGCTGTCCGGCGACAACTGCGAACGCGTCGTCATTCCGTACGCCGACAACCATCTGTCGGGTCTTCTCGTGAAAGCGAAAAACGCCGGCCCGCGCAGCCCACTGCTCGTGCAGGTGAACGGGCTCGATTCGACCAAGGAGATGAAGTACCTCGTGGGTTTGCCGTCGTGGCTTGCCGAGCGCGGCGTGTCTTCGCTGATCGTCGATCAGCCGGGTACCGGCGAAGCGCTGCGTCTCTACGGCATGCACGCCGTCTACAACTCGGAGGTATGGGCGAGCCGGATCGTCGACTGGCTGGAAGAGCGCGACGATGTCGATCCGAAGCGGATCGGCATGGAGGGCGTCTCGCTGGGCGGTTATTACTGTCCGCGCGCGGTCGCCTTCGAGCCGCGCTTCGCATGCGGCGTCGTGTGGGGTGCGAACCACGACTGGCGCGACGTGCAGAAAAAGCGCCTGCAGCGTGAAGGCAACTTCCCCGTGCCGCATTACTGGAAGCACGTCTGCTGGGTCTGGGGCGCCAAAGATGTCGACGAGTTCATGCGCATTGCCGAAGACGTGCATCTCGACGGTGTCCTAGATCGCATCAAAGTGCCCTTCTTGGTCACGCACGGCTCCAAGGATTCGCAGATTCCCGTCGCATGGGCGCATCGCACGTATGAGCAACTTGTGAACAGTCCCAAGCGGGAGCTGAAGATCTTTACCGAACGCGAAGGCGGCGTGCAGCACTCGAGCTTCGACAACTCCATCAATGCGGGGCATTTCATCGCCGACTGGATCGCCGAGACGCTCGGCGGACGCACTGCACGCTGACTCATTCACTTTTCATCGGCATACACCTCTCATGAACATCATCGGACTCGATACGCTCGTCTTCGGCGTCGACGACGTCGCCGCCTGTAGCCGATATCTGACCGACTACGGCCTCACGCCGATTGGCGCGGACGCAACCGGCGGCCGCTTCGAAGCGATCGACGGCACGGGCATCGAAATCGCACACCGCGACGATGCGGGCTTGCCGCCTCCGCTCGGCACGGCAAGCATGTTGCGCAAGACGATTTATGGCGTTGCGGATGCCGCGGCGCTCGAAGCCATCGCCGAGGAACTACAACGCGATCGCCAAGTTCTCAAGCTCGCCGACGGTTCGATCGAATCGGTCGACGACATGGGCTTCGCAATCGGCTTTCAAGTGACGGTGCGCCGCTCGCTGAGCTTGCCGGCCGAGCCTGTGAACGCGCCGGGTGCGCCGGCGCAGCGCTCCCCGAATGTCGTGGCCGTGAGCGACGCCGCCGTGCCCACGCCGCGCACGCTGTCGCACGTCGTCTACTTCGTCCCCGACGCTGCGAAGGCGGAAGCGTTTTATGTGGACCGTCTCGGTTTTCGCTGCACGGACCGCTTTACAGGCGTCGGGCCGTTCCTGCAACCGGCGGGCACGCTCGACCATCACACTTTGTTCATGATCGAAACGCCGCCGTTCATGAAAGGCTGCGAGCATTTCACGTTTCATATGGGCGGCCCGACCGAAGTTTTGCAAGCAGGCACGCGTTTCGTCGAAAAGGGCTACCAGTCTTTTTGGGGACCGGGGCGTCACCGCTTCGGCTCGAACTGGTTCTGGTACTTCAACAGCCCGCTCGGCTGCCATGTCGAGTACGACGCCGACATGGACCTGCACGACGAAACATGGACCGCGCGGGAGGCGGCGATGAGCGCCGACGCATCGCAACTGTTCCTATTCCAGCACCGCGAAAAATGGGCGCCGGGCGGCCCTCCGCCGGCAGCGGCAGCAACGGCCAAGGCGAATTGACGGCACGGGCGGTTTCGCGATGAAGAAGAACCACGCGGCTCGAGTCCTCCTTGCGAATCTCGACGAACTGCCCGATCCAGGCGCGCGAGGCTTCGATCCCGGAGGAATCGGACGCGATACGTTGTTCGTCGTCCGTCGCGGTGCGCAGGTTCGCGCGTATCTCGACGCGTGCCCGCATTTCTTCGGCGAAACGCAAATGGCGTGGCGCAAGGACGCTTACCTGAACGGCGAAGGCACCCGTATCGTCTGTCATGCGCATGGCGCGCAGTTCGACATCGCGAGCGGCAAGTGCCTGCTCGGCCCTTGCCTCGGCCAGCGTCTCGAGCCCGTCGAGATCGACGTGACCGGCGAGGGCGACATCGTGCTGATCGCTGATCGCTGATCGCTGATCGCTGATTGCTGATCGCGGCGGTACACACGAACAGTAGATATAGACCTACACATCGAAGCAAGCAAGGAGACACCCAAGATGACAGCCCCCCTTCGAAACATCCTCGTCATCGGCGGAGGTTTCTCCGGCATGGCGACGGCGATCCAGTGCGCGAAGCTCGGCATCGAGGTCGAACTCGTCGAGATCGACGCCGGCTGGCGTTCGTACGGCGCGGGCATCAGCATCGGCGGGCCGACGTTGCGTGCGTTGCGCACGATCGGCGTGCTCGATGCCTTCTTCGAGCGAGGCTACGGCGGCGACGGCGTGAATCTGTTCACGGCGGGCGGCCAGCCGATCGCAACGCTGCCGACCCCGCGTGTGGCCGGCGAGGATGTGCCCGGCGGCGGTGCGATCATGCGCCCCGTGCTGGCGGACATTCTCGCCAAGGCCACGCGCGCGGCGGGCGTTCGCGTGCGGCTCGGCTGCACGTTCTCGCAGATCGAGCAGCGCGGCGACCAGGTTCATGTGACGTTGACCGACGGCACGCAGCGTAGCTACGACCTGGTGGTCGGCGCCGACGGCCTGTACTCGAAAGTGCGCGAGACGGTATTTCCCGATGCGCCGAAGCCGCGTTACACCGGGCAAGGCGTGTGGCGCGCCGTGGTGCCCCGCCCGGCGGAAATCGTCTGCGCCACGATGTGGATGGGGCAGAAGGTCAAAGCGGGCGTGAATCCCGTGTCGCACGAGGAAATGTACCTCTTCGTCACAGAAGACCGGCCGACGAACGACCATATCGACCCCGCCGAATGGCCGCGCATGCTGTCCGATCTTCTGGCGCCGTTCGGTGCGCCGCTGCTCCAGGCCATTCGCGCGCAGATCGGGCCGCAATCGAGTTGCAACTATCGCCCGCTGGAAAGCCTGCTGATGCCTCAGCCCTGGTTCGACTCACGCGTGGTGCTGGTCGGCGACGCGGTGCACGCCACCACGCCGCACATGGCGGCGGGCGCGGGCATCGGCATCGAAGACGCCATCGTGCTCGCCGAAGAGCTCGCGTGCGGCGCGACTGTCGAGGCGGCGTTGCACGCGTTCCAGACGCGACGTTGGGAGCGTTGTCGAATGGTGGTGGAAAACTCCGGGCGTCTCGGCGAGATCGAGATTGCGGGCGGCGACAAGGCGGAACACGGCCGGATCATGCGCGAGACGCACATGCGTCTCGCGCAGCCGATCTGATCTGATCGAACGGAGGCACGATGGAATCTAACCTTTCCCCCGCGACGCCCGCGCCTGCCGATCTCACGGTCGAACCTGGCGCTGCCGCACGGCTTGGTGCGTCCGGCACAGCCGCATTGATGATCGCGCATTGCGCCGGCATGGTCGACTTGGTGGCCTTGCCGGTCTGGGTCGGCACCTTGATCGGCGCATATCGTCTCGATCCGCAGCAGGCGGGCTTGCTCGCCACGCTGTTCCTTGCCGGGGCCGTTTCCAGCAGCCTGTTTTTTTCGCCGCGCCTGAATCGCTTGCCGGCACGCGCGATGGCGACCATGGGCTTCGGCATGGCGACGCTCGCGTTTCTCGGCATGGCGTCGATCGACGGCTATCCGGCGATGGCTGCGTTGCATGCGGTCGCGGGGCTTGCCGTCGGATGCGGCTTGAGCTTTACGCACGGCACGATCGGACGCGCCAAGAATCCGCATCGGCTGTTCGCGATCGCTGGCCTCGCGCTGGGGGTCTTCGCTATCGCGTTTCTCGGCGCAACGCCGCTGTTGATCGCGGCGCATGGGGGCGCGACGCTGTTTCATGTCTTCGCGGGCGTGATGGCCGCCGCTGCGATCGCGTGTGCGCTCGCATTTCCTGCTCTACGCGCTCGGCGCACGCAGATGACGGCGAACGAGCCGCGTTTCGCAAGGGCCGTCTGGTTCGGCATGGTGGGCGTCGGCTGCATGGGACTGACGCAGTCGATGCTGTTCAGCTTCGTGCAGCGTATCGGCCTTGACCGTGGTTTCGGCTTCGGCGCCGTGACCTCGACGCTGATCGCGCTCGGCATCGTCAACTTGTTTCCCGCTCCCGTTGCAGGCTTGCTGGAAATGCGCGTTGCGGGCCGCAAGGTCGTGCAGACGGGGCCGATCGTACAGGCTGCGCTCGCGCTGATCATCACCGAAAGCGCGGCATTTGCGCCCTATGCGGCGGCCACTGCCTTCTTCGCGGCCGTCATGATTTTCACCCACACGTTCGCGTTCGGCATGCTGGCCCGCATCGACCGCACCGGCCGGGCCGTTGCGGCGACGCCGGCCATGCTGATGACGGGCGCCGCGATCGGCCCCGTGCTAGGCGGCACGCTCGTCAAGCAGTCCGGCTACGGCAGTCTCGGGATCGCAGCCGTGGTGATCGCAGGCGCCGCCGTTTTCTGCTTCTCCCGGCTCGACCGCCGCGATCTGTCACCAGGAGTTCACGTATGAAGCCAGCCCGCCGGTTCATCGATCTCTCGATCTACTTGGAGAACGACGTCCTTTCCGATCCGCCGCCGCTCGCACCGAAGATTACCTATCAGAAGCATGCCGACACGCTGCCCGAATTCATGGCGATGCTGCCGGGCACGAAGCCCGAGGACTATCCGGACGGCGAGGCGGCGGCCGCGGAATGGGTCACGCTGACGACGCACAGCGGTACGCATCTCGACGCGCCCTGGCATTTTCATTCGACGATGGATGCGAGCCTCGGGGAGGCGAAGCCTTCCATCACGATCGATCAGGTGCCGCTGGAATGGTGCTTTCAGCCTGGCGTCAAGCTCGATTTCCGGCATTTTGCGGACGGCTACGTGGCGACGGCTGCGGATGTGGAAGCCGAGCTCGCGCGTATCGGCCATGTGCTGCAACCGCTCGATATCGTCGTCGTCAACACGCGGGCCGGGTCGCGCTATGGGCACCGAGACTACCTCAATGCGGGCTGCGGGATGGGCTACGAGGCGACGATGTATCTGCTGGAACGCGGCGTGCGGCTGACCGGCACCGATGCATGGAGCTGGGACGCACCGTTCTCTTATACCGCGAAGAAGATCGCGGAAACGGGAGACACGTCGCTGATATGGGAGGGCCACAAAGCGGGGCGCGACATCGGCTATTGCCATCTCGAGAAACTGCACAACCTCGAAGCGCTGCCCTCGAGCGGCTTCATGCTCAGTTGCTTCCCTCACAAGATCCGCGGCGCTTCGGCCGGCTGGACGCGTGCTGTTGCGATCGTCGATGACGCGGCGGAGACCGGGAAATGACCCTCCCTCCCATACGCCGTGTGGTGACCGGCCACGATGCCGGCGGGCGAGCGATCGTCGTGTCGGATGGCGCGCTGCCGACCGTGGTGGAACTCGCCGCGATTCCCGGCACGATATTTCACGAGGTTTGGTGTACGTCGGAAAGTCCCGCCGCGCTGGACAACGGTCCCGATCCCACGGCCGGCGCGTTGATGCTGCCGCCGCCGAAACAAGGCACGCGGATGCGCTTCGTCGATATCCCGCCCGACACGTCGGAATTTCTCATGCACGGCGCGACGAAGATGCATGACGCATTCAGCGAAATCGGCGATGCCGCAGCGTCGACGGTCCGCAAGGACTCGCCGCATCCGCTCATGCATCGCACCGAGTCGATCGACTATGGCGTCGTGATCGAAGGCGAAATGACGTTGGTGCTCGACGATTCCGAGGTGCCGCTCGCGCCGGGCAGCGTGGTGATCCAGCGCGGGACCAACCATGCCTGGGCGAATCGGTCGGGTCGTCCTTGCCGGATGCTGTTCGTGCTGATCGACGGTGCCTATGACCCGGCGATTGCGTCTGCGCTGGCGGTATCTGCCCACGGAGGTACGCAATGAAATTTGCAACGTTGCCCGGCGATGGCGGCGACGGCCGGCTGCTGCTCGTGTCGCGCGACCTTCGCCGTGCAGTCCAAGTCGAGCCGATCGCACGGACGCTGATCGACGCGCTCGAACGCTGGGACGTGGTCGCGCCCGCGCTGCAGGCGCGTTACGAAGCGCTGAACGAAGGACGCGCGCCCGAGGCGTCGCCGTTCGACCCCGCGGCGTGCACGGCTCCGTTGCCGCGCAGTCCCCAATGGTGCGACGGCTCGGCGTTTCTCAACCACGGCCGCTTGATGGAGCAGGCATTCAATACGCCGCCGATTCCCGAGTTCGATACGGTGCCTGTCATGTATCAAGGCGCCAGCGACGATTTCTTGGGGCCTGCGAGCGACGTGCCTCTGCCCGCTGAGGCCGACGGCATCGATTTCGAGGGCGAATTCGGCGTCGTGGTGGATTGCGTGCCGATGGGCGTCTGCGCTGAGCATGCGCTCCGGCACGTTCGTCTGATCGTGCAGCTCAACGATTGGAGCCTGCGGGCGTTCGGTCCGCGCGAGATGAAGACGGGTTTCGGCTTCCTTCAAGCCAAGCCCTCGACGAGCTTTGCGCCTGTCGCCATCACGCCGGACGAGCTCGGCGCGAACTGGTGCGACGGGCGCGTGCATCTGAGCCTGCATGTGGAGTGGAACGAACGATGGTTCGGCCATCCGCACGGCCGCGAGATGAACTTCGGCTTCGGCGAGTTGATCGCGCATGCGGCTCGAACGCGCCGGCTGTCGGCTGGAACGATCGTCGGCTCCGGCACAGTGTCGAACGCCGAGCGCAGCGCGGGCTCGGCGTGTATCGCGGAGCGGCGGGTGATCGAAATGATCGACGAAGGGCGCGCTCGAACGCCCTTTATGCGCTTCGGCGATCGCGTTCGGATGATGGCGCGCGACGACGCGGGCTGCACGCCGTTCGGCGTGATCGACCAGCGCGTGGTGCGGGCATGTTCGTCCGACGCAGCCGAGGGGCAGTCATGAGAGTGCTTGTGACGGGAGCTCGCGGATTCATCGGCACTGCGTTGGTCGAACGGTTGCTATGCGACGGCATCGTCGAGACCGGCGACGTAAGGGAACTGCTGCTGGTCGATCGGCAAGCGGGGGAGCCATACGGCGACGCCAGAGTCGCTGCGTTCGCCGGCGACTTCGATAGTCCCGAAGTGCTCGACGCCTTGTTGTCGAAGCCTGTCGATGTCGTGTTTCATCTAGCCAGTATGCCGGGCGCCCAAGCCGAAGCGGAGCCTGAGGCGGGCGACAAAGTGAACCTGTGGGGCACGCTGGCGCTGTTCGAGCGCCTTGCGAAGCAGGCGACGGAGCAGGCGCGCGTGGCTCGCGTCGTCTACGCCAGCAGCGTGGCTGTGTTGGGCGAGTCGTTGCCTCCGTCGGTGGACGAGCTCACCGCGCCGCGTCCGACGATCAGCTATGGGGTACACAAGCTGATCGGCGAATTGCTCGTATCGGACTGGACGCGCCGCGGCGAACTGGATGGACGCTCGTTGCGCTTGCCGGGAATCGTGGCGCGTCCGGAGCGTTCCTCAGGGCATGGTTCCGCGTTTATGAGCCTGCTCTTTCGCGCCGCGCAGCAGGGCGAGGCCTATTGCTGCCCGGTTTCGCCATCGGCGACCGTATGGTGGATGTCGCGAGCATGCTGCGTCGATAATCTTCTGCATGCCGCCCGTATGGCTGCGCAGGGTTTGCATGCCGGCCGGGTCTGGACGCCGCCCGTGATGCATCTGTCCGTGCAAGAGATCGTCGAGGCGCTGACGCGCCGTTTCGGCCCGGTCGCGATCGACTACGCTCCGGTGGAGCGGATCGAACGGCTGTTCGGACGGCAACCGCCGCTGACCGACCGTCGCGCGATCGATGCCGGATTTCGGCACGACGGTACCGTCGATGAGCTCATTACGAACGCGCTTGCGCCGGGGTAGACGCGATTCGCGGTACCGATCGCCGCGTGAGGGGCCGGGTCTCAGATTGCGAGAATCGTCTGTTTGACCGATAGATGGCGCGGCACTACGATGCGGTGCATGAGCTCCGATCACTTCACCGCCGTTGCCAAGCAATATGCCCATTCACGCCCCACCTATCCGCCCGAGCTGTTCGCCTGGCTCGCCCAGGCGTGCTCCGAGCGCGAGCTCGCTTGGGATGTGGGCGCCGGCAATGGTCAGGCGTCCGCCGCGTTGGCGGCACACTTCGACAAAGTGTGGGCGACGGATCTGAGCGAGGCGCAGATCGCTCAAGCCGCGCCCCATCCCAGGATCGAGTATCGCGCGGCGCCGGCCGATCGTAGCGGCCTGCCCGATGCCAGCGTCGATCTGGTGACGGTCGCGCAGGCGCTGCATTGGTTCGATCTCGATGCGTTCTATTCGGAAGTGCGGCGCGTGCTCAAGCCGAGCGGCTTGATTGCCGTTTGGACCTACGGTGTGTTGCACGTCGAAGGCGATGCCGTCGAAGCGCGTGTGAGCCACTTCTACCATCATGTGGTGGGTCCATACTGGCCCGCCGAGCGCAGGCACGTCGAGAACGCCTACGCCCAGTTGCCGTTTCCCTTTGCGAAGGTGTCGAGTCCCGAGTTTGCGATCCGGTTGTCCTGGACATTGGACGATCTGCTGGGCTACTGCCGCAGTTGGTCTGCGACGGCGCGATGCCAAAGCGCAACGGGCACCGATCCCGTGGTCGCGCTCGAAGCCGAACTGGCGGCCGTCTGGGGAGCGCGAGCGCAACGCCGCCTGGTGACTTGGCCGATCGCGATGCGCGTCGGTGCGCGCTGAGGGCGGGTCGGCTTTCGCTCGTGCTTCTCATCCTTCCAATGCCGTCACGCGTGTGATGCCCAGCGCCACGCACCGCCTTGGGGCGCTGACAATTCCGCTGAGAATTCAGGTCAATTACCGATAAGGAGAGACGTCGCGCGCGCCGTATACAGCGGTATGACGCCCGTTTACCTAAGTCTGAGCGTCGGGTCGACAAGGCGGTTCCGCTCGAGCGATTCGAAGACATGGCGAACCGCCGTGCCGCCGTTCCCCGTTCCCCGTTCCCGGAGAGACGCAATGTTCCCGCTCCGATTCAAGCAGAAGCTCTGGCTCCCGTTGATTGCGAGCCTGCTCGCGCTGCTGATCGTTTCGCTTTTGGCGGCCTATTTGTCGTACCAAACGCGGATGGACGAGCGGAAAGCCGACCTCGTGAACAGTGCGCAGATCGGCTTATCGATCGTCAAGGAGTACGAAGCTTTGGCGAGCGCCGGCAAGATGACCGAAGCCGAAGCGAAGAAGGAAGCGCTCGACCGGCTGCGCGGTGTGCGCTACGGCAGCGACGGCTATTTCCTCGTCCTGGATACGGACGCACGGATGGTCATGCATCCGATGAAGCCGAAAACGGTCGGCAGCGATCTGAGCAAGGTGACCGACGCGGACGGCCGTCATCATTACGTGTCTTTCGTCAAGACGGCGACCGGCCCGCAAAGCGCCGGATTCGTCGATTACGTGTTTCCGCATCCGCACGTCTCGCCTCCCAAGGCCGTGCCGAAGCTTGGTTATGTCGCGCTTTTCGCGCCTTGGGGGTGGATCATTTCCACCGGCGCGTATTTGGACGACATAGAAACGAGCTTCTATCACTCGCTCTATGCCACCGGGGCGGTCTTCGTCGCCGTCGCGCTGGTGCTTGCCGCGCTGGTGTCGCTCGTCAATCGCAGCATCGCCAATACGATCGGGGGCGATCCGCTTTACGCGATGCGAATGACGCGCGAAATCGCTTCGGGCAATCTCGCCGTCGAGCTCGATACCACGCAAGGCCATGCGCACGGCGTGATTCAAGCTATCGATGCGATGCGCCAGGCCTTCGTGAGAACGGTCAGCCATATCCGCGGCAGCGCCGACACGATCAACGTTGCGGCGCGCGAAATCGCGAGCGGCAATATGGATTTGTCGAGCCGGACGGAGGAGCAGGCGGCGTCGCTCGAGGAGACGGCCGCGAGCATGACGGAGTTGACCGAAGCGGTGAAGCAGAACACGGACAACGCCCGGCAAGCCAATACACTGGCGGTACGCGCGACAGGCATCGCCGACGCCGGCGACGAGGCCGTGAAAGAGATGGTCGGTGTGATCGAAAAGATCAACGCCAGTTCGACGAAGATCTCCGACATCACCGCCATCATCGAAGGCATCGCGTTTCAGACCAACATTCTTGCGTTGAACGCCGCGGTGGAGGCCGCGCGGGCGGGCGACCAGGGCCGTGGGTTCGCGGTGGTCGCGGGAGAGGTGCGCAGTCTCGCTCAGCGCTCCGCCGCCGCGGCCAAGGAAATCAAGGAGCTCATCGGCTCTTCGGTCGCGATGATCCACGGCGGTGCAACGAAAGCGAACGAGGTCGGCGCGACGATGGGCGAGGTCAAGCAGGCGATCAAACAAGTGGCCGACATCGTCGGCGAGATTGCGGCCGCGTCGGAAGAGCAGGGCCGCGGCATCGAGCAGGTCGCTCAGGCCGTCAACCAGATGGACGAAGTCACGCAGCGCAACGCGGCGTTGGTCGAGCAGGCCGCCGCGGCCGCACAGTCGCTCGAAGAGCAAGCCGACGGCCTGAACCGGGCCGTCGCGATGTTCAAGCTGGATTGAAGAGGGGCGAGCGGCGATCGTCGGCGGGCGGGAGCACTCACTCACCGCCTCGCCTCGAATCACTTAGTCGCGATGATGACGGTGCCGGTGGTGCCGCCCGCTCGGGTGGGCGCGGTAATCGTCGGCATAAGAGTTCGTGCGGGAGATATGGCCGCCGAGCGCTGCACCGCCACCGCCGCCGGCGGCTGCGCCGATGATCCCGCCGGTGCGTCCGCCCATTGCATTGCCGGCCGCCGCGCCTGCGCCGCCGCCGAGGGCACCGCCCACGATCGCGCCCGTGCGCTCGCGCCGATTCGACGTAACCGCGCCGCCGGCACCACCGCCCACCGCGCCGCCGATGATCGAGCCGGTGCTGCCGCCTACCGCGCCGCCCAGGGCGGCGCCCGCCGCACCCCCCACCGCGCCCCCAAGCGCGTTGTTCAAATCGCCGGCGAAGACAGGCGAAGCGCTGAACGCGGCCAGCGCAAGCAACGTTGCCGACACGGCAATCCGAACGTTTTTCTTCTGCATCTGAGACCTTCCGTCTTTCGTTTGAGTGGTGGCGCGAAGTATACCCAGACGCGGATCGAAAGATGTTGCTTGGCGGTTGGGCTTCCGTAAGAGATGTAACGAAATTTGGGGCGGGGTCGGTTCTTATACAAAATTATACCGAGCCGGTATAATTATCCGGTCTCGGATAATTTTGGATAGTCGATGGAGCTGACCGAACTGTGGCATTTCCCGCGGCCGGATCTTGCAGGCGCATACCTCGCGACGTTGAATGCGGGGCTTGTCGCTTCGACGACGATTTTTGCACCGCGCCGCACGGGCAAGACGGCCTTCCTCTTGCGCGACCTCAAGCCGCTCGCTGAACAAGAAGGGTACACGGTAGTCTATGCCGACCTCTGGCAAACTAGGCAAACGCCGGGCGCAGCCCTTGCGCGATCGCTCGAGGAAGCGCTGGAGCCGCGCTCGCTGCTAGCAAAGGTCATCGCGCACCTGCAGACGCCTGTGAAGACGCTCAAAGGCAAGGCGGAATTCGCCGGAGCGAAACTCGAAGGACATATCGAGCTGGAAAACGACGCAAAGCGGGCGCTTACCGAAACGGCGCTTCTGCTCGACGCGCTCGTTGCCGAGCTTACTAAACGCCGGCCCGTGCTTTTTCTGATCGACGAAGCGCAGGCTCTTGGCCGAAGCAAGGAGGGCGAGGAAATGGCTCGCGCGCTGCGCACGACGCTCACCAAGCACCAGCGCAGGCTTCGCCTGCTGTTTACGGGGTCTTCACGGACGAAACTCGGCCATGTGTTCACGAATGCGAACGCGCCGCTGTATTCGGCCGCCAGCACGGTGCAGGACTTTCCGTTGCTCGGCGACGATTTCGTCGACTACATTGGGCGCCGGTTTAGGGAGTCGACGAAACGCAAGCTCCACATCGGTGCGGCACGCGAGGCGTTCCTCCTGTTCGGAAGGCGCCCGGAGCCGTTGATGGAGACGGTGCTCGCCCTCATGATGAATCCGGCGCTAACTATTTCCGAGGCGATCGAGATGCAGCAGCGCAAGCTCGCTCGTACGGAAAATCATGAAGGCACTTGGAACTCGCTCGACGCGACCGAGCGTGCCCTTGTTCGGATGTTCTCCGACGATCCTTCGACGAAGCCTTTCGCGAAGGCGTCGCTCGTCAAGATTCGCAAGCGCGTCGGTATCGAAGATCTTCAGGCCACGCACATCCAGAAGGCGCTGGGCCGGCTTGCGGAAAAGACCGTCGTCGCGAGGAGTCCGCGCGATGTCTATGAGTTCGAGAACGAGAGTTTTGCCGACTGGGTTCGTAACATCGTCGATTGAACGAGGCAGTGGCAATCGAGCGCAGCTCGGTCGCCGCTCCAACGAACTCGTTCGGTTCAGTCAAGAGATGAAGCGGCTGGCGCCGCTGCTCGAAGGGGCGACGCTCGCCCATGAGCAGCTCGACGCCTTCCCAATACAGCCGCAAACCGATGGCGTCGAGAAACGCCGTGCAGCAAGATCGCCCACGGCGTTTCCGGCTGACTTAGAAGGTTTCCCAGCTCGCCTCGCTCGCACCTGCCGTAGCCAAAGCGGCGGCCGGCTCTGCCCGCACGTTTCGACGCAGGGCCGGGGCCGGAGCTGCTGCGGGCGCGGGACGGTGCGCTTTACCACCGGCACGCGAGACATGGGCCGGCGCAGCTGCGGGCTTGACGGTCCGTGTCGCGCTGGTCGCCGGACGGCTCGCTGCCGGCGCCACGCGCGCCGTTTGATCGAGCCGGAAGAATGCGATTGCTTCGTTCAAGCGCCGGCCTTGATCCTCGAGCGACTTCGACGCTGCAGCGGCTTCTTCCACGAGCGCCGCATTCTGCTGCGTGACTTCGTCCATCTGCGTGATCGCTTGATTGACCTGTTCGATACCGCGGCTTTGCTCGGTCGATGCGGCCGCGATCTCGCCCATGATGTCGGTAACGCGTGCGACCGCTTGGGTCACTTCCGACATCGTCTTGCCGGCGTCGCCGGCCAGCGCCGAACCGTCGTGGATCTTCTCCACCGACGCGCCGATCAGCTCCTTGATTTCCTTGGCCGCGCTCGACGAGCGCTGCGCAAGCGAACGCACTTCGGTGGCGACGACGGCGAAACCGCGGCCTTGCTCCCCAGCGCGCGCCGCTTCGACCGCGGCGTTCAATGCAAGGATGTTCGTCTGGAACGCGATGCCTTCGATGAGCCCGGTGATATCGGCGATCTTCGACGAGCTCTCGCTGATTTCCGTCATCGTCGCGACGACGCGGCCCACGACATCGCTGCCTCGCGTCGCCACTTCGGAGGCATTGGCCGCCAGCGTGCTCGCCTGCTGCGCATTCTCCGCATTTTGCTTCACCGTGGAGGTCAACTCCTCCATGCTCGATGCGGTTTCTTCGAGCGACGCTGCCTGCTCTTCCGTGCGCGAAGACAAATCGACGTTACCGGAGGCAATCTCGCTCGAACCGGTCGCGATGCTATCGGCCGATTCGCGCACCTGGCCGATCAGTTTGACGAGGCTCGACTGCATCGCCGCCATGGAGGCGAGCACGCTGCCGCCGGGGGCCGATTCCGCGCCGGCAACCACGCCCAAATCGCCATCGGCAATGCGACGCGTGACGTCGGACAGGACCGCGGGCTCTGCGCCCAGGGCGCGCGTAATGCTGCGCGTGATGAGCCAAGCGGCCAGGATGGCGGCTATGACGGTGGCCGCGCAGATGGCGAGCAGTAGAGCGCGCTGCGTCGCGTACAAATCGGCTGCGCGCTGCACTTTGTTTTCGGCGCGGGTTTCGGTGTAGGCGGCGAAATTTTCGCTTGCTTTGACGAGTGCGGCGAGCAGAGGACGGCAGTTGTCGTCGATCTTTCTTATCGCGTCGTCACGCTTGCCGTTGAGCGCGTCGTTCTCGATATCGGCGGCGACCGGTCCATATTGGCTTTCCACGCGGTTGATTTCGGCGATCATCGCTTTGGCCTTGTCGCTTACATCGATACCGTCCGTGGCGAGATCGTTGAGCTTCTTCAACGATGCCTGAACGTCCGTGTTGGCACGCTGTACCTCGGCCTTTTCTTGCGCCACGTCTTCGGGCTTCGTGACGAGCACCAGGTTGCGCGCGGCGATGGCACGCCGATCGACTGCGGCCCTCACTTCGGCGGCGGTACGCGCTCGCGCGTCGATACCGTTCACGTATTGCGAGAAGCTATCGTTGATACGGGTCAACGAGTACAGCGCAAGCCCTGACACGAGCAGCACGAGCCCGGCCAGCACACCAAAAGTCAACGAGAGCTTCGCTTTGACCGTCATTTGATTGAGACTCATGATGAATTCCTCTAAGCACGCATTACACGCGGGCACGGCTGGGCACCGGCGTTGTAATTGCATAACGGCCTAGAGAAACGCGCGGCTGAATCGCGAACGTGCACGCAAACGTTTGCGTCAGGGATTTGGAGCGATGGGGCTTTCCCGGGGAAGGGCGTAATTTCCCGTCAAATACGCGGAAGATCGGCCCAAGAGCCGGTAGTTTAGTGGCATTAATACTACGTGAGCCTCATTGGGGGAGACCTGAGAGGCGAGGCATCGAACGCCTTCATTGCGCCTCGTCGCGGTGCGCTACGAAAGCTTCGTCTCCCACGGTCGACAGCTCGACGATCTCAGCCGTGATTTGCTCTTGCCGCAGGCGATGATAGGTGCCTGTCAGCCGCTGCGCCGTCTCGTCGATATTGCGCCGCGCTGCAATCATGGCGCGCATGCGAGCTTCGTTTTCGGCTGCGAATGCCAGCACGAGCGCTTCGCACACCTGCGTATACACGTATTCTTCGGCAAGCATTTCCAGCAATCGGGATGCGGGAAGCGTCACGATCGGGGGGAAAGGGCGGGCCGGCGGCCGGAACTTCAGGAAGTCGAAGGGCAACAGCGACGTGGTCATCATTGCGGGGGCGCCATCCGCTTGCTGAGGGGCGCCGTGCACGAGTGCGACGCGCGATACGTTGCCGTCCTGCAAGCGGCCATACAGCGCGCGGATGATTCTGTCGGCGAGATCGGGCACCGCGTCGGCGTGGACGATCATTTCGGCAGTCCAAGCGGTGGGATAACCGAATTCCCGAGCGACGAGCCGAGCGCGATCGCCGATCACGAAGTATTCGACGGCGCCTGCCGCCGATGGCTGCGCGGCTTGCATGACGCGATGATTGAATGTGCCGACGAACCCTTGTTCCGTACCGATGACGATCGCAATAAGGGCCTCGGCCGTTCCTCGTCGACTCGGCGCTTCGGGCGCAGGGGCCGCAGCGAGCGTCAGAGCGTCGGCGATCGCCACCCCGATTTGGTCCGCGCACGCGCGTATGCCGGGCAACCGTGCGAGCGCTTCGCGCGTGCGCGCCGCGGCGATGCCGCGCATCGCGGTGACGACCGACGCCAGTTCGCCGACCGTCGCGAGGCGCGCTTGGACATCGCCGAGTTCGTGGCTCATGGGCCGCTCACGTGCTGTTCCTGCGCTCGGCCTGCTGAGGCACGAGATCGCGCACGATGCCGACGAGCGCCGAATGCGCGTCCTGCGGCAGCGGCACGCCGGTCTTCAATGCAGGCTCCAGTTTCGCGGTGGTACCGGTCGCGTCGAGGCGGGCAGGCAGGGCATTGCGAACGGCTGCGATCGCGCTCGGCGGACAGGTATCGAAAACGCCCTCGGCCAGCGCGAGCAGCAACGCGATTTCTCCGATGGGGCGCAGCGGCGCGAACCGCGGTTGGGCGATCAACGCCCGGATGCGCTCGCCTCGAGCGATTTGCGCACCGACTCTTGCGTCGCTCATGCCCCCGAAACGCGTGAACATTTCTAGCTCTAGGAACTGCGCATAGTCGAGCCGCAACTGGCCCGACGCCGCCCGCAGGGCAGGAATTTGCGCTTTGCCGCCCACGCGGCTGACGCTGAGGCCGACATCGACGGCGGGACGCTGATTCGCGGCGAATAGATGCGCATCGAGCACGATCTGCCCGTCGGTGATCGAGATCAGGTTCGTCGGAATGTAGGCCGCGAGGTTGCCCGCATCGGTTTCGGCGATCGGCATCGCCGTCAACGACCCGCGCCCGAGCTCCGGAGAAAGCTTGGCGGCCCGCTCGAGCAGGCGTGCGTGCAGGTAAAAGATGTCGCCCGGGTACGCTTCGCGGCCGGGCGGCGCACGCGTGAGCAGCGATAGCTCGCGGTGCGTGGCCGCATGCTTGGTCAGATCGTCGATGACGATGAGCGCGTGGCCCCCGCGATCCCGGAAATATTCGGCGATGCTGAATGCCGAGAAAGGCGCGATCCACTGCAGCCCTGGGGGATCGGCCGCCGATGCGACGACGAACACGCAACGCTCGGGCGCGCCGTGCTGACGAACGGCGTCGATCACGCGCTCGACCGCGGTTGCGCGCTGACCGATCGCGACATAGATGCAAACTACGTCGCTGTGCTTTTGGTTGACGATCGTATCGATGGCGACCGAGGTCTTGCCCGTCGCGCGGTCGCCGATGATCAGTTCTCTCTGCCCGCGGCCGATGGCGAACAAGGCGTCGATGAGCAGAATACCGGTTTCGATCGGCTCGGAGACCAACGCGCGTTCGATGATCGCCGGCGCGGGGCGTTCGATCGGAAGCGATGCCGAGCTGCGTATCGGCTCGCCCCGGTCGAGCGGCCTGCCGAGCGGGTCGACGATGCGCCCGAGCAGGCTCTCGCCGACGGGCACTTCGACGACGCGCCCGGTCCCCGATACGCGCGATCCCGACGCAATGCCTTCGGCACGATCGAGCAAGACGCAACTCAATGTATCGGTGTCGAGCTCCATCGCGAAGCCGAACTGGCCGCCGTCGAATTGCAGCAGTTCGTTCAAGCGGACATGCGGCAACCCGCTCACTCGCGCAATGCCGTCGGCGACGTGCTCGACCACGCCCACCACTTCCGCTTGCGGCGCGAGACTCAGGCTCGCCAGCGCGGCTCGTGCACGGATCAGCCAAGCGGTTTGTTCGAGATCGCTCGCGTCATTCATCGTCGTGGGACAGCACGTCTTCTTTCAGCGTTTCGAGATCGTGCCGGAAGCTATTGCGGACGATGACATGAGGCGCAACGAGTTCCAGCCCGGCAATCAAGGCCGGATCGACTTCGATCCGGAACGGCGTTTCTTGACCGAGCGCGCCGGCGAGCGCGTTGCGGCACCGATCGCGTTCTTCCTCACTGAGCGCGCGGGGGGCGACGAGCGCCGGCGGCTTGCTGCGATCGACGAGTTGCCGGCGAACGTCGTCAGGCAATGCGCGGACTGCATCGGCGAGGGGCACGATGAATCCATCGACGAGCGCGGACGACGGCAGCCGCGAGAGCAGCCGAGATGCGATCTCCAAGGCGAACGCCGTTGCGCGTGCCTCGTTCGCATGCGCGGCCTGCTTGCGAGCCGAATCGGCCTCTTCCGACGCCGCTGCGCGCAATGCATCGGCTTGCTCTCGAGCCGTGGCGAGCAGCGACGCCTTCAGACGCTCGGCTTGCGTCGACGCTTCGCCGAGCCGCTGCGTGCGTAGCGCATCGAGCGCGGCGACGCTCTCCTCGGCCTGCTTGCGGTTGCGGTTCGCTTCGTCGCGTGCCGCCGATGCTTCTTGCATCATGGAGACGGCCAGCTGTTGACGGTCGGCAATGATCTTGGCGACGGGTTTGAACAGAAAGCGCGACAACAGCCACACGAGCACCAGCACGTTGACGGTTTGGAAGCCGAGCGTCCACCAGTCGATGTGCATACCGTACGCCTACTTGGTAAACGGATTGGCGAACAGGACGAGCAGCGCCACGACCAGGCAGTAAATCGCCATGGTCTCGATCATCGCCAGGCCGACGAACAACGTGCGCGAAATGGTGCCGGCCGATTCCGGCTGCCGGGCCAATGCGTCCATGGCCGCCGCGACGGCGCGGCCTTCCGCCAGTGCTGGGCCGATGGCCCCGAAGGAGACGGCGATCGCGGCTGCCGCGATGCTGACGATTTGTATCCAGTTGGTCATGATGCTCCTTGCCGTGGATGCGACGCCGATGCGGTCTCTTCGCCGAGCGCGGCGCCGATGAACACCGCGGCGAGAACCGTGAAGATGTAGGCCTGGACTGCGCCGGTAAGCAAATCGAGCGCCATCAGCGGAATCGGAACGAGCAACCCGGCCAACGAGAGCACGATGCCGATCACGAAGACGCCGCTCATGACGTTGCCGAAGAGGCGCACGACCAGCGAGAAGGTACGCGTGATCTGCTCGATCAAATTGAGCGGGATCATGATCCATGCGGGCTCGGCGAACGAGGCCAGATACCTTAGGAGCCCGCGCGAGCGAACCCCGTAGTAGATCGTCGATCCGAACACGACGCCGGCAAGCGCGGCATCGGTCTCCAGGTGGGCGGTGGGCGGCTCCACTCCTGGAATCATCCCCGACCAGTTGCAGGCGAGCACGAAGACGAACAGCGTGCCGATCAGGGCGCGGTAGCGTGCCGGATCTGCCTGGACGGTGTCTCGGATCTGGCTGTCGAGCGACGTCACGAGCAGTTCGAGGGCGGCTTGGAGCTTCGTCGGTTCGGCCGAGAGCCGCTTTCTCGCATACGCGACGGCGCCTGTCAGCAGCGCCATGATGGCCCATGTCGTGACGACAGGCGTCGAGATCGCTACGAATCCGATGCGCAGGAGCGGCTCCGTCGCGAGCGGAGAATGCATCATGACGACGACCCGATGGACATGTGCGGCTTGAACTGCCTGATCGCGATATGCCTCGCGAGCACGACGCCGGCCAGGCCGCCCAGCAATGCCGCCGGGCCAAGGCGGGCGAGGCCGTAGAGCATGAGCCCGAGCATGCCGTATCGAAACACTTGCAAGGCAACGGCGACCCCGACTCCGACGCCGCGGTGCGCATACCAGCGCAGGTTCATGAGCAAAGTGCCGAAGTACGCGCCGCCGCCGATGCCGCCGGCAACTAACCCCGTGACGATCGCGATCCAATCGGCTTGAGCATGGTAGGGGAGCATGTTCAATTCCTCGTGTTTTGACGATGCATCCAACGCCAGGCGAGCCAAAGCCCGACGGCCGCGCCGATCATCAGTAACGGCGCGGAAAAAAACACGCCGGTGCCGAACCGGCGGTCCAGCCAACGGCCCAGCCACAGGCAGAGCAGCGTGGGAATGACGACCGTCCAACCGAGCATGCCGATCTGCCCGAGCCTGCTACCCAGCGAGGGCTCGGGCAGATCGTGCGCCGCTTGATCGCGCCGCCGGGCTTGTTGCACGGCGCGTTCGAGCAGATGCGAGCCTTGATGTCGGACGCGCGCGTTCGAATCGCTTGGGCGAAGCGGCGGCTTCTCGTTGCTATCGGCCATTTCCGAGGCCCTCGTGTGCGCCGTCCGTGCCGGCCACCGCCTGCGCCGCGCCAGGCCGCAGGTAGCGCAATATCTGGCGGATCGCGTGCGCATTCAGGCGCGTTTGTTCGACGCGCGCCCGGCGCGCCGAATCGACACGCGTTTCTCTAGCTGCCCTCACCTGCGCTTCGAGCGTTTCCAGTGCATCGCCTAGCTCGGCGTCGCGGCAGGCGATACGGATGGATTGCCCGTCGACGACGCGCAGCACACCGCCGCTGACGGCGCACCAGTGCAGCCGGCTATCGGTCGTGCGCCATCGCAGCACGCATGGCGCCAGTACGGTCAAGAAATCGGCATGGCCGGGAAGAATGCCGAAGCTGCCCGTCAGGTCGTCGGCGCGAAAAGCGGTGACATCGGCGCAATCGATCGGCAGAGCGGACGGCGTCGCGATCGTCAGCCGCAGCGGCGCTTTCATGTGGCGCTCCGTTCGCGCTCGCGCGCCTCGTCCAGCGTGCCGACCATGTACAGGGACTTTTCGTGCCAGGCGTCGCATTCGCCCGCAAGGATCGCCTTGCATCCTGCCAACGTCTCTTCGACGGCGACCGAGCGTCCGGGGACACCCGTGAACGCTTCGGTGACGGCAAAGGGCTGCGTCAGAAACCGTTGCAAACGTCGCGCGCGGCCGGCGATGCGCCGGTCTTCGGCCGCCAGCTCTTCGATGCCGAGCAGCGAGATGACATCCTGCAGCTCCCGATAGTGCTCGATGGTGCGCCTGACCTCCGTGGCGACCGCGACATGCTCGGCGCCGACGACGAGCGGATCGAGCAGTATCGACGACGATGCGATCGGATCGATCGCGGGGTACATGCCCTCGGCGGCCATGGCGCGCGACAAGACGACGGTACTGTCGACGTGCGCGGCGATCGTCGTGACTGCCGGGTCGGTGAAATCGTCCGCCGGCACATAGACAGCTTCGATGGCCGTGATCGACACGCCGCCGACCGAGACGATGCGCTCCTGCAGCGCGGCGACTTCGGTCGCCAAGGTGGGCTGGTAGCCCACGCGCGACGGCGGGCGCCCGAGCAGGCCCGACACCTCGGCGCCGGCTTGCACGAAGCGAAAGACGTTATCCATCAGCAATAGGACGTTCTCGTGCTGCTCGTCGCGAAAGTGCTCGGCGATGGTCAACGCCGTCATCGGTACGCGCCAGCGCGCCCCCGGCGGTTCGTTCATCTGACCATAAACGAGCACGGTGCGAGGCAGAACGCCCGACTGTTGTATGTCTTGCAGCAACTCGTGCCCCTCTCGCGACCGCTCGCCCACGCCGGCAAATACCGATATTCCCTTGTAGTGCTCGACCATCGCATGGATGAGCTCCATGACGAGCACCGTCTTGCCGACGCCCGCACCGCCGAACATGGCCGCTTTGCCGCCGCGTGCGAGCGGCGCGAGCAGATCGATGACCTTGATCCCCGTTGCGAAGATGCCGGCCGCGGCGTCTTGTGCGGACAACGGAGGCGCCTCCCGGTGAATCGGGCGCCGAGGGACGTCCTCGGGTAGCGCTTGGCCGCGATCGCCAGGGGTGCCCATCATGTCGATGAGCCGCCCGAGCATTGCGTCGCCGACCGGGACTGCGATAGGGCGGCGGGATGCGAGTGCGAGCGCGCCTCTTGGCAAGCCGCTCGTGGACTGCATGGCGAGCGCGCGGACGGTCGTTTCGTTCACGTGCGCTTGGACTTCCGCGACGATGGGGGCGCAGCCTTCGCCAACGATGGAAAGCGAAGTGTAAACAGGAGGAAGACGGCCGCCGGCAAACGCCAGGTCGATCACCGCTCCGCGAACGGCGGTGACTTGGCCCTGGAGCGGGGCGCTGCTCTCTGAGGCGTTGAGCGATTGCGGTTGCATGATCGAACTATTTAGCGCGCCGCACGCTGCAGCCGGTTGATCGCGATCAAGCTGCGCTCGATTCGCTTCCTCAACTCAACTCAACTCAACAACCCATTCTCGAGCGCATACCGTGTCAACTCGGCGTTGCTGCCCAGCCCCATCTTGTCGAGGATACGAGACCGATACGTCGTGACCGTCTTCGGGCTCAGGTGCAACCGCTCGCCGATATTGACGAGGCTTTCGCCGCGCGCAAGTAGCTTGAGCACTTCGAGCTCGCGATCGGACAGCACTTCATGCGTGGCGGCCGATTTCCCGCCGATGACGCTGGCGAACTTTTCCGCGAGCGACGGGCTGACGTACTTGCCGCCCTTCGACGCCTTGCGAACGGCCTCGATGAGCGTCGCCGCCGAACTATCTTTCGTCAAATACCCAGCCGCGCCGAGCTTCAGCGCGCGCATGGCGTAGATGTCTTCGGCGTACGTGCTCAGAATCAAGACGGCGAGCGCCGGATGGCTCGCCTGCAGGGACTTGAGCAGATCCAAACCGTTCTTTCCGGGCAGCGCGATATCGACGAGCGCCACGTCGAACGGCTGTGCGTTGATCGCTTGAACGGCCTCGGTGGCCGATGCCGCTTCTGCTGCGACCTCGATGTCGGTCGCCGAACTCAACATGAGCCGCACGCCGTTTCGAACGACGGTATGGTCGTCGACCAGCAACACTTTGATCGTTTCAGCCGCCATGCGTGCTCCCGATCGGAACGCGCAACTCGACGGTCGTGCCTTGGCCCGCGCGCCCTTCGATCGTCAAGCTGCCCCCGAAATGCCGTGCGCGCTCATGCATGCCTAGAATGCCCCATGGCTGGCCCCCGGCGGAATCGCCGTCGGCAATGCCCTTGCCGTCGTCCTTTACTTCGATCACGATTTCGTCACCTTGCGCTTCGGCTCGCACGGACACGCACGACGCCTCGGCGTGGCGCACGACATTGGTCAGCGCTTCTTGAACGATGCGGAAAAGGGTCGTGCTCAGATCGGCGTCGACCGGCAATGCCGTCAAGGCGGCGTCGATCGAACAGTCGCATATGAGGTCCGATCTCGTTTGAATCTGATTGGCGTACCACCGCATGGCTTCCCACACCCCCAACTGATCGAGCACGCTCGGCCGCAAGTCGGTAATCACCCGGCGAACAGCCCCGATCGCCTCATCGGTCAAGCGCGTAGCGTCCACGAGCAGCGGATCGGCCGCTTGCCCCGCTTGAATCGATCGTTCCACAGATACGGACACGTATGCTTTGATGCCCGTCAACAGGCTGCCAAGTTCATCGTGGATCTCCTGCGCGATGCGTTTGCGCTCGCTTTCCTTGATGTGCTCCTGGTGCGCCGCAAGCGAGCGCAATTCCGCTTGCGACCGCTGCAACGTCTGTTCGGCGAGCTTGCTTTGGGTGATGTCGAGAAGAATGCCTTGTATGGGCGGATGCTCCGAACCGTCCGGGATGATTCGCGCTTCGTCGCGAAACCAAAGCACGTCCCCGTTCTTTGCCGTTAGCCGGTACTCGACGCGCAACGGGACCCTATTCGCGCGACTGTGTGCGACCGCCGTTTGCACGCGGTCATGGTCGTCGGGATGCACGCGAGCTTCGTGGAACGGCGGGCCGTCCAGCCATTCTTCGGCGGTGAACCCGAGATTCGCGATTTGGGGGCTCACATACTCGAGCCGGTCGGCCTCGGTCGACCAGATGTAGGTGATCGCCGGAATTTGCTCGACCAGCGTGCGGAACTTGGCCTCCGCTTCGCGTTTGGCCTCCAACATCCGCTGCGCGTTGAGCATCCGCTCGATCGCCGCGGGCACCTGCTCGAGATAGCGACGGTCGGCGTCTTTCGTCAGATAGTCGCGCGCACCGCGGCGCATGAGTTCCACGGCCAACGCGGCGCTGCTGCCGCCCGTCAGGACCATGACCGGTATGCCGAGCTCGCCGTCGCTGCGCGCGAGCGACTCCAGAAATTCGAGCCCCGTTTGGTCGGGCAGGTTGTAGTCGAGCAAGATGCAGTCGGGGCGCTGCGTCCCGGCAAGCTGCAACCCCTCGTTGCCCGTGTCGGCCTCGAATACCTCGTACTGGCGCCCGCTATCGGCGGAGAGCGCGCGTTTGCATGCCATGCGATCGACGAGATCGTCCTCGACCAGCAGAATTCTGACGGGGCGCTGCACGGTCACGCCCTCGCGGCGGCCGATGAGAGACGCTTCGATATCATCCGGGCAACTCGCTCAGCGACCAATAGACGTCGATCGAGCGCATGACTTCGACGAATCGCCGGTAATCCACCGGTTTCGCCATGTAACCGGCCACGCTGAAATTGAAGCTGTTGACTTTGTCTTCCTGCTCCTCGGAAGTCGTCAGCACCACGACCGGGATGCGCCGCAAGTTCTCGTCGCTTTTGATGACTTGCAGGAACTCGATGCCGCTCATCACGGGCATGTTCAGATCGAGCAGGATGATGCACGGCAACGTATTGTTCGGATCGCGCAGGTAGTCGATCGCCATTTCACCGTGCTCGTGGCGCACGATGGGGTTGTCGACCTGAATCTCCTTCAATGCGCGCCGTATCGTCATTACGTCGACATCGTCGTCTTCGACGACGAGGATGGGCTTGTTCGGTATCTTCACGCTTTTTGCTCCGTCGTCATATTGAGCATTTGCTGGGGTAGGGTAAAAAAGAACGTGCTGCCGGCGCCCGCTTCCGATTCGAGCCACACCTGGCCGCCGTACATTTCGACGATCTTCTTGACCAATGCCAACCCGACGCCGGTGCTCTCGATCTGATCGCGAGGCGCCAGCGTTTGGAACAGTTGGAAGATCCGTTCGAAGTGCCGCTGTTCGATGCCGGGCCCGTTATCCGAAACCGAAAACCGAAGCATGCGTCCTTCTTTCGCGCACTGGATGCGGATCTTGCCGGCAGGCTTGTCCATGTATTTGATCGCGTTCGAAACGAGATTTTGGAAGACCTGCTGCACGCGCGTTCGGTCTGCGAGCAGGGTAGGGAGCGGGCCGTCGACGGCAATCTCGATATGGGCCGGGGGAGCCAACAGGTCGATGACCTCGCGCACCAGTTGATTCAAGTTCACGAGCGTCGCCGTCTCCTTGATCCGGCCGGCGCGAGAATATTCGAGGATCCCGTCGATGAGCGCGCTCATGCGGTGAACGCGGCGAATCAGCAGCCGCATGTGTTCGCGGCCCTCGGCGTCGAACTTGTCCGAGTAGTCTTGCGACAACCAGTCCGCCAGCGAGGCGATGCCGCGCAACGGCGCTTTCAAATCATGCGACACCACGTACGCGAAGTTCGTGAGTTCTTCGTTCGCCATCGTGATTTCCTGCATCAGCGCCCGGCGCCGTTCCTCGCTTTCCTTGCGTTCCGTGATGTCGCGCGCCACGACCGTGAACATGCGGCCCGCGCCCAATTCGAACGCCGAAAGCGACAACTCGACGGGAAAATGCGAACCGTCCGCGCGGTTGGCCGTGACTTCATGCGGCGTGCCTTCCGCCACGGCGGTATCGGTCAAGTCGGAAAGGTTTGCCAGCAGCTCGGGCATCAATACGGCGATGCTCCGGCCGACGAGCGCTTCGCTTGCATACCCGAAAAGCCGCTCGGTTCTCGGGTTGACGCGCTCGATGACGCCGGTGCCGTGGATCGTAATGATCGCGTCCGCAGCCGTGTCGACGACGGCCCGCATGCGCGCCTCGCTCTCGAGCAACGCCTGTTCGGCGCGCTTTCGCAGCGAAACGTCGTGGATCGTCGCCATGACCATCTTCAGGCCGCGGTCTGTTTCCAGCGGCGATAGGCTCACCTCGATCGGGATCTCGACGCCGTCGCTGCGCTGGCCGCGCAGCTCCATTCCGATGCCCATGGGGCGCGCCCGCAGTTGCGTGAAGTAATTCGTGCGTTCGGCGACGTGGGCGTGGCGGAATCGCTCGGGCATCAGGATTTCGAGCGTTTGGCCGATCAGGGCTTGACTCGGATAGCCGAACAAGCGCTCCGCGGGTGGATTCACCAGGACGATTCGCCCGTCTCGATCGACGATGATCAAGGCGTCGGCCGCGGAACCGAGGAGCCATTCCAGCGTTTGGCCTTCCAGGACGTGATTTTTCATCTCGGCGAGTCGGTGGTTTGCGTGTTTCGTAGGGACGGTGTGCTTTCGGGCGGAACGGCGCCGGTGTTCCGGTCGGCGGTCGCGGGCGAAGCGGAAAGCATCGGGGCGGCCGCCGTCGTCAGGTCAAACAGTGTAAATCTTTCCTCGGCGTTCTGCGGGAAACGTCGATTCGACCGCTGCCCCAGTGGGCGTTAGAAAGAGAAAGCGAGGCCGGAATCGCAGCATGCGTTGACCCAGGTCACGCCGAAGCAGGCGCCGCTCCAGCAAGATAGCGACTCCAACGTCACCGCGGCAAGCGCCGCCTGCCTCTCTTGTGTGCGGGCGGTCACGATTTGGCCGCCGAGTGAGGCGAACCTCCATGGAAGGCATGCAGTTCTGTTACCCCAGACCACACTGGTTCGCACAAGCCCTTGGATCGTCGTACGTCGAGTCGTGGATCAAGGCTAGCCGCCAACCGTATTGGTACCGCCCGGCCACTTTGGCGGTGCTCGCGCCCTTCGATCGTCGATCGATAGAAGGCGGGACCGGCAAGCTGGCCGAGGTCGGCACCGTGCGCGCGGCCGGGCTTGTGCACGAGATGGCCCTCTTTACCCGAGCGCATGGCGTGAGTGCCGGCGTGGCGGAAATCTATTGGTCAGCCGGATTGACGGCGTTCGCCGAACCCGCCTTGAGGGCCGTGCACGACGCCATGAGCCGATACTTCGACGTGGAAGCGAATGCGGGCTTCACGGCTCGCGTCGCCCTGTTGTCGAGCCGCAGGGCGCTGCTGCCCGTTTTACGGGAGTGCGGCGTCACGACGTTGCATACGGGCGTCACGCCCGCGCACGCGGATGTGCGGGCATCGATCGAGCCGTTCATCGACGCGGCACGCGGCGAAGGCTTTCGTGCGATCGCGGTGGACCTGCCTATCGATGAGCCTGATGTTCCGATCGAAACCGTGCGCGATCGGGCAGCTGCGCTGTGTCTGTGCCGGCCGAGCCGCATCTTCTTGACGCGCCGGGGCAGTGAGCCGGCGATCCACCCCAGCAAGGGCCTGGACGACACCGACTTGAGATTGCAACGCACCTGGCAAGCGTTGTTCGCCACGCTGATCGCAGCGGGGTACGAGCATATCGCGCACGATGCCTTCGCGCTGCATGCCGATGAGCTCGCGAATGCGAAACGCCTGGCCACGCTCGTGCCGCGGTGCTACGGCTACTCAGCTTGCGCCTCGCTGGCGTCGATCGCGATCGGTCAAGGCGCCGTCGGCAACGTTGGGCCGATGCAGTATCAAAACTATCGAGACCCGGTGTCCTATTCGGCAATGTTGGAACGCCAGGCGTTGCCGATCGAGCGCGGCTTGCTCACGTCGCCCGACGATCTCGCGCGGCGCGCGATCATGGCTAGCTTGCTCACGAATTTTTCTGTCGACATCGAGGCGATCGAGCAGTGCTATTGGAAAGACTTCCGTGCCGTCTTCCGCCCCGAACTCGCCGCCCTCGAGCCGCTCGAGCGCGACGGGTTCGTCGAAATCGACACGAAGCAGTTGCGCTTGACGCCGATAGGGCGTTTTGCCTGCGGCCGCGTGGCGAACCTTTTCGATCGCTATAGCCAGCCCCTTGAACGCGCCTGGCCCGAGCAGGACGGCGCCTGACGGGCGAAGACCTGTAGGGGATCGCCTACATCACGCGACATGGATCACCGATATTCGGGTGGCGTACCCTGCAAGAGAATGCTCCCTAACAGCAATAGGTAATCGGCGGCCACAACTGCCGAGCACCCGTCCACGCCTCTTGGGAGTACGGACATGTACAACACGACATTCGCGGAAGCCGGGACCCGGCGCCCCGTCACGCCGAACACCCGGCCGATTCAGCAGCCCGCTGCGGGAATGCAATCCTTGGATCGGGGCGGCGCCCAGGGTGCCGCGGTCGCCTGGCTCAGGACCGAGCACAATGAAGCGGCCGAAGCGGCTGTTCATTCCGAACGCAACGATTGCGCGCATTGCGCCTCGCGCCGCTTTTGCATGCCTGACGATGTCGAGACGGGCGGCGCAGCCGGGATCAAGGGCGTGTTCGGCAACTATCGTAAGGTCAAACAAGGCGAGGCGATTTTCCGCGCCGGAGAAGCCTTCCGCAACCTGTATGTCGTCAAGAGCGGATCGTACAAGACCGTCGCCATCGACAACGAAGGCCGCGAGCAAATCATCGGCTTTCAAATTGCGGGCGAATTCATGGGGCTCGACGGCATCAGCACGGGCCAGCACGTCTTGGATGCGATCGCCCTCGAAGATAGCGTCGTGTGCTGTCTTCCGTTCAACGACTTGGTAGCTGCGGGCGACCGCAGCCTCAGTATGAGAAACCACCTTCACCGGCTGATGAGCCGCGAGCTCGTGCGCGAATCGGCGATGCTGATGCTGATCGGGCGGATGACGGCGCTCGAGCGGCTGGTGGCGTTCCTGCTCAATCTGTCGAAGCGCTATGCGCTGCGCGGCTATTCTTCGCAAGAATTCAACCTGCGCATGACGCGCGACGAAATCGGTTGCCATCTCGGCCTGACGCTCGAAACGGTGAGCCGCTCGCTCTCCAAGCTGAGCTCGCTCGGGCTCATCAAGTGCACGGGCAAGCAAGTGTCGATCAAGGATATCGCCGGGCTCGAACGCATGGCTGGTCATAGCATTCCGCAGTAGCCATCGACTCGTTTAGACGCTGCTTCGCTTCATCTGCCCGACGACGAGCCAGCCCGCAAAGATCAGACATACGGCAAGCGTCGCGGCCGATTGCGCCGGCGCAATCGAAAACTGCCTCGTCAACACGCCGCGCATCAGATCGACGCCGTACGCGGCGGGATCGTACCGGGCGGCCCATCGAATCCAATCCGGCGCGAGATCGAGCGAATAGAGGCCGCCCGATAAGAAGAACATCGGCAACAGCAGCGCATTCGAGACGACCGGAAATACGATGACGGATCGAAACGGCAGCGCAAGCGCAAGCCCGAGTGCGGAAAACGCCAGCGCCGCAAACACCATTGCTGCGAGGAATAGGCACAAGCGCGGCGCCGTCAGACCAATTCCGATCGCCGGGGCGAACGGCAACAGCGGCAGGCTTTGCACCCACCCGAGCGCCCCGCCGGCGATGATCTTCGCGCAAGCGATCTCCACGCGGCCGACGGGTGAGACGAGCAACGCATTGAGCAGACCCGTTTGACGGTCGTGCACGATGCCGACGGCTGCCGAAATTGCCGTAAACATCAAGGAAAGGGCAACGACCCCAGGGAAGATATAGGCCTGGTAGCCGCCTATCTCCGCATACGTCCCGCCTCTGAGCGCTGCGCCCAGAATGAACAAGTACAGCAGCGGCTGCGTGAGGCCGAAGAGAACCCGAAGCGGCGATGTCCAGAACCGTTTCAGATCGAATACGACGATGGCGAGGACATTGCTCATGCGTTCGCCCCTAGCGTTTTCGGTTGTGCGGTCTTCGTTTCTGCCCTGGCAGTCGCCGGGGCGCGCCCCACGCTGCGCCAATGCTCGAGGACGTCGGTCAGGTCGGGCGTCAGGATGTCGGCGCTCATGATGCGGCAAGGCAACCGCTGCAGTAACAGCGGCAATACGGCTTGCGGATCGGCACACGACACGACGACGGCATCGTCATCTACAGTTGCTCGATAGCCCTGCTCGGCCAACCGGGCGCGAGCTATATCGACGTCGTCGGTGTGCAGGCGGATTGCGCCGGTTACCGGCCGGCTCATGGTTTGCCAGGAATCGTCCGCGAGCACGGCACCCCGGTCGAGCACGACGACGCGATCGGCGTCGCGCGCTTCGTCGGCATAGTGCGTCGAGCACAGCACGGTACGGCCATCCCGGACGAGCCCCTTGATTTCCGACCAGAAGTCCCGGCGTGCAGCGGCATCGAGGCCGAGCGTCGGCTCGTCGAGCAGCAAGACCGGCGGCCGCGAAATCAGCGCGCGCGCCAGCTCCAGCCGCCGGCGCTGGCCGCCGGACAGCGATCGAACCTGCGCGCCGGCTAGCGCGTCGAGGCCGAGCGCTTCGACGAGTTCGTCCACCCGCTGACGGGCGCCGCGGCCCTTGAGCCCCTGACACCGCGCAATGAACAAGAGGTTGTCGCGCGCGCTCAAGCGCGGCTCGAGCGCCGACTCTTGAAAGACGACGCCGATTCTCGAACGCACGGTGTCAGGATCCGACACGGCGTCGAGGCCGTCGACGAACACACGGCCGCTCGTGGGGCGGGCGAGGGTGCCAAGCAGCGAAATCAACGTAGTTTTGCCGGCGCCGTTCAGGCCGACCATCGCCGCGAGTTCGGCCCGCGCAACGGTAAAGCTGACATCGCGCAAGATCTCGCGCGTCCCGCGCGCAAAACTCAGGTTCCGTACGTCGATGCCGGGCTCGGCCGATGAAATGCGCATGCTCGACACCGTTCAGTCCAGCCGCGCGACGCGCAGCGTCGGATCGGTGAATCGTACGCGCGCCGCCATCGGACCGGACACCCACACGCGACCTTGCGCATCGACGAGCAGCACCGAGTCGACCCCGATCTTCCTCGTGAGCGACATCGCCATTGCGCGGCCCGCTATGAAGGGCGGTTTGCTTGCGGCATCCGAGAGCGCGCCCGCGTGCGGGCCCGCCTTCACCAAGACGGTCGCCGATTCGCTCTGCGTGGCGGGAAACCCGGTGCGTGGATCGATGATGTGGCAGTAACGCACTCCGCCCGATTGATAGAAGCGCGCGTAATCGCCGCTCGTACCGATGGCTTCCCCGTCGCGCAATTCGAGCGTGGCCAGCGTGCCGGGCTTGCGCGGGTCTTGAATTCCTACGCGCCACGGAGCGCCGGCTTTCGCGCCCAGCGCCAGCAGATTCCCTCCCACGTCGATCAATGCATCGTCGATACCGTGCTCCCGCAAGATCGCGGCGGCTTCGTCGAGCGCCCAGCCTTTCGCATATCCGCCTAGATCGAGCGCGACCGCGCGGTTGCCGCTCGTCACCACACCGGAGTCGGAAATGGTCAAGTCGACGATGTGTGCATGGAGTGCGGCCTCGCGCAGTACCGCATCGCGCGCAGGCGGCTCGACGTCGAACTGATCCGCCTGAAAACCCCATAAGCGAATCAGTCGACCGATGCCCGGATCGAAGAGTCCCTGCGTCTCGCTCGACAACCTGCGCGCCGCACGCAGCATCTCGGCCAGCTGCTCCGATGCTTGAAACGGCTGGCCCGCCGCGATGCTGCGGTTCAGTTGCGTGACTTCGGACGGCTGCCAAGCGTGCAAGTCGCGGTGCATGGCCCGGAAGCGAGCGAACACCGCATCGGTGGCTTGCTGCGCTTGTTCGAGCGGCACGCCGTAAATCGCCAATTCCACGCGGGTGCCGAATAGGTAGGTGCCTTGCATGTACACCGGCGGCGTTCTCAGCGTGAGCCACAAGGCCATGCCGACGGTAATTGAGACGACCGCCGATACGGCAAGGAATTTTCTGGAAATGGTCAATTTAACGAGACTTCAAACGGTTATGCGAATGTGCAAATTCGAGCAGCGGGGTATGCCGATCGTCGCTCGATTATTGTTTCGTCGCTCGCTCGTTCGTTTGATCGACGTCAAGTGAGACATTGAACCGCATGCGCCCGACTAACGCTGCGACGGCGCGTCACAGCGGGCTCGGAGAACATTCACTAGATCTACTTCATTTGAGTTAGATCAACCGACCCAGGTAGCGCGACACGCGAAACTATCGACGCACGAACATTCCCGGAAATCATGGAGAAATGCCGTTCATATCCCTTCGAATTGAATGGATATGAGCGCGTTCATTCCCCGGGATGCCGAAAAAAGATTTCGAATCGAGTCGTGCGGTAGTGCGCTGCTTGCCCGGTGATGGGAGGGCATGCTTTTTACCGCGTGGAAAGCAGGATGACCGCGGCGGGGTGTGTTGAAGCGAATTAACGAGTGAGAATGTGATGACTTTCACGAAAGGAAAATCCGAAGAGACCGTCGTTGCACCGGATGCCCGGCGGCGCAGGTTCCTCACTTCCTCCGCGGTGGCGGGCCTCGCAGGTGCGAGCCTGTCCCTCGGGTTGGCCGGCTGCAACAAGAACGGCGGCAGCAGTGCGCAAGCGGCCGCGCCGAGCGGCGCAGCCGGCGCGAGCGCGCCGACGGCCATCAACTGGGACAAGTACGAAGTGCACCCGGGCAAGCTCGATACGTACTACGGTTTTACGAGCGGCGGCCACTCGGGCGACTTGCGGATCCATGGGTTGCCGTCCGGGCGCGAGATTCGCCGGATTCCCGTTTTCAATGTGGACTGCATGTCGGGATGGGGCATCACGAACGAATCGCGCAAAATCATCGGCACGCGGCCGAACGGGCAGCTCAATTTCATCAACGGCGACACGCACCACGTTCACATGTCGTATACGGATGGCGTGTACGACGGCAAGCACATCTTCGTCAACGACAAGATCAACGCGCGGGTGGCCCGCGTGCGGCTCGACACGATGGAGTGCGATGCGATTACGCAACTGCCGAACGTGCAGGGCTTTCACGGCATCTTCCCGGATAAGCGCGATCCCGTCGACGAGAAGATCAACTACACGACGCGCGTGTTCTGCGGCGGCGAGTTCCATATTCCGCAACCGAACGACGGCCGCGACTTGGACGATCCGAAGAAGTACTTCTGCCTGTTCTCCTGCGTCGATGCGAACACGATGGAGGTGCGCTGGCAGGTCAAGATCGACGGCAACCTCGATCTCGTTGCGTCCTCGTACGACGGCAAGCTTGCTTGCTCGAATCAGTACAACACCGAGAACGGCGTCCATTACGAAGAGATGATGGCGGCCGAGCGCGATGCTTGTGTGTTCTTCAATATCGCCCGCATCGAAGCCGCCGTGAAAAGCGGCAAGTTCTTCCACATCGGCCACTCGACGGTGCCGGTCGTCGACGGCACGCACGAGGCCAACCAAGACCCCAAGACCGCGTTGACTTGCTACGTGCCCGTGCCGAAGAACCCGCACGGCGTGAACATCTCGCCGGACGGGAAGTACTACGCGTGTTCCGGCAAGCTGTCGCCGACGGCCACGTTGATCTCGCACGAGCTCGTGCTGAAGTGGTTCGACGGCGGTCTGAACGAGCCGCGCGACACGGTGGTCGCCGAGCCGGAAATCGGCCTTGGGCCGCTTCACACAGGGTTCGACGGCAAAGGGTTCATCTACACCACGCTCTTTCTGGACAGCCAAATCGTGAAGTGGGACCAAGAAGCGGCGATCAGGGCATACAAAGGCGACAAGAACGCCAAGGTGGTCGTCGATCGAATCGACGTGCATTACCAGCCTGGACACGGCTTCACGTCGATGGGCGAAACGAGAACGCCCGACGGGCAGTACTTCATTTCGGACAACAAGTTCTCGAAAGACCGGTATCTGCCCGTAGGCCCGCTTCATCCCGACAGCTCGCAACTCATCGACATCAGCGGCGAAAAGATGGTGCTCGTCGGCGATCATCCGCTCTATCCGGAGCCGCACGATTCGATCATGGTCCGGCGCGACATCATCAAGACACGCCAGATCTACGATCTCGACGAATTCCCGCACGCGGTGAAAAGCCCCAAGGACAATCGGGTCGAGCGTCAAGGCAAGAGGGTCACGATCTATCTGACGTCTCAAGCGCCGTCGTTCGGTTTGCGCGAATGGACCGTGAAGAAGGGCGATGAAGTCACGATCATTCTGACGAACCTCGACAAGGTCGAAGATCTGACGCACGGCTTCGCGATTCCGTTCTACAACGTCAGCTTCGTCGTGCATCCGCAGCAGACGCAATCGGTCACGTTCATCGCCGATAAGCCTGGTGTGTTCTGGTGCTACTGCACGAACTTCTGCCACGCATTGCACCTCGAGATGCGCTCGCGGATGCTCGTGCAAGCGTAACGGCGCCGGTATACGTTCCGCCATGTCCAAGCTACCCCTCGCGGCGATGCCCGTCTTGGCGACGTTGCTCATGCACGGCGTCGCCGCCGCCACCCTCGCGGTTTATCCGGGAGAGCAGGTGAGCGCGGCCGTCGAGGCGGCTCGTCCGGGGGATACGGTCGTCGTTCATGGCGGACGTTACGTCGATCACCTCAGGATCGTCAAACCGCTCACGCTGCGCGGCGTAGGCCGTCCGACGATCGACGGGAGCGGAGCGGGAGACGTCATTCGCATTGCCGCGCCCGACGTCACGATCAGTGGGCTCGATATCGTCGACAGCGGGGCGAATTTGACGGCACAGAACGCGGGAATCTATGTGCAACCGGGCTCCGACCGCGCGCAAATCGATCGTTGCCAGCTCGTCTACAACCTCTTCGGAATGTGGATCGAAGGCTCGGCGAACGTGCGGGTCACCGGCAACGTCATCGTGGGCAAGCGCGATTTCCTTTCGCCGCGGCGCGGCAACGGCATCCAGCTCTACAACACGACCGGCGCGCAAATCGTCGGCAACAAGATCAGCTACACGCGCGACGGCATCTATGTGGACGTGTCGCATCACGCGCTGTTCAAGGGAAACACGATCCACGACGTTCGCTACGGCACACACTACATGAACTCGTACTACAACGTGTGGGACGGCAACGAGGTCTACCACAATCGAGGCGGCCTCGCGATCATGGAGGCGCGCAACCAGGTCGTGAAGCACAACAAGGTCTGGGGCAACACCGATCACGGGATCATGTTGCGCACCGTCCAGGATTCGGTGGTCGAAGACAACGTCGTGACCGGCAATCAGCGCGGTTTCTTCATCTATGACGCCGAATACAACACGATCCGCCGCAATGTCGTAGCCGGCAACAAGGTCGGTGTGCATCTCTGGGGCGGCTCGATCCACAACGATGTGACGAACAACGATTTTATCGACAACCACGAGCAGATCCGCTATGTGGCGGCGAAAGACGTGGCCTGGACCGGAAACTACTGGAGCAACTATTTCGGTTGGGACAAGCGCGGCCGCGGCATCGGCGACATTCCGTATACCGCGAACGATCTTGTGGATCGCCTGACGTGGCGCGTGCCGATGGTCAAGGTGCTGATGAACAGTCCTGCCGTGCAGTCGCTTCGCCTCATTGCTCAGCAATTTCCGCTGATGGCGGTACCGAGCGTCGTCGACGAAGCGCCGAAGATGCGGCCGATGCGTTCGAATTGGGCGGCAGCAAACGGAGCGCCAAGATGATTGAGCTAACTGGCGTGGCCAAGTCGTTCGGCGTGTTGCGCGCTGTCGACGGCGTCGATTTGAATATCCGGCAAGGCGAAGTGTTCGGCTTGATCGGGCGAAACGGCGCCGGTAAAAGCACGCTTTTTCAACTCATGTTGGGGCTGATTTCCGCCGATGCGGGGCAAGTGCGCGTGAGCGGCGAACGCGTGGGCGGCCGGCGGTTTCACGCGGTCAAGCGACGGCTCGGCTATCTGCCCGAGAACGTCGTGCTCTACGACAACCTGACCGGCATCGAGACGCTGCGCTTTTTTGCCCGTTTGAAAGGGGTGAACGAGAGCGAGTGCGCGCCCCTTCTCGAACAAGTCGGCTTGAACGGCAACGCTTCGCGCAAGGTGCGCGAATACTCGAAAGGGATGAAGCAGCGCCTCGGGTTCGCGCAAGCGCTGCTCGGCGATCCGCAGCTGCTTTTTCTCGACGAGCCGACGAACGGCCTCGATCCGAAGGGCATCCGCGAGTTCTATCAAACGTTGAAATCGCGCCAGCAAGGCGGCGCGACGATCGTCATCACCTCGCACATCCTCGCAGAGATCCAGCAACGCGTCGATCGTCTGGCGATTTTGCACGGGGGGCGCGTGCGCGCCGTGGGCAGCGTGCAAACGTTGCGAGTCGAAACCGACCTGCCGCTTTCAGTCGATGTGGTCGCCCGCGACGACGATACGCGTTCGCTCGAAGCGGCGTTGCGCGACGCGCCGTTCGCCTCGAGCAACGTCACAGCGAGTGGGCGCCATGTCGCCTTTCAATGCCCGCGGCACGCGAAGATGCCGGCCTTGGCGATGCTCTCGTCGCTGTCCGATCGGATCGTCGATGTGCAAATACACGAGCCGTCGCTCGAAGACGTATTCCTGGGCTGCACGGGGGTAAGTAGATGAACGCCCCACGTTGTTCGTACTGGGCGCAGATACGTGTCATCGCCGGTAAGGAATTCCGCGATCGCCTGCGCAGCCGCTGGGTCCTCGCCGTCTCGCTCGTATTTGCCGCGTTCACGGTGGCGATGTCATATTTCGGCGCGGCCGTGCAAGGCGTAGTGGGCTTCCAAGGCATCGAGCCGCTCATCGCCAGCCTCGTCAGCCTGACGATCTATCTGCTTCCGCTGATCGCGCTGATTCTCGGCTTCGATGCGCTGGTCGGCGAACGCGAACGCGGCACGCTCGCTTTGATGCTCTCGTATCCGATCCGGCCAGTGCAATTGATGCTTGGCAAGTACGCGGGTCTGGCGGCCGCGCTGACGTGCGCGACGCTCGTCGGATTCGGGTTGGCGGGCATCGTCATCGCCGTGCGCGCGCCGATGGCCGACTGGTATCAATACGCCGGCTTCGTCGTCAGCGCGATCTTGCTCGGCTGGGTCTTCCTGAGCCTTGCCGTTTCGGCGTCGGTATTTTGCGCTAGCCGGACGTCGGCGAGCGGCGTGGCCGTGGCGTTGTGGTTCTTTTTCGTGCTCGTCTACGACCTGGTGCTGCTCGGCGCCTTGGTGCTCACTGGCGGCGCCGTGATCGGGCCGCTCTTCCCCTTGCTTTTGATGCTGAACCCCGCCGATGTCTTCCGGATTCTGAACATTTTCGGGCCCGGCGACCTGCACACGATGTACGGCCTCGTCAGCGTGTTTCCGCAAGTGCTTGCCCAACCGCTTTATCTCGGCGTGGTCATGTTCGTGTGGATCGCGGCGCCGCTGGGATTGGCCGCCTGGAGATTCGACCGATGAAATTGCCCTCCTATTCGACGCCGATCCTCACGATCTTCGCCGCACTGACCTTCTTATCCGCAGCGGGATGCGGAAGCGACGCCCACGCGCTGCCGCCGCCGCACGAGATCGACGAGACGACGGTCAGCGTGCTCGACGGCATGAGCCTGAAGGACTACCCCGGGCCGAAGGCGCAGATCGTTTATGCGGACGGGCAGACCGACTTCTTCTGCGACACCCTCGGGCTTTTCTCCGTGTTTCTACGTCCCGAACACGACCGCAAGATCGGCGCGATGTACGTGCAAGACATGGCCGCGACCGATTGGGCGCAGCCGGCCGGTCACTGGATCGACGCGAGGCAGGCGGTCTATGTGGTCGGCTCGAAAAAGCTCGGCGCCATGGGGCAGACGTTCGCATCGTTCGCGAAGCAAGCCGACGCCGAGCGGTTCGTGAAATCGGAAGGCGGAAAGATTTATCGCTTCGATCAGATTTCGGTCGATATGGCGACGACCGATGGCGGCGTCGTCAAAGACCAAAACATGTAGGGAAGGCCAGATGACATCCTTTTTTCAAAACGTGCCGCCCCATGCGGTGGAGCAGATCGATGCATTGGGCCGCGTGCTGTACGACCTGCGCGAGGACCGCAAGCAGATTCTCGCCGAGTACTGCGTGACTGACGAAGCGGCGCTGCTCGATCAGATCAAGGCGGCCGTGGTGGACGAGCACCCGGCTTACGACCATTACCTCGCCGCGAAGACCATTTCGGAAACACGTGAAGCCATTCGAGAGCAGTTGCGCGAGTTGCTCGCTACGGGAGTCTGACGATGTTGCACATCGAATTGCAGGAATACATCGAGGCTGCGTTCGGCGAGACGCATGGCGTGACAGTGACGTTATGTCGCGATGCGCTGGAAGTGAGCTTGCCCAACGGCGTCGCGTTGACGTTGCGCGTTGCCGATTGCAACGAGTACGCGTTCGGCTGGCGATGGGGCGAAGCGCAGATGGGGATCGATACCGCGCCGCTGCATTCGGAAGTGGGCACATTCCCCAACCATCTGCACACGCCGAACGGGAACGTGACCGGCGATCCGATCAGCGAGGTCGGCGCCGACCCGCGACGCAACGTCCGCGCGCTCATCGAGGCGCTGCTGACGCAGCCGCTGCTCGGCTACGAAACATCGCTTGCGACCGAATTGCCGGATGCGCAGGCCGCCGCATTTTGCAACGCTTGAATGAGGAATGAGGAATGAGGAACACCATGAAACTCCGTCACCTTCTGACCATCGCCGTCGGTCTCTCGCTCACTATCGGTCTGTCGGCCTGCGACAAGAGCGGCGCGGCTTCACAAGCGGCCGGCGCCGCGGCCAAGCCTATCGCGCCTGTCGCATCGGTTTCGACCGAATCCTCTTCGGCCCCGGCGCAGGCGGCGCCTGCCGTTGCTGCGGCCGCCGCGCCGAACCCCGCCGGCGAAAAGGTCTTCAAGAGCGTGTGCTTCATGTGCCACCAGACCGGTGCGGCGGGCGCGCCGATCTTCGGCAACAAGGGCGACTGGGCGCCGCGCATTGCGAAGGGCAAAGACACGCTCTACAAGCATGCGCTCGAAGGCTTCACCGGCAACAACGGCACGATGCCGCCTCGCGGCGCCAATCCGTCGCTGAAGGACGACGAAGTCAAGGCAGCGGTCGATTTCATGGTGGCCAAGGTGCAGTGAAATGCACTCCATGAAGATACTGACGCGGGTTTTTGCACTGCTGTTGCTGCCGTGGCTTCTCGTCATGGCGCGTCCGACTTTCGCTTCGATTTATGAGCAGGAGCTGCCGGACGCGCTATTCAGTCAGCCCGACATGTGCAAATGGACCGACTGTGCAGGCGTATTGCCCGGCGCCAACGCGTTTTCGGCGCGCGAGGGAAACCCGCCGTACGTGAAGGCGTACGCGGACGACGGGCGTGCGCGGGTATTGAAAGGCTATGTCTTCCTCTCCACCGACATCGTCGACATTCAAGGCTACTCGGGCAAGCCTATCGTTACGCTGATCGGGATGGACACGAAAGGCGTGATTACCGGCGTCAAAGTGCTCAAACACAGCGAGCCGATCTTGCTGGTCGGCATTCCCGAAAGCAAGCTCCTGTCTTTCTTGCACCAATATGTCGGCCAGTTCGCCGGCATGCGCTTCGAAATCGGCCGCGGCGAAGGGGGAGGCGCCGGCCTCGACGCCATTTCCGGCGCGACGGTCACGGCGATCGCAGAGAACCAGTTGATTGCGCGCTGCGCCGTGGCCATCGCGAGCCAGGTTGGCATCGTGAAGGAGACCATTCTCCCTCAGGCGAAGCTTTTGCCCGCGGATGCACGCTACGGCTGGGATGCGCTCGTCGATATGGGCGCCGTTCAGCATTTGACGATTCGGGCGAGCGATGTGGGCGCGGTGGACACCGGTGGCCCTTACCTGGACTTGTATTACGGTTACCTCAACGCGCCGGCGATCGGCAGGAGCATTCTTGGCGATTACGATTACGCGCAGCTCATGAGCCGGCTCAAGCCAGGCGAACATGCACTGTTCATCGTCGCCAACGGCGCCGAATCGTTCAAGGGTTCGGGCTTCGTGCGCGGCGGCATCTTCGACCGGATTCAGGTCAGGCAAGGCATCAACGCATTCACGTTCAAAGATTCCGACTACCTGAACCTCTACGGCCTGCAAGCGGCCGGTGCACCGTCGTTCAACGAGACGGGCATTTTCATCGTCAGGAGCGCGAAGTTCAGTGCGGCCTATCCGTGGAAGTTCGTGTTCCTCGGGCACAAGATCGAAAAGGAAACAGGCGCCAAGAGCTTCTCCGCGTTCAACTCGCCCTATTGGCTTCCTGCGCGGTTCCTTGCGGGCGGCCGTCCCCATGTGGACGAGCCCGCGGCGGCATGGCGCAACGCTTGGCGCGGCAAGACGGGACAGATCGGGCTGTTCGCCGCATGGACGCTTGCCGTCGTGTTCTTCTTCGTCACACGCGATCGCTGGGTGCGACTCGCCAAGCGCAACGACAAACGTTGGATCTCCATGCCGAAGACCGTGAGCTGGATCATCGCGATCGGCTTCGCCGGAGGATACGAAATGGCGCAGCCGTCGGTCACGCAAGTGCTGACGCTCGTGCACTCGCTGTTCGGCGGGTGGAACGTCGGGCTGTTCTTATCCGATCCGTTCATCTTCGTGTTTTGGATCGTGATCGCGGTCACGGTGATCGTCTGGGGACGTGGCCTCTTCTGCGGTTGGATGTGTCCGTTCGGCTCGATGTCCGAGATGCTGTACAAGATCGCGCGTGCTACCGGCCTCAAGAAATTCCAGCGCAAATTGCCGATGGTCTGGCACAACCGGCTGCGCAAGTTGAAGTACGGCGTATTCGCGTTGTTGTTGGCCGTGTCGTTTTTCTCGATGCCGTGGGCCGAAAAACTCGCGGAAGTCGAGCCGTTCAAGACGACGTTTCTCGTTGGCGTTTTGCATCGTTCTTGGCCGTTCGTGCTGTTTTGGACGCTGGTCGTCGGCGCTTCGATTTTTATCGAGCGGCCGTTTTGCAAGTATCTGTGTCCGCTCGGCGCGAGCCTCGCGCTACCCGGGAAATTTCGGTTCTTGAAGTTGCGCCGCAAGCCGGGATGCACGACATGCCACGCATGCGCCGTGGGCTGCGGGTCGCAGGCGATCGACGACGCCGGCCGGATCGATCAAATGGAATGCATGCTCTGCCTCGACTGCATGGTCATGTATTACGACGAACATGCTTGCCCGCCACTCGCCAAAGAAAGGAAGCGACGCGAGCGTGAAGGGCTGCCGCTGACGGCCGTGGGTAAAGACGGCCATTACATTCCGATCAAGTTGGTTCGGGAAAGGGGGGCGCCGGTCATGACTCAGCCATAGCCCGCGCCGGTGAGCGCCCTGTTTTGCCGGGCCCTCCACTCTATATCAGGCCGCAGGCGGGTGATCGATCAACTTTCGCCCTTGAAACGAACTTCGGCCGCACCAATGCAACAAGGCTCGAGGTCGCTCGAGCCTTGCGTTGGGATGGCGCCGTCGGCGCATCAACTCAACTTGAAGAAGCTCACAGTGGTGTGAAGCTCGCGACCCTGTGCTTTCAGCGACTGCGATGCGGCCGCGATTTCTTCGACGAGCGCTGCGTTTTGCTGCGTCGATTGATCCATCAGCGACACGGCCTGATTGATTTCGTCGATTGCGCGGCTTTGCTCTTGGGCCGAAGCGGAAATCTCACCGGTGATCGTCGCCACGTTGCCGATCGCGTCGGTCAATTCGGCGATCGTGCGTCCCGCCCGGTTGACCTGTTCGGCGCCTGCTCTGACGTTTTGAACCGATGCGTCGAGCAATACCTTGATTTCCTTCGCCGCATTCGAGGAGCGTTGCGCGAGATTGCGCACTTCCGAAGCCACGACCGCGAAGCCGCGGCCGCTTTCGCCCGCTCGGGCCGATTCGACCGCCGCGTTCAACGCCAAGATGTTCGTCTGGAAGGCGATACCTTCGATCATCGCAACGATCCCTTCGATGCGCTCCGATTGCTCTACCGCGGTGCCCATCGTTTGAGCGGCGGTGGAAACGGCCTCATTGCCTTGGCGCGCCGTTTGGGCCGCCCCCGTAGCGACATTGTTGACGTTCTTGGCTTGCTCGGCCGTATCGCGCACCGTATGAGCAAGCTGTTCCATCGTGGCCGCCGTCTGCTGGATCGAGGCGGCTTGCTGCTCGGTGCGCGCCGATAGATCTCCGTTGCCGGTCGATACTTCGCCTGCCGCAACCTCGAACTCTTGGCTGCTCGCCATCACCTTTACTAGCACGCCATGCAGCTTCTCGACGAATGCGTTGAACTGCGTCGCAAGCAGACCGACTTCGTCGTGACTGTCTTGCGGCAGACGCCGGGTCATGTCGCCGTCGCCGGCCGCGATTTCGAACATGGAGCCGGCGAGATGGCGCAACGGCGACGTCACGCGGCGGCCCAGTGCGATCGTGATCGCAAGGGCAATGGCCAGCACCGCCAAGCCGCTGCCGATGAACATGAACGTGAGGCGATTGGCCGCCGCCATCACTTCGCCGTTCGGCACGATGGCGAAATACTTCCAGCCGTTGCGCGGAGACGTATAAACGTACGCGCGGTAGGCCTTGCCGTCCAGGTCGGCCGTGGACAGGCCATCCGGCGCATCGGCAAGCTGCTGGTAACCGTCTCCGAGGCTCTTGAGCTCTTTGAACACGTGCGTCTTGTCGCGCGGATCCATCAAGATCTTGCCCGATTTATCGGTCACGATGACGTATCCGGTCTTGCCGAAATGCATGCTGTTGATGGCGTTGCCGAACGCATCGAGCGTGATGTCGGCGCCGACCACGCCGATGATCTCACCCTGCGGATTTTTCAGCGCTTTGGCGAAGGAAATGCAGATGCCGCCCTGACCGCTCTCGTTGGGGTAGGGCTCGGGCCGCACGACCTTGTCCGGCGTAGCCATCGCAAGTTGATACCAGGGCCTCACGCGCGGGTCGAAATGGCCGCCCGGAAAGCTTTCGATGGGCCACTGCACGTAGCCGCCCCACTTCGTGCCGAGGTAGAAATAGCGCATGTTGGAGTGGCTTTCTCCAAACAGCTTGAAGCCGTCGAAGATCGTCGACTCGACAGGCCCGTGACCGTCCGCCGTCATGTCGCCGTGAGTAAGATAGTTCGTGAGGCTCTCGTCCGCCGCCTTCACTTGCGCGAGCCCGGTCGCGTAGTTGAGATTTTCCGCGAAGGCATGGAACGTATCGTCCAGTCTTTCGTCGGTCTGGCTGATTTTGGTGCTGCTGTCGCTTGCGAACGCATCCAAGCCCTGCTGCCGGACGTTGATTGCGCCAACGGTCGTCAATACGACCACGGTCACGGCCAAAGCTGCACTTGATACCGCACTGATTTTGAATGCAATCGAAGAGGAAAACTTCATTGATTTGAGACTCGCTTGCAAGGAAAATTGCGAGCTGCCGGGCGTCGATCACGCGAGGCTGCACGTAAGGCTACTGCCCGTGTTGACGGCAGTTTCGTGCGGTTATTGAGGGCCAAGCCGTTGCATCGAGGGTTAACACCGCATCCAATTCGCTCCGATTATCGATACTACTTAATCACTTGGAATAAGAAACGCGGGCATTGCTCTCGCGTGATAATCGAATACTAAAAAAAGCGACGCCGGCTTGCTTCAAAGCGACTTCTTCGATTCCGTCGCGGCGTTCCACTGGCTTCGCCCCGCTCGCAGCCTGCGCGGAGATTTGCCGGCCGGGACCGCCATGCGACGGCGAATGTTGTCGGCACCCACGCCTTAATGACGTTCGCTTCGACGAGCGTGGTCGTGGCCGAGCCGGCGTATGCGGCCCGTGAACACGACGACAGCCGCCACCACCGGCAGAATGAGCAGGCCTTCCAGTACCTCGGGATCCAATGGCAAATGCGCTGCATGCAGTGCACGCAGCGCGGCACCGGAAAGATTGAGCACGTAGTAAGAGATGGCCGCTACCGATAGTCCCTCGACCGCATGCTGCATACGCAGTTGCGTGCGCGCCGTGCGGTTCATGCCTTCGAGCAGGGCAGTCGTGTGTTCCTCTTGCGCCAGGTTGACCCTCGTTCGCAAGAGATCGACAGCTCGGGCAATGCGCGTGGCGGACTGTTGATGGCGGGCCCAAACCGAGCTGCACGTTTGCATGGCGGGCTGCAGGCGGCGTTGCATGAACTCCGCAATCGTCGGGAAACCTTCGATGCGTTCTTCGCGCAGTTCGGCAATGCGGGCGAGAACGAGCTTTTCATAGGCTGCCGATGCGCTGAAGCGCGTTTCCAGCCCCGCATGCGCCTCCATTTGCCCGGCAAGATGCGTGAGTTCGCGTAGCAGGTAGGCATCGTCATGTTCGCGTCCCGGCTGTTCCATTCGCCGCATCAACACGGACAGCGATCCGTCGAGCTTGCTCAGAAACCGGCTATGTCCACGCGCGTCGGGTAGGGCGAGCAGCGCCATCATGCGGTACGTTTCGATCTCGAAGAGCCGCTGGATCAACCGGCCCGCCTGAGCTTCCCGGAAGCCCAGATCGAGCACGAGGAAGCGCGAGAAGTGATCTTCATGCACGAGCCAGTCGCAGTACACTTCGCCGCCCGTCAGCACTTTGCTGCCGACGAGCACAGGCCCCGGCAGCAGTTCATGGACTTTCATGCGCGTTTGCTCGGCTTGTTCGGCGCAGCGCAGTTCCGCATGAACGGCAACGAAGACGGATTCCTTCAAGAGCGCAAGCCACGAGTCGGGAAGGCGCTTCATGCCCGCCCCGCGGAACAAGCCGTCTTGCATGCCGGTATCGACGAACGTGAAGGTGGAGAACTCCGTGTGCTTCTCCCACTTCAGTTGCCAGTCGTTTTGCTTGACGGTGTAGTGATTTTGCTGCGGCGACGGCGGCGGCAATTGCATGGCCGCGGTCAACGCTTCGAGCAATCGACCGTGAATGTCCTCGTCGCGCTCCGAATAGATGGCGAGATGACTCAGCGAAGCCGGGCCGTCGATTCGAAGAAACGGACGAGCATGAAGCTCCTTCGAGAGCGAATCTCGAAGCGGATGATTCAGCGAAGAGAACATGGCGTGTGGGTGGCGGGGCGGGGCCGCGTTGCGTTGCTTGTCGTGTGCAGTATAAGGGCCGGGCCGCCGAGCAAGCCCCATATATTTCACTGTACAAACGCCCAGATACGCGTAGCATGGCTTGACGTCACGGCCGCCATTTAACGCACCTCACGAACGTCGGCATCGGGCGCCTCGCTCATGCTGCTGCACATGAGGCGCGACCCATGAAGGACAGTTCATGCAATTCACGACCACACGATTCCGAATCGATCCCACGCCGCGTCGAGCGGACGACGGATACATCGCGCACGCGCGCATCACGTCCAGCCGCGCGAACGGAGACGAATTCGATGTCCATCTGAGTGGCGATCTAGCGGGCTTCGGCTTGAGGGATGATGCGATCAGATACGCGAACGACTGGGCTCAGCAATGGCTGCATGCGCAGTTCGGCTGACGATGCTTCCGGATGACGGGCATCGACCGGCCAGAGGTCGTCCGGCAAGGCGGCTGAGCCGATAAGTAGGATGTGAAGGGCGCCGGCCCGAAGCGTCTAGCCTCGGTTATCGATCCACTCCCGGGCCCAGCGGTCCGAGTAGCGAAGCGCGGCTTCTTCGCTGCCGAAGTACTCCAGCGAATAGAACTCGTAGGTGCTCGCCGTGCTGCGGGCATTCGGCCCGCGAAGCACGAGATTGGACGAAAAACTTCCGTCAGTCAGCCGGTGGACCGAGGGCGAAATCGCGTAGCCGCGATAGTGATGAGTGATTGAGTTTTGCATAAAAATTCGATGTGTTTGGTCGCATGGTCGCGTTGAGCTTCGGCAAACTAGTGTGTCTTGATGAAAGCGAGGGCAACACCACGTCGTGCGCTTATCAGCGACGACGGAACTGCGCGCGCGATGCGGCAGGCGTGGCCCGCTCGTCCTTATGCCGGTAGTTGATGCGGCCTTTCGTCAGGTCGTAAAGCGACAATTCGAGCCTGACGCGATCGCCCGCGAGAATGCGAATATGATTTTTCCGTAGGCGTCCCGACGCATAAGCCGCGACGACCGCTCCGTTCTCCAGCGTCACGCGATAACGGCTATCGGGCAGAACTTCGTCGACGACGCCGTCCAGTTCGAGCAACTCTTCCTTGGCCAAATTGATTCTCCGTTTTTCTGCGTGGGGTGGATGGTTGTGCGCGCAACGAGTGCTGCGCATGACTGCATCGCGGCAGTATGCAGGTGCACGCACGAGTTTCGTGGCGACGCGAAGCTTCACGAGGCGTCGCGCGGTATGGCGATTTGCGATGTAAGGGCAGAAAGCGCGAGCCACCCGAACGGTGCGCGCCTGGTGCTTCGGCAGCGAGGGCGCGTGCCCGCCGAGTGCGGTGACGATCGATGAATCGCGGCGAATGCGTCCCGGATAACCCGGCGACGCACGTTTGCGCCGGTGGCGGAAGGACGATCGATGCGTTGCCGCCGATCGTCCGGCGTCGCCCCTTGAAGGAAAGCTAAGGAGGCGAATCAGAGGGGCTTGATGTTCGAGGCTTGCAGACCCTTCGGGCCTTGCTTCGTTTCGAAGCTCACACGCTGGCCTTCGACGAGCGTGCGGAAGCCGTCTGCGCGAATTTCGGAGAAGTGCGCGAACAGATCATCCTTGCCGTTGTCGGGCGAAATAAAGCCGAAACCCTTGCTGTCGTTGAACCACTTGACGATACCGGTATCCATGAAAATCCTTTGATGTTGAAAAATAGACAGATGCGCCCCACAGCAGGCACGTAAAAGAATCAAGGAGGGAGAGGACAACGAATACCGCAGTGTTGCGGTCAATGATGAGCAGCAATCGCGCTTCTTGGAGACTTAAGTGGGCGACTGTACGCGTTGCAGCGGCATCGGTCAAGAGATTTCGGTGGCGAAACGCTCTGGCGCGCTCATCGAGCCCCGCGGTCTTTTAGGGGCAGACAGGGGCAGACGAGAGGGGGCAGAGAGAGGGGGCAGACGAGCGCCGCGAAATATAAATCGCATCTTGGCTCCGCACGCCAACGTCTGGCGTATGATGGGGCGTGCGTCAGGCCCGAACCCCGCCTCCTTTACGACTGGCCGCATCGATCGCATTGCTGCATTACACGCGTTCGTGCCGTTCGTAGTCGTTCGACCTCCCTCTCGTTTCCTGTCATGCGCTAGCGCGCGGGCAGCCTCCCACCCACCGTCGACAGCGGCGCTGTCGCTTCCAGACGAACGCCAGGAGTCAGACATGAGCATGCATGTATACCGCGGTTTCGAAATCTGCCCCTTGATTTACTGCCACTCCGAAACAATAGGCGGTGTGGCCCGCAACTACGAAAACGGCTTCGACGCCGCGGTAAAGATCAGCTTGCGGGACACCGATTCGACGGTGTTGTGCAGCGATACGTTCAAGCTGAACGAAAACTCGCCGTTCCTGAGCACCGGTGCTGCGCGGCGGGCCTCCATCGCTTACGCGCAAGCCCTCATCGATCAGCACGGCGGTGAAAACTGGATGCAGCGGTAACCCTTCCTCTTCCCACAGGCACTTATGACCAAAATTGTTTTGAAGGTCGACGAACCCGTCGAAGTCGCGCTGCGCCGCTTTCGCAGAGAAATCCAAAAGACCGGTTTGATTCAAGAGCTGCGAGCCCGTTGCTTCTATGAAAAGCCGACTACCGAGCGAAAGCGAAAGCTTGCGAGCGCGGTATCGAGGCAGCGCGCACGCATCAAACGCGCGACGCCGCCCCGGAAACTCTATTGATTCAACCATCCCTTGATGGACTTGCAGATCGCTTCCGTCGAGATGCCATAGCGCGCGTGCAGCGTGGGCAGCGCACCGGCGTCTAGAAACGCATCCGGCAGCGCGATTTGCCGAAAGGCAGGCGTGATGCCTGCGCTCAACAGCTCGCGCGCGACGGCTTCGCCAAGCCCGCCGATCACCGTATGGTTTTCGGCTACAACCACCATGCGGCCGCTGCGGTTGGCCTCGCGCAGGATCGTCTGCGTATCGAGCGGCTTGATCGTCGGCACATGCAACACGGCCACGCGCACGTTATCGGCCGCGAGCGCCTTGGCCGCTTCGAGCGCACGCATCGTGAGAATACCCGACGAAATCACGAGCACGTCGTTGCCGGCGCAGAGCAGCTTGGCCTTGCCGAGCTCGAACCGGTAGCCGTACTCGTCGAGCACCGCCGGCACGTTGCCGCGCAGTAAGCGGGCGTAGACGGGCCCCTTGTGCGCGGCGATCGCCGGCACCATCTGTTCGATATCGAGCGCGTCGCAAGGATCGATGACCGTCATGTTCGGCATCGCGCGCATCAGCGCCAGATCTTCCGCGGCCTGATGGCTCGGCCCATAGCCTGTCGTCAGGCCGGGCAACGCGCAGACGATCTTTACGTCCAGGTTGTCCTCGGCGATCGTCTGGTGGATGAAGTCGTAGGCGCGGCGCGTCGCAAAGACGGCGTAGGTCGTGACGAACGGCTGCGCGCCCTCATGCGCAAACCCCGCCGCTGCCCCCATCAGCAACTGTTCGGCCATGCCCATCTGGTAATACCGCTTAGGGAACGCCTGTGCGAAGACGTGCAGGTCCGTGTACTTCCCGAGGTCGGCGGTCATGCCGATGACATTGGCCTTGGTGCGCGCCAATTCCACGAGCGCATGACCGAAAGGCGCCGACCGCGTGGTTTGGCCCTCGGCCGCGATCGAGGCGATCATCGCGGAGGTTTTCAGACGGGGCTTCTTCTCGATGGTGCTCATGCGGTCCTCCCGGCGTCGAGCGCGTCGAGCGCGAGTCGCCACTCATGCGCGTCGACTCGGATGAAATGGTTCTTCTCCCGTTGTTCGAGGAAGGGCACGCCGCACCCCATCTTCGTATCGCAGACGATGATGCGCGGTCGGGGTTCGTCATGGCGGCGCGCGTTGTCGAACGCCTGCTTGACGGCGGCGATGTCGTTGCCGTTCACGCGCTGCACATACCAGCCGAATGCTTCGAGCTTTTCGACGAGCGGTTCGAAGGCCATGATCTGCGTGGATGGCCCATCGGCTTGCTGATTGTTGACGTCTACCATGGCGATAAGGTTGTCGAGCTTCCAGTGAGCGGCGGACATGAGGCCTTCCCAAATCGCCCCTTCGTCGAGTTCGCCGTCCGAAAACAGCGTGTAGACGAACGCGCCCGATCCTTTGCGCTTCAGGCCGAGGCAGCGGCCGACCGCGATCGCGAGTCCTTGCCCGAGCGAGCCGCCGGACATCTCCATGCCTGGCGTGTAGCTGGCCATGCCGGACATCGGCAGGCGGCTGTCGTCGCTGCCGTAGGTCTCCAATTCTTCCTCGGGCAGAATGCCGGCCTCGAACAGCGCCGCATAAAGCGCGATCGCATAATGGCCGTTCGACAGCAAGAACCGGTCTCGGCCTTCCCACTCGGGCTCGTGCGGGCGGTATCGCATTGCGCCGAAGTAGGCGACGGCCAAGACATCGGCGATGTCCAGCGCTTGGCCGATGTAGCCTTGCCCTTGAACCTCGCCCATGAGCAAGGCGTTTCTTCGAATCCGATACGCGCGCTCGGCGAGCGGCACGTCCTCGATGATGGCTGCTTGATCCATTCAGGACTCCTTTGAAATTGAATGGCCGATGTCGATTCAGCGGTTGACCGTTTTCGCCGGCACGAGAAACACGAGGCATGCGCCCAGCGTCACGGCAAGGGAGATGAAGATGAGCCCCGCCGTGGCGTTGCCGGTCATGTCGTTGAGCCAGCCGACGATCGCCGGCGAGAAGAACCCCGCGAGGTTAGCGAAGCAGTTGACGGCTGCGATCCCCGCTGCGGCCGAGATCCCGCCGAGCATGGCGGTGGGCAGCGACCAAAACTGCGAGGACGCCGCGAGAATCCCTGCCGACGCGATGCTCAGGCATACGATCGATGCAGGTACGCTGCCGAGCAACGGCAGCGCCGCAAAGCCGGCAACCGCAACGAGCATTGGAACGGCAAGGTGAAAGCGGCGCTCGCGAAGCCGGTCGGCGCTCATGCCGATGAGCGGCAGGGCGATAAGCGCGCACAGGTAGGGAATGGCCGTGAAGATGCCCACCCAAAGCGGATCGGCTACGCCGGTCTTACGAATGATGGTCGGCAGCCAGAACGTCAGGCCGTATTGTCCGAGCACGACGCAGAAATAGATGGCGGCCAAAAGCCACAGGCGGCGGTCTGCGACGAATGCCTTGATCGAAAGATGGGCCGTCTTGTGTGCGTTGTCGCCTTCGACGTTGCGGGCAAGCATGCGTTTTTCGGCATCGGTGAGCCACTTGGCGCCTGCAATGCCGTCGTCGAGATAGAACAGGATCGCGATGCCGAGCACGAGCGACGGCACGGCCTCGAGCAGAAACAGCCACTTCCAGCCGGTCAACGACATGACGCCCTGCAGCGAGTGCAAGATCCAGCCCGACAGCGGTCCGCCGAAAATGCCTGCAAGCGGAATGGCCATGAAGAAGACGGAGAGCGCTTTCGCGCGGCGTGCGCTCGGGTACCAGTAGGTCAGGTAGAGAATGACGCCCGGCGCGAACCCCGCTTCGGCGAGACCTAGCAGGAAGCGAAGCACGTAGAAGGTCGTCGGCGTTTTGACGAAAATGAAGCTCGCGGAGATGACGGCCCATGTCAGCATGATCCGGGCGAGCCAAGTGCGCGCGCCTACCTTATGAAGAATGACGTTGCTCGGCACTTCGAACAGGAAATAGCCCAGAAAGAAGATGCCGGCTCCCATGCCGTAGATCGTTTCGCTGAACCGCAGGTCGTTGAGCATCTGCAATTTCGCGAAGCCCACGTTGACGCGGTCGAGGTACGCGCCGAGATAGCAAAGCATGAGGAAGGGGATGATCCTGCGGCTGACTTTGGCGTAGGTCTTCGCCTCGAACGTCGGCGAGGCGCTGTCGGCGAGTGCATCGCCGGTGGCGGGCGATACCGAGTACGTCGATTTCATAGGTGTCTCCTGTCTCCTGTCGGCCGAAACGCCGGCGTGACGCGCAATCGCGGTTGCCGTTGAGCTCCGCGAGCGCTTTCGCCGATCGTCGACCGCGATGGCCCCATGTTGTCCTGGGGGCTGCGAATGGACGCCGCGCGTGGCGCGTCCGTTAGTGAGTTCGTAGTTAGTAAGTTAGTGAATCAGCATGCCGCCGTTGACGTCGAGCGTGATTCCCGTCAAGTACGTCGAGAGATCGCTCACCAGAAAGAGGCACGCGTTGGCGACATCCGCGGCGTCGCCGAGGCGCCCGAGCGCAATGCCCTTGATGATGTCCGCGCGCATTTCGGGTGTGAGCTTGTCGCCCGTGATATCCGTTTGGATCAGGCCCGGCGTGACGGAGTTGACGCGGATACGGTCCGCGCCGAATTCGCGCGCCATGGCTTTGGCCAAGCCGAGGACGCCGGCTTTCGCGGCGCTGTAATGCGGGCCGCCGAAGATGCCGCCGCCGCGCTGCGCCGATACGGAAGACATGCAGACGATGCTGCCGTTCTTCTGCGCCTTCATCGCCGGAATGACGGCTTGCGACATATAGAGCGTGCCGCGCAGGTTGACGTCGATGATCGCGTCGAAGTCTTTGCCGCCGATTTCGAGCGTTCTGACAGGCTGCGTGATCCCGGCATTATTGATGAGCCCGTCGATCCGGCCATACCGGTCGAGCGTGGCTTGCGCGGCGGCAATGCAGGCGGCTTTGTCCGTCACGTTGCAGGCCAGCCCGAGATGTCCCTTGCCTAGGTTCTCGGCTGCCGCCAGCGCATCTTCGGCGCGCAGATCGCTGACGACCACGTGCGCACCGTGCGCGGCGAGCGCCTTCGCGGTGGCCAGCCCGATTCCGCGCGGCGAGGCGGCGCCGGTGACCATGATGACCTTGTTCTCGAGCAACATCGGTTGTCTCCGTGGTGTTGGTAGGTGCCCCTAGTGTTTGCCGAAGGGACAACCGAAACAACGCGGAAACGCTCAACCATGGCTGAGAAAAATTCAGGTATGGCCGCGCGCGGGCGGCCAAGGGCGGGCGGCCGGCCGAATCAGGACGGAGAGCTCGAGCTCGCCTCGCGCTCCATCCAGGCGAGGAAACGTTCGACGCGCGGCAGTTCGGCGTTTTGCTTCGGGTAAACGAGGTGGTGCGCGCCCACTTCGACCGAGTGCGTTGGATCGAACACCGGCACGAGCAGGCCTTCTCGGATCTTGACCGATGCGAGCATGAGGCTCTCGAGCGCGATGCCGAGACCGAGCGCCGCCGTTTCGATCGACATGTAGGAGCGATCGAACGAAAAGTCGAAAGTCTTTTGCGCCGCGGCTACGCCGGTTCTGCCGAACCATTGCTTCCATTGGAAAAGCGGCGACTCCGAATAGATCAAACGATGCGAGAGCAGATCGGCGGGCGTCTCCACGGTGTGCCGTTCGAGGTACGTGGGCGAAGCGAGCGGCGCGATGAATTCGCCGCGGATCGTCTTGACTTCCAGGTTGCTCCAGTTGCCGTATCCATGACGAATGTCGACGTCGTAGTAACCGTTCGAGAACGAAACGTCCTCATACGAACAGGCGAGATTGAGCTGGATGTCGCCGTTCGCTTCTTGGAACGAGGACAAGCGCGGAAGCAGCCACATGAGGCCGAAGCTCGGGCTCGAATGAACGCGCAGGATGTCCACTTCCTTGCGGCTGGAGGCGCGCTCCGTTGCTCGGCTTAGATCGGCGAGCGAGCCTGTCACGTCGGCGAGATAGCGCTCGCCGGTAGGCGTCAGCACGAGGCCGCGACCCGACCGCTGAAACAGCGGGCGGCCGATGACCGACTCGAGATTGCTGAGCTGATGGCTTACCGCGGAGGCGGTCAAGCCGAGTTCCTCGGCGGCGCGATTGACGCTTTTCGTTCGGGCGACGCTTTCGAACGCGATGATGGCCTTCAGCGGAGGGATGCGCATCGTGAAATCTTTCAGTCCGAGATCTCGGGAAGTATCGAGTATCTCCCGCGCCGTCGCAACGATACAACTCGATACATGGCGGAAACAAACAGGATACGTGGGCGGCGTCTAATCGTGGGGCCGCATGCAGCGGGTGCGTCGCGAGCCGGTGGCGGTCGCGCTTGGCCGCGCTTTGGCGTGCCTCTGCGGTCATTCCTTTGGATTAGGAGCGTTGACACGATGAGCAATGAAAAGACATGGTTGATAACGGGCTGTTCGGGCGGCTTGGGCCGCAGCCTTGCGCACGCGGTGCTCGAAAGCGGGCATCGGTTGGTGGCCACCGCGCGAGAGAGCGCCCGGCTTGCCGATCTCGTGCAAGCCCATGGGGACCGAGTGCGTACGATCTCGCTCGATATCACCGATCCGCAGGCTTGCCGCGAAGCGGTGCGATTCGCAATGGATGAATTCGGTTCTCTCGACGTACTCGTCAACAATGCCGGATACGCGGACGTCGCTTCGATAGAAGAAGCGACAGAAGCGTCGTTGCGCGCCCAGATCGAAGTCAACTTCTTCGGTGTCTTCAATATGACGCGCGCCGCCCTGCCGGTCATGCGCGAACGCCGGACGGGCCACATCATTCAGATCTCGTCGGTGGGCGGACGCGTAGGCGGCCCTGGCCTATCCGCCTATCAGTCGGCGAAATGGGCGGTGGGTGGTTTCTCGGAGGTCTTGGCGAAAGAGGTGCGCGCATTCGGGATTCGCGTGACCGTTGCGGAGCCCGGCGGCATGCGCACGCGGTGGGCAGGATCGTCGATGACCATTGCACCGATCGGCGATGCATACAAGGCCGTCATCGAACCCGTGGCTGAAAGGATGCGCCGGAGCGACGGCAAGCAACCGGGCGACCCCGACCGTATCGCTCGAATCCTCGTCGACGTTGCGGCTTCGCCGACGCCGCCATTGCGCCTGTTGCTGGGCAGCGACGCGGTGGCGGTGGCGCGAGACGCCGCTCGCTTGCGTGCCGAAGAAGACGAACGCTGGCGGGAAATCAGCGAATCGACTGCTTATCGTTCGTAGGGCGTTCGTAGGGCGTTCTTAGGGCGTTCTTAGCCTTCGGTCTCTTTGCCATTGCTCGTGGAAACGGTGAGGGCCGGATATGTTCCGGTCCCTTCGGCACGAAGGCACCGCGGATCGACTCGTACCTCGACTCATACCAAGGTATTAGCGACTCATAACAACGCGGGATTCATCTATCCGCTCGATGAATATCCCCCGTCAAGGCTTCTGCCTAAGCTTCATGCATGGCGAAAGCGCCGCCGTCACATCGGCGGCTCGACAGGATCGCTTTGGCCATGGCGCCGTGCATGACAGTGAATGCTTGCCTGAAAAAGGGGAATCGTCAGTGATGAGTTTCGATTCGCATTACATCGCGCGGGACGCGCGTATCGGTTCGTGCAGCCCGTGGAAACACGTCGTATGCAATCTGCTGGCCTACCCTTCGGCGCCGTCCGAGATCGTGTCGTGCGTTTCGCAAGCCGAAGCCGCGGTCGTTGGCAAGTCCAACGGTGTCGCCTCGTCGTCGAACTGCACGATAACGATCGAAGACCGGCTGGAAAACAGGCGAGTCGTGCTGTCGTGGAGCGATTCGACGTCTTGCAGCTACCGCGGCCAATTGTGGCGATATGCGATTGCTAGAAGGGCCGGGACGTGCGCCTTGTCCGGCCGGCCGATCAGACGAGGCGACGCGGTTTTTCGGCCGCAATCGAGCGTGCGCAGCACGCCGCGGAACCGTGGCGCGATGATCCTCGCCGCATCGATCGATTTCGCTGAGACGTGCTCGGGGTGATGAACTGACGGCCTAACGGGCTCCAGTCCGATGTATTTCGTGTTTCGTGTTTCGTGCGAGCAGCGTTGCCCGGCAGCGCACCTCGCGCCTCGCAATGTGTACCTCGCCATTCGTTATTTGCCATTCATTCATGGAGAAAAGTATGTCTGACCAAGTCAACGAGCGGCGCCGCCGCGTGTTGGGCACCGGCATCGCGGGTATCGCGATGCTCGGGGCGGGCGTGAGCGATATTGTCCGCGCCCAATCCCGATCGACTGCGGTCGGCCCGGTTTCGGGTACGGGCAATCAGCCGCTTTCGTTCGGGCAACTGCGGCAAGTCGAAGCGAACGGTCTCAGCATCGGCTACGTAGAGGCGGGACCGGCGAACGGCCCCGTGGTCATTCTGCTGCATGGCTGGCCCTACGATGTCTATAGCTTCGCCGAGGTCGCGCCGATCCTCGCGTCCGCCGGTTATCGCGTGCTCGTGCCTTATCTGCGCGGGTACGGGCCCACGCGATTCCTTTCGGCGGATACGCCGCGCAACGGGCAACAGGCCGTCGTTGCGGTCGACGTCATCGCGTTCATGGATGCGTTGAGGATCGAGCAGGCCGTTTTCGGCGGCTACGATTGGGGCGGCCGCACGGCCGATATCGTCGCGGCGCTTTGGCCGCAACGCTGCAAGGCGCTCGTTGCCGTCAGCGGCTATCTGATCGGCAGCCAGCAGGCGAACGAAAAGCCGCTGCCCCCGCAGGCCGAGCTCGCATGGTGGTATCAGTTCTATTTCACGACTGCTCGCGGAGAAGCCGGCTATGCGGCGAACCGGTTTCAGTTCAACAAGCTGATTTGGCGGCTGGCCTCGCCGCAGTGGCATTTCGACGACGCGACGTATGCGCGCTCGGCGGCCGCATTCGACAATCCCGATCACGTCGCCATCGTGATCCACAACTATCGCTGGCGCCTGGGCTTGGCCCAGGGGGAGCCGCAATACGACTCCCTCGAGAAGAAGCTCGCGGCCCTACCGGATATTTCGGTGCCCACCATCACGATGGAGGGTGATGCCAATGGGGCGCCGCATCCCCAGCCCGCTGCGTACGCCAAGAAATTCACGGGCAAGTATCAGCATCGAAACATCGGCAACGGCGTGGGACACAACCTGCCGCAGGAAGCGCCTCAGGCGTTTGCGGACGCCATCGTCCAAGTGCAGCGGCTGTAAGGCGGAAAGGCGGGCCGCGCCCTTGTATCGGCATGTATCCGAGCCGCCGATGGACAACTCCCGTTGCGAATCGGCGCTTTCACGACATATCCCGCTTACATGAGCCGGTTCAAATGCGCGGGTGGCTCTAGTGTCTTCTAGCGGCCATTGCCGTGCCCGGGTCTTGACCGGGCCCACCATCGATAAGCTATGGGAGTGAATGATGCCGCTCAACGTCATCGGGTTGTTAGGAGGATCGACCATTGGGCGCACGACGCGCGTATGGGTCATGGCCGCGGGAGCGACGATCGCATTGGGATTCAACGGCGCCGCGTTTGCCGGGGCGCCATCGGCATCCACTGGGGGGATCGGGAGACAACTGATCGATTTATTTGCGCCGAATAGCGAGCCTGGCTCGAATGCGGGCACTGGCGACGCGCATGTCTCGAGCTTGTTGTCACGCGTGGCGTGGTCCGCGCAAGACCGTCTGCCGACGTTCGACGGCGCCAACGCTTGGCTCAATGCCCCGGCCCTCACGGACAAAGACCTGCGCGGGAAAGTCGTGCTCGTCAATTTTTGGACGTACTCCTGCATCAATTCCCTTCGCGCCCTGCCTTATCTGAAGGCATGGCAGCGCCGCTACGGGGCCGATGGGCTCGTCGTGATCGGCGTGCACGCGCCGGAGTTCGGTTTCGAGCACGACTTCGCCAACGTCAAACGCGAAGCCGGCGAACTCGGCGTGAACTACCCGATCGCCATCGACAACGATTACCGCATTTGGAAAGCGTTCGGCAATCAATACTGGCCCGCGTTCTATGTCGCGGATACCGAAGGCCGCATTCGCTACCACCATTTCGGTGAAGGCAGCTACGACGAGGCCGAGGACGAAATTCGTCAACTGCTCACGCAGCGAAACGGCGTCGCGCCGTCGCCCGGACGCACAAAGGTCGAGGCGGCGGGCGCCCAAGCGCCTGCCGATACGCGCGACATCCGCTCGGGCGAAACCTATCTGGGTTATCGCGAGGCGACCGCCTTCGCGTCGACCGAAGACGTCAAGCCGGACACGGTGCTCGCGTACTCGGTTCCTCGTCGGCTCTCGCTGAACACATGGGCGCTGAGCGGGGCTTGGAACATTGGCGCGGAAGCGGCGGTGTCGGCCGAGGCTCAAACACAGATCGTCCACCGGTTTCATGCAAGGGATCTACATATGGTGTTGGCGCCGTCTGCAAGCGGCAAGCCGGTCAGATTCCGCATCAGCATCGACGGCCATGCGCCCGGCGCGGCGCATGGCGGCGATACGACGCCGGAAGGCTACGGCGTCGTCAACGCCGCGCGCCTGTACCAACTCGTGCGGCAGAACGGTCCGGTGCAAGACCACACGTTCACGATTCAGTTTTTAGATACCGGCGTCCAGGCGTTCACGTTCACGTTCGGCTAGCCCGTTGGCCGATTTGCCGTCGACGTTCGGTTTCGTCGGGTCTCTTCGGCAGCGCCATCGAATTCATCGACTTTTCAACGCAACACCCCCATCACAACACGACAACACGAGGTACGAAAATGATGACCCAATTCCTGAGCCGTCTGCTGGCGTCCGCTGTTTTCATCGGCGCGGTAGGCGCGACGCAAGGGGCTCACGCGGCGCAGGCCGGCGAACCCGGAGCACTCGGCGATACGACGGTGGTGCTGACGCACGGCGCCTTCGCCGACGGCTCCAGTTGGAGTCGCGTCATTCCGCTGCTCGAAGCCAAGGGCTTGCACGTCGTGGCCGTGCAAAATCCGCTTAGTTCCTTGAGCGACGACGTGGCGGCCACCAAACGCGTCATCGAGCAGCAAACGGGGCCGGTCGTGCTTGTCGGCCACTCGTGGGCAGGCGTGGTGATCAGCGAGGCCGGCAACGACGCAAACGTCAAGGCGCTTGTCTATGTGGCGGCGTTCGCGCCGGACGCCGGCCAGTCGATTCACGATCTGATACAAGGCTTGCCGCCCGCCCCGTGGTCCACGGAATTGCATAAGGATTCCGCAGGCTTTTTGCGGCTCTCCGATAAGGCTATTCACGAGTATTTCGCCCCGGACCTTTCCGCAACCGAGCAGCGCGTCGTTGCGGCGACGCAAGGGCCTTGGCTCGGGCTGCATCGACGACAAGGTCTCGCAGCCCGCATGGCGCGATCGTCCCTCGTATTTCGTGGTCAGCACGCAAGACCGCATGATCGATCCCGATCTGCAGGAGCGCATGGCGAAGCACATTGGCGCCACCGTCACGCGCGTGAAGGGCAGCCACGTTGCGCTCGTGAGTCACCCTCAAGCCGTGGCGAGCGCTATCATCCAGGCAGCGCAACGCATCCATCAGCCGGCTCAATAACCGCGGTTGCAGTGGAGGGCGAAAGGGGTGACTCAACTTTGGCACCCGACGCACGACGGCTAGGCGGATGCTCGAGAAACCGCATCGACATTCGCGGCCTTTTGCTACACTCGGAAACGCACGCAACCATGACGCAGCAAATGACTTTTTCGATCCGTTCTTTCGCTTGAAAAGTCTCGATGTCCAAAACCGAGTTCGCCCGTTCCGTTGCATCGGCCGCCCATAGTGTTTCCGGCGTCGTCTACATCGTCGACGACGACGATCTCGTGCGCGGCGCGCTCGCGAGCCTGCTGCGCTCGATCGACTTGGAGGTGCAAGCCTTCGGTTCCGCCGAGCAGTTTCTCGCGGCGCCCAAAGGGCGGCGGCCTGCTTGTCTCGTCTTGGATGTCCGGTTGCGCGGCCGAAGCGGGCTGGCTTTGCAGAAGTCGTTGCAGGAGAAGGAAGCCGCCGCCATACCCATTATTTTCATGACGGGGCATGGGGACATCGCGATGACCGTCGAGGCCATGAAAGCCGGCGCGGTGGATTTTCTGACCAAACCGTTTCGCGATCAGGACATGATCGACGCCGTCTTGGCCGCGTTGGAGCGCGATGCACAGAGGCTGGCCTCCGATAGCTCGCTGATCGAAGTCCGTGACCGCTGGGCCTCGCTTACGCCTCGTGAGCGCGAGGTGCTGGTCAATGTTGCGTCCGGTCTCATGAACAAGCAGATCGCCGCGCGAATGGGCATTGCCGAAGTGACGGTCAAGATTCACCGTGGGCAGGCCATGCGCAAGATGAACGTGCGCACCGTAGCTGACCTCGTGCGCAAGACGGACGCGCTGGGCGTGAAGCCGGCCGGCGGCTGACTCACGGCTGACCAACGTTGGCGCTGCGGAGCCTACCGGCGGTCGGCGGTTTAATCGGTTTAATCGGTTTAATCGGTTTAATCGGTTTAATCGGGCTAATCGGGCTAATCGGGCTAATCGGGCTAATCGGGCTAATCGGGCTAATCGGGCTAATCGGGCAAGCTTGGCAAAGTAATCGTTGCCCGTGTGCCGCCTTCCGAGCGCGGTATCAACTGCAACTGTCCGTTATGCGCCTCTACGATGGACTTGCAGATCGACAGTCCCATGCCCATACCGTGCGGCTTCGTGGTGAACAACGGTTCGAAGATGCGTTGCGCCAACCGCGGATCGAAGCCCTCGCCCCGATCGTCGATGCAAATGCGCACGCAGCCGCGAGCGCCTCGATCGCTTTCGCCGGTCAGCAACAGCGCTCTCTCGGTTCCCGGTACGCCGATCATCGCTTCGGCGCCGTTCATCAACAGGCTAATGACCGCTTGTTGTAGCTGGACGCGGTCGCCCAATACGGGCATGGGCGACGAAAGTCCCTCGAGGCGCAAGCTCACGTTCATCGCCTCCAGCGTACAGGTCACGAACTCGGACGCCTCTCGAAGCGCATCGGCGAGATCGAAAGCGGCAAAGACAGGCGCTGTTTGCCGTGCCTTAGCGCGCAGTGCGTCGATGATGGTTCGCGTACGCATCGCGCAGGCGCAGATGTGCGCCAGCATTTCCCGGGCGGCGTCGATGTTCGGCGCACTGCGGTCCAGCCACTTGAGGCCGGCCCGTGCCGATGTATCGAGCGCTGCGACCGGTTGCGCAACTTCATGAACGATCGAGGCCGCCAACTCACCATAGGCGCTTAGCCGGCTCGTGCGGTCGAGTTCGGACAGCGCGTCTCGCATCCTCGCCTCGGTCGTGCGTAGGCGAGCGTGCTGAGCCGAAAGTTCGTCGTGAAGACGCGCGTTCTCCAACGCGAACGCCGTTTGCAAGGCGATCATCTCGACCAAAGCAACGGCCGTCGGTGTGAAGAGGCCAGGCACCGCCTCGTGCTCGAGATAGAGCGCGCCGATCGACGTGCCGCCGCAACGAATCGGCACGCAAAGCACGGATCGCGGCTTGCGGCAGCGCACGTAGTCGTCGCTTCGCCATTGACGGTCGGCTCTGGCGTCGTACAGCGCCAGCGCGCTGCTTAGCCTTGCCGCCGCCTTGAGGATCGAGGCCGGTAGGCGATCGATCTCTCGCTTGGCGCCAATGTTCGTGCGCTCCGGCTGTCTCGCGCAGGCTGCCGCTTCCCAGCCGCCTTCGCGCGCGATCGCCACCAGGCCCCACGTTGCCTTCGTGCTTTGGACCGCGGCTTCGAGCAGTTTGCCGACGCACTTGGCGGGCTGTGCCTCCATCCCCATCGTGTAGGAAACGTGCTGCAAGACACGCAGGTCGAGCGCGAGCGGCGATCGCGATGAAAATGCCTCGAACGGCGGTGCGGCGCCGGCGCAATCGCGCGCTTCGGAAGGCGATGTCCAGGCGCCGTGCGCCACGAGCACGCCGCAGGAATTGTCGAGGTCGTTGTTCATTTGTTCAATCTCCCGCTTGACCGGCCGTAGACTCGACTCGACACAAAACCGTAGTTTCATGTAGTGAGTGCTCCACAAACGAACGGTAGCACAAAATTTTCTATGATGGAAAGATGTCGTATGGCTGGACGAGCTTGTGTGCCGTCGATTCGGTGGCGTATATGTGGTGTAAGTGTTTGAATTTACATAATGTTATTCGTATGTTGTGCAATCGAGTAGCGTTGTGTATGATGCTTGCGTTCATGTAGTGTTCCCTGTATGAAAGTGCGCAGTTCGTCGTATTGGGCGAGCGATGAGGGTTCTGGAAGACGATGACGGCCGGGTGGCGGGCCGCGAGAGGAGTGGTATGGTGCAGGCAGCAAAGAAGAAAGCCGTGCGCGGAACGGGTGTCCGCGAAGCTGCGGCGCAGGAAACGCGCGAGAAGATTCTTCGCGCGGCGACCAAGGTCTTCGCGCGCTATGGTTACGAAGGTGGCAGCGTGGAAAAGATCTCCAGGCTCGCGAAATCCTACGACCGGATGATCTACTACTACTACGGGAGCAAAGAAGGGCTTTTCGTGGCGGTGCTCGAGGGCATCTATCGCCGGATGGACGAGGCTGAAGTCAAGGTGGCACCCGATCCTTCGTCGCCCGTCGAGGCGCTCAAAACCGTGATTCGCTTCAAGCTCGACTACTATTGGCGCAATCCCGATTTCATGACGCTGCTCAACACGGAGAATCTCCACAAGGGCCGGCATGTGTCGAAACTGGAGCGCAAGGGCGAGTACTCGTCGCATGCCGTTCGGATCATCGCGAAGATCCTCGAGAGCGGCGCGCAGCAAGGGCTGTTCCGCGAGGATTTGAGCGCGCGCGACGTCTTCCTCTTGATCGCTTCGGCAGCTTATTTCTACACTTCGAACCGCTACACGCTATCTGTTTTCCTTGGCGAAGAATTGGATGCGCCCGAAGCGGTGCGGCATTGGGAGGCTTTCGTGATCGACAGCGTATTGCGGGTCGTGCGCGCCGATGCGCCGGCCGGCCATTGACTGGCCGGCGCGCGCGTCATGAGCTACCTTCGTGCCCGTACCCTCGATGAAGTGCTCGGCGTCCTCGCACAGCCTGGACAACGTCGTATCGTCTGCGGCGCAACCGATGTTTATGCCGATGCGGCGCTCGTGCCGGCCAATTGCGCGTGGGTGGATATCAGCGGCATCGACGCCTTGCGCGGCATCGAGCGGCGAGACGATACGATTCGCGTCGGCGCGGCCTGCACATGGGAGGCGATCGCGCAAGAAGGCGGGCTGCCGCGGGCGCTGACGCAAGCGGCGGCATCGGTTGGATCCCGTCCCATCCGCATTCAAGGCACGATCGGCGGCAACCTATGCCATGCCTCGCCCGTGGCCGATGGCATCCCTCCGTTGCTGGCGCTCGGTGCATACGTCGAATTGGCGAGCGTGCGCGGCGTGCGGCGCCTGCCCTTGAGCGAATTCTTGCTCGGTGGCCGAAGAACAGCGCTCTGCGCGGACGAAGTGCTTGTCGCCGTCGCATTCGCGTTGCCGCGTTCGGCGAGCGTGCATCGAACGGCTTTCGTCAAATGCGCGAACCGCGACGGGTCTGCGCTTGCAGTCGTTTCGGCAGCCGTGTCGTTGTACCTATCCGAGCAACAGACGATCGACGCGGCGGCTGTCGCCGTCGGCGGTGCATCCAAAGTCGCATTGCGAACGTATTCGTTGGAGGCGCTGCTCATGGGGCGGCGGTTCGGGTTCGAAGTGTTGACCGATTGCGTTGAGACTGCATCGTTCGAGGAACTCTCTCCTATCGACGACTGCAGGGCGACGGCATCGCATCGCATGCATCTCGCGCGGGTCGCCGTCAGGCACGCGATCGGATGCTGCATCGAGGAGGGCGCACATGGCGCATCGACGGCTTGATGAATGTGATTTCGCTGACGACGAATCGGCAACGGGAGGGGCCGTCCCATCGGCCGAGCCTGAATGGATCGAGCTGAACGGTAAACGGTTGGGTCTTCCAGCCGGAACAGATCGATCGCAGCGGCTCGTCGACTATCTCCGCGCGGGCCTGCGCCGGTTCGGGACGAAAGAAGGGTGCAGGCAGGGCGACTGCGGAAGCTGCACGGTGATCCTCGACGGCGAGGCGCGCTATGCCTGCTTGATTCCGTTGGGCCAGGCCGTGGGATCTCGGATCGTCACCGTCGAAGGGTTGGCCGAAGGCACGCGATGCGGTAGCCGCTTGCAACAGGCGTTTCTCGCGCATCAAGCCGTGCAATGCGGCTTTTGCACGCCGGGCATGCTGACCGCGGCGGCATCGGCGATCGACGCCGGGCGCGTCGTCGATCGCGACACTGCGCGCGCCGCAATCGACGGCGTGCTATGCCGGTGCACGGGCTATCAAAAGATCGTCGACGCCGTGGCAGAAACGGGGTGCGGCGCACCGGCGCGGCGTTGCACCGTGGCACCTTCCGAAGGGCCGTGCGTCGGCCAACCGTTGACGCGCCTCGACGGGCCCGAAAAAGTCGATGGCAGTCAGCGCTTCGGCGCAGACGCTTATCCCGCCGATAGCCTCTGGCTGCGCGCCGTGCGCTGCCCGCATCACCGGGCGCGCTTCGCATTCGGCGATCTCACGGCGTTCGCGCGCGCGCATCCGGGCGTGCATCGCGTGCTGACGCATGTCGATGTGCCGGGCCTGAACCTGCACGGCGTGGCGACGCCCTATGCGGACCAAAGCGTGCTTCCCGAGACCGAGGCTAGACACTTCCTCGAGGCTGTCGCCTTGGTGGTCGGCGAACGAGAGGCCATGGCGGCGCTCGATATGGATGCGTTCCCGGTCACATGGGAGCCGTTGACACCGGTCCTCACCGTTGCCGAAGCCGTCCGCGACGATAGCCCGTTGCTGCACGCCGATCGTCCGGGCAATCTGTTGATCGAAGGTATCGTTCGCCGCGGCGACGCCGCTACGGCCATGCGGTGCGCGCAACACGTGGTGAGTGCGACGTTCGAATCGAGCTTCGTCGAGCATGCCTACCTCGAACCGGAGGCCGGCTGGGCGCGGCGCGTGGGCGATACCGTCGAGATTCATTCGTCCACGCAGGCTCCCCATCCGCATCGAGGCGATCTCGCGCGCATTCTCGCAGTGACCCCGGAGCAGGTGCGCGTCGTGGCGACCGCCGTGGGCGGCGGCTTCGGCGGCAAACTCGACATGACGGTGCAGCCGTTGCTTGCCGTCGCGGCGTGGCATGTCGATCGTCCCGTTGCCATGGCGCTCTCGCGCGAGGAGTCGATGGCGACGTCGACCAAGCGCCATCCGGGGCGAATGGTGTCGAGCATGGCGGTCGATGCCGACGGGCGGCTGTGCGCGATGACGTTCGACGGCGAGTTCAATACCGGTGCTTTTGCCTCATGGGGCACGGCGGTAGCCAATCGGGTGCCGGTCCACGCAGGCGGGCCGTACGTCATTGCCAATTACGAGGCGCGTGCGAGAGCCGTCCATACGCATGTCACGCCCGCCGGTGCATTTCGCGGTTTCGGCGTGCCGCAAACGATGATGTCGCAAGAGCAACTGATCGATGAGTTGGCGATCGAAATAGGCATCGATCCGCTCGAGTTTCGTGCAACGAACGCGTTGCGCCCGGGCGATACGCTGCCGACGGGGCAAGTGCTCGACGATAGCGTAGGCCTTATCGAATGCCTCGACGCGTTAAGGCCAATATGGCGAGAGGCACGCGGGCGCATTGCCGCGCTGAACGATTCGTCGACAGGCCTGCTTCGTCGCGGTGTGGGGATGGCAGCTTTCTTCTACGGCTGCGGCAATACGGCGTTGCCGAATCCTTCTACCGTGCGCTTCGGCATTCGGCGCGACGGCGCGATCGTCTTGCATCAAGGCGCGGTGGATGCCGGACAAGGCGCGAATACCGTGATTCCCCAGATCGCCGCCGACGCGTTGGGCGTGTCGGTCGAAAGCCTGCGATTCGTGGGCCCCGACACCGCGCTGACGCCCGATTGCGGCCGGACGTCGGCGTCGCGCCAAACGTTCATTACGGGCCGGGCGGCGTTTCTCGCGGGCAAGGCATTGCGCCGCCGCTTGCTTGCCTTGGCCGGTGCGCCGTCGGATGCCCGCATCTCGTGCACGGCGCAAGGCCTTGCCGTCGACGGCCGGCTCATGGATTTGCGAACGCGGCCTGTCGATCAGCACGGCTACGTAGTCTCCGCGCAAGAGTCCTTCGATCCGCCCACGACGTCGCTCGACGCGTCGGGGCAAGGCACGCCCTACGCGACCTACGCGTTCGGCGCACAGATGGCGGAAGTGGCGGTGGATTGCGAGAGCGGGCGCGTGCGTGTGCTGCGTGTCGTGGCCGCGCACGACGTCGGGAAGATGGTCAATCCGACGCTGCTCGAAGGACAGGTCGAAGGCGCCGTGGCGCAAGGCGTCGGCATGGCGCTGATGGAGAAGTACCATCCTGGCAAATACAACAATCTCCACGACTATCTGATTCCCACGGTGCATGACGTGCCGAGTGTGCAGTCGATTTTTATCGAAGCGCCGACGTCCATCGGTCCTTATGGGGCGAAAGGGATCGGCGAGCCCGCCCTCGTCCCAACGGCCGCGGCTATTTTGAACGCGATTCGGCATGCGATCGGCGTGCGGATTTGGCAAGCTCCCGCTTCGCCCGATGTCGTCGTTGGTGCGCTGGCGGCGCGCCGCCGGTCACGCGGTCTTTGATTCATACGCAGTGGACAAAACGCCTAAATAAACGGCTTCTACGAAACGGATCGAGCCATGACGTCAACAAGAAACATCGAGCCCGTCGCGTCATCGAGTGCGGCGCGCACCACTTGGTACGCCGGGCTAGGGCCTTCCGGAAAGCGCGCGTTCACGGCATCGTTCGCAGGCTGGGTGACCGATGCATTCGATTTCATGGTGTTCAGCTTCGTGCTCGCGTCGTTGATCGATGTCTGGAAGCTCGACCGGAGCGAAGCCGGGTTGCTGAGCACCGTGACGCTGATTTTTTCGTCGATCGGCGGATGGATCGCGGGCCTGCTTGCGGACCGGTACGGCCGAGTCAAAGTATTGCAAGGGACCATCCTTTGGTTCTCGGTGTGCACACTCGCCATCGGGTTCGCCGGAAACTTCGAGCAAGTGTTCTTTTTGCGCGCCTTGCAAGGGTTGGGGTTCGGCGGCGAATGGGCCGTGGGCGCCGTGCTGATCGGCGAGATCGTTGCGCCCGAGCATCGCGGCAAAGCCGTCGGATTCGTGCAGAGCGGATGGGCCATCGGTTGGGGCGCGGCTGCGATCCTCTACGGCGTGGCGTATTCCGTTCTGCCGGAGGCGATCGCGTGGCGCAGCCTTTTTTGGGCGGGCATCCTGCCTGCCTTGCTCGTGTTGTACATCCGCAGGCACGTGCCCGAACCCGAGGTGTTCGAGCGCGCTCGCGCAGCGCGAGCGCGTGAAGTGCGCGGCGGACGATCGTCGGTATGGGCGATCTTCTCGCCGTCTATCCGGCGCACGACGGTATTGGCCGCGCTGCTCTGCACCGGCATGCAGGGCGGGTTCTACGCGATGTCCACTTGGCTGCCCGCGTATTTGAAGATCGAGCGGCATCTTTCCGTGATCGATACGAGCGCGTATTTGTTCGTGATCATCGCGGGGTCGTTCTGCGGATATATCGCGGGCGCATACCTGTCGGACTATTGGGGCAGGCGGCGCAACTTCATCGTGTTTTCGGCACTGGCGCTCGCGTCGGTCTATGCGTACCTGACGCTCGCGCTGACGAATGCCCAGATGCTTTGGCTCGGCTTCCCGCTCGGCTTTTCTTCATGCGGTATCTTCAGCGGGATCGGTGCGTATCTGACCGAGCTGTATCCGTCGGAACATCGCGCGAACGGTCAGGGGTTTACCTATAACTTCGGCCGCGGCGTCGGCGCGCTCTTCCCAAGCTTGGTCGGCGTGTTGAGCCATTCGACGAGCCTGGCGATGGCGATTGCGATCTTCTCGGGGGCGGCTTACGGCGTGGTGCTACTGGCGATCATGCTGTTGCCGGAGACCAAAGGGGCCTCGCTTTGAGCGTTGAGCCGCCACATAACCCGGCCGATCGACCGTTCGATCGGGCGACACGCTATGCGGCGGCGTGGCGACGGCGCTCGCGCTAGTGCTAGTGCTAGTGCGCCCAGGCGCACGTCATGCGCGGCTCAGCTGCCTTGCTCGCGCAGCGTGATCGTGCTGCTGACTCCGTTGACGCCGGCGACTTTCTTCGCGGCATCCTCGGCGAGCCGATCTTGCTCGGGATCCTCGACATAGCCGGCGAGCACCACCTGACCCGTGTCGGCCATCGCGAAGACGACGATGTTCGTGCTTTGCAAGCCCTTAGTCGAATAGAGCTGCGAATGCACGCGACGAGCAAGTTCGCGGTTGGCCGCGCGCTGCTCTTTCTTGCCCAGGTTCATCTGCGTGGTGGCCATGTTGAGCATCATGCAGCTTTCTTGCGTAGCCATCGTCTTTGCGGATGTTTGCGCATCGGCGAAAGCGGAAGTGGAAGCGGCGACGAGCAGTGCGCCGATGAGAAGTGCCGGCTTGAGATTCATCATTTTTACCCTTGGGTTCGTTGTACGAAACACGATCGGAGACCGCAACCCGAGGATAGGGAGACTGCCGGCGAAGCACCATACGGCTTGCGGATCGACGAATCATGCAGTGGTCGAACCGGCGCATACGTTGGTATGAGCCGGCTAGCGTGCGCGACGGGACGCACGTCGATCCGTCGGCGAAAACGCCGTGCTATTCGACGTCCTGCTTCAATGCGCCATTCAACCAACGCTCTTCGGAAGCCATGAGGTGCGCGCGGATCGCCGTTTGGGCTGCGATCGGATCTCCGGCTTGCAGCGCTTTGAACACCGCTTCGTGCTCGAGCAACGCCACCGTCCACGTTTGCGCGCTTTCGGCGTGGCCGCGCATGGCCACGGCAATGGGATCGTGACGGCTATCGAACAGCTCGCCCACGTATCGGCTCAGTACGGAATTGCCCGCAGCTTCGGCAATCAGCATGTGGAACTGCCTGTCCGCTTCGACCGGCGATTTGCCTGCCGCCGCAAGCCGCCGCATGCGATCGATCGTGCGTCGTAAGCGATCGAGCATCGCCGCGGTCATGTGCGAGGCGGCCAGCATGGCCACGCTGCCTTCGATCGCGGCACGCGCCTGCATCAATTCCGACGGACTGTCGCCCAGCGCGCCGATCGCATTGGCTTCGCTCGCAACGGGCTCGCAGACATAGACGCCCGAGCCCATTCGAATTTCCACCTGACCGCCGATCTCGAGCGCGATCAACGCTTCGCGCAGCGAAGGCCGCGACACGCCCAGCTTCAGCGCCAGCTCGCGTTCGGGGGGCAGGCGCTCGCCCACGGGGAATTCGCCCTGGCTGATCAGCGCAAGGATCTGCGTGGCGACGGATTGGTAAAGCCGCTTCGGTTCTGTCGATTTCATGGTGCCTACGTCTCGGCGCTCGTGAGGAGCGAGGGCGATTAGCGGCAGAGTCTAGCATGGGCGCTAAAAGCCCCGACAGGTGGGCGATTCCCTGTTTCACTAGGGTTTTCACTATTGGTCAGGGCGGTGATGAATTATTTAGATTGGCTTGACCGAGCTGACGATTTGTTCTTTAATTTGCAGCAATTGGACTGACCACGCACGTGCCAGGTCGGCCGCAAAACGGAGACAACATGACCATGCCCCGCGGGCCGTCGAGCCTCGCCGTTGCCGATCGGGACGCCCCCGCCTCGGAAATTCTGCGTTTGGATGGGATCGTCAAGCGATTCCCCGGCGTCGTTGCGCTCGACGGCATCCATCTCGACTTGCGGGCCGGCGAGGTGCACGCCGTTTGCGGCGAGAACGGGGCCGGGAAATCGACGCTGATGAAAATCATCAGCGGTCAGTATCAGCCCGACGAGGGCACCATTCGCTATCGCGGCGAAACGGTGCGGTTCGCTTCGACTTCGCAAGCGCAGGCCGCAGGCATCGCGATCATCCATCAAGAGTTGAATCTCGTTGCGCACTTGAGCGTGGCGGAAAATCTCTACCTCGCACGCGAGCCGAAACGCGGGCCGTTCGTCGATAAGCGAAAGCTGAACGCCGACGCTGTGCGATGCCTCGCTCGCATCGGTCTCGACGTCGCGCCGACGACGCTCGTTCGCACCTTGTCCATTGCGCAACAGCAAATGGTCGAAATTGCGAAGGCGCTGTCGTTCGACGCGCAAGTGCTCATCATGGACGAGCCGACGTCGTCGCTGACCGAATCGGAAACGGCGCAGCTCTTCCGCATCATTCACGAGCTGCGCGATGCCGGTGTCGCCATCCTCTACATCTCGCATCGTCTCGATGAAATGGCGCAAATCGTGGATCGCGTCACGGTCTTACGCGACGGCCGGTACATTTCGACCGACGATTTTTCGGCGGTCGGCATCGGCGACATCGTCGCGCGCATGGTCGGCCGATCGCTCGACGACGCCTACCCCCAGCGGCAATCGACCCCGACGGATTCGGTCTTGTTCCGCGTTCGCGATCTTCGGCGCGAGGGAGTCTTCGGCCCAGTCTCGTTCGAACTGCGGCGCGGCGAGATTCTAGGCTTCGCAGGCCTCATGGGGGCGGGCCGCACCGAAGTCGCGCGAGCCGTCTTCGGCGCCGATCGCTTGGACGACGGCGAGATCGAACTGGACGGCCGCCCCGTAAAGATCCGTTCGCCGCGCGAAGCGATTCGTCATGGCATCGCTTATCTGTCGGAGGATCGCAAGCAAGACGGTTTGGCCTTGGGCATGTCCGTGGCCGCGAATATCACGCTCGCCAACGTGGGCGGCGTGTCGTCGCGCGCGGGCTTCGTTCGGTTCGATCAAGAGGCGGCGATCGCCCGCCGCTACGTGCAAGATCTGGCGATCCGTACGCCATCGGTCGATCAAACCGTGCGCAATTTGTCGGGCGGCAACCAGCAGAAGGTCGTGATCGGGAAATGGCTTTACCGCGGCTCGAAGATCTTGTTCTTCGACGAGCCCACGCGCGGCATCGACGTGGGCGCCAAGTTCGCCATCTACGGGCTGATGGACCGGCTCGCGGCGGACGGCGTCGGGGTCGTGCTGATCAGCTCCGAATTACCGGAGCTGATCGGCATGACCGACCGCATCGCCGTTTTTCACGAAGGCCGCATCACGGCCGTTCTAGAAACGAGACACACCAATCAGGAGGAGATCATGCACTTTGCTTCGGGGTGCGCCCATGCTTGAGATGGCATCGGAGCGCAACCAAGTCGCCGATCGCTCGGCTCGCCAGCGACGCCGCGACCTCATTCAAAAGTTCGCCGCATTGGGGAGCCTCGTCGCGCTCGTGATCGCGTTTTCGATCTCGAGCTCGGCCTTCTTTTCCGTCGGCAACATGATGACGGTCTCGCTGCAGGTGACGTCGATCGCCTACCTCGGCGTGGCCGCCACCTGCGTGATCATCACCGGCGGAATCGATCTATCGGTCGGATCCGTGCTGGCGCTTGCCGGCGTCGCAGCCGCATTGCTCGCGAAATCGGGCGTGCCCGTGCCCGTCGCCATGCTCTGCGGCGTGCTCGTCGGCGCGCTCTGCGGGTTCGTCAACGGCATCTGCGTCACGCGCATGGGCCTGCCGCCCTTCATCGCGACGCTCGGCATGATGCTCGTCGCGCGCGGCGTCGCATTGCAGATCACGGGTGCGCGGCCCGTGTCGGATCTCGGCAACGCATTCGGGGCGCTCGGCAACGGCGCATTGTTCCGCATCTCTCGTATCGGCGCAGACGGTTTTCCGGATACGACGTTTCCGGGCATTCCGTATCCGGTCGTCATCATGGTTTTGCTGTTTCTTGCGGGCGCCGTGCTGTTGTCGAAGACCTCCCTCGGCCGCCACATCTATGCCGTGGGTTCGAACGCCGAAGCGGCCCGGCTCTCGGGCGTCGACGTGCGCGGCGTGACGATGTTCACCTACGTGCTGTCGGGGGCGTTGGCCGGCGTGACGGGTTGCGTTTTGATGTCGCGGCTCGTGACGGGACAGCCGAACGAAGGCGTCATGTACGAACTCGATGCGATCGCGAGCGCCGTCATCGGCGGTACTTCGCTGATGGGCGGCGTGGGCACGATATCGGGCACGGCCATCGGCGCATTCGTCATCGGTGTCCTGCGCAACGGCTTGAACATGAACGGGGTGTCGAGCTTCATTCAGCAAATCATCATCGGCGTCGTCATTTTAGGCACGGTTTGGATCGATCAGTTGAGAAGCAGAAAGCGGTAAACGAAGCAGTTCAACCAAAAAAGAGGAGCGAGACATGAAACACTTTTCCATGATGGCCATGTCGGCGTTGGCGTGCGCGCTGATCAGTTCGGGCGCCTACGCGGCAGGCGGCGAGATCGCCGTGATCGTGAAGACGGTCAATTCGAATTACTGGCAGAACGTGCAGAAGGGGGCGAAGGCCGCGCTCGGCGAAGCGAAGGGCTACACGATGACGTTCCAAGGTCCTGCCGCGGAGTCCGACATCGCCGATGAAGTCAATATGGTCGAGAACGCCGTCAACCGGCACGTCGCGGGCATCGTGCTCGCGCCGTCGGACCCGGACGCGCTCGTGCCGGCCATCAAGAAGGCCTGGGAAGCGCACATTCCGGTGGTGCTCATCGATTCCGCGCTGTCCGACGCCGGCAAGCAGTATTACCAGTCGTTCTTGTCGACCGACAACGAGAAGGCCGGAGAGCTCTGCGCGAAGGCGCTGATCGCGCGCGTCGGGCAGACAGGGAAGATCGCGCTGATGTCGTACGTGCCTGGCGCCGGATCGGAAATCGGACGCGTGGGCGGCTTCAAGAAATACATTGCGGCGCATTCGAAACTGCAGATCGTCGGTCCCTACTACTCGCAATCGCAAATGGCGACCGCGCTCAACCAGACGACCGATGTGTTGTCGGCGAACCCGGATTTGAAGGGCATCTTCGGTGCGAACGAGCCGACGGCGGTCGGGATGGGGCGTGCGCTGAAGCAGTCCGGCAAAGCCGGCAAGCTGGTCGCGATCGGTTTCGACGGCAACCAGGACCTGCAAAGTTTCGTACGCGACGGCACGATCCAAGGCATCGCCGTTCAGGGCTCGTATCAGATGGGTTACAAGGGGATTCAAACCGTGGTGGGCGTGATCGAGCATAAGCACGTCCCTAAGAACGTCGATACGGGCGTCGTGATGGTCGACAAGGAAAACCTCGATTCTTCGGAAGCGAAGAACGTCCTTTACTGACGAGAGAATCCCGAGAATGTCCATCCTCGCCTCGTGCCGGTGTGCGCTGCGCGAGGATGGATCGTTCGACGCCCATCCACCCATTGCCGAAGGACGCGCATGACGATACGTATCGACGCACATCAGCATTACTGGCAGATCGACGCCCGCGAGGGCGAGTGGCCGCCGCGGGAGCTCGAGGCGATCCATCGCGATTTCGGTCCCGCGGATCTCGCGCCGGAGCTCAATGCGGCGCAGATCGCGGGCACGGTGCTCGTTCAATCGCTGCCGTCCGAGCAGGACACGCGCTTTCTGCTGAGCGTTGCCGAAGAAACCGTATCGGTGCGCGCCGTCGTCGGATGGGTCGATTTGAAAGCCGCGAACGCGGCGGCCCAGGTCGCGGCGTTTGCCGCGCATCCGAAGGCGCGCGGCCTGAGGCCGATGCTGCAAGACTTGCCCGACGACGCATGGATCGACGATCCGCGCTTGGACAATGCGATCGCGGCCATGGTCGAGCACGACCTACGCTTCGATGCGCTGGTCATGCCGCGTCATTTGCCGGCCTTGTACAACTTCGCACGACGGTATCCGGACCTTCGTATCGTCATCGACCACGGCGCCAAGCCCTCCATCGCCGACGAGGAAATGGAGCCATGGCTGTCGACGATGACACACCTTTCCCTGCTGTCCAACGTCAGCTGCAAGCTGTCCGGACTGTGGACGGAGGCGGGTAACGCCGGCGACTTGGATACGTTGAGAAGCCGCGTTCGCCCCTATGTCGGCGTCTTGTGCGACCTATTCGGTCCGCAACGGCTGATGTGGGGCAGCGACTGGCCTGTGCTGCGACTCGCTTCCGGCGGGGGCGGCTACGCCGAGTGGCTCGCCGCATGTCTGGAAGACTGCGCCGGGTTCCTGGGTGCGAGTGCGCTTGCCGATGTGTTCGGCGGCAATGCCTGCAGGTTTTATCGCATAGACGAGCGCTCCCTTAGCGCATGAGTCGATCAAGAGGAAATCAATATGCTTAGCGTCGTTTGCGAATCGCCCGGCGTGCTGCGTGCGCAGCATTCCGATCTGCCCGTCAGGGTGCCCGGAGAAGTCCTGCTGCGCGTGTCGCGCGTCGGGATTTGCGGCACCGATCTGCACATTTTTACGGGCAATCAGCCTTACCTGCAGTATCCGCGCGTCATGGGCCATGAGTTCTCCGCCGTGGTGGTCGAAGCGGAACGCGACTCGGGCTTTGCCGCCGGCGATGGCGTGTACGTCATGCCGTATCTATCGTGCGGACGGTGCGTCGCATGCCGTCAAGGGAAGACGAACTGTTGCGTCGACATCAAAGTGCTGGGCGTGCATCGCGACGGCGCGTTGACGGAATACCTCAGCGTACCGGCGCAGTTCGTGCACAAAGCGGAAGGCGTGACGCTCGATCAAGCGGCGATGATCGAGTTTCTCGCTATCGGGGCGCATGCGGTGCGAAGGGCCGAGGTGATGGCCGATCAGCGTGTGCTGGTGGTCGGGGCAGGGCCGATCGGGATGGCGGCGATGATCTTTGCGAAGCTGCGCGGCGCGAACGTAACGTGCTTGGACACGCGAGCGGATCGCCTGGCCTTTTGCAAGACGCATCTCGACGTCGACGCGGCCGTCGCAGTCGGTCCGGAAGACGTCCAGCAGCTTGCCGCGCTCACCAACAACGAGTTCTTCGATGTGGTTTTCGATGCGACGGGGAACATCGATGCGATGAATCGCGGGTTCGGGTTCGTCGCTCACGGCGGCAAGTATACGCTGATTTCCATCGTGCCGGGGCAAGTTACGTTTTCGGACCCCGAATTCCACAAGCGTGAGACGACGTTGCTCGCGAGCCGGAATGCGACGACGGCCGATTTCGAAACCGTGCTCGCGGCGATGCGGGCCGGCCGCATTCCCGATCAAGCGCTCAACACGCACCGTATGCGGCTTGCCGAGGTGCCCGAGGCGTTTGCGCGTTTGCTCGACACAGGGCAGACGGTGGTGAAAGCGTTGGTGGAGTGCTGACTGCCATGCCAGAGCTCCGATCGGGATGCGCTCGATGAGCGAACCCATCCTTCAATTCGGGACCAGCCGCTTTCTGCTGGCGCACGTGGCGCTATTCGTATCGGAGGCGCTGGAACGTGGGAACGCCATTGGCGGCATCAATGTCGTGCAGACGACGAACAACCCGGTGAGCCATGCTCGTGTGGCTGCGCTATCGCAGCCCGGCGGCTACCCTGTGCGTATCCGGGGCAGGGAGCGCGGCGAGGCGGTAGACAAGGTCGTCGTTTGCGACGCCGTGCGCGCTGCATGGGTGGCTGATCGCGACTGGCCGGCCGTGCGCCGCGCGGCGATCGAGGACGTGCGCGTCATCGTTTCGAACACCGGCGATATGGGCTATCGCCTCGACGAGCGCGATTCGCCGGCTCTCCTAGGCGGCGACGAAACGGTTCCGCGCAGCTACCCCGCGAAATTGCTTGCGCTGCTGCATGCGCGTTGGCGTGAGCGGCCAGCCGACGGAGTGTCGATCTTTCCCTGCGAATTGGTGGCGAACAACGGCGACACGCTGCGCGACATCGTTGTGGGCTTGGCGGCGCAATGGTCGTTACCGGAGGCGTTCGCCGACTATCTGCGAGGACGATGCTGTTGGGCGAACTCGCTCGTCGATCGGATCGTTTCCGAACCCATCGAGCCCGTCGGCGCGGTGGCGGAGCCATATGCGCTATGGGCGATCGAGCGGCGCGCGGGCATCGTTTTGCCTTGCACGCACGAGAGCATCGTTCTGACCGACGATTTGCGCAGTTACGAACGGTTGAAGCTGTTCTTTCTCAACCTTGGCCATACGTGGCTCGCCGAGCAGTGGATCGTAGAGGGCCGCTCGCCATCGGAGACCGTTCGCGATGCGATGAGCGACACGCGGCTGCGCGCCGGCATCGAAACCGTATGGCAGGAGGAAGTGAAGCCGGTTTTCGTGTCGCTGGGTTTGGGCAGACAAGCCGAGGATTACGTTGCGGACGTGCGCGAGCGATTTCTCAATCCGTACCTCGACCACCGTATCGCGGACATTGCTCAGAACCACACTGAGAAAGTCAAACGGCGCGTGTTGCCGTTGATCGAGCTAGCGGATGCCATGCCGTTGAACGGCAAGCAGCCTCGATTGCACGCAATGCTTGTAAAGCATCGGCTGCTATGACGAACCGGCCTCATCGTCGTCGGGCGAGACGAAGTGCACAGCGCTCGATGCTGGCCGCGTGACTTCCCGCGCTGCCCAGGCTTCCGGTGACCGTATGTCCGCTTGCTAGGTGCCTCCAACGATCGCTTCACGATTGCGGCGGGCGTTCCACTGCTTGGAACGCCCGCCTTTGCATGTGCGCCGCCGTCACCATAATGTGGACTCAGGCGACGCGCTGGGCCGCAGGCCCCGCCGGTCGCCGATCCCACAGAGGAATAACGATCGGAGACATCATGCAAGCAGTTACGCGTTCGACGCCGCAGGCGAGTGCCGCTCATCACGCGTCGACGGAGGCGGTGTACCGCAAGGTGACATGGAAACTCATGCCGTTGCTGTTCATCTGCTACGTATTCGCCTATATCGACCGGGCGAACATCGGCTTTGCCCACCTTCAATTCAGACGCGACGTCGGTTTATCGGAAGCGGCGTTCGGTTTCGGCGTAGGGCTTTTTTACCTCGGCTACATGCTGCTCGAGGTACCCAGCAATCTATGGCTTCAGCGAATGGGCATCCGCCGTACGCTGCTGCGAATCATGACGTTTTGGGGTGTGGTGTCGGTAGGGACGGCCTTCGTTAGAACGCCTGCCGAATTCTACGTGGCTCGCATTCTGCTCGGATTGGCCGAAGCGGGCTTTTTCCCCGGCGTCATTCTGTATTTCACCTATTGGTTTCCGGCCGCGCGCCGTGCGCGAGTCACGTCGATTTTCATGACCGCGATTTGCGTGTCGGGGATCGTCAGCGGGCCGATTTCGGGATTGATCCTCAATACCCTGACCGGCACGCTCGGTCTGAACGGTTGGCAATGGATGTTCATCCTCGAGGGCGCGCCGTCCATCGTCGCCGGTGTCGTCGCGTATCTGTGCTTGACGGACCGGCCGGAACAAGCGACATGGCTCGCCGACGACGAGAAGCGGCTCTTGCTCGACGCACTTCGGCGCGAGGCGGAATTGAAAGAGACGCGTGCGCCGAAGTCGATTTGGACGGCGCTGCGCGAGCCGAAGTTCTATTTCCTCACGTTCGCCTACTTCAGCGTGCCGTGGGCCAGCATCGTCGTGCACATCTGGGCGCCGAGCGTCATCAAGCATAGCGGTGTGACGGACTTTTGGCATATCGGCGCGTTGTCTGCCATTCCTTATGTCGCCGGCGCGGCGGCCATGTACCTGATGAGCCGCAGCTCGGACCGCAGGCTCGAGCGCCGCTGGCACTTCATGGTCAGTGCCGCGATGGCTGCGGGCGGCGTCGCATTGTTGCCGGTGTTTTCGCAGGACGTCGGCGTGCTGATGCTGCTCCTTTGCGTCGCCACCGCGGGCTATCTCGGGATGCTCTCGCTGTTTTGGACACTGCCGCCGGCCTACTTGAAGCCGGCCGTGGCGGCGAGCGGAATCGGTCTCATCAGCAGCCTGGGTCAGTTCGGCGGCATCTTGGCGCCCACCGTCATCGGGCTGGCGTCCACGCGGCTCGGCAGCAGTTCGATGGGCTTGTACGCGGTCGCGATCGTTTCGGTCTTGGGCGGGCTCGCCGTCGTCGTCGGCGTGCCGCGCAAAGCGATCAGCGAAAGATGAAGGAAGTCGAGCGAGGGCGGCGAGTCATTCGTGCTCGATGGCCGCCATTGCGCCAAGAATGGCATCGCGCAAAAGCAGCAACGGTCGCGCGAGATTCGCCGATACATCCGAGGGCGCGTCGGCCGTGCGGACGCTGAAATTCAATACGACGGGCTGATGCCCTTCGATGAGGAGCGGCGTGGCGAGCGCTACGACCTCCGGCTGCCAGCTTGCGACGCAATAGCCGAGGCGCTGTACTTGAGCGATCGCGTCGACGATCTGCGCTTTGACGGATTTCCATCGGCGGTTGCTGCGAAGCTCGAGCGATGCGAGCCGTGCCGCGAGCGCTGCGTCGCCCAGCGTCGATAAGTGTGCGCGACCGAGTGCGGTCAACTCCATCGGGACGCGTTGCCCGGACACGATCGTGCGAAGCGAGGATCGTTGGTTATACCGGAAGGATTCCAAGTAGACCATGTCGTCGCCGTCCGCTGCCGCCAGTCCGACGTTGATCTGCCGCTTTTGCGCCGTCTCCCGCATGGGCGCGGCAGCGACCTGAAGGATCTTGGAGCCGGTGCGCATGGCATGAGCGACGCTGAGCACCGGCACACCGAGCCGATAGGCGTGGCGCGCGGCATCGTGCTCGAGGAACCCGCATTCGACGAGCGTGCGGGCAAGACGACTGACGGTCGCCTTAGGCAACCCGGTGCGTTCGACGAAGTCGCCGTTGCCCAGCACGTCGGCGCCCGAGCCGAATGCGCGCAGCAAGAGCAGCCCGCGTTCGAGCGAGCGATTCAAGACCGCGTCCGAGGACGGACGCGCGGCTTCTCGAGGTGGCTTCATTGGGCGGTGACCGACGGGCGGCGCATGGATGCATGCAAGGGGCGACGACCGTCGAACAACGGAACGGTCGTCGCGCAAGACGAATATGGAATTGTCGATCAATCATAGAAAAGGGGAAAGCCCATGAATGTCCTAATGCCCGGCAGGCGCGCACGCATGCGCGCGCGAATCGCCGTGTCGTTGCTGCTCTCGCTCGGCTTCGGAGCGGCCGCGCAAGCCGCGGACGTGCACGTGCTGGCAACGGGCGCATTGCGCTCGGCTTTTCGCCGGCTCGTTCCGGCGTTCGAGCGCGAAACCGGCGACAAGCTGATTGTTTCCTGGGGACCGTCGTATGGCGCATCGCCCGATGACCTGCCGGTGCGGATCAAAAACCGCGAACCGATGGACGTGTGCTTCATGATCGGCGCGGCGCTCGACGATCAGATCCGGCAAGGTTACTTCATTGCCGACACGCGCAGCGATGTGGCGATGTCACGCATCGGGCTTGCCGTACGGCGCGGTTTGCCGAAGCCGGACATCGGCTCCGTCGATGCGTTGCGATCGGCCTTGCTCGATGCCAAATCCGTCGCGTTCTCGGAAGGCGCCAGCGGCAAATACGTGACCGAAGTGCTGTTTCCGAAGCTCGGCATCGCGCCGGCCATGCGCACGAAGATCGTTCAGATCAAAGGCAAGGAGCTCGTCGGCACGGCGCTCGAACGCGGCGACGCGGATGTCGGCCTGCAGCAGATCAGCGAATTGCGGGCAATCGACGGCATTCAGTACGTGGGGCCGTTGCCCGATTCGCTGCAAAAGGTGAGCGTCATTGCAGGGGCGGTCGGGCGCGATGCCGTCGAGCCTGACGCGGCTCGAAAGTTGATCCGCTATTTGCGGACGCCCGAAGCGAAAGCGATCTTCGAGGAGGTGGGGCTCGATCCGGCCGGCGGCGAGGCGCACCAGTGAGCGGCCGGAGCGCTCGCAACGCCGCGTTGCGGGCGTTGCCGGACGAGAAAGCGGTCGTGTCTCCTCGATCAATGAGTTGTCCTGAGAAACGAAATATTTGTCCATGAATACTTCAACGATTGAACTCGCGGTAGAAGGCGGTATCGCGGTGATTACGCTGAATCGTCCCGAGAAACGCAATGCTTTGACCGACGACATGCGCACCGAACTCATCGAAACGCTCGACGACTTGGCGCGCGATACGAATGTGCGCGCCGTCATTTTGACTGGGCGCGGCAAAGGCTTTTGCGCGGGCGGCGATGTGAGCGGCATGGCGAAACGCATGGAAGCGCCGTCCGGCGAGGTTGCCTTCAACGGATGGTCGCGCCAGCAACGCGTTCATCACACCGTGAATCTGCTGTATTCGATGCCGAAGCCGACGATCGCAGCCGTCAATGGGGCGGCAGCGGGGCTCGGTGCGGATATGGCGCTTTCTTGCGATTTCGTTCTCGCCTCGGAAGAAGCGAGTTTTGCGTGGAGCTACATCAAGCGCGGATTGATACCCGACGGGGGCGGTTTGTATTTTCTGCCGCGCCGCGTGGGCTTGGCGCGCGCGAAGGATCTGATCTTCAGCGGGCGGCGTGTCGATGCGAAGCAGGCGCTCGATTGGGGCATTGCCGATCGAATGTGCGAGCCTCACCAATTGCTGGAAGCGGCGCGCGCGTGGGCCGTGGAATTGGCCGAAGGATCGGCGACCGCGCTGGCGCTCGGCAAGGCCATTTTGAATCAGAGCTTCGAGTTGACCGCGCATCAAGTGTTCGCGCAGGGAAGCCAAGCCCAGGCAGTCTGTTACACGAGCCGCGAACATCGCGAAGCAGTGCAGGCGTTTTTGAGCAAGGCCAAATGAGTGCGAGAAAGACCATGAATGCAATTGTCCACTTGATGCGGCCGAACAGTGTGGCCGTGATCGGCGCTTCGGCCGATCCTTCCAAGACGTCCGGACGCCCCGTTGCCTATCTGCGCAAGCATGGCTTCGCAGGCAAGATCTACCCCGTCAACCCGCGCTATGACGCTATCGACGGACTGACCTGCTATCCGGATGTCGCTTCGCTGCCTGCCGTACCCGAAGTCGGCATCGTCTTGCTCGGGGCGGAGCGGGCGCACGATGCAGTTCGAGCGTTGGCCGAGCGCGGAACGCAGGCGGCGATCGTGCTGGCCAGCGGCTATGCCGAGACGGGGAGCGAAGGGGAGCAGCGTCAGGCGCGATTGCTGGAGGCGGCCGGATCGATGCGCTTGCTCGGGCCGAACACGATCGGTCTCGTCAACTTGACGGATCGCATTACGCTTTCGGCAAGCGGTGCGTTGGAAACGCAGACATTGCGGGCGGGCAGCATCGGCGTCGTGTCGCAAAGCGGCGGCATCCTCGGCGCCTTGCTTTCGCGAGCGGCCGCGAGCGGTATCGGCCTTTCGAAGCTCGTATCGACGAGCAACGAGGCCGATCTGGATATTGCCGATTTCATCGATTTCCTCGTGGACGACGAGGCGACGTCCGTGATCGCGCTCTATATGGAGGCGGTGCGCCGGCCCGAGCGTTTTCTTGCCGCTGCCTTGCGCGCCGAAGCGGCGGGCAAACCGGTCGTCGCGTTCAAGGTGGGGCGCTCTGAGTCGGGGGCGCGCTCCGCCGTTTCGCACACGGGCGCGCTTGCCGGATCGGATCGTATGTACGATGCGCTGTTTCAGCGCGCGGGTGTGATCCGGGCAGAGACGTTCGCCGATCTGTTGGGCATCCCGAACGCCTTGTCGATCGGGCGGCGTCCCTGCGGAAAGCGCGTCGCCATTCTGACTTCGACGGGAGGGGCGGGCACACTCGTCGCCGATAGCTTGGGGATGGCCGGCTTCGAGACGCCTGCGCCGGACGACGCTACCGCGGCGCGTTTGCGTGCGTTGCAAACGGGCGATCATGCCGTGCTCGACCGTAATCCGATCGACGTCACGTTGGCGGGACTGCAGCCTGACCTGTTGCGCGGCGCAATTCGCGCGTTGCTCGACAGCGCGAGCTACGACGCGGTGGCGTTCATCGTCGGATCCTCCGGGCTCGCGATGCCCGACCTGATGGTGGGCGCGATTCGCGACTGTCTTCCGGGCACGAACAAACCCGTGCTGGGTTACGTGAGCCCCCACGCGCCGGCCATCGTTCAATTGTTGAACAGCGAAGGCATCCCCGCATCGACGAATCCGGAAAGCGTGACGAGCGCACTCATGGCGATGCTGCAATACGAAGGCCTTGCGCGCCGCAGCCATGCGAATTCAGGCTTACCGGCTGCGGTCGATGCGGGTGAGCTTCCGGTAGGCTCGCTCGACGAAGCACAAGCCAAGGCGTTGTTTGCGCGGTTCGGTGTGCCTTCGGTGGGAGAGGCCGCGGTGTCGACGGCGAAGGAGGCGGAAGCGGCGGCTCGTGCATTCGGCGACAAGGTGGTGCTCAAGCTGCTTTCGAGCGAAATCACGCATAAGAGCGACGTGGGGGGCGTGGCGGTCGGCGTGCCGATCGAAGCGATAGGCGCACGCTTGAACCGCATGCGCGATGAAGTGGAGACGGCGACGGGCAAGCAGGCCCGGGCATTCCTCGTCCAGGAAATGGTAGCGGATGGCGTCGAACTGATCCTCGGCCTTCATCGCGACCCGCTCGGCACTGCATTGCTGCTCGGCATGGGCGGGGTGACGGCGGAGTTGATCGACGATACGGCCATGCGCATGCTCGATCCGAAAGTGGGTCTATCGAAGGACGATGCGTTTGCGATGATTCGATCGCTGAAGACGTTTCCCTTGCTCGATGGCTATCGAGGGCGACCTCGGGCCGATGTCGATGCGTTGGCTGCAGCGATCGTCGCGTTTTCCGCCATGGCGGTTCAACTCGGCGGCAGGCTGCTCGAAGCGGAAATCAACCCGTTATTCGTGTTGCCGCGGGGTAAAGGCGTCAAAGCCGCCGATGGGGTCGCGGTTATCGGCGCTTGAACATCGATACCGCGTGGATCGGCAGTGCGGCGCGCTTGGCTTGCGGCCGTTGCCCGCATTCCTTTGGGGCGGGTGCCTTCTTCGGCCTGTGGACGAGGGACCGGCCGTGTCGGCTCGCTCCGGTTGCCGGCCGCTGCGATTCGGAGAAGAATCGCTGTCGTGCAGGTCATTGCGGAAGGAGCGGTCATGCTGGTCAATGATGATTTTTCGCGGCGTGCGACGGTTACGCCTGGTGAATATCGGTGGATGACTTCCCCGCAGGAAGGCGTCGATCGGGTGATGCTGGATCGGCTCGGCGGTGAGCACGCTCGCGCCACTAGCATCGTCCGATATGCCGCTCATTCGCAGTTTCCTCGCCATGATCATCCGCACGGGGAGGAGATTCTTGTCTTGTCCGGCACGTTCTCCGCCGACGGCGAGCATTATCCGGCCGGCTTTTACCTGCGCAATCCGCCCGGTTCGAGCCACACGCCTTACAGTGCGGAAGGGGCGGTCATTTTCGTCAAGCTGCGGCAGATGCCGGCCGGTGAGAATCGGCGTGTGTGCATCGACACGCGCGATGCGTCGTCATGGCAACGGGATGGGGCGCGCGAGGTCTGCCCGTTGTACTCGAGCGCAACCGAGCGGGTGTGGCTGCAGCGCCTGGCGCCGGGTGAGGCTGTTTTGGCCGAAGCGGTGAGCGGCGCGGAGTTGCTCGTCGTATCCGGGCTGATGGTGGAACGGGAGCAGCATTACGAGGCCGGAAGTTGGCTCCGGTTGCCGGCGGGCTCATATCCGGCGATCGCCGCGGGCGCCGGCGGCGCGACGGTTTATTGCAAAGTGGGCGCGTTCGCCGATAGCATGGGCGGACGCTAAGCCCGTCCGCTGTGCGGTTTCATGGATGAATGCGCCCTCGTGGGGGCCCCCGTCAGTTTCTGCAACCGAACCGCAGCCAGAGTTGCAACGACCCCACCCGCCGCCAGCGGCAAATACGCCCAAGCCCAGCGGTGAGTCCAATCGGGCGTCGCGCCGACCGTCATCGGCGCAAGCGCGCCTGCTCCGAATCCGAGGATCGATCTCACCCCCATCACGCGGCCCAGGTACGCAGCCGGCACCTCGTCGGTCATGGCGGCCGACAGCACGCCCGAATCCGCCAAAATGAAAAAGCCGCGGACGGGCCGAGCGATCCGCCGACCCACATCGATTCTGGCGGCAGGCTCACTGGGCTATTTGCTTTCGGTGTTTCTGTCGCTGATTGCCGATCTGAGCGAGCCTGCGGCGCGCGGCCGCGCCGTCTTGATCGTTTTCGTCGGATGACGCAGGGTGGCGCGTACACCCCCGCGCTGCTGCCCTTCGTTTCGGGCTATTCGAACGAAGCCGACATTCAAGCGTAGAGAAGACGCAGTCGCGGGTTGCCTGCGCAGGTGCGGGTGACTCGTTGAGGCTAGGGGTGGGAAGGAGTTTACCGCTCGACGCTTGTTCTGTACGATATGTTATACGACGACTGACAAGTTAACGTTTACTGCGCCTATGCCTGTATAAAGTATCGAAGGAGACTGTCGTTAACATGTCGTATGACGACATAGCGATAGAAAAAATGAGAAACATCAAGGTTGGAACGAGTCTGTTGGCCGTGCTTGCACTGTTCGCGACGATGATCGTCGTCGGCGGCGTGGTCGGCATTTTCGCGCTGCATGCGGCGAATTCGAATGCGCAGCGCCTACACGAAATCGCCCGTCAAACGACGCTCGTCAACGACGGCTACAAGGACAGCACTCGCACCCGATCGGCGCTCGTGCGCGCCTATTCGGCGCTGAAAGAACAAAACGACCCGGCAACGCGCGACTCCGCGCTTCAAAGCGCGAAGAAAACGTTCGACCTGTCGGCGCAAGAGACGGAAGCTTTCCGCAACGCGCCGCGCTTCGACGGGCTCGATGACGACCTGAAGCAGCAACTCGTGAAGGCGTCGATGCATCTGGCCGATTGCCTACAGCGCGCCGCCGATGCGCTGCGCAACGGCGATACGGCGGCCTATGCCGAGATCAACGATCGCGACATCACGATGGCGGGGCGCGTGTATTCGGCGAACGTCGAAAAATTCCAGCAGTTGGCGAACCAGCTCGACGAGGCAACGCTGGATCAAGGCAACGACAACTACCGGCGGATCGTCGGCTTGGTCGGGGCGGGCGTCGTCATCGCGTTGCTGCTCACCGTCGCAACCTATTACGCGCTGCGCCGCGTCGTGACGCGGCCGCTCGGTCATGCCGTCGAGGTGCTCGACCGCATTGCCTCGAACGATCTGACGGGACACGTGCCCGAGGCGGGCGGTAACGAAATCGGCCAATTGCTGGCGGCAATGGATCGGATGCAGCAGGGTCTTGCACGCACGGTCTCGGGCGTGAGGGAAAGCAGCGAAACCATCCACGTGGCGGCCCGCGAAATCGCCGCAGGCAACCTCGACCTATCGAGCCGCACGGAACAGCAATCCGCCTCGCTGGAGGAAACGGCGGCGAGCATGGAAGAGCTGACGACGACGGTCAAGCAAAACGCCGACAACGCATCCGAAGCGTCGACGCTCGCCGACGATGCGGCGGACCTCGCGCAGCGCGGCGGCGATCTGGTGGCGCGCGCCGTGCAGACCATGGGCGTCATCAGTGCCAGCTCGAAGAAGATCGCGGAAATCACCGGCATCATCGACAGCATCGCCTTCCAGACGAACATTCTTGCGTTGAACGCGGCCGTGGAATCGGCTCGGGCGGGCGAGCATGGCCGCGGCTTCGCGGTAGTCGCGAGCGAAGTTCGCGCGCTGGCTCAGCGCAGTGCCGGCGCGGCCCGTGAAATCAAGGCGCTGATCGGCGCTTCGATCGAAGACGTCAACAGCGGCAACGAGATCGTCGGCAACGTGGGGCAAACGATGGACGAAATCGTCCAATCGGTCCGCAGCGTGGCGACCATCATGAGCGAAATCACGACGGCGACGTCGGAGCAACGCATCGGCATCGAACAAGTGGGGCAAGCGGTCAGCCAGATGGACCAGGTGACGCAACAAAACGCCGCGTTGGTCGAACAAGCCGCTGCGGCGGCCGACGCGCTCGAGCAGCAGGCGCAATCGATGAAGAACGCCGTCGCGGTGTTCAACGTCTGACTCGCCCAAGGGGCTTGCGCCTCGACGCGGCGGCGGCAGCGCATAGCCGGCGCCTTGAACCGGTTTTCATGGATTACAACGACGAGACGAACGAATGGTGACGAAAACGACTTTGCGGGCCGTTGCAGGCGCGGTCATGGGGTTGAGCCTATCGGTTGCGGCCCATGCCGCGACGTTTGTGTATGTGTCGAACGCGGATAGCCAGGACATCTCCGTGTTCAGCCTCGATCAATCGAACGGCAAACTGACGAGCGTCGAAACTGTCGCCGTGAACGGCACGGTCATGCCGATGGCGTTGTCGCCAGACCATCGGCACCTCTATGCTGCGCTTCGTTCGAAGCCGTATCGGGTGGTGAGCTTCGCGGTCAATCCGCTCGACGGCAAGTTGATCGAGCTCGGCCGCGCACCGCTCGCCGAAAGCATGGCCTATGTATCGACCGATGCAACGGGCCGGTATCTGCTGTCCGCTTCGTACGGCGGCAATCTGCTGGCCGTCAATTCGATCGGTGCGGACGGCGTAGCGGGCGACGTGCGGCAAACGGTGAAGACGGGCCCCAAGGCCCATGCAATCAGAACGTCGGCCGACAACCGCTACGCGTTCGCCTCGGTATTGGGCGCCGACGCATGGCTGCGCTTGAAGTTCGACGCATCGACCGGGCATCTGACCGAAGAAGCCGCGCCCGCCTATCAGCTGCCTGAGAAGTCGGGCCCGCGGCACTTCGTGTTCTCGTCGGATCAGCGCTTTGCGTATCTGATCGACGAATTGGACGGCAAGCTGCACGTGCTGTCGATCAGCCACGGCAACGAAGCCGCCAAGCCGATTCAGGCCATTTCGATTTTGCCGAACGATTTCGGTGGAAAGACGCCGTGGGGCGCCGATCTCCATCTGACGCCGGACGGGCGCTTCCTTTACGCGACGGAACGGACCTCGAGCACGATCGCGGCCTATCGCGTGAATGCGGCGACCGGCAAGCTCGCGCGCATCGGCACCTATGCCACCGAGAAGCAGCCCCGCGGGTTCAACATCGATGCGTCGGGTCGCTACTTGCTGGCCGTCGGCCAATTGTCGCCGACGATGACGGTCTACACGATCGACCCGAAAACCGGTGCGCTCGGCGAAACGGGCAAGTATCCCGTCGGCAAAGGCGCGAATTGGGTGGAGACCGTGACGTACGACGGATCGAACTGAGGAGGTCGGATGGGTTGATAGCCGGATGACCGTTGCGCGAACCCCGCCGCATTTCATGACGTAGCGGTCGGGGTCGCCATCGCCGTCACCTTGGCTTACCCGCGCTCGGTCAGCGCCGCCTCGAGCACCTCGGCGAACGCCAGCGCCACCGGCGGCAGTGTTCTGTCGCGCTTCTTGATCAACGCGATCGGGCGCACGAAACGAGGATCGTCGATCGGCCTGCCGACCAATTCGCGTTCGGCGCGAATTTCCGGCGCCGATCCCGGCAGGATCGTGACACCTAATCCGGCGCGCACCATGGCGACGGCCGTCATCATGTACATCGGTTCGCATGCGAGGTTGGGCGTGCGTCCCGCCTCTTCGAACGCCGCATCGACGATTGCACGCACGCTCGTGCCCGCGGCCGTCAAGACGAGCGGGTGGTCGGCAAGATCGTGCGCAGTTACGCGCCGCTTGCGCGCTAGCGCGTGGCTGCGCGGGCAGACCACCATGAGGCGGTCCTCCGCCCGATGCAGAATCTCCAATTGCGGATCGGCGATTTCGCCGCCCGTCACGCCCAGATCGAATTCGCCGGTCCGCACGAGCTGATTCACCATGCTCGCCACGACGTCGTGGATCTCGAACGCCGCGCCCGGCGCGTCTTGCCTGAAATCGCGCAGCAGCGCGGGTAGCCGTCCCGCTGCGAACGACGGCAGGCACGCGATGCGCACCGTGCCGCGCGAGCCGTCCCCCAGCGCACGCGCGTCGTCCAACACGCGTTGCATTTCCGCGAGCGATCGCTGCAGAACAGGCAACAGCTCTCGTCCCACCGACGTCAACGTCACCGTCCGGCTATTGCGGTCGAACAGCCGCGCGCCCACCGTTTCTTCCAAACGACGAATCTGCACGGTCAACGCCGGCTGAGACAAGTTCAGCTTAGCCGCCGCACGCGTGAAGCTGCTCGTCTGCGCGACGGTGACGAAGGCGCGGATGTCCCGAAGATTCAGATCCATTTCGTTTCGTGATCGCTGCGATCAAATTGTTTCAATTGTTTTATCGATGAGTCGACACTACGCTGTAAGCCACTAAAAGACAAGATTGGAGACACCTGTGCTGGCTTTACTTGGCGTTGCCACCATCATCGTATTGCTCGCCGCCATTTTGTCGCGGCGCATGTCGGCGCTCGTCGCGCTGATCGTCGTCCCGGTCGCGGCTTCGCTGATCGGCGGGTTCGGGCTGCAGACGTCGCATTTCGTCGTTGCCGGGATCAAGGGGCTCGCGCCCGTCGTCGGCATGTTCGTTTTCGCGATTCTCTACTTCGGCACCATCACCGATGCGGGCACGCTCGACCCGATCATCGATCGCATCTTGCGCACCGTCGGCACGCGGCCGACGCGGATCGTGATGGGCACGGCTTTGTTAGCACTCCTGATTCATTTGGATGGATCAGGTGCGGTGTGCTTCTTGATCACCATCCCGGCCATGCTGCCGCTCTACGATCGCCTGAACATGGACCGGCGTGTGTTGGCGGCGGCCGTTTCGCTGGCCGCGGGCGTCAATTTTCTGCCGTGGACGGGGCCGATGATTCGCGCGTCGGCCTCGCTGCATTTGCCGGTTTCGGCGATTTTCAACCCGCTGATTCCGATTCAGATCGTCGGCCTCGCGTTCGTGTTCGGCGTAGCGTGGTTGCTCGGCAAGCGCGAAGAGCGGCGGCTGGGCGCCAGCCTGCAGGGCGGCGAAGCGGTGCTCGCGCGCCGCGAATTGACCGAAGAGGAAAAGGCGCTGCGCCGGCCGCGCAACTTTTGGTTCAACGTGTTGCTCACCGTCGTCGTGCTCGGCACGATGGTCGCCATGGGCGAAAAAGTGCCGCCGGTGCTCATGTTCATGATCGGCTTGTGCGTCGCCTTGCTCGTCAACTACCCCAACGTCGACATGCAGCGCAAGCGAATCGATGCGCATGCGCGAGCCGCGCTGATGATGGCCGGCATTCTGCTGGCGGCGGGCGTGTTCACGGGCATCATGCAAGGCAGCGGCATGCTCAAGGCGATGGCGCAAGCGGCGGTCGGTTTCGTTCCGGCCTCGATGGCCGCGCACATTCCGGTCGTGCTGGGGCTGCTGGCGATGCCGCTGAGCTTGCTGTTCGATCCGGATTCGTTTTACTTCGGCGTTCTTCCCGTCGTGGCCGAAGTGGCCGCCCAACTCGGCGTGCCTGCGGTCCACATCGGTCAAGCTGCCATCCTCGGGCAAATGACGACAGGCTTTCCCATCAGCCCGCTGACGCCCGCGACCTTCCTCGTGATCGGCTTGACCGGTATCGATTTGGCCGAGCACCAGCGTTTCAGCTTTCCTTTGCTGTTCGGCGCGTCGGCCGTCATGACGCTCGCTTGCGTGCTATTCGGCATCTTTCCTCTTTGATCTTCGAACGTTATGTCGACTGCAATGCCTTCTCGCGTGGTCAGGATCGGGGCGGGCGCCGGTTACTCCGGCGACCGCATCGAACCCGCGGTGGAGCTCGTCGAGCACGGTGCGCTCGATTATCTCGTCTTCGAATGCCTGGCCGAGCGCACGATCGCGCTGGCGCAACAGACGCGTCGCCGCGACGCGGCGCTCGGCTATGACCCGCTGCTCGAAGCGCGCTGGCGCGCGGTGCTGCCGCTGGCTGCGAAACGGGGCGTGCGCATCGTGACGAACATGGGCGCCGCCCATCCCGTCGCCGCCGCGCTCAAGACCGCCGCGCTCGCGCGGGAACTCGGTATCGACGGATTGAAGATCGCGGCCGTCACAGGCGATGACGTGCTCGACGTCGTGCTCGCTGGGGACTACCGGTTCGAGGAGTCGGGCGACCCGGTAGCAGCGTTCAAAGACAAGATCGTGGCTGCGAATGCTTATCTTGGCGCACAGCCGATCGTCGATGCGCTACGCGCGGGCGCCGATGTCGTGCTGACCGGGCGTGCGGCGGACCCCGCGCTCTTTCTTGCGCCGCTGATCCATGCCTTCGATTGGTCCATGAGCGATTGGGATCGTCTGGGCCAGGGCACCGTCGTCGGTCATTTGCTCGAATGCGCGGGGCAGATTACGGGCGGGTATTTCGCCGACCCGGGGTTGAAGGACGTGCCGGACCTCGCGCGCTTAGGCTTTCCGATCGGCGAGGTGAGGGAAGACGGCAGCGTCGTCGTCACGAAAGTGCCGCACGCGGGCGGGTGTGTGACCGAGGCAACATGCAAGGAACAACTACTCTACGAGATCCACGATCCGCAGCGTTACCTGCAGCCCGACGTCGTGGCCGATTTCACGCAGGTCGGCATCGAGCAGCAAGGCGTCGACCGCGTGGCAGTGCATGGCGGGCGTGGCGCGCCGCGTACCGCGACGTTGAAGACCACGGTCGCCTACTTCGACGGGTTCATCGGCGAAGGACAGATTTCATACGGAGGGCCGGGCGCGCTGGCCCGTGCGAGGTTGGCGCTCGAAGTCGTGCGCGAGCGACTCGCGATGACGGGCGTTTCCGTGCGCGAGTTGCGCGGCGATTTGATCGGCGTCGATTCGCTCTATGGACCGGCACCCGCATCGGCGCAGCGAGCGGAGCCCTATGAAGTGCGTGTACGCGTGACGGCGCGTTGCGATTCGGTCGAACCGGCCGCGGCGATCGGCAACGAAGTCGAAACGCTCTATACGAACGGCCCCGCCGGCGGGGGGGGCGTAACGAAATCGGTTCGCGAGGTCATCGCAGTGCAATCGGTGTTGCTGCCGCGCGAGGCCGTCAGGCCGTCGATCGAAATTTTCGAGGGTTGAGATGAAAGTACGAGACCTTGCCCATGGGCGAACCGGCGACAAGGGCGACACGCTCAACGTTTCGGTCATCTGCTTCGATCCGCGCCATTACGCGCACCTTGTTCTTCACCTCACGGCCGAGCGCGTGAAGTCGCACCTGCAAGGGATCGTGCGCGGCGAGGTGCGACGTTACGAATTGCCGGGGATCGCCGCGCTCAATTTCGTGCTGGAACATGCGCTCGGCGGAGGCGTGACGCGCTCGCTCGCGCTCGATGCGCACGGGAAATCGCTCAGCCCTGCATTGCTCGATATCGATATCGCACCGCCCGATTGATCGCGGCTGTCCCGATAAAAAGAAGAACGCATCGCATAGGAAACGTCGCTCCGCGCCACAAGGGCCACGGCGATCGGCGCTTCGCGAGCAGCTCCGATTGCGTGGCCGGCCTCCATTGCCGGCTCGAACGCCGAATCAATAGCGCGAAATCTGGTTGCCGTCGACGCGTACACGATCGCCCGGGCGCAGGTCGCCCGGCGTTTGCATATCGAACGAGCGCATAGAGCCGTCGCTCAGCTGAATATCGACACGGTAGCCCGTAGGTTGCCCCATGTTTTGGCCGATCTGATTGCCGGCCACGGCGCCGCCGAGTGCACCGATGACAGTGGCGGCATCGCGTCCTCGTCCGCCGCCGATTTGATTGCCGAGCACGCCGCCCACCACTGCGCCGACGAGCGTGCCGGCTACGCCCGAGGGGCTCGTTGCGCCGCCGATCCGGCGAATGCCCGCGACGGTCCCGTATTGCACGCCGTAACCGCCTGGCTGTACGTAGCCCGTTTCCGGCGGCGGGGTATAACCGGGCTGCGCATATTGCGGCTGCACGTATTGCGGCTGTGCGTATTGGGGTTGCGTGCCATATGTTCCATACGTGTCGTACGGATTCGGCGCGACGCATGCGGTGAGCGAGACCGCGGAGAGCGTGACGAGCGGAACGAGAAGGGTGGCCTTGGTCAGCGTGGGGCGTTTCATTTGTTTTCTCGACTATCGAATGAATGCTTGAAAAGCACGAATGACTCCGTTGCGGTTCGGAGTATAGGGATAGCGTAATCGCCTGTGCGTGGGTGGCGGGTAACAGGATGTAAAGTCTGTTGCCGCGCAATCCGCCATGCTCAACGAAGGGCAAACATAGCGATGGCGGCCGCGCTCATGACGGCAGTCACGATCCATCCGAGCGCAAGCACGGGGCGGCTTGCCGTATAGGCGCCCATCACCGATCGCTTCGATACGAGAATCATGATGACGACCATGAGCGGCACCGAGACGACGCCGTTGATGACGGCGCACCAGAACAGCGCTTTCATCGGGCTGATCGAAGAGCGCTGCAACGCGAGCGCGACGAGCATGCTGACGATGATGATGCCGTAGAAGCCACGGGCGTCGGTCACGCGGCGCTCCAATCCTTCCTTCCAGCCCATCGCTTCGGAAAGCGCATAGGCGCCCGATCCGGCCAATACCGGCACGCCGATCAAACCGACGCCTAAAATGCCCACGGCGAACAATAAATAGGCAAGATTGCCCGCGAGCGGACGCAAGGCGGAGGCCGCCTGCGCGGCGGTCTCGATGTTCGTCACGCCCGCCGCATGAAGCGTGACGGCGGTCGCCAGCATGATGAACCAGGCCGTGACATCCGAATAGAACATGCCGCTCAACGTGTCCCAGCGAATTCGCCGAAGTTCGGACGGTGCGGCTCGCGCATCGAGCACGAGCGGCGCTTCTTCGTGATGCGCCTGCATGTCCTCGACTTCTTCCGAAGCTTGCCAAAAGAACAAATACGGGCTGATGGTGGTCCCGAACACGCCGACGACGACGGCCGCCGCCGTGGCATTGGGCGTGAATGTCGGCCACAGCGTGCCCAGCGCCACTTCGCGCCAGGGCACATGAACCGTGAACAAGACCGCGGCGTACGCAAGCAGCGAGACCGTGAGCCACTTCAGAAAGAAGACATAGCGGTGATACGGCACGAACACTTGCAGCGCGAGCGTCGTAAATACGAAGCCCGCCGCCATCAAATGACGGTCCACGCCCGTCACCAATTCGGCGCATTCCCCTACCGCGGCCACATCGGCGGCGATGTTCAGCGTGTTGGCGACGAGAAGCAGGAGCACGACGGCATATAGCACCGCCGGCGGAAAGGCGCCTTTGATGTTGGCTGCGAGCCCCTTGCCGGTCACCCGGCCGAGCGTCGCGCACATCAACTGAACCGCCGCCATCAGCGGGAAAGCGACGGGCATGGTCCAGAGCATGTCGACGCCGAACTGCGCGCCGGCCTGGGAATACGTGGCGATGCCGCTGGGATCGTCGTCGGCGACGCCGGTAATGAGCCCGGCGCCCAGCCTCGGCAGCGGTTGCTGCTTTATCCGGTCGCGAAGACTCCGGAAGATGCCGGATTGCGTTCGGGTGTCGACGCCCATAGAGTCGCCATTGTCCATTACGGCGCCTTATGCGCTGTATACACAGACGCGCTCAGCACGATTCCCGCGCGTCTTGTCTGATCAGCGTTAAGCTAGAACGCCGTCGGACGACGGGGGTTGATCGGCGTCAAATGTGCGGCACCGGGGAAGCCGAATGCCGCCGGTCTTCAACGTGGGGCTGGGCAGAGGCTATCCTTAGGGAAGTTTCAGGAAATCCTTACCCGGGCGAACGCTTTAGTGTTGGCGGATTGCTGTCGTTTACAGCTATTAATCAGACGATTGAGTCCAGGATCGTCGGCCGCGCGTTAAATCAAAGAAAAAACGATGACCGAAGCGCAAACACGGTGGCATATGTTTTCGATGGCAGTCGAGCGAATCGACCGGCTGCCGTATTTCGTCGCCGTTCGACGTGGCCTTGCGCTCCCATTGCCGCTCATCATGGTCGGCGCGCTGGCGCTGCTGGTTCGGCATCCGCCGTCCGAATCGATGACTCGATGGCTGTCCGCCGTCTTCGGCAGGCATTGGCAGCCGTTGACCGATAGTTTGCTCGCGGGCACGTTCGGCATCGGTTCGCTCGTCGCGCTTTATGGTTTTGCTGTCGCACTGACGGACTTGGACAACCAACGGCCGAACCGAAACCCCGTGAACCCGACGATTACGGCAAGCGTAGTCGTCTCGTGCTTCTTCACGTTGATCGCGATCGACGGCAAGACGCCGCTGATGGCATCGCTATCGCTCGGCGAAGGCATGTGGAGCGCTTTGCTGGCGGCGTCCCTCGGCGGCAGCCTTTTCCTGACGCTGAGCCGCTTACGCGTCTTACGCATTCCGCTCAATCAACTCAGCAACGATCCGATCGTCGGCGATGCATTTACGGCGATGCCGGCGGGGATGCTGACGATTTTGTGCTTTGCAGCCGCCAAATGGGCTTGGATTACGATCGATTGGCCCGGATTTGCCGGATTATCGGGCGTATTGTCGAAGGCCGCACCCGCGACGCTGTCGGACAGTCTGCCCTTCGGCATCGGTTATGAAGTCGCGGCCCAATTGCTTTGGTTGTTCGGCATTCACGGCCCTAATGCGCTCTTCGCCGTTCAGCAATACGCGTTGGATCCGGCCGGCAACGCCAATGTGGCAGCGGTGGCAAGCGGCGGGCATCCGGCCTTCATCTTCACGTCCCAGTTTTTTTCGGCATTTGCGCGGATGGGCGGCTCCGGCGGAACGCTCAGTTTGCTTTTTGCGCTGTTGTTGGCGAGCCGCACGGTGCGTTCGCGGAAGCTGGCGATGCTCATCATGCTACCCGCGCTGTTCAACGTGAACGAACCGTTGCTCTTCGGTTTGCCGTTGGTGCTGAACCCGGTCTATGCGATCCCATTCGTTTTGACGCCGGTCGTCCAAATTCTGATCGGCTACGGAGCCATCGTCTTCGATGTGATGCCGAAGACGAGTTACAGCATTGCCTGGACTACGCCGGCGCTTTATAGCGGTTATGCGGTCACGGGCTCGTTAGCCGGCACGTTCGTTCAAATGCTTTGCTTGGCGGCAGGGGCGGCGATCTATGCGCCTTTCGTTCGGATTGCCGAATACTTGTCGCGCGAGCGAAGCCGAAAAACGCTCGCCTCGCTTCTGGATATCGCCGAATTGCCGGAAATGAGCCCCAAGGCCAGACGCTATTCGGATCTCCCCGGAGAAGCCTGCAGAATCGCGGCCACGCTTGCCAGCGATCTCGACAAGGCTATCGGCGACAGCGAGCAGCTCTTCCTCGAATTTCAGCCGCAGGTCGATTTTCGTACAGGGCGCATATTCGGCGTCGAGGCGCTTTTGCGCTGGGAACATCCGTTCTTGGGGCGCGTTGCGCCGCCGATTGCCGTCATGCTGGCCGACGACATCGGCCGGATCGACCGGCTAGGGCTGACCGTGCTGTCGCTCGCTTGCCGCCAGCGGAGCGCTTGGCGCTACGTCCTGCCCGACGACTTGGTGATGGCGGTCAATTTGTCGCCGCGGCAATTGCTCGATCGCAATTTCCACCGAAACGTGTTGGACCTCCTGCGCCGCGAGAACCTGCCGCCTTCCATGCTGGAACTGGAGATTACGGAATCGACGATCCTCCTCCCGCACGTGCATGCGATCGACAACCTGAAACACCTTCGGGCGGCGGGCGTCAAGGTGGCGATGGATGATTTCGGAATGGGGCATACGTCGCTGCACTATCTGCGCGAAATGCCGCTCGATACCGTGAAAATCGATCGGTCGCTCGCCGATGTCACCGCGGGAAGCGTCAACGAGCACATCGTCAAGAGCATCGCCGATCTGAGCCGGACGCTCGATTTGTCGCTCGTCGTCGAAGGCGTCGAAACGGAGCCGCAGCTCGGACGTCTCTGCGCGTTGGGCTGCCACCGTTTTCAAGGCTATTTCTTCAGCCGCCCGCTCGCGGCCGGCGACTGCCTCGCATTCATTCTCCGCACGGAGCGCGAGCGTCCGTTCGCGGCCTAGACCAGGCGTGCCGCGAGCACGACCCTATGCCGCGTTCGCGCTCATCCGCGAATGGTTTGATTCGCGTCGCCAGACGGCGGCGCATGCACGTCGACGCAGACTTCCTCTTCGACTTGAACGGTCGCGTGCTCGATATTGAAATTGACGGCCAACCGGCGCTGAACGGCGGCGACCACCTCGTGCGAAGGTATGCCCGGCGAGGGGTGCACGTGCAAGGTCACCATGTGCCGCTCGGAGGTGATGGACCAGGCGTGAATGTGATGGGCGTCGCGCACTTCGGCCACGTTCTGCTCGAGATCCGCCTTGATGTCCGCCAACGTGACCCCTTCCGGCGTGCCTTCGAGCAGAATATGCGCCGACGAGCGGACGATGCCCCAGGCGCTCTTGAGGATGATGACGGCAACGAAGATAGACAGCAGCGGATCGATCGGCGTCCAGCCGGTGAGGAGGATGATGCCAGCCGCAGCGATGGCCGCGACCGAGCCGAGCATATCGCCGAGCACGTGCAGCCAGGCTCCGCGTAAGTTGAGATTCTCGCGATTGCCGCCGTGCAGAATCAGGAATGCCGCGATGTTCGCGGCGAGGCCGGCAAACGCTACGATCATCATCGTCTTGCCGATGACCGGTACGGGGGATGCGAATCGCCGCACCGCTTCGACGATGATCCAGGCGGCGATGACGAACAGGGCGCATCCGTTGACGAATGCCGCGAGAATTTCGAGCCGCTTGTAGCCGTAGGAAAGCCGCGCCGTAGCGGGCCGCTTTCCATAGTGGATCGCCGCCCAGCTGAAGCCGAGTGCGGCCGTATCGCTGACCATGTGCCCGGCATCGGCCAGGAGCGCGAGCGAACCGGACAGCATGCCGCCGACGATCTCCACGACCATGAACGCGGCGATGACGAAGAACGCCCAGCCGATGCGCCGCTGATCCGTTACGCCGTGGAGGTGGTCGTGACCGGCATGGCCGTGTCCGTGCCCATGACTATGACTATGCCCGTGACCGTGACCGTGACCGTGACCGTGATCGTGGTCATGATCGTGATCGTGATGAGAGTGCGCCATTGCGGTGTTCGAATTGAGGGATTGTCGATTGAGAATAGGCGAATTGTCGCCAAGTTTTGCGGCCGCTAGGCTAGTGCGAGTGGCGATGATGAATATCCGGGTAATGCGCGTGCGTGTGCGTAATCGGCAAATGGCGGTGCGGATGCGTATGCGGTTCGGTGCCGTCCCACGCGAAATCATGCTCGTGCCGGTGATGTTCGTCATGGCGGTGCCGATGCGTATGCTCGAGCGCCTCGTGCGTATGCGGGTGTTCGTGCCGCTCGCGCAGGTGCAGCCAGACGCCGATCGCCATCAACGCCGCCGCACACCAAAATGCCGTCGAGGGCATTTGCGGCCACAGCATGAGCGACAGTGCGACGCCGAACAGCGGCGCTACCGAGAAATACGCGCCAGTGCGCGCGGTCCCGAGGTTGCGTAAAGCGACGACGAACAGCACCAAGCTGACGCCGTAGCCGGCAAAGCCCGTTGCCATGGCGGCTGCCGCTTGGAACACACCGGGAGCGCCCGCGCCCATGACGTGCGCGATCGCAAGATTGACGGGCCCCGCGACGAGGCCTTTCAAGCAGGCGATCACCATGGCGTCGTTCGCCGACACCTTGCGAGTGAGATTGTTGTCGATTGCCCAGCATAGGCAGGCCAGCATCACCAATACCGCGCCGATAGGCAATCCGGCGGCCTGGGGCTTCCACGACAGCAGCACGCCCCCCGCTACGATGGCGGCCATGCCGAGGAATACCTGCAGGTCGACGTTCTCGCGAAAGACCACCCATGCAATGACGGCGGTCAATACGCCTTCGAGGTTGAGCAACAGCGAACCGGTCGCGGCCGAGGTGCTGGCCAACCCGAGCATCAAGAGCGCAGGCCCCGCGACGCCGCCGGCCAGAATCGCACCGGCGAGCCAGGGCAACTCGGCCTTCCGAATGCGGTTTTCATGCGTTTGCGGCGTACGAGCGCGCCTGCCGCGGTCTCTGACGACCAGCGTGAGCCCCAACCCCAAGCCGCTTCCCAAATAGAAGAGCCCCGCCAGCATGAAAGGCGACACCGTCCCGAGCAACAGCTTGGCGATCGGGGTGGTGGCGCCGAACAAAGCGGCAGCGAACAACGCGGTCAGCGCGGCATTGAGCGATCGGGCAGGCATGAGGGGCACTATTTTCCGTTGAGCAGGCGCAAGCCGTTCTTGACGACGAGCAAGCACGAGCCGACATCGGCGAAGACCGCCATCCACATCGTACCAAAGCGCGCCGGTGCAGGCGGCGCGCAGTGCTGCGGTCGGTGAACGAGGATGGGGATGGGGAGCGGCATAGGCGGGTGGCCTCCAAGCGATCGAGCGAGGATTGAACACCCTGAAGTCGCTACAAGGTCAAGCGTCGAGGCGATGGCCTGCGTGTGCCGGCGGGGGAAGCGAAGAAGCTGGCCCCCCGCATGCGCTGACGGAAAGGTCGATTGCCGTTGAAGGCCCGGGCCGTCGAGTCAGGCGACCGCACGTGCCGGCGCAGCGGACGGCACGCGGCGTCCGCAGGCGAAGATTGCGAGCGATGCGATGGCGGCCGGCGCAGCCACGATAGAGAAAAGGAGGGGAAAGCTGATGTTGGCCGAGAGCAGCGCGCCGCCAACGAGTGCGCCGACCACCGACCCGAGCCGGCCGATGCCCAACGCCCAACTGATGCCGGTCACGCGGCTCGACGTCGGATAGTAGCGCGCCACGTAGGCGTTCGCACCGATTTGCGAGCCGCTGATGCAGAACCCCACACCCATGACCGCCAGGACGAGCGGCGTACCGGTCGCGACGCCCGTCGCAATCAGAAACACCGCACCGAACCCGTACGACCACGTCAAGATTGCGGTCGGGCTTCGCTTGTCCATCAGTTGTCCGATCACCAATGCGCCGATCGTTCCGCCGACCTGGTACATGACGGCCACCTTCGAGGCGACCGCGAGCGGCAACCCCGACTGATGAATGAGCGTCGGCAGCCAATTGGTCAGCAAGTAGACGACGAGCAAGCTCATGAAGAAGACGACCCATAGCAGCAGCGTGCCGGAGCGGTATTCCCGCGTGAACAGCTGCCGTACGGGCGATCCGCTATGCGCAGTTTCGTTGAGAACGAACCGCATATCGGCGGCAATGGCATTCGGAGCGATCTTGCGAAGAATGCGCGCCACGTGTTCTTGAGAAACGTCCTTGCGCAACATCAGGTAGCGCACGGACTCGGGCAGCACGACGAGCATGATCGGAACGAGCGCGAGCGGCAGCACGCCGCCGAGCACGAACACGCCGCGCCAGCCATGCCCGGGCAAAAGCTGAGCCGCGGCTACGCCGCCTAGGCCCGAGCCCAACGTGAAGCCGCAGAACATGACGGTCGTCAGAAACGACTTCTTCCGCTCGGGGCAATACTCGGACGTCAGCGCAATCGCATTCGGCATCGCGCCGCCCAACCCTAGGCCGGTGACGAAACGCAATGCAATGAGCGCGGTAATGTTGGGCGCCGATGCCGCGAGCAGGCTAGCGAGGCCGAAGAAGGCGACCGTTGCGATCAGCGTCTTGCGCCGGCCGATGCGATCGGCCAACGGGCCGAACAGCAGCGCGCCGACCATCAGGCCGATCAGACCGGAGCCGAACAGCGTGCCGAGGACCGCGGGCTGAAGATGCCACTGCCCGGCAAGCGCCGGTGCGATGAAACCGACGCAGGCGGTATCGAACCCGTCCACGGCGACGATGGCGAAGCAGAGCAGCAATACGCGCCATTGAAAGAGGGAAAAACGCTGCTGATCTAGCCAGCGGCGAACTTCGAGGGGGCCTTCTTGTGCATGCATGTGTCGTCTCCTAGACATTGTCGGTCTATTTCTAATGTCTCGAAGGTTGACGATTTCCCTCGACCTCGTCTACGCGCAGGCATGAATGCGCGTCATTCACGACAGTGATTTTGGTGGAGAAGGGCTGTTGCGCCTGCACGGCATGGGCCGCCCCGCACTGAGTTAGGGAAAGCCGCAGTGGCGGCGGCGAAAATGCGCAACGGCCGGCTAGACGGAGAATTCCTCGAACACGAGTTGCCGAAGCCATTGGCTGCCGGGCTCGCGATGATTTCGCGCGTGCCAGAGCACGTTGATCGCGATATCGGGAATCTTCACGGGACACGCTGCGCTAACGAGGCCGAAAGGGGCGAGCGTCTTCGCCGCATAGGCCTCGGGCACGACGGCAATCAGATCGGTCGTCTGCAAGATATGGCCGACCGCGACGAAGTGCGGGACGCGCAGATGAACGTTGCGCGCAATGCCGGCTCTTTGTATCGCGGAATCGACCATGCTATGCCCCGTGCCTTCGGCGACGATCGACACATGCTCCGATTCCCGGAACGCTTTCATCGTCATGCCGGTTTGCGCAAGCGGATGCCCTTTTCTGAACAGGCAAACATATTTTTGTCTGAAGAGACGTCTTTGAAAAAAACCGGCCTTCAGGTCGGGCAGAAACCCGATCGCGAGATCGACGTTGCCGCGCTCCATGTCGTCGCGCAGGGCATCCGATTGATTGCGCACGGTGCTGATCGACACGCCTGGCGCCACCTTCGATAGCCGCTCCATGAGCGCAGGCAAGAAATAGATCTCGCCGATGTCCGTCATGGCGACCGTGAATGCGCGCGTGCTCGACGCGGGATCGAATTGCGACGTGGCGTTCAGCGTGTTGTGGATCGTGCCGAGCGCATAGGCGATCGGCTCGGCGAGGGTTTCCGCGAACGGCGTCGGCACCATGCCCTTCGACGTTCTCAGAAACAGCTCGTCGCCTAGCACTTTGCGCAGCCGGTTCAGCGCGTTGCTGATCGCGGGCTGCGATATGCCCAGCGTGGACGCCACCGCCGATACGCGCCGTTGCCGCAGCAGTTCGTTGAATACAACCAGCAGGTTCAAATCGATGTCTTGCAGTTCCACGCGCCTTCTCCTCCGGTCGTCGATGCATTATCACTGTGAGTGATGTGTCATATCAACGAATTTCTATTTATCAATGGATGCGGCGGCGGCATCATGCGGTCATGCATCGAATGACCGGAGACGCAGCACCATGGAAGTGTCGATCTTGCCGCTTCATCGAACGCTCGACGTGCGTTCGGGCGACAACTTGCTGGAAGCGTTGCGCGCGCATCAAGTGCCGGTCTCGTTCAGCTGCATGTCGGGGCGCTGCGGCACCTGCCGCTGCCGTATCGTGTCGGGAAACGTGCTCATGACGGGGGCGGCCGAAACGAACCTCCCGGCGCGCAACGGCCAAACCGTGCTCGCGTGCCAGGCGACGGTGGTGGAGGACTGCGTGATCGAAATCCCCGAGGTCGACGAAATCGTCACGCATCCGTCGAAGATCATCAAGACGACGGTGATCGGCATCGACGACCTGACACACGACATCAAACGCCTGCGTCTTTCCCTGTCGAAGCCGTTCGAGTTTTCGCCGGGGCAATATGCGTCGCTGCAGTTTACGCCGCAGCATGTGCGGCCCTATTCGATGGCGGTCACGGCGAACGACAGCGAAGTCGAATTCCACGTCCGCGTCGTGCCCGGGGGACGCGCGACCTCCTACGTCGCCTCGCAACTCAAGGTCGGGGACGCGGTGCGGCTGAGCGGTCCGCTGGGCACCGCGTATCTGCGACGCAAGACGCCGGACCCTGTCATTTGCATCGCGGGCGGCACCGGTCTCGCTCCGATTCTCTCGATCGTGCGAGGCATGGCGGACCACGGCATGGACAACCCCGTGCACGTGTATTTCGGTGTTCGCTCGCCGAACGACATCTACGGCACGCACTGGCTCGACGCGCTGAAAGACAGGCTGCCGAATTTGACGGTGCATGTCGTCGTCACGACGGCGACCGATGCCGGGCCGTACCGCACAGGGGTCGTGACCGATGCCGTCAATCAAGACTGGGACAGTTTGAAGGGTTGGCGGGCGTATGTGGCCGGTGCGCCGGTGATGGTCGAAGCGGCGTCGATTCTGCTGCGCCAGAAAGGAATGATGCCCGAACACGTCTACGCCGACGCCTTTTACTCGAGCGGCGTGTGACCGAGGCCTGCGCAACGCTTGCCGTACCGAGATTCCAATATTCAATCAGGAGACAATCGTGAACGAGACTCCCATTGCCTTCATGCCGGCGAGCTGGAAGGACGACGGCTCGAGTCGCATCCCTTTCTGGGCCTATACCGACGAAGCCATCTATCGCCGAGAGCTCGAACGCTTCTTTTATTCGAACCACTGGTGCTATGTCGGGCTGGAAGCGGAAATCGAGAACCCGGGCGATTTCAAGCGCACCGTGGTGGGCGAGCGCTCGGTGATCGTCACGCGCACGCACGACGGCGATATCGCCGTCGTCGAAAACGTCTGCGCGCATCGCGGCGTGCGGTTTTGCCGAGAGAAGTTCGGCAACCGGAAGGACTTCACCTGTCCTTACCATCAGTGGAACTACGACCTGAAGGGCAACCTGGTAGGGGTGCCGTTTCGGCGCGGCGTGAAGGCCGACGGCAAGGTGAACGGCGGCATGCCGGCCGACTTCGATCCGAAAGCGCACGGTCTGACCAAGCTCAACGTGGCGCGACGAAACGGCGTGATCTTCGCCTCGTTCGATCACGACCTGCCTTCGCTGGAGACGTTCCTCGGCCCGACGATCCTCGAGTATTTCGACCGCGTGTTCGACGGCCGCAAGCTGAAGATTCTCGGCTACAACCGTCAGCGCATTCCGGGCAATTGGAAGCTGATGCAAGAAAACATCAAGGACCCGTACCACCCGGGGCTGCTTCACACCTGGTTCGTCACGTTCGGCCTCTGGCGCGCGGACAACAAGTCCGAGCTGAAAATGGACGAGCAGTTTCGCCATGCGGCCATGATCTCGACGCGAGGCACGGGCGGCAAAGGCGAAGTCACGAGCGGCGTGACGAGCTTCAAGGAACAGATGACGTTGAACGACGACCGGTTCCTCGACGTCGTGCACGAGCCGTGGTGGGGTGGTCCCACGGCCGTCATGATGACGTTGTTCCCCAGCGTCATCATCCAGCAGCAAGTCAATTCGGTATCGACGCGTCATATCCAGCCGAACGGACATGGTTCGTTCGATTTCGTCTGGACGCATTTCGGCTTCGAAGAAGACTCGGAGGATATGACGCGGCGGCGTTTGCGCCAGGCGAATCTGTTCGGGCCTGCAGGATTCGTGTCGGCCGACGACGGCGAGGTCATCGAATTCTCGCAAGAGGGATTCGAGCAAAAGCCGTTTCATCGAACGATTGCCGAACTGGGCGGCAAAGACATCGGCGATACCGACCATATGGTGACCGAGACGTTGATTCGCGGCATGTACGACTATTGGCGTCGTGTGATGGAGGTCTGAGATGCTCGATTTCGAAACCTATCAAGCGGTGCTCGCCCTTTACGCCGATTATGCGTCCGTCGTCGACAACAACGAATGGGACAAATGGCCGGAGTTCTTCACCGACGATTGCACGTACCGCATTCAGCCCCGCGAGAATTTCGATCGCGGGTTTCCGCTGGCAACGCTGTCGTTCGAAAGCAAAGGCATGCTGAAAGACCGCGTGTACGGCATGACGGAAACGATCTTTCACGATCCGTACTATCAGCGGCACATCGTAGGTGCGCCGCGCATCTTGCACGTCGACGACACGCGCATCGAAGCGCAAGCCAACTATGCGGTGTTCAGAACGAAGCCCGACGAGGCGACGACCGTATTCAACGTAGGGTGGTACATCGACGTGATTCGCCGCACGCCGCACGGGCTCAAGCTCGAATCGCGAGCGTGCGTGTTCGACAGCGAAATGATCGCGAATTCGATCATCTATCCGATTTGAGGCAAGCGATGCAAAAGCAATGGATCAAATTGATCGATCTCTCGTCCGTGCGGGACGACGATGTGGTCGCAGCTCATGCCGATGGGCGCGAGCTGGCGGTGTACGGCGTCGAGGGAGAAGTCTTCGCGACGGACAACGTCTGCACGCACGGGCACGCCCGGCTGTGCGACGGATTTCTCGACGGACATGAAATCGAATGCCCCCTGCATCAAGGAAAGTTCGACGTGCGGACCGGTAAGGCGATGTGCGAGCCGTTGACGACCGACATCCGCACCTATCCCGTGAAAATCGAGGACGGTTACGTCTTCGTCGAACTCTAATGCTCAGGAGACACGCATGACGGCCACCACGCTGCAGGAACAGCGTTCGGCGTATTACCGGCAACTCGAAGCGCGGGGGCTCGCGCCGCTATGGGAATCGCTGCATGCGCTCGTGCCGAAGACGCCGCGGCCGCAGGCCGTGCCGGCGATCTGGCAATACGCGAAGATACGCGATTTCGTCATGCAGGCCGGCTCGCTGATCAGCGCGGAGGAAGCCGTCCGGCGCGTATTGGTGCTGGAGAATCCGGGCCTGCCCGGTAAGTCGAGCATCACGTCGACGCTTTATGCCGGGTTGCAATTGATCTTGCCCGGCGAAGTGGCGCCCAGCCACCGGCATACCCAGTCGGCGCTGCGCTTCATCGTCGAAGGACACGGCGCATGGACAGCAGTCAACGGCGAGCGCACGACCATGCACCCGGGCGACTTCATCATCACGCCGTCGTGGACCTGGCACGACCATGGCAACCCGACGATGGACGAGGGCGGCGAGCCGGTGGTTTGGCTCGACGGCCTCGACATTCCGTTGATCGGCCATCTCGATGCGGGCTTCGCGGAAACTTACCCGGAGGCGATGCAGCCGGTGCTTCGGCCGGAAGGGAATAGCTTTGCGCGGTTCGGCCACAACATGGCGCCCGTCAGGCATCGGGCGACCGATCCGAGTTCGCCGGTTTTCAATTATCCCTACGAGCGAAGCCGCGAAGCACTCGACGAGTTGTACCGCCATGGCGAGCTCGACCCCTGGGACGGCGTGAAGCTGCGCTACGTCAATCCGGCGACCGGCAGCTGGCCTATGCCGACGATCGCTGCATTCATGCAGCTTCTTCCGGCCGGGTTCGAAGGCAAGACCTATCGCAGCACGGATGCGACCGTGTACTGCGCCGTCGAAGGCACGGGCTCGGTTCAGATTGGAAGCGAACGATTCGCGTTCGATGCGCATGACGTGTTCGTCGCTCCATCGTGGCAGCCCGTCAGCTTGAGCGCGAGCAGCGATTGCGTGTTGTTCAGCTACTCGGATCGCCCCGTGCTGTCCGCATTGAACTTGCTGCGCGAAGCGCGCGAGTAGGGGCGGTGGGCAGTCATAAGCGCGTATAGGCCGGTATATGGCGGTATAGGCGCGTTGCAGGCGCGTGTAGGGGCGGTTCGACGAATCGCCCGAGCCGAAGCCGTTGTTCATTTCATTGCTTAGAGACAGGAGTTCATCATCATGACGTTCGTGTTTCCTCCGGAGGCGCCCGTCGCCGTGCCCGTGGCGGGCAGCGACTTGCAGTTTGCCGTGCGGCGCGTTTACTGCGTCGGCCGCAACTACGCGGCGCACGCGCGCGAGATGGGATTCGATCCCGACCGCGAGCCGCCGTTCTTCTTCTGCAAGCCGACGGATGCGGTCGCGCCTGTCGCGTACGGCGTCACGCTCGAGTTGGCCTATCCCTCGCAGACGGCCAACTATCACTACGAGGCGGAACTCGTCGCCGCAATCGGTGAGGGCGGCGAGAACATCCCGGTCGAGCAGGCGCTCGATCATGTCTACGGCTACGCGGTCGGCCTCGATATGACGCGTCGCGATCTGCAAATGAAAATGCGGGAGATGGGCCGTCCGTGGGAAATCGGCAAGGCATTCGACCATTCGGCACCGATTGCTCCGATCCATCGCGCCGCCGACGTCGGCCATTTCGAAAGCGGTGCGATCAAATTGACTGTGAACGGCGAAACGAAGCAAGAAAGCGACGTGTCGCATCTCATCTGGTCGGTCGCGGAAACGGTAGCGTACCTGTCGAAGTTCTTCCGTCTCGAACCGGGCGATTTGATCTATACCGGCACGCCGGAGGGCGTCGGCGCGGTGGTGAGCGGCGATATCGTCGTGACCGGCATCGAGCGGCTCGGCGAACTCCGTACGCGAATCGTTTGAACGACGTCGGGAGGTCATCGCCGTGCAGCTTCATAGCTTCTTCAACAGCTCGACGTCCTACCGCGTGCGTATAGCGCTGGCGCTCAAGGGCGTGCCGTTCGATTACGTGCCGGTCAATATCCGCAACGGCGAGCATCGCGAGGCGGGATATGTGGAGCAGACTAATCCGTCGGCAGCCGTGCCGGCGCTGACCGATGGCGAGTTCAGCCTGGGGCAGTCGCTCGCCATCATCGACTGGCTCGACGACCGCTTTCCCGAGCCGAAACTGATTCCCTCTGATCGGGATGTTCGCGCTCGCGTGCTGGAGTTGTCGTATTTGATTTCTTGCGACATCCATCCGGTGAACAATCTGCGTGTGCTGCGCTACCTCGAAACGCAATTGTGCGCGACGCCGGAGCAAAAGAACGCGTGGTACCGCCATTGGGTGGCCGAAGGCTTGGCCGGTGTCGAGCGTCTGCTTCGCAAGCATGGCCGCTCGCCCTGGTGCTTCGGCGATGCGCCGACGCTGGCGGATTGCTGCCTCGTGCCGCAAGTCGCCAACGCATTGCGGATGGGGTGCGATCTCGCCCCGTATGAGGCCGTCAGAGCGGTCTACGCCGTAGCGAGCGAACACGCCGCATTTGCGGCGGCGGAGCCGAAGCGGCAGCCGGACTTCGTTGCGCCTTAGCCGCGGCGCTCACGTCACGCGAGTCGCGCGAGCCGCGCGAGTCGCGCGACGGAGCGGGCATAGCGACCGATCGCCGTCGCCGTTGATGTTGCTATCGCTATTGAATGCAGATCCGGCTCAAATCCACCGTCCTGCGAAATACGCTTCTTTTCAGCGCCGGCACGAACGTGTACTCGTAGTAGGCGTGCGTGGAAACATGGATCCAATGACTCAAGACGTTCGGCATAGCCCTCACCCGTCGATCGACACGCCTCGCCGCCTGCTTTCTGCTTCGATACGCCGAAGTCGCCCTCGGCCACGCCGCACAAACCATCGCTCCATCGTTGAGGCTTCGCTGCCCTACTACGCCGCGCCCGCCGTCTTCGGCGGGCCGGCGCATCGGCCATGATGGAAAGATAGGATTGCGGCGCCTTCGGCGCCATTCTACGAACGGCTCGCTTAAAACGTGCGTTGGCGTGTCGGCTCCATACCGAGGTATATCCGTGTTGGACCTTAGGCGTATCGCACGCAATTCGGCGCTCGGGCCGCGCCGCGTTATTTTCTCCCGACCGAAATGCGATCGGCTGCACGGCCGTTGAACAGCGAGCACATGAGGGGCACGTAGGCGATGCGTTTAGCAAGCCTAGCGACGGAGGCGGAGCGGGGGCGAGCGCGTGTGCGCAGCGCGAGAGCGGGGGAGCGCCGCCGGATGCGGTAAGGCCGAGCGCGGTCTCGCTGAGAATGAGTCGACATGAGCGCTTTCCGAAGAATGAAGCGATACATACCCGCACGGTTCGCGACAGGATACTAGACGCCGCTTGGTTGTTTTCGTATTCGGGCTCCGTCGGACGACTTGGACGGCGTTGGTTTCACAATATAAGAACGCCGCCGAACGCACAAACCTACGAACAGCTAGTCTCCGCTCAACGAGAGCTTGGGTCGATCATCCTTTCGTATAGGAGGCAATCGATACGTTCGTATGATGTCCGTTTGATCGCCCGCGATCTAGACTGCTTGCATAGAGATGTCCCAGATTCCGAGCGGATTGATGCTGCTTGGTCCAGCGCGGAGAGGAGCGCCGTATGGGTGCCGGCCGAACCGTTTCGATCGTCGACGATGATGAGGCTGTTCGTCTGGCCGTCGCGAGCCTCGTTCGGTCGATGGGATGGGAGGCGCGGCTCTTCGCGTCGGCGGAGGAGTTTCTCGCTTCGCCGCGGCCGGGCGATACCACCTGTTTGATTTCCGATGAGCGAATGTCCGGCATGACCGGCTTGGCCATGCACGATCGCCTCGTGGCGCTGGGCTATAAGACCCCGATGATCTTCATCACCGCGTTCCCCACGGCCGAACTGTGCGCGAAAGTCGGTGCCGACGGCGTGCTAGCCGTCATCGAGAAGCCGTTCGACGCGCAAGCGATCGAGTATTGGCTCAACGTGGCGCAGAGCCTGCCATGACCTTCGGCTTCGTCTGACGTGGCGGGATATGCAGCGCTTGCGCCATTCTCACGAGTTCGGCCAACGACCCTGCGCACATCTTTTTCATGACTTGACCGCGATGCATTTTCACCGTGATTTCGCTCAAATTGAGCGACGCGGCGATCTGCTTGTTCAGCATGCCCGTTACGACGAATTCCATGATTTCGCGCTCGCGCGAGGTCAGCGATTCGTACGACGACCGTAGCGAAGCGATCGATCGTTCGGCGGCGAGACGCTCGCCGTCTCGTGCCAAAGCGTTCGAAACCGCATCGAGCATGTCTTGATCGCGAAACGGCTTCGCCAGAAAGTCGACGGCGCCTGCCTTCATCGCTTTCACCGTCATCGCAATGTCGCCATGCCCCGTCATGAAGACGATCGGCATGCGAAGGTCGGTTTTCGCGAGCTCCTCCTGAAACGCGAGTCCGCTTTCCCCGCGCAATCGCACGTCGAGCACGAGACAACTGGGCGCGTCGTATTTGGGGAACGCCAGAAACGCTTGCGAGGAGTCGAACGTCTCCACCCGCAGCCCGATCGAGCGAAACAGGCTGCTCAAAGCGAGCCGCATTCCTTCGTCGTCGTCCAGGACATAGACGACCGGCGGCTGGTCGTCGGGCGCGCGGCCGGCCGGAATCCGATCGGAACGCAAGATCATCCCATGCACCTTTTTTGGTGGATTGGTTTGTCGCGACCGCGGCATGCGCGCCGTCCACCGGTGGCCGGCGGCGCTACGTGCGCGTCGCTCTCCGGCCGCGGCGCAGCTCGTCGCGCGGCCGACGGATTAATCTGATGATTCGCCCGGAAAGGGCGTCGACTGAAGGTCATTCTACGCTCAAGAAATGTGCGGAAACCGTGCCATTGAGCGTACTGCCCTGGACTACTATTTCGTTTACAGGGGGTCGCTCGCGAACATTGATTTCGTATGTTTCCGATGATGCGAGGCCGGACCCGGACGGGGCAGTCGGGGAAGGGCATGAAGGGCTTGCTTTCTTTATGGATAGGGGCACTGGCGGTGGTCGCCGGGGGGGCTCTAGCTCAAGGCGCGCCCATCCCTTCGACGCCGAGCGCCGCGTCTTCCGCCGGGCACGGGTATCTGACCGAAGCGAAGCGAATCGTCGAAGCCGCGGCGCAGCCCGCCGCCGCATGGAGCGGGCCCCGCTCGGGCCCGCGCGCCCAGGAGGCGAAGCACGTAGCGGTGGTCGCCGAGGATTTGCGCAACGGCGGCATCCTGGGCGTCGTCGACGGCGTCGTGCAAGCGGCGAAAGTCATCGGCTGGACCGTGAAAATATTCGATTCGGGCGGCGCGGCGGACTTGCGCCAAAAGATGCTGTCGAACGCGCTGGCAACCGGGCCGGACGGGTTGATCATCGTGGGCGGCGACGCGCATGCGCTGCTCCCGGGGCTGCGCGCGTTCGCCAAGCGCGGCATACCGATCGTCGGCTGGCATGTCGCGGAAAAAGCGGGACCCGTGCCGGGCACGCCGGTGGCGATGAACGTATCGACCGATCCGTCGGAGGTGGCGCGCGTCACCGCGCTGGCGGCGATCTTGCAATCGGGCGGCCGTGCGGGTGTCGTCATCTTTACCGATTCGAACTATCGAGTCGCTCAAGACAAGGCGAATGAAATGGCCGAGGTGGTGCGTGCCTGCGCGGGGTGTGCGTTGTTGGAGGTGCGCGACGTGGCGATCTCGCAGGCCGAGGCGCTCATGCCCGGCACGACGCGCGCGCTGCTCGCGCAATACGGCCGGCGCTGGACCCATGCGCTCGCGATCAACGACATCTACTTCGACTACGCCGTTCCGGTCCTGACCGAGGCAGGCATGCCGAACACCGCCATGGATATGCTTTCGGCGGGCGACGGCAGCGAATCGGCGTTTCTGCGCATTCGAACCGGTACGTTCCAAACCGCTACCGTCGCCGAGCCGCTGAATCTGCACGGCTGGCAGTTGATCGACGAGATGAATCGGCTGCTTGCCGGCGAACGCGTCACAGGCTATGTGTTTCCGGTGCATCTCGTGACCGCGGGCAACATCGGACAGGACGGCGGTCAGCATTTGATCTACGATCCGGCCAACGGCTATCGCGACATCTATCGTCATATCTGGCACGGCCCGTGAAAATCCCGCGTCCCCAGTCACTTACCGCGCAGTTCACGCTCGTGGCGTCCTGCCTCGCTGCCCTCGTGGCCGTCGTCGGCGCCACGACGATCTATTCGTTGACCGCATCTTCGCAAGCGCTGCGGCAGTTGGCGGAAGACAGGTTGACGCGCCTGCAGGACGCCCAAGATCTTGCCCAGCAAACGCTGATGATCGAGCGCATGTCGCTGCAGCTGTCGAGCGATTCGACCGTCGATGCGGTGCGGGACACGCAACGGCACGTCATCGACCATCTCGCTACGTTTGATCGCCTCGTGGACCGGCTGGCGTCGGCTTCGCCTACACGAAAAGACGTGGGCGTCGATACGCTGGCACTGCATCGATCGAGCCAGCGCTTTCGTAATATGGTCAACGTCGAGGCGCAAGCGCGCGAGCGCGCGCTGGCCGGAAATGCGCCGCTGCCGGCCGCGGCGCTATCGCGGCTCGACGAAGGTCTTCACGCTCAAGCCAATGCGCTATCGGTGGCGGCGCGCCAGCAATCGGATCGGTTCACGCGCGAATACCGCGACGCCGTTCAGCACCTGACGCGCGCGACCGATCGCACGCGTACATGGGTCGTTGCCGAAGTCGCAGTCAGCTTGCTGCTCGCCTGGCTGATCGCGCGCGTCTTTCTGGGGCGTCACATCGTGGGGCGGCTGCGCGCAGTCAGCCTTTATTTGCGGCACGGCGACATCGGCAGTGCACCGCCCACGGTGCCGGTGCACGGCCGCGACGAAATAGCGGATATGGCGCGCGCGGTCGAACAGTTTCTCGAAGACAGGCGGCAGCGCAAACAAGCGGAGGACGCGCTCAAAGCGCTCAACGCCGAACTCGAGGCGCGCGTTTCTCAGCGCACCGCTGAACTGAGCACGGCGCTGGCTGGGCAAACGGCCGAGATCTTCGAACGGCAACGTGCCGAGGAAGCGGCGAGAGCGAGCGAACACTTTTTGAACAGCATTATCGAGAACATCCCGGACACGATCTTCGTCAAGGATGCCTCGATGTTGCGCTTCGTTCGCTTGAACAAGGCGGGCGAGGAACTGCTCGGCTATCGGCGCGAGGATTTGATCGGCAAATCGGTGTACGACCTGTTTCCCGAGCAAGAGGCGAAGTTTTTCGACATGAAGGACCGCGACGTGCTCGAATCGCGACAGATGGTCAATATCCCGGAAGAGTCGGTGAAGACGCGTCACGGGCCGCGCATCGTGCACACCATGAAGATTCCTATCGTGGACGCGCGCGGCGAGCCGCGTTTTCTGCTCGGCATTTCGCGCGACATCACCGAGCAAAAGCGCGCGGAAGCCGAATTGCGCGAGACCGAGCGGCGCTACCAGGAGGTTCAGACGGCGTTGGCCCATGCGAACCGCGTCATGACGATGGGGCAACTCACCGCTTCCATCAGTCACGAAATCAAGCAGCCGATCGCGGCTAGCGCGACCAATGCGCAGGCGGGGCTGCTGTGGCTGAAGGCCCAGCCGCCGAATCTCGAAGAAGTGCGGCTCGCCTTCGACCGGATCAACAAAGACATGAAGCGCGCCAGCGAGGTGATGAACCGGATCCACGGCTTGGTCAAGAAAGCGCCCCCGACGATGGAAAGGCTGCGGATCAACGACGCGGTCGACGAAGTGATTGCGCTCATGCGTAGCGAAATGCTGAAGCACGACGTCGTCGTGCACCGAGCGTTCGGGCGTGCTTTGCCCGACGTCGAAGGAGATCGCGTCGCGCTGCAGCAAGTGATCCTCAACCTGCTGATGAATGCCGTGGAGGCGATGAGCGCCGCGGACGACGGCCCGAGAGAACTGACCGTCGGCACGAGCCAGGCGCCCTCCGGCGGCGTGCTCGTTTCGGTCGGCGATTCGGGGCCCGGCTTGATCGACGGCGACGCCGAACACCTGTTCGAGCCGTTCTATTCGTCGAAGGCGAGCGGCATGGGGATGGGGTTGGCGATTTGCCGGGCGATCGTCGAGACGCACGGCGGACGATTGTGGGCGAGCGCGAACAGGCCTCGCGGCGCCGTGTTTCAGTTCGTCGTGCCGGCCGGCGAGGGCGATGCAACCGGCTGAGCGGCCTTCATTCTGGTGCGCGCAGGTGTTCGATCAACTGCCTTGCGTAAATCGGAAGGTCGTCGAAGCGGCGCACGCAGATCCGCAATTGCCGCGTCGCCCAGGGATCGGTCAACCGCACGCGGCGAATCGCCATCGATCGTTGCAGGCGCGCCGCGGCGCGTTCGGGAATCACGCCCACCCCTACGTTTCGCTCGACCATCCGGCAGACGGCGTCGAAGCTGCGCAACCGCACGCGGTATTTCAACCGTTGCCCGGCGCGCGCGGCGTGGCCTGCCAAGTACGCTTGCAGCGCGCTGTCGCCGGTGAGCCCGACGAAGCCCTCCCGCAAAGTTTCGGCGAACGAGATTTGGCGCCGCGCGGCCAACGGATGATGCCGGGCCGTCACGAGTACGAGCCGGTCATGCCGAAACGGAAAAACCTCCAAGCCGGACACGTCCACCGAGTCGTTGACGATACCGACATCCGCTCGCCCCTGAGCCACGGTTTCGACGATTTCGTAGCTGACCAATTCCTCCAAATCGATATCCACTTCGGGATGTGCGGCCAGAAAAGCGCTCAGCACTTCGGGAAGAATCTCGGTCATGGCGGAGGTGGTGGAGCGCAGGCGCACGTAGCCCTTGAGACCATGCGCATATTCGCTCAGATCGCCGCGCATGTGCTCCATTTGCTGCAGCACGACGCGCGCATGATGCACGAGCGTTCGCCCCGCCGCCGTGGGCTCGACGCCGCGCCGGTTGCGCTCGAGCAGCGGCGCGCCCAGCGAGGCCTCCATGCCGCGGATGCGGGCGCTGGCCGAGGCGAGGGTAAGGTGAGTGCGCTCGGCGCCGGCCGTCATGCTGCCGGCTTCGACGGTATTCAAGAACAATCGCAGGTCGACGAGATCGAAGCGCACGGCGAATCGGCATGAAAAAAGAGGGAACGGCGCCGGACCGGTTATCGGCTTCGGCTACCGGCGTTGAGCCTCAGTTTCAGACTGAGGCTGAGTCAATGTATCACCGATTGCCCTGCACGAGCGAGCGTCCGACACTAGCGAATCGCGATCGTCCTCATTCGTTCTAACTCGTTCTCATTTTCCTGCCATGGAATCCACTACGGCGTTGCTTTTCGGGGCGGGGCTGCTTGCGGGAGCGATGAATGCGCTCGCCGGCGGCGGCTCTTTCGTGACGTTGCCCGCGCTGATGTTCGCAGGCGTGCCGTCGGTGTCGGCCAACGCGTCTAGCACGGTGGCGTTGCTGCCCGGCGCGGCCACGTCGGCATGGGCGTATCGGCGGGACTATCGCGGCTTCGCTCAAGTGTCGATGCGCGCGATGGCGGCCGTGAGTTTGCTCGGCGGGCTGGCGGGTGCGTTGCTGTTGATGTTCACGCCGTCGCGCGCGTTCGACAGCATCGTGCCGTGGCTGTTGCTCGTGGGCTCGCTCGCGTTCACGTTCGGCCGGCAGGCAGGCACGTGGCTGCGGCGACGCGTGCAGATCGGCCAGGCGACGCTGCTCGCAGCTCAAGGGCTGCTCGCCATCTACGGCGGTTATTTCGGCGGCGCCGTCGGCATCATGATGGTGGCGGTCTGGTCGCTGTTCGGCGCAGACGATCTGCGCGCGCTCAATGCGTCGCGCACGCTGCTGGTCGGCGTCACCAACGTGGTCGCCGTGCTGTGCTTCGTCGGGGCGCGCCTGGTGTGGTGGCCCGAAACGCTCGTCATGCTGGCCGCTGCGGCGATAGGCGGCTACGTCGGGGCCCACGTGGGCCGGCGCCTGCCTGTGCCGGTGGTGCGCGCGCTCATTTCCACATTCGGTTTCGCGATGACGGCGCTGCTGTTCTGGCGCGCCGCATCGTCGTCCTGAACGCCTACGCTCACATGGCCTCGCGTACGGCACGCAGGAACTGTTGCGTGCGTTCGTGCTGCGGCGAAGTGAAGAATTGCGAAGGCGGCGCTTGCTCGATGATCTTGCCCTGAGAGAAGAAGCAGACGCGATCGGCGAATTCCTTGGCGAAGCCCATTTGATGCGTGACCATGAGCATGGTCAGGTTGTGCTCTTCGCCCAGACGGCGAATCACGTTGAGCACTTCGCCGCACAACTCGGGATCGAGCGCCGAAGTCACCTCGTCGAACAGCATGACTTTGGGGCGCATCGCGAGCGCGCGTGCAATGGCGACGCGTTGCTGCTGGCCGCCCGACAGTTGCGACGGGTAGTGATCGCATTTCTCTGAAAGCCCGACCATCGAGAGCAGATCGCGCCCGCGTTCGATCGCCTCGCGCTTGGACATGCCGAGCGTATGGATCGGCGCTTCGATCGTATTTTGCAGCGCCGTCATGTGCGGGAACAGGTTGAAGCTCTGAAATACCATGCCGATCTTGCTGCGCACGCGGCGCACATGACGGTCGTTGGCCGGCACGAGCTTGCCGTCTCGCGTCATGTGCGTCAGCGGCTCGCCGTCCACCTCGATCATGCCGTCGGTCACGGGGTCGAGCGTCATCAGCACGCGTAGGAGCGTGGACTTGCCCGATCCGCTTGGGCCGATGATGGCGACCTTCTCGTTCGAGGCGACATCGAGGTCTAGGCCGTCCAGCACCGTCAGTGCGCCGTAGCGCTTCGTCACGCCCGCGAAGCGGACCATCGGGCGCTCTCCGTGCGAGCCGGCGGCGCTGCCGGCGTCCGGAGCCGGATAGAGATCGCGTTTCATTGACTGCTCCTGAAGTCCTGCTTGCGTAAGCTGTTCCATGTTCGTCCTCCCGCGGCGGTGCGTCGGTGTCCGCGGCTCAAGGCAAGCGCATGCGTATTTCTAGGTGGCGCACGAGGGCGGCGAAGGTCAGACTGATGACGAGGAAGAAGATGCCCGTCATCGTGATCGGCTCGAGGTAGCGGAACGTTTCGGAGCCGATGTTTTTCGCTTGCTGCATCAATTCGACGACCGTGATGGCGGACAGCACGGGTGTGTCCTTGAACATGGCGACGAGATAATTGCCGAGCGCGGGGATGACCTGCCTGATCGCCTGCGGAAGGATGACGCCGCAGTACGTGCGCGAGCGAGACAGCGATAACGCGCACGCCGCTTCCCATTGCCCGCGCGCCACACAGTTCAGGCCGGCGCGATAGACCTCGGAGACGTAGCAGGCGTAATGCACCGCAATGCCGATCGTGCCGGCCGTGAGTGCGCTGATATCCAAGCCGTACAGCGGGCCGACGTAAAAGATCACGTACACCTGAATCAGAAGCGGCGTGCTGCGAACGAACTCGACGACGAAGCCGGTCGTGCGCGCCACGGCCGCGATCGGGCTGCGGCGCAGGAGGGCCAGCACGAGGCCCAGCACGAGTGCGATCGCGAATCCCACGAGCGTAATGCCGATCGTATAAAGGCTTGCCCGGGCTAGCGCGGGCAGGATGTGCTCGGCGTAACGAACATCGAAGAAAGTGCTCACGGTGCGGTCCTCCGTGCGACGCCCGGGTCGAAGCGGCGCTCCACGCGGCGCATCAACACGACGAGGCATTGCGCGAGCGCGAAATAGATGATCAGCGTCAGCGCGAAGATCTTCGCCGTTTCGAGCGTAGCCTCGTCGAGCTGCCTGGCGCGGAACGTGAGATCGGATAGCGTGATGAGAGAAACGAGCGAGGTGCCCTTGATCAATTCGATCATGAGGTTCGTCGCCGGGGGCAGCGCATTGCGCATGGCTTGCGGCAGGACGATCCGGCGCATGCGCATCGCGGGCGACATGTTGAGCGCGAGCGCCGCCTCGTACTGCCCATGCGGAACCGAGCGCAGCGCACCGCGCAAGATTTCCGAGCCGTACGCGCCGTAGTGCAGCCCTAGGCCGATGATGGCGACCGTGAAGGGCGTCAGAGCCAAGTTGAACGGCGGCAGCGGTAAAACGAAGAAAAACCAGAAGAGCTGCACGAGCAACGACGTGCCGCGGAACACTTCGACGTAGACGTTGCCCAGCCAGCGAACCACTCGCCAGGGGGCGGCGCGCAGCACATTGGCAACGCACGCCATCGCGACGGCTAGCACGATCGCGCAGACCGCGATTTCGACGGTGATGCCGGTGCCCTTGGCGAGCAGAGGAATCAATTGGTCCAAATCATTCATGACGGTTCCCGGGGAGAGGTCGTCGGGCCGGCTCCCGCGCGGTGAGCGCGCGGGAGCGCGAGAGCGGATTTACTGACCGCAGAGCTCGGCCGCGGTCTTGTGCGTCACGTTCGACTTGTCGAAGCCGAACGGTGCGACCGTCGCCAGATGATCCGGCGTGCCGAGCCAAGCATGCAGCTCTTTGTCGACGGCATCGCGCAAGTCGGTATCGGTCTTGCGGAAGGCGAGCGCGCCGTAACCCATGTGCTTCGGATCGTCGATGAAATTGCCCGGCACGACCACTTCGCCGGGCATTTTCGCCGCCAGATCTTTCACCGTCAGCGCCGTGCCGACGGCGGCGTCGGCACGGTGCGAGCGCACCGCTTGAAGTTGGGCCGTGGTGTCGGGCACTTGAAGGATCTGCGAATCCTTCACGTTGGCCTCGCGTGCGTACCCCAATTCGACGGTGCCTGCCATGACCGCGAGCTTCACGCCGGGCTGCTTGGCGACGCTCGCGTAGCTGTCGAGATGCTTGGGATTGCCGGGCAGCGTCAGCAGCGCGTCGCCGATTTGGTACTGGGGATCGGCGAACGCAACCTGCGAGCAGCGCTGCGGCGTGATGTACATGCCCGCGGCGATCACGTCGAAGCGGCCCGCCTGCAGGCCCGGGATCAGCGCGCCCCATTCGGTCAGCACGGCATCGACCTTCTTCACGCCGAGCTTCGCGAAAATCTTCTTCGCGATTTCCGGCGATTCGCCGGTCACTTTACCGTCGGGCTGCGTATAGGCGAACGGTTTCTCGTTCGCGTAGCCGATGCGCACCTCGCCGGTGCGTTGAATGCGCTGTAGCGTCGTTTCGGCGCTCGCGGCGGGGGCCTGGCCGATCAGTCCGATGATTGCACAGAGCGTACCGAGCGAGCCGGTCAAAGTCAGTCTGTCGAGTTTCATAGCGATGCGTTCCCTTGGTTGACTGATTCGCCGCGGCCGCCCACGTTCGTTTGCCGGCGCGGTCTAGTGGAAAACCCTTGCAGAACAATCCCCTGGCGTGTTGCAACACCAGTCGAATGCAGCATACAAAGCCATTTTTTTCTTTTCGATTGCTCTAGGACAATTATTTTCCGGACGCGATTCGAGCGACCATTGCACAAAGCGATGGAGAAACACCATGATGCAGCGAACGAGCAAGGCCTGGCGCGAGGCGGTCGATGCCGTGCACGGCGCCGAATCGAAGTACAAGCGCCTCGTCAAAGCGATCGCGGGCGAGATCGAAAGTGCCGTTCTCGTATCGGGCGCACGCTTGCCGCCGCAGCGCGACGTCGCGGCCGAGCTCGGCATCAGCGTGCAGACGGTCACGAACGCCTACAAGGAACTCGAAAGGCAAGGTCTCATCCGCTGCGAGGTGGGGCGCGGCAGCTTCGTCGCCGGGCGCATCACCGAACGCGTCTCCAATTACATACTCGATACGGCCGAGCGGGAAGTCGTCGATTTCTCGATCGCGCGCATGGTGCATACGCCGGAACACGACGAGGCATGGCGTAAAGTCTGCGCGGCGCTGTCCACCGTCGAAGACCAGCCGTGGATCCGTGCGTTCCGGCCGATTGCGGGGTTCGAACGGCATCGGCAGGCCGGCGTGGAGTGGCTCGAATCGCTGAACATGCCCGCGCATGTCGATTCGCTGCTCGTGACGAACGGGGCCGCGCACGGCATCTTTCTCGCGCTGGCTTCGCTCGTCGGGCCTGGCGATACAGTGCTTTGCGAAAGCCTCACCGACCACGGCGTGATCGGCTCCGCGAACGTGCTCGGTTTCACGCTGAAGGGACTCGAGATGGACGAGCACGGCATCCGCCCCGAGCATTTCGAGGAGATGTGCGACAGCGAGCGTATCTCCGCGCTCGTTTGCACGCCTACGCTGAACAACCCTACCGTATCGGTGATGACTGACGCGCGCCGCCGGTCGGTCGCGCGCATTGCCGAGCAATATGGCGTCTACGTCATCGAGGACGACGTGTACGGAGCCTTGCCGGAAAAAACGCATACGCCGATCGCAAGCCTCATTCCCGAGCTGGCGTTCTATTGCACGAGCATGACGAAATCGGTGCTGACGGGCTTGCGCACGGGTTATCTGGCGATGCCGCGGCGCCTTGCGTTGCGCTGCGAAAGTGTCCTGCGCGTGAGTTCATGGATGGCGACGACCGCGATCGCCGAGGTAGCGACGCGCTGGATCATGGACGGTACGGCGCGCCGTCTCGTCGAACTGCAGCGTACGCGGCTGGCGGCGCGCCACGGCAAGCTCGTCTCCGTGCTCGGCAAGTACCTGCTCGGCAGCCATCCGAACGCCGTTTCCGCGTGGCTGCGCGTGCCCGAGCATTGGCAGGCCGACCGCGTCGTGCGCGAACTGCGCAACCGGCAGATCGCGTTGACTTCCCCCGATCCGTTCCTCGTACGCGGCACCGAACGGCCGAACGCCGTGCGCCTGTGTCTCGGCGCCGACGTCGGCGAGCCCGCGTTCGAAGCGGCGCTCGACGTGATCGCCGAAGTGTTCGAGCAATATCCGCACGTCCACGATTTCATTTGATGCATTCGATGCATTTGATGTCCTAGGACATTCAGGAAGCATTTTCCGCAACATTAGACTGGATCGCATCGACAACGCTGTTCGGTAGCGGTCAATGTCCATTCTGTCTCTGGCTGATGTTTTTCGTGCGCGGCAGCGCCTTGCGGGGCGCGTGGTGCGCACGCCTCTCGTTCAATCCCCATCGCTGTCGTTGCGCGCGGGCGTGCCCGTCTACCTGAAGCTGGAGACCGTTCAACCGACCGGCAGCTTCAAGGTACGCGGCGCGACGAACACGCTTGCGGAGATGGCCGTCGACGGCGTGACGAAGGTCGTCACGGCATCGACCGGCAATCACGGCCGCGCGCTCGCCCATGCCGCTCGCGCGCTCGGCATCGAGGCCGCTGTCTGCATGTCGTCCCTCGTGCCGAAAAACAAGGTCGATGCCGTCGCGGCGCTCGGCGCGCGCGTCGTCATTGCCGGCCGCAGCCAGGACGAGGCGCAAGTCGAAGCGCTGCGCATGGTGCGGGACGAAGGCTATGCGTTCGTCCCGCCGTTCGACGATCTTCGGGTGATCGCGGGTCAGGCGACGATCGGCGTCGAAATCTTGGAGGTCCTGCCCGATGCGGCGGCGATCGTCGTGCCGCTTTCGGGCGGCGGCCTCTTCAGCGGCACGGCGTTCGCGGCGAAGGCGATTCGTCCGGATCTGCGCGCGATCGGCGTATCGATGGCGCGCGGCGCGGCGATGCACGCAAGCCTGGCCGCTGGGCGCCCGGTGGCCGTCGAAGAAGTCGAGACGCTCGCCGATTCGCTGGGCGGCGGCATCGGGCTCGATAACCGCTATACGTTCGCGATGACGCACGATCTGGCCGACGACGTCGTCTTGCTCGACGAGCGGACGATTGCGCTCGGCATCGTCCACGCATACCGGGCTGAGCATCTCGTCGTCGAAGGAGCGGCGGCCGTCGGCATCGCAGCGGTCCTCGCCAGCCGCGTCCCCGTAAAAGACGGCCCGATCGTCGTGGTCGTGAGCGGCGGCAACATCGATATGAATGCGCATCGGCGCATCGTCACGGAGAACGAAGATGCCTGACATCACGATCGTGGGCGAGGCGCAATTGCGCGCGCTCGTTCCGCTCGATTTAGACGCGGTGGACCAAGTCGAGCATGCATTCCTATCGCTGGCTACCGAGCCCGTCGTCATGCCTGCGGTGCTCAATCTCGCGCTGGCCGAGCGGCACGGCGAGGTCGACGTCAAGACCGCCTATCTTCCGCGCTACAACAGCTTTGCGATCAAGGTCAGCCCGGGGTTCTTCGACAACCCGGCCCTGGGCCTGCCGAGCTTGAACGGCCTCATGCTCGTGCTGTCCGCCCGCACCGGGCTGACCGAAGCGGTGCTGCTCGACAACGGCTACCTGACGGCGGTGCGCACGGCTGCGGCCGGTGCGGTCGCGGCCCGCCGGCTCGCGCGGCCCGACGCGCGGCGCGCGGCCGTCATCGGCGCCGGCGAGCAAGCGCGGCTGCAACTGCAGGCGCTCATGCTCGTGCGCAAAATCGAGCACGTTACGGTCTGGGCGCGCGATGCCGAACGTGCGATGGCCTTCGCGAACGACGCGCGTGCGCGCTTCGATGTGCCTTGCGCGGTAGCGGATTCGGTGCGCGATGCACTCGATGAGGCCGACGTCGCCATCACGGCCACGCCGAGCCGCACGCCCTTGATCGAGGCGCGGGATCTTCATCCGGGGCTGCACGTCACGGCGATGGGCTCCGACGCCGATTACAAGACCGAGCTCGCGCCGTCCGTATTCGAAGCGGCGCGCTATGTGTGCGATCGCCTGTCGCAAGTGCGCGTAATCGGCGAGCTCGCGCATGCCGTGCGCGCAGGCGCCGTGCCGTCGGATGCGACGTTTCCAGAACTGGGCGAGATCATCGCCGGCCGTGCGCCGGGGAGAGCGCGTCCCGACGACATCACGATATGCGATCTGACCGGCACGGGTGCGCAGGACACGGCGATTGCCGTGCTCGCGCTCGAGCGCGCACGTGCGGCGCGCGCCGGAACGGTTTTCCACAACGACACGACACGCTGAGAGGACAAGATGTCTACAGAGTTGGAGCAGCAGGCGGTTACGTCACGCGTCGAACCTCGTCTTGCGTTCGATCGCAGCGAGTACGCAGCACGGATTGCAAAGACGCGTCGCGCGATGGAGCAGGCCGGCATCGATCTATTGATCGTTTCCGATCCCACCAACATGGCATGGCTCACGGGCTACGACGGGTGGTCGTTCTACGTTCATCAGTGCGTACTGTTGCCGATGGAGGGCGACCCGGTCTGGTTCGGCCGCGGCCAAGACGCGAACGGCGCGAAGCGCACGGTGTTCATGACGCACGAGCGGATCATCGGCTACCCGGACCATTACGTGCAGTCGCCGGTGCGGCATCCGATGGACTACCTGTCGAAGGAAGTCATCGCCGCTTTCGGGTGGGGCGGGCGGCGCATCGGCGTCGAACTCGACAACTACTATTTCAGCGCGGCCGCTTATCGCTCGCTGCAGCAAAATCTGCCCGGCGCGACCTGGATCGATGCGACGAGCCTCGTCAATTGGCAGCGCGCAGTGAAGTCGCCGCGCGAAATCGAATACATGCGGATCGCCGCGAAGATCGTCGAGAAGATGCATGCGCGCATCGTCGACGTGGTCGAACCGGGCATGAAGAAGAACGATCTCGTCGCCGAGATCTATCGGGCCGGCATCACGGGCGTGGACGGATACGGCGGCGATTACCCCGCCATCGTGCCGTTGCTGCCCACGGGCTCCGATGCGGCCGCGCCGCATTTGACCTGGGACGATTCGCCGTTCTCGGCGAACGCCGGCACGTTCTTCGAGATTGCCGGATGCTTCAAGCGCTATCACTGCCCGCAGTCGCGCACCGTCTATCTCGGCAAGCCGCCGCGGCATTTCGTCGATGCCGAGCGGGCCATCGTCGAGGGCATCGAGGCGGGGCTCGCCGCGGCCAAGCCGGGCAATCGCTGCGAGGACATCGCCAATGCGTTCTTCGCCGTGCTGCGCAAGTCCGGCATCGAAAAGGACAGCCGCTGCGGCTATCCGATCGGCGCGAGCTATCCGCCCGATTGGGGCGAGCGCACCATGAGCCTGCGCCCGGGGGACAAGACGGTCCTCGAACCCGGCATGACCTTTCACTTCATGCCCGGGCTATGGCTCGACGATTGGGGCCTCGAAATCACGGAAAGCATTCTCATCACGGATACCGGCGTCGAGACTTTCTGCAACACACCACGCAAGCTATTCGTCAAGGAGTGACACGATGCGTGCTTCCCCCATCACGCCGACTGTCGACTTCGACGCGGACGGAGAACAGCATGGGTTCTTGAAACTGCCGTACTCGCGCGACGATTCCGCGTGGGGCGCGATCATGATTCCGATCACGGTCGTCAAGCGGGGCGAGGGCCCGACAGCGCTGCTCACCGGCGGCAATCACGGCGATGAATACGAGGGGCCGGTCGCACTCTCCAAGCTCGCCTGCAGTTTGAAAGCGGGCGATATTCGCGGGCGCGTGATCGTCGTGCCGTTCATGAACTATCCCGCGTTCAGGGCCGGCAAGCGCACGTCGCCGATCGACGCGGGCAACTTGAACCGCAGCTTTCCGGGCAAGCCGGACGGCACCGTCACCGAAAAGATCGCCGACTACTTTCATCGGCACCTGCTGCCGCTCGCCGACTACGTGCTCGACATTCACGCCGGCGGGCGTACGCTCGATTTCGTGCCGTTCGCGGCGATTCACTTGCTGCCCGATGCGCGGCAGCAGGCCCGTTGCGAGCAGGCAATGCTCGCGTTCGGCGCGCCGTATTCGATGCGTATGCTCGAAATCGACAGCGTGGGGCTGTTCGACAGCGTGGTCGAAGAGGCCGGCAAAGTCTTCGTTACGACGGAGCTCGGGGGCGGGGGCACGTCGACCGCGCAAAGCGTCGCCATCGCCGAGCGAGGCGTGCGCGGCTTTCTGCGTTACGCACAGGTCCTGACTCGCGATGCGCAAGCCGATGCCGCCGCCGATGCCGGGGCGGCCCCTCGCACGACGACGCTGCTCGACATGCCCGATGGCTCCTGCTTTACGACGAGCGAACACGAAGGCTTGCTCGAAATGTGCCGCGATCTGGGCCAGACGGTGGCGCGCGGCGATTTGCTCGCGCGCGTCTACGACACCGTGCGGCTCGGTGCGCCGGGCGTGGAGTATCGCGCCGAGCGCGACGGCATCGTCGCCGCGCGGCATTTTCCGGGGCTCGTGAAGGCGGGCGACACGATCGCCGTAGTCGCGGACGTCGTCGAGCGCGGGATCGCCGCGGTAGCGCAGTAAGGTAGCGCGAGGCCGACGTGATCAAGCTCGACCGCTACGACCTCGCTATCCTTCGCATCCTCGCGCGCGATGGCCGGATCACGAAATCGAAGCTCGCGGAGGAGGTGAACCTGTCGATTTCGCCCGCATGGGAGCGCGTGCGCAAGCTCGAGGAGAGCGGCGTGATTCGCGGCTATCGCGCCGACATCGATTGGGTGGGCGCGTTCAGCGGCAGCCGGATCATCGTCGAGGTCACGCTTGCTCGCCACACCGCGTACGACTTGAGCCGCTTCGAGGCGCGCGTGCTGGCTGCGAAAGAAATCGTGCAATGCCATGCGACGGGGGGCGGCGTCGATTACGTGTTGCATGTCATCGCGCGAGACATCGATCGCTATCAGCGCTTCATCGACACGCTGCTGGCCGAAGACCTCGGGATCGAACGGTACTTCACGTATATCGTGACGAAGGTGGTCAAGGATGCGCCGAGCCAGGCGATCGACGCCTGCGATTCGTGGACGAGCGATGACTGAAATTATCGCGCCGCAGCCCGCTCGGACAGAAAAAACGAGCGGAGCGCCCCCCGCAAAACAGAAATTTGCGCAGGGCCGGCCGAGACAGAATGAATGTCATCCCAATGCTGTCGAGGAGTGTGTCACATGATGCTCGGACATCCTGTCTTGTTCAAATCGCTGTGCTATGTCGACGGTCACTGGACGCATAGCGACACCGCGTCGACGATCCCGGTCCAAAATCCCGCGGACCAAACCGTCATCGGCCATGTGCCGATGCTCGAACGCGCGCAAATCGTCGCCGCTATCGATGCGGCCGATCGCGCTTTCGCCACCTGGCGCTGGACGCCGCAAGCGCAGCGCAGCGCCGCGCTCTTGCGGTGGCATGCTTTGATCGAGCGCCACGCCGACGATCTCGCGAAGCTGCTGTCGCTGGAGCAGGGCAAGCCGCTGGCGGAGGCGCGCGGCGAAGTCCGGTACGCGGCGAGCTTCGTCGATTGGTTTGCCGGCGAAGCCAAGCGCCTGGCGGGCCGCACGATACCGACGCACATCGACGGCGCCCATCTGGGCACGGTGATGGAGCCGGTCGGCGTTGCGGCGCTCATCACGCCGTGGAATTTCCCCGTTGCGATGATCACGCGCAAGGCCGCGGCGGCGCTCGCCGTGGGCTGCACCGTGGTCGTCAAACCGGCGCACGAAACGCCGTTCACGGCGCTTGCGCTGGCACAGCTCGCGGAGGAAGCGGGGTTTCCCGCGGGCGTTTTCAACGTCGTGCTCGGCGCACCGCAAATGGCGATGGAAACGCTGGTTTCCGATACGCGCGTGCGGGCCGTCAGTTTTACGGGATCGACGCGCGTAGGCAAGCTCGTCGCGCAAACCGCGGCGCAAGCGGGCATCAAGAAACTCGCACTCGAACTGGGCGGCAACGCGCCCTTCATCGTGACCGAGGATGCCGATCTCGAGGCCTCGGTGCGGATCGCGGTGGCCGCGAAGTTCCAGACCTCGGGGCAAGACTGCTGCGCCGCGAATCGCATTCTCGTTGCACGGCCGGTCTACGAGCGTTTCGTCGCGCAATACGCCGAGGCGGTGCGCGCGTTGAAAGTAGGCAGCGCATTCGAGCCGGAGATCGACGTGGGTCCGCTCATGCATCGGAACGCGTTCGACAGCACGCTCGAACGAATCGACGACGCACGTGCAAAAGGTGCGCGGATCATGACGGGCGGTCGTCAGCACGAGCGCGGCGGATGGTTCGTCGAGCCGACCGTCATTGCGGACGCAAGGCCCGGCATGCGCGTGTACGACGAGGAGAACTTCGCGCCGATTTCAGCCGTATCACCGTTCGACACGCTCGACGAAGCGATCGCCCGCGCGAACGATACCGAGTACGGCTTGGCTGCCTACGTATGTGCGACGCGGATCGACACGATCTTTCAGCTCGTGCGCCGGCTCGATTTCGCCATGGTGTCCGTGAACGGCGTGAAGTTCACGGGTGCGCCGATTCCCTTCGGCGGGATGAAAGCGTCGGGCCTCGGCCGCGAGGGCGGCTTCGAGGGCTTCGAGCCTTTCGTCGAAACCAAATATTTTTGCCTCGGCAATCTCGGCCTGCCCGTGACGGCCGCCGCCTAACGCGTTAGACGCACTTCACTTTCGAGGACTCATCATGACGCAATCGTTCGAGCAGCTCTTTCAGCAGGACCGCGCTCACTTCATGCACCCGTCGACGCACGCTCACGATCACGCGTCCGGTGCGCTGGCGGGCAAGATCATTCGGGGGGCCAAGGGCATCCGCATCGAAGATCATCAAGGCAAACAGTACATCGACGCATTTGCCGGGCTCTATTGCGTGAACATCGGCTACGGCCGCACCGAGGTGGCCGATGCAATGTACGAACAGGCGAAACAGCTCGCCTACTACCACACGTACGTCGGGCACTCCTCCGATGCGATCATCGAACTGTCGTCGAAGATCATCGACTGGGCGCCCGTGGGCATGAAGAAGGTCTACTACGGGATGTCGGGCTCCGACGCCAACGAGACTCAAGTCAAGATCGTTTGGTATTACAACAACGTTCTCGGCCGGCCGAACAAGAAAAAGATCATTTCGCGCGAGCGCGGGTATCACGGCTCGGGCATCGTAACGGGTAGCCTCACCGGGTTGCCGAGCTTCCATCAGCATTTCGATTTGCCGATCGACCGCGTGAAGCATACGGTATGTCCGCACTGGTATCGCAAGGCGCCCGCGGGCATGAACGAAGCGCAATTCGTGGCCTATTGCGTGGACGAGCTCGAAAAATTGATCGCGCGGGAAGGGGCCGATACGATCGCCGCCTTCATCGCCGAGCCCGTGATGGGGACGGGCGGCATCATCGTTCCGCCGAAGGGTTACTGGGCCGCCATCCAACAGGTGCTGAAAAAGCACGACATCTTGCTGATCGCGGACGAAGTAGTGTGCGGCTTCGGCCGGCTCGGCTCGAAGATGGGCTCGCAGCACTTCGACATCGAGCCCGATCTGATCACGGTGGCGAAAGGATTGACGAGCGCGTACGCGCCGCTGTCGGGCGTGATCGTCGGCGAGAAAGTGTGGGGCGTAATTGCGCGCGGCTCGCAAGAGCATGGGCCGATGGGGCATGGGTGGACGTACTCGGGGCATCCCGTCTGCGCGGCGGCGGCGCTTGCCAACCTGCGCATCCTCGAAGAGGAGAACATCGCAGGCAATGCGGCCGAGGTCGGGGGCTACCTGCTCGAGCGGCTGCACGCTACGTTCGACGCGCATCCGCTCGTTGGGGAAGTTCGCGGCGCGGGCATGCTTGCGGCGCTCGAATTCATGGCCGAGCGCGATGCGCGCAAACCCTTCGACGCCGCGCTCAAAGTGGGGCCGCGCGTATCGGCCGCCGCGCTGCAACGGGGCGTGATCGCCCGTGCAATGCCGCACGGCGACATCTTGGGGTTTGCGCCGCCGCTCGTGACGACGCGCGCCGAGGCGGACGAGATCGTCTCGATCGTAAAGGAGGCGGTCGACGAGGTGGCCGATCAGGTATCCGCGCGTTGAGCGAGGGCGGCTCTAGAGCGAGTCACAGCACGTTCAACATTGCGACTGCCGTTTCCTGGAGGCGCGGCAGTACGCGTTCGAGCGCGGCGGCGGCGCTTTCGTTGCCGATCGGCATATTGGTGCTGAGCGCCGCGACGACCTCGCCGTGCCGATTCCTGAGCGGCACTGCGATACCTCGCACGCCGACTTGCAACTGCTGCTCGATCAACACGTAGCCGTCCACGCGTGCCTGCTCGATTTTTTCGCGCAGGCGCGCTTTGGCCGTCAACGTGTGCGGCGTATAGGGCGGGAGCTCGACGCTGTCGAGCCAGGTGGAAACGGCGCCGGGATCGTCGTAATAGGCGAGCAAGACGACGCCGGGCGAACTCAACGGCGCCGGCACGCGGGCGCCCAGCACGAAGCCCGTCGTCATGACGCGCGAGACGCCGTTGCGTGCTATGACGACGAGTTCCCAATCGTCGAGCACGCTGACGTACGCCGATTCGTTGACGGAAGCGCTCAATTGCTGCAAATAGGGCTGAACGGTGCGCGGCAGCCTGGCCGAATCGAAATACGACCAGCCCACGCGCAATACGCGCGGCGTAAGGCCGAACAACCGGCCGTCCGTGTACACATAGCCCAGCGATTCGAGCGTGAGCAGATAGCGGCGTGCGGCCGTGCGCGACAATCCGGTGCGCGCGGCCGCCTGCGTAGGCGTCATGCGCGCGTGTTCGTTGTCGAACGCCTCGAGGATCGCAAGGCCTTTTTCGAGGCCCGCGATCCAATCGCGCTTGTCGAGCGCCGCATTCTTCTTATCGTCAGAGCGGTGTCTGACGACATGGCCGGCCGTCACCGCTTCACTCCGGCTTGATGCGCGCGCCGACGATGAGCGACAACAGGCAGCCGATCGCGAGGTAGCCTGCGACGAGATGCCAAGAGCCGCCCGCGAAGCTCGTCAACGCCACGGCGATGAACGGCGTGAACCCACCGCCGACCACGCTCGCGAATTGATATCCGACGCCCGCGCCGCTGTAGCGGTACTCGGCCCCGAACAATTCGGTGAAGAGCGGCTGCTGCACGCTGACGACCATGTCGTGCGCCATGTTCGCGAGCAGCACCGAGAAGATCACGATCCAAACCGTGGCGCGCGCTTCGAGCGCCAGAAAGAACGGTACCGCGCTCAGGAGGCCGATCGTCGCACCGATGACGTAAATGCGCTTGAGCCCGAAGCGATCGGCGAGCCACGCGAAGCAGGGAATCGTCAGGCAACTGATTGCGCCGACGAGTAGGCCGATGTTGAGAAACAAATCGCGCGACATGCCGAGGTTCGCCGTCGAATAGCTCAAGGCAAAGGCGGTGACGATATACATGGAGAACAGCTCGGCAAGACGCAGCGCGACGATGTACGCGAACGCCTTCGGGTGACGCGACAACGCTTCGATGACGGGCAGTTTCAGTTTGCGGTGTTGGTGCTCGACCTTTTCGACGAACTCTCTCGATTCGTCCATGCTCGCGCGCACCCACAGGCCGATTCCGACGAGCACGATGCTGAAGACGAACGGCAGACGCCAGCCCCACGAGCGGAAGGCGGCGTCGCCCAGGCCGTGGCTGAGCAATGAAACGAAGCCTGTTGCCAACACGAGGCCGACTCCATAGCCCACTTGCACGCCGCTGCTGTAGAACGCCTTCCGGCCGCGCGGCGCGGACTCCACCGCCATCAGCGCGGCGCCGCCCCATTCGCCGCCCACGGCGAAGCCTTGGATCGCCCGAAAGGTGACGAGCAGCACGGGCGCCCACCAGCCGATCGACGCGAACGTCGGCAAGAAACCGATGGCGACGGTAGACAGGCCCATCAGCATCACCGTCAGCACGAGCATGCGCTTGCGCCCGAGCCTATCGCCGTAATGGCCGAAGACGATGCCGCCTAGCGGCCGGAACAGGAAGCCCACGCCGAACGTCGCGAAGGCGGCGAGCGTCCCCATCGTCGGGCTCACTTTCGGGAAAAAGGCGGCGTTGAACACCAGTGCGGCCACAATGCCGTAAAGCAGGAAGTCGTACCAATCGACGACGGCGCCGACGAAGCTGCCGATCGCCGCGCGCTGGGCCTGCCCCTTCGCAGAGTGAAGGCCGGCAGTGCCCGCGGGGCGGGCGGTATCGAGGTGGGGTGTCATGCGGCGTCTCCTACCGTATTTATGGTGTTGCGGTGTCGATGTAATGCGCCGGTGCGTTCGTCGATAGCCGAACCAGGCCGCGCGCGGCGCAATACTTATCGTTTTGAGTCATCGCAGCATAGGACCGTAGGGCCTGCCGTCGCAATCCGGTTTCGATGAAAAGTGCGCGATTATCGCGCAGCGCCGTGCGATAAACGCACGCTTTCCGGGTTTGCCCGGACTCACCCGCACCCAAGCAGACACGCCCCGGCGCGGTTCACACGGGCCAGCAGCCGTTGTTTCACTGCTCCAGTGTGAACGATTTGGTTAAAATTCTCGCAACGTCGCTTGGAGAATCCGCATGCCCACAGCCGCTTCACAGTCTGAAGATTCATCGTTGTCGCCCGGCAGCGTATCGAACCCGCTGGGCCTTGCCGGGCTCGAGTTCGTCGAATTCGCGACGGTAGCGCCGGTGGAATTGGGCCACCGGTTCGAGCAACTTGGCTTCAAGGCGATTGCGCGGCACGTAAGCAAGGCCGTGACGCTGTATCGGCAGGGCGAGATGAATTTCCTGATCAATGCCGAGCCCGATTCGTTTGCGGCGCGCTATGCGCAGGAGTACGGCATGGGAATCTGCGCCCTGGGTATGCGCGTAGAAAGCGCGTCGCGCGCGTTCAAGCGCGCCATTGGTTTGGGCGCTTGGCCGTTCGAGGGGGAGCGCACCGGCGAATCTGAATTGAAGATTCCGGCCATTCAGGGAATCGGCGATTCGCACATCTACTTCGTGGACCGATGGCGCGGGCGAGGCGGCTTGCGCGGCGGCGTCGGCGATATTTCCATCTTCGACATCGACTTCCGGCCCATCGACGTCGCCACCGCACACGACGACCTTTCGCATTCCGGCACGGGCTTGCGGCGCGTCGATCACATGACGCAAACGGTCGGCGCCGGGCGCATGCAAGAGTGGCTCGAGTTCTATCAGGATCTGCTGCACTTCCGCGAGATTCATGAGGTCGATCCGGACGGACATGTGTCGTCGGATTCGCGCGTCATGGTTTCGCCTTGCGGCGAGGTGCGCATTCCGCTCTATGAAGAGGGCACGACGCGCACCGAGCAGATGCATGCTTATCTGCCCGATCATCCGGGCGAGGGCGTGCAGCATATCGCGTTGGCGACCGACGACATTTTTTCGTGCGTCGATGCGCTGGTCGCCAACGGCGTCGAGTTCGTCGAGCCGCCGGGAGCCTATTACGATTCGGTCGATGCTCGATTGCCCGGGCATGGTATGGATATCCAGGCGCTGCGTGCACGCCGCCTGTTGATCGATGGAGAAATCGGCGCCGACGGCGTGCCGCGCCTTTTCCTTCAAACGTTCATCAAACGCAGGCCGGGAGAAATATTCTTCGAAGTCGTGCAGCGCAATGGCCACGATGGCTTCGGGGAAGGGAACCTCGGTGCGCTGGCGAGCGCCCGAGCAGCCGGACGTTCGACGTAGTTCGCCCCGCTCGTTCGCCCCGCTCGTTCGCCGATGACGGCGTGCGCTTTGCGTTCTTGGGTGCTTGGCGAATGCGCTAAGCGCTCGGCACTATTTCTTCACGAAGCGCAGGATGGCGTCGACGATCATCTCGCGGTGCTTCACGCGCAGGCGCGGGTGCGAAGGGTCGCGCCCGAACGCCGTGCCGAACGTCGACCGGTTGCTTACGCGATGAAAGCAGAACGCGCTGATCATGAGATGCAGATCGATGGGATCGATGTCGTCCCTGAATCGACCCGATGCGACGCCGCGCGAGAGCAAGTCTTCGATCGTGGCGATCGCGCTGGCGTTGCGGCTTCGGAACGTTTTCAATTGCTCGAGATACTTCGCGCCGTGGATGTTCTCGATCGTGACGAGACGAACGAAGTCGCGATGCCGGTCGTGGTAATCGAACGTGAATTCGACGAGCCGGCGCATGCCTTCCTCGGGCTCCAGCTCGCTCACGTGCAAGTCTTGCTCCAGTGCGCGGATGTCGCCGTACACCTTGTCGAGCACCGCTTCGTACAGCCCGTCCTTGCTGCCGAAGTAGTAATAGAGCATGCGCTTCGTGGTGTGCGTGCGCTCTGCGATGGCGTCGACGCGCGCGCCGGCGAGGCCCATGGCGGAGAACTCGGCCGTCGCGACCTCGAGAATGTTGCGCTTGGTCTCTTCCGGATCGTACTTGCGCCGAGCGTCGGTTGCGGCGCGACTGCCCGCCGAGGCCGCCGGTCTACCCATGTCTTCTTGCGTCTTCAAAGTGAATGCGGTCGATTTTAGCATGGCGGTTTTTGCGGAACCTCGAGGAGGCGGGCGAGACAATGGGGCGACCGAATGCCGATTGGCTTGTGATATGCTTTCGTCTCTTCGCTGGGGAGTAGCCGGTTTTCCGTCTCGCGGAAAACGCTCATGTCAACATACTCGGTCCATTCACAGGCCGTGGCATGAGCAGCCTTAACGGGTTGGCAAGACCATCGATGAAATGCGCCTGAAGGTCGGGGGGCGTATTTCGTCGTGTCTTCTTGCCCGACCAGAGCGCTACTCGATGAACGCCGCATCCACGATTTTCCTTGCCTTTGCCATGTCAACGGACGCTTTTGCGGCCGCCGTCGGAAAGGGCGCGAGCTTGCATAAGCCGCGCATTGCCGAGGCGCTGCGAACGGGCGTCATCTTCGGCGTGATCGAAGCCACGACGCCGCTCATCGGCTGGGCGGCCGGCCGCGCGGCAGCAGAATACGTGACTGCGTGGGATCACTGGATCGCGTTTGGCTTGCTCCTTTTGCTTGGCCTTCGGATGATTCGCGAGGGCTTCGGCCGTCCGGAGCATGAAGTCGAAAAGCCCAACTCGCATTCGTTCTGGGTGCTGGCGATGACCGGCTTGGCGACGAGCATCGACGCAATGGCGGTCGGTGCGGGGCTGGCTTTCATCGACGTCAATATCTTTTCCACCGCCGGCGCGATCGGCTTGGCGACTACGCTCATGGTCACGATCGGCGTCATGGTCGGGCGAGTGGTGGGCGCGACCTTCGGCAAGCGGGCCGAGGTGGTGGGCGGGCTGATTTTGATCGGCGTGGGTTGCGCAATTCTTGCCGAGCATCTCGGCTATTTATAAGCATCGGCGGGCGGCCAGGTGCGGCGGCTGGCCGCATCTGCGGCGTTGCGCCTCAGGCCCGAGCGGCCGGCGAAGACGATAATCACATCGTACGTATTGTTGAATACGAGCCTCGGAGCAATCGCATGGCCAAGGTATTTCCGATTCACCCGCAGCATCCGGAGCGGATCTGCTGGGGTTGCGACCATTACTGCCCGGCTAGCGATATGCGTTGCGGCAATGGGCAAAGCCGCACGCAGCATCCGGCCGAATTGCTCGGCGACGATTGGTACGAACAGGGTGATTGGGGGCTCGACGTGAGTCCGGGCGATAAATGCGTCAAACCCGCTGCGATGGGTGCGGTTGATTCTGTGAAGCGGTGAATGGCGTGCGGTTTTGGCGGCTTAGTCGCTCGATCGCTCAGGCGCAGACGGCGCGCCGCAACGTTAATCGAATACCGGCCGGAAGAAACTGCGCTCGTAGCTCACGACACATCGTGTCTCGTCCGCGTATTTGAAGGCCGCGATGCATTCCGGGTCGATTTTCGATCGATTTCGATAGTCCTCGTAGGCCGCGAGGCTGGGAAAAGAGAATAAAGCCAAGGCGATGTTGTTTGCCCCTTCGGCGGGCAAGAAGTATCCGTGGTGTTTGCCCCCGAACTTTTCGACAAGCGGAATCCACATCTTTCCGTAGATTTCGAATTCTTCCAGCTTCGTGGCGTCGATGACGTAACGTACGTGGCAGGTAATCATTGCACTGGCATTGAGTGGGAAGAAGGCGGGGCTACGGGAGTTCGCGCCGGGGCGTCAATTGGGTGTGGTGGGAGCGCTTGGCAATCGATTCTGCTGAGTCGAGGGTCGTACGCGGCGAATTCGATAACCTCATCAAGTGCCGCAGCGCCATCATCGCGCCGACCGTCTCCAACACGGCGGCGGGGACCCACATGATCAGGCCGCCCAGACTTTGATCGAGTGCCGGCGAAAGGGACGTGAAGGCGCGTCCGCACAGCGAGAACACCGGATAAAGATCACGGGACGTGAACGTGATGACCGCCCCGGCGAGAATTTGCGGCGTCATGGTAATCACGGGCGACAGCACGCGCAGGCCGGGACGCGCACGGCTCGGCGGGCTGGGACGATGATCGAGAATCATCCACCAGTACAGCAATCCCGTGACCGCGACCGACCAATTCATGAAAGCGTATATGCGCCAATCGAGCATGGATATGAACTGGACGGACGGAATCAGCCACACGAGCACCGAAACCACGAACGCCGTGGAGACGAACGCCGGGTTCAGCAAAATCGTCCCGGCGATCCGAGCGAGGGAGCCGCGCTGCCAGCGCCTGACCGTGCGGCGCCAAGCGAAAGGTAGTCCGGCCCGCAGCGCACTGCCCGGGTAGGCGGCCATCAGCACGAGGGGCGCCATGTGATGTAAGACGAAATGCTGCAGGCGGTGAACGAAAAACTCGTGCTCGGCGTAGTAGTCGACCTTCGTCTGAAGCGCGACATAAAACAGCGCGAACCCGGTCCAGAAAGCTGCGCGGCGGGCGACGCTCATACGCACCCGGTGTGCACCGCGCACGAACAGCACTGCAGCAACGACGAACACTGCTATCAGCCCGAGGGACGGCTCCCAGGGTTTCATAAAGCCGATGAGCGACATAAGGACCGAGCGAGGAACAAGGGAAAACCGGCGGCGCCGGTGGCGACGCCGTGGATGGTATCAGCAACGCCCGATCAACGCCCGATTGAGAGGAGAGCAAGGGCAGCCGCGGTCTTATTCTCTCCCGACGATGTCGCCGAAACCTCGCTTCATGCGAAGCGGCCCCCGCCATCGACATGCAGCACTTTGGCATTCGTATATCGATTGCTCAACAAGAACGCGATCGCATCGCCGACTTCCTCGTGATGCCCGATTCGTCCTCCAGGCAAGGCCGAGCTGACCTGACTGAAAAGCGCGGCGCGATCTTGCGGACTAAAGACCTCGAACAGCGGCGTGTCCACGAACCCAGGCGAAATCACGTTGACCCGAATAGGTGCAAGTTCGAGTGCGAGCGACCGGGCAAGCGCTTCGACGCCGCGCACCGCGGCAGCGATCACCGAAGTGCCTTGCGCCGTAGGGCGATCGGCTAGCTGCCCGCTCGACGCCGGGGCCGACGATCGCCGCTCCAGTCTTTATCGAAAATCTTGGTATCGATGGCCTTGTGGGCGATGTCGCCAATATTGTTTTCGGAGGCAAAGCTCATGTGGCATTGGGGAGAGCGTCCTGTCCTAAGTTCGTCAATCCCTGACTCTGAGGCTTGTGTCATTTTGTACAAAGAGGCATACGGAATTGATCGAGGGATGATATATTTCGCAACAAATGGAGTCCAAGAACTCCTAACGAGTGCTTACGGCACCTTAATAAACACTTACAGATTCGGGGCTTAGAGAGATGCCGAGCAGTACGCCTAGTACTCACTCGTCGCACCATGCGGCGTTGTCAATTGTGTTTGCCCTTCAGCACGTCGAGCCGAGCGTCAAGCGGCACTTAGTGAATCGCTGCGCACGTAAAACTTCACGCGTCTTCGATACTGCGGATTGCGTAAGGATTTCCTGATAGGCGATGTCGGGTTTTTCTGAACACCCGGTGACTCTCTAATCGCATCGAGGCGTGGCGCGGCTTTAAGTCGTGTTCCCATCGGTTTAGTGCCGAGTTTTCCTCGCCCCAGGTTTCGCTGCGAGTGCACTGCTTCTGTGTACGAGCACTGCGCCGTCACCAAATTGAGATCTTTTAAGTCGACTACGGCAAAAGCCGAGGGGCGAGGCTTGTCGTCGATCGAGCAACGAACGAATATGCGCTATTGCATCCCTTTCGCCGGCCGTCCACGGGGAGTGCCGGCAACCGATCGTGTGGAGCGCGCTCGGAAACGACAGTGTCTGGCGTCGTATCTATGCAGCATTCTATTGACGATCGCGATCATGCCCATTGCGCACGCGCAATCGTCAACCGCACTCGGCACCGATGAACAGCAGCGGCGCGCGCAGCAGGAAGCGATCGGGGGCGAGCGGCAAGCTGCCGAAGCGCAGCGCCAGCGCGCGCAGGAGCAAGCCATAGAGCGGGAGCGGCAATCGCAGGCACCACGCGTTGATCTCGAGCCCGCGAAGCAAGCTGGTGCGCTCGACGACGGACGCGTACCCGTCGAGACGCCTTGCTTCAAGATCACGCAAATCGGGCTGGAGATGCCGAAAGGGCTCAGCGATTCGGTGCGTGCCGCAGGCGAGCGCGCGCTGTCTCCAGATCCGCTTTTTCCTGGCGACCTGCGCTTCGCCGCCAATTACCTGCAGCGTTACGTCGGCGAATGCGTCGGACGCGTAGGGCTCAACCTGATCGTCCATCGTGTCGCCGACCGGATTATCGAGAAGGGCTACACGACGACTCGCGTGCTGATTCCCGCGCAGGATTTGTCGAGCGGCAAGCTCGAGCTCGAACTCGTGCCCGGCGTGATTGGCACCATTCGATTTGCCGACCCTCATGTCTACGGCACTTGGCGCAACGCGTTTCCAACCCGCGCCGGCGAGCTGCTCAATCTGCGTGACCTGGAAACTGGCCTCGAACAGATGAAGCGCGTGACGAATCAGGACGTCAACATGCAGATCGTGCCCGGCGATGTCACGGGCGAAAGCGATGTCGTCATTACCGTGGCGCGCACGAAACCTTGGTCTCTGTCGGTCAGCCTCGACGACAGCGGGTTGCGCACGACCGGGCAACTGCAGGCCAGCACGAGGCTCGTCATCGACAATCCGTTGGGCCTGTCCGATATTTTCAATGTCGGGTACAGCCACGACATCAACGGCCACCCGGACAAGTACGGCACCCGCGGTGCAATCGCTTACTACTCGATTCCGTATGGGAACTGGATCTTCACGGCAAGCGCTAGCCAGTACCACTATCACCAGCAGATTGCGGGCGCGTTCGCCGATTTCGTGTCGAGCGGCCTGTCGAAGACGATCGATCTGAAGGCCGAGTATCTGTTCGAACGCAACCAGGTACAGAAGAACTCACTCGAGTTCCGCACGGGCAAGTACTTCAGCCAATCGTTTGTCGACGGTTCCGAAATCGACGTCCAGCACAGGGACAACAGCTACGCCGAACTCGGCTGGGTGCACAAGCACTACTTCGGCCCAGCGCAGTTCGACAGCACGGTCGCATATCGCTGGGGCGTGCCCTGGTTCGGCGCACAGCACGACTTGCCCAACTCGCCCACCTTCTATTACCACATCGAAACGCTCGACTCGACGCTGAGCGTGCCGTTCAAGCTCGGCAATGTGCCGCTGCGATACACGGCGACAGTGCGCGCGCAGAACAGCACGAGCACGCTTTACGCCACCGAGTTCTTCTCGATCGGCAGCCGCTACACCGTGCGCGGTTTCGACGGGGACACCATGCTCTCTGCCGAGAAAGGCGTGTTCGTACGCAACGATCTCGAGATGCAGATCGCCTCGACGGCCAATAGCGTGTACCTCGGCCTTGACGGCGGCGAAGTATTCGGCCCGTCGGCCGGACAACTGCTCGGCCGGCGTCTCGCCGGTGCCGTGATCGGATTGCGCGGGAGTCCCGCCAATCACTTGTTCTACGACATCTTCATTGGCGGTCCGCTCTATGAGCCCGACCGCTTCCCGAACCACTGGCCCGTCGCCGGCTTCAGCGTGAGCTTCCAACTATGAACCGAAACCTCTATCGCGTTATCTTCAACGCGGTGCGTGGCCTGTTGATGGCCGTTCAGGAAACGGCGAGCGGGTTGCGCAAGGGCAGCCGTTCGCGCCGGTTGGCGCCCAAGCCCGGGTTCGATGATCAACGTGTATCCAAGACAATGTCGATGCATGGAATCGCGTTTGCCGCGCTCTGCGCCTTCGGCATGCAGCCCGTCTTCGTGCAGGCACAAGTCGTGGCGGCGCCGAACGCATCGCCTGCAACCAAGCCTGCTGTTGGCGCCGCGGGAAACGGAGTGCCCGTCGTTCAGATCACGACGCCAAACGCGGCTGGGGTGTCGAACAATACATACAGCCAATACAACGTCGGCCCACAGGGGCTGATACTCAACAATTCGCCGGGTGCCGTCCAGACGCAACTGGGTGGCTATGTGCAGGGCAATCCCTATCTGTCGACGGGCAGCGCACGCGTAATCGTGAACCAAGTCGTCGGCGGTAGCCCGAGCCAACTGCTCGGCTATACGGAAGTCGCGGGTCAACGCGCGGAAGTCGTCATTGCGAACCCGGCTGGCCTGTATTGCAACGGCTGCGGGTTCATCAATACGACACGTACCGTCCTGACGACGGGGACACCTGTGTTCGGGGGCACGGGTAGCCTCGATGCGTTCCATGTGACCGGCGGACAAATCCAGATCGGCGCAGCGGGGTTGGATGCCAGCACCGTCGATCAGATGGATTTGATTGCACGCAGCGTTCAAGTCAACGGCAAGATTTGGGCGGGACGGCAACTCGATGTGGTCACGGGAGCCAACGACGTAGATCACAGTGACCTCAGTACGCATGCGCTGACGCCCGATTCGAATACACCGGGACTCGCCATCGACGTCGCTCAATTGGGAGGCATGTACGCAGGCAAAATCAAGCTCGTGGGGACCGAGGCTGGCGTCGGCGTAAACAGTCTCGGGACGATTCAGGCGCAAGCGGGCGACATTCAACTGAGCAACGCAGGCAAGGTTACGCTCTCGGGCAGCACGAGCGCGAGCGGTAATGTGCAGATTCAGGCGGCGGGCGACATATCGAACAGCGGCAATACGTATGCCGCGCAAAACGCCAGTGTGAGCAGCCAAGGGAAAGTCCTGAACAGCGGCACGCTGGCTTCGCTCGGGAGTACGACGGTAAGTGGCGCCGGTGTTGCGTCGTCCGGAGCTTTGGGCGCCGGTGTCGACTCGAGCGGGAATTTGAGCGGATCGGGGAGTCTTGCCGTGAGCGCCTCGGGGGCGATCAGCACCACCGGCCAGAATCTCGCGGGTGACACCCTGAGGATCAGCGGCAGCAGCCTGGATCTGGCTGGCGCGCAGACGGTTGCGAACGGTTCGGCCACACTGACTGCGACAGGTGCCGGCGGCGATACGGGTAACGTCAAGCTGACGCAGTCGAGTTCGAATGTTGGGGGAGGCCTTAATGTCAGCGCCTCGGGCGCGTTGACGAACGATCAGGCGCAAACGAGCGCGGGGCAATTGACCGTGACGGCGGCGAGTTTGTCGAATCGCAGCGGCCAACTCGTGGAAACGGGAACGGGCAAAGCTACGCTAGCGGTGACGGGTGATGTCGACAACACCCAAGGGACGATTCAAACGGGCGGCGCCGCGTTGTTGACGGCGGCGAACGTGACTAATGCAGGAGGGCGGATCGTTTCGCTCAACGGCGATGGCTTGTCGCTCGACGCGAGCGGACAAATTATCAATACCGCGGGCACGACCGCTCAGGGCGCGGCGGGTGGCCTCATCGGCGGCAACGGTAGCGTGACGGTGCAAGCCGCATCGATGGCGAACAGCGGCACGGTGACTGCCGCGCAATCGCTGGGCGCGACGGTAGGCGGGCTGCTCGATAACGGAAACGGCGTGATGGCCGGCGCTACTGTGACGACCGGCGCCGGTTCGATGAAAAACGTGCACGGGACGGTCAGCGGCTCGACGGTTAACTTGACGATTCCGCAACTGGACAACGGTGGCGGGACGATTACCGCCAATCAGTTGACGGTCAGCAGTTCTAACCTGTCGAACAGGGCCGGCACGCTGACGCAACTCGGAACCGGACCGATGTCGCTGGCGGTGACCAATGCGATCGACAACTCGAATGGCGGTGTGCTGCAAACGAACAGCCAGGATCTGACACTGTCTCCGGCTACCCTGAACAACGACGGTGGCACGATTACGCATGCGGGCACCGGTGCGCTCACGATCGACGCGGCCGATGGGACTGGATCGGTGACGAACGTCGGCGGCGCGATAACGAGCAATGGCCTGATCAGCGTTGCGGCGGCGGGCGTCAGGAACCAGAACGGCGCAATCGTGTCGGGCAAGGCGATGAACGTGACGACGAGCGAGAACGTCGATAACACGCAAGGGACAATGCAAGCAGGCGGCGCAGCCTCGCTGACGGCTGCGAACTTGACGAACACCGCAGGGCGGATCGTTTCGCTCAATAGCGATGGCCTGACGCTCAATGCGAGCGGGCAGATCACCAACGCTGTGGGCACGACCGCACAAGGCGCCATGGGTGGAGTAATCGGCGGTAACGGCAACGTGACCGTGCAAAGCGCATCACTGACGAATAGCGGTAGCTTGGCGGCGGGGCAAGCGCTGAACGCAACAGTGGGCGGGCAGCTGGACAACAGCAACGGCACAATGAACGGCGCAACGGTGGTGGTTGGCGCCGCGTCGCTGAAGAATGCGCATGGAGCCATCAGTGGCTCGACGGTGTCGCTGACGATTCCTCAATTGGACAACAGCGTTGGGGCGATCACAGCGAACCAACTAACCGTTAGCGGTACGAATCTAACGAACAAGGGCGGTACCCTGACGCAACTTGGAACGGGACCGATCTCGTTGACGGTGAGTAATGCCATCGACAATTCGAGCGGTGGCGTTCTGCAGACGAACAGCCAGGATTTGACGTTGGATCCGGCGAGCCTAAACAACGACGGCGGCACGATTACCCTTGCGGGCACGGGCGCACTGACGATCAATGCAGGCAACGGCGCCGGATCGTTCACGAATGTTGGCGGATCGATAATCAGCAATGGAAAGATCGGTGTTGCGGCGCACAGCGTCGACAACGAAAGCGGTGCGATCGCATCCGCCGATGCGCTGACCGTGATGACGAGCGGGAACGTCGACAATACGCTGGGGACGCTTCAGGCTGGCGGTGCGGAATCCCTGACGGCCGCGAATATAACTAACACTGCTGGACGGATTGTTTCCCTTAATGCGGATGGCTTGACGCTCGATGCGAGCGGTCAGATCACTAGTGCCGCAGGCACGACGGCGCGGGGCTCGACGGGCGGGGTCATCGGCGGCAACGGCAATGTGACGATGCAAGCTGCATCGCTGACGAACAGCGGAACGGTGACCGCAGCCGAAGCGCTGACGGAAACGGTCAGCGGGCTGCTCGACAACAGCAACGGAACGATGAACGGTGCCGCGATAACAGCCAGTGCCGCGTCGCTGAAGAACGCTCATGCCACGATCAGTGGCTCGACGGTATCGCTGACGGTCCCACAACTGGACAATAGCGGTGGCCAGATCACCACCGACCAGCTTACTGTTAGCAGCACCAATTTGACCAATGAAGGCGGTACGCTGACGCAGCTCGGTACCGGCGCAATGTCGATGATGGTGAGCAACGGGTTCGATAACTCGAACGGCGGCGTGCTGCAGACCAACAGCCAGGACCTGACGCTGTCCCCGGCGACCTTGAATAATAACGGCGGCACGATCACTCATGCGGGCACGGGCACACTGACGATCGACCGCACGGGCGGCCACGGTGTCTTCACGAACGTATCCGGGAAGATTGCGAGCAACGGTCAAGCCAACGTATCGGTGGCATCGCTCGACAACACGAGCGGCGTGTTGGCGTCGCGCGGTGCGATGTCGATCAGCGTTGACGGTGCATTGATCAACAGTACGGGGGGCTTGCTGCATTCGGACACGGGCCTCTCCGCAACGAGCGGGACGGCACTGACAAATGTCGGCGGCAAGATAAATGTCGGCACGTCCGCCGGCGCCAGCGATCCAACCAGGCTGAGCTTGAGCGCCTCCTCGATCGACAACACTAACGGGGCGATCCTCGATGTGGGCTCAGGGACTATGACGCTCTCGGGTACGAATCAGATCGTCAACAGTAATGTCGGCGGCGTGTCGGGCATGGGCAGCATCGGGGGCAACGGCAACGTCACGTTGACGACGGCGGCACTGATTAATACGCAGGGCGGGGCTCTGAGCGGTGCGAACCTGCAAATCAACACCGGCGCGCTGAACAATACGGGGGGGCTGATCGGCAACGTTGCCAATACGAGCGGAGACATCAGCATCTCGACGTCGGGCGTCGTATACAACGGGGCGGGGAAGATCAGTGCAGCACACGACCTCTCGTTGACGGCTAACACGTTGTCCGGCGGCGGCGCTTACAACGGGGCGAACAACGTCACGTTGAATCTGCAAGGTAACTTCGCTAACTCATCCAACTATCAGTTCAACGCCGGAAACAATCTCACGTTCAATTTGCCCGGCACGTTCTCTAACACGGGTAGCCTTGTCGCGTTCAACAACCTGGCGATCAACGCGGGCGACATAGGCAATTCGGGCGCGATCGAGGCTGGCGGCCTGCTGAGCACCAGCTCGCACACGCTGACGAACGTCGGTACCTTGGTCGGCGCCAGCGTGTCGCTGAACGCCTGGGGGACGATCTCGAACCTCGGACCGACAGCGCTGATCGGTGCCACCGACAGTGCTGGCATACTCGAAGTGCTGGCCCCGGACATCGAGAATCGCGACGATTCGACGACAACCGACACGCAGGCGCAGACAACCGTCTATGGTCTTGGGCGTGTTGCGCTCGCCGGCGGAAAAGACTCGAACGGGAATTACACGCAGGCCAGTCTGATCACGAACCAGTCAGCGTTGATCGAATCGGGCAGCGACATGTTGTTCGATGCAGGCGTCGTCAATAACACGCGGCGGGAGTTGACGACTTCAGGCTTTACGTCCCAGGTAGATCCCAATGTGCTTTCTCAGCTTGGGATCAGCATGAGCGGAACGACGGGACAAGTGAATCACCCCGATCCGAACAGTATCGGTGGTGTCTATATCGATCCGCCTCATGGCGGATCAATGAATAGCGACTACTTGTACACCACGTATACCGGGGTGGGCGTGGAAAGCGCCATCGCTGCGATTAGTCCCAAATCGCAGGTGATAGCCGGCGGCAATATGTGGCTGAACAACGTAGGCACCTTTCAAAACTACTGGAGCCAAGTCGCCGCAGCAGGAAACCTCGCGTTACCGGCCGTTCAGGACAACAACAGTTGGCGCGGAGCCGCTCCGCCGGAGGTGAAGGTAACGTACTCGGGCCAGTACCATTACCGGACCTACGATGGCAAGTTGTGGACAATGTCGTTCTGCGCGAGCGGGTGCAACGCGTCGGCAGACGTTCGCACCTATGCGCTGCCCAGCTACGATTCGACTTGGTCGTCCAACGGCACGATCAGCGGCACCGGCGTGACCATCATCAACACGGGAGGTAGCGCGGGCGTGACGCCGCTCGGGCTGGCCCCGGGCCAGACGCTGTCGGCGACCGGAGCGACCTCGGTGACAAGCAATGTGCCCGTGGGGGCAGGCGGGATGTCGGGGGGACCATGGGTTTCCCCGGTCATTCGCGGGACTGCCGGAAACAGCATCCATCTTGCGGCAACGAGTCGCACGCCCGCACCCGTCAGCGGGGGCGTTGCGACGTCCGATCCCGTGCTGGGAAAAGCGACTGCGTTGCCGGTCCTGACGAATCTGACCGTCCCGCAAGGCGGTTTGTTCAAGCCGGACACTGCACCGAACGCGCGGTATCTAGTGGAAACCAATCCGGCATTCACGAACCTGCATCAGTGGATGTCGAGCGACTACTACTTCCAGCAAATGGGCATGGACCCGAGCCGCATTCAAATGCGCTTGGGCGACGGCTTCTACGAACAGAACCTCGTTCAGAACCAGATCATGTCGTTGACGGGCAGGGCTGTGCTGACCGACTACGCCGATACGCAAAGCGAGTTCCAGGCCCTGCTGACGTCGGGCGCGTCGCTGGCCAAATCGCTGAACTTAGCGCCGGGAATGGGATTGTCGGCGGAGCAGGTCGAGCGTCTCACGAGCAACGTCGTCATCATGCAGACCGAGGTCGTGGACGGAAAATCGGTGCTCGTCCCAGTCGTCTATCTCGCGCAAGCTAGCCAAGAGAACATGGGCAACGGCCCGCTGATCGAGGCCAGCAATATCGACATCGAGAACGCGAAGGGCGTGACGAACAGCGGCACGATTCGCGCCTCGGATAGGCTGACGTTGACCGGCCAGAACATCGACAGTTCGTTCGGCACGCTGCAAAGCGGCGGTCATATGACGTTGCAGACGACGGGCGACATCAAACTGACGTCGGGAGCGATCAGCGCCGGCAGCTTAGCGCTACAAACGGGCGGAAACCTGCTGCTCGACACGGCGATCAATACCGTCAATCAGATCAACGGCAATGGTGCGACGCGTATGACGAGCACCCTCGGGCCGGTGGCGAGTATCAACGTCGAGAACGACGCGATCCTTTCGGTCGGCGGCAACTTCGATCAGAAAGCGGCAAACCTGTCGGTTGGAGGCAACCTAGCGGCACAGGTGCTCGGCAATTGGGCGCTCGACGCCGAGCAGACCGGCGAACATAAAGTCGTATCGCGCATGAACGGCGTGTCGGATACGAGCTTCATGCAGGGGATCGGCAGCAGCGTGAGCGTCGGAGGCACATCGACGATCGGAGTCGGCGGCGATCTGACGGCTAGAGGTGCGACGATCAGGCTCGACGGCGGCGGAACGATTGCTGCCGCTGGTAATGTGTCCCTGCTCGCATCCACGACGACTTCCACGATGCATAGCAGCGCATCGGGCGGAAGCGGCCATGGCAGTTTTGCCGACGATATTCATACATCCGACGACGTCGTGAAGGGAACGACGATCAAGAGCGGTAACGATCTGACCGTTATGGCCGGCAAGGACATGACGATCACGGGCAGCACCATCGATTTGAAGCAAGGAAATGCTGTGCTGATTGCGGCAGGCGACGTGAACGTTGGAGCCGCCACGGAGACGCACAGCTCGGACAACTACAATTCGGGCAGCCATAGCGGCTTCGGCAGCAAGACCAGCAAGGTCGACCATGTCGTGCAAGTTTCGCAAACAGCCGATGCAAGCACGATTTCGGCAGACGCGGTGTCGGTCGTCAGTGGGAAAGACCTGAGCATCCAAGGCAGCAACGTCGTGGCAACGAGCAACGTCGCGCTCCAAGCGACGGGCAAGATCGACATCACTGCGGCCCACGACTCTTATCAGGATTCCGAATTTCATGATGTGAAGCATTCGGGCTTTTCGGGTACGGGTGGCATTGGCATCAGCTACGGCTCGAGCGAGCAGAAGGATGAATACAACGCGAGTTCCGTGACCGAGAGCCAGTCGCGCAGCACTGTGGGCAGCGTGGCCGGCAACGTATCGATCGTGGCCGGTTCCGACGTGCATGTCGGTGGCAGCGACATCGTCGCGGGCAAGGCGACCCAAGATACGACGGGTGCGACCGGTAACATCGAAATTCAGGCCCAGAACATCGCTATCGATCCGGGGCTGGACAACGAGCATTCGCACGACCAGCAGGATGCGCGTTCGAGCGGCTTCTCCGTGGGGGTCACGGGCACGCCGCTCGACACGGTTCGTAACCTGCGCCAGGCGAATTCGTCGGGCAATGCCGTTCAGCGCCTGGAGGGCGTGAGCAATGAGATGTTTGCGAGTGCTCTCGATTCGCCGTCCGTTTCGATGTCGTTCAGTCACAGCCGGAGTTCGGCTACGACTGATCTCACGAGCGTCACGAATGCCGGCAGCACGATCCGCGGTGGCGGCAATGTCACGCTGGCCGCGACAGGCGGCGCACAGAAGGACGCCGCCGGCAATCCGATCGACGGTGACATTACGGTGACGGGATCGACCATCACAGCGGGTGGAATCGCGACGCTGAGCGCGAATCGCAATGTCTTGTTGCAAACGTCGACCGATCAACTGCGGCAGAGTATGCAGTCGAGTAGTTCGGGCTGGGGATTTCAGTTGGCCGCTCCGAGCCCGGGAGACAATGTCCGTTGGGTGACGGGTGGTCCCAACAGCGGCGGTGTGAGCTCGTCGCCTTATAACGCGAGCCGCAGCAATTCGAACGGCAATTCAGCAACGACGCAGCAAACGGCGAGCGCCGTCACCGGCAACAGCGTGGTGGTGAAGAGCAAGACGGGCGACATCGACGTCGTCGGCTCGGGCGTCAGCGGCGTGCAAGGCGTGGACATGATCGCCAGCCAAGGTGCGATCAATGTGATGGCCGGCACGGATACGAGCCAGAGTCATCAGGACTCGAGCAGCCGCCAAATCGGCAGTTTGGGCAGCAATGGCACCGGCACGGGCTTTACCGTCGGCGTATCGAACTCGCACATGGCGCAGGATACTGCGGCGCAGACGCAGAGCACCATTCGCGGACAGATCGTCAGCGCGAGCGGCAATGTCTCGCTCGATGCCAAGCAAGACGTGACGGTGCAAGGTTCGGACTTGTCGGCGGGCAAAGATCTGACGCTGATCGGCCAGAACGTGACCCTCGATGCCGGTACAGATGCGATGCAAAGCAGTATGAGCCAGAGCGCGAGCCAGTTCGGCACGACCACGACGATCGGCGGGGCGCTGGGCAATGCGGTGGCGACGATCAACCAGAGCCTGTCGGCGGCGCAGCATACGAACAATAAGCGGTTGGCCAAGCTTGACGAGGCACAGGCTGCGTTGTCGGCGTATGGGGCGTATCAAGCCCTAACGAGCCCCGGCCAGATGAGCTTGGTGAAGGTGACCACGAGCATAGGCGGTGGTACGAGCCGCAGCCAAGCGGAAAGCAGTTCGGTGACGAACGACGGCAGCACGCTGCAGGCGGGAGGCAACGTGACGATCGTCGCGACCGGCAGCGGGGCTCTCGATGCGAACGGCAATGCGACCGATGGCGACATCAAGGCACACGGGACGCAAATCACGGGGCAAAACGTTCAGCTAAATGCCGCACGCGACATCGATCTGGAAAGCGCGCGGGATACGAATCATCAGACGAGCAGTAACAGCAGCAGTGGCGGTAGCATCGGTGTCGGCTTCAGCTTCGGTGGTCAGCA